>NZ_JBRFJB010000001.1:0-1302145 GCF_053456465.1 Pseudomonas acericola (SeqCode) | reverse complement strand
GTAGTAGCTACTGCGGTTGACTTCGAAAACACGACAACAATCTGTAATGCCGTACTGTTCGCCTAGCTCGCTGATCAGAGGGAATGATCTTTGGAGTCCAAAAGCAGGAGAACACTGGCCTTTTTTAAGATTTCGATATCCCGATCTTTCTGCCTGAGCAGGGCCTGGAGTTCCTGGATTTTCTTTTGGTCGGCAGTAATCGCCTTTGTACCAGCCATCGTTGATCCGGCGCGCTCTTTGCGCACCTGCTCGACCCAGCGACGCAAAGCCGTAGGGCCAATGTCCAAACTGGCGCAAATTTCGGGAACAGGCATATTTTGATCAAGCACCATGCTTGCGGCATTGAGCTTGAACTCGCTGGAATAGGACTTTCGCATCATCTGCACACCTCAGGTTTGGGCGCCATCATAGCGCCCTATTGATGTGTCCAAATTCATTAGGCCAGTTCAGCTTGCCTGCGATAGCGGTATACCAGCCAGCATTTTCGGTGACTGACACACCGCTATCGCGGGCAAGCCAGCTCCCACATTTAGACTGGGGGCCACCATTGGTCCGGGGGTGCTGCCGAGCAAAAACCCGCAGAAATTTCTGACAGCGTTTTAGGGTTGTCCCTCGGAAGATGGCTGCCTAATCTTCGGCGGTCGCTGCAAATTCAGCGACCGGGTTTCGCAGCCCGGTTAAACTCTAGACGCACAGCGTCCACCTCAGATAGCGGGCGCTTTTTTATGCCTGATGTTATGGCGGCTGTGCGCGGGATACCTTCGGGTATGCCGGGTGCCTAGAGTCCCGGTCTGCGAACCTGCGTACAGCTGCCACCCGATTGTCGTTTCGCAGCGATGGGTGGTGGCTCCAATACTCTAGGAGCTAAGTCATGATCAAAGACAGTCCGAATCCGCCGTTAGACTCAACCGCGTTTCACGCCTCTGCTCATCGAGCAATTTGCCATTATCTGAATCCATCTGAGAAACCAGAGCCATCTGCTGAGAACCATGACCTGTTTACCCTACGCGAGGGACTAGATATCGAGACGCTGCTGGTAAACGCGTCGGAGGATCTAGCGTCGGTTCATGCACTGGCAAGCCATTTGGCGTTTGAGATCGACGGCAATCCCCGCAGCGTGGCCCTCGGAATTTGTCGGATGCTAGAGGGGATTCAGTTGATGGTGGGCGGAGCATCAGCCCTAAATTGAACGGTATTCAAAAGTAGAAGTGATGAGGGGTGCCGCTATGTTGGTACAAGTAGACCCGCCCCTTTTACCGTCCGCTATTGAACACCCGCCAGCACGAACAACGTAAAGCACCGTGACAAATTTTCCAAAGAAACATCCTACTTCTTCGCCAGAAACCCTCGCTTCTTTGTAGTCAACGATTGACCCATAGTCTTCTCTTTGGTGCCCGACACTCTATTGAGCGTTTCTAGCGGGCACACCTTCCACTCAAACGCAAATCAAAGTCACGCACAGCCGCCACCCAAAGTTTTACCCTCTCCATATAAGTCAACTAATGGGCAATCAGGATGCAATTCGAATATAGGAAATTCTTAGCGACACTAGCACTCATCTCGAGTGCAACATGCGCTCAAGCCGAACAGACTCACCTATCGACAATCCTAAATATAAAAATGAATGCAACCTATCTCGACATAGATCCAGAAGCCACGGACTCCTTCAGCGTAAAGCTCATGGCGGCAGTTCGCCTGACGCTTTCGACAGAACACAGTTGTGGCACTTCACAACTGCATATCACACCAAACTCCATCGGGGTTCCTGTCGAAAGTTTCCTAGCAGAAGTTAATAAAATCAAAAAATACGCCGATGATGGAACCGCACTATTTATCACCCATCAGGATTGTGAACAAAAAATACCAATGGCGAACAAATTCGCTACCTGCACGGGTGAAATATGCAGGTCACTCACAGATGTGCTAATTCATGGAAAACTGTACTTAGACAAAAACTACCGACCCGCTCCAGCTGCGCGCAGTCTTTTTTTCATAGAGCAACCCCAAACTTATGACCAAAAACTAAAAGCTTGGAAAGTAAATATCTACGATAAAAAAAACAAGAAGATTGCGGCCGATGGATTCGTCGACAATGAAGACTATGCTGCGAGCAAATTCGTCCATAAATTCCGCACCTTCCATAGTAACGGCATGGTTTCGAGTTCTATTGAAATGAGCACGCAGGGCCAACGTGAAGGAAAAAGCATTATTCGCCACAAAAACGGAAAAATTGAAAAAACCATAAACTACAGTAACGGAATGATCACTGACGGCGAGTACATAACTTACGACCCGACAGGAAAAGTCAAGATCCGCGAGCATTATGTAAATGGAGTGCTAAATGGCCCAAGAGTCAAACTGTACGCTAACGGAAATCCTGAATCGATGGAAAAATACTTAGATGGCAGCCGCTCAGGAATATCAAACTATTACTATGAAGACGGCACACTAAAAACCACGCAAGATTATGATCGCGGGCAGCTGGATGGCTGGGATGTCAAATACTTTGCAAACGGCGAGATCGAATCACAAACATTATATGCAAAGCAGCGCATTAGAATGAGCCACGAATGGAACATTGACGGTATAAAAGTCAGCCAATGGGAACAAGACGAAAATCATAACCGCCAAGGCGACGACATAGAATGGTATGACAACGGGCAAAAAAGAAAGCACTCGATCTATAAAGATGGAAAGCTACATGGAAAGATGCAAGGTTGGTCAGAGGATGGAACTCAACTTTATTCTACCGAATACGCACACGGCGAGAGAAACGGACAATCACGGCAGTGGGGCCGAGACGGGACGTTGATACAAGACTGCCAATACCAAGCAGGAAAAATTTCAGAGCCGTGTTCGGTGAGACCTCCGATTTGACTATGCAGAAAATCTTGGACACGGATAGAGATTTGATTCGAAAAACTTAGCAATATGCAAAAAAACGCCCCGAACCCGTCGGGGCGTTTTTTATTCAGCGTTTACCGATCAAGCCTGATCAGCCAACCGCCACGTCGTCCCACCCTTGCCGTCTTCCAACACCACGCCCATGGCGGTGAGTTGGTCGCGGATGCGGTCGGATTCCGCCCAGTCCTTGTTGGCCCGTGCCGTCAGGCGCGCCTGGATCAGCGCGTCCACTTCAGCCGCGTCCACACGCCCTTCGGCGCCGGCTTGCAGGAAGTCATCGGCTTCCATCTGCAACACGCCCAGCACGCTGGCCAGTTCTTTCAAGCGGGCCGCCAGGCCAGCCGCTGCGTCGAGATCGCTCTCGCGCAGGCGGTTGATCTCGCGCACCATTTCGAACAGTACGGCGCAGGCTTCGGGGGTGCCGAAGTCGTCGTTCATCACTTGGGTGAAACGCTCGACGAACGCTTCGCCGCCGGCCGGGGCAACCACCGGCAAGCCTTTCAACGCGTGGTAGAAACGCTCCAGGGCGCCCTTGGCGTCCTTGAGGTTGTCTTCCGAGTAGTTGATGGCGCTGCGGTAGTGGCTGGACACCAGCAGGTAACGCACAACTTCAGGATGGTACTTTTCCAGCACGTCGCGAATGGTGAAGAAGTTGTTCAAGGACTTGGACATCTTCTCGCCATTGATGCGGATCATGCCGCAGTGCATCCAGGCGTTGGCGTAGGTCTTGCCGGTGGCGGCTTCGCTTTGGGCGATTTCGTTTTCGTGGTGCGGGAACTCCAGGTCGCTGCCGCCGCCATGAATGTCGAAGGTCTCGCCCAGGCAGCAGGTGGACATCACCGAGCATTCGATATGCCAGCCCGGACGCCCGGCGCCCCAAGGCGACTCCCAGCTCGGCTCGCCGGGCTTGGTGCCTTTCCACAGCACGAAGTCCAGCGGGTCTTGCTTGGCTTCGTCCACTTCGATGCGTGCGCCGATGCGCAGGTCTTCGATTTTCTTGCGCGACAGCTTGCCGTAGCCCATGAACTTGGCGACGCGGTAGTACACGTCGCCATTGCCCGGGGCGTAGGCGTAACCCTTGTCGATCAGGGTCTGGATCATCGCGTGCATGCCCGGGATGTGGTCCGTGGCGCGCGGTTCCATGTCCGGCTTGAGGATGTTGAGGCGCGCCTCGTCCTCGTGCATGGCGGCGATCATGCGCTCGGTCAGCGCGTCGAACGACTCGCCGTTCTCGTTGGCACGGTTGATGATCTTGTCGTCGATGTCGGTGATGTTGCGCACGTACGTCAAGTCATAGCCGCTGAAACGCAACCAGCGGGTCACCAGGTCGAAGGCCACCATGCTGCGGCCGTGGCCGATGTGGCAGTAGTCGTACACGGTCATGCCGCACACGTACATGCGCACCTTGTTGCCATCCAGCGGCTTGAAGACTTCTTTGGTCTTACTGAGTGTGTTGTAGATCGTTAGCACGACAATTCCCTTAAATCACTGGCCCCACGAATCACGCAAGGTCACGGTACGGTTGAATACCGGAGCACCAGGTTTCGAGTCCTTGATATCCGCGCAGAAGTAACCTTCGCGCTCGAACTGGAAACGGTCTTCCGGCTGTGCTTCGCCCAACGACGGCTCGGCACGACAACCAGTGAGCACTTGCAGGGAGTCAGGGTTGATGTTGTCGAGGAAACTGGCGCTGTCTTCGGCCTTCTCAGGATTCGGCGAGCGGAACAGGCGATCGTACAAACGCACTTCGCATTCGATGCTGGCGGCGGCCGGCACCCAGTGGATCACACCCTTGACCTTGCGACCTTCCGGGTTCTTGCCCAGGGTTTCCGGATCGTACGAGCAACGCAGTTCGACGATGTTGCCATCGGCGTCCTTGATCGCTTCGTCGGCACGGATCACGTAGCTGCCACGCAGGCGCACTTCGCCAGCAGGTTCCAGGCGCTTGTAGCCCTTTGGCGGCTCTTCCATGAAGTCATCGCGGTCGATGTAGATTTCACGGCTGAACGGCAGCTTGCGCACGCCCAGTTCTTCTTTCTGCGGATGACGCGGCAACTCGAGGTTGTCGACCTTGTCTTCCGGGTAGTTGGTGATCACGACTTTCAACGGACGCAGTACGCACATGGCGCGCGGGGCGCTGTGGTCGAGGTCGTTGCGGATGCTGAATTCGAGCATGCCGAAGTCCACCACGCCGTCGGAACGGTTGGTGCCGACCATGTCGCAGAAGTTGCGGATCGAGGCAGGCGTGTAGCCACGGCGACGGAAGCCCGACAGCGTGGACATACGCGGGTCGTCCCAGCCATGCACGTGCTTTTCATCTACCAGTTGCTTGAGTTTGCGCTTGCTGGTGATGGTGTAGTTCAGGTTCAGGCGGCTGAACTCGTACTGACGTGGGTGCGCCGGCACCGGCAGGTGTTCCAGGAACCACTCGTACAGCGGGCGATGGCTTTCGAACTCCAGGGTGCAGATCGAGTGGGTGATGCCTTCGATGGCGTCCGACTGACCGTGGGTGAAGTCGTAGTTCGGGTAGATGCACCACTTGTCACCGGTCTGGTGGTGGTGGGCATGGCGAATGCGGTACATGATCGGGTCGCGCAGGTTCATGTTCGGCGAGGCCATGTCGATCTTGGCACGCAGCACGCGGGCGCCGTCGGCGAACTCACCGGCGCGCATGCGGGCGAACCAGTCGAGGTTCTCTTCCACCGAACGGTCGCGGAACGGGCTGTTCTTGCCCGGCTCGGTCAGGGAACCACGGTATTCCTTGGCTTGCTCCGGGCTGAGGTCGTCGACGTAGGCCTTGCCGGCCTTGATCAGCTCGACGGCCCAGTCGTGCAACTGGTCGAAGTATTGCGAGGCATAGCGCACCTCACCGGACCATTCGAAGCCCAGCCACTTCACGTCGCTTTCGATGGCGTCGATGTATTCCTGGTCTTCCTTGGCCGGGTTGGTGTCGTCGAAACGCAGGTGCGTGACGCCACCGAACTCCTGGGCCAGGCCGAAGTTCACACAGATCGACTTGGCGTGACCGATGTGCAGGTAGCCGTTGGGCTCTGGCGGGAAGCGGGTGACGATCTGCGTGTGCTTGCCCGAATCCAGGTCCGCCTGGATGATCGGGCGCAGGAAATTGACCGGGACGGCAGGTCCGGCCTTGGAATTCGAGGTAGGGTCGACAGTGGGCTTGCTCATAGGATCCTTGAACAGACAGGTTCGTGGCCGGGTAAGGCCAGATAAAACAAAGCGCTCATAATAGCCGAAGCCGTCAAGACACTGACAGAGCGTGGTCAAAAACTGCTGCATTAATTGCATGGGCGGTAAAAAACCACCTCGAAATTCCTACAGGTCACGCTAAACTGCGCCCCTTGGCCGCTGCTTTGCCAAAAAGTGTCGCCAAATCGGTAAGGCGCTCAGGCGTCCACACCCACGAATTCCTTGAAAGAGAAACGACCATGACTCAAGTCAAACTGACCACCAACCACGGTGACATCGTCATCGAGCTGAACGCCGAGAAAGCGCCGATCACCGTCGCCAACTTCATCGAATACGTGAACGCCGGCCACTACGAAAACACCGTTTTCCACCGTGTCATCGGCAACTTCATGGTCCAGGGCGGCGGTTTCGAGCCAGGCATGAAAGAAAAGAAAGACAAGCGCCCAAGCATCCAGAACGAAGCGGACAACGGCCTTTCCAACGACAAGTACACCGTCGCCATGGCCCGTACCATGGAGCCGCATTCGGCCTCCGCGCAGTTCTTCATCAACGTGGCCGACAACGCCTTCCTGAACCACAGCGGCAAGAACGTGCAGGGTTGGGGTTACGCGGTATTCGGTAAAGTCACCGAAGGCCAGGACGTCGTGGACAAGATCAAAGGCGTGCAGACCACTGGCAAAGCCGGTCACCAGGACGTTCCGGTAGAAGACGTTATCGTCGAGAAAGCCGAGATCATCTAAGGGTGATCCTGCTTATTTCAGACTTGCATCTGGAAGAGGAGCGCCCGGACATTACCCGGGCGTTTCTGGATCTGCTCCACGGCCGCGCCCGTGGCGCCCAGGCGTTGTACATTCTGGGGGACTTCTTTGAAGCCTGGATTGGCGACGATGGCATGACCCCCTTCCAACGTTCGATTTGCGCAGCCCTGCGCGAACTGAGCGACAGCGGCACCCCGATTTTCATCATGCATGGCAACCGCGATTTCCTGATCGGCAAGGCGTTCTGCAAAGCAGCAGGCGCGACCTTGCTCAAGGACCCGAGCGTCGTGCAGCTATTTGGCGAGCCGGTGCTATTGATGCACGGCGACAGCCTGTGCACCCGCGACGTCGGCTATATGAAGCTGCGCCGCATCCTGCGCAACCCCATCGTGCTGTTCATCCTGCGCCACCTGCCGTTGCGCACCCGCCACAAACTGGCGCGCAAACTGCGCAGCGAAAGCCGTGCACAGACGCGCATGAAAGCCAACGACATTGTCGATGTGACCCCCGAGGAAGTGCCCCGGGTGATGCAGCAGTTTGGCGTGCGCACCCTGGTCCATGGCCATACCCACCGCCCCGCCATTCACAAGTTGCAGATTGGCGAGCAAGCGGCCAAGCGCATAGTGCTGGGGGATTGGGATAAGCAGGGCTGGGCGTTGCAGGTGGATGAGCAGGGGTTTCAGTTGGCGGCGTTTGATTTCGTCAATCCGCAACTGGCGCTGCCTGGCGCCTGAACATCAAACACCACTGATCCAATGTGAACACAGATCCAAATGTGGGAGCGGGCTTGCCCGCGAAGGCGGTGTATCAGTCAACTCATGTATCGACTGCACCACCGCTATCGCAGCGATGCGGCGACCCGACAAGCCAGCTCCCACAGGGGATTGCATTCCACACTCGCGTTTTGTGCATACGACTCGTCAGCCAGAAATATCTGTGACGGCAGCGTGAAACCGCGCAACTTGAGCAACGCCAACGGCCCGGCATCCAGTTCAGTGCGCAAACGCCAAGTCAGATCGATACCATCAGGCGCCTTGAGCACCATGCGATAGAGGCTGTCGCCATCGTCCAATGGCGTGACGCGGGCTTTTTCCAGCAGACGAATCAGACCCCAGGTGCCCTGGTAATCACCCAACAGGCGTTCGCCGGCATGCACACTGGTCCAGCTCAGGCTCACCCCGGGGTAATCGCTACGGCCTGGCCAGCTGAAGCGCTGCCAACGTTCTTTTTGGTTGAAGTAGTGGTGTTTTTCACCATTGAGAACAAAGGTGGTTTGCACCACGTCTCTGACCGCTTTGCCCTGGAGTTCGAAGCTCAGCCCCATGCCACCGTCGGTGTAGAGCACGTCCGCCAAGTTGCTGAGCTGGTTGATGGCTGACAGAAACTGCGGGTTGAAACGCAGGCCCTGGCTATGCAATGGATCGACCACCCAGCGATTGCCCTCCTTGCGCAACACGCCGCTTAGTTGATGCTGCAAAAACTGCTCGATCCGCCCCGAGTCGGCACGGATCATTTGTCCCAACATCGGCAACGAGGCGTCACTGCCTGTGGCGGCAAACGGGTAGCGGCTGGCAAACGCGCTGTGCCAGGGTGTCACGATGGCGCGTTGCCACTGGCGATTAAGACTCACCGCTGAAGGTTGCAGCACCCGCTGCCAGGCCTGGTCCATTGGACGCACGAACAGCGCCTCACCGAACCCGGCCCACTGCGCACCAAGGCTCGCAGCGATCAGCCTGCCGTAGGACTGGGTGTCGGTCAGATCGACGTTTTTACCCTGGAAGACTGTTTGCGCCAGGACCTGGCTCAAGGCCTGTGGGTCAGGGGCGTGACTGACTTGCTGCAGTTGCAGGCGAGCGCGGGTGGCTTGGATGAGAAAGTCCTGCAGGGTGAGCTTATTACCGCTGCCGTCGATGCTCATCAGTGAAAGCAGCGGGCCGAAAGTGGCATCCATCGGGCCGCTCGGTTCACGCGTCAATCTGTCGATCACTGGCGTCTCGTCCTGGCCGATCAACTTTTGTGCCGACTGGATCAGCGAGTCCCCCAGTGCCCGACCACGCTGACCTGCATGCGCGTGGTAGGCCACGGTATTCATCAGTGCAATCAATGGCGACTGGCGTACATCGCTTATCAACGTCAATTGGTCGATGACATCGGCCATCCGTTCGGATTGCTGCCAGCGCAGGCTGTTGAGGAAGTCCTGCCACGCTCGGGCATAATCCTGGAAGTAGCGTTCGGTAAGACGCTCGCGCAGCTTTTCTGGCGTCAGATGGGGATCAACATCGATGGGCTTGTCGCTGAGCACCCAGTCGATTTCCTCGCGGCGGGCGCTGGCAATATCGTCGATGGCCTGGCGCACATGGCCCTCCCAGGCTTGGCGGGTGAACACCCCCGCTACACTGGCGTCGGTGGAAAACAGTGCCAATGCATCGGTATCGGCGACCATCTGGTGCAGGCTCAAGTCCGGCGAATGGTTGGCGGCGGCATCGAGCACCTGTTGGTACAGGCTGGCCTCGGCATTGCGTCGACCCAACTGGCCGAGCAAGACCCGCCGGGTTTGAGCGACCCGCTTCCAGTCAGCCGCGATGCGCCACTCGGGATGTGCAGCCAACTGTACGCTGTAGAACTGCCAGAGCGTCGGCGACAGGCTCTGCCACATGCCGGGGGACAAACCGGCACGCAGCGGCTCAGCCTCGCCCAAGGCCTTGGCCAGGAAGACAGAATCGGTTTTCTCCGGGCGAGCCATCATCAGGTAAGCCTTGAGTTGATCGTAGGCAACATGGGTGTGACGGGCGCGGTCCGGGCTGTCCGGTGCAAGGTTGATCAGCGTGTCGAGTTGGCGTTGCAAATTCGCGACCGCCGGGTCGCGCATCAATCGGTTATTGGCTTCGACATAGCGCGGCCAAAGGGCTTCAAGCAAGGCGTGGTTCTGGTTCAAGCCGAAGCGTTGATACCACGGCGTGCCGTGCTTGGCGCGGTAGTCCAGCCGGGCGAGTGCGCGAGTTAGCTCGTTGAGGGCCTGAATTTGCTGGTCGCCTTGCGCAGATTGCTGCAGCACAGCGAGCGAAACGTGTGCCTGCGCAACCTGCGCGCGGTTACTGGGGAAGGACAGCAACAAGCCAACTCCCCACGCCAGCATCAGCATCATCGTCACGGCGTAACCCACGCGAGGGGCGTTCCAGCCCACTCGACGCCTTACAGGCTTGTCCTCCAGTACGCCGTTCCAGGCGGGGTCCGTCGGCCAAAAATGGCCCGCCTGCTCACGCTGCACCGGCAGGCTGAACCACACACCACGCAGAGGTACTCCACGGGCGGACTGGCCTAGCAACGGCGCGAGCGCCTGGCGCCAACGGGTAATGCCTTCGGCCTGCAAATCGCGAGACAGCCGGAGCAGGAAATCATGGGTAGTCTGATCATGCATCTGTGCCAGACCTGCGTGACGCAGGGGCTCGATCAAGCCTTGCAAGCACGCTTGCAGGGCGACGACGGTCAGCTTCGGCGGCAACACACTGCCAACCGGCTCGACCGTGCGCTGGGCCTGCGGCCATTGGCTGGCGCAGACTTGCCACAGGTGCAGTGGGATCTGCCAGCGCAGCTCACGGGACAGTTCGCAAAAATGCCGAACACCCTCACCCATCGCGACATCATCGCGGCTTTGCTCACTGCTCAGCGCCCAGACCACAGCATCCAGCGCACGCCAGCGGCTCAACTCGCGCCACGGTGCAAGGGCTGCCTCGTCCAGCCCGGAATGGACACTGCCACCCCATAACAAGACCGTGCCTTGCCCTTCCAGCCAGTTCTGTGGCGTCAAGCCAGGGGCGATAGCGCTGATGTGATCCGGTTCGCCAAACACTAAAAACAAGCGGACTTTGCGGCGCCAGAAGCACCCATGCTGCGTGCGAAGAGACTTGCGTAACGCCTCCAGCCAGGGGGTTTCTTCAGGTTCGACGGGGCTCGAAAAAGCCCCCCAGGGTTCGGCCACCGTCGCCACCAACCCCGTTGCCCAGCCAACCGCAACACGGTCCCAAGCCAATAAAATCAGCGGACAAAGCCAGCAAAGCGCGAGCCCAATGAACAGGCCCCGTAGCGCCAGATCCTTGAGCGACAGCGCCGGCCAAGCGAAATAGTTGCTGCACACTGCATAGAACAAGCAGCCGAGCGCGACCAGCAACCACGCGACCACCAGATAGCCCAACCCCATGCCGACCAAAGAGGCTTGAGGTCCCCCTTTAGTGATTGCCATGAGGTACCACCACTCCAATGGCCAGTCGTTCCTCGGCATCCTGACTCAACCAGCCGCAGGGCTGAGCTGCCACCTTCGCCTGCAACAGCGCCAGCGACATACCGATGAAAGGCGCCAGGTTCCCCAGCAGGCCCCATTGCGTACTCAGTTGGTGCTCTGCTGCGCACCAGCCTCCCTGCGCAAACGCTACCTGGCTGGTTTCATCCAATGCCAAACAGCTGGGTGGAGGCCCATCAAGGCCGGCATAACATTGCACCTGCGCGCACAGTTCAGCGGGCGACTCATGCGCCTCGCTCAATAGATACTCACCCCGATGCAACAGCTGCCTGGCTTGCCGATCCACTACCCACATAAAGCCTGCTTCGCCTGGCAGGTCGCCGTCTCCGGCGCGCTCCAAAGACACTACGCCGGCACACAAGAACCAATCAGCCGCTTCCTGGCAGAGCGGGTAAAAGCCTTCAATCAGCGCGTCGAGGTCAGCCAGATCGCCCAATGGCACGCGGGTATCGGGCAGCCTCACACCGGCCTTGGCCAACTGTTGAGTGAACGCAGTCTCGCTGCCCGTATCACCCGCCCAGGCAACGCCGCACAGCGTTGGCCAACGCGCAGATAATTCAGGAAGTGCAAGGGTCAACCGGGCAAGGTGGCGGGCCAAGGCAGGGCCGCGTTCGGTGACATTGCTCAGTGACAATCGACACCGTAGCGCAGGCTGCGTCGCCCCCGGTATCAGCGACGGTTTCGGGACTGGCGTGGCAGCCATCAGCCCGCGGTACTGCGCCTGCTCGTCGCCCGCCGGCCCGAGCAACAGCACCTGTTGCACCGGCAAACCCAAACCACGCCGCCGCCACCAGCGCTGCAGGTCTCCATCACGGATGCCTCGGTACACATCCGTCTGGAACTGAGCGATCTGCCAAACCAATACACGCAGCGCCAATACCATCGCCCAACTCAATGGCAGTACTGCACTCCATAACCACAGTTCAAGCTGAGGCTGCCCTGTGGGCCATAGCGCCAGCAGGACCACAGCCTGCACGCTACAGAGCATCAGCAACGCCAGCCACCAGCGTCGCCAATGGGGTGCTCGCGGCGCGCTGACCTGCGGATACAGCGGTGGCCGAGTCATGGCGACACCCCCATCGACGAGGTCGCAAGGGTGCTCACCAAACGGCAGCCGCACTCACACCGGTGCCCGTGCAGCACCACAGGTTTGCCGTCCATAGTGGAACCCGCAGTGCCTTCACTGATTTTGTTCAAGCCATGCTTTTTACAGCGGACTGGGTCGCCCATGCAGGCCACCGCTTTGCCGAAGGCCAGGAAATGGCCTTGCAAAACCTCGCCGCCAAAGGGCTGCAAACGATCACCGACACGCACTAAAGGCAACATCAGGCCACCTCCCCGTCGATCTCAAACAAGCTGCCCGCCGCGCGTAACATGGCAGTAGTGCGATCCAGGCGCTCGACCAGGTCCTCCTGGGCGATTTGAGTTTTCAGCTCGGCGGCCACCAAGCCGATATGCGCGGTTGGCTTGAGGATTTGCTCGGCCCCCGGCAAGAACGGCACCACCAAGCCTGTGGCCTTGTCGATGACCTGATAACCGATGGTCGCGCCGCCGATGCCGGCGGCGAGGCCACCCAGGGCGTTTTTTCGCTTGATGCCATACACCGTGGCCCCAACCACCATCGCCACACCCAGCATCCGCCCCGCCACCACCACCGGGGAAAGCTCGCGGCTGTTTTCATTGCCGAAATAGGTCATGCGGTAGAAAAAGTAACCGGCCCACAGCTCACGGGTTTTCAATGCGTCATGCATAAACCAGGCGCGGGAATCGTGGACTTGGTCGTCGAACAGCGCGACCAACAGGGCCATATCAGTTTGCGTACTGGGTGTACCTCGGTCATCCCGGAATAGCTGTTTGCAACGTCGCTCGCCCGCTGCCTTGAGTGCGGCATGGTCCCTGGCTTCGTCATCTTCATTGAGCAGGTAGATCGCGTCGCGCAGCACCACGTCCAGCATGTAACCCTTCAAGCTGGTTTGTTCACGTTTGCTGCCGGTGTAGTCGGCCTTGAACTCGGCAGCGGCCTGGCTGAGTTGGGTCTGGTCGATCTTCGGTTCGTAGATGGGCGGGCCGGGATAATTTTTGGCGGCCTCGGGGGCTTGTTGGCGGTCTTTTTTTAGACCGCGTTTCAGCGTTTCATAGTGTTCGCGTTGCTGGCCCTCATCGTAGGCCGTGGTCTCGTGGGCTTGAGTGAAAAAGGGTTGGTGTTTGTAGCTGTCGTTGGCAAAACGGCCGATGCGCCAGCCGGTGATCCAGCCCAGTTGGTCGGCCAGGGTGTCTTCGACGGCAGTGGTGAGCTGGATGGGTTGGTAGGACCAGGGGGGAGTGGCGGTGGGTGGGTCGGAAGGGATGCCTGGGAGGGTTTGGCGCCAGGCGTTGAAGCGTTCGATAACGAGGGGGCTGATATCGAACTCCTCTTTTGTGGCCGGCCCCAACCTCCGCCAAGACTCGTTGCGCTGCAAGCTTTCAGGCAATGCCTGTTCCGGAACCTGCAACGGTGCGCCCGCAGCGAAGGCTTCGGCATATAGGTCGTGCAGGACGATCTGTGAAACTAGTTCATTGGTACTACCGCGTGCCTTGCCCTGATCATTTTTTGGGTAGCCGCCCCCCACATCGGAATGAACACCGGGATAGACCACTTCGATGGTGTTGGCTGGGTACTTGCCATCCTCATTGCGTATCGAATCCAGCGGGAAACATGAGCGCTGTTCGAAGCCTGCGACAAAGTGTCGACAGCACTTGACCAGATCAGGGAACCGCTGGGCGTCGGGCAATAACTGAGTGTTATCAGCCCAATCCATGTGCCCTGCAAAAAACGGCGCGGCGTGAGCGATGCCGACCGACGCCACGGTATCCAGCAGGCCGAGAAATTCGACGCTGATGGGCAGGCCAATCAGGCTTTGTTCAGGGCGTTCGGCGCCTTCTGGGGTGTCGAATAGCTGGCTTAGCCAAGTGACAAAAGTACGGGCCTCTGCGGCGCCTCGGGAGAAGCCGTATACGAAGAGTTTGATTCCAAGGACTTTGGGCTGCGCTACCGGCACGCGGGCTTTCAAAGGGGCAAGCAGGTTGGTCATTACGGAGCGACGGTTGCTTGGGCCAAAGTTACTCATCAAGGGCGTAGGCCACGTGCTCATTTTGGTGACGGCTTTCGCACGATCATCCTGCGACAAAGGAACACCGGCCAACGCCGAATACATGGCGTCAGCGACAGATACTAAAGCCCAATTGATGCGATCCTCGCCTCCGGTGGCGTACTTCAACCCGGCCTCGCTGTAATCCAGCTCTCCCACCTCCGGAAACGGAGTACCGACACCGGGCATATAGTAAGAGTAATAGCCACTGCCTTTAGCTTCATCAGCTTGGATCGACGCATGATAGAGCTTGGCAATATTACTGGGATGATTCTTCGTAGTGTCGTTATTATCGTTGTTATTGGTCCCATCGAAAAACAGACTTATATGCATACTGTGGCAACATACAAAGCGCTGACTCTTCCCAGCAAAATCACGCTGCCGACAAAATAGGTTCTCTTCAGCAGCTTGCCTACGATAGTTAGCACCCACCACCGAGACCTCTGTAGGCAAGCGCCCGCCAAGAGGAAAAACAGGCGGCCCGAAAGCTTTTTCTTTGAGTTGGTTTTTTATTTTAGGCATACAGCTGGCTCCTTCGCGCGCCTAGGCTCTCTGATCGGATAATCTGGTCGACCATACATCGCACAAGCAGTAGTAACTGCAACGCGATTGCAAGTTAAAAAATGTACCTTTAGGTCGCAGGATTTTTTTTCAGGCCATTCCGGAACGTCAACCGTAGCACTGTAACGTCGATAGTTGGATTTATGCTTAACCATAAAGGCTTTGAACTCATCCGTCCCTAACGGAGGCGTAGCAGCATCGCTATTCGGATCAACCTCCCATTCAATATCCACTTCCAACCCCGGCCGCCACTTAACCGGCATAATAATGCAACACGAACTCCCCCCTCCGCCGTGCGCTCTATAGCCATTCACCGAAAACCAATTAATCGCAGTACCTTCAACATGATTAATCGCTGCTATATTCCCGGCCACCATCTTATTTTCAGCGAACGTACACCCCAACAATGTAAACCCCAACAACCCACACAAGCATTTCAACACCGCTCTAGCCTTTCCAATGAAACGCACCACCGGTCCCCGTAACGAAAAAAGCAAACTCGGCCCCCCAAACGAATCAGTCATG
The DNA here is from genome assembly GCF_053456465.1 of Pseudomonas acericola (SeqCode). Taxonomy (NCBI): domain Bacteria; kingdom Pseudomonadati; phylum Pseudomonadota; class Gammaproteobacteria; order Pseudomonadales; family Pseudomonadaceae; genus Pseudomonas; species Pseudomonas acericola (SeqCode). The sequence goes on along the minus strand of NZ_JBRFJB010000001.1, from coordinate 1,286,765 downwards.
AAACGCGTCACTTCGCACATACAGCTGGCTCCTTTGCATGCCTAGGCTCTTTGACAGGATAATCAGGCTGGCCATATGTCGAGCACGAGGTCGTCACCTCCACTCGCTTACAAGTCAAGAAATGAACATTCAGGCTGCAAGATTTCGTTTCCGGCCATTCCGGAACGTCTACCGTAGCACTGTAATGCCGATATTTGGCTTTATGCTTAACTTGCTCAGCCATATAGCCATCACTCCCCAACGGCGGCCACTTTGAATACGCATAAGGATCCAAGTCGACTTCCCACTCAACATCCACCTTTAACCCCGGCCGCCACTTAACCGGCATAATAATGCAACACGAACTCCCCCCTCCCCCGTGCGCTCTATATCCATTCACCGAAAACCAATTAACCGCAGTACCTTCAACATGATTAATCGCTGCTATATTCCCGGCCACCATTTTATTTTCGTTAAACGCACACCCCAACAACATTAAAGTCGCCAGGCCGCACCCCACAAAACCAAAGCAAAGCAAGCAACTCTTCAACCTCATAACCTGCTCCTTACATACTCATTAAAATCACCAAAATAATTTTCCCGACTGGCCTTCAAGGCTAATGAGTAGAACAAAGAAAAGCGCTGCTCCAGGCCTCCAAGTATTTGATGAAACTCTCCGCTGCTCATTAATTCCTGCGCATCGCTGATACACCCCATCAACTCGAACTGTTCGTCGCTCAATTCCAGAAAAGGTGAAACGTCAACGCCGCTCTTTCCATCCAACGCATGTCCCTTGAGCCACTGCACTTGCTCATCTCGATCAAACCAGCCCCAAAAAAAGGTCAGTTGCCGAAACTCAGCGCGTTGTTCGTCGGTAAAAATCGAAGACATCAATAAGGGAAAGCTGCGCGGGTCGTAGTAACGCAACAGGCCGGCCTTACCACCCCAGCGGATTTGCGAAAGTGCTCGCAGCGCGTGGCTCAGGGTTTCAAAGGCCAGCGGCGAGATCACCACCAACACGCGCGCGTCGGCTGCGCCGTGAGTCAGCAGCTCCTCCAGCCAGGCTTTATGCTGCCAATGGGTCAAGTCCAGGCGCATCAATAGGGGCGCCTGGTCCAGCATGTGTTCCTCGGGGGTTCCCGTGAACAGTGAAAACCAAGGGATCGCTGGCTTTATTTGCTCCAGCGCCCCGATAAGGTCGGTGTGCCAGGCGGCCTGATCAAACAACAGATCTACGTAGTGCACACCGGCGGTCGCACATACGTGTTCGATCTGGTCTTGCCATGGAATAGGTGCTGCCATTTCACTCTCTCCTGATCAACCTTCACGCATCAAAAGGGTGATGGCCTTTGCGCGTGCTCTCTTAAGGCAGTCCTCACACACCGACTGCGGCAACTCCCGCAACGCAAACTCCTGGCCCGCAGGCCCCTCCCACACATGCTGCCCCTTGAGGAGCAACTTGCCGGGGCTGTGGATGTCGATTGCGCCACTCGGGTGGATGCGCAGGTAACCGCCGCCACATCCCAGGGTGATGCCGTTCCTGGCGGTCAGGTGCACTTGCCCCTGTACCGACTGCACGCTGATGTCCTGCTGTGCGATCAGGTTGAGCAAGTCGGCGTGGGACTCGATTTCCAGCGGCCCCTTGCCCGAGACCAGGCGCATGCCGTGCTGCTGAGCGAGCAGGGAAATGCCTTGGTTGGCATGGACCGAGAGTTGCTGGGCGGCGGCTAAATGGATGTCGTCGTGGCTTTGCAGGTACAGCGCTTCGCCGCTTTTGAGCAGCAGGCTGGACGGCGTAACCGCGCCAATTCCTTGGGGGGCGCTGAGCAGGATGACGGGGGCTGCCAGGTCTTTTGCGTCGGCCTGCAACTGCTGCAAACCGTTGAGGGACGGTTGAGGGCTTCGGTGGGCCTGGGCGATTGCCTGCCAGTCGGCAATTTGCTGCGCAGCACCCTGAATCAGCTGCGTGGCCGGGTCCATCACCAAGACCGCACCGGAGGCTTTGCTCTGTTGATCCGCACTGATCAGCAGGCCTTTTGCGGCCCGCACCGCGCCCCAGCCGTCGGTGCGCAGCTCAAACCCCTCGCCGCGTTTTTTCTTTGCGGCATCCACGATATGACCGAGGTTTAGCTGGCTTTTGCCGCTGTATTCGGTGCTGAGCTTGATGTGTTCCTCACCCCGGGTGTCATCCATGCGCAATTTGTTGTTGGCCGGCGAGCGCAGCACATTGCGCTTGTAGTTGCGCAAGGTGACGTGATCAGGGTGTTCGCTGTCGTGCAGGGCGTGGGCGATGTAGGGGCGGTCCGGGTCACCCTGTTCGAACGCCACGGCCACTTCGGTGCCCGCGATCAGTGGCAGGTGCAAACCGTGCGTATCCCCCGCGTAAGGCCGGGCCAGACGCAGCCACAGGCTTTCCTCGCCGCGCTTCCAAGTGTCGCGATCAAACAGGAAATTGACCTTGTAGCGCCCCTCCAGATCGATGTGCGCGTAAGGGTCGCTCACCCCCGGGTTGGAGACACGGGCCGGGACGGTACCGGCGATGCTTGGCTTGGGTAGCAACGGTGGTCGGAAACACACGGTCTCCGAATAGGGGATGGCGCCGAAGCTGACCTCGAGGCTGCGATCACGGGCAGCGCGGGCGCTCAGCTCGATGATCACCACCCTCGGCATAAACGCCTGGGGCGCACCGTCGGTAATGGTCAGTACCTGGCCTGGCGCGAGCGTTGCGCTGGTGCTAAGCCCGCTGAGCCGGGTCTGGTTATTGAGGTAGCGTTCATGGCGCAGGCGCGCGTAGCTGTAGCCGCTTTCGGTGGGCAGGTCCTCGTCAGTGTCCAGCCTGTTCCCGAGCACGCTGTAGGGTTCGGCGTAGTGGTAAGCCTCGCCATAAGTGGTGGTGGCACCACGGGTCTGGTCGATGTCGCCGTCGAGCCAGGCATTGGCATCCCGGTATTGATAGGCGCGAACGTTGACATGTTGCTCTACAACCTGATGGTGGGTTTGCAGTTCCCACACGCAGTCCTGATCGCGGCTTAGCCCGGAGGGCGGGCGATAGGGCAACTCGACGTCGAACTGGTAGTAACGCTGGTGATCGTGAAACTCCACGACATCAAAATTCAATCGCTCATCGCGAACGAAGCGATACCAGATGCCAACGTCGGCCAGCAGCCGCGAAATGAAGGCCAGGTCACTTTCGTCGTACTGCATGACCTGCTCGCGCCTGGGATAGTCGCGCAGTAGCTGGAAGTAAAAATCATGCCCCTCAAAACCGTGACGATTACGCAGGATGTGTTCGACGATCTGCGGCACGGATTGCTGCTGGTAAATGCGAAATTGCTTGCCCTGCGCCAGCAGCGCCAAGCGCGGTTCCAGGGTGATTTCGTAGCGGCCTTCATCACTGGAGCCAGACAGGCGCTTGAAGCCGGTGACAACCCCGGCCAGGGTGCGAAGTGGTTGGTTTTTTGGCGGTGGCTGCCAAACCAGCACAGGCTTGGGCGGCACGTGAAACAGACTGAATGTCGCGGGTTTGCCCAAGATTTGGTCGACGGCAAGGTCACGATCGGTGCAAGTGAATTCGATGTGGTACTTGAAAGGCTGACTCAGCCGCTCCCCGCCGTGAAAGGCCAGCACGTCGAGCACGGGGTCGACACCGTAGACCCTCAGTCTGTGGCGGCTGTGATCAAAGAAAGCGCTCGGCAATACGCTGCTAGTCATACCTTGTCATCCCTGGACGGTGCGAAAGTCCAGAGAGTAAAGATTTGCTATCGGTGAATAATGTCGGAAAGGTCCTCTTTAAAAGCAGGGTACTTCCCAACCTACAGCGTCAGTTGCTGATGTGAATACAGATCCAACTGTGGGAGGGGGCTTGCCAGCTCCCACAGGGGATTGCATTCCAATCTTGGTTGATCAGTGCCCTGAAGCCGCTGGCCCCGCCTTCGCTGTAAACGGCGGCTTCGCCAACCACACCAGCAACATCAAGCCCATGAACATCCACCCCAGCAACGTGAAGTAATCCACGGTGGACATCATGTACGCCTGGCTGGTGAGAATCTGGTCCAGCTGCGTGTAGGCCTTCTGCCCTGCCCCACCCAGCGCGTCCAGCGCATTGCGCGTGGCCGAGTCGTAGGTGGTCATGTTTTCGCTCATGTACGCATGGTGCTGGTCCGCCCGGCGAATCCAGATCCAGGTGGTCAGCGATGCCGCAAAGCTGCCGCCCAAGGTGCGCAGGAACGTCGCCAGGCCGGCGCCGTCGGCGATCTGGTGCGGTGGCAAATCGGACATCAGGATGGTCAAGGTCGGCATAAAGAACAACGCCACGCCGATACCCATGAACAGCTGCACCAGGGCGATGTGCTGGAAGTCCACCTGGTTGGTGAAGCCTGCGCGCATAAAGCAGCTCAAGCCAATCGCCAGGAATGCCAGGCCCGCCAGCAAGCGCAGATCGAACTTGTGCGCGTACTTGCCCACGAACGGTGACATCAGCACCGGCAGAATGCCAATCGGCGCCACGGCCAGGCCGGCCCAGGTCGCGGTGTAGCCCATCTGGGTTTGCAGCCATTGCGGCAGGATCAGGTTGATGCCAAAGAAGCCCGCGTAACCCAGGATCAACACGATGGTGCCGATGCGGAAGTTGCGGTAGGCAAACAGCCGCAGGTTGACCACCGGGTGTTTGTCGGTGAGTTCCCAGATGATGAACACCGCCAGGGCAATCACCGAAATCGCCGCACCGATGATGATGAAGTTGGATTCGAACCAGTCCAGGTCATTGCCCTTGTCGAGGATGATCTGCAAGGCACCCACGCCGACGATCAAGCTCAGCAGCCCGACGTAATCCATCGGCTGGTGGCTGGTGACCACCGGGCGTTTCTTCAGCTGCGAACGCACCACCATCACCGCAAAGATGCCGATGGGCACGTTGATAAAGAAGATCCACGGCCAGCTGTAGCTGTCGGTGATCCAACCGCCGAGGATCGGCCCGGCAATCGGCGCCACCACCGTGACCATCGCCAGCAACGCCAAGGCCATGCCGCGCCTCGCCGGTGGATAGACCGCGATCAGCAACGTCTGGGTCATCGGGTACAACGGCCCGGCGACCAAGCCTTGCAGCACCCGGAAGCCGATCAGCTCGGGCATCGAGGTGGAAATACCGCAGAGGAACGAGGCCAGCACAAACAGGATGGTCGCCCACAGGAACAGCTTCACCTCGCCAAACCGGCGGCTGAGCCAACCGGTGAGCGGCAAGGCGATGGCGTTGCTCACCGCAAACGAGGTGATGACCCAGGTGCCCTGCTCCGAACTCACGCCGAGGTTGCCGGAAATCGTCGGCAGCGCCACGTTGGCAATGGTGGTGTCGAGCACCTGCATAAAGGTCGCCAGCGACAGGCCAATAGTGGCCATCAACAGGCTGGGTGGCGTGAAGGAGGCGTTATTGCTCATTAGCGTTGCACAGCCTTGGGCGCGGCGAGGCTGTTGTCATGGATCAACTGGGTGATCATGGCATCGGCTTCGGCGAGTTGGCGGTCATACACGTTGGTGCTGAACGAGGCTTTTTGCGGCGCCTGTTGCGCCAGCACCGGGCCGCTCTGGTCGTGCAGGTCCACATTGACCACGGTGGACAGGCCCACGCGCAGCGGATGCTTGGCCAGTTCCTCGGCATTGATGTGGATGCGCACCGGCACCCGCTGCACGATCTTGATCCAGTTACCGGTGGCGTTCTGCGCCGGCAGCAGGGCAAACGCACTGCCGGTGCCCGCGCCGAGGCTGTCGATGGTGCCGCTGAACTTCACGTCGCTGCCGTAGATATCCGACTCGATGTCCACCGGCTGGCCGATACGCATATCGCGCAGTTGGGTTTCCTTGAAGTTGGCGTCGATCCACAGCTGGTTCAGCGGGATCACCGCCATCAACGCCGTGCCCGGCTGCACGCGCTGACCCAGTTGCACGGTGCGCTTGGCCACGTAGCCCGTCACCGGTGCGATCAGGGTGCTGCGCGCATCCGTGAGATACGCCTGACGCAGCTGGGCGGCGGCGGCTTGCACGTCCGGGTGGGACGAAATCACCGTGTCATCCACCAGCGCGCTGCTGGTCTTGAACTGTTGCTGCACGTTGGCCAGGGCGTTTTGCGCCGAGGTCAGGTCATCGCGGGCATGGGACAGTTCCTCCTGGGAAATCGCCCCGCCGGCGGCCAGGTTCTTACGCCGGCTGTAGTTGTCCTGGGCCTTCTGCACGTTGGCTTGTTGCGCCAACACTTGGGCCTTCATCCCATCGACGTTGCTGTACAAGCCGCGCACCTGGCGCACCGTGCGGGCGAGGTTGGCCTCGGCACTTTGCAGGCCGACGGCAGCGTCGTTCGGGTCGAAGTTGACCAGCACCTGGCCTTCGTGGACCAGGTCGCCATCGTCGGCGCCGATGCTGACCACGGTGCCGGTGACCAGCGGGGTGATTTCCACCACGTTGCCGTTCACGTAGGCGTCGTCGGTGCTTTCGCTGAAGCGCCCGTAAAGCTCATGCCAGGCCCATACGCCGGCGACGCTGAGGATGACGATCAGCGCCAGTCCGATCAGCATGACCTTGCGTTTGCGTGGGTTGTTGTCTTGCGCTGTTGCGGTGTTGCTGTCGGCAGTGGCCATGACGATTACCTCAAATTATTCCGTACGCGTTGCTGGGGTGGCCGCTGCCACGTTTGCGGCGTTGAACCCGCCACCCAGGGCCTGCATCAATTGAATCGACAGATCGATCTGCGCCGCGTTGAGTGTTGCCAGTTGGCGCTGGGCCTGCAGCAATTGCTGCTCGATGCTCAGCACATCCAGGTAGTTGCCGATGCCGGAGCTGTAACGCTGCACGCCGGTGTCGTAGGACTGCTGGGCGATGTCGGCGGCGTGTTGCTGGGCCTGGATCTGCCGGCCGGTGTCGCGCAGTTGGGCGATGTTGTTGCCAATATCACCGAGGGCTTGCACCAGGGTTTTGTTGTACTGGGCCACGGCCAGGTCGTAGTCGGCGTCGCGGGCATCGAGGTCCGCACGCAGGCGGCCACCGTCGAAGATCGGCAAGGAGATGGTCGGCGCAATGCTGAAGAAACGGCTGGCCGAACCAAACATCGCATCCCCCAGCAACGACTCGGCCCCGGCGCTCGCGCTCAGGTTGAGGTTGGGGTAGAAGCGGGTTTTGCTCGCGGCGATGTTCTTGCCCGCGGCCTCGACACGCCAGCGCGCAGCGATCAGGTCGGGGCGACGGCCGAGCAGCTCGGCGGGCAGTACCGACGGTACGGCGACGGCGCTGGGCTTCAACACGTTGGGCCGGCTCAACTCGGCGCCACGGTCCGGGCCTTTGCCGAGCAACACCGCCAGGGCAATCTTGGCGCTGGCCAGTTGTTTTTCCGCGTCGATCAATTGCGACTGTGAGCTGGCTTCCAGGCTTTCGGTCTGCTGGTACTGGTACTGGCTGTCGATGCCTGAACTCAGGCGACGCTTGCCCAGGTCAAGCATCTGCCGGGTGCGCTTGAGGTCGTCGTTGGCCAGGTCACGCACGATATGCGCCTGGCCCAGATCGCTGTAGGCCTTGGCCACGTTGGCGGCCAGGGTCAGGCGTGCGGCCTGCTGATCGACTTCGGCGGCGCGGGCCTGGCCCAGCGCGGCTTCCCAGGCGGCGCGCTGGCCACCCCACAGGTCGAAGTTGTAACTGAAGCTGGCGCCGATATTACGCACGGTGGCGTAGGCATCGCCCTGCCCCAGCGGGTCTTTGTCCTTGGCCAGGCGCGAGCGGCTCACGCCGGCGCTGGCGTCCAGGGTCGGCATGCGTTCGGCGTCGGCGGCAAACGCCGCGGCTTCGGCCTGATGGGCGCGGGCGCTGGCGACTTGCATGTCGGGACTGTTTTGCAGGGCTTCCTGGATCAGGCCGTCGAGTTGTGGGTCGCCAAGGCTTTTCCACCAATCGGCAGTCGGCCAAGCGGCGGGCGACAGCGTCACGCCGCTCAGGGATTTACCGGTTTGCAGGGTGTTGGCGTCGAGGCGCTGGCCCTGGGTGTCGAGGCCGCTGAAGTTGGCGCAACCGGCCATGCTCATGGCCACCAGCACCAGGCAAAGGGCACGTGTGTTCATTCTTTACCTACCCGCAGCAGGGTGATGGAGTCACCTGCGGCTATCAGAATTTTCTTGAGGATGCGTTCCAGGTCTGCCAGTTCGCCGGGCTCCAGAGAGCCGGCCAACTGGTTCAGGGCTTCGGTGCCAACGTGGGGCAAGGTGTCCGCAAGTTTCTGGCCTTCGGCCGTCAGCACCAGCTGCACCTGGCGGCGGTCCTGGGCCGAGCGTTGGCGTTCGAGCAAGCCCTTCTGCTCCAGGCGGTCGAGCATGCGGGTCATCGAGCCGCTGTCCAGCGACAGGTGCCGACACAGCTCGGCCGGGGTATCGATGCCATAGAGCGCCATGATCACCAACACCTTGAACTGCGCGGCGGTGATGCCGTACGGCTCCATATGGGTGTCGATAATCCGGTCTTTGAGCAGTGCGGCGCGGCCCAGCAACAGGCCGAGGTGGCAGTTGTGGAAGTTGTCGGGGGTGAAGTGTTTCATTGGGAAGTCACCTTATTACTGCCTAAGCAGTGAATGTGTGACTAGATGTTACTGCTTAGGCAGCGAATGTCAAATGGAATAATTAGCTTGCTTGGTAATTCGGCGGAACGGTTCTAAGGATCGTCTGATTTCTCCTACACTCCCCCGTCCCTACAGTGCCGGGATGCGATTAAAGAACGTCCTCCATCAAATCAGCCCGGTCCTTTCCACGCCCTATGCAGCACGCCGCCTCTTGCGCGTGTTTGCCCTGGTGTTGCTGGTGGGCATTCTCGGCGGCGTGTACAGCTTTTTGCTGTTCACCTTCAACAATGAAGTCTCCCAGCGGCGCAGCTACATGAGCAGCGCCATCGCCGAGGCGCATACGTTTTTCACCACCCGCGAGGCGTTGCTGGAGAGCCTCAGCCTGTCGGCCACACGCAAGGCCGAATTGAGCCTGCCGGTCTCCGATGAAGAAATTCGCCTGCTGCTGGGGCAAACGCCGGGCCGGCAATGGAGCATCTGGCTGACCCAGCGCATGCGCGATTATTTGCGGGCCAAGCAGCTCAACCTGCTCTATGTCAGCAGCGCCGCCCAGGTGTCGCGGCTGTACGACACCACCCCGGCGGCCGCCGACTTTCCCCCGGCGATGCTCGGTCAACTGCAAGCCCTCAAGCATCAGGACGCCTTGCGCGAACTGTGGCTGACCCACGCCAGCGACGGGCACTCACAGTTGTACATCTTCATTCGCCTGGACGAGCGCGACCCGGAGTCCGGCTGGCTCGGCCTGGAAATGGACGACCGCGAAGTTTCCAATGCCCTGAACGACCACAGCGCCGGTGAGTTCACCATGTTCAACGCCCAGGGCATGCCGCTGTTCACCAACAGCCACAAGCCCCCACCCGGGCAAAACCTGCCGCTGCTGCGTCAACAGGACTTCTTTGGCTTTGTCGGCAACGGCTGGCTGCCCGAGCAATTGGTGTTGCGCAAACAGCTGAAATCCTCGGACTGGCAGCTCACCTACTCCATCGACCTGCGCGCAGTGCTGTGGGCCTTGTGGCCGCAAATCAGCGGTGCGCTACTGTTCTGCCTGCTGAGCATCAGCCTGGTGTGCCTGCTGACCCGGCGCCTGGAGCACCGCTTTATCAAACCCGCGATCCACCGCATCCAGGCGCTGGTGGAAAGCGAGCTGTTCAGCCGCGACGTGATCCAGACTGCCCCCGTGGCCCTTTGCGTGCTGCGCCGCACCGACGGCCAGATCGTGCTGGAAAACACCCTGGCCCAACACTGGCTCGGCCACAGCAGCGAGCAACTGGGCGCCGGCTGGATCAATGGCGCCTTCGACCCCACCGCGCCGCGCCTCACGGACTACTTCGAGACCGCCGATGGCCGCCATCTGTACCTGAGTTGCGCGCCCACGCGCTACAAAGGGGAAGACGTGTTGCTCTGCGCCTTCAGCGACATCAGCGCGCGCACCCAGATCGAAGCCGCGCTGGAACAGGCGCGCCAGGCCGCCGATACCGCCAACGAAGCCAAGACCCTGTTCCTCGCAACCATGAGCCATGAAATCCGCACACCGCTCTACGGTGTGCTCGGCACCCTGGAACTGCTGGCCCGCACGCGCCTCGATGCGCAACAAAAGAGCTACCTACGCGCCATCGAAGGGTCCTCCGCGACCTTGCTGCAATTGATTTGCGATGTGCTGGACGTGTCCAAGATCGAAGCCGGGCAACTGGCCCTGGAATTGAGCGAATTCTCCGTACCTGCGTTGGTACTGGAAGCGGTGCAAGGCTACGCCGCCGCCGCGCACAGCAAGGATTTGCAACTGTACGCCTGCCTCGACCCGCACTTGCCGGAACGGCTGATCGGCGACGTCAGCCGCGTGCGGCAGATCCTCAACAACCTGCTGAGCAACGCGGTCAAGTTCACCGACTCCGGGCGCGTGGTGCTGCGGGTCAAGCTGCTCAGCCGCGAAGGCGAGCGGGTGTGCCTGCAATGGCAAGTCTCGGACACCGGCAAAGGCATTGCGCCGGCCGACCAGGCGCTGATTTTCGAGCCGTTCTACCAGACCGAGGGCAACACCAACGTGGTCGCGGGCACCGGCCTCGGCCTGCCGATCTGCCTGCGCCTGACCCACTTGATGAACGGCACCCTGCGCACGGTCAGCGAGCCCGGCCTGGGCAGCAGTTTTTCCCTGACCCTGCCGTTGGAGCAACCCTGCGCCAGCGCAACACCGGCGCACCTGGCCGCGTTGGCGACAGAAATCGTCTACGTGATCTCGCCGGTGCGCGAACTGGCCGAGAGCGCCTGTGGCTGGTTGCGCCGCTGGGGCGCACGCCCGCAGATCGGCGTGCCGTCCTGCCTGGCGTTGGCCGACAACGGCGTGCTCCTGGAACTGCATCCCGGCCCCATCGACGCATCCTTCAGCGCGCCCTGGCACGGGCCCCGCGTGATCGCCAGCGGCGAGGGTGCGTTTGCACCGCAGTTCACGGGCGGCGGCTGGAAGGTCAACCTCAATGACCTGCAAGCCATCCAACAAGCGGTTCACCAAGCCCAGGGTGGCCAGGTGGCCCTGCCGTCGGCGCCAGGCGATCTGCGCGACCTGCGTCCGTTACATCTGCACATCCTGGTGGCCGAAGACAACGTGATCAACCAACTGATCCTGCGTGACCAACTCGAAGAGCTGGGCTGCACCGTGGTCTTGACCAGCGATGGCGAAGAAGCCCTGGCGCGCTGGCACGACGGCGCCTTCGATATCGTGCTCACCGACGTCAACATGCCCAGGCTCAACGGCTACGAACTGGCCGAAGCCCTGCGCAACCTGGGCTGCACCACCCCAATTATCGGCGCCACTGCCAATGCCCTGCGCGGAGAAGACGCCCTGTGCCTGGCGGCAGGCATGAACCACTGCCTGGTCAAACCTTTTACGCTGCGAGCCCTGTTCAGTGCCTTGGCTCCCTACGAACGAGTCGTTTATGAAGCCCTGTAGCATCCTGATTGTTGAAGACCACCCCTTCCAACACCTGTATTTGCAGAACCTGTTCAACGAGCTGGGGGATTTTCACCTGGAGTGCGCCAAGGATGGCGAAGAAGCCTTGGCCTGCCTGAAAAAGCGCGACTATGACCTGGTGCTCACCGACCTGCTGATGCCGGGCATGGACGGCGTGCAATTTATCCAGGGCCTGGCCGCGCAACCCTCGCGACCGGCACTGGCTATCATGAGCGCCGCCTCCCGGCGCATGCTCATGGGCGCCAGCCTGGTGGCAAGCAACCTGCAAGTGAAGGTCATCGGGCTGATTTCAAAACCGGTGAATGCCGCCGCCCTGCGCTGCCTGATCGACCAATTGCAAGCGCTGCGCCAGACCACGCCGGCCGAAACCCAGCCCGGTATTGATCGCCAAAGCCTGCTGAATGCGCTGGAAAATGGTGAGCTGCAAGCCTGGTTCCAACCGAAGAAAGCCCTGAACAATGGCCGCATCGTCGCCGCCGAAGCGCTGGTGCGCTGGATTCACCCCGAGCATGGCACGCTGCTGCCCGGGGTGTTCTTGCCCGCGCTGATCGCCTTTAACCTCGAAGAACGCTTGCTCTGGCGGATACTGGAACAAGCCATCGCCGCCCAAGCCCTGTGGCGCCAAGAGGGCTATGACATCCCGGTCTCGGTCAACCTGCCCACCCACCTGCTCAACAGCCATGACCTGCCGGACCGCATCCTCGCCTTCGTCCACGCGCATCAAGGCCTGCCCGCACGGATCTGCTTCGAACTGATGGAATGCTCGGTGCCCGATGACATCAGTAACTTCTACGCCGGCGCCTGCCGGTTGCGCATCAAGGGTTTTGGCCTGTCCCAGGACGATTTTGGCAAGGGCTACAGTTCGTACATGAACCTGGTGTCGGCGCCGTTTACCGAATTGAAGATCGACCGCGCGCTGGTGCAGGGCTGTAATACCAACGAAGAACTGGCCCAGGCCCTGACCAGTATTGTCAGCCTGGGGCGCCAGCTAGGCCTGACCGTGGTGGCCGAAGGTGTGGAAACTGCGCAAGAACTTGCGCTGTTGCGTAAGATCGACTGCACTCAGGTCCAGGGTTTCCTGATCTCCCACGCCGTGTCTTCGGATCAGTTCCAGCAATTGCTGACCCATGACGGGCCGGCGAACGCGTATTGACCCGCAGCAGGCTGTTGACGTACGTCGCTTGCCACCGAGGTCATTGTGTCCAAAGGCTGTCCCTTCTAATGCCGCATCCCAACGCCTTCCTGGAAAAACTGGCGCGCAGTTCGTTGCGCCTGAACAAAGGCCTGATGGTGCTCGGCGCCATGGTGCTGCTGTTGCTGGGCATCAGTTACCTGGGGGTGCAGCGCGTGATCGAGGAACAGCGCGACACCTTCCAGTTTCACTTCGCGCGGCTGATGGAAAATATCCAGGAACAGGAAGTCTTCCTGCAAGACATCTCGCGGGAGAGCGTCAAGGACACACTCAACCCCTCGGCCATGCTGCCGCCCTATACCCAGAAGCCGCTGCCCGAGGCAGGGCCGAATATCTTTGAAGGACGCGGGCTGCCGTTCTCCCTGCCCTACAGCCTGAAGATCAACCCAGACAAGATCGCCGCCGACCAATACCCCAAGGTCTTCGCCCTCGGCACCTACCTTTCCGCCTACTACAGCGCGTTCTGGGCGGCGTCACACTACCAGTCACCCCAGGTGATCGTGCTCAATGGCCCGGACAACTACGACGTGACCGTGCCCGCCACCGGGCGCTTGCGCGGCGCGGCGCAGATCGCGATCGGCGCGCTGGTGGAGGCGATGGCTCCGCTGCACACGCGCCCGGACGGGCAAACCACGCCAGCGCACCAGGTCCGGTGGCAACCCTACGCGGATGACAGCGGCGCGCCGACCCTGCTGGCCTACGTCGATATCAACCTGGCTGCGACCGCGCTGGACATCGAGGGTGCCAATTCGCGGGTGGTCGTGGCTTCGCTGCTGAAACTGGCGCACGTCAACAATATCGAGCGGTTGATGCAGTGGACGACCTACGATGAGCTCACCTTGGTCACGCCCTCCGGCGCGGTCCTGACGGGCAGCCTCAAGCCTGGCCAGGTGCTGCATGATGGCGTCAATTTCACCCGTGACGGCCTGGTGTTCAAACTGATCGGCGCCGGCGCGCAGCACTGGACGGCGATCTATGTCATCAGTATGGCAAGCCTCCTCGACTACGCGCTGTGGCCCTTGCTGTGCCTGGTGGCCCTGGTGCTGGCGGCGCTGGGTTGCAGTCGCGTGCTCAATCGCTGGTACACCACCGAAGTGGTGCTACCCGCCCAGCACGCACACGCCAGCATCGCCGAGAGCGAAGCGTTCAGCCGCGCGGTCATCGACACCGCGCCCACCGGCCTATGCGTGATCCGCCGCGACGATCACCGCGTACTCCTGGCGAACCAACGCGCCCAACAGTGGCATGACACCCGCCAACTGATCGACTTGCTCCAGCAACAGCCGACCACCCAACCCGGCCAGGCGCACCTGGAGCTCGACGGCCGCCACCTGCACGTGGCCTTCGTGCCCACCCGTTACCAGGGCCAGGATGCCTGGCTGTGCGCGTTGCACGATGTGACCCGACATGTCGAAGACGCCGCCGCCCTGGAAGACGCACGCCACGCCGCCGACTCGGCGAACCAGGCCAAGAGCCGCTTCCTGGCGACCATGAGCCACGAAATCCGCACCCCGTTGTACGGCGTGCTGGGCACCCTGGAATTGCTCGGCCTCACCCCGCTCGCCCCGCGCCAGCAGGATTACCTGCACACCATCCAGCGCTCCTCGGCCACCCTGTTTCAACTGATCAGCGATGTGTTGGATGTGTCGAAAATCGAGGCCGGGCAGATGACCCTTGAACACCAAGACTTCTGCCCGCTGGCGCTGATCGAAGACAGCGTGCATACCTACAGCGCCTTTGCCCAAGCCAAGGGCCTGCAACTGTATGCCTGCATCGACCCGACGCTGCCCAACCGCCTGCGCGGCGATCCGCTGCGCATTCGCCAGATCCTCAACAACCTGCTGAGCAATGCGATCAAGTTCACCGATTACGGCCGCGTGGTGCTGCGCGTACGGGTGGTGGAACAGGTGGACGGCCAGGTGAACCTGCAGTGGCAAGTGAGTGACTCGGGCGTCGGTATTTCCCAGGAACAACAGCAACAACTGTTCGACCCGTTCTATCAGGTCCACGATGCCACCAGCCAGGCCGGCGCCGGGTTGGGCCTGGCGATCTGCAAATGGTTGTGCGACATGATGCACGGCCAGTTGAACCTGGTCAGCGAACCCGGGCTGGGCAGCAGCTTCACCCTGCAACTGGCGTTGGCAGTGGTCCCGGGCGATTTGGCTGACTGTCCCGTGTTCAGCGCGGGAGCACCTGCCGTCTACGTACGCGCCCCGATCGCCGAACTGGCGCAGCACGTCACGGGCTGGCTCAACCGCCTCGGCCTCGACAGCCGCCTCGTGACGGCGGAACCCGCGCCCGACGCGGCGTTGCTGGTGGACCTGCTGCCCGCCGCCAACAGCCCCGCCTGGCCCGGACCACGGCTCATCGCCGAACCCGGCGGGCCGAACCCCGCGCAACGCACGGGGGCAGATTGGGCCGTCGACGCCCATGACATCCGTGCAATGGCCTGGGCGATTGACCTGGCGCAGCAAGGCGCCAACCCCAGCCGCCCCGCGCCGTCGGCCAAGCGCCACGACCTGAACCTGCACGTGCTGGTGGCCGAAGACAACGCGATCAACGCGGCGATCATCCAGGAGCAACTGGAAGCCCTGGGCTGCGCGGTGACGCTGACCGCCAACGGTGAAGAGGCCCTGGCCCAATGGCTGCCGGAGCGGTTCGACCTGGTCCTCACCGACGTCAACATGCCCGTGATGAACGGCTACCAATTGACCGAAGCCCTGCGCCAGCAAGACACCACGCTGCCGATTATCGGCATCACCGCCAACGCCCTGCGCGAAGAAGGCGAGCGCTGCGCGGCCGTCGGCATGAACGCTTGGCTGGTCAAGCCACTGAACCTGGCCACCTTGCGTGCGCAGCTGGAGCAACATTGCCAGATCGAACTACCGGCGCCCGTCGAACTGCCGCAGCTGTCGCCAAATATGCGTGCGTTGTTTGTCAGCACGCTGCGCCAGGACGTCCACGCGACCCTGGCGGCAATGAACCTGAACGATGCCAACGCCGTGGCCCAGCACCTGCACAGCATGGCCGGCGCCCTCGGTGCGGTGCAAATGGGCGCCATGGCCACGGCGTTTGTCGCGTTGGAGTGCCGCTTGACCGGCATGGCCATCACCCCTGCCCTGGCCTTGGAAGTGCGGCAGAACCTCGCTCAGCTGAATGCTTTGCTGGATGCCCTCGAATAATTTCACTCTGGATAAACACCCATGGAAATCCTCAACGTTGTCATCGCAGACGATCACCCCATCGTGCTGGTCGGGGTCAGGGAGCTGGTCGAGCGCAACGAGCGCTTTCGCGTGGTCGGCGAGGCCGTGTGCTCCAGCGCCTTGATCAGCCTGCTGGAATCCACCCGCGTGGACCTGGTGATCACCGACTTCAATATGCCCGGCGACTCGCCCTACGGTGACGGCCTGAAACTGGTGGAGTACCTGACGCGGCACTTCCCCGACGTGCGGGTGCTGGTGCTGACCATGATCTCGAACCCGTTGATCCTCACGCGCCTGCAAGAACTCGGGGTGTTGGCAGTGATCCAGAAGCACCAGTTGCACGACGAGATCCAGGCGGCGCTCAAGGCGATTGCCCGGGGCAACCCGATTCGCAACAGCGGGCCGGCGCCCACGTCAGTGATCGAGTCTGGCGCGGACTTGAATGAACGCTTTACCCGCTTGTCGCCCAAGGAACATGAAATCCTGCGGTTATTCGTGGCCGGGCAAAGTGTCAACGAGATCGCCCGTAACTTGAACCGAAGTGCCAAGACCATCAGCACCCAGAAAGTGGCGGCGATGCGCAAGTTGGAAGTTAGCAGTGACCGGGATTTATTGGCTTATTGTATCGAGCGCAACTTGTTCAACTAGTTACTGTTTGGACCTTTTGACTTCTAAGGATCGTCTTATGTCCAACTAAGCAGTCGCGCTATATCGTGTTGTTTCAACTCCCTGTATGGAAAAACAACATGAAACAGCTCTCCCGGACCCTTATCGCCTTGTCGATCTTTGCCGCTGGCCACGCGTTCGCCGTCGAAGGTACACCGACCAAAGCCGGTAGCGGCACCATCAACTTCACCGGTTCCATCAACAACGATGCCTGCTCCGTGGAAGGCGTCGGCTTGAACAAAACCATCTCGGTCAACATGGGCGAAGTGTCGATCAAGAACATGGGCACCGCCACCGCACCGCAAGGCAGCGGCACCCTGAGCGCTGAGAACTTCGACATGAAGATCAGCTGCAACGCCGGCACCAAAGTGGCCATGCTCTTCGAACCGACCAAAGGCGCAGGCTCGGGCGTCGTTACTGGCACCAAGGTCTTGAAACTGATCGACGGCCTGGGCGCCGCCAAGAACGTCGGTATTGCCCTGCTCGACGCCAATGGCGTACTCATCGACCTGAGCACACCTGCCACCGCGAAGATCGAAAACACCCTGCAAGACAGCAACACCACGCTGAAATTCTCGGCTGCCTACGTCACCACCGCCGAAGCCAGCACCGCTGTCGCCGGCCGTGGCGACGCGACCCTGCCGTTCACCCTGCAATACGAATAAACCGCGCGAACCCCAGGCGCAGTGCAGGGCCTTGCGGCCCTGCACTTTCATCAAACAGCGCGGTAGTCATCATGTTTAAACGTCACTCACTGTCCCTTTGCATGGGCCTGTTGGGCTTGCTCGCGGCCAGCCAGGCCACGGCTGGCATTTCATTGAGCAGCACACGCCTCATCTTTGACGGCAGCCACAAGGAAGCCGGTATCACCGTGCGCAACAACGGCGAAGCGGTGCTGATCCAGTCATGGGTCGATACCGACAACACCCCGAACGCACCGTTTGCCGTCACCCCGCCCCTGGCGCGGGTCAATGGCCTGGAGCAACAACTGTTGCGGGTCATCTACGAAGGCGCTGGCATGCCCGCCGACCGCGAATCGGTGGTGTGGCTCAACGTGCAGGAAATCCCCCAGGCGTCGAAACTGCAGAACACCTTGCAGCTTGCCGTGCGCCAGCGCATCAAAGTGTTCTTCCGCCCTGCGGGCATGAAGAACGAGGCCTACCTGGCGCCGACCGAGCTGACGTGGAGCTTGGCCGAACGGGCTGGCAAGCCGGTGCTGGTGGTGACCAACCCGGGCCTGTATCACGTATCGATTGCTGAAATCACCCTGCAAGCCGGCGGCGTCAAAGAACATCCTTTTGATTCGCTGATGATCGCCCCCGGCGAACAAAAAGAGTTCAACCTCAAACAACTTAGTCGAGACACTGCGCCACACTTAGTGTTCAGCAGTATCAATGACTACGGCGCACAAGACCGTTATGCCGCACAACTTTCAAACAGCACCGATATCCGCGCCAGTTTGAGTAAAGAATCACCATAATACGTTTGCCGTTCTGGCAAACGCACTTTCACTGTATTTCTCTTCGCTCCGTTAGTTCGTATCGGAGGTGATATAGGGTTCCTGCATGTTTTTAATCAAGCGCAATGGATGGTCGCCGCTGCTGGTTGCCCTGGGTTTCAGTACAGCGTGCCAGGCCGAAGGCGATGAACAGTTCAATACTTCCTTTCTGCAAGGCGCGGCCTCCTCGGTCGATCTGCAATCCTTGCTCGCCACCAGCAACGTACTACCCGGTAATTACCGGGTGGACTTGTATGGCAACGAAACCCTGGTGGGCCGCCGCGACATCGACTTCCGCCGCAACCCCGGCAACGGCAGGATCGAGGCCTGCCTGACCCTGGACATGGTGCAACAGCTAGGCGTCGATATCGCCAAGCTACAGGCCAGCGGCAAACCCGTCGGTGATGACCCAAACGCCTGTCTCGACCTGCCCACGCTGATCCCTGGCGCCAGCGTGCGCTACGACGTGCCGCGCCTGCGCCTGTTGGTGAGTGTGCCGCAGAGCGCCATGGAGCGCGGCCGCCGTGGTTACGTGGACCCGGCGCTGTGGGATGAGGGCGTGTCGGCGGCGTTCATCAACTACCAGTTGAGCAGCAACCGCAACAGCACCGAGGGGCAAAACACCCTGTCCAACAACCTCGGCCTGCGCAACGGCATCAACCTGGGCGGCTGGCGCTTGCGCAACGAGTCGAACTTCAACAGCAGCACCGACCGCCCGAGCACGTTCAAGAGCAACCGCAGCTACGTGCAACACGACGTGACCGCGTTGAAGGGCCAGTTCAGCGCCGGGGATATTTTCTCCGATGCCGACCTGTTCGACAGCGTGCGTTATCGCGGCGTCAAGCTGGGCTCCGACGATGGCATGCGCGCCGACAGCGAACGCGGCTATGCGCCGATCATCCGCGGGATCGCGCAAACCAGCGCCACCGTGGAGATCCGCCAGAACCACTACATCCTCTACACCGCCAACGTGCCGCCCGGCCCGTTCGAGATCAGCGACATCTACCCCAGCGGTTCCAACGGCGACCTGGAAATCACCGTGATCGAAGCCGATGGCAGCCGCCGGGTCACGGTGCAGGCGTTTTCCAGCCTGCCGATCATGGTGCGCGAAGGCCAACTCAACTACAGCCTGTCGGCGGGCCAATACAACAGCAACAGCGACGGGCAACAGTCGCCGCAGTTTGTCAGCGGCACCCTGGGCTATGGCATCAGCAGCAACTTGTCCGGCATCGTCGGCGTGCAAGCCAGCGAGGACTTCCAGGCGATGTCCGTGGGTGTCGGGCGCAACACGCCGATCGGCGCCGTGTCGCTGGACATGACCCACTCCGCCAGCCGCACCTTCGGCCAGGCGGTCACGGGCAACAGCCTGCGCGCGTTGTATGCGAAGACCTTTACCGGTACCGATACCAGCTTCACCCTCGCGGCTTATCGTTACTCCACCGAGGGCTATCGCACCCTCACCGAGCACGTCGAGGAACTGAGCAGCGACGGCCAACGGCGCACCGGCAACTCGAAAACCCGCACCGACCTCACCGTCAACCAGAGCCTTGGCCGCAACCAGCAATTGGGCAGCGTCTATGTGAATGCCAGCGACCAGCGCTACTGGAGCCGTGGCGGTTCGCAAAGCCTGTCGGCGGGCTACAGCAACTATTGGGGCCAGGTGAGCTACAACGTTGGCGCCACCTACACCAAGGATGTGGGCAACGCCGGGCCGTCGAACAATGACACCCTGGTCAACCTGTCGCTGTCGTTCCCGCTCGGCTCGACCCCGCGCGCACCGAGGGCGTTTGTCTCCTCCAGCACACAGAAAAACAATGACACCACCCAAGTGGGCGTCAACGGCTACATGACCGATGACAGCGACACCTATTACTCGCTGCAAGGCGGCAACAGCAGCACCGGTGGCAGCAACGGCTCGGCCAACCTCAGCACGCGCACTTCGGTGATGGATGTCAGTGCCAGTTACAGCCAGGGCCGTGGCTACAACTCGCAGAGCCTGAATGTCGCCGGCTCGGTAGTCGGCCACGCTGGTGGGATCAACCTCGGGCAAACCGTGGGCGAGACCTTTGCGCTGGCGCAAGTCGAAGGCGTGAGCGGGGTGAAGATCGGCAGTTTTTCCGGGGCCGAGACCGGCAGCAATGGCTATGCCGTGGTGGCCAATGCGCAACCCTATCGGGTCAACTGGATCAGCCTCGACACCCGCGACCTGGGCGCCGACATCGAGATCGACAACGCCACCCAACAAGTGGTGCCGCGACGCGGTGCCGTGGTGTTGGCGCGTTATGTCAGCAAAACCGGGCGCCGTGTGCAGTTCGCACTGTTTGATGCGCAGCACAAGCCGATTCCGTTTGGCGCTTCGCTGGAAGACAGTGCCGGCAAGCAGCTGGCGATTTCCGATCCCAATGGCAAGGCGCTGGCCTTGGTTGAGCAGGATGCAGGTACGTTGGTGATCAAGTGGGGTGAGCAGCAGTGCCAGGCATCGTATGCGTTGGGGGAACGCAACAAGAAGTTGAACTATGAGCGGGTGGACTTGCGGTGCGCCCCGCAACCCTGAACACACCACTGAACAAACTGTGGGAGCTGGCAAGCCAGCTCCCACATTTTTTCTTACTGCATAAGGCTTAGAAGTCGCGTTTGTAGAAGATATCCAGGGAGCTGGCCACGCCACTCGCCACTTCCAGATACACCTTCTTGCTCAACAAATACCGCAGCGCAATCGTGCTCGCCGGTTCAAACACCCCCACCCCGTAACGCAGGCTGAGCTTCTCGGTGATCTTGCCGCTGGCCACTACCGCTGTGGTCGTGCCGCTGCCTTGGGTGTCGAGCTCAAAGTCCTGGATACCCAGGTTCTTCGCCAGGTCCGAGGTGACCCCGGCGCTGCCCATCAAGCCCAGGCCCAGTGCGGCTTGGGCGAGCATATTGTTGTCTTCGCCGGTGGTAGTCAGCGGACGCCCCAGCACCAGGTAGGACAGCGCCTGCTCCTGGCTCATGGCCGGTTCGGAGAAGATTTGCGTGGTGGGTTGCTCGGCGCTGCCGCTCAGTCGGATACCGGCGATGATGTCGTCGGTCTTGCGGATCGCTTCGATGTCCAGGTACGGCTGGTCCAGGGGCCCGGCGAACAACAGGCGCGCGCGGCGCACGTCGAGCTTCTGGCCGTAGGCACGGTAGCGGCCGTCGTTGAGCCATAGCTCGCCACGGGTGTCGAGGTTGTCGCCGATATGCACATGGCCCTGCACCTTGGCGGTGAGGCCAAAGCCCGAGAAGTTGAGCTTGTCCTCGCCCACCACCACATCGATGTCCATCGCCATGGCCATCGCCGGTTTGCCTTCTTCGGTCTGGCTGCCGACGATCACCGTGTCATCGGAAACCTTCACGGTGGACGGCGGCAGCTCACGCACGGTGATGTCGCCACGCGGGATCTGCACCTTGCCGGCGATGGCCAGTTTGTCGTCCTTGAGGCTGATCTTCAGATCGGGCGCCACTTCCAGCACCGCATAGGGTTCCACCGTGACCGGCAGTTGCGCGCCTTGCAGGCTGAGGTCCACCGCCAGGGCGCGGCCCCAGTCGATCTGGCCCTTGAGGCTGCCCTGCCCGGCCTTGCCGCTGCGCCAACCACCATTGAGCTGCACGCTCTCGCCGGCAATCAGCGCCTGCACATTGAGGCCTTCCAGGCTGATGGGCAGTTCAGGCCCGGAGACCTCGCCGCCCACCAGGTTGATGTTGCCGTTGACCTGAGGCGCCAGCAGGCCACCGGTGATACGCCCGTTGCCGTTGAGCTTGCCGCTGAGGGTTTCCACCATCGGCACAAACGGCCGCGCCACGGCGAGGTCAAGGCCGACCAGGCTGAAATTGCCAGTCATCGGTTTGTTCTTCGGCAGCGGATTGATCTGCGCCTGCACCATCAGCTCGCCGAGTTTGCCGCCACGGAAGTTCAACTGGGTATCGATGCGCTTGGGGTTGAGGGTGGTTTCCAGCTTCAAGGTGTCGTAGGGGAAGTCCAGCCACTGGTCCTTGTCCTTGACGCGCAAGGTGCCACCGCTGGCGTCCACCGCGACCACGCCTTTGGGGCCGCTGTTGGGCAGGTCCAGTTGCAGGTCGGCGTTGAGCTTGCCTTGCCACGCGAAGTCCTTGGGCAGAAACGCCGCCAGGCTGTCGATGGGGAATTGCTTGAGGTGATAACGCAGCTTCGGCTCAGGCATCAGGCGCTGGTCTTCACCGCATAGGCTGGCAGGGCCGGACACCCAGCAGTGCGCGGAGAAGGTCAGCTTGCCGTCGGCCATGTAGTCGATTTTCGCCGGGGCTTGCAGCTTCCAGTCCTGGCCACCGGCTTGCACATCACCGCTGGCGAGGCGCCCGCGCCAGTTGCCTTTGTCGAGGTTGCCGTCCAATGCCAAGGCCAGCTTGACCAGCGGGCCGGCCAGGTCCAGTTGCACCTTCTGGTTCTTGATGTCGCCCTGGGCGCTGGCGGTCAGGGTGCCGACCTGGGTGTCACCGGCTTGAATGCCGCTGCCCTTGAGGTCGATCTTTGCGCGCTGGGCGCTGTCCAGCGTGGCATCGAGGTTCAGGCTTTGCAGGCGATTGTCGGCAAACGCCAGTTGCTGGCCCTTGAGGCCGAGCTTGCCTTGCGGCGCCTTGAGGCTGCCGGCGACGTCGAGGCGGCCGTTGATTTGCCCGCGCAGCTGCGGCCACAACTGGGCCAGGCGCGCTAGCTTGATGTCGATCTGCCCGGCCAGGCGTTGCTGCAGGCTGCCACTACCGTTGATGCGGTTGTCGCCGAGGCGGATGTCGAGGTTGGCCAGGGTCCATTGTTCGCCGGCACCTTCGGCCTTGGCCGCGAGCACGGCGGGTTGCCCACGCAGGCGGCCCTTGAGGTCGAGGTCGGCGTTCAGCTTGAGTTGCTCGTTCTTGAATTCGCCCTTGCTGCGCAGCGGCCCGGCGAGGGTGCCGGGCAGTTCCGCGACCCAGTACGCCGGGTTCAGCGCCGACAGGTCCAGCGCGGTGTCCCAGGCGATACCATCGGCGAACTGCACGTTCAGGTGACCTTCGGCCTTGCCTTGGCCGGCGGTGAGCTTCAGCTCGGGCAGGAAGATTTGCTTGAGGTCGCCACTGAACGGCGTGACCACATTGAACTTGCCGGCCGGGCCGTCAAGGTCGGCCTTGAGGTTGCCCAGGTAGTTGCCGTCTTTGTATGAAATCTCACCATTGAAGGTACGCAGCGTGACTTGCGGCTCGTCGATCAGCGGGTACAGACGGTGCCAGGGAAAGTCCAGCCAATCGATCTTGGCGTCGGCACTGAAACCTTGCTGCCAATCCAGTTGGGCGCTGAGCTTGAGGCTTTGCTTATCGCCGGCCGTGAGGTCCAGGCCAGCGATCTGCGCGCCCTTGGCGTCGACCCGGCCTTGCAGCAGCAGGTCCACCGGGCCTTTTTCCGCAGGCAGCACGGCCTTGCCCAGCAGTTGGTAGCCGCTTTTCAGGTCGCCTTTGGCCGTGAGGTCCAGTTGATTGAGTTGCAGGGTGTCGGGCAGGTCGGCGCTGGCTTTGAAGCCATCGGCGGTGATGTGCACCTGGGCCGGAAGGTTGTCCGCCAAGGGTTGCAGCTCGCCGCTGAGCTTGGCCGGCAGGTAGCCGCTGCTGTCGGCGTCGAGCTTGAGGGTCTTGAGCAGGTCGCCATCGATCTTCAACGCGACCGTCCACGGCGCGCCGCCTGGCGCGTAAGGCAGGCTCAGGTTACCGGTGGCGCTCAGTGGCCAGTCGCCAGTGGGTTGCAGCAGGCCCGCCAGGTCCAGGACCAGATCGTCGCGTTGCAGGTGCACTGAGTCGATCTGCATGCCGGCGGCTGTCCAGTGCGCGGCGAGTTGCAGGCCCTTGAGTTCTTCGCTGCCGTTGAACAAGAGGCTACCGACGCGAACGTCGCCCAGCTGGATCGCCACGGGCAGTTTCAACTCGGGCAATTGGATCGGCCCGCTGCTTTCCTCGGTGCTGGGTGGAAATTGCAGGCTGACTTGCTCTACATCCAGTTGATTGACGCACAAGGTCATGCGCAACAGGCACGCGGGCGACCAATCCAATGTCGGCGCCTTGAGCTCGACGCGGCTGCTGTCCTGTTGCCACAGAAGGTGATCGGCACTCCAGCGTCCACCCAAATGCCCCTGGAAATTCTCCACGCTCAAGCTCGGCACACGGCCCAAGGCCCAGCGGCTGCCCGCCTGGGTGCCGAGTACTGCCCACAGTGCCAGCAACAGCACGGCGAGGATCGCCACCACGGCCAGCCCCGCTATTTTCACACCACGCATCACAACTCAGGCCCCATGGAAAAGTGCAATCGAACGCCGCCCGGATCTTCGAGGGCATGCGCCAGGTCGAGGCGGATCGGCCCCACCGGCGAAACCCAGCGGATACCGACACCCACGCCGGTCTTCAAGCTGGGCATTTCCAGGGTGTTGAACGAGTTGCCCTGGTCGATAAACGTTGCGATCCGCCATTTCTCGGCGATGGAATATTGATACTCGGCACTGACGGCCACCATGTAGCGGCCACCAATGCGGTCGCCCCGGTCGTTCTCCGGCGACAGGGTCTGGTACTCGTAGCCACGCACGCTCTGGTCGCCACCGGCAAAGAAGCGCAGCGACGGCGGCACCGATTTGTAGCCATTGGTGGCGCTGCCGCCCACTTGGGCGCGGGCGAGGAAGCGATGGTTGTCCCACAAAGTGGTCAGGCCTTTGACCATGGCCGTGCCGTAAAGCAGGTTGGTGTCGGAGCCCAGGCCCTCTTTGGCCACCTTGGAATCAAATTGCAGGCGGTAGCCGTTATGCGGGTCGATGCGGTTGTCGCTGCGCAGGTAGGAATAACTGATCCCCGGCATCACCAGGTTACTCAAGCCGGAGTCATTGCCCAGGCGATATTCTTCGCGCTGGTATTTGAGCGAGATCACCCGGGTCCAGCCGCTGGGCAACTTGCTGTGCCATTCGGGGCCGAGGGTGAGCAATTTACTCAGGGTGTCGGTGTTGGCCAGTTCTTCGTTCTGGTAACCGCCGGCGAAGCGCAATTTGTCGGTGAGCGGTGGGTCCAGTGGTACGTCGTACCACAGGCCGACGTTCTGGCGCGGCGCCGACAGTTCGGCTTCCCAGCCATAACTGTGGCCCTGGGGGTTGACCCAGTGCCGGGTCCAGTTGGCCTTGCCGCGCGGGCCGACGTCGGTCGAGTACCCCAGGCCCAGGCCCATGGTGCGCGGCTTGCGGGTTTGCAGTTGCACGGCGACCGGGATCACATCGTTGGTGGAGGCAGCGGGCGCGGCGTCCACGCGCACGCCTTCGAAAAAGCCGCTGGCTTGCAGGTTCTGGTTGAGTTCGGCGATCAGTTCGGAGTCGTAGGGCGCGCCACTTTTGAACGGCACCATGCGTTGCAGCAGTTCGTCATCAAATGGCGTATCGCCCTTGAAGTTGACTTGGCCCAAGGTGTAGCGCGGGCCGCTGTCGTAGATCAGTTCGATATCGGCCACGCCCGCCTGCGGGTCCACCGCGAGTTTCTGGCTGGTAAAGCGCCCGCTGAAAAAGCCGTAGCGCGAGGCCTGGTTCTGGATCAGACGCTTGGCGTCTTCGTAATGGCCGTGGTTGAGCACGGCGCCGGATTTGAGGTCGTCGCTGGTGGGCACGCGAAACGCCTTGAGGTTGGCGGCCTGGCCGTCCACCCGAATGGTCACGTTGCGCAAATGCACCGGCTCGCCGGGGTCGATGGTGAGGATCAGGCGCGGGTTCTTGCCGCCCTTTACGTCACTGTCGATCTGTGGCTGATAGAAGCCCAGAGCCTGGGCCGCTTTACGCGCCTGCTCCTCGGCGCCACGGCTGAACCGCAGCAACGCTTCTTCATCACGATCGCCCACCCCGCCGATATAGCCTTCGATGTTGGCTTTCAACGCGTCGTTTGAGGGTTTGATCCGCACGTCCAATTCGCTTTGCGCCAAGGCGCCGCAGCTTGTGAACAGCAGAATCAAGCCGCTGGTAAATCTTCCTGGATACTTCATAGGCGGGGATGCTACACGAGCCGGGGAGCTTCTTTGAACTCGGATTTATCTGAATAATTCTGGATTAAGGCGTTGCAGCATGTAACCGCTGCGGATTGGCGTGGAAAAACACATGCTCCAGGATCGGTCCTACGGCGACTTCACCGATCTCCTCGTAGCCCTGGCGTTTATAGAATTCCAGATAGCGAGAATTCCCCGTGTCCAACACCACGCCGGACGAATGCGGGTCTTCGGCACACCAGTTGTGCACCGCCTCCAACAGTTGCTCGCCGTAGTGCTTGCCCTGGAACTGCGGGTGAATACCCAGCAGCGGCAGCATGTGCACCGCCTCACCGGGCAGGCACGCCAGCACCGCGTGATGGTAGTCCAGATAACGCCGGGTACCGCGTACGCCGGTGCTCAGCCACATGCGCAGTTGCCAGGCCCAGCTCTCGGTAATCCCCAGGCGGCGTTGCGGCGGCGCAATCAGGGCGATGCCGATCAAGCGGTCGTTGACGAACAGGCCGATGGCGGGAAGCTTCTGGAAGAAATGCTGCTTGACCAGTTCACGCACAGTGGCGCGCACACGCTGTTCATAACCTGAGCGTTCGGCCTCGAAGATGTAGGCGAACGTCGGCTCATGCCGATAGGCCTGGTACAACAGGGAGCGGGCCTCGCGGGAATAGCCGCTGTTGAGCAGGCGGATTTCGGCGGGGGCAGTGGACGTGTCCGGCATACAGTTGATCTCCCTGGGCGCCACTGAAAAGGATGGCGTTCTTATGGGTACGAACCTACGCGACTCCAGTCGTTCCCAGACATTAGCAGTGCAAGTGCCCTACCGCCACGCTGGCCCCCGTCCGACTTGTCGGCTAGCATCGCCCTTTTGCCAAGACTGGACTGCCGACCATGAAAATCGTCTCCTTCAATATCAACGGGCTGCGCGCCCGCCCTCATCAGCTGGCGGCACTGATCGAGAAGCACCAACCGGACGTGATCGGCCTGCAAGAAACCAAGGTCCACGACGACCAGTTCCCCCTGGCCGAAGTGCAGGCCCTTGGCTATCACGTTTATTACCACGGCCAAAAAGGCCACTACGGTGTCGCCCTGCTCTCGCGCCAACCGGCGTTGAGCCTGCACAAAGGCTTCGCCAGCGATGAAGAAGACGCCCAGCGTCGCTTTATCTGGGGCACGTTCGCCGACGAAAACGGCAACCCGATCACCATCATGAACGGCTATTTCCCACAAGGTGAAAGCCGCGACCATCCGACCAAGTTCCCGGCGAAGAAGCGCTTCTACGAAGACCTGCAGCACTTGCTGGAAAGCCAGTTCAGCAATGACCAGCCGTTGGTGGTGATGGGCGACATCAACATCTCCCCGGAAGACATCGACATCGGCATCGGCCCCGATAACGCCAAGCGCTGGTTGAAAACCGGCAAGTGCAGCTTCCTGCCGGAAGAGCGCGAGTGGATGGCACGCCTGAAGAACTGGGGCCTGGTGGACAGCTTCCGCCATCTGAACCCGGACGTGGCCGACCGTTTCAGCTGGTTTGATTACCGCAGCCGGGGTTTTGAAGATGAGCCCAAGCGTGGGCTGCGGATTGACGTGATCCTGGCGTCCAATGGCTTGCTGCCACGGGTCAAGGATGCGGGGGTGGACTACGAGTTGCGTGGGTTGGAAAAACCTTCGGACCATGCGCCGATCTGGCTTGAGCTGAGCTGATCTCAGGTTGTACTCAATCAAAAATGTGGGAGCGGGCTTGCCCGCGATTGCGGTGGGCCAGTCACTGGATACTTGGCTGACACACCGCTATCGCAGGCAAGCCAGCTCCCACATTTTGCTCTGTTGTGTGCCAGTCATATTGTTGAAACCTTACTGACTTATTCTCGCGGCACTCCCTTTGGCTTAAGAAGGTGCCGGCATGAGGCTGCGCGTTCTGTTCCTGCTGGTCCTGTTTCCACTGTCCGCCTTTGCTGCCTCCCTGCCCGTTCCCGATCAAGGCCCCGCCCTGCGCATCCAGGGTTCCAACACCATTGGCGCGGCGCTCGGGCCTGCGCTGGTCAAGGGGCTGCTGGAGCATCAAGGTTTGCAGGCGGTGCACAGCGAACCGGCGCAAGGCGCCAACGAACAGCGCGTGGTCGGCAAGACGCGCCAGGGCAAGATCGTCACCGTCGAAGTCGCCGCCCATGGCTCCAGCACCGGCTTTACCGCGCTGAAAAAGTCCTCTGCCGATCTGGCAGCGTCCTCCCGCCCGATCAAAGACAGCGAACTGGTAGACCTCGAACCCCTCGGTGACTTGAAAAGCCCCGAGGCCGAGCAAGTGATCGCCATCGACGGCTTGGCCATCATCCTCAACCCGCAAAACCCGTTGACCACCCTGAATACCGAGCAACTGGCGCAGATCTTCAATGGCGAGATCAGCACCTGGGAAGCCTTGGGCGGTATCGGCGGGGACATTCATTTATATGCGCGCGATGACCAGTCCGGCACCTACGACACCTTCAAGGAACTGGTGCTGCGCCTGCGCGGCAAACCGCTTGCGGCCACGGCCAAGCGCTTTGAATCCAGTGAGCAATTGTCGGACGCGGTCAGCCAGGACCCGCAAGGCATTGGTTTTATCGGCCTGCCCTATGTGCGCCAAGCCAAGGCGGTGGGGATTGTCGACGGTGATTCGCAGCCGATGTTGCCGTTGAACAGCTTGATTGCCACCGAGGACTATCCGCTGTCGCGGCGTTTGTTTTTCTACCTGCCGCCGTCCGCCCACAATCCGTGGGCCAAGGCGCTGGTGGACTTTACCCAGAGCAGCAAGGGCCAGGCGATTGTCGCGGCCAGCGGGTTTATCGCGCAGCAGGTGCAGGCGATCGCCGTGGAGCCACGTTCGTCGATGCCCGAGGACTATCAAGCCATCGCTCGTGAGGCTCAGCGCTTGACCGTAAATTTTCGCTTCGAAGAAGGCAGCGCCAGCCTCGACAACAAGGCTCGTCAGGATCTGCAACGGGTGGTGGCGTATCTGAAAGGCCACGACAAGCTCGACCGGCAGGTCACGCTGGTGGGATTTGGCGATGCCAAGGATGACCCGCAGCGGGCGGCGTTGTTGTCGAAGTTGCGTGGGATGGCGGTGCGGCGCGAGTTGGTCAAAAGCGGTGTGGTGCTGAGGGATATTCGCGGGTTTGGCGCGCAGATGCCGGTGGCGGCGAATACGGCGGATGAGGGTAGGATCAAGAATCGGCGGGTGGAGGTTTGGGTGTACTGAACCCTGGTTTTGTGTTGTTAACACTGGCCTCATCGCGGGCAAGCCCGCTCCCACATTTTGACCGCATTCTCATGTTGAAAATCGGTCAAGTGTGGGAGCGGGCTTGCTCGCGAATGCAGGCGACTCGGTCCTACTACTTACTGCCCGCTACGCATCAACTCCCGCGGCACATACTTGCCAATCTCAAACTTGCCAATCGCCGCCCGGTGCACTTCATCCGGGCCATCGGCCAGGCGCAGGGTGCGTTGCATGGCGTACATGTAGGCCAGCGGGAAGTCGTTGGACACCCCGGCGCCGCCGTGGATCTGGATCGCACGGTCGATCACCTTCAACGCCACGTTCGGCGCCACGACCTTGATCTGGGCGATTTCGCTTTTCGCCACTTTGTTGCCCACGGTGTCCATCATGTACGCCGCTTTCAGGGTCAGCAGGCGCGCCATGTCGATCTCCATGCGCGAGTCGGCGATCTTGTCGATATTGCCGCCCAGGCGCGCCAGCGGCTTGCCGAACGCGGTACGGCTGACAGACCGTTTGCACATCAGCTCCAGCGCACGCTCGGCCATGCCGATGGAGCGCATGCAGTGGTGGATGCGGCCTGGGCCAAGGCGGCCTTGGGCGATTTCGAAGCCGCGGCCTTCGCCGAGCAGGACGTTTTCGTACGGCACACGTACGTTGTCGAAGAACACTTCGGCGTGGCCGTGGGGCGCGTCGTCGTAGCCGAATACCGGTAGCGGACGCACGATTTTCACACCCGGGGTATCCACCGGCACCAGGATCATCGAGTGCTGCTGGTGGCGCGGTGCGTCAGGATTACTCAGGCCCATGAAGATCAGGATCTTGCAGCGCGGGTCGCAGGCGCCGGAGGTCCACCATTTTTTACCGTTGATCACCCATTCGTCGCCCTGACGCTCGGCGCGGGCGGCCATGTTGGTGGCGTCGGAGGACGCAACGTCCGGTTCGGTCATGGCGAACGCGGAGCGGATCTCACCGCGCAGCAGCGGCTCAAGCCAGCGCTGTTTTTGCTCTTCGTTGGCGTAGCGCACCAGCACTTCCATATTGCCGGTGTCGGGGGCGGAGCAGTTGAACGGCTCCGGGCCGAGCAACGAGCGGCCCATGATTTCGGCCAATGGCGCGTATTCGAGGTTGGTCAGGCCGGCACCCAGCTCGGATTCCGGCAGGAACAGGTTCCACAGGCCTTCGGCTTTAGCCTTGGCCTTCAGCTCTTCCATGATCGCGGTGGGCTGCCAGCGGTCACCTTCGTTGACCTGGCGTTCGAACACCGGCTCGGCCGGGTAGACGTATGTGTCCATAAACGCGGTGACGCGTTCACGCAGTTCCTGAACCTTGGGCGAATAGGCGAAATCCATGAGCAGCTCCCTTCTCTGAGAGGTTGTTTAGGTCATGCAATCGATGCTAGAACAGCGTTGATAATTTACCTAGCCTATTCTCGGCGTGTATTAACATTCATCACCGATATATGATCGGCCTATCGGCATCTAACAATAAGAGCGCAATGCACATGAATCTGAGCAAGGTCGACCTCAACCTGTTTATCGTCTTCGACGCCATCTACACCGAAGCCAACCTGACCCGCGCCGGGCAGATTGTCGGCATCACCCAGCCGGCGGTGTCCAACGCACTGGCGCGGCTGCGCGAAACCTTCAACGACCCGCTGTTCGTGCGCACCGCCCAAGGCATGGTGCCCACGCCGATGGCGCAGAACATCATCGGCCCGGTGCGCAATGCGCTGTCGTTGCTGCGGGTGTCGGTGCAGGAAAGCCGCATCTTCAACCCACAGCAGGCGGCGAAGACCTACCGCATCAGCATGACCGACCTCACTGAAGCGGTGATATTGCCGGCGTTGTTCCAGCGCCTGCGCCGCCTGGCGCCGACGGTGGTGATCGAGAGTTTCCTGTCCAAGCGCCGTGAAACCACCAAGGAACTCGCCGCCGGGCGCCTGGACTTTGCCGTGGATGCGCCGCTCAACACCGACCCGCAGGTGCGCCACGTCAAGCTGATGGAAGACCGCTACGTGTGCGCCATGCGCAAGGGCCATCCGCTGGCGGGCAAGGACAAACTGACGCTGGACGATTACCTCGGGCTGACCCACATTCATATCTCCAGCCGCCGCAACGGCTTGGGCCATGTGGACCTGGCCCTGGGCAAGATGGGCCTGCAACGCAAGATCGCCCTGCGCTCGCAGCACTACCTGATGGCCTCGCAAGTGTTGCAGCAGACCGACATGGTGATGACCGTGCCCGAACGCTTTGCCCGCCGCCATGAACTGCACTGGTTCAACCTGCCGGTCAACGACGTGCCGCCGGTGGAAACCCACTTGTACTGGCACGAAAGCACCGACCAGGACCCGGCGAATCGGTGGATGCGTGAGCAGATGATCGAGTTGTGCCAGCAGGTCACGGCGCATGAGAAGAAACTGGATGGCAAGCAAGCTTGACGTTAACGTCAACCAGCCATTAGCTTAGCGCCCAAGACATCTTCTCGGGCACTAGCATGAGCACCACCTACAGCATCTCCGACCTCGCCCGCGAGCTCGACATCACCACCCGCGCCATTCGCTTCTACGAAGAACAAGGCCTGCTGGCCCCGGAACGCCGGGGCCAGGAGCGCATCTATTCGGCGCGGGACAAGGTCAGCCTCAAGCTGATCCTGCGGGGCAAGCGCATCGGTTTTTCCCTGGCCGAATGCCGCGAGCTGATCGAACTCTACGACCCCACCAGCGGCAACCACATCCAGCTCAACAGCATGCTCAGCAAAATCGCCGAGCGCCGTGAGCAGCTGGAACAGCAACTGCTGGACATCGAACAGATGAAACTCGAACTGGACACCGCCGAAGAGCGCTGCACCCAGGCCCTGGCCCACACCATGAGCCAGGTTGGCCATTGATCAGAAGGTAGCTGCCATGTCCCTCCCCTCCCATGTGCGCCTGGTGGAAGTCGGCCCGCGCGACGGTTTGCAGAATGAAGCCCAGCCCATCAGCGTGGCCGACAAAGTCCAGTTGGTGGACGCCCTCAGTGCGGCCGGCTTGAGCTACATCGAAGTCGGCAGTTTTGTCTCGCCCAAATGGGTGCCGCAGATGGCCGGGTCGGCCGAGGTGTTCGCGCAGATCCAGCGCAAGCCGGGAGTGACCTATGGCGCACTGGCGCCGAACCTGCGCGGTTTCGAGGATGCGTTGGCCGCCGGGGTCAAGGAGGTGGCGGTGTTTGCCGCTGCGTCCGAGGCGTTTTCCCAGCGCAATATCAACTGCTCCATCAGCGAAAGCCTGGAACGCTTTGCGCCGATCATGGCGGCGGCCAAGCAACAGGGGATCAGTGTGCGCGGGTATGTGTCCTGTGTGCTGGGTTGCCCGTACGAAGGCCCGGTCGCCCCGGAGCAGGTGGCGGCAGTGGCGCGGGAGCTGTATGCCATGGGCTGCTATGAGGTGTCCCTGGGTGACACCATCGGCACTGGCACGGCGGGCGCTACACGGCGGCTGTTCGAGGTGGTCGGTGCACAGGTGCCACGGGATAAGCTCGCGGGGCACTTCCACGACACCTACGGCCAGGCCGTGGCGAATATCTACGCCAGCCTGCTGGAGGGCATCAACGTGTTCGACAGCTCTATCGCGGGCCTCGGCGGCTGCCCTTACGCCAAAGGCGCCAGCGGTAACGTGGCGACCGAGGATGTTCTGTACCTGCTCAATGGCCTGGGTATCGAGACCGGTATCGACTTGGAGGCCTTGATCCGCGCGGGCGAACAAATCAGCCGCGTGCTCGGTCGGCCGACAGGCTCGCGTGTGGCCAAGGCGCGTAACGCCGGTTGAGTAGCGTAGCCGTGACAATGTGTTACCGCTTGCCTACACATCGAGTAACACGGGAACATATTTTGTCTCATTTGCCGTAGGCAATGACCTACACAAAAATCAAACCATTGATTTTAAAGGACTTTTAAAAGTTGGCACGGCTTCTGCTATCTCTATGGCATAACAAGAATAAAAAGCGCCAAACCTAATAAAAATAAGACGAAACGACTCTGACATAACAAAAACAACACGGCAGAGACGCAGCTAACAGATTTTTTTGGAGAAGATGTGCTTCGCAGGGAACGGCAATGCCGAAACCCGCGACCAGTAGAGAAAAATAAAACTACCTCAGGTAGCTACCCACTGGTTGGATCGCGTGCGAAGAAGCAGATCAGCGTTCAAAAAAATACGTTTGCTCTTGACCCCGGATGGGGGTCGCCAAAAACAGCGGTAAAGGGTAACGGTTGCCAAAAACAACAATAGACCGCCCCTCAATAATAAAAAAAGAGCACGCAACGACAAATTAAAGGGGACCCTCGGGTCCCCTTTGTGCTTTCTGTGATTCAGCAACTCATCTGACACAGCACTATTCAAAATGTGGGAGCTGCTTGTGTGGGAGCTGGCTTGCCTGCGATAGCAGTGTGTCAGTCACTGCATGTGTGGCGGATGTACCGCTATCGCAGGCAAGCCAGCTCCCACATAAACCTGAGGTGTTATTGAGAGTGGGTTTGCAACTCCTCCATCGAAATCTCGCGCATGCGGAATTTCTGGATCTTGCCCGTCACCGTCATCGGGAACTCCTCCACAAATTTGAAATGCCTGGGCGTCTTGAAGTGTGCAATGCGCCCCTTGCACCAGGTTTGCAGCTCCAGGGCATTGGCCACATGCCCCGGGTGAAACTTGATCCAGGCCACGATCTCTTCGCCATAACGCTCATCGGGAATGCCGATGACCTGCACATCCGCCACCGCCGGGTGGGTGAAGAAAAACTCTTCCAACTCACGCGGATAAACGTTCTCGCCGCCGCGAATGATCATGTCCTTGTTACGCCCGGCAATGCACACGTAGCCGTGCGCGTCCATGCTCGCCAGGTCGCCGGTGTGCATCCAGCCGGCGTCGTCGATGGCTTCGCGGGTGCCCTCGGGGTTGTTCCAGTAGCCGAGCATCACGCTGTAGCCACGGGTACACAGCTCGCCGATCTCGCCGCGCGCGACCGTGTTGCCGTCGACGTCGATGATCTTGTTTTCCAGCTGTGGCTGGGTGCGCCCGACCGTGGTAACGCGGCGCTCCAAGTCGTCATTGGCGCCGGTCTGCAACGACACCGGGCTGGTTTCGGTCATGCCGTAGGCAATCTGCACTTCGCCCATGTGCAACTCGCTGATCACCCGGCGCATCACTTCGATGGGGCACGTGGCGCCGGCCATGATGCCGGTGCGCAGGCTGGCCAGGTCGAACTCGCCGCGACGCGGGTGATCGAGCACGGCGATGAACATGGTGGGCACGCCGTAGAGGCCGGTGGCGCGCTCTTCAGCGACGGTGGTGAGGGTCAGCAGCGGGTCGAAGCCATCGTTGGGATAGATCATTGTGGTGCCGTGGGTGATGCAACCGAGGTTGCCCATCACCATGCCGAAGCAGTGATACAGCGGCACCGGGATCACCAGGCGATCCTGCGCAGTCAGGCCAAGGCTTTCGCCGACCATGTAACCGTTATTAAGAATATTGTGGTGACTGAGGGTGGCACCCTTGGGGAATCCGGTGGTGCCGGAGGTGTACTGGATGTTGACGGGCTGATCGAAATGCAGGCTGGCTTGGCGGCTGTGCAGTTGCTCGGGCGGGACACCCGCGCCAAGGGTCGCCAGTTGCGACCAGGGCATGAAACCTTGCGGTGGACTGGGGTCGATGCTGATGAGCCCGCGCAGGTCGGGCTTCAGCTCCTGCACCATCGCGTGATAATCGGACGTCTTGAACGCCCCGGCGCACACCAGCCACTGGCAACCGGACTGCTTGAGCACGTAGTCCAATTCGCTGCTGCGATAGGCCGGATTGATGTTGACCAGAATCACGCCCAGCTTGGCGCTGGCGATCTGGCTGATGCACCACTCGGCACAGTTGGGGGCCCAGATGCCCAGGCGATCACCGGTCTGCATGCCCAGCGCAAGGAAGGCGCGGGCGTGCAGGTCAACGGTCTCGGCCAGTTGCCGCCAGGTGTAGCGGCGCTGTTGATGGCGCACCACCAAGGCTTCGCCCTCCGGGTATTGCGCAGCGGTGTGATCGAACGCCTGGCCAATCGTCATGGCCAGCAAGGTCTTGTCCTGAGCGCCACGGCTGTAGCTCTGATTCGGTTGTTCCATAACGACCCCTATTGTCTTTTTTGTAGGTTGACGTAAACGTAAACTACGATTGACAGCGCCGTAACGCAAGCTTACGTTAACGTAAAGGTGAGCGCCCTCCCCCGACGTTCAGCCCACACAAAAACAAAGCTCACATTAAGGTGCCTGTCCATGAGTTACCCGTCCCTGAACTTCGCCCTCGGCGAAACCATCGACATGCTGCGCGATCAGGTGCAGTCCTTTGTAGCCAAGGAAATCGCACCCCGCGCCGCGCAAATCGACAGCGACAACCTGTTCCCCGCCGACCTGTGGCGCAAGTTCGGCGACATGGGCCTGCTCGGCATTACCGTGCCGGAAGAATACGGCGGCGCGGGCCTGGGTTACCTGGCGCACGTGGTGGCGATGGAAGAGATCAGCCGAGGCTCAGCGTCGGTGGCGTTGTCCTACGGCGCCCATTCCAACCTGTGTGTGAACCAGATCAACCGCAACGGCAACCACGCGCAAAAACTCAAGTACCTGCCCCAACTTCTCAGCGGCGAACACGTCGGCGCCCTCGCCATGAGCGAGCCGAATGCCGGCTCCGACGTGGTCTCGATGAAACTGCGCGCGGATAAACGCGGCGACCACTACGTGCTCAACGGCAGCAAGACCTGGATCACCAACGGCCCCGACGCCAACACCTACGTGATCTACGCCAAGACCGACCTGGAAAAGGGCGCCCACGGCATCACCGCATTTATCGTCGAACGGGACTGGAAAGGTTTCAGCCGCAGCAGCAAATTCGACAAGCTGGGCATGCGCGGCTCGAACACCTGCGAGCTGTTTTTCGATGACGTGGAAGTGCCGGAAGAAAACATCCTCGGCGTGCTCAACGGCGGCGTGAAAGTGCTGATGAGCGGCCTGGACTACGAACGCGTGGTCCTTTCCGGCGGCCCCACCGGGATCATGCAAGCCTGCATGGACCTGATCGTGCCCTACATCCACGACCGCAAGCAGTTCGGCCAAAGCATCGGCGAGTTCCAGCTGATCCAGGGCAAGGTCGCCGATATGTACACCCAACTCAACGCCAGCCGCGCCTACCTCTACGCGGTGGCCCAGGCGTGCGAGCGCGGCGAGACCACGCGCAAGGACGCCGCCGGCGTGATCCTCTACAGCGCCGAGCGTGCCACGCAAATGGCCCTCGACGCGATCCAGATCCTCGGCGGCAACGGCTACATCAATGAATTCCCCGCCGGCCGCCTGCTGCGCGACGCCAAGCTGTATGAAATCGGCGCCGGCACCAGTGAGATTCGCCGGATGCTGATCGGTCGCGAACTCTTCAACGAAACTCGCTGAGGGAGCGCACCATGGCCACCTTGCATACCCAACTCAACCCGCGCTCGGCGGAGTTTGCCGCCAACAGCGCGGCAATGCGCCAACAGGTCGATGCCCTACACACCTTACTCGCCCACGTGAGCCAAGGCGGCGGCGCGAAAGCCCAGGAGCGGCACACCTCACGCGGCAAACTGCTGCCCCGCGAGCGCATCAACCGCCTGCTCGACCCGGGCTCGCCGTTCCTTGAACTGAGCCAGCTCGCCGCCCATC
Organism: Pseudomonas acericola (SeqCode); assembly: GCF_053456465.1. Taxonomy (NCBI): domain Bacteria; kingdom Pseudomonadati; phylum Pseudomonadota; class Gammaproteobacteria; order Pseudomonadales; family Pseudomonadaceae; genus Pseudomonas; species Pseudomonas acericola (SeqCode). The sequence continues at coordinate 1,249,716 of NZ_JBRFJB010000001.1, read as the reverse complement.
AGGTGTATGGCGAAGACGTGCCCGCCGCCGGGGTGATTGCCGGGATCGGCTGCGTGGAAGGTGTCGAGTGCATGATCGTCGCCAACGACGCGACGGTGAAAGGCGGCTCCTACTACCCGCTCACGGTGAAAAAACACCTGCGCGCCCAGACCATCGCCGAGCAGAACCGCCTGCCGTGCATCTACCTGGTGGATTCCGGTGGTGCCAACCTGCCGCGCCAGGACGAGGTGTTCCCCGACCGCGAGCACTTCGGGCGGATCTTCTTCAACCAGGCCAACATGAGCGCCCAGGGCATCCCGCAAATCGCCGTGGTAATGGGCTCGTGCACTGCCGGCGGTGCGTATGTACCGGCCATGGCGGACGAAGCGATCATGGTGCGCCAGCAAGCCACGATCTTTCTCGCCGGTCCGCCGCTGGTGAAGGCCGCCACCGGCGAAGTGGTCAGCGCCGAAGACCTCGGCGGCGCCGACGTGCACTGCAAGATCTCCGGCGTGGCCGACCACTATGCCGACAGCGATGAACACGCCTTGGCCTTGGCGCGGCGCAGCGTGGCCAACCTCAACTGGCGCAAGCAGGGCCAGTTGCTGCAACGCACGCCCGTGGCACCGTTGTACAGTGGCGAAGAGTTGTACGGCGTGATCCCGGCCGATGCCAAGCAGCCGTTCGATGTGCGCGAAGTGATCGCGCGGCTGGTGGATGGCTCGGTGTTCGATGAGTTCAAGGCGCTGTTCGGCACCACGCTGGTGTGCGGTTTTGCGCACCTGCACGGCTACCCGATTGCGATCCTCGCCAACAACGGCATCCTGTTCGCCGAAGCCGCGCAAAAAGGCGCGCACTTTATCGAGCTGGCGTGTCAGCGCGGCATTCCCCTGCTGTTTTTGCAGAACATCACCGGCTTTATGGTCGGCCAGAAATACGAAGCCGGCGGCATCGCCAAGCACGGCGCCAAACTGGTCACAGCCGTGGCGTGCGCCAAGGTGCCGAAGTTCACGGTGATCATCGGCGGCAGCTTTGGTGCCGGTAACTATGGCATGTGCGGCCGCGCCTATGACCCAAGGTTCTTGTGGATGTGGCCGAATGCGCGCATCGGCGTGATGGGGGCCGAACAGGCCGCTGGCGTGCTGGTGCAGGTCAAGCGCGAGCAGGCCGAACGCGCAGGCGTGGGCTTCAGTGCCGAGGAAGAAGCCGCGATCAAGCAGCCGATCCTTGACCAATACGAAACCCAGGGCCACCCCTACTACTCCAGCGCGCGGCTGTGGGACGACGGTGTCATCGACCCGTTGCAAACCCGCGACGTACTGGCCCTGGCCCTCTCTGCCGCGTTGAATGCCCCCATCGAGCCGAGCCGCTTCGGCGTGTTCCGCATGTAAATGGAGCTGTACCCCATGAGCGATTTCAACACCCTCGAACTGATCACCGACAGCCGTGGCTTTGCCACGCTGTGGCTCAGTCGTGAAGCCAAGAACAACGCGTTCAATGCCGAAATGATCCGCGAACTGATCATCGCCCTCGACCATGTGCAAGGCGATCCCTCCCTGCGCTTTTTGCTGTTGCGTGGGCGCGGCAAGCATTTCAGCGCCGGCGCCGACCTGGCCTGGATGCAGCAATCGGCCGAGCTGGATTACCACACCAACCTGGACGACGCCCGCGAACTGGCGGAGCTGATGTACAACCTGGCCAAGCTGAAAATCCCCACCCTGGCAGTAGTGCAAGGCGCGGCCTACGGTGGCGCGCTGGGCTTGATCAGTTGCTGCGACATGGCGATCGGCGCCGATGATGCGCAGTTCTGCCTGTCGGAAGTGCGCATTGGTCTGGCCCCGGCGGTGATCAGCCCGTTCGTGGTGCAGGCCATCGGCGAACGCGCCGCGCGCCGCTATACCTTGACCGCCGAGCGTTTCGGCGGCCAGCGGGCGCGGGAGATCGGCTTGCTGGCAGAGAGTTATCCAATCAGCGAGTTGGATCTGCACGTTGAGTTGTGGGTCGCCAACCTGTTGCAGAACAGCCCGGCAGCGATGCGTTCCAGCAAGGACCTGCTACGTGAAGTCGGTAACGGCGCCCTCACGCCAGCGTTGCGCCGCTATTGCGAAAATGCCATCGCCCGGATTCGCGTCAGCGCCGAAGGCCAGGAAGGCTTGCGCGCGTTCCTGCAAAAACGTGCGCCGAGCTGGCAGTCCCAGGAGCCGCGTTCATGAGCACACTGACCACCGTACTGGTGGCCAATCGCGGTGAAATTGCCTGCCGCGTGATGCGCACCGCCAAGGCCATGGGCCTGACCACCGTGGCCGTGCACAGCGCCACCGACCGCGACGCGCGCCATAGCCGCGAAGCCGATATCCGCGTTGACCTGGGCGGCAGCAAGGCCACCGAGAGTTACCTGAAAATCGACAAATTGATCGCCGCCGCTCACGCCAGCGGCGCCCAGGCGATTCATCCAGGCTACGGTTTTCTGTCGGAAAACGCCGGGTTCGCCCGTGCGATTGAAGCGGCCGGCTTGATCTTCCTCGGCCCGCCCGCCTCGGCCATCGACGCGATGGGCAGCAAATCGGCGGCCAAGGCGCTGATGGAAACCGCCGGCGTGCCGTTGGTACCGGGTTATCACGGTGAAGCCCAGGACCTGGAGACGTTCCGCGACGCCTGCGAGCGCATCGGTTATCCGGTGTTGCTCAAGGCCACGGCGGGCGGCGGCGGCAAGGGCATGAAGGTGGTCGAGGAGGTCAGCCAGCTTGCCGAAGCCCTAGCCTCGGCCCAGCGTGAGGCGCTGTCCTCATTCGGCAATGGGCAGATGCTGGTGGAGAAGTACCTGCTCAAGCCGCGCCATGTGGAAATCCAGGTGTTCGCCGACAGACACGGCCACTGCCTGTACCTCAATGAGCGCGACTGCTCGATTCAGCGTCGCCATCAAAAGGTCGTGGAAGAAGCACCGGCGCCGGGCTTGAGCGTTGAACAACGCAAGGCCATGGGCGAAGCCGCCGTGCGCGCGGCCCAGGCCATCGGTTATGTCGGCGCTGGCACCGTGGAATTCTTGCTGGACGCGCGCGGTGAATTCTTCTTTATGGAGATGAACACCCGCCTGCAAGTGGAGCATCCGGTGACCGAGGCGATTACCGGCCTCGACCTGGTGGCGTGGCAAATTCGCGTGGCCCAGGGCGAAGCGTTGCCCATCACGCAAGCGCAGGTGCCGCTGATCGGTCATGCGATTGAAGTGCGGTTGTATGCCGAAGACCCGGCCAATGATTTCTTGCCGGCGACCGGGCATCTGGCGCTGTACCGCGAATCGGCAGAGGGGCCTGGGCGTCGGGTGGACAGCGGCGTCGCCCAAGGCGATAGCGTGTCGCCCTTCTACGACCCGATGCTCGGCAAGCTGATTGCCTGGGGTGAAGACCGCGAACAGGCCCGCCTGCGTTTGCTGAGCATGCTTGATGAGTTCGCCGTTGGCGGGCTCAAGACCAACCTGGGCTTTTTACGGCGCATCATCGGCCATCCGGCGTTTGCGGCGGCTGAATTGGATACGGGGTTTATCCCGCGTTATCAGGATGAACTGCTGCCAAAGCCGGGCGCGTTGAGCGATGGGTTCTGGCAGGCGGCCGCTGCGGCCTTCATGCAGAGCTTGCCGGTGGGCGATGGGCCTTGGGCTGACACCCGTGGCTTTCGCGCCGGGCTGCCTGCCGAGGTGTCCCTGCATTTGAGCTGCAATGGCCAGGACCGGCTCGTGACGCTGGCGGCAGACACGGCGACGTTGCGCGACGAACAATTGTGGATCGAGCGCGAAGGCGTGCGTCGCGCGCATCTGGCGGTGCGCAGCGGCGATACCCTGTACCTGCGCTGGGACGGCGAAATGCACGCGGTCAGCCTGTTCGACCCGATTGCGGCGGTCGAGGCCAACCAGTCGCATCAGGGCGGCCTCACGGCGCCGATGAACGGCAGCATCGTGCGGGTGCTGGTGGAGGTCGGCCAAACCGTGGAAGCCGGCACCCAACTGGTGGTGCTGGAGGCCATGAAGATGGAGCACAGCATTCGTGCGCCCCAGGCTGGCGTGGTCAAGGCCCTGTTCTGCCAGGAAGGCGAAATGGTTGCCGAAGGTTGCGCGCTGGTGGAACTCGACACGGCGGGCTAGAACTTCGCCGTGGCCTGCACCACCACGCCGAGGATGCGGCAATCGTCGGTGAGCAGCAGCTTCGGGTACGTCGGATTGAGCGGTACCAGGTACAGCTGGCCGCTTTCTTTCAGCAACTGGCGGAAGGTTGCCTGTGGGCTGTCAGCCCATTGGGCAACCACCAATTTGCCCGGTTCGGCGGTGATGGCCGGGTCCACCAGGATCAGCATGCCCGCGCTGATGCTCAGGCCGCTGGGTGCGGTCATGGCATCGCCCGTGACCGGCAGCCAGAAGGCGTCGCCCCGGGCGTGGTAATCCGTCAGCTCGAAGCGTGGTGCGCCATAGGTGGCACGTTCTTCACGGGCTTCGCACAGGCCGTTCCAATCGCTGACCGGGTAGCGGAAATACGGGTTGTAGTGGCTTGTCGCGCCGGGTTCCTCGGCGGACCGTTCGCGAATCTGCAACGAGACCTCCAGATAGCCCAGGCCCAGCTCCGCCAGCACCCTGTTCATGTCTGCCACGCTCGGCACACGACGTTTTGCCAGCCAGTGGCCGACGCCGCCCTGGGTCATGCCCAAGCGCTCGGCCAACTCGGCTTGCGTGACCTTGGGGTGTTTCATGTTGGCTTTGACCAACGCTATCCATTTATCCATGGGGCCTGACAATACGTGAGGTATTTTCCCGGGCAATAAACAGTTTGTAGTAATCCATAAAACGACATAAATACGATACGTACTATGATCGGACATAAGGTTTTCGACACCCAACCGGAGTACCGCCCCTTATGACCACAAGCCTACATCCCCTGCCCGACGACCCCGAAACCGCAGATATCCTCGACATGCGCAGCAGTGGCGCCGCCCAGCGCGCGCTGGACTATTACTTGAAAGAAGAGGTGTCGATACCCGGCGCGGACGACAGCTTCTTCAGCATCAAACCCGGCATCAGCCACGAGGAAGCGCTGATCCACGCCTCGGACCTGTTGCGTAGCGCCGCAGCCACCGCCTATGAATCGGCGAGCAGCCACCAAGGCAACAACCGCGACCTGGCGTTTTCAGTGGTGTATTTGATTGATATGGCGAAGGCGATGGTGGAGCGATCGTTGTGTGCGCCACCGGCTCAGGCAAACGCTTAACAGACGCATAGGAAAAATATTTCTATCTCGTTGATAAAAACATTTGACTTGCAAATGATAATGATTATTATTGGACCCAGCTGATCGCGAGATCAGTCGATAGACCAAGGGACCTTAGGTCGGACTCTTGGAATATCTCCTCATCAGGCTAATCACGGTTTTTGACCCGGCTCTTTGGCCGGGTCTTTTTTTTGCCAGTTTCCCTGGCATGGCTTCAGGCTAATGAAGACTGTGTGTTGCTTGATGGCGCGCATGGTAGCAAAAGACCATCGCCAAAAGAAAGCCGAACGAACGCTCTACGTCGGATCTTTGCGAATTAGCGCTTGAGAATCAATCTCATAGATTCTAAGCTGCTGCGGCGTCAAGGACGACGCCCCCCTCCCCTCTGCAACAATTTTGCATCAAGATCTTGCCTGGCTCCTGTGTAAGATAACCGCCACAACACTCATATTCAGGCAACCAGACTATGACCGTGGCCTTGACCTCCATCAGGATCAGTACCGACTTCGACAGTGGCAATATCCAGGTGCTTGACGCCAGTGATGCCTATCAGTTGCTGCTCGCCATCAAACCCGACACCCGCAGCGCACACTTCCAGTGGTTCCACTTCAAAGCCGAAGGCATGCATGTGGGCCACACCCACACCTTCCGCCTGAGCAACGCGAGCCAGTCGTCCTACAAACACGCCTGGAGTGGTTACAACGCCGTCGCCTCCTACGACCATATCAACTGGTTCCGCGTCCCCACGCGTTTTGACGGCGAGTTCCTGCACATCAGCCTTGAAACCCGCGAAAAGCACGCGTGGATTGCCTATTTCGAGCCCTATAGCCGAGAGCGCCACGACTGGCTGATCGGCCAGGCCCTAAATCGCGCGGGCACCCAATTGCTGGCCACCGGTAAAAGCGTCGAGGGCCGCGACATTCAGTTGTTGCGCCGTGGCAAAGGCGGCGAAGGCCGACGCAAAGTCTGGATCATCGCCCAGCAGCATCCCGGCGAGCACATGGCCGAATGGTTTATGGAAGGCATCATCGAACGCCTGCAACAGGACGGTGACAGCGAACTGAAAAAACTGCTGAAAGTCGCCGACCTGTACCTGGTACCCAACATGAACCCCGATGGGGCCTTCCACGGCCACCTGCGCACCAACGCCATGGGCCAGGACCTCAACCGTGCCTGGCAGAGCGCCAGCCAGGAGATCAGCCCGGAAGTGCTGTTCGTCCAGCAACAGATGGAGAAGTACGGCGTCGACCTGTTCCTCGACATCCATGGCGACGAAGAAATCCCCTACGTCTTCACCGCCGGCTGCGAAGGCAACCCAGGCTATACGCCACGTATCGAAGCGTTGGAAAAACACTTCCGCCGCCACCTGAGTGCCCTCACCCGCGATTTCCAGACCACCCACGGCTACACCCGCGACCTGCCGGGCGAGGCCAACATGACCCTGGCCTGCAATGCCGTTGGTGAAAAATACGACTGCCTGTCGCTGACCCTGGAAATGCCCTTCAAGGACAACGACGACGCGCCCAACCCCCGCACCGGCTGGTCGGGCAAACGCTCGATGCAATTGGGCAAGGACGTGTTGAGCACCGTCGCCGATATCGTCGGCGTGTTGCGCTGACCTCGCTGTACCTGTGGCGAGGGAGCTTGCTCCCTCGCCACAGGTGACTGTTTGCTCTTTCTGGTTTTTGACTGGCTGCTCACCCCAGGTCAGTCCTCTGTACCCGTCATGCTTTGCAACACACCATCACGGCGAATCAACCCATGGAACAACGCCGCCGCCAGGTGCAACAGCACCGTCAGGAACAACAGGTAGGCAAGAAACCCATGGGCCTTGCGCAACACTGCGAACAACGGCGCATTCGCCGCCACCAGCGCGGGCAGCTGCACTGAACGGCTGAGCATCACCGGATCGCCCGCAGCTGAAATCATCGCCCAGCCCAACAGCGGCAACACCAGCATCAACGCGTACAACACCAGGTGGGAGGCCTTGGCCGCCAGCACTTGCCACAGCGGCAGGTCCACCGGCAACGGTGGCTGGCGCGTAGCAAAGCGCACCACCAAGCGCACAATCACTAACGCCAGAATCGCAATCCCCAGCGGCTTGTGCAGATGGATCAACCACTCATGCCGCTCCGACACCGAAGCCGCCATCCCAGCCCCGATAAACAGCATGGCGATGATCATCAACGCCATCAGCCAGTGCAGCAGACGCGCCAAGGGTGCAAAAAAGCGAGGTTGGGCATTCATGGCTTCGACTCCTGAGGGGCGCTGTGCAGCGCGCTGACTTCACCGGCACGGCGCAGGTACGAACTGGCGTACGCCGCTGAACGTGCTGCCAGCAACGGGTCATTGGACGCTTCGATGCCGCTGGGCAGAATCAGCGGATCAAAGTTGATATCGCGGCAATCGCCCTCCGCCTGCGGCTGGCTGCTCTGCAACACCAACGTCCCGGCATTCAGCACCTTATGCTCGCCAGACCAGGTCTTGCTCGCGTCGTCCAGCGGGTCGCCGGGGTTCGCCAGGGTCATGTTCAACTGCCAACGCAGCGGCCCTGCAGCCAGGCGTTGCACCAGGTCTTTTTCGAGAAAATCGGCACCGGCCGGCGCCGTGTCACCCACGGCATCCTGACTCTGCGGCACCACCCCCCATCGCACAGCCTGGCGCTTGCCATCGGCGCCCACCAGGTAGAACGCGTTGATCCCGTTATAGGTTTCGGTGGCATAACTGGCCGACGGCTTGGCGGTCTTGATCCATGCCAGGAACGCCGCCGTCTCCGGGTGCGCAGCAAAAAACGCCGGCATGCCCGCAGGGTTCGGCTTGCCGGTGGCCGGGTCCGGCGCGCCCGCCTTGAGCATCGCGTAAAACGCCTCAGGCGTACCCACCGGGAACACCGGCATGCTGTTCATCCCGGTGCGCCATTGCTGGCCGTTGGCCTGGCTGAACTGCACGGCAAAGCTGCGGATCGGCACGCTGCTGTCCGGCGCATAGGGGTTGCCGCTGGGCAAGGCAAAACGGCCGATCACTGGGGTCTTGGCCGCGCTGAACACCTGGGCGCTGGAGTACGCACGGGCTTGCGCACTGCTCTCGAAATACCCGGCGACACACACGCCCTTGGCATGGTTACGGCGGAAACCCGGGTGCACGCCGTTATTGGTTTCCAAGGCATTCACCAAGGTTTTCGGGCGCAAGCGCTGTGGGTCGAGCGTGCCGTTGACGTAGGCAAATGCCCCGGCCACCAGCGCAACCACGGCACCGATACCTGCCAAGCGTGCGATCAGGCTCGCGGTGCTCAGCGGAGGACGGGGCGGTGAAGAGTGATCTACCATGAAGGAACTCCAGGGCCAGAGGCCTTAGGGGGGAAACATAAGGTCGGAGCATTAAGACGAACGCCGACCCGCTCTATTCCCCCGCCAATGATTTATTTCCCCGGACCTGGAATAACCCCCAACGCCAGACGTCTCTCTAGTCCCAGCGCAGTGACCAGCCCGATTGCCATGCATGAACTCGACGAAGCGTTACGTGAACTCATCCCCAGGCTGCGGCGCTTTGCCGTGTCCCTGACCCGTAACGCCAGCAGCGCCGACGACCTGGTGCAATCGACCCTGGAACGGGCCATCACCCGCTGGGCCGACAAGCGCAGCGAAGGCGATTTGCGGGCCTGGCTGTTTTCGATCCTCTACCGCCAGTTCCTCGACGCCCACCGCCGCAGCCGCCGCTACGCGCGCATGCTTGAGTTTTTCAGCGGTCGCGACGACGCACAGCCGTCGGTGGAGCGCACGGTCATCGCCCAATCGACCCTGCAAGCCTTCGACCGCCTCAACACCGAACAGCGCGCCCTGTTGCTGTGGGTGTCGGTCGAAGGCTTGAGCTACAAGGAAGTCGCCGACATCCTTGAGGTGCCCATCGGCACCGTGATGTCGCGCCTGTCCCGCGCGCGCCAAGCCTTGCGTCAACTCAGTGACGGCGAAATTGCCAGCCCTTCCCTGCGGATACTCAAATGATCAGCCTGCCCCCCAGCGAACGCGATTTGCATGCCTACGTCGATCACCAGCTTCTGGACAGCGATCGCCGTATACTCGACACCTATCTGGCCGCCCACCCCGACGTTGCCGCCCAGGTCCATGCCTGGCAGCAGGATGCGCAGTTGCTGCGCGCCGCACTCGGCGGTGCCCTGCAACAGCCGGCCAACCCAGCGTTGGACCCGGCGCAGATTCGCCAACGCCTCAAGCACCAATCGCGCCGCCACCTCGCCTCGGCGGCGGTGCTGTTGATCGCCGTCAGCCTCGGCGGCATCGGCGGCTGGCAGGCGCGCGAAGCCACGCAACCGGCCCTGGTGCCGATGGCCGACGCCATGCAGGCTTTTCGCCTGTTTGCCCAGGACGGCGTGCTGCCTGCCGACTATCACGTGCAAGACGGCGGCAGCATGCAAGCCTGGCTGGATCGCTATTTCAGCCAGGCCAGCCGCCTGCCGGACTTGAGTTCAGCGGGCTACGCGCCGGTCAGCGGGCGCTTGCTGAGCACCGACCAGGGCGCGGCGGCAATGGTGTTGTATGAGGATCAACAAGGGCGTCGGGTCAGTTTCTACATTCGCCCACCGGGCCCGGACAACGGTTTCCTGCCCCGTGGCAGCCGCAGTGCCGATGGCTTGCAGGCCGATTACTGGTCCGGCGGCGGCTACAACTATGCGATGGTCAGCCCGGTGGATCAGCCGACGCCCGCGCTGCAAAAGCTCTAGAAGCCGACATCCAGCACCACGTTATCCAGGTAGGTGCCCCCGGGCGGCGTGGCCTGGTCGGTGTAGATCCTGGCGTTGTAGTTGAACACCTGGCTGCCGGTGCCCAGGCCGTTGCCGGGGTTGATATCCGCCGTGGCACTGGCCCGCCGCGCCGCGCCGACGCTGCCCCAACGGGTGGTGCCGGCGCTGACAAAAATGTCGTAGGCCAAATAGTTGCTGCCGGAAATCATCTGGCGGCGCCCGCCCACGCTGACCGGGTGCTGCCCGTCGCTCATACCGACGGTGTAGGCGCTGCCCTTGGTGCAATTGACGCTGGCCTGGCCGTTGACGGTGGCAAACCCACTGACCACCGGGGCACTGCCGAAGGCGATAGCCGGCGTGGTGATCAGGCAGTCGTTGGTCACCAGCATGCTGACGGTCAGCGCCTGCGTGCCGGTGCCACTGTCGCGGCCCAGGCACACGCCGAGCAGGTTGATGCTTGAGCAGTAGTTCCAGGTCCAGAGAATGCTCAGGGTTTCGCTGTACAGGCCCGCGGCCACGTTGCTTCCGGCGACACTGCGCAGATACAGCGGCAAGGTCTTGGTGCCTGGGCCGAACACCAACCCGTAGCTCTGGGCGATACCGCTGCTGCCGCCAAAGTCGAACGTGGTGCCGCGCGTAATGGGATACGTCGTGGAGTTGTTGCCATAGATCGTATAGGGGATCACATCACCGGTCGGCCCCAGCAGGCCGCCCTGGGTCGACCCCGTGATCTTTGCGGTGAATTGGTCGCCACTGCCGAGTATCGACAGCAACAGCGGGGTGCAGCTCAGGCCAGCGTTGGTGGTGGAACTGGGCTGCGCCGTGGCGAGCACCGACATCGAACTCACCGGGCCAAAGCTGGCCGGCGAGGTAGCGACCGCGCTGCACGCCGCGTGCACCTGCGTCGACACACCCAGGCTTGCCACCACCCACAGACTCCACAGCCATTCCTTGACCCGCACACGCACGCTCCTTAATTCATTGACACACCAGCGGCCCGATCAGGGGCACCTGCACCTGGGTAATGTCCAGGTCGAAGGTGGCCTGGCAGCTCTGCCCGCCGCTGAGGGTGACTTGCAACGTGTTATGCGCCGCGAGGTTCTCCAGATAGACCAGACCGTCCCAGCCAACCACCGCCAACCCCGCGCTTTGCTCATGCCGCACCTGGCTGCCGAGGGGCAAGTCCTGATGCTGGCCATCCACTAACGTAATGCTCGCCGCCACCACCCGGCGCACCGGAAACTCCAGCAGGTAACCACTGCCCCGGCGCACCGCCACCCGCTGTTCAACGTTGGCCACTTGCACGTTGGTGGGGAAGTTCAGCGGGTCGATCTCATATTTGGCGCGGTAGTAAGCGCTGCTCCACGGCACCAGCAAGTGCCCGTTGCGATCGGTCTCGCCGACCACCTGGTTCTCGTAGCGCACGGGCACCCCGGCAAATCCGCCGGTGCTCACCACCACAAAGGCATCGTTGACCTGGTTGGCGACAAAGAACTCCTTATCCATCCACACCAGCGAACCGGCCGCGTCGGCCCAGCGCGTTTGTGCGTCACGCGTGCCATACACGCCGGCCTGCAACTGCACGGACTGCAAGCGCCAGGTCAGGTCCGCCTGGCGATAGGTCGGCGCATCACCGCTGGCATAGCCGAGGTTGAACCCCACCCCGCCACCGGCCGGCACGGCGCGGCTGTAATTCACGCGCTGTTGCACCTGCCCGCTGTTACTGCGCTCGCTGCCCAGGCTGAGGCTGCCGTAGACGTCGAACGGAATGATCAGTTGCCCTTGCACGGCCCAGTTGCTGTCACCGATCTCGCGGTTGGCCGACAGGTAAAAGCTGGTGTTGCGCCACAGCGATTTGCTCCACGTCAGGTTCAGCAGGCGGGTGCGCGAATCGTCCGCCGCCTGCACGTCGAAATAGCCCACGCCGAGGCTGCCAAAATCATTCAGGTTCAGGCTCAGCGTGACCTGCTCGCTGCGCTTGCTGAGGCTGGCGTAAGGAGTGTCGATCAAGGTCAGGTCGGCGTATTGATCACGGCGCTCGACCCGCTGGTAGGAGAGGCTGTAATGCTGGCTGCTGTATTGATAGCCCAGGCTCAGTTGCTGGCCCGAACCGCCGTCGAACTGGCTTTGGCTAATGGCGGTGTTGAGCACGCCAAAGTTGCCCAGGCGCAGGTTGCCACCCACGCCGCCAAGTGTCAGGTCATTGGACGCTTCGGCATGGCTTTCCACGGTCAACGCATCCGACAGCCCGTAGCGGAACGTGCCGCTGGCCACGCCGGGGCCGTAGCCGAAGTCGCGCACGGTGTAGTCGCGGCGCAGATTACCGGCCGACAGAGAAAAATCCGCCAGGCCTTTTTGCAGCAACGAGCTGGTGACGTAGAACGGCACCGTCGTGGAAACCTGCCGCCCGAGGGCATCGGTGGTGACCACCACGGCTTCGCCGGCACCGTTGATAAACGGCACGTTGGTCAAGGTGTAAGGCCCGGGCTGCAAATCGGCGCTGCTGGATTTGTAGCCGTTGATAAACAGGTCGACCGACGACGGCACCGCCGCTTCCCCGGCGAACTGCGGCAACGGGTAGGTCACCAGGTCCGGGCGCACGCCGAAGTCGCGGGACACTTGCACCCCGCCCAGGCGCACCGAGCTGCTCCAGGGCAAGGCCCCGCTGATCACGTCGCCCGCCTCGTAGGTCAGCAGGCGCTCATCGTCGGAGAAACGCCAGGTGGTGTCATAGCGCCGATAGCCGTTGTTGAACGTGCTGTCTTGAGTCTCGCGGCCGATGGTCGTGCGGTACTGGCCGGTGTTGGACAGCGTGCCCCAGGTATCGAACAGGCGCACTTCGTTGAAAATGCCCAGGTACGTGCTGCTGTCGTCAGTGTCATTGAGGTAGGCATCGTAATTGAGCAACGCGCCAAAGCTGGTCAGTGCCTGGGTGCGCGGGTAGTTGTTGCGATTGCCGATGAACTGCGCCGGCAACCAGCTCGCCGGCACGTTGAGCAGCAGACGCTGAGCCTGGCTGTCGTAGTCGCTGTGCAGGCCTGGCACCTTATCCAGGTCGACCTCCACCGGCACGTCGCCCGGCAGTTTCATGCCGATTTCCTGCAACACGCTCGCCGGTAGAAACAGCCCACCCGCACGCTGGCTGACGGCAACCACACGGCCGGTGTCCTGCTGGTTGACCACCAGTTCCAGGAACAACTGTGCATCGGCGACAGCCTCCATACTGCTCGGCGGCGGCGGCAACGGCGCAGCCAGGCCCAGCGGTGCAAACACCAGGCCAGACACGCTGCCCACCACCCACACCGACCGCCATAGACAACGAGCCCAAACCTGGCTCACCAAGGCTTTGTGTCCATCAATGGACATCTCCATCCGTTAAAACCCGGGGCTATTCCCTGCCCTGTCGCGCCTGTTCTACCGACCCGGCGCCAGGCTCTCCACTTGGGTGGCGCCGTTGACCCGCAGCTGTAATGGCTGGTCGGCCGGTAGGCCGTCCGGCACCTGCCAGCGCATGGTCGCCCCCGGCAACACGTAGCCCATCAGGCCCTCCACCAGAGGGCGCGACTGGCCACCCTGCTTGAAGCTGGCATCCGTCAGGCGCGCATGCACCGCGCCCTGGTTATGCATCTCTACGTAGTTACGCCCGCCAGCCGAGACTTTCTTCCAGCTCAGATCCGGTTTGCCGGCCGTCTTGGGGTCGCGGTCGCGGGTGCCGTCAACCTTGCTCCAAAGGCCCGCGCCGTAAGCGAACAACGGCACCGAATAGCGCATCTGGAAACGCACAGCCGCCGCGGTCTTGCCGTCCGCTGCGGTAACGACAGGTTCGGCAGAGGGGATCTCATCGATAATGATGCGATACGCCAGCTCCTGGCCTGGCGGCACTTCCTTGGTGCGGGTCAAGCGCACCAACTGCTTTTGCCCCGGCGCGATCTTCGCCACCGGCGGGCTGCCGATCACATCGCGCTGGTTCTGGTATTGCTCGTCGAACCCGCTCTGCGTCCAGGCAAATACGCGAATCTGCAGGTTGGCCGTCTCCGTACCGCGATTTTCCAACCACAACGCACTGGCCTGTTGATCAGCCTCCAGCACCGGGTCAATCGGCCAGATCAGCACCGAACTGGCCGCCTGCACCTGCCCCGCCACCCCTAACACACCGAACAAACCCGCTACCCACCACCGCCGGGAAGCTGCATACATAGATCCCACTCCTTATGCCATTCGCCTTACCACGTCAGCTGCACCTGCAGCGTGTCGCTGTACGTCCCCCCAGGCGTATTGCCCGGTAGCTGCACCCGGCCGTAAATCGGCAAGGTGATGTTATTCGCGTTGGCGTAGGCCACGCTGACGCTCTGGCTGATGCCCAGGCTCTGGCTCAGCGCCGCATCGCGAAACAGCTGATACGCCACCTTCGCCGTGCCGCTGTTGAGCTGCATGCGCCGCCCGCCGCTGTTATACAAACCGCCATCGACCGTCATGCTCAACGCCACCCCTGGCGTGCATTGCAAGACGACCGAGTTGGCCAGCGCTACCGACGCGGTGCTGGTCGCCAGCGCCGAATAGCTGCCGAACGCCAGGCTGCCGTAATTGCTGCCACCGCTGGCCACCAGGCATCCCGGCGTGATCGTCGCACTGACCTGGAACGATTGGCTGGTCACGGCCAACAACGACACCGGCATCCCCCAGCCGATGCACAGCGCCACCCATCCCACCCATTTCATGGCCGTTAAAACGTCAGGGTCACATTGATCGTGTCGGTATACGTGCCCGCCGGCAGCCCCGCCTTGCCGGTGGCTTTACCGTAGATATTCACGGCTTGGGCCACACCCGTACTGGCAGCAAGAGGGATGACGCCGCCGATGGCCACCAAGTTCGAGTGGCCGCTGTCGGTATAGAGGTCGTAGGGCACGTAGTTGGCGACGCCGTCGAACAACGCGCGAGTGCCGCCGGGGGATTTGCCGTCATTGGCGCCACCGGCCACGGTCAGCGTCGGCGAGGTGCCGGCCGAACACAGAATCGACAACGCGCCACCGCCGCCGCCCAGGACCTGGCCCGAGGACTCGGTAAACAAGCTGTTGGAAGCGCCGAAGGTCAATGCGCCGAAGCTCATCCCCCCGGTGGCCGCCGCGCCGTTGACCTGGCAGCTACTGGTCAGCACCAGTGTCGCGCCAATCGTCCCGGCCACCGTGGCCGCCTGTGACCCCGACACCCACGCCAGTGCCAGTAATGGAAAAACTGCCTTGGATACAAGTGCATGCATGATGTTCATCCTCATGGTTTACCAATCCAGAGTCACCGTCAGGGTGTCTGTATAAATGCCGGCCGGTAGGGCCCTGGTATTCGCCACCACTGAGCCGAATACCGGAATCGGTACTTGTGTGCCCCGGGTCACGACGAAATTGCGTTGCTGACCGATGCTGTAGGCGCTACGCCCCAGGGCATCCGCCGACAAACGATAGGGAATGGTCTGGCGTCCGTTGCTCAGGCGCCTTGTGGTGCCATCACCGTTGACACCGCCGTCGATGGTCACCGTGAAGCTGCTGACCAGCGAAGGGTTGCAGGACACGGCGAGCGGCGCCTTCTCGCCGTCGGTGACACCGCTGGTCAAGCGGTTGTCCCAGGTCGGCCCATGGCTGCCGAAGTCGAGCACGGCCGAGCCACTGTCCGGGGTCACCGGGGTGGTGTCGGCGCCTTTGCTCACTTCGCAACTGGCGGTAATCACCAGGCGCGCGTGGATCTGCCCGGTGACCGCCGCCTGCGCGTCATCCGCCAGCAGCAACAAGCCGCCCATTGCCACAAGGGCCAAGCCGCGGCTCACCATGTGACCGTGACCTTGAGCAGGTCGGAATAACGTCCAACGACGGGAATCGCCTTGAGCGGTTCAATGCGACCGTAGAGGGGCAGATCGACGCTGCCGGAATCCGGCACCCGACCGCTGAGCGGCACGTCCACCGGCAACGGAATGCGCCGCGCGGCGTCGGCATAAATGCGATAGGGAATGGGTTGGCTCGAAGGGGCGACGGCGCTTAGGTAGCGCACTTCGCCGGTACCGCCATGCAGGCCGCCGTCAACGCGCATCTGGTAGGGCGTGTCGGGGTTGCACTCCAGGCGCGGCTGGCGTTGGCTGATCAAGGCCGCACTCAAGGGCCCGGCCGGGTCATCCAGACGCGGGCCGCTGCCAAAATCCAAAATGCCAAGCTGCTCGATGCCAGCCTCGCGGGTGATGCCCACCAGTTGGCAACCCCGCTGCACGTCGATGCGCACTTCAACTTGAAGCTGTGCACCGTGAAGCGTGTTGCAGAGCATCGCGCTCATGACTGCCAATACTACTCGTCCCTTCACTGCCCCAAATCCTTGTACAGGGGTGACTGCTGTGTATGAGCCTAGTCAGTCAGGGGGAAACTGCCAGCTCACAGGGCAACGCAGGCGTGTCATGCTTTTTCGAGATAGCGCGAGGGGCCCTTCTGTATTGGTCAAAACGCGGTGGCCGCCCTAAAGTAGGCGACCACCGGTAGACAGAGTGACTCCCATTGGCCGCGCTTTCACTGATCCGTCGCCTGCTCGGTAAAAAAACCGTGCCCCACGACGCCTCGCCTATCACCATGTTTTTTGCGCAAAAAGCCGCACAACAGGGCTATACCCTCAGCGCCGGGCAAACCCGCGCCATCAGCGCCCTGGCCCGCGAATCGCGGCACCTGCTGGCACGCCAGCCGACCCGCAGCCTGTACCTGCACGGGCCGGTGGGGCGCGGTAAAAGCTGGCTGCTGGATGGGTTTTTCCAGGCGCTGCCGATTGCCGAAAAGCAGCGTGTGCACTTCCACGATTTCTTTGCCCGTTTGCACCGGGGCATGTTCAAGCACCGCGCACAGGACGATGCCCTGGCGGTGACCCTGGATGAGCTACTGGCCGGTTGCCAGGTGCTGTGTTTCGACGAGTTTCACGTGCATGACATCGGCGATGCCATGCTGATCAGCCGGCTGTTCAAGGCGCTGTTTCAACGCGGTGTGTGGGTGCTGGTCACGTCCAACTACCCGCCCGCCGGCTTGTTACCCAATCCGCTGTACCACCAACGCTTCAAGCCGGTGATCGACCTGATCGCCGCGCGCATGGACGTGTTGGAAGTCAGCTCGTCCAAGGACTTTCGCAGCCTGCCCCAAGCCCACAGCACGCAGCGTTTCACCACCGGCCACTACCTGTGGCCAGGCACTGCAAGCCAACGTGAAGCGCTCGACCTGCCTGCCGCGGATTGCCCTGCGCAGCCCCTGGCCGTCGGCAACCGCCAATTACGCTGCCGCTACCATCAAGGGCGCACCATCGCCTTCACCTTCAACGACCTGTGCGAACAGCTCACGGCGGTGATGGACTACCTGCTGCTGTGCCATGACTTCGACCACTGGATCATCGACGGCCTGCCCGTGCTGGCGGATTGCCCGATTGCCGTGCAACAGCGCTTTATCAACCTAGTGGACGTGCTCTACGACAGGGACAAGCACCTGACTCTCATCGGCGAGCAGCCCCTTGAACAGGCGTTGCACGGCCAGGCCATCGACCTTGCGCGCACCGCAAGTCGCCTCGGGCAATTGCAACAGAGCGGCGCACAACCGCTATCATGAGCGCCATTTATGCCCCTTTGCCCAGAGATCGCGCCGTTCATGCATACCCTCGCCCAACTCAAGGCCGGCCAACTGGCCGGTATCACGCGCCTGGACCTGTCCTGCGGGCTGACCGAATTCCCCCGGGAAATCTTCGAGCTGGCCGACTCCCTGGAAATCCTCAACCTCAGCGGCAATGCCCTGAGCCAACTGCCCGACGACCTGCACCGCCTGCCGCACCTGCGCGTGCTGTTCTGCTCCGACAACGCCTTCACCGAACTGCCCGAGTGCCTGGGCCAGTGCGCCACGCTGAGCATGGTTGGCTTCAAGGCCAACCAGATCACCCACGTACCCGCCGCTGCGCTGCCGCCCCTGTTGCGCTGGCTGATCCTCACCGACAACCAGATCAGCCAGTTGCCCGATGAGCTGGGCGAGCGGCCATTGCTGCAAAAACTGATGCTCGCCGGCAATCATCTGGCGCAACTGCCGGAAAGCCTGGCCAACTGCCATAACCTCGAACTGCTGCGCATCGCTTCCAACCGCTTTGCCCGCCTGCCCGAGTGGCTGCTGGCACTGCCGAGCCTGACCTGGCTGGCGTATGCGGGGAACCCGGTGGAAATGGCGGTGCAGGCGGCTGACGATGACAGCACGCCGGACATTCCCTGGTCCGAGCTGGAATTGGCTGAAGTCCTCGGAGAAGGTGCCTCGGGTGTGATTCACAAGGCACTGTGGAAACCCTCCGGGCAATCCGTCGCGGTAAAACTCTACAAAGGCACCATCACCAGCGACGGCTCGCCGCTGCACGAAATGCAAGCCTGCATCGCCGCCGGGCTGCACCCCAACCTGATCAAGGTGGAAGGCCGCGTCGTCGGCCACCCCGATGATCAGGCCGCGCTGGTGATGGACCTGATCGCCCCCAGCTACCGCAACCTCGCCGCCCTGCCGAGCCTGGCGTCGTGTACCCGCGACGTCTACGCGCCGGGCACGGTGTTCAGCCTGGACGTGGCCTTGCGCATGGCGCGGGGCATTGCCTCGGTGGCCGCGCACCTGCACCGGCACGGCATCACCCACGGTGACCTGTACGGCCACAACATCCTGTGGAATGAAGCCGGCGATTGCCTGCTCGGGGACTTTGGCGCGGCGTCGTTCCATGCCACGGCGGACACCTTGGAAACCAAAGCGTTGCAGCGGATTGAAGTGCGTGCGTTTGGGGTGTTGCTGGGGGAATTGCTGGAGCGGGTTGACGCGGGGGTGAGTGAGGAACTGATGGCACTGCGCGAGCGTTGCTGCCAGCCGGATGTGCTGGCGCGTCCGGATTTCGAGGAAATCGAAGCACTGCTCAAATCGGCCTGACGAAACTCAATACAACTGTGGGAGCTGGCTTGCCTGCGATAGCGGTCTACCAGTTGCTGATGTGCAAACTGACCCACCGCTATCGCAGGCAAGCCAGCTCCCACATTTTGAACTGCATTTAGCCTGCTGGAAATCAGCCAGCCAGGCCGACGAACATGTCCTGCACGTCATCGTGGTTGTCCAGGCCTTCCAGGAACGCCTCGACTTCAGCCATCTGCTCATCGGTCAAACCGCTCACCGGGTTCTTCGCGATGTAGCCCAGCTTGGCCGACAGCACGGTGAAGCCCTGCTCCGGCAGTGCTTTCTGCACGGCATCCAGGTCGGTGGTCTCGGTGATGAACAGGGTGGTGCCTTCTTCTTCGCCGTCTTCGAAATCCTGGGCGCCGGCTTCAATGGCGGCCATCTCGGGATCCGCGTCCGGGGTGTCCGGCGAGGCTTCGATCAGGCCGACGTGGTTGAAGTCCCAGGCCACGGAACCGGAAGCTCCCAGTTGGCCCTTGCGGAACGCGACGCGGATTTCCGCCACGGTGCGGTTGATGTTGTCGGTGACGCACTCGACGATCAACGGCACCTGGTGCGGCGCGAAACCTTCGTAGGTCACGCGGTGGTACTGCACGGTTTCACCCAACAGGCCGGCGCCTTTCTTGATGGCGCGGTCCAGGGTTTCCTTGGGCATCGAGGCCTTTTTGGCCTGTTCCACCACCAGTCGCAGGTGGGCGTTGGTGGCGGTGTCGGCGCCGTTGCGGGCGGCGATGGTGATTTCTTTCACCAGCTTGCCAAAGATCTTGCCCTTGGCATTGGATGCCGCTTCTTTATGTTTGACTTTCCACTGTGCGCCCATGACTCACTCTCTAATATCCATGGCGCCGAGACGTCTACTGGCCGGCGCTTTGGGGGCAGAGTTTATAGGGCAAAAACGCAACGTTCCACCAAAAAACCGTCAGGGCGCCAACTCGAAAAACGCCTGGATCAGGCGCAACGAGCGCCGCCGTTCCATGCAGCCGAGCATGTGCCGGTTGACCAACCCAGCGCCTTGCAAGGCAATCGCCTTGACGCGCGGGTCCGGGCTGACCTCCATGGACGACACCACGCCCACCCCCAATTCAGCGGCGACGGCTTCGCTCACCGCCTCGCGGCTGTCCAGTTCCAGCAACACCTTGGGCGCCACCGCCGCCGCCTGGCAGGCGTCGTCAAAGGTGCGCCGGGTGATGGAGCTGGGCTCGCGCAGCACCATGATCTGCTCGTGCAGTTGCTCCAGGCGAATGCCCGCCGCCTGCGTGGCCCAGGCATGGTTGGCGGGCACCAGCGCGCAAATGCGTGACTCGCCCAGCGCTTGCAGATGCAGGCCGTTGCGCGGCTCCACCTCGGTCAGCACCGCCACATCCGCATGCTCCGACAGCAACGCCGCCAACGTTTCCTGGGCATTGCCCAGGCGCAGGTTGACGGTGATGCCAGGGTAACGCGCACGCAGGCTGGCGATCATCGGCATCACCAGGTGCGGGCCGTCGGCCGCGACCTCCAGGCGCCCGGTGAGCAATTGGCGGTTGGCTTCCAGCATCGTTTGCGCTTCATCCACCAAGCCGAAGATCGCCCGGGTGATGGCCGCCAGCCGCGCGCCTTCCTCGGTCAACTCCACCCGTCGCGCGGTGCGCCGCAGCAAGGGGATCTGGTAGTGCTCCTCCAGCGCCTTGATATGCCCGGTCACCGCCGGCTGGCTGATAAACAGCCGCGCCGCCGCCCGGGTAAAACTGCCCTCGCGGGCCACGGCATCGAATGCTCGCAGTTGGAATAGATTCATAGCTATCGGCCTCACTGATAGCTCGCATAACAACAAACAATTTGATTGATAACAAGCCAAACTGCAATTTAGGCGCCGTAGCTTGAACCGAACGCTTGACGAGGACCTGCAATGACCGCGCCTATCCTGCTCACCCCAGGCCCCCTGACCACCTCCGCCCGCACCCGCCAGGCGATGATGGTGGATTGGGGCTCGTGGGATGAACGCTTCAATCAACTGACCGCCAGCGTCTGCGAGCAACTCCTGGCGATCATCGACGGCGCCGCCAGCCATCATTGCGTGCCGTTGCAAGGCAGCGGCACCTTCGCCGTCGAAGCCGCCATCGGCACCTTGGTGCCGCGCCATGGCAAGGTGCTGGTGCTGATCAACGGCGCCTACGGCCAGCGCCTGGCGAAGATCTGCGAAGTGCTCGGCCGCGATTTCAGCACCTTTGAAACCGCCGAAGACCACCCCACCACCGCCGCCGATGTAGACCGCCTACTGCGCGCCGACCCGGCGATCACCCATGTCGCGTTGATCCACTGCGAAACCAGCACCGGCATCCTCAACCCGCTGGCCGCGATCGCTCAGGTCGTTAAAACACACGGCAAGCGCCTGATCATCGACGCCATGAGTTCTTTCGGCGCCCTGCCGATCGATGCCCGCGCAGTGCCCTTCGACGCACTGATCGCCGCGTCCGGCAAATGCCTGGAAGGCGTGCCCGGCATGGGCTTTGTCTTCGCCGACAAACAGGCATTGGCCGCCGCCCAAGGCAACTGCCATTCCCTGGCGATGGACCTGTTCGACCAGCACGCCTATATGGCCAAGACCGGCCAATGGCGCTTCACCCCGCCGACCCATGTGGTCGCCGCCCTGCACGAAGCGCTGCTGCAATATGCAGAAGAAGGCGGCCTGCCCGCGCGGCAGCAACGCTACGCACGCAACTGCCAGGTGCTGCTGGAAGGCATGGCTGAACTGGGCTTGCGCAGTTTCCTGCCGGCGGCGATCCAGGCCCCGATCATCGTCACCTTCCACGCGCCGCAGGACCCGCGCTACCAGTTCAAGGACTTCTATGAGCGGGTCAAGGCCAAGGGCTTCATCCTCTACCCGGGCAAATTGACCCAGGTGGACACCTTCCGCGTCGGCTGCATCGGCCACGTTGACGCCGCCGAAATGCACGCCGCCGTCGCTGCCATCGGCGAAGCGCTGCACGCCATGGGCATCACTCTTTCTTCTATCGGATCGCCAGCATGAACTATCAAAACCCCAACACCCTGCAAGCCGTGATCCTCGATTGGGCCGGCACCGTGGTCGATTTCGGCTCGTTCGCGCCCACGCAGATTTTTGTCGAGGCGTTTGCCGAGTTCGACGTGCAAGTGTCCATCGAAGAAGCCCGTGGCCCGATGGGCATGGGCAAGTGGGACCACATCCGCACCCTGTGCAACCAGCCGCAGGTCGCCGAACGCTATCGCCAGGTGTTTGGCCGTACGCCGACGGACGACGACGTGACCGCGATCTACCTGCGCTTCATGCCGTTGCAGATCGAGAAGATCGCCGAGCACTCGGCGCTGATCCCCGGCGCCCTCGACACCATCGCCGCCCTGCGTGGCCTGGGCCTGAAGATCGGTTCCTGCTCCGGCTACCCCAAGCAAGTGATGGACAAGGTCGTCGCCCTGGCCGCGACCAACGGCTACGTCGCCGACCACGTGGTCGCCACCGACGAGGTGCCCAACGGCCGTCCTTGGCCCGCCCAAGCCTTGGCCAACGTGATCGCCCTGGGCATTGACGATGTAGCCGCGTGCGTGAAGGTGGACGACACCGTGCCGGGCATCCTCGAAGGCCGCCGCGCGGGCATGTGGACCGTGGCGCTGACCTGCTCCGGCAACGCGCTGGGCCTGACCTACGCGCAATTTCGTGCCCTTGACGGCGCCACCTTGGCCACCGAGCGCGCGCGCATCGAAAGGATGTTCAAAGGCTCGCGCCCGCACTACCTGATCGACACGATCAACGACCTGCCGGGGGTGATCGCTGATATCAACGCGCGGTTGGCCCGTGGGGAAATGCCACAAAGCGACTGATGGAGGTCAACACAAAGGCATTTGTGCCAGGCGCGCCGCTCAAAACCGGCATACAGTTAAGTCACTGCGTCACTCAAGAACGCACTGCTATTCCGTGATGAAACTGTTTGCCCTGATGAGTGAGGAAACCAGCAATGCCGTGGAAAAACTCCGATACGCGTTACAGCACCATGTCGATTGCGTTGCATTGGTTGATGGTGGTGCTGCTGGCGGTGGTCTACGCCTGCATTGAATTGCGCGGCCAGTTTCCCAAAGGCAGCGGCGCACGCACATTGATTGTCGAGATGCACTTCATGCTCGGCCTCACCGTGTTTGTGCTGGTGTGGCTACGCCTGTTTGCCCGCAGCCTGGGCGTGGCGCCAAAGATCGTCCCGGCGCCGCCGCAATGGCAAAGCCTGTTGGCGACGCTGATGCACTTCGCGCTATATGCGTTGATGATCGGCATGCCGATTGCCGGCTGGCTGATCGTCAGTGCCGAGGGCCATTCGGTGATGTTCTATGGCATGGAATTGCCGCCGCTGATCGCCGAGAACAAGGCGCTGGCCAAGGAGATTGAAGGCTGGCACGTGTGGTTCGGCAAGGTCGGGTATTGGTTGATTGGCCTGCATGCGTTGGCAGGAATTGGCCATCACTACATCCTGCGCGACAACACCGCGTTGCGCATGATGCCGGGCAAGCGCGCTAACCCTTGAAACCTCGACGGCCTTGCAGGCCGCCGGTGTGGATGAAGATCAGGCGAGTGCCGGGAGCGAAACGCCCGGCCTCGATCTGTTGCTTCAGGGCCAACAGCGCTTTGCCGGTGTAAAGCGGTTCCAGTGGCAGGCCGCAGGTTTTTTCGGTGTGCTCGATAAACGCCAAGAGCTCTGGATCGACTTTGGCGAAACCGTCCAGGCTGGCGTCCAGCAGCTCATAACCGCCCTGCACGAGCGCCTCAACGTTCTGCGCCACACCGTGGTCGTCCGGCACCGCCATGGCGCCGTGCACCGTGTGGGCGCCCGCCTCCGCCAGCACCAGCCCGGCCAGGGTGGTGCCGGTGCCCGCCGCCAACCACCAGCCGTCGTAATCGGCCCAGCCCAGCGTAGGCAGTTGGGCCCTCGCCTGTTCGACCAGCACACCGCAACCCGATGCGCCGGCGAGCCCACCGCCGCCTTCGGGCACAGGATGCAAATCGGGATACTGCTCAAGCCACGGCAACCAGAAACCCGGCTCATGCCGCGCACGATAACCGCCATAACCCAACCAATGCAGTTGCATGCCGAGCGCTTTCAGGTCGAGAACCGTGGGTGTGTCTTGGGGATGACCACGCAACAGGCCGACGGTGGCGAAACCAAAGCGTTTCCCCGCCGCCGCCAACGCGTGCAGATGGTTGGACCAGGCACCGCCGAGGCTGATGAGGCCCTTGGCGTCCTGCGCTTGCGCCAGGTGCCCACTGAGCTTGAACCACTTGTTGCCGCTGATCAGCGGGTCGATGCGATCCAGGCGCAGCACGGCCAACTCGACGCCTTGCAGCCAGTCCGGGTGCAAGGGTTCGAGGGGGGCGTGGGGAAGCCAGTCGTACGGGCCCATCGGAATGCATCTGCATGAAAAAAGGGGCGGCTAGTCTAACACCGCCCACTCGGCGCCAATGCAGTGGAGTCATGGACCTGTGGCGAGGGAGCTTGCTCCCGCTGGGCTGCGTAGCGGCCCCAAAAGCGTGGGAGCGCTGCGCACTCCTGCGGGAGCAAGCTCCCTCGCCACAAAAGCTCCCTCGCCACAGGGTGTGTTGCTCCGCCTGGCGGCCTTACAGCTCGGCGGCCAGTCGCGAACCCTGGTTGATGGCGCGCTTGGCGTCCAGCTCGGCCGCCACGTCGGCGCCGCCGATCAGGTGCACGTTCTGGCCGGCGGCGACCAAGCCGTCGTGCAACTCACGCAACGGGTCCTGGCCGGCGCAGATGACGATGTTGTCCACCGCCAGCAGCTGAGGCTCACCCTCGGCGCCGATGCGGATATGCAGGCCTTCGTCGTCGATTTTCAGGTACTCGACACTGTTGAGCATCTGCACCTGTTTGTTCTTCAAGCCGGTGCGATGAATCCAGCCGGTGGTCTTGCCCAGGCCGTCGCCGACCTTGGAAGCCTTGCGTTGCAGCAGGAACACTTCACGCGCCGGCGCATGCACCTGCGGCTTGATCCCGGCCACACCGCCACGGGCTTGCAGTTGGGTGTCGATGCCCCACTCCTCCCAGAACGCTTCGCGGTCGAGGCTGGTGGACACGCCTTGATGGACGAGGAACTCCGAAACGTCAAAGCCGATACCACCGGCACCGATCACCGCCACGCGTTTGCCCACCGGTTTGCGCTCCAGGATCACGTCCAGATAGCTCAGCACCTTGGCGTTTTCAACGCCCGGGATCGCCGGGGTGCGCGGCGCAATGCCGGTGGCGAGGATGATCTCGTCGTAACTGCCCGCCTTGAGTTGCTCGACATCCACGCGGGTGTTGAGGCACAGCTCGACATGGGTGGTCTGCAATTTGCGTTTGAAGTAGCGCAGGGTTTCGAAAAACTCTTCCTTGCCCGGCACACGCTTGGCGATATTGAACTGCCCGCCGATTTCGCTGGCGGAATCGAACAGCGTCACTTGATGGCCGCGTTCGGCGGCCACCGTCGCCGCCGCCAGCCCGGCGGGGCCGGCGCCGACCACGGCGATTTTCTTGATCTGCTTGACCGGCAGGTAGTTCAGCTCGGTCTCGTAGCACGCCCGTGGGTTGACCAAACAGGTGGTCAGCTTGCCGCCAAAGGTGTGATCCAGGCAGGCCTGGTTGCAGCCGATGCAGGTGTTGATCTCATCGGCACGCCCGGCTGCGGCCTTGTTGACAAACTCCGGGTCAGCGAGGAACGGCCGCGCCATGGAAACCATATCCGCATCGCCTTCGGCGAGGATCTGCTCGGCGATTTCCGGGGTGTTGATGCGGTTAGTGGTGATCAGCGGGATCTGCACCGCACCGCGCAACTTGGCCGTGACCTTGCTGAACGCGCCACGCGGCACCTTGGTGGCGATGGTCGGGATGCGCGCTTCGTGCCAGCCGATACCGGTGTTGATAATCGTCGCGCCGGCCTGCTCGATGGCCTTGGCCAACTGCACGATTTCTTCCCAGGTGCTGCCGCCTTCCACCAGGTCGAGCATCGACAGGCGGAAAATGATGATGAAATTCGGGCCGACGGCCTCACGCACACGGCGCACGATTTCCACCGCGAGGCGCATGCGGTTTTCGTAGCTGCCACCCCAACGGTCGGTACGGTGGTTGGTGTGGGCGGCGAGGAACTGGTTAATGAAGTAGCCTTCGGAACCCATGATTTCCACGCCGTCGTACTCGGCGACCTGGGCCAGCAGCGAGCAGGTGACGAAATCCTGGATCTGCTTCTCGATGCCCTCTTCGTCCAGCTCCTTGGGCTTGAACGGGTTGATTGGTGCCTGGATCGCACTTGGCGCGACTTGCTTGGGGCTGTAGGCATACCGGCCGGCGTGGAGGATCTGCATGCAGATCTTGCCGCCCGCGTCGTGCACGGCCTGGGTCACGATCTTGTGCTTTTGTGCTTCTTCGTCGGTGGTCAGCTTGGCCGCGCCGGCATACACGCCGCCTTCATCGTTGGGGCCAATCCCGCCGGTGACCATCAGGCCCACGCCGCCATGGGCGCGCTCGGCAAAGTAGGCCGCCATGCGCTCAAAACCGCCGGGCTTTTCTTCCAGGCCGGTGTGCATCGAGCCCATCAGGGTGCGGTTGCGCAAGGTGGTAAAACCCAGGTCCAACGGGGCCAGCAAGTGCGGGTAGGCAGCAGCGGTCATGGTACAGCTCCACAACGGATCATCACGGGACGTGGCAGGGCTCGAATGGCCCGCCATCGGTTTATGTCCCACAGACTAAAAGTCGATGGACGACGGCTCAATGACCGAAACTGACAAGTTATTGATCCAAATGCGCAGCGCCCCTTGGCAAGCCGTGCCATGGGCCCTAACCTAGTCGGCGAACCCTGCACACGGTCTGTTGTCTGTTGCCCCATGCGTAAACTTCTAGCGTTCACCGTCACCCTGGCCCTGGTTGCCGCCGTCGCCGCGTATCTGGTCTGGACCCAGGAGCGCCCTGTGGCGCATTACCTGTCAGACCTGCGCATCACTTTGGCTGTCAACGAGGGCGAGCCAGCTGATCGAGGCAACTTGCTGGGCATCCAGCCGGAGCTGTTCCCCGCCGACTATCAAAGCCTGGAACGCCTGCACCTGAAACTCGCGGCGTACCTGCAAAAGGCCCGGGAACAGGGGCTTATCAACCAGAAAACCATCGTCGTGCTGCCGGAACATATCGGCACCTGGCTGATGCTCACCGGCGAAAAAAACGAGGTGTACCAGGCCCTGCACGCCAAGGACGCGATGAACTGGCTGTCGGCCAGCAACCCGTTTCTGTTTGCCCGTGCGTGGCTCAGCGCCACCGGCGACAACCGCATGGACGATGCTTACCTGCGCATGAAAGCCACCGGCATGGCGCGTGACTATCAGCTGCTGTTCGGCGGCCTGGCCAAAGAATTTGGCGTCACCCTGGTGGCCGGCTCCATCGCCCTGCCCAACCCCAGCGTGAGCCAGGGGCAATTGCAGGTCGGCCATGGCGCGCTGTACAACGCCAGCCTGGTGTTCAACGCCGACGGTTTGCCGCTGGGCCAGCCGCAACGCCAGCTCTACCCGATCTACGATGAACGCGGCTTTATCACGCCCGGCGATGAGAATGTCGTCAGCGTGGTCGATACCCCGGCCGGGCGCCTCGGCGTGCTGGTGGGCAGTGACAGCTGGTACCCAGACAACTACCGCAAACTCAACGAACACGGCGCGCAACTGATCGCGGTGCCGGCCTTTGTGCTCGGTCGCGATACCTGGGACCGCCCGTGGCGCGGCTTTAAAAGCGTGTCCACCCCGCCGGAGATCAGCCTCAAGCCCGAAGAGCTCAGTGAAGGCGAGGCCTGGCGCCGCCTCACGCTGATCAGTCAGCAGCCCATCAGCCAAGCGACCGCTGGCATGAGCGTGTTCCTGCGCGGGCAGTTCTGGGACTTGGGCACTGCCGGCCACAGTTTTCTCAGCAACAACGGGCAGATCAGCGCCGACGGTGAAGCCCGTGGCGCACGTTTGTTGAATGTCTGGCTGTGAAGCCGGTACGCCTGGGGGATCTGTCGGTGGGCTTTGTGCACACCTTGGCCGATGCCATTCAAAGCCACGGCCTGGACCCACAACCGCTGCTGCTGCAATACGGCCTGGACCCGGCGCGCCTCGCCGAAGCCGGCGCACGCTTATCCATCCCGCGTTATATGCGCCTGGGCCATGCAGCCATCCAGCTCACGGGCGAGCCGGGCCTGGGCCTGCGCATGGGCCAGCTCAGCCGCCTGAGCCAGGCCGGGCTCGCCGGGGTCACCGCCGCCCAGGCGCCCAATGTGCGGGAAGCCGCGCGCACGCTGACGCGCTTCGAAGCGCTGTACGGCTCCAACTACCGTGGGCAATCGAGCTTTCATGAGGATGCCGAGGGCGCCTGGCTGCGGTTCTATTCCATCAGCCCCTACAACGCCTACAACCGCTTTGTGGTGGATTCGATCATCGCCGGTTGGCTGCACCAATTGTCAGGCCTGGCCCAGCAGCCCGTACAGGCACAACGCATCGAAATCGAGTTTGCCGCACCGGACTACGCCGACGCCTACAGCGTGCTGGGCGAGGGTCCGATCCAGTTTGGCGCCGAATCCAACCAACTGCGTCTGAACCAACAGACCCTGGCCCTGCGCAATCCACAGCATTGCCCCAGTACCTGGCACTTGCTGTTGCAACTGTGTGAACGGGAATTGGAGCAGTTGACCCGCACCCGCAGCCTGCGCGAGCGCATTACCCGGTTGCTCGGGCCGATGCTCAATGGCGGCCGGGAACCCGACCTGGAAGAAGTGGCGGCACGCTTGAAGCTACCGACCTGGACGCTGCGCCGCAAACTGGCCGAAGAAGGCACTCAGTTCCGCGCGATTCTCAATGACACCCGCCGCGACCTGGCCATGACCTACATTCGCGACACGGAGTTGGCGTTTGGCGAAATCGCCTACTTGCTCGGTTTTGCCTCGGCCCAGGCGTTTCAACGGGCGTTCAGGCGGTGGAACAACCAGACCCCAGGGGAATTTCGCCGCAGTCAGCGGCATTCCGCCTGAAGTCGGGGTTACAGCTCGGTGGCATCGTCTGCGGGTTCCAGCGGGTCCAACTCGATCGCGCTGAACTCAAGCAGTTCTTCCTGGTAGTCGTCCATAGTGGGCTCCTTGTCTGATTGAAAGCGGTTGCAGGTAAATGACCTGCATCACCAGCCTAAAGTGCCGTTGTGACGGAAAAAAGTCGGCGTCATGACGTTCCTGCACTTCAGGATTAAACGTAGCAGCGTTATGTCGATTTAGCACTTGGGTTTTTAGTTGCAATTGCAATCAAATGCAAAACTCCATTAGGGTACGGGTATCCGTCTTCAGGAAACCCACCCATGCCCGCCTCTACTGCCCACGCCGCACAACTTTGCATCGCTGCGCTGAATAGCGCCGCGCATTCGCACAATTCGCCGCTCTACACGGTGATGACCATGGCGAACACCCTGGAATCAAGCAGGCAGGCCTGGGTGATTCGCGCTCAGTCCCGCTCGCGGCGGGTAGGCAGCTGGCCCAGCTGGTTCGCGCGCAATACCGCAGAAAAACCGCTGCTGTACCTGCACAGCGCCGCGTCGTCGGCGCAATTGTGTGCGCTGTCCGGGGAGACGGCGCAGCGCGGCATTCTGTGCAATGACATCGAGAACCATCCTTCCGTCTGGCCCAAGGGCGCACAACCGTCCTTGCCGTTGTGGCTCGCCACCAACCCGCACTGCCTGCCATACGATCCGGCTTCGGGCGCCGAAACTCGGGCGATTGTGCTGGCGGGGCTGCACGCGCTGTATGTAGACGGCAAACCTGGGTTCTATTACCTGGCGTTACATGATCGAGACAGTGCGCGGACCTTGAGCGAGCAAGACCGTGAGGACGCGCTCAAGGGCATGTATCCGCTACAGCGCGGCCATACCGGGGATGTGCGCTTGCTCGGTGCCGGTCGGGCGCTTGAAGAAGTCGTCCATGCCGCGCGCGTGCTCAAGCAAGATTGGAATATCCGCGCACAACTGTGGAGTTGCCCCAGCTACACGCGCCTGGCCCGTGAAGCGGCGGCCGCTGAGCGCTGGAACCGCCTGCATCCGACAGTGCCCCGGCGCAGTAGTCACTTGCGCAGTTGCCTGCCGGGGAGTGAAGCGCCGGTGATCGCTGTCACCGGTTATCCGCAGCCGATCGTTGATCAGTTGGCGGGGTATGTGGATGCCAGGTTTATACCGCTGGGGGCGGGAACGGTGCAGGCTTCGGCGCCGAGCCGCTATTGGATTGTGGTGGCGGCGCTCAGGGCGTTGGCCGATGAGGGGCGTATCGATTCACAGCAGGTAAAAACGGCGATGGCCCGGTATCCACTGGCATGAAGTGGACTTCAAGGTTCTTCAGATCTTGCTGCGGCCGCGAACTGCCAACGTGGCTGTGCGCTCCAGGGTATCGGCAAACATCTGGCGCTGCTCCGGTTCTATTTGCGACAGGAACAACTCATCCACCGTGCTTTCGTAAATCTTCCACATTTTCTTGCGCAACACCTTGCCCGCCTCCGTGATGGTGGCGAATGACCCACGGCCATCGCCGTCAGAGCGCGAACGCACCACCAGCCCATCTTTTTCCAGACGGTCCACCAGCCGCGTGAGGTTGTAGCGCTCGATGGCCAGCACATCCGCCAGCTCGTGCATGCGGCGGGTGCCCTCGGGGCCGCTTTCCAGGCCCCACAAGGCGTCGTACCAGGCATAGGCCGGCAATCCGGCAACGGCCAGGCGCCGTTCGATTTCACGGATGACGGTCCTGTGGGCCCTGACAAAACGGAACCATACATCCGGCTCTTTCGACGACATGCAACACCATCCGGGGAATTTCAAGAAGGTTGCAATAGTAGCTCATCCCGCGCTAGATTCGGCCATGTAGTTGCAATTGCAATCACATTGGCGACACTCCCACAAGGAGCCCGCCACCTGAAATCCGCCCACCTTGGAGCCTCACATGTCCCCGAACAACGCAGTCAGACACGACGACGACCCACAGGAAACCCGTGAGTGGCTGGAGTCCATCGAATCGGTGTTGTCCACCGAAGGCCGCCCGCGCGCCCATTACCTGATCGATCAGATGCTGGACTTCGACGTTGCGCGCCATGGTGATTTCTACGGGCGAGTCACCACCCCCTACGTCAACACCATTGCGGTGGACCGCCAACTGCCCTACCCCGGCAACCTGACGATCGAGCGTCGCACCAATGCCTACATCCGTTGGAACGCCATGGCCATGGTTTTGCGGGCGGGCAAACACTCCGGTGTCGGTGGGCATATCGCTACCTATGCGTCAGCCGCCGTGCTGTATGACGTAGGTTTCGACCACTTCTTCCGTGGCCGAACCGACACTTTTGACGGCGACCTGGTGTACATCCAGGGC
Organism: Pseudomonas acericola (SeqCode); assembly: GCF_053456465.1. NCBI lineage: Bacteria > Pseudomonadati > Pseudomonadota > Gammaproteobacteria > Pseudomonadales > Pseudomonadaceae > Pseudomonas > Pseudomonas acericola (SeqCode). The sequence continues at coordinate 1,218,376 of NZ_JBRFJB010000001.1, read as the reverse complement.
CACTCCTCACCAGGCATCTATGGCCGTGCCTATCTCGAAGGCCGCATCAGCGAGGCGCAACTGGACAACTTCCGTCGCGAGGCCGGTGGCGAGGGTATTTCCTCCTATCCGCATCCACGACTGATGCCGGATTTCTGGCAATTTCCTACGGTGTCCATGGGCCTCGGGCCGATCACCGCAGCGTACCAGGCGCGCTTCATGCGTTACCTGGAGTTGCGCGGCCTCAAGCAGCACCAGGGCCGTAAAGTCTGGGCGTTCCTAGGCGATGGCGAGATGGACCAACCGGAATCCCTGGCGGCCATTTCCATGGCCGGGCGAGAGAAACTCGACAACCTGATCTTTGTCGTCAACTGCAACCTGCAACGCCTGGACGGCCCGGTACGCGGCAACGCCAAAGTGATCCAGGAATTCGAAAGCCTGTACCGCGCCGCCGGCTGGAACGTGATCAAAGTCATCTGGGGTGGCGGCTGGGATGCCCTGCTGGAGCAAGACCAGAGCGGCCTGCTGCGCCAACGTATGATGGAATGCGTGGACGGCGACTATCAAAACTATAAGTCCCAGAACGGCGCCTATGTGCGCGAGCATTTCTTCGGCAAATACCCCGAGCTGCTGGCACTGGTTGCAGATATGTCCGACGACGACATCTGGAAACTCTCACGAGGCGGGCATGACCCGGACAAGGTCTACAACGCCTACGCCGCCGCCATGCGTCACAGCGGCCAGCCCACGGTGATCCTGGCGAAAACCGTCAAGGGCTTTGGCATGGGTGAGGCCGGTGAAGGGCAGAACATCAATCATCAATTGAAGAAGATGGGCGCGGATGCGGTAAGAGCCTTCCGCGATCGCTTTGGCTTGGAAGTCGCTGACGAGCAACTCGCCGATATTCCCTACCTCAAGCCCGCCGCCGACAGCGAAGAAGCCCGCTACTTTGCGGCGCGCCGCCAGGCGCTGGGAGGCTACGTGCCGGCGCGTCACAGCGCCGTCGCCCCCCTGCAGATTCCCGAACTGGCCGCCTTCGCCACCCAACTCCAGGACACGGGCGCGCGCGCGATCTCCACCACCATGGCCTTCGTGCGTATCCTCGGCACCCTGCTCAAGGACCCGCACCTGGGCAAACTGATCGTGCCCATCGTGCCGGATGAGTCACGTACCTTCGGCATGGAAAGCCTGTTTCGTCAGATCGGCATCCATTCCGCCGTAGGCCAGCTCTATACCCCACAGGACGCAGGGCAACTGAGCTACTACAAGGAGAGCAAGGACGGACAGATCATGCAGGAAGGCCTGAACGAATCCGGTGCCATTTCCTCCTGGATTGCCGCCAGTACGTCCTACAGCAACCACGGTTTGATGACGGTTCCGTTCTATATCTTCTATTCGATGTTCGGCTTCCAGCGGGTCGGCGACCTGGCCTGGGCAGCCGGCGATGCGCGGGCGCGGGGTTTCCTGCTGGGGGCCACCGCCGGGCGCACTACGCTGATGGGCGAAGGCTTGCAGCATGACGATGGCCATAGCCATATCCTGTCGTCGGTGATTCCGTGCTGCGTGTCCTACGACCCAACCTTTGCCTACGAGCTCGCGGTAATTATTCGCGAGGGTATGCGGCGCATGTATGTCGAGCAGGAGGACGTTTACTACTACATCACCCTACTCAATGAAAACTACCCGCACCCGGCGATGCCGGACGGTGTGGAGGAAGGCATTCTCAAGGGCATTTACCCGCTCACCCAACACGCGCAGGCACAAGTACAACTGATGGGCAGCGGCTCGATCCTGCGGGAAGTGATTGCAGCGGCTGAGTTACTCGAGAAGGACTTCTGCGTGCACAGCACTGTGTGGAGCGCGCCAAGCCTCACCGAACTGCGCCGCAACGGGCATGAAGTGGAACGCTGGAACCTGTTACACCCGCAAAGCGCGCCCCGGGTGAGCTATGTCGAACAATGCCTGGCCGGCCAAACCGGGCCGGTGGTGGTGGCGACCGACTACATGAAGTTGTTTGCCGATCAGATTCGCCCGTTCGTCCCCAGCCGCCGCTTTGTTGCCTTGGGCACCGATGGCTTTGGGCAATCGGATACGCGGGAAACCTTGCGTGCGTTCTTCGAGGTGGACCGCCACTTCATCGCACTGGCGGCGCTCAAGGCGCTGGCGGATGACGGCGTGATCGGTCGCGATAACGTCAGTGAGGCGATCAGGCGCTACGGGATCAACGTCGACAAGGCCAACCCCGTAACGGTCTGATTTACTGCGCCGGCGTCGGCAGGGGCGAAATCGCTTCTGTCGGTGCCGGTAGCGTCGGATTGCTGGTCGCCGGTGCGGCGGCAGGCTCTTGCTGCGGCGCAAGCGGCGCAGGTTCGACAGGCGGCGCAAGCGGCTCTGATACCGCAGGCTCTTCCTTCGGCGCCTCGACCTTCTCGGCAGTCGGTGCGGCCTTCGGCTCAGGCACACCCAGGTCAGCTTTTGGCTGCTCGGGAATATGCTCGGCCTTTTTCACTTCTTGCGGCAGGAACACGTCCACCAGCGCAAAGTAACGCTCGTAGAACTTCGGTGCCGAAACGGTCTCGCTTGCGACTTTGACCATCGAGTCATCGGTAGAGCCAATCGGCATCGACACCGAACCCAGCACGCCCACCCCCAGACTCGCAGAGTTGTTGACCTTCTTCAGGGCGTAGCGGTCCTGCAACGCGTTGGCAAACATCGTCGAGTGGTTGGTGCCCTTGCCATCATCGGCACACACCACGTTGAAGCTGATCTGCAGATGGGTCTCGCCGGTCTGCTGGAAACTCTTGTTACCCACCACCAGCTTCGGGTCGCTGCTGGTGATGATGTAGCCCTGGCTCAGCAACGCACGTCGCGCGGCTTCGCACGCGGCCACATCCGTCACTGGGTAATCACGGGAAAACGTACCGGAGTCGTCGAAATTCTCATGTTCATAGATAGCGGTCTTGGGTGACGAGCAGCCCGCGGCGCCCGCCAGCACCAGCGCCAGCCCAAGGCTGCGCAAGTGAAATGATGTCAACATTGAAAATCCTGAGAAAAACGGTCCGGGCGGTATTGTGCAACAGAAAGAGGCCTTGGCGCGCGGATTCCTGTCGGTAAAACGTCACAGGCCTACACGCCGGGGGCTGCAGGAAAAAGCCCTGCGCACATATGATCAATAAACACGCGCAATTTGGCCGAGGCATGGCGGCTGGAGGGCCACAGCATCCAGAAACTGCCACGGTGCTCCAGGTAGTCATCCAGCACCCGCTGCAAGCGCCCTGCCCCCACGGCCTGGTTGACCATGTAATCCGGCAGGCAGGCAATGCCCAGCCCTTCGTGCACCACGTGGTTGAGTGATTCGATGGTGGTGCTGACCAATGGCGTGCGCAAGGCTGGCTCTGACTCGCCGGGTTCGAGGCGCAGCGGCCAAGCCTCCAGTTTGCCGGTGGCGCAGAATTTGTGCCGCAGGCAGGCGTGGCCACTCAAGTCCTGGGGCCGCTGCGGGGTGCCCTGTTGCTGGAAATACGTCGGCGTACCTACCAACACCAACTGATAATGCCCCAGATGTCGCGCCATCAAGCGCGAATCTTCCGGCTTGCCGGTGCGAATCACCGCATCGAACCCTTCTTCGATCACGTCCACCATGCGGTCGGAAAAATCCACATCCAACTCGATCTCCGGGTAAGCGCGCATAAAGTCGCTGAGCACCGGCATCAACAGGCCGCGCACTTGCGGCACGCTGATGCGCAGTTTGCCTCGAGGTGTGGCACTGGCCTCGGTGAGCTCGCGCTCGGCGGCCTCGACCTCGGCCAGGATGCGCCGCGAACGCTCAAGGAACAGCGCGCCCTCGGCGGTCAAGGTGATGCTGCGTGTGCTGCGGTGGAACAGGCGCACGCCAAGACGCTCCTCCATGCGTGCGATGCTTTTGCCTACCGCCGAGGAGGAAATGCCCAGCACGCGCCCGGCAACGGTGAAGCTGCGGGCCTCCGCCACCTGCACGAATACCGAAAGACTGCCCAGACTGTCCATGATGTGCCCCTTCATTGCGGACACCGCTGTCCGATAAGTTCGGAACCTTAGCCTGTTTTTCCACCGCCCACAGCCCCCTACTCTGCCTCCTTGGCCTATTGCAGGGATACAGCGTTATGACAGCTCTTACCGAGTCCGCAACAACCGCCCAGGGCGATACGCTACCGCTGGGTGGCTTATTGGCACTGGCGTTCGCCGGGTTTATCACCATCCTCACCGAAGCCATGCCCGCCGGGCTTCTGCCACAAATGGGCGAAGGCCTGGGTGTGTCACCCGCCCTCGTCGGCCAATTGGTCACGCTGTACGCCCTGGGCTCATTGCTCGCTGCCATCCCGCTGACGTTATGGACCCGCGGCTGGCGCCGGCGCCCGTTGCTGCTGGTGGCGATCGGTGGCTTTGCCTTGGTCAACAGCGTCACCGCGTTCTCCAGCCATTACGGGCTGACCCTGGTAGCGCGCTTTTTCGCCGGGGTCTTCGCCGGACTGCTCTGGGCGCTGCTGGCGGGTTATGCGAGTCGGATGGTCGCACCCCACCTGCAAGGCCGAGCGATTGCTGTGGCGATGCTGGGGGCACCGCTGGCGTTATCCCTCGGCGTCCCGGCGGGCACCCTGCTCGGCACCGTCGTCGGCTGGCGCTTGAGCTTTGCGATCATGACCGGACTGACGCTGGTGCTGCTGATCTGGGCACGCTGGCAGCTGCCGGATTTTGCCGGGCAAGCCACCGGCAAGCGCCTGGGGTTGCGTCAGGTACTGACCTTGCCCGGGATTCGTCCGGTGCTGTGGGTGACATTTACCTACGTGCTGGCCCACAACATTCTCTATACCTATATCGCCCCACTGTTGGTTCCCGCCGGACTTGCGGGCGATATTGACCGCGTGCTGCTGGTCTTTGGTCTAGCCGCGCTGTTGAGCATCTGGCTGACGGGCGTGTTGATCGATCGCTGGTTACGCAAGCTGGTGCTGATCAGTTGCGCGCTGTTTGGCCTGATCGCCCTGGCGCTGGCGTTCTGGATCACCTCCCCAAGCGTGATCTACCTCGCCGTGGCCTTATGGGGACTGGCCTTCGGTGGCCTGCCGGCCTTGCTGCAAACGGCACTGGCCAAGGCCGCTGGCGACTCGGCGGATGCCGCGCAGTCGATGCTGGTCACCGTCTGGAACCTGGGCATCGCGGGCGGTGGACTGGTCGGTGGCGTGCTGCTGCAGGGTTGGGGGGTGATTGCATTTCCGTGGGCGGTGGTGGCATTGATGGTCCTGGCCCTTTTTAAACGCCCATGAAAAAGCCCCCGGTCTTTTCAGGCCGGGGGCTTTTTGTTCAAGCGACTATCAGAACCTCTTGATATCCGCCTGGCTTTCCAACTGCTTGCGGTACGCAGCAAAGTCTTGCTGGCCCACACGGGAAGCGAGGAAGCGGCGGATCTGCGCCTTTTCTTCGTCCGTTGGGGCAACCGCTTCATTGACACCGTTCAAGCGCACGATCACCAGGCTACCGTCAGCCAGGGTCACGGTGGTGAAGGTCGGCTTGTCCTTGGCCGCAGGCTTAGGCATGCGGAACAGGGCTTGCAGCACGGCAGGGTCGATCGCTTCCTGATTGCGGCTGGCCGCTTCAGTCACTTTCCACGCCTGGCCATCGACCGGTTGGGTCAATGGCGTCTTGCCTTCACGCAGGCTGGCGATCAACTCGTCAGCGTGAGCCTTGGCCGCTGCGCTGGCACGTTCCTTGGTCATCTGTGCGCGAATCGCGGCTGCTACGCTTTCCAGCGGCAGTTGCGTAGGCTTCAGGTGCTCTTTGGCACGCAGCACGATGATGGTTTCCGGGTCCAGTTCGATGGCGGTGCTGTTGGCACCCTCATCCAACACTTCCGGGCTGAACGCTGCGGTGAGCACGGCACGGTTGGCCGCAACACCTTCGCCACCTTCACGGCCAAACGGCGCGGAGGTGTGCACGGTCAGCTTCAGGTCGGACGCCGGCTGAGCCAGGTCGGAGGCCTCGAACGCCGCATCTTCCAATTGCTTGGTCGCTTCGACAAAACGCTGCTCGACCTGTTGAGTCTTGAGCTCGCGGGTCAGCTTGTCTTTCAGGCTGGCAAACGATGGCACTTGAGGTGCTTCAACGCCCAACAGCTTGATCAAGTGCCAACCGAAGGACGAGCGAACCGGTGCCGAGACCTGATCCTGGTTCAACGCGTACAGGGCGGTTTCGAAGTCCGGGTCGTAGACGCCAGGGCCGGCAAAGCCGAGGTCGCCGCCGTTGTTGGCAGAACCTGGATCCTGGGAGAACTCCTTGGCCAGGGCTTCGAATTTCTCACCCTTGGCCAGGCGCGCCTGGATCTCTTCGATCTTGGCCTTGGCTTGCGCCTCGGTGACCTTGTCGTTGACTTCAATCAGAATGTGCGCGGCACGACGCTGTTCAGCGAGGTTGGCGGTTTCTTTCTGATAGGCAGCCTGCAGTTCTTCGTCCTTGACGGTGACCTGGTCGAAGAAGGACGACTTCTTCAATTCCAGATAGTCGATGACCACCTGGTCCGGGGTCATGAACTCTTTGGCGTGCTGGTCGTAATAAGCCTTGACCTCGTCGTCGGTGAGCTTCACCGCAGCCGGGTTGGCCTTGATGTTGACGGTGGCGAAATCACGGGTCTGCTTTTCCAGGCGGGCGAATGCCAGCACTTCAGCATCGGTGACAAAACCGCTGCCGGCGATACCTGCGCGCACCTGGCCGATGAGCATTTCCTGAGTCAGCATCTGACGGAATTGCATACGGCTGTAGCCCAGCTGACGGATCACCTGATCAAAGCGCTCAGGACTGAACTTGCCGTCCACCTGGAACTCAGGCGTCAGCAAGATCGTCTGGTCCAGTGCTGCTTCGGAGAAGCCGAACTTGGAATCCGCAGCACCTTGCAGCAACAGCTTACGATCGATCAAACCCTTGAGGGCCGCTTCGCGCAGCAGTTTTTCGTCCAGCAGCGAAGCGTCGAAATCCTTGCCCAGCTGTTGCATCAGCTGACGGCGTTGCATGTCGACGGCCTGGCTCAATTCGGTTTGAGTGATCTCTTCACCGTTGACCTTGGCCACGTCCTGCTTGTTGTTACCGGAAGCCTGGAAAATGGCTTCGATACCGGTGAACGCCATCAACGCGACGATGATCCCGATAATGGTCTTGGCAATCCAGCCTTGTGAATTGTCCCTGATATTTTGCAGCATGCGTCCCCCAGAAACGGTTGAACTTCAAAAATTGGCAACCGTGGAGCGTGGGTAGAGTACGGATATAAGAAAGGCGCATCCAAGGATGCGCCTTCTCGCAACTGGCGGAGCGGACGGGGGTTTGAATCTACCCCCCGGCTTGGCGACCCGATGGATACGTGGGTCTGCTGCCGCTCCGCTGCCAGGTCGAACCTGCGTTCGACCCGGGTAGGTAAAGGCTGGATCGAAGCTTAGTTAACAGCTTCTTTCAGGGCTTTACCGGCTTTGAAACCTGGTTTCTTGGCAGCAGCGATTTGCAGTGCTTTGCCAGTCTGTGGGTTACGGCCAGTGCGAGCTGGGCGGTCAGTCACAGAGAAAGTACCGAAGCCTACCAGTACTACGGAGTCGCCGGCCTTCAGAGCGCCAGTGACGGATTCGATTACTGCATCCAGCGCACGGCCAGCAGCAGCTTTCGGGATATCAGCGGATGCAGCGATAGCATCAATCAGTTCCGACTTGTTCACTCTAAGTCCCCTTATATATCTATTGAGTATGATTCTAAGTTTTTTGGTGAAAGCAAAAACCAGTGCTGAATGGCCTACAGACACTTATAAGAGCCGCTTTATAACAAGGGCTCTAAAAAGCTGTCAAGGAAGCCCCCAGGCTTATTCGCATTAATGCGTGCTAATTCTTTCCTTGGAATCAGACTCGCGTTTTTCGTCCTTTGCGACTATCTCGGGAGCCACATCCGGCAAGGGCTCCGGCGCGTATTGCAGCGCAATTTGCAGGACCTCGTCAATCCATTTAACCGGTTTAATCTGTAGATCCTGCTTGATGTTGTCAGGAATTTCCTTCAAGTCGCGAACATTCTCTTCGGGAATGATCACGGTCTTGATACCGCCACGGTGAGCCGCGAGCAGTTTCTCTTTCAGGCCACCGATCGCCAATACCTGGCCGCGCAGGGTAATTTCGCCGGTCATGGCGACATCCGCACGCACAGGAATACCCGTCAATGCCGACACCAAGGCCGTGCACATGCCTACACCCGCGCTAGGGCCATCCTTCGGGGTAGCCCCTTCCGGCATGTGGATGTGGGTGTCGTGCTTCTCGTGGAAGTCCAGGGGAATCCCCAGGCTCTTGGCGCGGCTGCGCACCACGGTCTGCGCGGCAGTGATGGATTCGACCATCACATCACCCAACGAACCGGTCTTGATCAGTTGGCCCTTGCCTGGGATCACCGCAGCTTCGATGGTCAGCAACTCGCCGCCCACCTGGGTCCACGCCAGGCCAGTGACCTGACCGACTTGATCCTGCTGCTCGGCCAGGCCGTAGCTGAATTTACGCACGCCGAGGAAGTGCTCCAGGGAGTCGGCCGTGACCTTCACCGAGAAGCGTTTTTCCAGCGCATGCTCCTTGACCGCCTTGCGGCAGATCTTCGCGATCTGGCGCTCCAGGCCACGCACACCGGCTTCGCGGGTGTAGTAACGGACGATGTCGCGGATCGTGCCGACTTCAAATTCGATCTCGCCCTTCTTCAGGCCGTTGGCCGAAATCTGCTTGGGCGCGAGGTACTTGACGGCGATGTTGATCTTTTCGTCTTCGGTGTAACCCGGCAGACGAATCACTTCCATCCGGTCCAGCAGGGCTGGCGGAATGTTCATGGAGTTGGAGGTGCACAGGAACATTACGTCGGACAGGTCGTAGTCGACTTCCAGGTAATGGTCGTTGAAATTGTGGTTCTGCTCGGGGTCGAGCACTTCCAGCAACGCCGACGCTGGGTCGCCACGCATGTCGCTGCCCATTTTGTCGATTTCATCGAGCAGGAACAGCGGGTTGCGTACACCCACCTTTGTCATCTTTTGAATCAATCTTCCTGGCATCGAACCGATGTAAGTACGGCGATGGCCACGGATTTCCGCTTCATCACGCACGCCGCCGAGGGCCATGCGTACGAATTTGCGGTTAGTGGCGTTGGCGATGGACTCGGCCAGGGAGGTTTTACCCACACCCGGTGGACCGACCAGGCACAATACCGGACCACGAATTTTCTTCACGCGCTTTTGCACGGCAAGGTATTCGAGGATGCGTTCTTTGACTTCTTCGAGGCCATAGTGGTCGGCATCGAGAATGTCTTCGGCGCGGGCCAGGTCCAGGCGCACTTTGGTCTGCGCCTTCCACGGCACTTGCACCAGCCAGTCGATGTAGGAGCGCACCACAGTGGCCTCAGCCGACATCGGCGACATCTGCTTGAGCTTGTTCAGCTCGGCAGTGGCTTTGGTCAGTGCGTCCTTGGGCAGGCCTGCGGCATCGATGCGCTTTTTCAGCTCTTCGATTTCGTTGTGGCCGTCCTCGCTGTCGCCGAGTTCTTTCTGAATGGCCTTCATCTGCTCATTCAGGTAGTACTCGCGCTGGCTGCGCTCCATTTGTTTCTTCACACGACCACGAATGCGCTTTTCAACCTGCAACAGGTCGATTTCGGCATCCAGCAACGCCAACACGTGTTCGACACGGGTGGACAGGTCGATGATTTCGAGGATGTCCTGCTTCTGCTCGATTTTCAGCGCCATGTGCGCAGCCATGGTGTCGACCAGGCGGCTTGGCTCATCAATGCTGTTGAGGGAGGACAGGACTTCAGCCGGGACTTTCTTGCCCAACTGCACATACTGCTCGAACTGCGAGAGCAGGCTGCGTACAAAGACTTCGGACTCGCGCTCCGGGGCTTCGACTTCGTCGATCAGCGCGACTTCGGCACGCAGGTGGCCGTCCACTTCCATGAAGCGCTCGACCGCACCGCGCTGCTCGCCTTCTACCAGCACCTTGACGGTGCCATCAGGCAGCTTGAGCAATTGCAGGACAGTGGCAATGGTGCCGACACGATACAGGGCGTCTTCGCCTGGATCATCATCAGCAGGATTCTTCTGGGCCAACAGCAGGATTTGCTTGTCGCCCGTCATCGCTGCCTCAAGGGCTTCGATAGACTTCTCGCGCCCCACGAACAGCGGGATAACCATGTGCGGATAGACGACGACATCACGCAACGGCAGGAGAGGCAATTCAATGGTGGTCTTCATGATTTCGCCTCTATGACAGATGAAAAATAAGCTTGAAGCCAAGATGGGGGCTGCTTGCGAAAAAAACAAGCTCAATGCCAGCAGTTAAACGCAGGAAAAGTCCTACAGCTAAAACCGATACAAAAAACAAAGGAGCCCCTAGAGGCCCCTTGTTTGTAAAGCAACCGCCAAACGCTTACGCGTCAGGCGCAGCCTTGGCAGCCGGCTCACTGTTTTCGTAGATATACAGTGGCTTGGACTTACCTTCTATGACGCTTTCGTCGATCACCACTTTACTCACCTCGGATTGCGAGGGGATTTCGTACATGGTGTCGAGCAATACGCCTTCGAGGATCGAACGCAGGCCACGTGCACCGGTCTTGCGCTCCAGTGCCCGCTTGGCCACCGATTTGAGCGCGTCGGTACGGAACTCGAGGTCCACGCCTTCCATTTCGAACAGCTTCGCGTATTGCTTGGTCAGGGCGTTCTTCGGCTCGGTGAGGATCTGAATCAGCGCAGCCTCATCCAGCTCGTCCAGCGTTGCCAAGACCGGCAGACGGCCAACGAATTCCGGGATCAGACCGAACTTGACCAGATCGTCAGGCTCGACTTCACGCAGGGACTCGCCCACCTTCTTGCCTTCTTCCTTGCTGCGTACTTCCGCGCCGAAACCAATGCCGCCACGGGTAGAACGCTGCTGGATAACCTTTTCGAGGCCAGAGAACGCGCCACCACAGATAAACAGGATGTTACGCGTATCAACCTGCAGGAATTCCTGCTGCGGGTGCTTGCGGCCGCCTTGTGGCGGTACGGAAGCGACCGTGCCTTCGATCAGTTTCAACAGGGCTTGCTGCACGCCTTCACCGGAAACGTCCCGGGTGATCGACGGGTTGTCGGACTTGCGCGAGATCTTGTCGATTTCGTCGATGTAGACAATACCCATCTGGGCTTTCTCTACGTCGTAGTCGCACTTCTGCAGCAGTTTCTGAATGATGTTCTCGACGTCTTCACCCACGTAGCCAGCCTCGGTGAGGGTGGTGGCGTCGGCGATGGTGAACGGAACGTTCAGCAGGCGAGCGAGGGTTTCTGCAAGCAGGGTTTTACCCGAACCTGTAGGACCGATCAGCAAGATGTTGCTCTTGCCGAGTTCAACTTCGTCGCCTTTCTTGTCACGCTGGTTCAAGCGCTTGTAGTGGTTGTACACCGCTACGGCCAGAACCTTCTTTGCACGCTCTTGACCAATCACATACTGATCAAGGATGCCGCTGATTTCTTTAGGCGAAGGCAATTTATGCGCACTGCTCTCGGCCTGGGCTTCCTGCACCTCCTCGCGGATGATGTCGTTGCACAGGTCGACGCACTCGTCGCAAATAAACACCGAGGGGCCGGCAATCAACTTGCGCACTTCATGCTGGCTTTTGCCGCAGAAGGAGCAATAGAGCAGCTTGCCGTTGTCCTCGCCGTTGCGGGTGTCAGTCATTCGTTCGATCCAAATCCGATAGGCTTGCAACACAAGATGAAGGCTTATGCGGGCTTTTTCAAGCCCGCAAGTGGTCGGACATGCCGACCAGCCCTATTTTGAGCGGCTTATATTAAGCGGGGCGCTTGTCGATCACAGCGTCGATCAACCCGTAATCACGTGCGGCTGGGGCGCTCATGAAGTTGTCGCGATTGGTGTCGCGCTCGATTTCTTCCAAGGTGCGACCGCTGTGCTTGGCCATCAGCGTGTTGAGACGCTCACGAATAAAGAGGATTTCCTTGGCGTGAATCTCGATGTCCGATGCCTGGCCCTGGAAACCGCCCAGTGGCTGGTGAATCATCACACGCGAGTTAGGCAGGCAGAAACGCTTGCCTTCGGCACCTGCGGTCAGCAGGAATGCGCCCATGCTGCAGGCTTGGCCGATACAGGTGGTCGACACATTTGGCTTGATGAACTGCATGGTGTCGTAGATCGACATGCCCGCCGTTACCGAACCGCCTGGGGAGTTGATGTAGAGATGGATGTCCTTGTCCGGGTTTTCCGCTTCAAGGAACAGCAGTTGCGCACAGATCAGGTTGGCCATGTAGTCCTCTACAGGGCCGACCAGGAAAATCACTCGCTCCTTGAGAAGACGCGAGTAGATGTCATAGGCGCGCTCGCCACGAGCAGACTGCTCGACAACCATCGGGACCAGGCCGCCAGCGGCCTGGATATCAGAGTTCTGCTGAATATAGGAATTACGGAACATGCTCTGCAGTTACTCCCAAATAGTCATGTCTTGAAAACGCATAAGCCAGCGCGAGGCTGGCTTATGGTTGTATTTCCAACGAGTTGGACAATCAGTCGGCTTGTGCTGCTTCCGCCGGTTTGACTGCTTCTTCGTAAGAGACCGCTTTATCGGTCACCTTAGCCTTCTGCAGAACAGTATCCACAACTTGTTCTTCAAGCACAACCGAACGTACTTCGTTCAGCTGCTGGTCGTTCTTGTAGTACCAAGCCACGACCTGCTCAGGCTCCTGGTAGGCCGAAGCCATTTCCTGGATCATTTCGCGAACGCGGTCTTCGTCAGGCTTGAGGTCGAACTGCTCGACCACTTTGGCCACTACCAGGCCCAGCACAACGCGGCGCTTGGCTTGTTCTTCGAACAGCTCGGCCGGCAGTTGGTCAGGCTTGATGTTGCCACCGAACTGCTGAACGGCTTGAACGCGCAGGCGATCCACTTCGTTGGACAGCAGGGCCTTAGGCACCTCGATCGGGTTGGCAGCCAACAGGCCGTCCATCACCTGGTTCTTCACCTTGGATTTGATCGCCTGACGCAGCTCGCGCTCCATGTTCTTGCGAACTTCGGTGCGGAAACCTTCCAGGGTCGCTTCCTTGATACCGAATTGAGCGAAGAACTCTTCGTTCAGCTCTGGCAGCTTAGGCTCGGAAACGCTGTTGACGGTCACGGTGAACTCGGCAGCTTTGCCAGCCAGGTCCAGGTTCTGGTAGTCAGCAGGGAAAGTCAGGTTCAGAACACGTTCTTCGCCGGCTTTGGCGCCAACCAGGCCGTCTTCGAAGCCAGGGATCATGCGGTTGGAACCCAGCACCAGCTGAGTACCCTTGGCGGAGCCGCCAGCGAATACTTCGCCGTCAACCTTGCCTACGAAATCGATGTTCAGTTGGTCTTCGTTCTGAGCGGCGCGATCGGTCACTTCAAAACGGGTGTTCTGCTTGCGCAGGATTTCCAGCATGTTGTCCAGGTCGGCATCAGCCACGTCAGCGCTCAGGCGCTCTACGGCGATACCTTCGAAACCGGCAACTTCGAACTCTGGGAAGACTTCGAATACGGCTACGTATTCCAGGTCCTTGCCAGCTTCCAGGGACTTAGGCTCGATGGAAGGCGAGCCAGCTGGCTTCAGGTTCTGCGCTTCTACGGCTTCGTAGAAGGAAGCCTGGATCACATCACCCACAGCGTCCTGGCGCGCATCGGCACCAAAACGACGCTTGATTTCGCTCATCGGCACTTTGCCTGGACGGAAACCAGCGATCTTGGCCTTCTGGGCAGTCTGCTGCAGACGCTTGTTGACCGCAGTCTCAACACGCTCTGCCGGCACGGAAATGCTCAGGCGGCGCTCGATAGCAGTAGTATTTTCAACAGAAACTTGCATGGATATTCCTCGTTGCACAGACGTTAGCCGGCCATTTCCGACCCCAATCAAGGGCATGCATTCTAGAGGGTCAAACTCAAGAAGTCACCCTGCTGGAAATATGCCCGAAAACAGCCGGCAATTTATCGGTACGAAGGCACGGATGCACCTCGCCCCGGTGACAAATACATCCCATCACGCCAGGGCTCTGCGCCGCCCCTTCTATATATAGAAGAGATCGTCATTCGCACCCTGACGACCCACCCTGCAAGCAGGGCTGGCAGGCAGTGCAGCATCATCGAGACACATAAATACGATGAAGCGCCCTAGCCGTGCGACCCAGAACCTGCAGCCGCCGAAAATCTGCACCGCTAAAACCAAAAAAGGCGCCAGACTGTTAAATCTGGCGCCTTTCGAATATGGGGTGGACGAAGGGGATCGAACCCTCGACAACGGGAGTCACAATCCCGTGCTCTACCAACTGAGCTACGCCCACCATATTGCATTAACAAAGAACTCAAACATCTTCTTTGTTGAACCTCACCTCACCTTGCGGCAGGGCGACGCCTTGAAATTGGTGCGGATGAAGAGACTCGAACTCTTACGCCTCGCGGCGCTGGAACCTAAATCCAGTGTGTCTACCAATTCCACCACATCCGCGCTTGAAGCTCTTAAAGCAAAGGCGCCAGACGTTTAATCTGGCGCCTTTTCAAAATATGGGGTGGACGAAGGGGATCGAACCCTCGACAACGGGAGTCACAATCCCGTGCTCTACCAACTGAGCTACGCCCACCATCTAACGCTACTTGTGCCAAAGCTGCCTAATGGCGCACCCGGCAGGACTCGAACCTGCGACCATCCGCTTAGAAGGCGGATGCTCTATCCAGCTGAGCTACGGGCGCCTGATTAATCTGTACTCTATTAGGACTACAAACTAAGTGCTTCCAGCCTTACAGAATAACCATCTATTCTGCTTGACCTTCTTAACCAGTGCTAGGCTGTGCCCGACAAGTGCGACGAATAGTATAGAGGGCCTTGAAACCCGTCAAATCTTTTTTGAAAAAAATTCATTTTATTTAAGGGGTTAGGGCAATTTGCAGACCAAGCGCCTTTGCCCTCACGCCGTGGCATGCGAGAATGCGCGCACATTTCTTCCCCCTCTCGATGGTTAATCACGCGTAATGACTGCACAACTTATCGACGGCAAATCAATCGCCGCCAGCCTGCGCCAGCAGATCGCCAAACGAGTCACCGAGCGTAGCCAGCAAGGCCTGCGCACGCCTGGCCTCGCGGTGATCCTGGTCGGCAGCGATCCTGCCTCTCAGGTTTATGTCTCGCACAAGCGTAAAGACTGTGAAGAGGTCGGCTTTATTTCCAAGGCCTACGACTTGCCTTCCGACACCACCCAACAGGCCCTGACCGACCTGATCGACAGCCTGAATGACGACCCGGCCATCGACGGCATCCTGTTGCAATTGCCGCTGCCCGAGCACCTGGATGCGTCCAAGCTGCTGGAGCGTATCCGCCCGGACAAGGACGTTGACGGTTTCCACCCTTATAACGTCGGCCGCCTCGCCCAGCGCATCCCGCTGCTGCGCCCGTGCACACCTAAAGGCATCATGACCTTGCTGGAAAGCACCGGTGTGGACCTGTACGGCCTCGACGCCGTGGTGGTTGGCGCATCCAACATCGTCGGGCGCCCGATGGCCATGGAACTGCTGCTGGCCGGTTGCACTGTCACCGTGACCCACCGCTTTACCAAAGACCTCGCCGGCCACGTCGGCCGCGCCGACCTGGTGGTGGTTGCCGCCGGCAAGCCGGGCCTGGTGAAGGGTGAGTGGATCAAGGAAGGGGCCATCGTCATCGACGTCGGCATCAACCGCCAGGAAGACGGCAAGCTGGTTGGCGACGTGGTGTACGACACCGCCCTGCCCCGTGCCGGCTGGATCACACCGGTCCCAGGCGGCGTAGGCCCGATGACCCGTGCCTGCCTGCTGGAAAACACGCTGTATGCGGCAGAAACGCTGCACGGCTGATAACCAGCGGTGCTAAAAAAGCCCTGCCTTAGCGCGGGGCTTTTTATTGCCCGCAATAAATCCGGTTTTTTCTTAGTTTTTAAGCACTTTCGTCTGGTTCTCGAAGAACATTCGACAGTTTCTGATCCATACTCCTAAAATGTAACGGCATTTGTCACAAAACCCGTTTGCCAACGGTATTTCCTTACTTTTAGCGAGTTCATCCGCGTGAAAATTCGTCTCTCTATCGCCAGCCTATTTTTTGCACTTACAGGCACCTTCGCCCACGCCGCCGAAACCACCCAGGCCCCGCGTGACACGTCCAAACTGCAAATCGCCTCCGGCAGCGCCATGCTCGTGGATTTGCAGACCAACAAGGTCATCTACTCCAGCAACCCCGACGTAGTGGTGCCCATCGCGTCGGTGAGCAAACTGATGACCGGTCTGATTGTTCTCGAAGCCAAGCAGAACATGGACGAATACATCGACATCAACATCAAGGACACGCCAGAAATGAAAGGCGTGTTCTCCCGCGTGAAGATCGGCAGCGAAATGCCGCGTAAAGAAATGCTGCTGATCGCCCTGATGTCCTCGGAAAACCGCGCCGCCGCCAGCCTGGCCCACCACTATCCGGGTGGCTACCCGGCGTTTATCGCGGCGATGAACGCCAAGGCCAAGGCGCTGGGCATGACCAGCACCCACTACGTAGAGCCCACCGGCTTGTCGATCCACAACGTGTCCACCGCTCGCGACCTCAGCAAGCTGCTGGCTGCCGCGCGTCATTACCCGCTGCTCAGCCAACTGAGCACCACCAAAGAAAAGACCGTTTCATTCCGCAAACCCAACTACACCTTGGGTTTCTCCAACACCGACCACCTGATCAACCGCGCCAACTGGGACATCAAGCTGACCAAGACCGGTTTCACCAACCAGGCCGGCCACTGCCTGGTGCTGGTGACCAGCATGGGTAATCGTCCGGTGTCGCTGGTGATCCTCGATGCTTTCGGCAAATTCACCCACTTCGCCGATGCCGGGCGGATTCGCAATTGGGTCGAGACGGGCAAGAGTGGTTCGGTGCCGGATGTGGCGTTGCGCTACAAGGCTGACAAGAACCTGAAGAATCGTCCGAATGCGGCAGAAGTGCGCCGCTAAAAGATTCTGAGAGCTGCTTTGTGTGGGAGCGGGCTTGCCCGCTCCCACATTGGATCTCAGTTGTTGTCTCTTACTTGGTTTCCGCCAACACCTTCAGCGCCTGCGCCGCCGCCCGCTCCTGCCCGGCCTGGGCCGTGGCGTTCGCCGCCTCACGCCAGCGCTGCGCATCGACCTTGGCCGGTAACTGGCTTGGCCGCTGGGTGAGGATCGCCCAACTCCCGGCGCTCTCCCACTTCGATTCAAACTCGCTGAAGCTCATCAACAGGCGTCGGTCCATCCCGGAGCGCAGCAACACTGTGCTTTTCTGCTGATTGAAGCCCACCACGACCACATACCGCGCGTCCGACCACAGGCTTCCGCCAATCCGCGCCATCACCGGATAACCGGCCGCCACCTGGGCCAGCACCGCCGTCAGTTGGCTATCCAGCGGATACACCATCAGCCCGTACTCACGCGCCAGCACCTGCATGTTGCGCTCAAGGTCCGCCTCACCACCGGGCAAGCGCAGCGGCTTATCCAACAAGCCCGGTGTCATGACAATGCCTTGTTGCGACAGCATGCTGGCCAATGCCGCAGGGCCGCTTTGATAAGCCTCGCTGCGAAAGGTCGGCACGCCATTGAGCTCGACCCGCTCCGGCAGGCCCGGCAGTTTCGAGGGGCTGCCGGAACAGGCCGCAAGCCCGAGGGCGCAGGCCAGCAACACGGATGTTTTCACGTTCGACCGTAACCGCAATTTTTTACTCTCTTGATCAACTGCCGGTAAGGGTCCTGATCATAGGGCGCTGCGCCACGCGGGTATAGCCTCAAGCGTCAGTAAAGGGCCCGGGATAGAGCAAAGAAGTTGGACAGACTCGACCATTGGTCAATAGCAGGCAACCGTCAGGTAGCTAGACTGTCCATTGAGAAGACTGTGTATGCCCCATCGGGGCGAAAGGAGGCCCGTATGAGCCTTGCAACAACGATTTTCCTGTTGGTCTGCGGTTGGCTGGCAGTAGCCGGCGCCATGTTGTGGGGGGTGTTGCGCATCACGCGCCGCCACCATCACCCCCACGTCGTCAAACCGGCCAAGCCCCTCAAGGCCGCCGTGCATCACGCCTAGCCAGGCATGCAGTTGAAGTCCTGGGTCGCCGCGACTTCCTTGCCGTGCGCATCCATCAGGGATGCCCGCACGGTGGTGCCCAGGCTAGACTCCACCAGGGTGTAATGCTCACCCGCCTTGAAATCCTTGTACTCGACCCGGCCCTGGCAGTCCTGCTGGTTGTCGTCGCCGGGTTCCTCTTCGTACAGCGTCACATCCAACCGATGGGCACCCGGCGGCACTTCGAAAAAGCGCCCGTCATCCACGCGCTTGCCATCCAGGCGCTCGGCCATCAGGTCATTCGGCGCTTCCTCCTTCAAACCAATCCACGCCTCGCTCGGGTCCGCCTTCGGGATCGGGCCGGCGCACGCCGACAACAACAGCACGGCGCCGAGGGCGGGAATCAACAACAAGGGTTTAAGTGACATGGCAGGGCTCCAAAAAAAGGACGATGCGTCCGATGGGGCACAAGCTTGGAGAGCGACCCTTTGTAGAACAAATGAATACAGATGAAACGATCTTCAGGCCCTACCTAAATGTTCCTTCACCTGGCTGAAAGGTGCGTGTTAGGTGGGTCGGGCAAGACTGCCGGGGTTTGCAATCCTGCTCCAATGGAGGTTCACGCATGCTCGGGCTGGTAAAGACCGCACTGCACAAGCCGTACACGTTTATCGTGTTGGCTATATTCATCTGCATCATCGGGCCGATGGCGGCCCTGCGAACCCCCACGGATGTCTTCCCCGATATCGGCATCCCCGTGGTTGCCGTGGTCTGGCAGTACAACGGCTTGTCGCCGGATGCCATGGCCGGTCGGGTGATCTACACCTACGAACGCTCCCTGAGCACCACCGTCAACGACATCGAACATATCGAATCGCAATCGCTGCCCGGCATGGGCATCGTCAAGATCTTCTTCCAGCCCGGCGTCGACATCCGCACCGCCAACGCCCAAGTGACGGCCGTGTCACAAACCGTGCTCAAGCAAATGCCGCCGGGCATCACGCCGCCGCTGATCCTCAACTACAGCGCATCCACGGTGCCGATCCTGCAACTGGCGTTCTCCAGCCCGAGCCTGTCGGAAGCGAAGATCCGCGACCTGGTGCAGAACAATATCCGCCTGCCGTTAAGCGCCCTGCCCGGCCTGGCCATGCCCACGCCCATGGGCGGCAAGCAACGCCAGATCACCCTCGACCTCGACCCACAGGCGCTCGCCGCCAAAGGCTTGTCGGCCCAGGACGTGGGCAACGCCCTGGCCTTGCAAAACCAGATCATCCCGGTGGGCACCGCCAAGCTCGGCCCCAACGAATACACGATCCTGCTCAACAACAGCCCCAAGGCGATCGACGAGCTCAACGACCTGCCGATCAAGACCGTGGACGGCGCGCTGATCACCATCGGCCAAGTGGCCCACGTGCGCGACGGCTCGCCGCCGCAAACCAACATCGTGCGCGTCGACGGCCACCGCGCCGTGCTGATGCCGGCGCTGAAAAACGGCAGCATTTCCACCCTGTCGATCATCGACGGTATCCGCCAGATGCTGCCGCGCATCGACGAAACCCTGCCGCCGTCACTGAAGAC
Organism: Pseudomonas acericola (SeqCode); assembly: GCF_053456465.1. Lineage (NCBI taxonomy): Bacteria > Pseudomonadati > Pseudomonadota > Gammaproteobacteria > Pseudomonadales > Pseudomonadaceae > Pseudomonas > Pseudomonas acericola (SeqCode). The sequence goes on along the minus strand of NZ_JBRFJB010000001.1, from coordinate 1,198,713 downwards.
CTCGCTGCTGGGCGATGCCTCGGTGTTCGTCAAGCAATCGGTGGGCAGCGTGGCCCAGGAAGGCATCATCGCCGCCCTGCTGACCAGTGCGATGATCCTGCTGTTCCTGGGCAGCTGGCGCTCGACGCTGATCATCGCCGCGTCGATTCCCCTGGCTGTACTGTCGGCCATCGCACTGCTCGCCGTCAGCGGGCAAACCCTCAACGTCATGACCCTCGGCGGGCTGGCGTTGGCGGTGGGAATTCTGGTGGACGACGCCACCGTGACCATCGAGAACATCAACTGGCACCTGGAACAAGGCAAGTCGGTAAAAACCGCGATCCTCGACGGCGCCGCGCAAATTGTCGGCCCCGCGTTCGTCTCGCTGCTGTGCATCTGCATCGTGTTCGTGCCGATGTTCATGCTGCAAGGCATCGCCGGTTACCTGTTCCGCCCCATGGCGCTGGCGGTGATCTTTGCCATGGCCAGTTCGTTCATCCTCTCGCGTACGCTGGTACCGACGCTGGCGATGTTCCTGCTCAAGCCGCACACGCCGGAGCAAGGCGCGGGGCATCACCCGGAAGATGAATTCATCAACCATCACGAGGGTGAGCAACACGCCAAACCACGGCATGCCGCGCTGCAAGCGGTGCTGAACTTCCAGCAGGGTTTCGAGCGTCACTTCTCGAATATCCGCGACACCTACCACGGCCTGCTGCTGTTGGCGCTGGGCAACCGCAAGCGCTTTATCGTCGGTTTCCTCGCCTGCGTGCTCGCGTCGTTCCTGCTGCTGCCGAGCCTGGGCCAGGACTTCTTCCCCACCACCGACGCCGGCGCCCTGGCCCTTCACGTGCGCTTGCCCTTGGGCACGCGGATCGAAGAAAGCGCCGCCGCCTTCGACCGCATCGAAGCGCGTATCCGTGAGGTGATCCCCAGCGCTGAACTCGACACCATCGTCGATAACATCGGCATTCCCCTCAGCGGCATCGACATGGCCTATAGCAGCAGCGGCACCATCGGCCCGCAGGACGGCGACATCCAGGTCACCCTGAAGCAGGACCACGCGCCCACCGCCGACTACGTGAAAAAACTGCGTGAAGCGCTGCCGCAAAGCTTCCCCGGCAGCCACTTCGCGTTCCTGCCCGCCGACATCAGCAGCCAGATCCTCAACTTCGGCGCCCCGGCCCCGCTGGACGTGAAAATTTCCGGGCGCAACGATGCCGAAAACCGCGCCTATGCAGTGGAACTGGAACGCCGCCTGCAACACGTCCCTGGCATCGCCGACCTGCGTATCCAGCAGTCCACCGGCTACCCGTCGCTGCAAGTCAATGTCGACCGCCTGCGGGCCAACGGCCTGGGCATCACCGAGCGCGACGTGACCAACAGCATGGTCGCGTCCCTGGCCGGCAGCTCGCAGACCGCGCCGACCTTCTGGCTCAACCCGGCCAACGGCGTGTCGTACTCCATCGTCGCGGCGACGCCGCAATACCGCCTCGACAGCCTGCCGTCGCTGGAAGCCTTGCCGGTGACCGGCGCCGACGGCCAGTCGCAGATCCTCGGTGGCGTGGCGAGTATTTCCCGCGTGCAAAGCCCGGCGGTGGTGACCCACTACAACATCGAGCCGACCCTGGACCTGTACGCCAACGTGCAAGGCCGCGACCTCGGCGGCGTAGCGCGCGACGTGCAAAAAGTGCTGGATGACACCGCCTCCATGCGCCCCAAAGGCGCGACCATCAGCCTGCATGGGCAGATCGACGCCTTGCATGAAGCCTTCAGTGGTTTGAGTCTGGGCCTGCTCGGCGCCGTGGTGCTGATCTACCTGCTGATCGTGGTCAACTTCCAGTCGTGGGCCGACCCGTTCGTGATCATCACCGCACTGCCGGCCGCACTCGCGGGCATTGTGTGGATGCTGTTCCTCAGCGGCACCTCACTGTCGGTGCCCGCCCTTACCGGCGCCATCCTCTGCATGGGCGTGGCCACCGCCAACTCGATCCTGGTAGTGAGCTTCTGCCGTGAACGCCTGGCCGAACATGGCGATGCACTCAAGGCGGCGATGGAGGCCGGTTACACACGCTTCCGCCCGGTGTGCATGACCGCCCTGGCGATGATCATCGGTATGTTGCCACTGGCCCTTTCCGAAGAACAAAACGCCCCCCTCGGCCGGGCGGTGATCGGTGGCTTGATCTTCGCCACCATCGCCACCCTGTTGTTTGTCCCCGTGGTGTTCAGCCTGGTCCACGGCCGTCACCCTACTCGCGCAGTTGCCGGAGAAACTCCCCATGTCGTCTGATCACAAACCCTCGCGCAAGCGTCTGATGCTCCTGGGTGTCGGCGGCCTGACCCTGGCCGCCCTGCTGGTCGCCAACGGCCTGCATGCCCGCACCTTGCATGAACAATCCGTTACCGCCTGGACAGAGACCGCCGCCATCCCACAAGTGCTGGTGTTCCAACCGCAACAGAACGCCGCCGGCGATACCCTGCGCTTGCCCGCTCACCTGGAAGCCTGGAGCAAGGCGCCGATCCATGCGCGGGTCAGTGGCTACTTGAAAGACTGGAAAGCCGACATCGGCACCCAGGTCAAGGCCGGGCAAATCCTCGCGGAAATCGACAGCCCGGACCTCGACCAGCAACTGGCGCAAACCCACGCCCGGCTGAGTCAGGAACAGGCCAATGCACGCCTGGCCGAGACCACCGCCACGCGTTGGCAAAACCTGCTGGCCAGCCACTCGGTGTCACGCCAGGAGGCCGATGAAAAAACCTCCAACGCCGCCGCCGCGAAGGCCAACGCCGAAGCCGCCGCTGCCGACTATGCGCGGTTGTCGGCGCTGGCCGGCTACAAGACCATCCGCGCACCGTTCGCCGGCACCATCACCGCACGCAACACCGATATCGGCCAGTTGATCAAAGCAGACACCGACAGCGACCCAGAGCTGTTCAACCTCGCCGATACCCACCAGTTGCGCCTGTACGTGCCGGTGCCGCAAAACTACGCGGCGGTCATCCACCCCGGCCTGGAAGCCGAACTGACCGTGCCCGAACATCCTGGCGAACACTTCAAGGCCCGCCTGATCGGCGACTCCACCGCCATCGACCGGCGCTCCGGCACCCTGCTCGCGCAGTTCGTCGCCGACAACCCCAACGGCGAGTTGCTGCCCGGTGACTACGCCGAAGCGACCTTGCCGATCCCCGCCGACACCCATGGCGTGAGCATCCCCGCCAGCGCCTTGATCTTCCGCGCCGAGGGCACGCAAGTCGCCGTGCTCGACGGGCACAATCACGTGCACCTGCAAACTATCCATATCGGCCTCGACCTCGGCGAACGCCTGGTGATCGACCAGGGCCTCAAGCCCGCCGACCGCGTGATCGACAACCCGCCCGACGCCCTGCGCGAAGGTGACCCGGTGCAATTGGCCGATGCCTCGGGAGGTGCCCATGCGCCCAAGGCTTAAACCCCTCGCGGCCCTGCTGTTGCTGGCGCTGCACGGCTGCTCCATGGCGCCCACCTACAAGGTGCCAAGCGTTGACCTGCCCGCCGGCTATCGCGAACAGACCAGCGACGGCCCGTGGCACAGCGCGCAGCCGGCCGATCAATTGGCCCCCGAATGGTGGACGCTCTACCACGACCCGCGCTTGAGCGCACTGCAACAGCAACTGCTCAAGGCCAATCCGGATCTGGCGGCGGCGCTGGCGCACTTCGATGCCTCCCAGGCCTACGCCAGCCAACTGCATGCCGGGTTGTTCCCGCAAATCAACGCCAGTGCGCAGCCGCTGCGCCAACGCCAATCGGACTCGCGCCCCCTACGTGGCACCACCCAGCCATCGGTCTACAACAGCAACACCGCAGGGTTTTCCCTGAGCTACGACCTGGACCTGTGGGGCAAAATCCGCAACCAGGTCGCGGCCGGTGATGCCCAGGCGCAAGCGGCCGGCGACGACTTGGCAGTGGCGCGCTTGAGCCTGCAACAGCAGTTGGCGAGCTTGTATGTGCAGCTCAACGGGCTGGATGCACAAGCGCGGATTCTCGACCATTCACTGGAGGATTTTCGCCAGGCGCTGCAACTGACGCGCAGTCGCTACGAGGGCCAGATCGCCTCGGAACTGGACCTGACCCGTGCGCAAAACCAACTGGCCGAAGCCAAGGCGCAATGGGATGACGTGCGCGGGCAACGCAACCTGACCGAACATGCGATTGGCGAACTGGTGGGCGTGGCGGCCAGCACCTTCAGCCTCGCGCCGAGTGCGCAGCTGCTCGCGCTACCGGGCATTCCGGCACAGCTGCCGAGCCACCTGTTGCAACGTCGCCCGGACATTGCGGCGGCGGAGCGGCGCGTGTTTGCCGCCAACGCCAACATCGGCGTAGCCAAGGCGGCGTGGTACCCGGACTTCAGCTTGACCGGGGTGCTTGGCGGGCAGACACAAGGCGTCGGCAACCTGCTGTCGGCAAGTAATCGCTATTGGGCGCTGGGGCCGCTGGTCAACCTGCCGATCTTCGATGGCGGGCGCTTGAGCGCCAATGAACGCCAGGCCAAGGCCGAATTCGAAGAAGCCTCGGCGCAGTACCGCAGCCATGTACTGAAAGCCGTGCGCGAAGTAGAAGACAACCTCGCCCAACTGCGCGACCTGCAGCAGCAAGCCGACGACGAACAAGCGGCGGCGGATGCGGCGCAGCACACCCAGTCCTTGGCGATGAACAGCTATCAGGCGGGCGCCGTGAGCTACCTGGACGTGGTGACGGCGCAGACCGCCGCCTTGCAGGCGCAACGGACCTTGCGGGCGGTACAGACGCGACAGTTGCAGGCGAGTGTGGGGTTGCTGACTGCGCTGGGCGGCGGTTGGCAGCCTGGCGCCTGATCCCCGACTACCTGTGGCGGGCTTGCTTGCAATCGCCGTGGTTCAGCCGGATATCTGGCGACAGACCACCGCGCACAAGCAAGCTTGCGCCGCACTCTTTACATCTTGACGCCGTATAAAGCAGGGGTATCCACGGGGTCCACTTGGTTGCCCGCTAATACAATTCTCTTGAGGTGCGGCTGAAGGGCAAGATGAAAAAATGAACCACGTCCCAAGTGCCCGCGCCCCTCATGGGCAAATTTTTGGTCAAACTGCCCATTCTGCAGAAGACGCGCATAAATTTGCTCGCCACGCGGCGACAGCACACTGCCTGCTACTACCACGCTCCGATCTTGTTGCACTTTGATTGCAAACCAGGAAGTAAACGGGTTTTCGTCAACATGAGGACGCCCGTCATTGAAGGACTGCAACGGCTGGCCCGCTGAATCGTATACAGCGACCATTGCTCGGCTGCTGTCGCCCTTACCGGCTAGATATACAATCTCGTCGAAAACATCCAGGTCATAAAGGCCGGAATTGAGTACCTCCACAACGGCGTACCCGTTGTGCCCGAAGGCTGTCACAAGCGAACCACTCGCTGTATAACGGGCCAACGCAGCATGCGACTCAACCTGCTGTCCGTGGGACACTGACTGCGTACCGCCTACCACGCACCCCCCATCATTCAGGGCAACGACTCGAGACAACGTCGTATCCTTGCCTTCAAAGTGCACAGGGACAATCCCAGTGCCTCCACCAAACTGCAGATTCAACTCACCCGTTGCCAACAAGTTAATCAGCAACCCAAATTCACGAGCCGGGTTCACACCATCAGATATTGAATAACCGGCAGAAATCAAGATGTTGCCATTTGGCTGCAAACAACCAAATGGTTGCTGACTGTGAGTCGCCTGCGCAGGAATCGCCTGAATAATGCGAGTCCCGAATTCACTGTCCGGTTTTCCATCCGACTTGAAGCTGATGACCGCTATTTCACCCTTCTGAGGGTCGTTCATCACTTCCCCTATGAGCAAAATATCTCCGTTGCTCTTCACCAACACATCACAAGGGCGCGAGGCCACACCTTCAACAAAACTGCCCTTGACCACGCCACCTTCTCCGAATCCGACGTCCGGCGTTCCATCTTTACGGTGGCGATACAACCAAAACTGACCCTGCACCCAAAGGACAAATACCTGCCGCTCCTGCGAGTCCACGACGAGTGCCCGAACAAACCCGGAGGTACTCGGGTCGGGTGTCACCACACCCGCGTTGCCGTAGGAGGGGTCAGGTTGGCCAGGTGCGACAGGCCGCTTTTTGCCGATTTGTCCCATGTCATTTCTCCATTGTGCTGAAGATCAACCCACCGCAACTCGGGCTCCGTTAAGGAGAAACCAATCGGCGTATGCCCACAACTGTGAGAAATGACAGTTCTTCCATCCGTTGGTCGGCGTTCCTGTGTGCAATGCCAATCAAACGCCCTCACCGCCGCCGCCCTTGCCACCCACCGGGGCGGTGGAGGACTATGCCACTACGCACAGGACAGGTTAGCGGTGAGGGATCAGTGGCAAAGTATTCAGAGTTGGCCCGTTTACTGCGCAGCAGAATTGAAATGGGCATGTACCAGGCGGGGCAACGCCTTCCCTCTGTTCGCGTGTTGAGCGCAGAACACGGCGTCAGCCTGGGCACCGTCCAGCAGGCCTATCGCCTGCTGGAGGAAGAAGGCCTGGCATCACCCGCGCCCAAGTCCGGCCACTTCGTCACCCGCCGGCAAAACCTGCACCTCTTGCCCACCATGCGCGCCATCGAAAAAAACCCCCTCGATATCCTGGAGTGGGATGAAATCTACAAGGTGACCACCAGCACCCCGGACGAACGCGTGCTGCAACTGGGCAGAGGCATGCCCCACGTTGACACGCCGACCTTGAAGCCCTTGATGAAAAGCCTGAGCCACGAAGCCAAACGCTGGCAAAAGGATGGGCTCAACTATGAAAACATCAAGGGCAACCTGGAACTAAGGACGCAAGTCAGTCGCTTGATTATCGATTCCGGCTGCCTGGTCGACCCGGAAGAAATCATCATCACTACCGGCTGCCAAGAGGCCCTGATGTGCTCCATACGGGCCATTTGCAGCCAGGGCGATATCGTGGTCGTCGAGTCGCCGAGCTTTCACGGGGCGATACAAACCCTCAAGGTCTGCGGCATAAAAGTCATTGAAGTGCCTACCCATCCGCTGACGGGCATCTGCCTGGAATCACTGGAGCTTATTGCTGAGCGCTGGCCGATCCGCGCGGTGCTGGTCAACCCGAACTGCAACAACCCGCTGGGTTATGTCATGCCGGATGAGCGCAAGGAAACCCTGGTGGAACTGTCCAGGACCTTCGGCTTTTTTATCATCGAAGATGACACCTATGGCGACCTCACGTACCCGTACCCGCGCCCCAAAACCATCAAGTCCCTCGACGCCGAGGGCAAGATCATCCTCTGCGGCTCTTTCTCAAAAACACTCGCGCCGGGGCTGCGGGTGGGCTGGGTCGTGCCCGGGAAAATCTACGACAAAGTGCTGCATATCAAATACACCAGCTCCGGCGCCACGGCCACCGCCAACCAACGCGCGATTGCCGAGTTCATGGGCAAGGGCTTGTACCAGATCCATCTGCGGCGCATGCGCGCCAACTACAAGGCCAACCGCGAGTTGATGACCAGTTGGATCTCCAAATACTTCAACCCGAGCATTCGGATCAGCCGGCCCCAAGGCGGGTATTTCTTGTGGATGGAGCTGCCGGACGGCGTGTCGGCCTACGAGCTCAGCGACTACTTGATGCTGCACAACATCCAAATTGCCACCGGGAAAATATTCTCCTCTTCCGGCAAGTATGAAAACTGCATCCGCATCAACTATGGCGGTGTGCTCGATGACCGGGTGGAGGAAGCGATCAAGATGATCGGCAAACGCGTAATGGACCTCAGCGTATCCAACATGCTGCGCTAGTGCCTCAATAACAAACAGGCCGGTGACGGCCTGCCTGCCTCAGCGCATAGATCTCGGTGTTAAGAAAACCGTATGGAGTAGACCCGTTCCGGGCCAGGGCCTGGCTGGTCCGCGCCCCTCACCCAACCGGTTGACTCGTACAATTGGACGGCCTCTTTGTAGCGTGCCCGGGTTTTCAGGAAAATCTCCTTGAAGCCCAACTGCTGTGCCGTCGACACCGCCGTCTGGAGCATCGCCACCCCGGCACCAAAACCGCGATAGTCCTTGTCCAGGTAGTACTTGGTGAGTTTCACCCGGCCATCGTCGCCGCCCGTGAGAATCGCAGAGCCCACCGGCACATCGCCAAACACCGTGACCAACTCCACGACATTCGTCTTGGGTACACCAAAGCACATGATGTCGCGATCATCATCGTCGGGGTCAGCGGCGATGCCGTACTCCACAAAGGTCTTGAACACCATTTTGCGGATGGCGATCGCGTCGTCGAGCCTGGCGCTGCGAATCCGAAAGTGTTCGTTTTCTACGTAAATCGTCTCGCTCATGGGTACCAAGCCTCAACTTCAATGTCCGAGAGCGGAACCAGCACACAGGGCAAGATTGCGTTGTGCCCTCTTTCCTTTTCCGTGAGCGCAAGCATGGGTGCCCACTCGCTGTACTCACCGGAGACGAACCTCACCTGGCAGGCGCCGCACCGCCCCTGCCGGCAACGGGTGCGGACCAGGCCGAGTTTTTCACAGGCATTGACCAGCGAGAACACATCGCCGGCCATGGGCTCACGCTGCCCTGCGCAGGCGAGGGTAAAATTATTGGCGGTCATCGTTGGTCCATTCCCATTCCAGGCTGTCATAGAGCTTCATCAAGCCGCGATTGTTATTCGTAAACTCGACGCCGCGTTGCAGCTCTACTGCGTTGTCGACCACTGCCGCGCGCACGCCATCGAGTGAGGGCCGCGCGAGCTGATCAATCACGGTGATCCAGGCATTGAGATCAGCGCGGAAGAAATTCTTCGCGACCAGCTCGACGGTTTCCTTGAACACCTGTTTTCCGTCTTTGGAGAGCTGCCAATAGACATCGCGCGCCAACACCGCAAACTGCGAGCCGTGGCTCCACTCGTCCTTGGCATGGGCATTGACCGCCGCGAGAAACATCGGCTGGATCGACGTCGCATTCGCCAGCAGGTCCAGGTAATCGGTGATGTGGTTCTCTGTGCAGCAGGCCGTGGCGATACGCGCAATGCGCCGCTTCCATTCGCTGTCCAGCCCATGGATATAGGCATTCATGACGTTTACGAGGTGGAAGTCCGCAGGAAACAACGCCAGTTGCCGGTTGGCCCGCACTTCATCACAGGTGAGCACTGCCAGCAGCGTGTGATAACCCTCGTCCGTCATCGCCTCCGCCATTGAGCGCGCCATCTCGGGGCCGACACTGTTGTCTTGCCGCGAACGAATGACTTCGATACAGGCCGGCGTGACCAAGTCGGTTTCAATAAAGATGGTGTTGCTCTGATAGATAATCCACCCGGCCGAGAGCAAGTCGTTTTTATCTTGAGGCTCCAGGGTGCGCCACGCGTCGAACGACGAGAAAGGTACCATCGCCTCCAGAAAGTCTGGCGCATGCATATCAAACGCAAGGCTGGTAATCCCTTTAAAGCGCATGACCTCGGCGTCAAACGACCAACTTTGGCTGATACGTTCAATCACTTCCCGTGAATAATCGCGGGTTTCAATATCCATTCCACTATGACGCGACATGCTCAGCCCCTTGCGCCGTGAATTCCAGAAACAACATATCCCGCGACGCGACGCCATCGTCTGACGTGTTCATTTGACTGACGCTGTGATACACCTTGGAATCATCAAAAATCACCAGATCGCCATAACGTTTGAGGGTAAAACTTTCGAGCAAAGCCTTGTCGTTGTCATAGATTGAATTTTCTGCGCCGGTGCAATTGTCCGTGCGGTTGACGCAAAACAAACTGGAAAACGTAACACCGTCCTTATGTATGCCTTCCGGCGTCGGGAAACCGGCAACACCGCGCGACGATGTAATTCGCACTTGGTGCAAATACACCTGCCAAACCGCCACATCTTTATAACGGGTAAAGATCGCCACATAATCGCGAATCATGCGTTTTATAAAAGGGTGCGTCGCAATATAGGGTGTAATCGGCTCAAAGTATCGATCCACGCCGCCATTCAAGGTGTTCGTGTACTTATCCTGGAAGAACGGACGATGCGGAAGAATGCCGATTTCATCGTTGAGCACACTGTAGCGAAGTTCGGTAAACCGCCGCCGACGGTATTTGCCGCCGTCCGCCATAAACTCATCCGGTGGCAAGCTATCCCAAGTCTGGAGGAATGCTCTCCAGTCTTCGGAACGATGGGCCAACGTCACAAAATAGTTGAAATAGTTACCCACCCAATAACCACTGCGCCTGAGTTGCTGCTCAATCAGATCAGAGGTGCTTTGCACAGTTGACAATGAACGGGCTGCAGAGCCTTCATACTTCATAGATAGATATCCTTCAATGGATGGTAGAGAACCCTAATGCCGCACCAAAAAATACGAAGAATACAGCGACTACTTTGGAACCGATTCTACTGGCGGAGGGCGACGTCAACTTCGAGGCAATCCTGGTTGCCACCACGGCATAACAGGAAAGAATCGAAAACTTTATCAGCGCACTGATAATCACAAGAAACGCAAAGAACTTAAGATCGGGGGTGCCACTTTTTTCGAACTGCGGCAACAGCGCGGTAAAGTACACCAGCGCCTTTGGATTACTGATACCGATCAAGAAGGACTGGGCCCACTGGCGCGTTAAAGCAGGCGCCCTGACAACAGCTGCATCAGGACTTGCAGCACTCATCATCGAGCGGCTTTTCTTGAACGCACCAATACCGAGGTAAACAAGATAGGCCGCACCGGCCAGTTTCAATGCATTGAACATCGACGGATGTTCTGCAAAAAAAGTGGCAATACCCAATGATGAGATCAAGCCCATGATCAAGATGGCAAATACATCGCCGGTCAATACGCCAATCGCTTTGAACGGCCCATACTTGATGGAGTTATTTACCAGGAACACGGTTGATGGCCCTGGCGAACCGGCTTGCACCATCGTAATCAGAATGAACGACAGCCACGCATAGATAGTCATGATTAAACCCCGGACAAAGACAACTGGACGAATAGACTTCCGGCACTTGCATTAAGACTGGCCCAACGCAACTCAACGAATAAGCTATTGTTATCGCTACTCGGCACTTAATTAAGATCCAGAAAAACCACTTCTTTGATGCACAGTTGAACGCCCGGCCATCTGTATGGTGGTTTTTTCCAAAATCTGTACCAGAGCAGGCACGCGGTATTTTTCAGAAGGGGAAAGACGCAAAAACCGGCGCTAGGCGCCGGTCTATGTGTGTGCGGACGCGCCGGGTGGCGCATCCGTGAGTGATGAAAAACCGCGTCAGGCGGCCATCTGGCGCCCCGCTATCGCGGCGGAGGCGGCGACCATCGCCCGCAACAACACCGCACAGCCCGCCGCCAGATCATCCGGTGCGGCGTTTTCGATTTCGTTATGGCTGATGCCCCCTTCACAGGGCACAAAGATCATGCCTGCCGGACCCAACTCGGCGACGAAGATCGCGTCATGCCCTGCCCCGCTGACAATGTCCATGTTCGACAGGCCCAAGCCATTGGCCGCATCGCGTACGGCGTCCACACAACCCTTGTCGAAATACAACGGCGGGAAGTCCGCCGTCGGCGCCATTTCAAAGCTCAAGTCATGTTTGGCGCAGGTCTCATCGATCACCGTGCGCACCTGGGCAATCATCGAATTCAACCGCGCCGGCTCCAGGTGACGGAAATCCAGGGTCATGCGCACCTCGCCGGGAATCACATTGCGCGAGCCCGGATAGGCTTGCAGGCAGCCCACCGTGCCACACGCGTGGGGCTGATGCCCGAGCGCCGCCGCATTCACCGCTGCCACCACCGCCGCTGCACCCACCAGGGCATCCTTGCGCAGGTGCATCGGCGTCGGCCCCGCGTGGGCTTCGACGCCACGCAGTTTCAGGTCGAACCACTTCTGCCCCAGCGCGCCCAAGACCACGCCGATGGTTTTTTTCTCATCCTCAAGAATCGGCCCCTGTTCGATATGCGCTTCGAAATACGCGCCGACCTTGTGCCCGCTCTCCGGCCGTGTACCGGCGTAGCCAATGGCGTTCAACGCATCGCCCACCGAGACGCCATCGGCATCGACCTTCGCCAGGGTGTCCGCCAGGCTGAATTTCTCGGCAAACACCCCCGAACCCATCATGCACGGCGGGAAGCGCGAGCCTTCTTCGTTGGTCCACACCACCACTTCCAGCGGTGCCTCGGTTTCCACGTTGAGGTCATTGAGGGTACGCAGCACTTCCACACCGGCGAGCACACCGAAGCAGCCGTCGAACTTGCCGCCTGTGGGTTGGGTGTCGATATGGCTGCCGGTCATCACCGGTGGCAGGTCGGGGTTGCGCCCGGGGCGGCGGGCGAAGATGTTGCCGATGCCGTCGATGGTCACGGTGCAACCGGCGGCTTCGCACCACTGCACGAAGAGGTCGCGGGCCTGGCGGTCGAGGTCGGTGAGGGCCAGGCGGCACACGCCACCCTTGGCGGTGGCGCCGAGCTGGGCGAGGTCCATCAGGGACTGCCACAAACGGTCGCGATTGATGTGCTGATGGGTGGATTGCAGAACGTCGAGGGCAGCGTTCATGGGGATCTCCTCAGGCTACATTTCTTATGGATTGAACCCGGTGCAACAGGTGAAAACTGGCTTGTGTGGGAGCTGGCTTTTTGTGGGAGCTGGCTTGCCTGCGATGCAGGCACCTCGGTACATCAGTTGCACTGAGGAGATGCTATCGCAGGCAAGCCAGCTCCCACACAAGCCAGCTCCCACATTTGGATTGCATTTCAACTTTTGACGGCGACCGGGCTAGCGCCGCGTTTGGCATTCAGGGCGTAATACAACACCCCACCCAACGCCGAACCGGTAAACCAGCCATAGCTGTAGAACCAACTGAACGCATCACTGCCCAGCGACAGCAACGTCAGCACCACCGGCACGCCAAAGGCAATGAACCCGCTCCAGTTCCACGCCGGGTACACGTCATCGCGGTACAAACCGGCCAAGTCCAGTTGTTGTTTGCGGGTGATGAAATAGTCCACCACCATGATCCCGGCAATCGGCCCCAGCAGGCTGGAATAGCCGAGCAGCCAGTTGGAATAGACGGTCTCCAGGCTCACATCGGAAACGATCAAGCCGAGCTTTTTCAGCAACTCATGCCCCATCAACACCAGCCCCACCAACCCGGTGAGGATCACCGCCGTAGTGCGGTTGATCAGCTTCGGCGCGATGTTCTGGAAGTCATTGGTCGGCGAAACAATGTTCGCCGCCGTGTTGGTGGACAAAGTGGCGATGATGATCAACAGCATCGCAATGGCCACCCACACCGGGCTCTGGATATGGCCGATCAAGGTCACCGGGTCGGACACGCTCACCCCCACCAGTTTCACCGACGCAGCCGTCATGATCACGCCCAGTGCAGCGAACAGGAACATGGTCAGCGGCAGGCCGAAGATCTGCCCGAGGATCTGGTCCTTCTGGCTTTTCGCGTAGCGGCTGAAGTCAGGAATATTCAGCGACAAGGTGGCCCAGAACCCCACCATCGCGGTCAGGCCGGCCATGAAGTAGCCGGTGAGGCTCGCGCCTTCCGGGCGCTTTGGCGGGATCGCCATCAACTCGCTGAGGGACACGTTCGGCATCGCCCACACCAACAGGCCGATCCCCACCGCCACCAGCAGCGGCGCCGAGAGGGTTTCCAGGCGCTTGATCGACTCGGCGCCACGCAGCACCACCCACAAGTTCAGGCACCAGAAAATCATGAAGCCAATCACTTCACCGGTGCCGCCGAGGGACTTCCAGCCCTCGAAAATCGAACCAAGAAATAAGTGAATCGCCAGCCCGCCAAACATCGTCTGGATACCAAACCAGCCGCACGCCACCAACGCACGAATCAGACACGGCACGTTGGAGCCGAGAATGCCGAACGACGAACGCAACAGCACCGGAAACGGAATGCCGTACTTGGTCCCGGGAAACGCGTTGAGGGTCAGCGGGATCAACACCACGATATTGGCCAGCAAGATCGCCATCAGCGCCTCGCCCACCGACAAGCCGAAGTACGCGGTGAGCACCCCGCCCAGCGTATAGGTGGGCACGCAGATCGACATGCCGACCCACAGCGCGGTGATGTGCCACTTGTTCCAGGTTCGTTCATGCACCTTGGTCGGTGCCATGTCGTGGTTGTAGCGCGGGCTGTCGAGGACGTCGGGGCCGGCGTCGAGTTCGTACAGGCCGTTGCGCTCAATGACTTGCGATCTGTTCTGTTGCATGGCCGCTCCACGGTTTTTTCGAATTATTGTTGCTCACCCAACGCTGGGCACTGGGTGGCCGGAGTACCTCGTAAACAACATGACATCACGGGTCCGGCCAGCCGCCACTGCACTCAATAATCGTGCCGACAACCGTTGCCATACCCCTACCGCTTATATAACTGGCTGATGTTAATCAGCTTTCCGATTGATCCATCGGTACTTGCCACGTTACTCAGGCTAAATAACGTGGAAGTTGCCCGAACTGTCAGGACTCAATCTGGTGCAACACAATTATTTTTATTTCCCATCGCCGTCAAGCGGCATATCTCAAGCGTCTGATTTGCAATAAGAAATGTTGCTCAATTTAAGAACCTGTCAAGTGCGTCAAAACGGTGAACGTGCGCTTCATTTTGGTGATTTGTATTTTTAATCATTAAAAATCAATATGTTAATAACAATATAAGCTTATAAAAAATCTTCTTGCCCAATCGAAAAACTCGGGCTAGTTTCTATTCCTGTCACCGATGACAGGAATTAACCGACCCATCGGCAAGCAGCATTACAACACTTAGAACTGGCACAAGCCGGTCAAGCCTGTGAGGAACTCGACATGTCACTGTTGATCCGTGGCGCCACCGTTATTACCCATGATGAAAGTTACCGCGCCGATGTTTTATGCGCAGGCGGTCTAATCCGCGCCATTGGCACGGACCTGGATATTCCCGCCGGCACTGAAATACTCGACGGCAGCGGCCAATATTTGATGCCCGGCGGCATCGATCCCCACACCCATATGCAACTGCCCTTCATGGGCACCGTGGCCAGTGAAGACTTTTTCAGTGGTACGGCGGCGGGTCTGGCGGGCGGTACCACGTCGATCATCGACTTCGTGATTCCCAACCCGCAGCAGTCCTTGCTGGAAGCTTTTCACCAGTGGCGCGGTTGGGCGGAAAAGTCGGCATCCGACTACGGCTTCCACGTCGCGATCACCTGGTGGAGCGAGCAGGTGCGCGAGGAAATGGCCGAGCTGGTCAGCCATCACGGCATCAACAGCTTCAAGCATTTCATGGCCTACAAGAACGCGATCATGGCAGCCGACGACACCCTGGTCGCCAGCTTCGAGCGCTGCCTGGAACTGGGCGCAGTGCCTACCGTGCACGCGGAAAACGGCGAGCTGGTGTACCACCTGCAACGCAAGCTCATGGCCCAAGGCATCACCGGGCCGGAAGCGCATCCGCTGTCGCGGCCATCCCAGGTGGAAGGCGAAGCGGCGAGCCGCGCGATTCGCATCGCCGAAACCATCGGCACCCCGCTGTACCTGGTGCACGTCTCCACCAAGGAAGCGCTGGATGAAATCACCTACGCCCGCAGCAAGGGCCAGCCGGTGTATGGCGAAGTCCTCGCCGGCCACCTGCTGCTGGACGACAGCGTCTACCGCCACCCCGACTGGCAGACCGCCGCCGGCTACGTGATGAGCCCGCCGTTCCGCCCACGCGGGCATCAAGAGGCGCTGTGGCATGGCCTGCAATCGGGCAACCTGCACACCACCGCCACCGACCACTGCTGCTTCTGCGCCGAGCAAAAAGCCGCCGGCCGTGACGACTTCAGCAAGATCCCCAACGGCACCGCCGGCATCGAAGACCGCATGGCCGTGTTGTGGGATGAAGGCGTCAACACCGGGCGCTTGTCGATGCAGGAATTCGTCGCGCTGACCTCCACCAACACCGCGAAGATCTTCAACCTCTACCCACGCAAAGGCGCGATCCGCGTGGGCGCCGATGCCGACCTGGTGCTGTGGGACCCCGAGGGTACGCGGACGATTTCCGCCAAGACCCACCATCAGAATGTCGACTTCAACATCTTCGAAGGCAAGACCGTACGCGGCGTGCCAAGCCACACCGTGAGCCAGGGCAAGTTGGTCTGGGCCGATGGCGACCTGCGCGCCGAACGCGGTGCCGGGCGCTATGTGGAGCGGCCGGCGTATCCGCCGGTGTTTGAGCAGTTGAGCAAGCGGGCTGAGCATTCCAGGCCCACGGCTGTGAAACGCTGAGACCGCCAATCGCGGGCAAGCCCGCTCCCACTTTTTGATTTGTGAACACATTCAAATGTGGGAGCGGGCTTGCCTGCGATGAGGCCAGTGCAGACAACAAAAATGCCCGCCAGAGGCAATCCAGAAAAGTGAGGCCAAACCCGTGATCCAGACCCTGACCCACCTCCCCCATCCCTTCGAGGATGGACCCACCCTCGCCAGCCACTTCACCGACCTGGCCCCGCCCCTCAACGCCCGCCAGGCGCAACTGGAGGCCTCACGCTGCCTGTATTGCTACGACGCGCCGTGCGTGAACGCATGCCCCAGCGAGATCGACATCCCGTCCTTCATCCGCAATATCCACACCGACAACGTGCAAGGTGCCGCGCAGAAGATCCTATCGGCCAACATCCTCGGCGGCAGCTGCGCCCGCGTCTGCCCCACCGAGATCCTCTGCCAGCAAGCCTGCGTGCGCAACAACGCCGAAGAATGCGCGCCGGTGCTGATCGGCCTGCTGCAACGTTATGCCGTGGATAACGCGCACTTCAGCGAACACCCGTTCCACCGCGCCGCCGCCACCGGCAAACGCATCGCGGTCGTGGGCGCCGGGCCGGCAGGTTTGGCCTGCGCCCATCGCAGTGCCCTGCACGGCCATGACGTGGTGATCTTCGAAGCGCGGGAAAAAGCCGGGGGCCTGAATGAATACGGAATCGCCAAGTACAAGCTGGTGGATGATTTTGCGCAGAAGGAACTGGATTTCCTCCTGCAGATCGGCGGCATCGAGATCCGCCACGGCCAGCGCCTGGGCGACAACCTCACGTTGAGCGAACTGCACCAGCAATTCGACGCGGTGTTCCTTGGCCTCGGCCTGGCCGCGAGCAAGCAGCTCGGCCTGCCCCATGAAGACGCCCCCGGCCTGCTCGCCGCCACCGACTACATCCGCGAACTGCGCCAAACCGACGACCTCACCCAACTGCCCCTGGCCGACCGCTGCATCGTGCTCGGCGCCGGCAACACTGCCATCGACATGGCCGTGCAGATGGCCCGCCTCGGCGCCCGCGATGTCAACCTCGTGTACCGCCGTGGCGTGGCGGACATGGGCGCCACCCACCATGAGCAGGACATCGCCAAGGCCAACCAGGTCCGCCTGCTGACCTGGGCCCAACCCGAAGAAATCCTGCTGGATGACCAGGGCCACGTACGCGGCATGCGTTTCCTGCGCACACGCATGGAAAACGGCCGCCTGCACCCCACCGGCGAGACCTTCGAGCTGGCCGCCGATGCGATCTTCAAGGCCATCGGCCAAGGTTTTGACAGCGAGGCATTGCATGACCCGCTGGCCCAGCAACTGCAGCGCGTCGGCGAGCGAATTTTTGTCGATGAGCACCTGCGCACCAGCATTCCCGGGGTGTATGCCGGTGGCGATTGCGTCAGCCTCGGCCAGGACCTCACCGTGCAGGCGGTGCAACACGGCAAGCTGGCCGCCGAGGCCATGCACGCCCAACTCATGCTGACTGTGGAGGCTGCGTAATGGCCGATCTCTCGATTGTATTTGCCGGTATCAAAGCCCCCAACCCGTTCTGGCTGGCCTCCGCGCCACCCACCGACAAGGCCTACAACGTGGTCCGCGCCTTCGAAGCCGGCTGGGGCGGCGTGGTGTGGAAAACCCTCGGCGAAGACCCGGCAGCGGTCAACGTGTCCTCGCGCTACTCGGCGCACTACGGTGCCAACCGTGAAGTGCTGGGCATCAACAATATCGAGTTGATTACCGACCGCTCGCTGGAGATCAATCTGCGGGAAATCACCCAGGTGAAAAAGGACTGGCCCGACCGCGCGCTGATCGTCTCGCTGATGGTGCCGTGCGTGGAAGAATCCTGGAAAAACATCCTGCCGCTGGTGGAAGCCACTGGCTGCGACGGCATCGAGCTGAACTTCGGCTGCCCCCACGGCATGCCCGAACGCGGCATGGGCGCGGCGGTGGGCCAGGTGCCCGAATATGTGGAACAGGTGACACGCTGGTGCAAGACGTATTGCTCGCTGCCGGTGATCGTCAAGCTCACGCCGAACATCACCGACATCCGCGTCGCCGCGCGGGCGGCGTATCGTGGTGGTGCGGATGCGGTGTCGCTGATCAACACCATCAATTCCATCACCAGCGTCGACCTGGAACGCATGGTCGCCCTGCCGATGGTCGGCACCCAGAGCACCCACGGCGGCTACTGCGGGTCGGCGGTCAAGCCCATCGCGTTGAACATGGTCGCCGAGATTGCCCGCGACCCGCAGACCCAAGGCCTGCCGATCTGCGGCATCGGCGGCATCGGAAACTGGCGCGACGCAGCGGAGTTCATTGCCCTCGGCTGCGGCGCGGTGCAGGTGTGCACGGCGGCGATGCTGCATGGGTTTCGTATTGTCGACGAGATGAAGGACGGGTTGTCGCGCTGGATGGACAGTCAAGGCTACAAGAGCTTGCAGGAATTCTCCGGGCGAGCGGTGGGCAATACCACGGACTGGAAGTACCTGGATATCAACTATCAGGTGATTGCGAAGATCGACCAGGCGGCGTGCATTGGGTGTGGGCGTTGCCATATTGCCTGTGAGGACACGTCGCACCAGGCCATTGCCAGTTTGAAACAGGCGGATGGGACCCATGTCTACGAGGTGATTGATGAGGAGTGCGTGGGTTGCAACCTGTGCCAGATCACCTGCCCGGTGGCGGATTGTATCGAGATGGTGGCGGTGGATACGGGCAAGCCGTTTCTGAATTGGACGCAGGACCCGCGTAATCCGTATCGGGAGGCTGTGTAGCCTTTTAGATTGCTATCGCAGGCAAGCCAGCTCCCACATTCGACTGCATTCCTTCAGACGAAACGCGGTCAACTGTGGGAGCTGGCTTGCCTGCGATGAGGCCATCAGCATCACCACAAGACTCAGGGCTCCAACCCAATCCCCCGCAAAATCACCCCCGTCACCGTCTGGATCGCCTTCTCAAACTGCCTGTCCGACAACGGCTGGTGATCATTCAAAATCTTCACTTGGTGATCAAAGTCGGCATAGTGCTGGGTCGACGCCCAGATCATATACAGCAGGCTCGACGGCTCCACCGGCAGGATGCGTTTGTCTTCCACCCACTGGCGAATCTTCGCCTCCTTCATCTTGGCCCAGTCGTACAGGCTCGCATCCAACGCCTCACCGAGGGTCGGCGCACCGTGGATGATTTCATTGGCCCAGACCTTGGAGCCATACGGCCGCGTGCGCGAGCGCTGCATCTTGGCGCGGATGTAGCTGCTGAGGACCACGCGCGGATCATCGAAGGTTTCAAAGCTCAAGGCGTCCTGCTTCCACAGGTCCAGCAGGTCGAACAGCACCGCGCTGTACAGCTCGCTCTTGGTGGTGAAGTAGTAATGCAGGTTGGAGCGCGGCAGTTGCACTTCTTCGGCGATGTCGGCCATGGCGGTGCTGCCATAGCCCTTCTCGGCGAAGACCTTCTCCGCCGCCAGCAGGATTTTTTCGACGTTGACCCGACGAATGCCACTCTTGTGATTGCCCATAAGGGCTCCCCGACAACAACATGGGTTAGAGACTACCACCGGCTCTAGATCGCGGCGACAGGCCATACTGAAACTTCGTACACTGCGCCCTTCTCCCCATTGATTGGTATTGCACAATGTTGATCAAAAAGACCCTGACCACCGTCGCCCTGCTCGCCTCGCTGCTGGGCGCTTCGACGGCCTTTGCCCACGCCCATTTGAAAAGCACCACGCCGGCCGCCGACAGCACCGTCGCCGCACCGGCCGATCTGCGCCTGACCTTCAGCGAAGGCGTAGAAGCCACCTTCACCAAAGTCTCCCTGAGCAAGGACGGCACCGAAATCGCCATCAAAGGCCTGGAAACCCCAGACGCCGACAAGAAAACCCTGGTGGTCACGCCGGCCGCGCCGCTGGCCGCCGGCAACTACAAGGTGGTGTGGAACGCGGTGTCGGTCGACACCCACAAGAGCAACGGCGAATACAGCTTCAAGGTCGGCCAATAACCCATGGCAACCCTGTTGGTGCTGTGCCGCTTTGTGCATTTCATCGTCGTGCTGCTGATGTTCGGGGCTTGCGTGTTCAGGCCCCTGCTACTCGGTGCCGGGCCGCAACCGGCGCTGGACCGGCAGCTGCTGCGCATCACCCGGGGGCTGGCCTGGATCGGTTTGTTATCGGGGGTGACGTGGTTGCTGCTGATTACCGCCAGCATGGCCGGCAGTTGGGACGCGGCGCTGCAACCGGCCACCGTGCAGCTGGTGCTGGGCAAGACCTTTTTTGGCCAGGTGTGGACCTGGCACCTGCTGTTCAACCTGATGCTGGTGATTGCACTGGCCAAGCCCTGGCCGGCGTTGCGCCTGCCGTTGCTTGCGCTGCTGCTGGTGACCCTGGCGCCCGTGGGCCACGGCGCCATGCTCGATGGGCTCAGCGGGCGCTTGCTGATCCTCAACCAGGTGGTTCATCTGGCGTGCGTCGGCGCATGGCTCGGTGGGTTGTTGGTGCTGGTGTTGATCCTGCGCCAACCTGAGGGCCATGCGCTGGAGCCAATCCTGCGGAGGTTCAGCGGGGTAGGTTATGGCCTGGTTGCGGGCTTGTTGGTGACCGGGTTGATCAACGTGCGCGTGCTGACCGGGCAACTGTGGCCGACGCCCTTGTTCAGCGGCTTTGCCTTGATTCTGCTGATCAAGGTCATGCTGGTGCTGGGCATGCTGGCCCTGGCGCTGTTGAACCGGTTGCGGATCGAACGCTGTGACGAACGCCTCGCGAGCTTGAAGGCCAGTGTGTTGCTGGAGTGGCTGTTGGGGATTGCGGCGGTTGCCGCCGTCTCCCTATTGGGAACCTTGCCGCCGATGGTCATGGCGAACTAAAGATCACCCACTCTTACATTGGAGCCCGCATTTGTGGGGGCTGGCTTGCCTGCGATGGCATCAACTGGGTGTGCCCGATGTACCGAGGTGCCTGCATCGCAGGCAAGCCAGCTCCCACAGTGATCGCGTTCACTTTTGAGTAGTGGCAACCTAGTCATCGTATAACTTATTGTTGACAAGCCCCGTAAACCCCGCAAATATCGCCCCTAATGTTGTACGACGACGTACGACAAATAATAAAAACAACAAAAGAAAGGGAGCTCCACTGTGAGTCAATTCGCCCGCCATTCCTGCGCACGCCTGGGCCTTATCGGTCTTGGCAGCCTAAGCGCCGCCCTACCCCTCTGCGCCCAGGCCGACGGTTTTCTTGACGATGCCAAGGCCACGCTTAACCTGCGCAACGCCTACTTCAACCGCAACTTCACCAACCCGAGCAATCCGCAAGCCAAGGCCGAGGAGTGGACGCAGAACTTCATTCTCGACGCCAAGTCCGGCTTCACCCAAGGCACCGTGGGCTTCGGCATCGATGTGCTGGGCCTGTACTCGCAAAAGCTCGACGGCGGCAAAGGCACCGGCGGCACCCAGTTGCTGCCGATCCATAGCGACGGCCGCCCGGCCGACAACTTCGGGCGCCTGGGGGTGGCGCTGAAGACCCGGCTGTCGAAGACGGAATTGAAGGTGGGCGAATGGATGCCCGTGTTGCCGATCCTGCGCTCCGACGACGGCCGCTCCCTGCCGCAGACCTTCCGTGGCGGCCAGGTCACCTCCAACGAAATCGCCGGCCTGACCCTCTACGGCGGCCAGTTCCGTGGCAACAGCCCACGCAACGACGCGAGCATGGAAGACATGTTCATGAACGGCAAAGCCGCCTTCACCTCGGACCGTTTCAACTTCGGCGGCGGCGAATACACCTTCAACGACAAACGCACCCAGGTCGGCCTGTGGTACGCCGAACTCACCGACATCTACCAGCAGCAATACCTCAACCTCACCCACAGCCAACCCGTGGGCGACTGGACCCTGGGCGCCAACCTCGGCTTCTTCAACGGCAAGGAAGACGGCAGCGCCCTGGCCGGCGACCTCGACAACAAGACCACCTTCGCCCTGCTCTCGGCGCGCTACGGCGGCAACACCTTCTACGTGGGCCTGCAGAAACTCACCGGCAACAGCGTGTGGATGAAGGTCAACGGCACCAGCGGCGGCACCCTGGCCAACGACAGCTACAACGCCAGCTATGACAACGCCAGGGAAAAATCCTGGCAGTTGCGGCATGACTTCAACTTCGTCGTGCTGGGCGTGCCGGGGCTGACGATGATGAATCGCTATATCAGCGGCAGTAATGTGCACACCGGGGCGATCACCGACGGCAAGGAATGGGGCCGTGAATCGGAACTGGCTTACACCGTGCAAAGTGGCGCGCTGAAAAACCTGAATGTGAAGTGGCGCAACTCGACCATGCGCCGGGATTTCAGCAACAATGAGTTCGATGAGAACCGGATTTTCATCAGTTACCCGATTTCATTGTTGTAAGGCCTCAAGTCTACCGCCCCCTGCCAAACACCACTGTGCCCCTGTGGGAGCGGGCTTGCCCGCGATAGCGGTGGGTCAGCCACATAGCGGGTTCTGATCCACCGCTATCGCAGGCAAGCCAGCTCCCACAGAGGACCTCGTTCATCCAAGGGGACATTGACAACCCCGGGAATCAATACCGATACTCCATCACAGTCATACGACAACCTACAACAACAATGGACCCGCCCATGACCACCACCCCTGCCGTTCCCTTCAACCGCCTGTTGCTCACCGGTGCCGCTGGCGGCCTCGGCAAAGTCCTGCGTGAACGCCTGCGCCCTTACGCCCACGTACTGCGCCTGTCGGACATCGCCGAGATGGCCCCAGCCACCGATGACAGCGAAGAAGTGCAACCCTGCGACCTCGCCGACAAACAGGCCGTGCACCACCTGGTGGAAGGCGTGGACGCGATCCTGCACTTCGGCGGCGTCTCGGTTGAGCGCTCCTTCGAAGAAGTGCTCGGCGCCAATATCAGCGGCATATTCCACATCTACGAAGCCGCGCGCCGGCATGGTGTGAAGCGCGTGATCTTCGCCAGTTCCAACCATGTGATCGGCTTCCACAAACAGGGCGAAATCCTTGACGCCCACTCGCCGCGTCGCCCGGACAGTTACTACGGCCTGTCCAAGTCCTACGGCGAAGACATGGCCAGCTTCTACTTCGATCGCTACGGCATCCAGACCGTGAGCATCCGCATCGGCTCCTCGTTCCCCGAGCCGCAGAACCGCCGGATGATGCACACCTGGCTGAGCTTCGACGACCTGACCCAATTGCTGGAACGCTCCCTGTACACGCCAGACGTCGGCCATACCGTGGTCTACGGCATGTCCGACAACCTCGACACCTGGTGGGACAACCGCTACGCCGCGCACCTGGGCTACGCGCCCAAGGACAATTCCGAAGTGTTCCGCGCCCAGGTCGAGACGCAGCCCCCGGTGGCCGCCGATGATCCGGCCAAGGTCTACCAGGGCGGCGCGTTCTGCGCAGCCGGGCCTTTTGGGGACTGACCGATGACGGCTGAATTGATTGTCGATGCACGCAACGCCGTGGGCGAATGCCCGGTGTGGGTGCCGGAAGAAAACGCGCTGTACTGGGTGGACATCCCCAACGGCGGCCTGCAACGCTGGAGCGCCGCCAGCGGCCACGTCGCCGCCTGGAAAGCCCCTGAGATGCTCGCCTGCATTGCCCGCACCACCACGGGCAACTGGATCGCGGGAATGGAGAGCGGCTTCTTCCAACTGACTGCGCACAACGATGGCAGCCTCGACGCCACGCGCCTGGCCAAGGTCGAACACCCTCGCGCCGACATGCGCCTGAACGATGGTCGCTGTGATCGCCAGGGTCGCTTCTGGGCCGGCAGCATGGTGCTGAACATGGGCTTGAATGCCGCCGAGGGCGTCCTCTATCGCTACGCGGCGGGCCAGGCGCCCCATGCCGCGCTGGATGGTTTCATCACCCTCAACGGCCTGGCCTTCAGCCCCGATGGGCGCACGATGTACGCCTCCGACTCGCACCCGCTGGTGCAGCACATCTGGGCGTTCGACTACGACATCGACAGCGGCACGCCGTCCAACCGCCGCGTGTTCGTGGACATGCACCCACACCCCGGCCGCCCCGACGGCGCTGCGGTGGACGCCGACGGTTGCTACTGGATCTGCGCCAACGACGCCGGGCTGATCCATCGCTTCACCCCCGACGGGCGCCTCGACCGCTCCCTCAGCGTGCCGGTGAAAAAACCCACCATGTGCGCGTTTGGTGGCAGCCGGCTGGACACCTTGTTCGTCACCTCGATCCGTGATGATCAGAGCGAACAGTCGCTGTCCGGCGGCGTGTTTGCCCTCAATCCTGGCGTGCAGGGCTTGGCCGAGCCGACTTTCACTCTCTGATGGGATAGCCCTGATGATCGAACTCCAAGACGCCCTCACCCGCCTCACCCTGGCCCCGACCACTGGCGGCAGCATCGTCAACTGGCACGTCATCGCCAGCGGCCAACCGTTGCTGCGCCATAGCGACGAACAGGCGGTGAGCACGGGCCTTCCGGGCAAGCTGGGGTGTTATCCGTTGGCGCCCTGGTCCAACCGGATTGCCGAGGGCGGTTTCGACAACCCCGACGGCTGGCTGGCCCTGTCGGCCAACAGCCTGACTGACCCGTTGCCGATCCATGGCTCGGCGTGGCAACAGGCGTGGCAAGTGGTCAGCCAGTCGGTGGATGAAGTGATGCTGGAGGTGATGTGCGATACGCCGTTTGCCTATCGTGCCGAGCAACGGTTTCGACTGGTGAACGGTGAGCTGAGCATTGCGTTGACGGTCACGCACCTCGCCGAAAAACCCGCATGGCATGGCTTGGGGTTGCACCCGTATCTGCCGCGCCAACCGGGCACGCGGTTACAGGCCAAGGCTTCGCAGGTGTGGCTGAGCGATGCGTCCAAACTGCCTACCGGGCTGGCGCCGGTCCCGGCGGAGTGGGATTTCCAGCAGCTCAAGGCCTTGCCTGAAGGTCTGGTGGATAACGGTTTTTGCCAGTGGGATGGGCATTGCCAGATCGAGCAACCGGAGCTGGGTTATGCCTTGGAATGCCAGGCCAGCGGTGCGGATTATTTCCTGCTGTATTGCCCGCCGGGGTTGGGGTTCTTTTGCATCGAGCCGGTGAGTCATCCGGTGAATGCGCATCACCTGCCCGGAAAACCGGGGTTGAAGCTGCTGGAGCATGGCCAGTCGGCACACCTACAGTTCAACCTGAAATACATTCCGACTGTGGGAGCTGGCTTGCCTGCGATAGCGGTACATCAGTAAAAGGTGCATCAACTGACAGATAGCTATCGCAGCGATGCGGCGACCCGACAAGCCAGCTCCCACAGTTTTTGATCGCTGTTGTGTCAGTGTCAGGGTGGGCTGTTCTTGAGGCGCCCTGCGGTGTCGATACTGACCACCACCGACAACCCCGGCCTTAGCCGCTCGCTCTGCTCCTGATCAGGATCCACCGTAATCCGCACCGGCACGCGCTGGGCGATCTTCACAAAGTTGCCGGTGGCATTGTCCGCCTGCAACAGGCTGAACTCGGACCCCGTGGCCGGCGAAATATGCTGCACCGTGCCGTGAAACTTGCGGTGGTTCAACGCATCCACGGTGAACGTCACCGGCTGGCCGACCTGCACATTGTCCATCTGGGTTTCTTTCATATTGGCGATCACCCACAACTGCGGCGGCACCAGCGCCATCAGCTGCGCGCCAGAGTTGACGTAGGCGCCGAGGCGCACGCCAATCTGCCCCAACTGGCCGTCACGCGGCGCGGTGATGCGCGTGTTGGACAGATCGATGCGCGCCAGTTCCACCGCCGCATCGGCACTGGCCACCGCCGCTTCCAGGGAGCCGCGATTGACGATCACCGTCTGCAAATCCTGCCGCGCGATTTCCAGGCTGGCCTGGGCTTGCGCGACGGCCGCGATGGTCTGCGCATTCGCCGCACGGGTCACGTCTAGCTCGCGCCGGGACACCGAACCATCGCTGATCAGCTCTTCGTTGCGGCGCAAGTCGGCGGTGCTTTTACGCGCCTGCGCCTCGCTGTCCGCCAACGCTGCCTGGCGCAGCTTGATGGTGGCCTCGGCGCTGTTGCGCTGTTGCACCACATTGGCCAGCGCGGCCTTCTGCACCGCCAGTTGGGCCAGCGCCTGGTCCAGGCGCTGCTTGTAGATCCGATCATCCAGGCGCACCAGCAGGTCGCCGGCCTTCACGTACTGGAAATCCTGCACCGGCACTTCAAACACATAACCAGCGAGCTGCGGCCCGATGATCGTCACTTGCCCGCGCACCAGGGCATTTTCGGTGGTTTCCACCGCGCTGCTGAACGGCGGCAATTGCCAGGCATAGAGCACGATCAGCACGCCGACCACGGCGATGGCGGCAAAGCCCAGGGACGAGAGGATGCGCACCCGCAACGGTCGCAATTCGGTGGGCACCGCACCAGGCGGTGTGCTGCCTTCCGGCGTCGCCGCGATGGCGGTGGTGGTGGTCGTTGAAGGTTCGGTCATTGAGGTGCGCCGCTGGGTTGAACGGGAGTGGCTGCTTTCGTGGTGCTCATCAGCCACAGACTGCGGATAAAAATCCAGATCATGGTCAGTATCGCGATGATCGCGATCAGCATGAAGACATCGTTGTAGGCCATTACGTTCGCTTCACGGGTGGCTGCGGTTGCCAGGCTGCGGATGCCCATGAGGTTGCGCAATTCCGGGTCGGCAATCACCCCGCCATAGGCCGAGCCGCCGCTCGACACCCGCGCGGCCACACGCGGGTCGAGCAGGCTCAGGTGTTCGACGATCATGCTCGAATGAAACTTCTCGCGCACGATCTGGAACGTGCCCAACAGCGCCGCGCCCATCAGGCCGCCAAGGTTCTGGCAAATGCCGAACATCACCGAAAAACTCACCAGGTTGCGCGGGTTGGTCAGCACGTTCTTGGTGCCCAGCACCATGGTCGGCCCGAGGAAGAACGTCCCGCCGAAGCCTAGCAGGAACTGGCTGATATACAGGTTCTGCGGGCGAGTCAGGTTGCTGGAGAAGCTGTCCATCACCGACCCCGTCGCCATCAACGCCAGGGAGATCACCAGCGGCATCAACAAGTGCGCCGGGTTGATCGTCAACGCGCTGACCGCAAGCCCCGCGATCGCCCCGGCCAGCATCACCACGTACAGCGTGTGCATCTGCTGGTAGCTCATGTTGAGCATTTGCATGAACCCCACCGCGCCGGTGGACTGCTCGGACAGCACCATGCGGATCAGGATCACCGCCAACGCCAGGCGGATCATCACCCCACTGCCCAGCCAACGGGTCATCAGCATCGGGTTGGCGCGGTTATGCTCGATGGCCAGGCCGGCCATGATCAGCACCAGGGAACAGGCCGAGGCCACGCCGATCCACGGGGCTTCCAGCCACCAGTCGATCCGCCCCAGGGACAACACCGCACACAGCAAGGCGACGCCGGTGGCGAGGATCGCGAAGGTGAGGAAGTCGAGTTTCTCAAAGGTCTTGAAGCGGTCGCCGGGCGGCAACTTGAGCAGGAACACACAGCCCAGGCAGATCAGCGCCATGCCCAGCTCAAACAGGTACAAGCCGCGCCACTCGGCGATTTGCAGCAAATCCTCGGAGAACAACCGCGCCAGCGGCAAGGCCAGCTGCGCCGTGCCCAAGCCCAGTACCAGCGCCTTCAAGCGCCACTTGGCCGGGAATGCCTGGATCATGTAGTACAAGCCCAGCGAACTCAGCGCCGCGCCGACCATGCCGTGGGCCGCGCGCACCGCAATGGCCGAGCTGAGGTCGTTGACGAACAAATGGCCGAAGGTCACCAGTGCGTACAACACCAGGAACACTTCGGTAAACGCGCGCAGGCCGAACTGTTGGCGGAACTTCACCAGCAGCAGGTTCATGCATACGTTGGTCATGACATAGGCGGCGGGCAGCCAGGCCATTTCGGCGGTGGTCGCACCGAGGGCGCCTTGCAGGTATTGCAGGTTGGCGATGACCAGCGCGTTGCCCAGGCCGCCGGTGATTGCCACCAGCACGCCGACCAGCGCGAACAGCCATCGCTTGTGCGTGGGGTGCAACGGCGTCGACGGCGAACCGGGCAGGCTCGGGCGCTCGTGGGGCTGCCAGGTGCGGGGGGTGTAGTTGTTCATTCGATGGCCTAGATGACCCGACGTGGGATGTCGGTAAAACCCTACTCAGAGCGTAGTAAACCTGAGGGGCGGTTATCTTGCCATCTTGGGTGTGCTTTTCTGTGGGGGCTTACCTGGGATAGTGGTTTTTCAGGGTACATATCCTTTTCTTCGGTAACGGCGGCTTATGGTTCCGCCCTTACGGCGGGTCACTTTTGGAAAAGAGCCCCAAAAGTAACCAAAAGGGCTCTTGCCCCAACACTCGGCACCTCGCCTAGGCTCGGTGTGCCCGTAATCCGACATGGATTTGGGGGGCGCCTAAGATCAAAATCAAAAACAAAGCGAGGCGGCCTGACAGCCGGCCTGATCTATGAAGCATGCGCGCTCCCCTGTGGGAGCTGGCTTGCCTGCGATGGCATCGACTGGGTGTGCCTGATGTACCGAGTTGTCTGCATCGCAGGCAAGCCAGCTCCCACAGTTACCGGTTCCCACAGTTGAATGGTGAACGCCAGGACAAATACCGGTCGGCTACTAGGCCGCCGCGCTCTTGCTTTTGATCTTACTTGCCCCGTCAAACACGCTGGCCGAACGCAGGCTTGAATCCGTGGGCAACCCGGCAGGACGCCGGGTTAGCCGCCCCGCGCCATGGATGGCCCATGACGGCGGCCCACGGATTCAAGCCTTCGTTCGGGCACACCGAGCCTAGGCGAGGTGCCGAGTGTTGGGGCAAGAGCCCTTTGCTTACTTTGGGGCTTTTCCAAAGTGACCCGCCGTAAGGGCGGAACCATAAGCCGCCGTTACCGAAGAAACGGATATGTACACCAGCGATCTCAAATCCACCCCAACCAACTCCAATAAGTCGCCGCAAACACCAACATCAACCCATACCCAATCAGCGTCACCAAAATCCCCACCTTGGCAAACTGCCGCGCCGTAAACGTCCCAGTCCCCAAACACACCATATTCTGCGGCGCATTGATCGGCAGGATAAACCCATAGCTCATCACAAACCCCAGCAACATCGTCATGCCCAACCGACTGAAATCCCCCGGCAAGGTCTGCAACACCGCAATCAGAATCGGCAGCAACGCCGAGGTCAACGCCGTAGCACTGGCAAACCCCAAGTGGATCAGAATCAAGAACGCCCCCAGGATCGCAAACACCCCCAACGGCCCCACCTGATCCAACCCGGTGTGCGCCACCACCGTAGCGCCCAGCCACTGCCCGGCCTGGGTCGTCAGCAGCGCCGTGCCAAGGCTGATGCCCACGCCAAACACAATCACCGTGCCCCACGGAATCCGCGACTGCACATCCTTCCAAGTCATGACGCCAAGCCCCGGCAACAGCAGGAACACCAACCCGGCATAGGTGGTCGAGGTGGTGTCGAAGTTATGCAGGCGCCCTTCCGTGGCCCACGCCAGCAACAACAATACCGACACACTCAGCAGGCGCTTCTGCGGCCCGGTCATAGGGCCGATGTCCACCAGCGACTGGGCCACGGCCTCCTTGCCACCGGGAATGCTGTCGGTCTCCGGCGGCAGCAGCTTGAGCACCAGAAACAGCAACACCGCCGACATAATCAACGCCCACGGCGCGCCCGCGATCAGCCAGTCGATCCACGACACGCGCTGGCCGAGCATCTTGTCCATAAAGCCGACGGTCAGCAGGTTCTGCGCGGCGGCAGTCTGGATGCCGACGTTCCAGATGCTGGTGCCCTGGGCCACCACGATCATGATGCCGGCGGCGATGTTCGAGCGCCTGTCGACGCCAAACGCCGCGATCACGCCCATCATGATCGGCACCACACAGGCACTGCGCGCCGTGGCGCTGGGCACGACAAGGCTGAGCAGGATGGTGACGGCAATCGCCCCCAGCAGGATGCGCCGCGTGCTGGTGCCGACCCGGCTCAAGGTCACCAGCGCAATGCGCCGGTCCAGGCCCGTATGGGTCATGGCCGCCGCGATAAACAACGCACCCGCCACCAGCGCCAGCGCCGGGTTGGAAAACCCGGTCAACGCCATGCTGATAGCCGGGCTGGTGCCGATCAGATGCGTGGGGTCTTGCAGCGACGGCGCCGTGCCCAGCAGGAACGCCATCAGCGAGGTGATCATGATCGCGCTGGCTTCATAGGACACTGCCTCGGTGATCCACACCACCACGGCAAACGCGAGGATCGCCAGCATGCGATGCCCCGCCACCGGCAAATCGGCGGGCAGCGGCAACAGCAGCACCCCGGCCATCACCAGTACGGCGACGACCAGGCCCAGGGGCAGTTTGAAGGATGCAGCGGTTGTGGCGAGGGCGTTCATGGCGGGCTCCGTCAGCCTTTAAATCAGGCGGCAAGCATGGCTCAAATTGCCGCACTCCGTGTTGACAGGTATCAATCGCTGCCATTCTGAACCTGACACACATCCAACTGTGGGAGCTGGCTTGCCCGCGATGGCGGCGGTTCAGTCAATGAAAGGGTGACTGATACACCGCCATCGCAGGCAAGCCAGCTCCCACAGGGATTGGGTTTGCACAGCAAGATCTGCGGGTTCAGTTGAGCAATTGGCTCAGTACAGCCCGCAGCTTCCCGGGCTTGACCGGTTTGTTCAGCAACGGCGCTTCCAGCCGGCGCAAGGCCCGTCGGCATTGGTCAGTACGGTCGGCAGTGATGATCACAGCGGGGATTTTGCAGGCGAAGTGCTCGCGCAGATGCTTGACCACCTCACAGCCCACTACCCCATGGTCGAGGTGATAGTCGGCGAGGATCAGCTCCGGCGCCCTGCCCTGCAACGCCGCCAGCGCGCCCGCCTGGTCGGTGGCGGTGAGCACCTCGCAGCCCCACTGTCCGAGCAGCGCGCTCATGCTTTCGAGGATGCTGACTTCGTTGTCGATCACCAGCAAACGCCGGCCCGGCAGCGGGTTGCCGGTGCTCGGTTGCACCGGCAGTTGGCTGATCGCCACGGGCATTTCGGCGCTCAGCGGCACTTCGATGCTGAACATCGAGCCACGCCCCGGCCAGGAGCGCACGGCAATCGGATAACCGAGGATCTCGGCGATCCGCTCGACAATCGCCAAACCCAGCCCCACGCCCTTGCGATCCGCCGCGCGGCCGACGTCGAGCTGGTTGAATTCGAGGAAGATCGCCTCCAGCCGGTCTGCCGCAATCCCGCGCCCGGTGTCCCACACTTCCAGGCGCAGGCAATCATCGCGACGCCGCGCCCCCAGCAGGATGCAGCCCTCATCGGTGTAGCGGCAGGCATTGCTGAGAAAGTTGCGCAGGATGCGCGTCAACAGCCGCAGGTCCGTGCGCACCGCGTAATGCCCGGTGTGCACCCGCAGATTCAGCCCGGCCGCCTGGGCCACCGATTGGAACTCCGAGACCAGCGGCGCAAACACTTCATCCAGGCGGTACAGGGCCACATCCGGTTTGACCGCTGCCTGGTCCAGCCGCGAGATATCCAGCAAATCGGTGAGCAAGTCCTCGGCGCCTTCCAGCGCCTGGTGCGTGCGCTCCACCAGCACCTGTTCGACGCTGGGCAATTGGCGTTCACGCAAAGTGGCGATCAACAAGCGTGCGGCGTTCAGCGGTTGCAAAAGGTCGTGACTGGCAGCGGCGAGGTATTTGTCCTTGCTGCGGTTGGCGGCCTGGGCGGCGTCACGGGCGTCGCGCAGGTCCTGTTCGATCTGCTCACGCTGGGCGATCTGCTGTTGCAGGTTGTGGTTGGCCTCCAACAGCTCATCGGTGCGCGCGGCGACGCGCTGCTCCAGTTCGTCGTTGAGGCGGATATAACGCTTGCGCTCGGCCTCCAGCTCATCCAACCGTGCGGTCAGCTCCGGGTAGTGGCTCTTGCGCGCCGACTGGTCGCCCAGCCCCAGCAGCGCCGACAGTGCGCGCTGCGGGTCGTCAGAGTGCTTCGCCATAGACGACCTCGACGTCACGCTGGCTCGACGCGCGCGGGTTGGTGAGGATGCACGGGTCATCCATCGCATGCTCGGACAGGAACGGAATATCCGCCACGCGCACCCCATGCAGGCCAAGGGTTTCGTGAAAGCCAATCGCATGCTTCAACGCGATCAGATGGTCCACCAAACGCCCGCAGATCTGCCGGTGATTGAGGCCACGACAGTCGATGCCAAACGTCTCGGCAATCACCTGGAACCGCTCCGGCGCCGAACTGTAGTTGAACGCCACCACATGCTCCACCAACACCGCGTTGCACAGCCCGTGGGGCAAGTCGAGGAACCCGCCAAGGCTGTGGGACATCGCATGCACCGCCCCCAGGATCGCATTGGAAAACGCCAGGCCCGCTTGCATGCTGCCGAGCATGATCTTCTCGCGCAGGGCAATGTCCGTGGGGTTGGCGATCATCTGCACCAGGTTGCCGTTGATCAGGCGCATCGCTTCCAGCGCATGGGGATCGGTCAGCGGACCATGGCCAGTGGAAACAAACGCCTCGATGGCATGCACCAGCGCGTCGATGCCGGTGCAGGCGGACAGGAACGGGTCCATGCTCGCCGTGGTTTCCGGGTCGATCAGCGACACATCCGGCACCACCGCCTTGCTGACGATGGAGAACTTCATGCGCTCCTGCTGGTTGGAAATGATCACGAACTGCGAGACATCCGCCGAAGTACCGGCCGTGGTGGGGATCAAGATCAGCGGCGGGCTGGGCACACGAATGGTGTCCACGCCCTCGAACTCAAGAATGCTGCGCCCGTGGGCAACCACAATACCGATGGCCTTGCCGCAGTCCATCGGGCTGCCGCCGCCGATGGCGACGATCACATCACAGTGGTTTTCACGGTAGACCTCGGCGCCGGTCATCACTTCCTCAACCCGGGGGTTGGGTGATACAGCGCTGTACAGGCAGTAGTCGATGCCGATGGCTTGCAGGCTGGCTTCCACATCGGCGACCCAACCGGCGGCGATCACCCCGGGGTCGCTGACCACCAGCACCTTGCGCGCGCCGAAGGTCTTCGCGTAATTGCCGACGTTGTGCCGGCAGCCGGCGCCAAAGATGATTTCAGGAGAGACGAATTTACGCAGGAGGCTCAGGTTTGGGCTCATTGGAAAGCCTGTTCTTATTATTTTGGAAGAATGCGCTCCACACTAACTGATCCTTGGGCGATTGCAATCAGACCAAAGAGTCATCTTCCAAGCAGCACCGGCCAGCACGAGGCTGGCCGGAGGGTCGATCAACGGCTGGCGAAGTACATGGTCACTTCAAAGCCGATACGCAGGTCGGTAAACGCGGGTTTTTTCCACATGGAGCGTTCCTCTTGTTGTGCCGGAAGATTCCGGTTGGGTCATTAATGCATGAGGGGTGTGGGAGGCGAATGCTACTTTCGAAGGAGTTGCCTGCATGCCTTGGTATCGAGTGTACAGAGATCAAAATGTGGGAGCTGGCTTGCCTGCGATGGCGGTCTTCCTGTGTACATATCCATTCCTGCGGTAACGGCGGCTATTGGTTCCGCCCTTACGGCGGGTCACTTTGGAAAAGCCCCAAAGTAACCAAAGGGCTCTTGCCCCAACACTCGGTGCCTCGCCTAGGCTCGGCATGCCCGTAATCCGACATGGATTTGGGGGGGCGCCTAAGATCAAAAACAAAGCGCGGCGGCCTAGTAGCCGACCGAGTCTCTGGAGCTGGCGCGGTCCCCTGTGGGAGCTGGCTTGCCTGCGATGGCATCAACTGGGTTTGCCTGATGTACCGAGGTGTCTGCATCGCAGGCAAGCCAGCTCCCACATTTTGAACCGAGATCGACAGGACAAATACCGGTCGGCTCTAAGGCCGCCGCGCTCTGGCTTTTGATCTTAGGCGCCCCGTCAAACACGCTGGCCGAACGCAGGCTTGAATCCGTGGACAACCCGGCAGGACGCCGGGTTACCCGCCGTAAGGGCGGAACCCTAAGCCGCCGTGACCTAACCAACGGATATGTACACCACCCGACTAAAAGAACCCCAACGGATTAACGTCATAACTCACCAACAAATTCTTCGTCTGCTGATAATGATCCAACATCATCTTGTGATTCTCACGCCCCACCCCCGACTTCTTATACCCCCCAAACGCCGCATGCGCCGGATACAAGTGATAGCAGTTGGTCCAAACACGCCCCGCCTTGATCGCCCGCCCCATGCGATAAGCACGGTTGATATCACGGGTCCACAACCCAGCACCCAGGCCAAACTCGCTGTCGTTGGCAATCGCCAACGCTTCAG
This sequence comes from Pseudomonas acericola (SeqCode), assembly GCF_053456465.1. Lineage (NCBI taxonomy): Bacteria > Pseudomonadati > Pseudomonadota > Gammaproteobacteria > Pseudomonadales > Pseudomonadaceae > Pseudomonas > Pseudomonas acericola (SeqCode). The sequence continues at coordinate 1,164,151 of NZ_JBRFJB010000001.1, read as the reverse complement.
CCTCGTCCTTGAACGTAGTCACCCCCACCACCGGCCCGAAGATCTCCTCCTGGAACACACGCATCTTGTTGTGCCCCTTGAGCAACGTCGGCTGGATGTAATAACCACTGGAAAGGTCACCCTCCAGACGCTCAGCCGCGCCGCCGGTGAGCAACACAGCGCCTTCCTCCTGGGCGATTTTCAGATACGAGAGAATCTTGTCGAACTGCTGCTCGGACGCCTGCGCCCCAACCATGGTTTCCGTGTCCAGCGGATTGCCGCGCTTGATCTTGACGATCTTCTTCATCACCTCGGCCATGAACGCGTCGTAGATCGACTCCTGCACCAGCGCCCGCGACGGGCAGGTGCACACTTCGCCCTGGTTGAAGAACGCCAATACCAAACCTTCGGCAGCCTTTTCGATAAACGCAGGCTCGGCCTGCATGATGTCTTCGAAGAAGATGTTCGGCGACTTGCCGCCCAGTTCCACGGTGGACGGAATGATGTTCTCAGCCGCCGCATGCATGATGTGCGCGCCCACCGGGGTGGAGCCGGTGAAGGCGATCTTGGCGATGCGCTTGCTGGTGGCCAACGCCTCCCCCGCTTCGCGGCCAAAGCCTTGCACGATGTTCAGCACGCCCGGTGGCAGCAGGTCATTGATCAGCTCGGCAAACACCATGATCGACAGCGGCGTCTGCTCGGCCGGCTTGAGCACGATGCAGTTACCGGCGGCCAGCGCCGGGGCGAGTTTCCACGCGGCCATCAGCAGCGGGAAGTTCCACGGGATGATCTGCCCGACCACACCCAGCGGTTCGTGGAAGTGATAAGCGGCAGTCAGTTCGTTGATCTCGGCCGCACCGCCTTCCTGGGCGCGGATGCAGCCGGCGAAGTAGCGGAAGTGGTCAGCGGCCAGGGGCACGTCGGCGTTGAGGGTTTCGCGCACGGCCTTGCCGTTGTCCCAGGTTTCGGCGACGGCCAGCACTTCCAGGTTTTGTTCGATGCGGTCGGCGATTTTCAGCAGCACCAGGGAGCGATCCTGGGCGCTGGTCTTGCCCCAGGCATCGGCGGCGGCGTGGGCGGCGTCGAGGGCTTTTTCGATGTCGGCGGCGCTGGAGCGCGGGAACTCGGCGATGACTTCGCCGGTGACCGGCGAGGTGTTGGTGAAATAGTTGCCATCGATCGGTGCGACAAATTCACCGCCGATGTAGTTGCCGTAGCGCGCCTTGAAGCTGACGATGGCGCCAGGGGTGCCGGGTTGTGCGTAGATCATGGTGAGGCCTCTGTCGGGGTCCGGGCCTGTCGGTCAACAGGCGATGAGCCGATAGTAAAGAGCCCCCGCTGCCGGGCGTATGCGCCGTTGGCAGGGGGGCTATGGTCATTTGGTCGTAGAACTAGTGCTTGGCCACCAGCTCCTTGGGCAACTTGAAGGTCCAGAGCATGCCGCCCTGGTTGAAGTCCTTCACGCGCTTGGCCACTTCACCGCCCCACAGCGGCACCGCGCCGCCCCAGCCGGAGACCACCGAGACGTACTGCTCGCCGTCCATGTCCCAGGTCACGGGCGAACCGAGCACGCCGGAGCCGGTCTGGAATTCCCAGACTTTCTCGCCGGTCTTGGCGTTGAACGCCTGCAGGAAGCCTTCCGGCGTGCCGGTAAACACCAGGTTGCCCTTGGTGGTCAGCACCCCGCCCCACAGCGGCGCGAAGTTCTTGTGGCGCCATACTTCCTTGCCGGTCTTCGGGTCGATGGCGCGCAGCACGCCGATGTAGTCCTCGTTCAACGGCTTGATGGTGAAGCCCGCACCGAGGAACGCCGCACCTTTCTTGTAGGCGATGCCTTCGTTCCAGATGTCCATGCCCCACTCGTTGGACGGCACGTAAAACAGCCCGGTGTCGCGGTTGTAGGCCATCGGCATCCAGTTTTTTGCGCCGAGGAACGCCGGCGCGACGAACACCGAAGTGCCCTTGGTTTCACTGCCCGGCGCGCCAGGACGGCTGGCGTCGTTGTAGATCGGCCGACCGTTCTTATCCAGGCCGGTGGCCCAGGTGATCTTGTCCACGAACGGGAAGCCACGGATGAACTTGCCGTTGGTGCGGTCCAGCACGTAGAAGAAACCGTTGCGATCGGCAGTGGCGGCGGCTTTGATTTCCTTGCCGCCCTCGGTGTAGTTGAACGAGATCAGTTCGTTCACGCCGTCAAAGTCCCAGCCGTCGTGGGGCGTGCTCTGGAAGTGCCACTTGATGGTGCCGTCGTCCGGGTTCAGCGCCAGGCGCGAGGACGAATAGAGGTTGTCGCCCGGGCGCAGGTGCGAGTTCCACGGCGCCGGGTTGCCGGTGCCGAACAGCAGCAGGTTGGTTTCCGGGTCGTAGTAGCCGCCCAGCCACGGCGCGGCGCCGCCGGTCTTCCACAGGTCGCCGGGCCAGGTCTTGCCCGCCTCGCCGCCGGAGATACCGTTCTCCACCGCCTTGCCGTCCTTGTACACGTAGCCCATATGGCCTTCGACGGTCGGGCGGCTCCACAGCAAGTCGCCGTTTTTCGGGTCGTAGGCTTCGATCTTGCCGACCACGCCGAACTCGCCACCGGCCACGCCGGTAATCAGCTTGCCGTTGATCACCAGGGGCGCGGCGCTGATGGAGTAGCCTTCCTTGTGGTCGGCGACTTTCTTGCTCCACACCACTTTGCCGGTGTCCTTATTCAGGGCCACCAGCTTGGCGTCGAGTGTGCCGAAGAACACCAGGTCGCCGTACAGCGCCACGCCCCGGTTGATCACGTCGCAGCACGGGCGGATGTCATCGGGCAGGCGCGCGTCGTATTGCCAGAGCTTCTTGCCGGTGCGCGCATCCACCGCAAACACCCGCGAATAGGAACCGGTGAGGTACATCACCCCGTCCTTGACCATCGGCTGCGCCTGCTGGCCGCGCTGTTTCTCGCCGCCAAAGGAAAACGCCCAGACCGGGCGCAGTTCCTTGACGTTGTCGACGTTCAGCGTGTCCAGCGGGCTGTAGCGCTGGCCCTGCACGCCGAGGCCGTTGGTGACGATCTGCTCGGGGTTTTTCGGGTCCTGGAGAATGTCTTGGTCGGTGACAGCGGCCAGGGCCTGGCCGGATAACAGGATGGCACCGAGCAACACACTCAAGGCGAAGGGTTGGCGACGTGCGGGTTGGGTCATGACGGCTACCTCTGCGGTTTTTTGTTATACCCGGGAAATTTTCCCGGTCTGGTGCAGATTCTTGGGCGCAGGGGCAGTTGTCACAATTGACCGCAGTATCGAGTTTGCTAGTTCCTTAGTAGCGGGTGCATCTGCTCGCGCTCGTAGCGCGGGTACAAGTGGCTGACGCTGCGGATCAGTTCGTAGCGGCTCAGGCTGATCGCGGCAAAGCGCTCGGGGATGGGGCTGCGGATCATCTCGGTCATGTCGCTGCCGTTGGCGGCGCCGTCGCGCAGCAGTTGATCGAGCCACGTCAGGTAGTCGCGCATCTGTTCGAAGGGCTGCGCATCCGTGGCAATCGGGCCGTGACCGGGCACCACCAGGGTCCAGGGCAACCCTTGCAGGGTGGTGATGTCGGCCAGCCACGCGGCGAGGCCGGGGCTATTGGGCGTGGTCAGGGCGCGCTGGTAAAACACCAGGTCGCCGGCGAACAGCACGCCGGTGCTCTGGTCGAGAATCGCCAGGTCAGCGCCGGTGTGGCCGGTCAGCGCCAGCAGGCGCAAATCGTGGTTGCCGAAGCTGCGCACGCCGGGTTCGAGCACCTCGGTGGGCAACACCACTTCGGTGCCGCGCATCCAGTCGCCGACCATGCGGTAGAGGTTTTCCGCCATGCTGTCGCCCTGCTCGTGCAGCAGCTTCGTGGTGTCGGCCAGGGCGCCGATGGGCACGTCCTTGAATGCTTGATTACCCAAGGCATGGTCGGGGTGATGATGGGTGAGCAACACCTGGATCACCGGCTTGCTGGTAACGCTGGCGATGGCCTGGCGCAGGGCTTCGCCGTAACGTCTGGACGGCCCGGTGTCGATCACCACCACGCCCGCGTCGGTGACGATAAACGCCACATTGACGATATTGCCGCCATTGGCCTTGGCGAAATTGTCGGTGCTGCCTTCCAGCAGCCAGGTGCCTTCGGCGATCTGCCGGGGCTTGAGTGCGTAGTCCATGTCGGCCATGGCAGGCAGGCTCAGGGCCAGGCAGAACAACAGTATCCAGCGCATGCCGCGCTCCTTCTGGTCAGGGGATGGCCGCGTCGAACTCGTTGCCGCTGTTGTCACGCAAGACCAGGCGCGTCTGCCCGGCGCCTTCGATGTCGAAGGCCAGGTTGGGGTTCTCGCTGACCGCCGGGAACAGCTCCAGCTCGGCCATGACCTGGCCTTTGTCGCCGAGCAATTGCGCGTGGTTGAGGTAGAACTCGGGGATGCCGCTGACCATGCCGTTGTCCATCGGGTGCGCCACCTGCACGCGCACACGGCTGTACTCGCCACGGGGATAGCGCCCGCCGAGCACCTCGCCGATATGCTCTTCCCAACCCGGCTGGGTGCGCACCACGCTTGGCGCGGTGCAGCCACCGCCGGCGGCGTCGATCAACGTCGAGCCGACATGCCACACGCCGTCATCGGTGAGCACGGCGGCACGCAACGGCGTGGCCTGCTCGATGCGAATGCGCAGCGCCAGCCAGGGCAACACCCCGGCCTTGGGCTGGAAGTCGACGATCTTCGGCAACGGGTTCAGTTCGGCCCAGGCGAAGATGCGCACCACCCTCCCCTTGAACGCCCGTGCATCAATCTCCAGCGGCACCTGGCGCGCATCCTCGGCGAACGGCGGCGCCAGCAGCTTGACCCGCTCGTCGAACACAAACGGCGCGTTGTCGAGAAATTGCTTGTGATAGAACGCCCACATCACCGACGGCACCGGGTCCACCTCGGTGGCTTGCGCCGCCCATGGCAACAGGCACGCCAGCAGGCAGATCAGGCGCCGGTTCATTGGTACATCTCGGGCACTTCGTAGCGCAGGCCGTAATGGCTGTAGATGGCTTGCAGGCTGCCGTCGCGGATCAGGCCTTCCAGCGCCTCTTCCACGGCATACGCCAGTTGCCGGTTGCTTTCATGCACCGCCATGCCGATCTCCCAACGTTGTCGGCCCATGTTTGGGTAAGCGTTTTCCGCCAGGGCCAGTTGCGGATCGTTGGCCTGGTGTACCTGCCAGTCGATCTCGCCACGCATCGCCATCACCGCATCGACCTCCCCGGCTTTCATCGCCGCAAAGGCCTGGGGCACGTTGGCATAGTGGCGGGTCTTGCCTGCCAGCATGCCGTTGAACACCGAGGTGAGATAAAACGAGGGCACGCTGTCCACTTCCACGCCAATGGGGTGTTCCTGGAACACTGCCACACTGGCCACGCTGTCCAGGCGGCGGCGGTCATAGGCCACCTGCCATTGTTCGTTCTGGTACGGCCCGAACATCACCACATGGCCGTTTTCCAGCTCGCCCTGGTCGTTGCGCTTTTGCGTGTACTCATGGTCGTAGGGCGCGCGCATCATCAGGTCGGCCAGTTGCTGGTTATGCAACTGGCTGCCGCGCCAGATGTAGTCGCGCAGGTCGTCGTCGAGTTTCTCGCCGGCCGGCGCCCAGATCAGGCTCAGCTGCACGCCCAAGGCCTTGGCCAGGGCCTGGGCGAGTTCCACGTCGACGCCGCGCGGGGTGCCGCCGTCATCGAAGCTGTAGGGCGCGAAATCCTTGTACACCGCCACCTTCAACTCGCCGGCGGCGATCATCTGGTCATAGCTGCGCACCTGCGCCTGTGCCGCCTGGCAGCACAGCAAGGCCAGGCTCAACACCAGGCTGATCAGGCGCATGGCTTACTCCTCGACGCGCACGGAATCCAGGTAAGTACGCACCGCCCACAAGGCTTCCTGGCTCAGGTAGTCGGCCATTTTCGGCATGTACACGCGGCCGTCACGCACGGCGCCGTGGCGCACCCGTTCGACAAACCACTCATCCCCGGCGTCGCCTTCGTCAAGCATGCGCAAGTCCGGCGCGATACCGCCGGACTTGGCTTCCAGCCCGTGGCATGCCGCGCAGTTCTGGTTGTAGGCGGAGGAGCCGATTTCGACCGCCTTGTCGTGCTCCGGGGACTTGCGATACGGGTTGTTGGCCGCCCAGCCATCGCCGTCGAGCGGCACGCCGGCGTCCTTGATTGGCGTCAGGCCTTTGGTTTCCACCGCCTGCGGCACCACGTTGCCATGGGCCCACACGGCGCCCACGTTGATTACACCCACCAGCAGGCCGGCCACGAGCAAGGCGTTGCGTTTTGTTGTCATTATTTTTGTCCTCTCAGATTGCACGCAAACCCCATTGCAGAGGCTATGGCAACCATCTTAGGAACCCGCCGTCCTGCACCGTATGCTGCTTTGGTGGCCGCGCTCTAATCCCTTGGTAGTAGGGCTTGTGGGGCACACCCAAATCAGCGGCGGTTCGGGAAGTCTTCCCGGCAACAGCGGGAATTTTTCCGTATCCAGCCACCGCCCCGGCGCACCACCCTGTGCAGGCCAAAACCTCCACTGGGAACTGCAACCATGACAATAAGATCGCTACCCGCCCGTTCACCTTTGAGCCTTGCCGTGCAAGCCTTTTTGCTGGTGGGCAGCCTGTCCTTCAGTGCGGCAAGTTTTGCCGCCGCCGAACCTGCCAAGACGACGCGCAACGTCACCTGGGAAGACATCGCCAACGACCACCTGACCACCAAGGACGTGCTGCAATACGGCATGGGCACCAACGCCCAGCGCTGGAGCCCGCTGGCCCAGGTCAATGACAAGAACGTGTTCAAGCTCACGCCCGCCTGGTCGTATTCCTTTGGCGATGAGAAACAACGCGGCCAGGAATCCCAGGCCATCGTCAGCGACGGCGTGGTCTACGTCACCGGCTCCTATTCGCGCGTGTTCGCCCTCGACGCGAAGACCGGCAAACGCCTGTGGACCTACAACCATCGCCTGCCCGACAACATTCGCCCGTGCTGTGACGTGGTCAACCGTGGCGCGGCGATCTTCGGCGACAAGATCTACTTCGGCACCCTCGATGCGCGCCTGATCGCCCTCGACAAAAACACCGGCAAAGTGGTGTGGAACAAAAAATTCGGCGACCACGCCGCCGGCTACACCATGACCGGCGCACCGGTGCTGATCAAAGACAAGGTCACCGGCAAAGTGCTGCTGATCCACGGCAGCTCCGGCGATGAATTCGGCGTGGTCGGCCAGCTGTATGCCCGCGACCCGGACACCGGCGAAGAAGTGTGGATGCGCCCCTTCGTCGAAGGCCACATGGGCCGCCTCAATGGCAAGGACAGCACCACCACTGGCGACGTCAAGGCGCCGTCGTGGCCAGATGATCCGACCACCGAAACCGGCAAGGTCGAGGCCTGGAGCCACGGCGGCGGCGCCCCTTGGCAGAGCGCGAGCTTCGATGCCGAGACCAACACCATCATCGTCGGCGCCGGCAACCCCGGCCCGTGGAACACCTGGGCGCGCACCTCCAAGGACGGCAACCCCCACGACTTCGACAGCCTCTACACCTCGGGCCAGGTCGGCGTCGACCCAAGCACCGGCGAAGTGAAGTGGTTCTACCAGCACACGCCCAACGATGCCTGGGACTTCTCCGGCAACAACGAACTGGTGCTGTTCGACTACAAGGACAAGGACGGCAAGGTCACCAAGGCCACCGGTCACGCCGACCGCAACGGCTTCTTCTATGTGGTGGACCGCAACAACGGCAAGCTGCAAAACGCCTTCCCGTTCGTCGACAACATCACCTGGGCCAGCCACATCGACCTGAAGACCGGCCGTCCCGTGGAAAACGAAGGCCAGCGTCCGGCCAAACCGCTGCCGGGTGAAACCAAGGGCAAGCCGGTGGAAGTGTCGCCGCCGTTCCTCGGTGGCAAGAACTGGAACCCCATGGCCTACAGCCAGGACACGGGCCTGTTCTACATCCCCGGCAACCAATGGAAAGAGGAATACTGGACCGAAGAGGTCAACTACAAGAAAGGCTCGGCGTACCTGGGCATGGGCTTCCGCATCAAGCGCATGTACGACGACCACGTCGGCACCCTGCGCGCGATGAACCCGACCACCGGCAAGGTGGTGTGGGAACACAAGGAACACCTCCCATTGTGGGCCGGCGTACTGGCGACCAAGGGCAACCTGGTGTTCACCGGCACCGGCGATGGCTTCTTCAAGGCGTTCGATGCAAAAACCGGCAAGGAGCTGTGGAAGTTCCAGACCGGCAGCGGCATCGTCTCCCCGCCGATCACCTGGGAACAGGATGGCGAGCAGTACATCGGCGTCACCGTCGGCTACGGCGGCGCGGTACCGCTGTGGGGTGGCGACATGGCTGAGCTGACCAAGCCGGTGGCACAGGGTGGCTCATTCTGGGTGTTCAAGATCCCGAGCTGGGATCAGAAGACCGCGCAAAAATAACCTTTAGCTAATGCGGGGCCCGCTTTTGTGGCGAGGGAGCTTGCTCCCGCTGGGCTGCGAAGCGGCCCCGCTTTTCCTCCAGCAACACTGTGCAGTCAGGCTTTGCGACTGCTGCGCAGTCGAGCGGGAGCAAGCTCCCTCGCCACAGAGGTATTGCGATGAGATATCTACCGTTACTCGTGCTGCTGTCCCTGCCCTTGGCCCACGCCCACGCGGACGACGGCGACGACGCCCCCCTGATCATCAACGGCTGCACCCTCACCGAACACAGCCAATGCCCCGGCGCCAACCTCAAAGGCGCCAACCTGCGCAACCAGAATCTCAGCGGCATGAACCTGGCCGGCGCCGACCTGCGCGATGCAGACCTGCGCCACGCCAACCTCGACCTGGCCAACCTGGAGAAAGCCCAACTGCAAGGCGCCAACCTCACCCGCGCCAGCCTGCAACAAGCCAACCTGCGCCTGGCCGACTTTACCGGCGCCACGCTGATGGCCGTACAAGGCTGGGGAATGTTTGCCCAGGGCGCGCAATTTGAAAACGCCAACCTCAGCGGCGCCTACCTGCAATTCGCACGACTGTCGGGGGCGAAGATGCACAAGGCCAACCTGCGCGCGGCGGACCTGGAAATGACCTGGTTGAGCAAGGCCGACCTGCAAGGGGCGGACCTCAGCGATGCGAATCTGCAAGAAGCCAAGTTTGGCGAAAGTAACCTGGAGAAGGCCACCTTGAGTGGCAGCCGCCAGCACTACGCGAATTTCCAGGACGCCAATATGGAAGGCTGCAAGGACTGCCCGACCACCTGGGACCGCTAGAGCAGCCCATTTTAATCTGTGAACCCGGTCCACTGTGGGAGCTGGCTTGCCTGCGATGCAGGCAACTCGGTCTGTCAGTCAGACCGCAGTGATGCCATCGCAGGCAAGCCAGCTCCCACAGGGTTCGGTGTACATCAGGCAAAATTAGCCGGCGACTCTCACTACCCCCATATCAATCCCCACATGCACCAACTCCGCATGGGAACTCACCTGCAACTTGCTCTTGAGCAGGGTCAAGTGATTCGACACGGTCTTGCTGCTGATACTCAACTGCTCGGCAATCTGCCTTGCCGGGGTGCCTTTGGCGAGCATCAGGAAGATCTCCATTTCACGCGGGGTCATGCTGTGCAAACGCGGATCGGCGGGTTGGCAGGCCAGTTGGGTCGCCAGGGGCTGTTCGATGTAGGCGTGGCCGTCGAGGATGCGCCGCACCGCTTCGATCAGCACTTGGGGCGCCGAGCTTTTGGTCAGGTAACCCGCCGCGCCGGCGTCCAGCGCCTGACGCACCAAGGGCAGTTCATCGTGCATGCTGAAAAACAGCACACGCAGTTGCGGCAAGCGCTGGCGCAAGCGCCGGGTGGTTTCCAGGCCGCTGATGCCGGGCAGGCCGAAGTCCATGATCACCAGGTTCGGCACCGCCTCGTGCACCCGTGCCAGGGCTTCTTCGCCACTGGCCGCCTCGCGCACTTCAATCGCCGGCAGCAACGCGCGTAGCAGGCTGGCGTAGCCCTGGCGGACCACGGCGTGGTCATCCACCAACAGAATATTCATAGCGCCTCCGCAGGCATGTCCAGCGCCAGCGCCCAGCCTTTGCCGGGGTGGCTGACGATCTTCAATTCACCGCCCAGGCAACGGGCGCGTTCGTACATCGAGTGCAGGCCAACGCCGGGGCGCTGGGGTTGCTGCGCGCCCTGGCCGTTGTCGCGCACCCACAGGCGCAGGCGCGTGCCGCGATGTTGCAGGCGCACGCGCACCTGGCTGGCGTCGGCGTGGCGCACGATGTTGGTCAAGGCTTCCTGGAGCAAACGGTAGAGGTGGGTCTTGTTGGCCGGGGACAACGGCGGCAGCGCGTCACTGACTTGCAACTGGCACTCGATGCCATGGCTGGCGCGCCATTGCGTGACCAGCATGGCGAACGCCTCAGCCATCGGCAGGTGTTGCAGGGCCACCGGATAGAGGTCGTGGACCAGTTCGCGAAAGCCCTGCTGCAAGTGTTCGCAGTGTTCTTCCAGCAGGTGAACGGTGCGCGCCAGCGTTTCTGGCTGATGGGCGATCAGCGGCAACAGGCACACTTGGGCGCGAATCCCCGCCAGGTACTGGCCGAGGTCATCGTGCAGGGTCTGGGCCAGGCGCGTGCGCTCCTGTTCCTGCACCGCCAGCAGGGTTTGGGTGAGGCGCGTGTTGTCGGTGCGCGCCTGTTCGAGGGCGTCGGTCATGCGGTTGAAGTGCTGCGCCAGTTGTTGCGCTTCGGGCACTCCGGTGCTGCGCAGGCGCACATTGAGACGGCCACTGCACACGTGTTGCAGGGCCAGCAGCAGTTCATCCAGCACGCGCATGCCACGGCGCACGGCCCAGCGGATGGTCAGCAGGCTCAGGGCCAATGCCAGCGCACACAGGCCCAGCAGTTGCTGCAAGGAGTCCCAGACTTCGTCGATTTCATCACGCGGGTCGACGGCGATGGCCACGCGCCGGCCATCGGCCAAATCCAGCACCTGGGCGCTGTGGCGCGCCTGGGCGAACAGCAGGCGGCCGAGCCAGGCGTCCAACCCGTCTTGCTCCGGCGCGGGCAGGGTTTCGTCGGGGCCCAGCCAGTGCACGCGCACATGGCGTAGGCTGGCGGTAAGTCGCGGTTGCAGGCTGGCGGGGTCGCGCGCGGCGGTTTCGCTCAGGTAATGCACCACGGCTTCAGCCGATTGCAGTTCGCGCTCCACATCCGCCAAGGCCTGATGCATCAGCAGCGCGGTGCAGGCGCAGGTGACCAGGGCGAAGAAGCCGCACACCCACAGGTTGATCCGCCAGAGCGCCGACATGCCTAGCGCGCCAGCGCCGTCGGCACAGGCGTGGCCGAACGGGGGGCGTGGGGGCGATCGACGCCGATCAGGCTGACGATCAGCAGGAACGGCAGGAGCAACGCCTTGAAAATTCGCATGATCGTTCAACCCCCGCAGCGCACACTGGAGCCCCATGCTAAGACTCCACCGCGCGCGGCGAGCTACTACCTTGGTACTGCCCCAGCGCTACTTTCTGCATATTTGCAGGGGTAACGGGGCTTTATATGCTGGCGCTACCTGTCATGGAGTGCCTTATGCGCCAGCTCGCCCCTTTCGCCGTGATCTGCCTGCTGGCGCTCACCTGGGCCACCGCCGGCCGGGCCGCCGAGGCGCCGTTGCAGGTGCAGATTGGCTACCTGGGCTATCGACCGGACCCGGGGCCGCTGCTGTCCAACGTAATTCCCGAACCGGCCGATGCCGGCTTGCGCGGCGCTGCACTGGCGATCATCGACAGCAACAGCACCGGCGCCTTTCTCAACCAGCGCTACAGCTTGACCGACGCCACGGTGGACAGCCCCGAGGCGCTGCTCGCCGCCGCGCAACACCAACACGAGCAGGGCCTGCGCCTGTTCGTGGTCAACGCCCCCGCCGCCAGCCTGCGCCAACTCAGCGCCGCCCTGCCGGACAGCCTGCTGTTCAACGCCGGCAGCCCCGACGACAGCCTGCGCAGCACCGCCTGCCTGGGCAACGTGCTGCACACCCTGCCCAGCCGCGCCATGCTCGCCGACGCGCTGGCGCAGTTTTTGGTAGTGCGCAAATGGCAGAAGGCGCTGCTGATCATCGGCCCCACCGAGGACGATCAAGCCTACGCCGCCGCCCTGCGCCGCGCCGCCAAGCGCTTCGGCGTGCAGCTGGTGGCGGAGAAGGAATGGCAATTCGACAATGACCAACGCCGCAGCGCCCAGGCCGATATGCCCCTCTTCACCCAGACCGCCGAATACGACGTGGTGCTGGTGGCCGACGAGCGCGGCGACTTTGGCGAGTACGTGCCCTACCAGACCTGGTACCCACGCCCCGTCGCCGGCACCCAGGGCCTGACGCCCACTGGCTGGCACAAGACCGTGGAAACCTACGGCGCCGCCCAACTGCAAAAACGCTTCGAAGCCCTCGCCGGGCGCTGGATGAACGACCGCGACTTCGCCGCCTGGATGGCCGTGCGCAGCGTGGCCAGCGCGGTGAGCAAGCTGCGCCAGGTTGACCCGATGAGCATCCGCCAGCTGCAAATCAGCGAGCAACTGCCGCTGGATGGTTTCAAGGGCCGCAAGCTCAGCTACCGCCCGTGGAATGGCCAGCTGCGCCAGCCGATCCCCATCGTGCAACCGCGCGCGCTGGTCAGCACTTCGCCCCAGGACGGTTTCCTGCACCCCTTCAACGAAATGGACAGCCTGGGCTACGACAAACCCGAGGTGACCTGCCGCTTTCCCTGATCGCTCACCACAACAATAAGGAATACGCCATGCGCCGCACCCTGCTCTCCTGCGCCCTGCTGCTTGCCGCCGGACACGCCGTGGCCGCCACGGCCTGGGTCTCCAACGAGAAAGACAACAGCCTGAGCCTGATCGACATGCAGACCCTGCAAGTCACCGACACGATCAAGGTGGGCCAGCGCCCGCGCGGCCTGCTGCTGTCCCATGACAACAAGCTGTTGTACATCTGCGCCAGCGACTCGGACCGCGTGCAGGTGATGGACGTGGCCACGCGCAAGATCATCAAGGAACTGCCCTCCGGCAAAGACCCCGAGCAATTTGCCCTGCACCCCAATAACCGCTGGCTGTACGTCTCCAACGAAGACGATGCGCTGGTCACGGTGATCGACACCGAAACCTCCAAGGTGCTCGCCCAGGTCAACGTCGGCGTGGAACCCGAAGGCATGGCCGTAAGCCCGGACGGCAAGTGGGCGGTGAACACCAGCGAAACCACGAACATGCTGCACTGGATCGACACCAGCACCCAGACCCTGGCCGACAGCACCCTGGTGGACCAGCGCCCGCGTTTTGTCGAGTTCAACCACGACGGCTCGCAACTGTGGGCCTCGGCGGAAATCGGCGGCACCGTGACCATCCTCGATGTCGCCAGCCGCGCGATCCTCAAGACCCTGACCTTCAAGATCAAGGGCGTGCACCCGGACAAGGTGCAGCCGGTGGGCATCAAGCTGAGCGCCGATGGCAAGTACGGCTTTGTCGCCCTCGGCCCGGCCAACCATGTGGCGGTGATCGACGCCAAGACCTACGAGATCCTCGACTACCTGCTGGTGGGTCGCCGCGTGTGGCAGCTGGCGTTCACCCCGGATGAGAAACAGTTGCTGGCCACCAATGGCGTGAGCGGCGACGTGTCGGTGATCGACGTGGACAGCCGCAAGGTGCTCAAGTCGGTCAAGGTCGGGCGTTACCCGTGGGGCGTGGTGGTCACGCCTTGAACGCGCTGGACGCCCGCGCCATCAGCTTTGCCTATGGCGCACGGCAGGCCCTGCGTGACGTGAGTTTCAGCCTGGCGCCCGGACGGTTTGCCGCGTTGCTGGGGCCCAATGGCGCGGGCAAATCGACGTTGATTGCGTTGCTCACGCGGTTGTATGACTTGCAGGGCGGCGACATCCACGTCGGCGGCCACTCCTTGCGCGAGGCGCCCCGCGCAGCACTGCGCCAACTCGGCGTGGTGTTCCAGCAAAGCACCCTGGACCTGGACCTCAGCGTCGAGCAGAACCTGCGTTATCACGCCGCGCTGCATGGGCTGTCACGCCGTGAAACCGGGCTGCGGGTCGAGGCCGAACTGGAGCGCCAGACGCTGGGCGAGCGGCGCCGGGAAAAGGTCCGCGAACTCAATGGCGGCCACCGTCGCCGCGTGGAAATCGCCCGCGCCCTGCTGCATCAACCGCGCCTGCTGTTGCTTGATGAAGCCAGCGTCGGCCTCGACCCGGCCAGTCGCCTGGCGCTGAACCAACACGTGCGCACGCTGTGTCGGGAACAGGGCCTCAGCGTGCTGTGGACCACTCACCTGCTTGATGAAGTGCAGGCCGACGATGCCTTGATGATCCTGCACCAAGGCCGTTTGGTAGCCAGTGGGCAACTCGACACACTGCTGCACGAACACGACGGCGACCTGGGCGGTTTGTTTGCGCGATTGACCCGTGCAGAGGTGGCGACATGAACGCCTACTGGCAGTGTTTCAGCGGCATCGTCCTGCGCGAATGGCTGCGCTTTGTGTTGCAGCGCACGCGGTTTCTCAGTGCCCTGGTGCGGCCGCTGCTGTGGCTGCTGGTGTTCGCTGCCGGTTTTCGCGCAGCACTGGGCATCTCGGTGATCGAACCCTACGACACCTACATCCCCTACGAGGTCTACATCATCCCGGGGCTGGCCTGCATGATCCTGCTGTTCAACGGCATGCAAGGCTCGTTGTCGATAGTCTACGACCGCGAGATGGGCAGCATGCGCGTGCTGCTCACCAGCCCGCTGCCGCGCACGTTCCTGCTGTGCAGCAAGCTGCTGGCCACCGCGTTGATTTCGCTGTTGCAGGTGTATGGGTTCCTGGCGATTGCCTGGGTGTATGGCGTGCAACCGCCGGCCATGGGGTTACTGGTCGCGTTGCCGGCGCTGTTGCTGGTGGCGTTGATGCTCAGCGCGCTGGGCTTGCTGCTGTCGAATGCGATCCGCCAACTGGAGAACTTTGCCGGGGTGATGAATTTCGTGATCTTCCCGCTGTTCTTCCTGTCGTCGGCGCTCTACCCGCTGTGGAAGATGCGCGATTCGAGTGAGTGGCTGTACTGGCTGTGCGCGGTCAACCCCTTCACCCACGCGGTGGAGCTGGTGCGCTTTGCCCTGTACGAACGCTTCGCCGGCCTGGCCCTGCTGGTGTGCCTGGGGCTGACCGGGGTGTTCACGCTGTTGGCGGTGCTGACCTTCAATCCACAGCACGCGGCCCTGCGCAAAAAAGGCTGATCTACTACTTTGGTACTGGTTTTCCTGTCTATCGTCGCATTCCCAAGGCAGTGGGACTGGCGTGTAATGGCGGCATAACGATAAGGATTGACCCGCCATGCTGCCCGCTCGACTGCCCCTGTTGGCGTTGCTCTGCTTGCTCGTGACCAACGCCCAGGCCGACACCCCACTGTTTTCCGCCGATGGCTACCGTACCAGCCTGTACCGCAGCCCCACGCCCGACCAGGCGCCCGGTGCGACCATCGTCGACACCCCGGCCCTGCAAACCCTGCTCAACCAGACGCCCGCGCCGGTGCTGATCGACGTGTATCGCCGCCAATGGCTGCAAGGCCGTTTCATCGAAGACCAACCCCACGCCAACCTGCCCGGCAGCCACTGGCTGGCGAATACCGGCGACGGCGACCTCACGCCGGAATGGCAAGGCTACTTCGTGCGCCACCTGTACAAGTTCACCGGTGGCAACCTCGCACGCCCGTTGGTCTTCTACTGCCGCTCCGATTGCTGGTTGAGTTGGAACGCGGTAAAACGAGCCGCCAATCTGGGCTATACCTCGGTGTATTGGTACCGTGATGGCCTGGATGCATGGGAAGCGGCAAAACTGCCAGTGATGGCTGCGACACCCGAGCCCTTTCAATAAAAAACCACAACAAGAAGGTGAACGGCCATGTACAAAATCCTGATCGCCGACGATCACCCGCTGTTTCGCGAAGCGATCCACAACGTGATCAGCGACGGTTTCCCCGGCAGTGACGTGATGGAAACCGCCGACCTCGACAGCGCCCTCGCCCTGACCCAGGAACACGACGACCTCGACCTGATCCTGCTGGACTTGAACATGCCCGGCATGCACGGCCTCAATGGCCTGATCAACCTGCGCAACGAGTCGCCGACCATCCCGGTGGTGATCGTCTCGGCCGAGCAGGACAAGCAGATCGTGCTGCAAGCCATCACCTACGGTGCCGTGGGTTTTATCACCAAGTCGTCGCCGCGCCTGCAAATGACCGAAGCGATCCAGCAGATCCTCAACGGCAACGTGTACCTGCCGCCCGACATTATCCGCACGCAGAAAAACCCCAACCAACGGCGCATGAACGACGCACCAGGCTTTGCCCCGGAACTGTTGCAGGCCCTGACGCGCAAGCAGTTGCTGGTGCTGGAGCGGATGACCAAGGGCGAGTCGAACAAGCAAATTGCCTACACGCTGGAGATTGCCGAGACCACGGTGAAGGCCCATGTGTCGGCGATATTGCGCAAGTTGAATGTGCATAACCGGGTGCAGGCGATCCTGAGTGCTGGCGACATCGACTTCGGCTCGTACCTGCGCCGCTGACCTCCCGGCCCTATGGAGATCAAACTGTGGGAGCTGGCTTGCCTGCGATAGCGGTGTATCAGTGACAGATGTGCAAGCTGACCCACCGCTATCGCAGGCAAGCCAGCTCCCACAGTGGGTCTCTGTTGGATGATGGTTTGGGGTTCACTTTCCGAGCAGGTGGCTCATGGCGGTCTTGAGTTTCATTGGCCGCACCGGCTTGTGCATTAACGTATGCCCCAACTCGCGAATCTGCGCCTTCAACTCATTGCTGTAGTTGGCGGTAATCATCAACGCCGGGATCGCACTGCCGCGTCGGGCGTTGATGCGGGCCACGGCGTCGACGCCGTTCTGGTCGTCATCGAGGTGGTAGTCGGCAATCAACAGGTCTGCCTCGGCATGATAGTTGTCCACCTGCCGCGCCAGGTCCTGTTCCGACAATGCCGTCGTGACCCGGCAACCCCAGCCTTCCAGCAACGTGCGCATGCCCGCGCAGATCGCCGCGTCGTTATCCAGCACCCACACCCGTGCGCCCTGCAAACGCTCCAGCAGCGCCTCGCTCATGGATGGCAGCGGCAGGGACTTCGGCGCGGTAGCGCTCAGAGGTACTTCCACGGAAAACATCGAGCCCCTGCCCGGCCAGGATTTGACGCTGATGCGATGACCGAG
This sequence comes from Pseudomonas acericola (SeqCode), assembly GCF_053456465.1. NCBI lineage: Bacteria > Pseudomonadati > Pseudomonadota > Gammaproteobacteria > Pseudomonadales > Pseudomonadaceae > Pseudomonas > Pseudomonas acericola (SeqCode). Next base: position 1,146,944 of record NZ_JBRFJB010000001.1, on the reverse strand, counting down.
AATCCCGGCGATTTTCTCGACGATGGCCAGGCCCAACCCCAGCCCGCGATCCTGGTCCGGGCGTTGCACGTCGCCGCGCTTGAACTCCTGGAAAATCTCCTCCAGGCGCTCCTCGGCAATGCCCATGCCGCTGTCCCATACCTGGATCAGCAGGCGCTGCTGCTGGCGCCGGCAGCCCAGTACCACGCGGCCCTTGTAGGTGTAGCGCAACGCGTTGCTCAGCAGGTTGCGCAGAATGCGCGCCAATAGCTGGATGTCACTGCGCACCAGCGCCGAGCAGGCGACGAAATGCAATTCCAGGCCTTCGGCGCGGGCGAGTTCGGTGTATTCGGCGGCGAGGTTTTCCAGCAGTTCGCTGAGGGCGAACGGGGCGATATCGGCCTTGATCACGCCAGCGTCGAGCTTGGAAATATCCACCAGGGTGCCCAGCAGGTTTTCCACGTCGTCGAGGGAATTGCTCACGTTGCGCACCAGGGTTTCGTTGGGGCGTTCCAACAGGGCACTGGTGAACAAACGCGCGGCGTTCAGCGGTTGCAGCAGGTCGTGGCTGACGGCGGCGAGGAATTTGGTTTTCGACAGGTTGGCTTTTTCCGCCTCCTGCTTGGCTTCGCGCAAGCGGGTTTCCATGCGTCGGCGTTCGTCGATTTCCTGCAACAGCTGATCGTTGAGCGAGGTCAGTTCCGAGGTGCGCTGGGCCACGCGCTGCTCCAGGTGCTGGTAGGCCTGGTGCAGGGCTTCGGCGGTGCGGCGGCGTTCGGTGATGTCGCGGATCAGCACAAAGATGCCCACCACTTCGCCGCTGGCGAGCATGTTCGGCACATAGGAACGCAGCATGTAGCGCTCCTGGTTGTTGATATTGGTTTCGGCGAATTCGAAGGTCACGCTCTCCCCGGCCAGGGCGCGGGCGACGTAGGCGTCGAGGCGCTGGCAGTGCTGCTCGCTGTGCACTTCGCGCAGGCTCTGGCCGAGCATCATGCCGCGCGGCCAGCAGTACCATTCTTCGTAGACTTTATTGGTGAATTCGTAGACCAGTTCGGCATTCAGGTAGCCGATCAGCGCCGGCACGTTGTCGGTGATCAGGCGGATCCAGCGTTCGCTTTCCTGAGCTTTTTGCGCGGCCGCCTGTTCGCCGCGCAGGGTTTCGGCGCGCAGGCGCGCGTTGATCAACAGGTGGTTGCTGGCCTTGAGTTCGGCCATCGCCTGGTTTAGCGCGTCGGTGCGTTCGCGCACTTGCTCGGCCAGCACCACCGAATGCTGGAAGGTGGTGTACGGGTTGTTGCCCTGGGTCATGCCGGACTCGATGCGCTCGATCAGCGCCGCATTGATCCGTGCCAGCTTGTGGTTGGCCTGTTGCAACTGGGCAACCTGGGCACGCAGTTCAGCGTCGGCCACGGGCAATGGCGACCCCGGTGAAGGTCTGGTTGATGTGCATGCCATTGAACTGTTCTCCGTAGGTGTTGAAGCCCAGCACCCGTTGGCCTTGCAGGTAGTTGCCGATCTGTTCCAGGTTGCCGTTGTCTTCTAGCTCCATGCGCCGCAGGAAGCAGTCGCAGCCGATGGTCAGCAACAGGTCGCCGAGGCGCGATTGCAGGCCGTCGAACAAGTCTTGCAGGTTCGGCAGGATCGGACCCGGTTGCATCAGGGTCAGCACAATGCCGTTCTCCACCGCGCAGTAGAAACTCAAGCTGAGATCGTCATGCACCTGCTGGATTGCGCGCACGTAGTACTGGTCGTGGATGCGCACCGCCAGCGGGTGGGCGGCGAAGGTGCGATGGTCAAGGTCGGCCACGGCCACGCCGATGTGCCGCGCGTACTCTTCGGCGGCGGGTTCGGCGTTGAGTTCAAAGACCCGGCGGGACGGGCTGTCGGCGCCGGTCACCACCAGTTTTTCCGTGCGCGGCAGGATGTGGTGGGTGGTGAACACCTCGAAGTCCAGCCAGGTATTGACCAGCACCACCACCGCCGCGCCGCTGTGGAACACACCGTTGAAGTACACGTGGGTGTGGGTGAGGAAGTTGTCATCGCCGGCTGAGCCGCCAAAGTGCGGGATATCGCCGAGGGCGGCGCTGAGGGCGGCGAGCACCATTTCTTCACGGCTGGACAGGCCGTCAAGCAGGGTCAGGGCAAAGGTGTTGCCCTTGATCGGCGCCAGGGTGTTGCTGCGACAGCCGCCGACCAGGCGCTCGACCATGTCCTGGGCGCCGATCAGGCTGAAGTGCTCGACCTCGTCGATCAGCTCGGTGGCGATGGAAAAGTGCGCGTGGTTGAAGCCCATCGCGGTGATGCAATTGCGTCCGTAGCCTTGGGGCGTGATCTCGCCGGCGCTGGTGCAGCCGACCACGCGCACGTTGCCGAAGCACTGTTGCAAGGCCTGGCCGAGGGCCTGCAAGTCGTAGCCGGCGGAACAGAAAAACAGCACAAAGCCCAGGTACGGATGCAGCAGTTGGCGGGCCAACTCTTCAGCGGCCTGCCCTGGATCGGTGGCCTGGGACATGGCACTGACTACGCCTTCACTGTTGTGCATCGTTGGTTCCCCCTCTAAGGCGTCAGTGTACGAAGGCCGGGGGGTGGGCCCTATGCTACTTGGGTACTGGGTGGGGGGATGCGTTGGGAGGAGGCTCTCAAGACTGATGGAGACCAAATTGTGGGAGCTGGCTTGCCTGCGATAGCGGTGTGTCAGGTAGACCGCTATCGCAGGCAAGCCAGCTCCCACAGGGGTAAGCATTCCAAGTCTTACCAAGTGAGGACGGCACCTACGGCGAAGGTATCGGTGTCTTCATTCTGGGCGTTGGTGTCATGCCCCTTGATCTGGAACTGGTTGTACTCCGCCACCAGCTTCAGGTTGTCGTTCACGTCATGGAACAGCGCAATCCCACGGGTTTCATAATCCGCGCCGCTGCCGACCACGCCGTTGCCGTCGTCCTTGGTCTTGCCGTAGGACAGCGCCAGGCGGTTCTTGCCGAGTTTGTACGAGCCTTGCACCAGGTAGCCGTTGCTGTCGACATTGCGCAGGGTGGCTTCGCCGGCGTTGTTGGTGAAAAACGGGTTGATGCCCTTGGCCTGGAAACCCGAACCGGTCAGCGACAGGCCGCCCATCTTCGCCTGCACGCCATAGCCCAGGCCCTTGGAGGTGACGCTGGCGACGTTGGAATCGGTGTTGTCCGAGGTCTGGTAGCTGCCGTTGAGCCAGCTGTAGATCTTCGCCCCGCCCACCTCGAACTGGTAGGTGATCTCGCTCTCGGTGCGCGGGTTCTTCTGGTAAGCCTTGCCCAGGGGGCTGCTGTCGTTGGTGTCCACCGGGTCCATGATGCCGACGGCCACGCGCAGGCCGTCCATCACCGGGGTGCGGTAGGTGATCTGCGAGGTGGGGAACGGGTACGGGTAGCCGCTGCCGATATTGCCGAACGACACCCCGCCGCCGTCCACCAGGCCGAGGCTGTCGCTGACCTGGCCGTAGCCGGCGAGCAGTTCGTCGAGCAGGATGTTGGAGCGGGCGAACAGGCCGAAGTCCTTGCCGATCAGCACTTCGCCCCATTCCTTGTTGGCCACGGTGCCGTAGAACTGGCGCACGTCGATGGCGGTGTCGGTGCCGTTGGTTTCGCTGTCGTTGATGGTCACCCAGAACGAGGCGCGGGCGCCGAGCTTGAGGTCGTCGACCTGCTTGGTCATGTTGAAGCCCAGGTAGTTGGGCAAAAAGCCCATCTTTACGCGGGATTGGCGGCGGTCGTATTGCTCGCCGGCGCGGTCTACGTCGCTGTTGACGTAGAAGGCGTTGATGTAGCCGTCGGTGGAAAAGGTGGTTTCGTCCTTGTCGTACAGCATGATTTCGGCGTCGGCGAATGGGCTCAGGCCGAGGCCGACGATAAAGGCAGGCAACAGACGCAGGGGGACATTCTTATTCTTATGCATGGCGCGCTCCGCAACGGGGACTTGATGTCGGAGGCGATTATCAAAAGGCGCCAGGCCACGGCATACGCTGCCTTGGCCGTGGTTTCGAGGTGCTTTGGGCGGGCCGCGGGTGCCCGCCAAGTTCGGTGTAAGCCAGGCCCGGCACTTAGTGCGTAAGACCGGCCTTGGCCAACATGCCGACAGCCACCAGTACACACAGGCTGGCAAAACCGACCTGCAAGTACCGGGCGGGGATCACTGAACTCAAGCGCCGGCCGGCGAGCATGCCGACGATGCTTGCGCCGACAAACACCCAACCCACCGGTTCGATGGTGACCCCGGCGTGGAACGCACCGGCCACGCCGATCAACGAGAGCAAACTGACCACCATCAGCGAGGTGGCGACGATGCCGCGCATCTGCACGTCGGTGAGTTGCTTGAACGCCGGCACGATGAGGAAGCCGCCGCCCACGCCGAGCAGGCCGGACACGGCGCCGGTGACCGCGCCGAGGGCGGCCAGGGTGGCGCTGCATTTGGCGGTCCAGGTCAGGCGCCCGGTCTGCTGGTCGAGCATGCAGTTCTTCTGGCCCCAGGACGCGGTGCCATGGTCACTCGGCCCGGCCTGGAGTTTTTCGCGCTGCAACATGCGCCAGGCCACCAGCACCATCAGCGCGCTGAACAGGCCCATCAGCACGGTCTCTGGCAATTGGTGGGCGAAGAACACCCCCACCGGCGAAAACAACGCGCCCAACAAGGCGATCAACAGCGCGGCGCGGTAACGCACCAGGCCGTGGCGCAAGCCGTCGAGCGCACCCACCGCGGCCGCCGCACCGACGGCCAGCAGCGAGACCGGCGCGGCCTGGGTCATGCTCAGGCCCAACCCCAATACCAGCGCGGGCACCCCAAGGATGCCGCCGCCCGCGCCGGTCAGGCCCATGACCAACCCCATCAATAACCCCAAGCAACTTGCCAACAACATTCAATCCACCTTAGGCCGGATGCTGCCGTGTGGCGTCACATCCCGCATTGCGATCCTTTGCCTCGGACCGTTTTTTTCACTTAAGCTCGCAAGCCTATGTGGAAATCACGTCTATACCAAGGACCACCGTCATGTCAGCGTTGATCAAAGCCTTTCTGGACGAGGCGTCGTCGACCTACACCTATGTGCTGCACGAGGCCGATGATGGCCCCTGCGCCATCGTCGATTCGGTGCTCAACTACGACCCGGCCTCCGGGCGCACCGACACACGCCAGGCCGACCAGGTGATCGCCTACGTGCGCGAACACCGCCTGCAGGTGCAATGGCTGCTGGAAACCCATGCCCACGCCGACCACTTGTCCGCCGCGCCGTATCTGCGGCGGACCCTGGGCGGCAAGATCGCGATTGGCCAGTCCATCAGCACCGTGCAGGACGTGTTCAAGAACCTGTTCAACCTGGAGCCGGAATTTCGTGTGGATGGCTCGCAGTTCGATCATCTGTTTGCGCCGGATGAAGTGTTCTACATCGGCAACATCAAGGCCCAGGCCCTGCATGTGCCGGGGCATACGCCGGCGGACATGGCCTATCTGGTGGATGACCGGCTGATCCTGGTGGGTGACACCCTGTTCATGCCGGATGTGGGCACGGCGCGCTGTGATTTTCCCGGTGGGGATGCGCGACAGTTGTATGCGTCGATGCGCAAGTTGCTGAATTTTCCGCCGGAGACGGAGTTGTATGTATGCCATGACTACCCGCCCGAGGGGCGTGAGGCGAAATGCCTGACGACTGTGGCCGAGCAGCGGGCGGGGAATATTCATGTGCATGACGGGATTGACGAAGCGGCGTTTGTCGAGATGCGCACCACCCGGGATGCGGGGCTCGGAATGCCGACATTGTTGCTACCGGCGATCCAGGTGAATGTACGGGCAGGGAATCTGCCGCCGCCGGAAGACAACGGCGTGGTGTACCTGAAGATCCCCCTCAACCAACTTTGAAATGCCGACCCTGTGGGAGCTGGCTTGCCTGCGATAGCGGTCTATCAGTCACTGATGTGCAAGCTGACCCACAGCCATCGCAGGCAAGCCAGCTCCCACAGGGGCCAGCATTTCACAGTGGAGGGTGTGTTGGGTCAGGCACCCAGGTTTATGCCGTTGGCGGGTAACGGCAACGCGGTTTTATAGCGCACCTGCTTCAAAGCAAAACTCGACCGAATATTCGCCACCCCCGGCACTTTGGTCAAAAAGTCCATCATGAAGCGCTCCAGCGACTGGATCGTCGGCACCAGCACCCGGATCAGGTAGTCCGGGTCGCCGGCCATCAGGTAGCACTCCATCACTTCCGGGCGGTCGGAAATCGCGCTTTCGAACTGCTGCAACGCCAGCTCATTCTGCTTCTCCAGGCTGACGTGAATGAATACGTTGACGTGCAGCCCCAGTAAATCCGCATCCAGCAGGGTGACTTGCTCGCGAATCAAGCCCAACTCTTCCATCGCCTTCACCCGGTTGAAACACGGCGTGGGCGACAGGTTCACCGAACGCGCCAGGTCGGCGTTGGTGATGCGGGCGTTCTCCTGCAAGGCGTTGAGAATGCCGATATCGGTACGGTCCAGTTTGCGCATGAGACAAAATCACCTGTTTATTATGTTTATGCAGTTTTTTTATCCGCAAATGGTCGTGAGTGCAACGAAACACAGATAAATATTCTTCTACGCCCCGCCTATGATTGTTGTAGGACAAGATTTCCCCTACCCGGGGACTGACTGTCAGCTAGCGCGCCCACTACAAGAAATTCACAAGATAGAGCGTAGAAAGCCATGACCCAGCAGTATGAACCACTGCGCCTGCACGTCCCTGAACCCTCGGGACGCCCAGGCTGCAAGACCGACTTTACCTACCTGCGCCTGACCGACGCCGGCCTGGTGCGCAAACCCGCCATCGATGTAGAACCCGCCGACACCGCCGACCTGGCCAAGGGCCTGATCCGCGTGCTCGACGACCAGGGCCAGGCCCTCGGCCCATGGGCCGAAGGCGTGCCAGTGGAGATCCTGCGCAAAGGCATGCGCGCGATGCTCAAGACGCGCATCTTCGACAACCGCATGGTGGTCGCCCAGCGTCAGAAAAAAATGTCGTTCTACATGCAAAGCCTCGGCGAAGAAGCCATCGGCAGCGCCCAGGCCCTGGCCTTGAACATCGACGACATGTGCTTCCCCACCTACCGCCAGCAAAGCATCCTGATGGCCCGCGAAGTGCCGCTGGTGGACCTGATCTGCCAGTTGCTGTCCAACGAGCGTGATCCGCTCAAGGGCCGCCAGCTGCCGATTATGTATTCGGTCAAGGAATCCGGTTTCTTCACCATTTCCGGCAACCTTGCCACCCAGTTCGTACAGGGCGTGGGCTGGGGCATGGCCTCGGCGATCAAGGGCGACACCAAGATCGCGTCCGCCTGGATCGGCGACGGCGCCACCGCCGAATCGGACTTCCACACCGCCCTGACCTTCGCCCACGTGTACCGCGCACCGGTGATCCTCAACGTGGTCAACAATCAGTGGGCCATCTCCACCTTCCAGGCCATCGCTGGCGGTGAAGCCACGACCTTCGCCGGACGCGGCGTGGGTTGCGGCATCGCCTCCCTGCGCGTGGACGGCAACGACTTTATCGCCGTGTACGCCGCCTCCGCCTGGGCCGCCGAACGGGCGCGCCGCAACCTGGGGCCAACGCTGATCGAGTGGGTTACCTACCGCGCCGGCCCGCACTCCACCTCCGATGACCCTTCGAAATACCGCCCCGCCGACGACTGGAGCCACTTCCCCCTCGGCGACCCGATCACCCGTCTCAAGCAGCACCTGATCAAGATTGGCCAGTGGTCCGAAGAGGAACACGCGGCGGTCAGCGCCGAACTTGAAGCCGAAGTGATTGCGGCGCAAAAAGAAGCCGAACAGTACGGCACCCTTGCCGGCGGCCAGATTCCAAGCGCCGCGACCATGTTCGAAGACGTCTACAAAGAGATGCCGGAGCACTTGAAGCGCCAGCGTCAAGAGTTGGGGATCTGACATGAACGATCACAACAACAGCATTGAAGTGGAAACCGCCATGACCACCACCACCATGACCATGATCCAGGCCCTGCGCTCGGCCATGGATGTGATGCTCGAACGTGACGACAACGTGGTGGTGTTCGGCCAGGACGTCGGTTATTTCGGCGGCGTGTTCCGTTGCACCGAAGGCTTGCAGACCAAGTACGGCAGCTCGCGGGTGTTTGACGCACCGATTTCCGAAAGCGGCATTATCGGCGTCGCCGTGGGCATGGGTGCCTATGGCCTGCGCCCGGTGGCCGAGATCCAGTTCGCCGACTACGTCTACCCCGCCACCGACCAGATCATCTCCGAAGCCGCGCGCCTGCGTTATCGCTCGGCCGGCCAGTTCACCGCGCCACTGACCATGCGCATGCCTTGCGGCGGCGGCATTTACGGCGGCCAGACCCACAGCCAGAGCATCGAAGCGGTGTTCACCCAGGTCTGCGGCCTGCGCACGGTGATGCCGTCCAACCCGTATGACGCCAAAGGTTTGCTGATCGCCTCCATTGAAAACGATGACCCGGTGATCTTCCTGGAGCCCAAGCGCCTGTACAACGGCCCGTTCGACGGCCACCACGACCGCCCGGTAACCCCGTGGTCGAAGCACCCGCAAGCGCAAGTGCCGGACGGTTACTACACCGTGCCGCTGGACGTGGCCGCCATCGTGCGTCCGGGCTCGGCCGTCACCGTGCTGACCTACGGCACCACCGTGTATGTGTCGCAAGTCGCCGCGGAAGAAACCGGCATCGACGCCGAAGTCATCGACCTGCGCAGCCTGTGGCCGCTGGACCTGGAAACCATCGTCAAGTCAGTGAAAAAGACCGGCCGTTGCGTGGTGGTGCACGAAGCCACGCGCACCTGCGGCTTTGGCGCCGAGCTGGTGGCGCTGGTGCAAGAGCATTGCTTCCACCACCTGGAAGCGCCGATCGAACGCGTCACCGGTTGGGACACCCCCTACCCGCACGCGCAAGAGTGGGCGTATTTCCCAGGGCCGTCCCGTGTGGGCGCGGCGTTGAAACGGGTCATGGAGGTCTGAATGGGCACGCACGTTATCAAGATGCCGGACATTGGCGAAGGCATCGCAGAAGTTGAACTGTCGGTCTGGCATGTCAAGGTCGGCGACCTGGTGGTTGAAGACCAGGTGCTGGCGGATGTGATGACCGACAAGGCGATGGTGGACATTCCCTCGCCGGTGCACGGCAAGGTGATTTCCCTCGGCGGCGCGCCGGGTGAAGTCATGGCCGTGGGTAGTATTTTGATCAGCATCGAAGTGGAAGGCGCCGGCAACGCGAAGGAAGCGCCGGTGGTGAAGGAAGCGACCAAGGCAGCACCGGTCGTGGAAGCCAAGCCTGCACCGGTGGTTGAAAGCAAACCGGTGGTTGTAAAAGCCGCAGCGGCACCCGTTGCCCGCGAAGCCGACGAGCGCCCGCTGGCCTCCCCTGCCGTGCGCAAGCATGCGCTGGATGCCGGGATTCAGCTGCGTCTGGTCCAGGGCACAGGCCCGGCGGGCCGAATCCTCCACGAAGACCTCGACGCCTACCTGCAACAAGGCACGGCCAAGGCTTCATCCACCGTCAACCCGTACGCCGAGCGCAACAGCGAAGAACAGATCCCGGTGATCGGCATGCGCCGCAAAATCGCCCAGCGCATGCAGGACGCCACCCGCCGCGCCGCGCATTTCAGCTATGTGGAAGAGATCGACGTGACCGCCCTCGACGAGCTGCGCGTGCACCTCAACGAGAAACACGGCGCCACACGCGGCAAGCTGACCCTGCTGCCGTTCATCGTGCGTGCCATGGTGGTGGCGCTGAAGGACTTCCCGCAGATCAACGCCCGTTACGACGACGAAGCCCAGGTCATCACCCGCCTCGGCGCCGTGCATGTAGGCGTCGCCACCCAAAGCGACGTCGGCCTGATGGTGCCGGTGGTGCGTCACGCCGAAGCCCGCAGCCTGTGGGGCAATGCCGAGGAAATCGCGCGCTTGGCCACGGCCGCACGCAATGGCAAGGCCAGCCGCGACGAGCTGTCGGGCTCGACCATTACCCTGACCAGCCTGGGCGCCTTGGGCGGTATCGTCAGCACGCCGGTGCTGAACCTGCCGGAAGTGGCCATCGTCGGCGTCAACCGCATCGTCGAACGGCCGATGGTGATCAAGGGCCAGATCGTAGTGCGCAAGATGATGAACCTCTCCAGCTCCTTCGATCACCGCGTGGTCGATGGCATGGACGCGGCGCAATTCATCCAGGCCATTCGCGGCCTGCTCGAACAACCCGCCAGCCTGTTCCTGGAGTAAGGCATGTCACAGACTTTGAATACCACGCTGCTGATCATCGGCGGCGGCCCTGGCGGTTATGTGGCGGCGATCCGTGCCGGCCAACTGGGCATCCCGACCATGCTGGTTGAAGGCCAGGCGCTGGGCGGCACCTGCCTGAATATCGGCTGCATCCCGTCCAAGGCCTTGATCCATGTGGCCGAGCAGTTCCAGCAAACCATCCACCACAGCCAGGGCTCGCAACTGGGCATCGAGGTGGATGTGCCAACCCTGGACATCCGCAAAAGCGTGGAATGGAAAGACGGCATTGTTGACCGCCTGACCACCGGCGTCGCCGCGCTGCTGAAAAAGCACAAGGTGCAGGTAATCCACGGTTGGGCCAAGGTCGTAGACGGCAAGACCGTCGATGTCGGCGACCAGCGCATCCACTGCGAACACCTGCTGCTGGCCACCGGTTCGAAAAGCGTCAACCTGCCGATGCTGCCGATTGGCGGGCCGATCATCTCGTCCACCGAAGCCCTGGCGCCGACCCGCGTGCCAAAACGGCTGATCGTGGTGGGCGGCGGTTATATCGGCCTGGAGCTGGGCATCGCCTACCGCAAGCTCGGCGCCGAAGTCAGTGTGGTCGAGGCGCAGGACCGTATCCTGCCCGCCTACGACGCCGAGCTGACGCAACCGGTGAACGAATCCCTCAAGCAACTGGGCGTGAAGCTGTACCTCAAGCACAGCGTCACCGGCTTTGCCGATGGCAAGTTGCAAGTACGCGATCCGAATGGCGACACCTTGTCACTGGCCACCGACCAAGTGCTGGTAGCCGTGGGCCGCAAGCCCAACACCCAGGGCTGGAACCTTGAAGCCCTGAACCTGGACATGAACGGCGCGGCGATCAAGATCGACAACCGCTGCCAGACCAGCATGCGCAACGTCTGGGCCATCGGCGACCTGAGCGGCGAGCCGATGTTGGCGCACCGGGCCATGGCCCAGGGTGAAATGGTTGCCGAACTGATCAGCGGTCAACACCGCGAATTCAACCCGGCGGCGATCCCGGCGGTGTGCTTTACCGACCCGGAACTGGTGGTGGTGGGCAAGACGCCGGATGAAGCCAAGGCCGCTGGTCTGGACTGCATCGTGTCGAGTTTCCCGTTTGCGGCCAATGGCCGGGCGATGACGCTGGAGTCGAAAACCGGCTTCGTGCGGGTGGTGGCGCGGCGCGACAATCACCTGATCGTCGGCTGGCAGGCCGTGGGTGTGGGGGTTTCCGAGCTGTCCACTGCCTTTGGTGTGAGCCTGGAAATGGGTGCGCGCCTGGAGGATGTGGCGGGGACGATCCATGCCCATCCGACTCTGGGCGAGGCCGTGCAGGAAGCGGCGTTAAGAGCCTTGGGCCACGCGTTGCACCTGTAAGACCAAGGTGGGGCCATCGCAGGCAAGCCAGCTCCCACAGGGGAATGCATTCCAAAATGTGGGAGCTGGCTTGCCTGCGATAGCGGTGGATCAGCCAATACACAGGCTGAAGGTGTCCACCCAGTGGCTCCCACACAAGCCAAGAATGAAGTATTGTTGCGCCCATTCAGAAAAAAACCGACTTGACCAAAGATAGAGGGTGTCATGGGTAACGAAAGCATCAATTGGGACAAGCTGGGTTTTGACTACATCAAGACCGACAAACGGTTTCTCCAGGTCTGGAAAAACGGCGAGTGGCAAGACGGCACCCTGACCGACGACAACGTGCTGCACATCAGCGAGGGCTCCACCGCCCTGCACTATGGCCAGCAGTGCTTCGAAGGCCTCAAGGCCTACCGTTGCAAGGACGGTTCGATCAACCTGTTCCGCCCGGACCAGAACGCCGCCCGCATGCAACGCAGCTGCGCGCGCCTGCTGATGCCCCATGTACCGACCGACGTGTTCATCGACGCCTGCAAGCAAGTGGTCAAGGCCAACGAGCGGTTCATCCCGCCGTACGGCAGCGGCGGCGCGCTGTACCTGCGCCCGTTCGTGATCGGCACCGGTGACAACATCGGCGTACGCACCGCACCGGAGTTCATCTTCTCGGTGTTCGCGATCCCGGTTGGCGCCTACTTCAAGGGCGGCCTGGTGCCGCACAACTTCCAGATCTCCACCTTCGACCGCGCCGCGCCACAAGGCACCGGTGCGGCCAAGGTCGGTGGCAACTACGCCGCCAGCCTGATGCCCGGTTCGGAAGCGAAGAAAGCCGGTTTTGCCGATGCGATCTACCTGGACCCGATGACCCACTCGAAAATCGAAGAAGTCGGTTCGGCCAACTTCTTCGGTATCACCCACAACAACCAGTTCATCACGCCGAAGTCGCCTTCGGTACTGCCAGGCATCACCCGCCTGTCGCTGATCGAACTGGCCAAGTCCCGCCTGGGCCTGGACGTGGTTGAAGGCGAAGTGTTCATCGACAAGCTTGACCAATTCAAGGAAGCCGGCGCCTGCGGTACCGCAGCGGTGATCTCGCCGATTGGCGGCATCCAGTACAACGGCAAGCTGCATGTGTTCCACAGCGAAACCGAAGTGGGTCCGATCACCCAGCAGCTGTACAAAGAGCTGACCGGCGTGCAGACCGGTGATGTTGAAGCGCCAGAGGGTTGGATCGTCAAGGTCTAAGCCCAAAAGCCAGCAACACCACAAAACCCTGTGGGAGCTGGCTTGCCTGCGATGGCGGTGGGTCAGTCAACATTTACTGTGACTGATACACCGCCATCGCAGGCAAGCCAGCTCCCACATTTGTTTTTCGGTGTGCTTAAGATTGGGTGGGGATGTTCTCGACAATCTTCTTGCCCATGCTGATCCGTGGCTCCACGCCATACCCCAGCGCCTCGTAAAACCCCGTCACGGCATCATTGCCACTGGTGATCTGCAGGTTGATCTTCATGCAACCCAGCGCAGTCAACGCCTGTTCCGCATGGCGCACCAGCGAAGAACCCAAGCCATGCCGCCGATAGTCCGCATGCACCGCCACCGAATACAACCAGCCACGATGGCCGTCATAGCCCGCGAGAATCGTCCCGATCACCGTCTTTTTATCCGTCGCGACAAAAAACAGCCCGTCGTTGACCGCCAGCTTTTTATCAATCGCCAGGGCCGGCGAGTTATGCGCCGTGTCATAACCAAAGGCCTGTTGCCACAACCCCACCACTTGCGCCCGGTGCTGACGGTCACGGTACGGCCCGATGGGATGGCGGGACAGCAGCGTCTTTTCCATGACTAGCGTGCGTTCATTACCGTGGTAGACGTCGCGCACCGTGTGAAACCCCAGCGCGGTATAGAACGGCTCCGCCGTCAGTGAAGACGGCACGCTCAACACCGTCACGCCGGCCTGGCGGGCACGCAGTTCAACCTCGCTCATCAGCAACCGGCCAATGCCCTGCCCTTGCAGCGCCGGGTTGACGAACACCGAGCGCACCACGTTGGCCTCCAGCGCGGCCGTGGCGACGATGACGTCGTCCTGCACCGCCACAAGCACAACCCGTCGCGTGAGCAAGGCGATTACCGCGTCGGGGGTGAAGTTGCTCGCGACCCGGGCGATCACGTCTGCTGGGTAATCCTTCGCGTTGCTGCTGTGCAGGGCCGCCAGGATGACCTGGCTGATGCCCTCGGCATCGGCGGGTTGGGCGAGACGAACGGCGATAGGCATGCAGGGCTCCTTGCTGAGAACAGAAATCAAAAACCACCCCCATACTAATGTGGGAGCTGGCTTGCCTGCGATAGCGGTCTGTCAGTCAACACCGCTATCGCAGCGATGCGGCGACCCGACAAGCCAGCTCCCACAGTTTGACCGCATTTCAAAGCCGGCAGCGGATTCGGCTGGCTCACTGCCCTTTTCAGCTTTCCCGGCTGAGCCGCCCGCTTGTTTCAGCCGGGATTCACCCAGCACAAGCCACAAAATAGCCGCACTGCTCAACCTCATGGATTCGTGCACCCATGCAAACCACCAACACCGTCTTGATGATTCGCCCGGCGCGCTTTGCCTTCAACCCGGACACTGCCATCAACAACCGCTTCCAACGCCAGCCCCTCGACCCACTCAGCGCACAGCAGAAAGCGCTGGAAGAGTTCGACGGCTATGTCGACACCCTGCGCCAGCACGGCGTGGAAGTGCTGGTGGTGCAGGACACCCCGGCGCCTCACACTCCCGATTCGATCTTCCCCAACAACTGGTGGAGCAGCCACGCCGACGGCAGCCTGGTGCTCTACCCGATGGAAGGCCAGAACCGCCGCCTGGAGCGCAACAAAGGCGTGCTGCAAGTGCTGGAGCAACGCTTCGCGATCCACAGCACCATCGACCTCAGCCACCTGGAACAACAGAACATCTTCCTCGAAGGCACCGGCAGCATGGTGCTCGACCGCCAGCACCGCATCAGCTACGCCTGCCACTCCGGGCGCACCCACCACGACGCCTTGCGCCAGTTCGCCGAACGCCTCGACTACCAGCTCTGCGTGTTCCACGCCGTGGACCGCCATCACGCGCCGATCTACCACAGCAACGTGATGATGAGCGTTGGCCGCGACCTCTCGGTGGTGTGCCTGCAAGCCCTGCCCGACGAGGGCGAGCGCCTGACCCTGGAACGCTCCTTGCGCGACACCGGCAAAGACATCCTCGCCCTCGATTTCGATCAGTTGGAAGCCTTCGCCGGCAACATGCTCGAAGTCCACGACCGCGACGGCCAGCCGCTGCTGGTGATGTCGGCCAGCGCCTGGGGCGCCTTGCAACCGGCACAACGCGCCCATGTGGAGCGCCACACGCGGCCGGTGGTGGTGAACATCGACAACATCGAACGCATCGGCGGCGGCAGTGCCCGCTGCATGCTGGCAGAAGTGCATCTGCCAACCCGCCCCTCATTTCAATAAGGAGTCTTGCCATGACCCGTTACATCGACGTCAACGACCTCAGCTACCTGGTCTCGCAAAAAGGCCTGCAAACCTGCATCAGCGAGATGGCCGAGTACATCCGCGCCGACTACCTGCGCTGGCAGGACTTCGAGAAATGCGCGCGCCTGGCCAACCACTCGCCGGACGGTGTGATCGAACTGATGCCGGTGTCCGACGCCGCGCTGTACGCCTTCAAGTACGTCAACGGCCACCCGAAAAACACCCAGGCCGGCATGCTCACCGTGATGGCCTTTGGTGCGCTGGGCGACGTCGACACCGGCAAACCGGTGCTGCTGGCCGAAATGACCCTGACCACCGCGATCCGCACCGCCGCCACCTCGGCGCTGGTGGCACGCTACCTGGCCCGCGATAACAGCCGCAGCATGGCGCTGATCGGCAATGGCTCGCAGAGTGAGTTCCAGGCCCTGGCCTTCCACGCCATGCTCGGCATCAATGAGATCCGCCTGTTCGACATCGACGCCAAGGCCACCGCCAAGCTGGCGGCCAACCTCAAGGCGTTCCCGGCGATCAAGGTGATCCTGGCCAGCAGCGTGGCCGAAGCGGTAAAAGGCGCGGACATCGTCACCACCGTCACCGCCGACAAGGCCTACGCGACCATCCTCACCGACGAGATGATCGAGCCGGGCATGCACCTCAACGCCGTCGGCGGCGACTGCCCCGGCAAGACCGAGCTGGACCGCCGTATCGTCGAGCGCGCCCGCGTGATCGTCGAGTACGAGCCGCAAAGCCGTATCGAAGGTGAAATCCAGCACATGCCGGAAGATTCGCCGGTGACCGAGTTGTGGCAAGTGATCAACGGCCAGCAGCCCGGCCGCGAAAACCCGCGCCAGATCACGCTGTTCGACTCGGTGGGTTTTGCCATCGAAGACTACTCGGCCCTGCGTTACGTGCTGGATGTGGCCAAGGCCCTCGACGTGGGCAGCACGCTGGAACTGGTGCCGGACCTGGCCGACCCGAAAGATCTGTTTGCGCGCCTCGCCCAGCCCGTCGCACAGCAGAAAAAGCGCGCCTGAGACCGCTCTGGCCTGCCGCTTTGCGTCAGCGGCGGGCCGGGTTTTCAGGGATGAAAAGCCGATTCAGCGGGTCTTGCAGCCGATTCCGCTGCATTGCCCGATTTAACAGCGCAATTCGCGCTTTGTGCGAGGGGTAAACGACACAAAAAACGCACCACCTTGAAGCATTCTCTGCGCCAACAAGAACGATTTGTTTCAACTCATTTACTGCCCTGACATCAATTACAAAATATAGGGACTACACCATGACTCCACTGCGATCACTCTTCGCTGCGTTGCTGTTGCCACTGTGCGCCACCGCCGCCCACGCCCAGGAGTGGAAAGAAATCCGCTTCGGCGTCTTCCCCGAATACCCGCCCTTCGAATCCGTGGCCGCCGACGGCAGCCTGCAAGGTTTCGACATTGAACTGGGCAACGCCATCTGCGCCAAGCTCGACGTCAAATGCACCTGGGTGCACAACGAATTCGACGGCATGATCCCGGCCCTGCGCGCGCGCAAGTTCGACGCCATCATGTCGTCCATGGCCGTGACCCCGGCCCGCGAAAAAATCATCGACTTCACCGACCGCCTGTTCCTCAGCCCGACGTCGGTAATCACCCGCAAGAGCGCCGACTTCGGCGACACCCCGGAATCGTTGAAAGGCAAGCAAGTCGGCGTGCTGCAAGGCTCGCTGCAGGAAGCCTACGCCCGTGCACACCTGGCCAAGCTCGGCGCGCAGATCAAGGCGTACCAGTCCCAGGACCAGAACTACGCCGACCTGCAAAACGGCCGCCTCGACGCGACCCTGACCGACAAGCTCGAAGCCCAGCTCAACTTCCTGTCCAAGCCTGAAGGCGCCGACTTCAAGACTGGCCCGGCGTTCAAGGACCCAACTTTGCCATTGGACATCGCCATGGGCCTGCGCAAGAACGACCAGGAACTGCGCGCGCTGATCAACAAGGGCATCGCGGCTGTGCAGGCGGATGGCACGTATGCCGAGATCCAGAAGAAATACTTCGGCGATCAGGACATCTACAACGAATAGCGGCCTCATCCTCATGTGGGAGCTGGCTTGCCTGCGATAGCGATTTAACAGTCACTGATGTGCCGACTGACCCACCGCTATCGCAGGCAAGCCAGCTCCCACAATAAATCTCTGCGCTCCAATGAGATTCTTCCCATGAATGACCTCCTAAACTTGCAGGGCTACGGCCCCATGCTCGCCCAAGGCGCGTGGATGACGCTCAAGCTGTCGTTCCTCGCCCTGGCCCTGAGCCTCGTCCTGGGCCTGATCGCCGCCGGCGCCAAGCTCTCACGCGCGAAATGGCTGCGGGTGCCGGCCACGCTGTACACCACGCTGATCCGCAGCGTGCCGGACCTGGTGCTGATCCTGCTGATCTTCTACAGCCTGCAACTGTGGCTCAATGACCTCAGCGAAATGGCCGGCTGGGACTACTTTGAAATCGACCCATTCACCGCTGGCGTAGTGACCCTGGGCTTTATCTACGGCGCGTATTTCACCGAGAACTTCCGTGGCGCGATCCTCAGCGTGCCTGCCGGCCAATTGGAGGCAGCCACCGCCTACGGCCTGAGCCGCTGGCAGCGTTTCCACCTGGTGCTGTTCCCGCAACTGATGCGTTTTGCCTTGCCGGGCCTGGGCAATAACTGGCTGGTGCTGCTCAAGTCCACCGCGCTGGTGTCGATCATCGGCCTGTCGGACCTGGTCAAGGCCGCGCAGAACGCCGGCAAGACCACCAACGAGCCGCTGTATTTCCTGATCCTCGCGGGCCTGGTGTACCTGGTGATCACCACCCTCTCCAACCGCATCTTCAAGCGCCTCGAACGGCGCTACAACCTCGGCATCAAGGGGATGGCGCGATGATCGAACTGTTCCAGCAATACGGCCTGGCCTACCTGTTCAGCGATGGCGCGGGTTTGTCCGGCGTGGCCATGACGTTGTGGCTGTTCATCATCTCGGTAGTGCTTGGGTTTTGCCTGTCGATCCCGTTGGCGCTGGCGCGGGTGTCCGAGCACTTCTGGTTGCGCTGGCCGGTGGAGGTCTACACCTACCTGTTCCGCGGCACGCCGCTGTATATCCAGCTACTGATTTGCTACACCGGGCTGTACAGCCTGGAGGTGGTGCAGGACAACGCCCTGCTCAACCAGTTTTTCCGCAATGCGCTGAACTGCACCCTGCTGGCCTTTGTGCTGAACACCTGCGCCTACACCGTGGAAATCTTCGCCGGGGCGATCCGCAATATCCCCCACGGCGAAATCGAAGCGGCCCGCGCGTACGGCCTGCACGGCTGGCGGCTGAACCTGTTCGTCGTGGTGCCCGCCGCTCTGCGCCGCGCATTGCCGGCCTACAGCAATGAAATGATCCTGATGTTGCACGCCACCTCCCTGGCGTTTACCGCCACCGTCGCCGACATCCTCAAGGTGGCCCGCGACGCGAATGCCGAGACGTTCCTCACGTTCCAGGCATTTGGCATCGCCGCCCTGCTGTACATGCTGCTGTCCTTTGCACTGGTGGGCCTGTTCCGACTGGCCGAACGTCGCTGGATGCGTTTTCTTGTTCCTACCCGAGGCTAACCCATGAATCAGTCCGCGCAGGCCCTGGCCGCATACCCCATTGATACACCTGCTGCCAAAACCAGCACCGCCGCCGTCAAGCTGCAAGTCGAAGGCATCCACAAACGCTACGGCGACCACGAAGTGCTCAAGGGCGTGTCCGTGAATGCGCGCAACGGCGATGTGATCAGCCTGATCGGCGCCAGCGGCTCGGGCAAAAGCACGATGCTGCGCTGCATCAACTTTCTCGAACAACCGGACGCCGGGGTCATCACCCTCGACGGCATCAGCATCGAAATGCAGCCCGGCCGCGCCGGCACCCGCGCGCCGCACCAGGCCCAACTGCAAAACCTGCGGACCCGCCTGGCCATGGTGTTCCAGCACTTCAACCTGTGGAGCCACATGACCGTGCTGGAAAACATCACCATGGCCCCGCGCCGGGTGTTGGGCGTGAGCGCCGCCGAGGCGGAAAAACGCGCGCGTATGTACCTGGACAAGGTCGGCCTGCCGGGCCGCGTGGCCGATCAGTACCCGGCGTTCCTGTCCGGTGGCCAACAACAGCGCGTGGCCATTGCCCGCGCCCTGGCCATGGAGCCGGAGATCATCCTGTTCGATGAACCGACCTCCGCCCTCGACCCGGAACTTGTAGGAGAAGTCCTCAAAGTCATACAGACGTTGGCCGAGGAAGGTCGTACCATGCTGATGGTCACCCACGAGATGGGCTTTGCCCGCCAGGTGTCCAGCCAAGTGCTGTTCTTGCATCAGGGCCGGGTCGAGGAACAAGGCGGTGCCGAGATCCTCGACCATCCCAACAGCGAGCGCTTGCAGCAATTTCTTTCCAATCGTCTGAAGTGAAACCCATGGATACCAAGGCCAACGGACCCCATTCCTCCCCTGCGCTGGATCGCATCGATGAAGCCATCATCGAAGTGCTGCGCCACCAGGGGCGTATCACCTACGAAAAGCTCTCGTCGCTGGTGCACCTCACCCCCAGGCCCTGCCTGGAGCGCGTGCGCAAGCTGGAGCGACGCGGGGTGATTCGCGGGTACGGGGCGATCATCGATGTGCAGATGGTCTCGCCGGGGTTGTCGTTGCTGGTGCTGGTGGCCTTGTCCAACCAAAGCGGGCGCTCGGCGCAAAAGGCCTTTGAAGCCTGCGTCAAAGCCTGCCCCCAGGTGTTCGAATGCCAGCTGATCAGCGGGCCGTTCGACTACAGCCTGCGCATGCGCTGCCGGGACATGGAACATTACCGGGTGCTGACGGAGACCTGGTTGAACAATGACGAGTTGCATATTGATAAGTTGGTGGCGCACCCGGAGCTGGCGGTCGTCAAAAACACCGCGACCGAGCTGGCCTGAAACCCTATCTCCAAAACAATGAAGCTCCAATGTGGGAGCTGGCTTGCCTGCGATAGCGGTATATCAGTCACACCTGATTTAACTGGCCCACCGCCATCGCAGGCAAGCCAGCTCCCACATTGATCGGGTTCGCAATTCTTTTACCCGGTTTGGCGCCAATCAGCCTGGCCTGCCCATCCTTCTGCTTCCCCGTCCGCGCCTCGCTGATCAACCCCGGGATCAACTTGCCCTCCGGCAGGTTCTTCCAGAACCGGCTCGGCAAGTGCCCTTCCATCACCTTGGGATTCAACCGCGCCGGGTTGAAGATATGGCTGTAGTAGGTCAACCACATCTCGCTGTGGGGGTCCTCGACATTCTGCGCCAGCTGCCGCCACGCCTCGGGGCATTCGCGCTGATGAAGGAGCTGCTCACCGTCGTAATACACCCCATCCAACGGCGTGGCGATCATCCAGCGATGGCGCCCCATGCGCCCGACAAAATGCTCGCTCGCCGACTGCAAAATATCGTGGGCCGGCTCATGCCAGGCCACATACTCCGGCAGCTCAGGGCCCGCCTCAGTCGGTAGCGCAACAAAACGCACAAATGCATGCAGGTGGTGCGCCTCACGATGTACCTGCTTGATTCGCCGCTGCAACTCGCTGCCCAACTTGTCCCCCGCCAACATCGCCGTACGGTCGCCATGACTCACGCGCCACAGCACTTCATACAACAGGCTCCAACGCTGCTCGCCGTGATAACACGCCGCCGACTCCAGCAATTCCAGCAACGCCTTGGGCACCCGCGTCTGGAACGGCCCGAGCCCTTCCGGGATCGACACATCGGTGGCAAACAGGTCCGCCACCTCGGCCTCGCCCCAGCTCACCTGGCTGGGGTCGACCTGATGGCTGAGCAACCAGCGCGCCTGTTCGCGCCAGGTGCTGAAGAGGTTGTCGCATTCCAGGCTGATCATCCCCACAACCCCATTTGCTGCGGTTGCGGGCGGTCGCGCAGTTGCTCGCGCAACAGCACGCTGGTGCTCTCTGCCTGCTGCGGATGGTAGTCGCTGGTGATGAAAAACGGCTTGGCCTTGGCCAGTACGCAGCGCATGCGTGCCAGGTCTTCGAAACGGATCTTGCGTTCGCGGCGCAGGTCCACCAGGCGCTGGGTGGTACGCAGGCCAATGCCCGGGATACGCGCGATCAGGGTCGGTTCGGCGCGGTTGAGGTCCAGGGGGAACACCTCGCGGTGTTCCAGCGCCCAGGCCAGCTTGGGGTCGATGTCCAGCGCCAGGTGGCCGGGGCCTGCGAACAGTTCATTGGCGCTGAAGCCGTAGCTGCGCAACAGGAAGTCGGCTTGGTACAAGCGGTGCTCACGCATCAGCGGCGGCGCGGCGAGCGGCACGCTTTTCGGGCTGTTGGGGATGGGGCTGAACGCCGAGTAGTACACGCGGCGCAGCTTGAAACTGCCATACAACGCCTCGGCGCCGTGGAGGATGGTGCTGTCATCGGTGTCGTCGGCACCAATGATCAATTGGGTGCTTTGCCCAGCCGGGGCGAAACGCGGCGCGCGTGGCTCATTGAGCACCGTCTGTTCGCCGGTGTAGATGGTCTGCATGGCCTGCTTGATCGAGATGACGGTTTTTTCCGGCCCCAAGGTTTGCAGGCTGGCCTCGGTGGGCAATTCAAGATTCACACTTAATCGGTCGGCATAACGCCCCGCTTCGGCAATCAGCGCCGGATCGGCATCGGGAATGGTCTTGAGGTGGATATAGCCACGAAAGTCATGTTCTTCACGCAGCAGCTTGGCCACGCGCACCAACTGTTCCATGGTGTAGTCGGACGAGCGAATGATGCCGGAGCTGAGAAACAGCCCGCTGACGCAATTGCGCCGGTAGAAATCCAGGGTCAGGCTGACCACCTCCTCCGGGCTGAAGCGTGCACGGGGCACGTCGCTGGAGCGGCGGTTGACGCAGTATTGGCAGTCGTAGAGACAGAAGTTGGTGAGCAACACCTTGAGCAACGACACGCAGCGCCCATCGGGTGTGTAGCTGTGGCAAATGCCCATGCCATCGGTGGAGCCCAGCCCGGCCTTGCCCTCGGAGCTACGCTTGGGCGCGCCGCTGCTGGCGCAGGACGCGTCGTACTTGGCGGCGTCGGCAAGGATGCTGAGTTTTTCGATCAACTGCATGGAGGGCTACCGATACTGGTTTTTTGTACAGTACCAGTAGCCCAGCCTTCACGCCAGTGCCGCCCGTAAGACCGTGGCGAGGGAGCTTGCTCCCGCTCGGGTGCGCAGCGCCCGCAAGCTTTTGGGGCCGCTTCGCAGCCCAGCGGGAGCGAGCTCCCTCGCCACAACAGCAAGCGCGCTCTGAGCTGGATTAATCAGCTGGCAGTGGCGAGTAGCAGATCCTGCACCGAACGCCCCTTGCCGCGGCTGCGGTCATGCTCATACAGCGACGCCGCAATCTCATCCGCACGAATCGGCAGCACCGACAACAACGTGTCGCTCAAACCATGGCTGGCCTGGCTGAACCCCTGGATGTAGATGCCGGCCTTGCACCGCTCGTCGGTGACAATGCGGTAGTCGCGGGCCACTTCGAAGTCGGCCATATAGGCTTCCAGCGGCGCCAGCAGGGCGCGGTGGGTCTGGCGCTCGTAGCCGGTGGCGAGGATCACCGCGTCGTAATGGCTGACACTGGTTTCGCCGTTGGCGTTGTTGCGCAGGACGAGCTCGATGCCCAGCGGGCCCGGCGTGGCTTTCTCCACCACGGTCATGGTGCGGAACGCCTGGCGTGCGATGCCGGAGACTTTCTGGCGATAGAAGATGCCATAGATGCGCTCGATCAGGTCCAGGTCCACCACCGAGTAGTTGGTGTTCTGGTATTCGGCCACCAGGCGCTCACGCTCGGCGCCGACTTGCTGGAACACCAGGTCAGTGAAGGCCGGCGAGAACACTTCGTTGACGAACGGGCTGTCATCCGCCGGCTTGAGCGCCGAACCACGCAGGATCATGTCGACTTGCACCGACGGGAAGCTGTCGTTGAGGTCGATAAACGCCTCGGCCGCGCTTTGCCCCCCGCCGATGATCGCGATGCGCATCGCCTTGCCCTCGACGCACGGCTGCTGGGCCATGCGTTCTAGGTATTGGGAATGGTGGAATACGCGGCTGTCGCCCTTGAGCGCCTTGAACGCCTCGGGAATGCGCGGCGTACCACCGGCGCTGACCACCACCGAACGGGTGGTGCGCACATGCTGCTCGCCCAGCGCATCGCGGGAAATCACGCGCAGCGCTTCAACCTGTTGTTGATGCAGGATCGGCTCGATGGCCAGCACTTCCTCACCGTAATGCGCCTGGGCCTGGAACTGCCCGGCGACCCAGCGCAAGTAGTCGTTGTACTCCATGCGGCACGGATAAAAGGTGCCCAGGTTGATGAAATCCACCAGGCGGTCGTGGGCTTTCAGGTAATTGACGAAGGAATACGGGCTGGTGGGGTTGCGCAGGGTTACCAGGTCCTTGAGGAAGGAAATCTGCAGTTCACTCTGGGTCACCAGGGTATTGCCGTGCCAGCGGTAATCGGCTTGCTTGTCGAGAAACAGCACGTCCAGTTTGCCCTGGGCTTTTTCGCGCTCCTGGAGGGCGATGGCCAGCGCCAGGTTCGAAGGGCCGAAACCGATACCGATCAGGTCGTGAACCGCGGGCGAAGCAATTGCCTGTGTCATTCCAGTGTCCTCTGGATAAGCCCCTTGGCGGTGGGGCGGGAATACCTTTCAAGACCTGCACAACAGGTCGTGTGTTGATAGGAAACGAGGACAGTGAAATAAAATTTAACGGATTGCCGATCAGTGCCCTTCCCACTCGCGCATCCGCACCCGACAGTGCTTCATCGCGTTGACGATGTGTTTTTCCACGAGGCTGCGGGAAATACCCAGGCGATCCGCGATTTGCGGGTGGGACAGGCCATCGAGCTTGCGCAGCAGGAAACAGTCGCGGCAGGCCGTCGGCAATTCCGCCAGGGCGCGCTCGACCATGGCCAGGCGCTGGCTGTGGTCATGGCTGGCGTGGGGCGAATAGTTGGAGAAGCGCTCTTCGGCGTCCAGCACTTCCAGCGGTTCGTTCTGGCGCGCCGCGTTGCGCCGGTGCCCGTCGATCACCAGGTTCAGCGCGGTGCGGTACAGAAATGCGCGGGGTTGGTCGATCGGCGTGTCGCTGGAGCGCTCCAGCACCCGCACATAAGCGTCATGCACCACATCTTCGGCCACCTGACGGTTGCCCAGCTTGGCGTTGAGGAAACACACCAGCTCGCGATAGTAGTTTTCCAACATGACTCCCGACCGCCTGGAGAGGCAGGATCCGATCCTTGTGCGCTGTAAGAAAGATTCCCAAACGATGATGGCAGTTTGAGTGCGTGCAATTTATAGTAATTCTCATCTACTTTTAAAGCAGTCTTGTAGCAATGGACGATTTTTTTACGCAATGGAGGCGTAACCGTTTGTGTAACCGCCTAAATCCCCGTGCAATTTCCTCGTTTAACTGTCAGCTCTGCGCAACTGCGCTCCGATATTCCCCGGCTGGAACCCAAGCATGAAACGCTCTCGACCTGCCCGACGCGCGCTGCTGGTGATCGCGTGCCTGATTCCCGTACTCGGCGTTGCCGCCTGGCAGGTGTTGCCGCCGGGCCGCGACACCCTGGCCACCGTCACCGTGACCCGCGGCAACATTGAAAACAGCGTCACCGCCCTGGGCACCCTGCAACCGCGCCGCTATGTGGACGTGGGCGCCCAGGCGTCCGGGCAGATCCAGAAGATCCACGTCGAGGCCGGCGACCGCGTCAAGGAAGGCCAGTTGTTGGTGGAGATCGACCCGTCCACGCAAAAAGCCAAGCTCGACGCCAGCCGCTACGCCATCGAAAACCTCAAGGCGCAGTTGCAGGAACAAAAAGCCCTGCACGAACTGGCACGCCAGAAACACCAGCGCCAGCAACGCCTGGAAGCCGGCAACGCGACCCGCGAAGAAGACGTGCAAACCGCCAAGGCCGAACTGAGCGCCACCCAGGCGCGGGTCGCGATGTTCCAGGCGCAGATCCTCGAAGCCCAGGCCCGCCTGCGCAGCGACGAGGCCGAGTTGGGCTACACGCGCATCTATGCGCCCATGGACGGCACCGTGGTCGCGGTGGACGCCCGTGTCGGCCAGACCCTCAACAACCAGCAGCAGACCCCGCTGATCCTGCGCATCGCCAAGCTGTCGCCGATGACCGTGTGGGCCGAGGTCTCGGAAGCCGATATCGGCCACGTCAAACCGGGCATGACCGCGTATTTCACCACCCTCAGCGGCGGCAACCGGCGCTGGACCAGCACCGTGCGGCAGATCCTGCCGATCCCGCCCAAGCCCTTGAACGAAACCCAAGGCAGCGGCAGCCCGAGCAGCGCCGGCAAGACCGGCACCGGCCGCGTGGTGCTGTACACCGTGCTGCTGGACGTGGACAACACCGACAACACGCTGATGGCCGAGATGACTGCCCAGGTGTTTTTTGTCGCCAGCCAGGTCAAGGACGCCCTCACCGCCCCCGTTGCTGCACTGCAAGGCAGCCACAACGCCGACACGCAGATCGCCCGCGTGGTCGCCAAGAACGGTCGTATCGAAGAACGTGAAGTGCGCCTGGGCATCAGCGACCGCCTGCGCGTCGAGGTGCTGCAAGGCTTGAACGAAGGCGATCACCTGCTGATCGGCCCGGCTGACGGCAACGGGGGTTGAGTTGACCACGCCCCTGATCGAACTCAAGAACATCCGCAAATCCTACGGCGGCGGCGACAGCCCGCAGGTCGATGTGTTGCGCGGCATCGACCTGTCGATCCACGCCGGGGAGTTTGTCGCGATTGTCGGCGCGTCCGGCTCCGGCAAGTCCACGCTGATGAATATCCTCGGCTGCCTCGACCGCCCCACTGCGGGCGACTACTTGTTCGCCGGGGAAAACGTCGCCCACCTGGACGGCGACGCGCTGGCCTGGCTGCGCCGGGAAGCGTTCGGCTTTGTGTTCCAGGGCTACCACCTGATCCCGTCGGGTTCGGCCCAGGAAAACGTCGAAATGCCGGCTATCTATGCCGGCATCAGCGCCACTGAGCGCCACGCCCGCGCCAAGGCCCTGCTCACGCGCCTGGGCCTGGCCGACCGCACGGCCAATCGCCCGCACCAGCTTTCCGGCGGCCAGCAGCAACGGGTGTCGATTGCCCGGGCGCTGATGAACGGCGGCCATATCATCCTCGCCGACGAACCCACCGGCGCCCTCGACAGCCACAGCGGCGCCGAGGTGATGATCCTGCTCGACGAACTGGCAAGCCAGGGCCACGTGGTCATCCTGATCACCCACGACCGCGAAGTGGCGGCGCGGGCCAACCGCATCATCGAGATCCGCGACGGCTTGATCATCAGCGATTCGGCCACCGATCCAAGCTATGTGCCGGCTATCGCCAACAGCGACGCCCTGCAAGCCGTCGACCTGCGCCAGCGCCTGGCCGACGGCGCCGAGCACAACGGCGCCTGGAAAGCCGAGCTGGTGGACGCGGTGCAGGCCGCGTGGCGGGTGATGTGGATCAACAAGTTCCGCACCGCCCTGACCTTGCTGGGGATCATCATCGGCGTGGCGTCGGTGGTGGTGATGCTGGCGGTGGGCGAAGGCAGCAAGCGCCAGGTCATGGCGCAGATGGGCGCGTTTGGCTCCAACATCATTTACCTCAGCGGGTCCTCGCCCAACCCACGCACGCCGCTGGGCATCGTCACCCTCAACGATGTGGCGGCGCTGGCGGCGTTGCCCCAGGTCAAGCGCATCATGCCGGTCAACGGCAGCGACGCCGGGATTCGCTTCGGCAACCTCGACTACCTCGCGTATGTGGGCGGCAACGACATCAACTTCCCGGACATCTTCAACTGGCCGGTGGTCGAGGGCAGCTACTTCACCGAGGCGGATGAACGTGCCGGTGCCACCGTTGCGGTGATCGGTCATCGTATCCGCGAGAAACTGTTCAAGGATGTGCCGACGCCCATCGGCCAATACATCCTCATCGAAAACGTGCCGTTCCAGGTGATCGGCGTGCTCGCGGAAAAGGGCTCCAGCTCCGGCAACAAAGACAGCGACGACCGCGTCGCCATCCCCTACACCGCCGCCAGCGTGCGCCTGTTCGGCACCTACAACCCGGAATACGTGGCGATCGCCGCCGCCGATGCGCGCAAGGTCCACGAGGCCGAACAGGCCATCGACCAGTTGATGCTCAAGCTGCACAACGGCAAGCGCGACTACCAGTTGACCAACAACGCGGCGATGATCCAGGCCGAGGCGCGCACGCAGAACACGCTGTCGCTGATGCTCGGCTCGATTGCCGCGATCTCGCTGCTGGTGGGCGGCATTGGCGTGATGAACATCATGCTGATGACCGTGCGCGAACGCACCCGCGAAATCGGCATCCGCATGGCTACCGGGGCGCGCCAGCGCGACATCCTGCGCCAGTTTCTCACCGAGGCAGTGATGCTCTCGGTGGTCGGCGGCCTGTTCGGCATCGCCCTCGCCTTGCTGGTGGGTGGCGTGCTGGTGCTGGCCGAAGTGGCGGTGCAGTTTTCCCTGGTGGCGGTGCTCGGCGCATTTGGCTGTGCGCTGGTCACCGGTGTCATCTTCGGCTTTATGCCGGCCCGTAAAGCTGCCCGGCTCGATCCGGTTAAGGCGTTGACCAGTGAATAAATCCTCCCTTTACCTGCCCGGCCTGTGCCTGTTGCTCAGCGCCTGCGCCGGCCAACCGCCGGCCACCGACAGCGGTATCGCCGCGCCCGCCGCCTGGCAATACGCCGAACGGGATGCGGCGCAGGTCACCAACGGCCGTTGGTGGACGCAATTCGCCAGCCCGCAGCTCAACCGCCTGATCGACCAGGCACGGCGCGACAGTTTCGACGTGGCCGCCGCCATGGCCCGCGTGCGCCAAGCCCAGGCCAGTGCGGTCATCGCGGGCGCGCCGATGCTGCCCGAGGTAAATTTCAACCTCACCGCCAGCCGTGAACGGCTGCTGCGCGGCAGCGGCAATTCGGACCTCAATGCCACCGAAAGCAACAACACCGTCAACAGCTTCGACGCCAACCTCACCGCCAGCTATGAACTGGACTTCTGGGGCGGCCGCGCCGCCGCCCGTGACAGCGCCGTGCACACCCTGCGCGCCAGCGAGTTCGACCGCGCCACGGTGGAGCTGACCCTGCTCAGCAACGTCGCCGACCGCTACGCGCAAACCCTCGCCGCGCGCCAGCGCCAACAGATTGCCGAGCTCAACCTGGCCAATGCGCGCAACGTGCTCGACCTGGTGCAGACGCGCTACAACGCCGGTTCCGCCACCGCCCTGGAACTGGCCCAGCAGAAAAGCCTGGTGGCCAGCCAGCAGCGGCAATTGCCGCTGATCCAGCAATTGGCCGAAGAGTCGCAGATCACCCTCGCCGCCCTGCTCGGCCAGCCGGTGCAAGCCGTCGACCTGGGCAGCGAAACCTTCCACACGCTGAGCTGGCCGAGCATCGGCCCCGGTGTGCCGAGCCAGTTGCTCAGCCGTCGCCCCGACCTGGCCCAGGCCGAGGCGCAACTCGCTGCGGCAAGCGCCGACGTGACCGTCGCCCGCGCCGCCATGCTGCCCACCGTGACCTTGGGCGCCACCCTCGGCAGCGGCGCCTACAAGGCCAACGAAATCCTGCGCAGCCCGTTCTACACCCTGACCTCCGGGCTGGTGGCGCCGATCTTCAACAACGGCCGTTTAAGCGCCGAGCGTGACAAGGCCCGCGCACGCCAGGATGAGCTGCTGCAAACCTATCGCGGCGCGATCATCAATGGCTTTGCCGATGTGGAAAAGGCCCTCAGCAGCATCACTCGCCTCGACCAGCAACGGCAATGGCAAACCGAGGAGCTGCAACAGGCGCAGACCGCCTTCGGCATCGCTGAAAGCCGCTACCAGGCGGGCGCCGAAGACTTGCTGACGGTCCTCGAAACCCAGCGCACCCTGTACGCGGCCCAGGACTTGAACGTACAACTGCGGCTGTCTCGGCTACAAGCCAGCATCGCTTTGTACAAGGCATTGGGTGGCGGTTGGAAAACCGATATCTGATAAACAAAAGTCCGCTTTCGTACACTAGGCGTCTGCTCAACCTACATTCATCAACCCCGGGGCCTTGGTAAAAAAGCCGCTATCTCACGGCTGCCCGGGACCTCTTGATGACTGTTGTAAAAACCCTGATGTGCGCCGGTCTCTGGCTGGTCACAAGCCTCGCCCATGGCATGCCGCTGATCGCACCCACCGCCATCGACTGGCAACTGGACTGCCAACTCCCCCCGCTTAAACGCCTGGAACCCGACGTACTGGAACGCACCCAGTGCGCCATCGTCACCGTACCGCGCAACTACGCGTCGCCCCGCCAAGGCAGCCTGCGCCTGTACCTGACCCGCGTCGGCGCCCGCGACCCGCTGAGCCGTGAAGGCGTGGTCTTCGCCCAGCCCGGCAACAGCCCCCACGCCAATCACAGCGGTATCTTCGCCATCCTGCTGGCCGGCAGTTGGGGCGCCTATTCCACCCAGGCCTATCGCACCTTGCTCAATCGCTACGACGTCATCGAACTCACGCCCCGCGACCTCAACCAGGAGAACGGCGTCGAACACGCGGCACGGGATATGGAGTTTGTCCGCGCCCAACTCAACGAGCCCCACCTGCATTACCTGGGCAGCGCCGACGCCACCCGTCTGGGCAATCGCTACGCCACGCTGTTTCCCGAGCGTGTCGCGCGCATGGTGTTGGTCAACACAGCCCCCGGTGAAACAGCCGCGCCGCTGGTTGACCAACTGCACCTGCGGGAACCGGCCACCCAGCGCGCCAACGGCTGCGTCAACCAATGGGTCGGCGACTTCCTGATCTATGGCAAACAACCGCCACCGTCCACACGCTGCCTCGACCCGGGCGATTGGGAGTAACCACCCGTTTGCGACCTGTTCCCGCCGAAAACGACACCCTGCGTTGACGCTCCAGCCCAATCGTTATTAAGTGCTATTAATCCGCATTAATACGATAAATCGAACTTATGCTAAGCCGCCCGCTGAAACGCAAACGCCAGAAGCTGTCCGACGTGATTGTCGAGTCGGTCAAGCGCTCCATCGTCACCGACGCCTTGAAGCCCGGCGACCGTTTGCCCACCGAGCGCGAGCTGATGGAAAGCTTCCAGTGCTCCAAGGGCTCGGCCCGCGAAGCGCTCAAGGCCCTGGAAGTCGAGGGTTTGGTGAGCACGCGCACCGGGCCGAGTGGCGGTGCATATCTGAACCAGGCCGGCACCGAGCCGGCCAGCCGTGCATTGCGCAACTACCTGCACTTCCAGCATCTGGACGGTGAACAGGTCTACCAGTTGCGCAAGGTGATCGAAGTGGAATTGGCCGTCTCGGTGCTCGGCCGCCTCAGCGAAGCCGACTACCAGGCCTTGCAGGACAACGTGGAATTCTGCAGCGCCCCGGAAGACAGCGAGGCCGGCCAACGCGAGCAGCGCCTGGCGGAACTGGAGTTCCACAACCTGCTGGCCAAGGCCTGCCCCAACCCGTTGCTGAGCTTTATGGCGCAGTTTCTCAACGACCTGCTGCGGGATCTGGTGGTGCTGAAAAAAGCCTACAAGCCCAAGCGCAAGCAGTTCGACGCGGCCAACCTCGACTATCACAAGCAACTGCTGATTGCCTTTCGCGCCGGCGATGAAAGCGCGGTGCGCAGTTTGATGCATGAACATATGTGCGATGCCGAACACCATATGACGGCGCTGGAAGGTGAAGTCAGCCCGCACTTTCTACTGGAGTTCGATCACCGCCCCTGAAAACCCCACAACTCCAATGTGCAAACCCGATCAATGTGGGAGCTGGCTTGTGTGGGAGCTGGCTTGCCTGCGATGGCATCACTGCGGTCTCGCTGACAAACCGAGGTGTCTGCATCGCAGGCAAGCCAGCTCCCACAGAAGACCGAGTTGACCTGATAAACCGAGTTATCCAATAACAAGCCTGCCCACAGGCCCAAGCTCCACCGTATCGCCCTTGCCGCTCCTGCCAATAACTAAACCAGGGAGTCACCCCATGCAGCGTCGTACGTTATTGAAAGCCAGTCTCACCGCCGCCGCCGCCCTCAGCCTCCCGCTGAGCGTGCGCCACGCATTCGCCGCCGAGCCCTTTACCTTTTACGGCCTCAAGTCCATGTCTGGCGCCTTTGCCAGCTATGGCAAATTTGCCGACATGGGTTCGCGCCTGGCGGTGCAGCAGCACGCCGAGATACTCGGCCGGCCACTGAACTACAAGGTCATCGACACCGAAGGCAACGCCGGCAAGGCGGTGCGCAAGGTGCAGGAAGCCATCCAGCAGGACGGCGCGCGGTTCTTCCAGGGTTGCACGCTGTCGTCGTCGGCACTGGCGGTGGCCAAGGAAGTGGATAAGGTCGGCGGCGTGTTCATGACCCCGGTCGGCGCCGATGAAGTCACCGGCAAGGACTGCAACCATGCGACGTTCCGCTGGTCGGTGCCTACCTACGGCGCGATCCGCGAGACCATGTTGCCGCTGATCAAGCTGCTGCCGGACGCCAAGCGCTGGTACACCATCACCCCGCAATACGTGTTCGGCGAAGCGCTGCTGGAAGGCGCGAAAAACGTGCTCAAGGACAGCGGCCTGGAGCACATCGGCAACAGCTATCACTCGTTGCAGGAACAGGAATTCTCCGGCTACCTGACCAACGCCATCGCCGCCAAGCCCGATGTACTGGTGCTGCTCAACTTTGGCAGCCAATCGTCCAACACCCTGCGCCAGGCGGTGAACTTCGGCATCAAGGAGCGCATGAAGGTGCTGCTGGTGTGGTCCGCCGGCCTCGATCAGTTCCAGGAGCTGGGCAGCGACATCCTCGAAGGCGTGTACCTCGGCGCGCAGTATTGGCACCAGGTCGACACCCCGCTCAACCGCGAGCTGGTCAAGCTGACCCAGGCCAAATACGGCATCAACCCCACCTACCCGCTGGCCGCCGACTACATCAGCACCAAGGTCATGCTCGACACCATCATCGCCACCGGCAGCTTCGACGGGCCGACCGTGGCCAAGGCCATGCAGGGCCTGAGTTTCGATGGCCCGACCGGCAAGGAATCGATCCGCGCCGGCGACCACCAGGTGATCAAGGATTACTACCTGCTGATCGGCAAAGCCGCCAGCGAGATGGCCGACAAGGACGACCTGGCCAAGGTGCTCAGCGCCGGTCAGTCCTTCCCGCCCGTGGAAGCCACAGGCTGCACGCTCGCCTGACCCCCTGAACATTGCCGAGCAGGGCCGCGCAAGCGGCGTCCTGCCGAGGGTTCCTGCATGCTTAATCTTTACCTGTTCCAGATACTCAACGGCCTTGGATTGGGGATGATCTACTTCCTGATCGCCGTCGGGCTGACGATCATTTTCGGCCTGCTCAACTTCGTCAACTTTGCCCACGGCGCGTTCTTCCTGCTGGGCGCCTACATCTGCTACACCGCCGTGAGCCTCACCGGCAACTTCTGGCTGGCGCTGCTGATCGCGCCGTTGGTGGTGGCCGCGCTGGCGTGGGTGATCGAGCGCCTGTTGATCCAGCGGATCTATCACTTGCCGCACATGTTCCAGATCCTCGTGACGCTGGGCATCGCGCTGATCATCCAGGAAGCCAGCGTGATGATCTGGGGCCCGGTGGGTAAAAGCGTCGCCGTGCCGGAACTGCTGCGCGGGGTGTTGGTGGTCGGCGACTTTGTGTACCCGCATTACCGCCTGTTCCTGATCGGCTTTTCCGCGCTAATCGGCCTGGGGCTATGGCTGCTGCTGGAACGCACGCGCTTCGGCGCCCTGGTGCGCGCCGGCAGTGAAAGCACCGAGACCGTGTCGCTGCTGGGCACCAATATCTTCCGTTTGTTCTCCATGACCTTCGCCCTCGGCGTGGCCCTGGCCGGCGTTGCCGGTGTGCTGTTCGCGCCGTTGCGCGGCGCGCAGCCCTTTGTCGGCCCGGAGATTCTCGGCGTGGCCTTCGTGGTGGTGGTGATCGGCGGCATGGGTTCGTTCAGCGGTGCGCTGGTCGGCGGTTTATTGGTGGGCGTGGTGCAAAGCCTGATGACCACACTCTGGCCCCAGGGTGCGAGCCTGATGATCTACGGCGCGATGGCCGTGGTGATTCTGGTACGCCCTTACGGCCTGTTCGGGAGAGCCTGACATGAGCGAGAAAAATCCCCTGCCGTTTGCCAAGACCCAATCGCGCGCGATGTTGCTGTGGGTGTTGGCGGTGCTGATCGGCCTGCCGTTGATCTTGCCCTCGGCGACCCTGGCCACCGAGATCCTGATCTTTGCCATGGCGGCGCTGGCCTGCAACCTGCTGCTGGGCTACACCGGGCTGTTGTCGTTCGGCCAAGGCATCTTCTTTGGTGCCGGAGCCTATTGCGCGGCGCTGCTGATGTTGCACCTGCAAATGGGTCTGTTCACGGCGCTGCTTGGCGCTGCCATCGCCGGTGGTTTCCTCGCGCTGCTGGTGGGCGCCCTGGCGATCCGCCGCACCGGTATCTACTTCGTGATGCTGACCCTGGCGTTCAGCCAGATGGCCTACTTTGTCGCCTACACCCTCAGCGACTGGACCGGCGGCGACAACGGCCTGCTCAGCGTGCCGCGCCCGGAAATCCGCCTCGGCGACACGGTGCTGCTATCCCTGGCTGACGCCCGGGCGTTCTACGGCTTCGTCGCGGTGCTGTTCCTGCTGATCTTTATCGGCGCGCGCCGGGTGATCGCTTCGCCGTTCGGCAGCACGCTGATGGCGATCCGTGAAAACGAAACCCGCGCCTCGGCCATCGGCTACGACACGCGCCACTTCAAGATCCTCGTGTTTGTGCTGTCCGGCGCCGTCACCGGGATTGCCGGGGCGCTGTACGCCATGCTGCTGCACTTTGTGCCGCTGTCGAATATCGACCTGGCGATGTCCGAGAACATCCTGATCATGACCATCGTCGGTGGCACCGGCTCGTTGTTCGGTTCGTTGCTGGGCGCAGGGTCCATCGTGCTGCTGGGGGATTTCCTCTCGGACCTGTGGCCACGTTGGCTGATGCTGCTGGGGGTGATCCTGATCCTGGTGGTGATCTTTATGCGCGGTGGTTTGTGGGGCGGCCTGGCGTCGCTGTTTGAAAAACTGCGCGGCGCTCGCAAGCCGGCTGTCGTGACCAAGGAGGAAGTGCTATGAGCATCCTGCTGGAAACCAAGGACCTGGAACTGGCCTACGGCGCCTTCCATGCGGTGAACGGCGTCAACCTCAAGGTCGAAGCCGGCACCATCCACACCATCATCGGCCCCAACGGTGCGGGCAAGACCAGCCTATTCCATTGCCTCACCGGCGAACGCCAGGCCACCGCCGGGGCGATCCACTTCGACGGCAAGAACCTGATGCGCAAACCGGCCCACGGCCGCGTCGGCCTGGGCATGGCGCGCTCGTTCCAGCTCACCAGCCTGTTCCAGAACCTCAGCGTGCGCGAAAACCTGCGCCTGGCCGCCCAAGGCCGCGACGGTGCGCGGGCGCTGAACTTCTGGCGCCGTGTCGACAGCAAACGCGAACACCTGGAGATGGCCGACCAAGTCCTGGAACGCCTGCAACTCACGGCCCGCGCCGACACCCTGGCCGGCGAGTTGTCCCACGGCCAGCAACGGGTACTGGAGGTGGGCATGTCGATCTGCTCCAAGCCAAAACTGTTGATGCTCGACGAGCCCACCTCGGGCATGGGCATCGATGACATCCCGATCATGACCCAACTGATCAGCGACCTCGGCCGCGACCACACGGTGCTGCTGATCGAACACAACATGAGCATCGTCATGTCCATCAGCCAACGCATCACGGTGATGAGCCACGGGCAGATCCTGGTGGAAGGCACGCCGGAATTCGTGCGCGCCGATGAACGTGTACGCACCGCATATCTTGGGGAGGCTGCCTGATGCTGATCGTCGAGAATATCCATTCCTACTACGACAAGAGCCACGTGCTCGAAGGCGTGTCGCTGACCGTCAACCCCGGTGAACTGGTGACGCTGCTGGGCCGTAACGGCGCGGGCAAGACCACCACGCTGCGCAGCATCCTCGGGATCATCTGCCCGCGCCAGGGCCAGATCCACTTCAACGGCCAGGCGCTGGTGGGGCAGAAGATCTTTGAAATTGCCCGCCAGGGCTTGGCGCTGGTCCCGGAAAACCGGGGGATTTTCCGTTTGCTCACGGTTGAGGAAAACCTGCGCATCGCCGCGCGCAAGACCAGTCGCTGGCAGTTGGAAGACGTCTACGGCATGTTCCCGCGCCTCAAGGAGCGGCGCAAAAACGCCGGGCATGCGTTGTCCGGTGGCGAACAACAGATGCTCGCCATCGCCCGCGCCCTGCTCAACGATCCCAAGCTGCTGATCCTCGATGAACCCACCGAAGGCCTGGCGCCGGTGATCGTCGATGAGCTGGTGAAGATCCTGCGCAAGATCAAGGACGACGGCCTGCCGGTGCTGCTGGTGGAACAGAACCTGATGGTCTGCGACAAGCTCGCCGACCGCCATTACGTGCTCGAACAAGGCCGCGTGGTCTACGAAGGCAGCGCCGCCGCCTTCCGCGCCGACCCGACGATCAAGAACCGCTATTTGGCCCTGAGTGCCTGACCGGAGACTGCAGATGAATAGTTTTGCGCAACCGCTCCAGAGCAATGCCCCGCTGATCAACCGCGACCGCCTGTGGCAATCGCTGATGGACCTGGCCCAACTCGGCGCCACCGTCAAAGGCGGCGTGTGCCGCCTGGCCCTCACCGACCTCGACCGCCAGGCCCGCGACCTGTTCGTGCAGTGGTGCGAAGCGGCCGGGTGCAGCGTCAGTGTGGACGCCATCGGCAATATCTTCGCGCGCCGCGCCGGGCGCAATCCGGCCCTGCCGCCGGTGATGACCGGCAGCCATATCGACACCCAACCCACCGGCGGCAAGTTCGATGGCTGCTATGGCGTGATGGCCGGGTTGGAAGTGATCCGCACCCTGAACGATTTGCAGATTGAAACCGAGGCGCCCATCGAAGTGGTGGTGTGGACCAACGAAGAAGGCTCGCGCTTTCCGCCGTGCATGATGGGTTCCGGGGTGTTTGCCGGGAAGTTCGACTTGCAGGAGACCCTCGATAAAGTCGATGACCAGGGCCTGTCGGTGGGCGCCGAGTTGCAGCGCATCGGCTATGCCGGTTCCCGCGCGGTGCTGGGCCACCCGGTGGGTGCGTATTTCGAAGCGCATATCGAACAGGGCCCGGTGCTGGAAGACCGCGCCACCACCATCGGCGTGGTCATGGGCTGCCTGGGCCAGAAGTGGTTCGATCTGACCTTCACCGGCGTCGAAGCCCACGCCGGACCGACGCCGATGCACTTGCGCAAAGACGCCCTGGTGGGCGCCGCCGAGGTGGTCAGCGCGGTCAACCGTATCGCCCATCAACAACAACCCCACGCCTGCGGCACCGTGGGTTGCCTGAGCCTGCACCCGGGTTCGCGCAATGTGATTCCCGGCCAGGTGCACATGACCCTCGACCTGCGCCACCTGCATGCCGACAAACTACAAGCCATGGTCGATGAAGTGCGCGGCGTGATCGAAGCCACGGCCCAGCGACACGGCCTGAGTTTCGAGCTGACACCCACGGCGGACTTCCCGCCGCTGGACTTCGCCCCAGCCTGCGTCAACGCCGTGCGCGACGGTGCCATTGCCT
Source organism: Pseudomonas acericola (SeqCode) (assembly GCF_053456465.1). Lineage (NCBI taxonomy): Bacteria > Pseudomonadati > Pseudomonadota > Gammaproteobacteria > Pseudomonadales > Pseudomonadaceae > Pseudomonas > Pseudomonas acericola (SeqCode). The sequence continues at coordinate 1,110,163 of NZ_JBRFJB010000001.1, read as the reverse complement.
TGGGCTTGAGCCATATGGACATTGTCAGCGGCGCCGGGCATGACGCGATTTTTGTCGCCGAACTGGGCCCGGCCGGGATGATCTTCGTGCCGTGCGAAGGCGGCATCAGCCACAACGAAATCGAAAACGCCGCGCCGGATGACCTGGCGGCAGGCTGCGCGGTGTTGCTGCGCGCCATGGTGAATGCGGCGCAAGGGGACCTGGCATGAGTGAGATCGGGCAACTGACGGCGGTGCAATTGCTGGCGCATTTTCGCGACAAGACCCTGTCACCGGTGGAGGTCACCGAAGACGCCTTGCTGCGCATCGAACGCTACAACCCGGCGGTGAATGCCTACTGCCATGTCGATCCACAAGGGGCGCTGGACGCGGCGCGAGCCTCGGAACTGCGCTGGCTCAAAGGCCAGCCCTGCGGCGCCCTGGACGGCGTGCCGGCCTCGATCAAAGACCTTACGCTGACCATCGGCATGCCCACCCGCAAGGGCTCGCGCACCTCATCCGCCGACGGGCCGTGGGATGTGGACGCGCCCTTCCCCGCTTTTATGCGCAAGGCCGGCGCGGTGCTGCTGGGCAAGACCACCACCCCGGAATTCGGCTGGAAAGGCGTCACCGACAACCTGCTGTACGGCATCACGCGCAACCCGTGGGACACCCGCACCACGGCAGGCGGTTCGTCCGGCGGCGCCGGGGCGGCGGCGGCGTTGAACCTGGGGGTGTTGCACCAGGGCAGTGACGCCGGTGGTTCGATCCGTATCCCCTGTGCGTTTACCGGTACGTTCGGGATAAAGCCGACCTTTGGTTATGTGCCGCAATGGCCGGCGAGTTCCATGACGATCCTGTCGCACCTGGGGCCGATGACCCGCACCGTCGAAGACAGCGTGTTGATGCTGCAAACCATTGCCCAACCGGATGCGCGCGATGGCCTGAGCGGCGCACCGCGAACCACGCCATGGTTGACGCCGGGTACGGACTTGAAGGGTTTACGCGTGGCCTACAGCCCCACGTTCGGGTATGTGGACGTGGACCCGCAGGTGGCCAAGGTGGTTGCCCAGGCGGTGGAAGGATTGGTGCAATTGGGCGCCCATGTCGAGCAGATCGACCCCGGTTTCAGCGACCCGCTGGAGGTGTTCAGCACGCTCTGGGCGGCCGGTGCCGCACGTTTGACCGGGTCGATGAGCGACGCGCAAAAACAGCTGCTGGACCCTGGCCTGCTGCGCATCGCGCAACGTGGCGAGCGCTTGAGTCTGGATGATTTCAGCGCGGCCCTTGAGGCACGGGCTGCGTTAGTCGCGCGGATGGCGGCGTTCCATGAGCATTACGATGTGCTGGTGTCGCCGATGATGCCGATTACCGCGTTCGACGCCGGGCATGATGTGCCGCCGGGCTCTGCTTTCCAGGAATGGACGGAGTGGACGCCGTTCACCTATCCCTTCAACCTGACCCAACAGCCAGCGGCCTCGGTGCCGTGCGGGCTGGCGGCGAATGGTTTGCCGGTGGGCTTGCATGTGGTGGGTGCGCGGTTTGCCGATGACACGGTTTTGCGAGTTTGCCAGGTGTATGCCAGCGCATTCCCTACCACACACCTGCAAGCGCCAAAAACTCCGAGTTGAAATGCGATTGAATGTGGGAGCTGAGGCTTTTGGGCCGGTGTACATATCCGTTATTTAGGTAACGGCCACTTAGGGTTCCGCTCTTACAGCGGCTCACTTTGGAAAAGCCCCAAAGTAAGCAAAGGGCTCTTGCCCCAACACTCGGCACCTCGCCTAGGCTCGGTGTGCCCGAACGAAGGCTTGAATCCGTGGGCCGCCGCCCTGCCGGGTTACCCACGGATTCAAGCCTGCGTTCGGCCAGCGTGTTTGACGGGGCAAGTGAGATCAAAAGCAAAAGCGCGGCGGCCTGAAAGCCGACCGATTTTTTGTGTCGATCTCGGTTCAAAATGTGGGAGCTGGCTTGCCTGCGATGCAGACAACTCGGTACATCAGGCACACCCAGTTGATGCCATCGCAGGCAAGCCAGCTCCCACAGGGGAATGCGCCAGCTTCATCGACAAGGCCGGCTGTCAGGCCGCCTCGCTTTGTTTTTGATTTTGATCTTGGGCGCCCCGTTAAACACGCTGGCCGGAATTCGGCAGGGATTTGGGGGGTAAACCGGCAGGGATGCCGGTTTAGCCGCCCCGCGCCATGGATGGCGCGTGGCGGCGGCCCCCCAAATTCATGTCGGATTACGGGCACACCGAGCCTAGGCGAGGTGCCGAGTGTTGGGGCAAGAGCCCTTTGCTTACTTTGGGGCTTTTCCAAAGTAAGCCGCCGTAAGGGCGGAACCAATATCAGCCGTTACCCAAATAACGGATATGTACACCGACAAACCGCCATCGCAGGCAAGCCAGCTCCCACACAAGCCAGCTCCCACAGTTCCAACCGCATTCCACTACAATGCCCCCCATTCATACCCGGGGGCTTCATGGACATCGAACTGGCACGCACCTTCCTCGAAATCACCCGCTGCGGCAGCCTCGCCGCAGCGGCCGAGAAACTGCACGTCACCCAGACCGCCATCACCGCGCGGGTCAAAAGCCTGGAGAGCCAGCTCGGCAGCACCCTCTTCATCCGCAACCGCGCCGGCGCCCGCCTGACCGCCGACGGCGAAGCCTTCGTGGTCTACGCCAACCAGTTGCTGCAAACCTGGGAAGCCGCGCGCCGCGACCTGCCGCTGCCCGAGGGCTATCGCAACGTGCTGCATATCGGCGGTGAGGTCAGCCTGTGCAACCCCTTGATGCTCGGCTGGGCCCAGGCCCTGCGCGAGCATATCCCCGGGCATGCGCTCCGTACCGAGGTGCGCGAGGGCGAGTATCTGCTGCGCCAACTGGAACTGGGGGTGCTCGACGCCGCGCTGGTGTTCCAGCCGCAATACTGGCCGGGGTTGCAGGTGGAGCAGGTGCTGGAAGAGAAACTGATCCTGGTGCAGTTGGTCAGTAACCCGGCGCCCTACGTGTATATCGACTGGGGTCCGGGTTTTCGCCAACAACATGACGCCGCCCTGCCCGACAAGGCGCGGGCGGCGCTGAGTTTCAATCTCGGGCCGCTGGCCTTGCAGTACATCCTCGAAAACGGCGGTGCCGGGTACTTCCGCACGCGGGTGGTGCAGAGCTACCTGGACAGCGGCGTGATGCGCCGCGTGCCAAAGGCGCCGGAGTTCAGTTTCCCCACCTACCTGGTGTATTCGCGGGCACGGGATTCGGCGGTGTTGCAGCAGGCGCTGGAACTGCTGCGTGACGTGGTCAAGGCCGAGAGTGACTGGTCGCAACGCTGGGACCCAGTACTTTGAAACACAAACGCGACTAGCAGATTTTTCCAGCCGGACTACGCTCAAGCCCCATCAAAAAAGCCAGGAGTTGGCATGCGTACCCGCTCACGAAAACTGCGTCATCTGCTGTTTGTCTTGCTGCTGGCGGTGGTGGCCTTCCTCTTGCTGATGCCCACCAAAGTGCAACCGGTGAACTGGGCACCGCCCAAGGCGCCGTCGATGACCCACGGGCCCTACGCTGAAAACCAGCGCCTCAAGGGCGTAGAAAAAACCGGCGCCCAGGGCATCGCCGGGCCCGAAGCGCTGGTGCTGGATGCCGAAGGTTTCCTGCTCAGCGGCCTGCATGACGGGCGCATCATCCGCACCGCGCCGGGTAGCGACACCCTGGAAGTGCTGGCCAACACCGGCGGGCGCCCCCTGGGCCTGGCACTGCACCCGGATGGGCGCTTGATCATTGCCGACGGCATCAAGGGCCTGCTCGCGCTGGACAGCAACCGCCAACTCACCACCCTGAGCACCACGGCCAACGGCGTGCCCTTTGGTTTTACCGATGACGTGATCGTCGACGCCAGCGGGCGCTACGCGTACTTCAGCGATGCATCGAGCCGCTGGGGTTACGGCCAGGATGGCGAAGCCGTGATCGAACACGGCGGCGACGGCCGCCTGCTGCGCTATGACTTCAGCAACGCCAGCACCGAGGTGTTGCTGGAGCATCTGCAATTCGCCAACGGCGTGGCCCTGGGCCCGGATGAAGACTATGTGCTGGTGAATGAAACCGGTGCTTATCGCATCAGCCGCTACTGGCTCAAGGGCGAACGCGCTGGCAGCCATGACCTGTTTATCGACAACCTGCCGGGGCTGCCGGACAACCTCAGTTTCAATGGGCGGGATCGTTTCTGGGTGGCCCTGTATTCGCCGCGCAATCCCCTGCTGGATAGCTTTGCCGGGTACCCGATGCTGCGCAAGGTGATGGTGCGGGCGTTGATGGTGGTGCCCAAGCCGATCGAGCGCAGGGCGTTTGTGTTGGGGCTGGATGTCGAGGGCAAGGTGATTGCGAACTTGCAGGATGGCAGCGCGGGGAATTACTCGCCGATCACCACGGCGCGCGAATATGGGCAGTGGTTGTACCTGGGATCGTTGAAGGGCACGGGGATGGCGCGGGTGGCGTTGGGGGTGGCGATTGCGGGGGAGTGAGTCACCATCGGTACCAGATCGCCCAGATGATGGATGCGACGATCCACACATAACCCATTCGATAGGGCCACAGTGCCCATCGTCTCAGCGCCATAGGAACAGATGCCAGTTCGGCCTCAGTTACGAGACCGGCCTTGATGTGAGTCTTTGGCATTGAAAGGAAGTCGACCATCAGGCCCATACGGTGAAACTTGTCTATCGGCTGGTTTCTTCCCCAGAAGCGCTTATGTCTGCGGACTTTTTCGTTTTCACTGAAATAGCTTTCCAGCTCGTCGAGTTTTCTATACTCCGCAAAAAGCAACAGCCCCCAGAGCACGAACGCCCCAGCCATCCAGACGATGGTATAAACAAGAAAAAAAGACATGGTTATGCCCCTTCTGGTTGGAATATAAAAACACCATCGCTTTCTATAATTTTCCCACCCAAAAACGCACCGCCTTCTCCAAAAACATTACCGCCCAAATACCCTCCCGCAGCGCCGCCGATAATTCCACAGGCCAGCCCGCCACGTTCTTTCAAACGAACGGCAAACACGATCTTGCATGCACTACGGGCAATCTCCGCACCATACTTCCCAACAATCGCAGCCCCCGTAACACCCCCCACCAACCGCCCACTCTCCACATACTTCGCCCGCCTACACTGCGCATCCCGCCCCTCCACACACGCCTCCTTGATCTTCAACCCCGCAACCCCCACATCCATCGCCAACCCCACATAAGTCCCCTTCCCCAACCACTTCGACGCCCGCGCAATCGCCGCCATGCGCTTGGCATACCCATCGATCTCGCCCTTGTGCAGATAGCTCTTGGTGGAAATCCCCAACACGTTCTTCAACGACTGATTCCCGCGCAACCCCGTGCCAAACCGCGCCGCACCACGCACCTGGGTATCCAGCAATTCAAACAACACCTGACGCTGGCGGATAAACGCCTGGCGCTCCAACCCGCCCGCCTTCAAGCGCTGATGCAACTGCTCGATCTCCTCCAGCGTACGCAGCACCTCATCCAGATGCCGCGCCCAGGCCGAGGTCGTGCTACCGACGCCAATCGAGCCGTAGGTCAGCAAGCTCTGTAGCAGGTCATAGTCGTTGATCACTGCTGCGCCAGCCGCAGCATCCTGTTCCAGGTTGCGCCGCACTTCTTCCGCACGGCGCATCAACCACGCCTCCTCCCAGGAACAGGTGACGCTGTAGGTATCGGGAATCACCACCAGTTGTCCCGGCGTCACCAAGCCGTGGCGCAAGTGGTGATTCAATACATCAAAATGGTCCGAGCGCTCGCGGCTCAAGCCGTGGCCCATCAAGCGGGTTTTCAGACTGGTGAGATCAATCACCTCATTATTGATATAGCCCTGCGCCATGCCCCACATCCCGAATCCAATAGAGATGGCGTCGAAATATAAGCAAGCACTCCCGCCCCGGACACAAGCCCAGGCGGGTTGAAAATCAGTTTGGGAAGTTGCCTACATAGTCGAAGAAACACTGCTTACAGATACCACCCGAAACCCGTAACACCACTGCACCTGTGGCGAGGGAGCTTGCTCCCGCTGGAGTGCGAAGCGCTCCCAAGATTTTGGGGCCGCTGCGCAGCCCAGCGGGAGCAAGCTCCCTCGCCACAGGTAATTGCCAGCGCGGGCCCTGTCTTGGCGGAGTGGCATTCGCCTAATACCCGGTCATTTCCAGGTAACCCACCCCACCGTCGAACCGCACCGGCCCTTCCCAGTAGGGAATGCTCAGGTTCATCCAGGCATTCGGGTTGACCGCCTCGGTCGTGATATCCAGCTGCTTGCCAGGGATTTTCAGCGACCAGCGCGTGGGAATCCTGCGTCCATCGATGTCGGTGGTGGCCAAGGGCGTCAGTTGGATATCGGCGTTGCGCAAGGTCTGGGTGTGGCCCTGCCGGTCGATCCAGGTGCCGGTGAGGTAACCCGGGCCGTCCTGCTGGCGCACGCGGAACAACATCAATTGCTCGCCGCGATCCAGGTGCAGGGAAAACCAGTCCCAACCGCTCTGATTGGCGGCGAGGGGTTGGCTGCTCCATTCGCGATCCAGCCACGCCGGGCCGCTGACTTGGTAGGTGGTGCCGTCGATACGCACGCTGCCCGTGGCGCTGAAAAACGGCTGGCTGTAGTAGTACGACGCCTGGCCCTGGTCGGACTTGCGGCTGTAACCCTGCTCACCTTGCAGCACCAACGGGCGGCTGGAGGTCAGGTGCAGGTCATAGGCGAACTGTGCGCCGCTGGCCGTGAGTTGCATATCCGCCAACGGGCTGGCGGCGCCGGGGCGGGAGGCGAAGTTCCAGTCGTCGATCCAGGCGTTGAACGGCACCGCCTGTGCGCCCGCCTGGCCGATGCCGCCACGGGCGTAGCGTTCGGCGGCGTAGTGGCGCGTGGCGGAGGTGACGGCGGCGTGGCCCAACCAGACCGTCGAGTCGCGCCAGCCAGGTTGCGTCGGCCCGGCCTGGAGGGCGTTGCGAAACAGTGTCCATTGCACGCCAAACAGGTTGCCCTCGGCGTCCTTGAGGTTGGCGGTGACGTACCACCATTCAATGCGAAAACCATCATGGGGGCCGTGGTCCTCAGGAAAACTGAACACCTTGCCCGGCACCACCTGGGCAAAGTCCGCCGCCGCGCTGCCCAGGCCGGCGAAGCTTTCCTCGGGCGCCGGGGCTTTATCGCACCCACTCAACAGCAACAGCAGCGCCCCCATCAGCGGCTTAATCTTCATGGGCAAAGGTCCTCAACAAATCCGCCGGACGGCTGCGGTACAGCTGCCACAACGGCCAGGCCGACGCCAGCAACGTCGCCAGCAGCGCCAGGCCCAACAGTTGCGCAAGCTGCCACGGGAACACCTGCAACGGCAGGCGCCAACCGAATGCCTGCACATTGATCACCGCATCCAGGCACCACGCCAACAGCAGGCCCAGGGGCAGCGCGAGGATCAGCGTGAGCACCGCCAGCAGCCAGGTCTGCCCCAGGTTCAGCAGCATCAATTGCCGGCGCGTCACCCCCAGCGCCCACAGCGGTGCGAGTTGGCCGAGGCGGCTCTGGCTTTGGGTCAGCAGGCTGATAAACAACGCCACGCCGGCGACGCCGAGGGTCAGGCTGTTGAGCGCGGCGGTGGCGGCGAAGGTGCGTTCGAAGACTTGGCTGGACCAACCCTTGAGCTGCTGTTGATCGACGATGCGGCTGTCTTCCAGGGCAAACACCCGCTGCACTTCAGCCACCAACGCAGGCACATCGCGCGGCTGCACGCGCAAGTTGAAGCGCGCCGGTGACAGCGTCGGCCAGTGCGCCAACAGGTGGCGGGCATTGACCAGCAAGTGGCCCTTGGGGTTGCCGTAGTCGGCGTAGATCCCCACCACCTGCGGCGTCCACGCACCCTGCGGCGTGGGGATGGCCAGCGTAGCGCCCAACTGCACGTTCAGGCGTCGCGCCAGTTGCTCGCTGAGCATCACCGTGTCGCCTTCGAGCAATTGGTCCCAGGGATCACTCGCCGCCTCCAGCAACGGCCAGTGCTGGCGATAGGTGGGGTCATCGACCACGCCAAACAGATCCGCCGGCCAGCCTTGCAGTTGTACCGCGACCTGCCAGGTGGGCAGTACGGTCTGCACCAGCGGTTGCGCCTCCAGCCAGGTCTGCAAGTGTGCCGACTGCTGGGGATTTTGCGGATTGAGGTACAGCTCGGCCGTCAGGCGCTGCTCCAGCCAATGGGTGAAGGTCTGGCGAAAACCCGACGTCATGGAGCCCGCGCCGATATTCGCCGCCAGCGCCAACAGCAACGCCATCAGCGCCAGGCTCAAGGCCGGCAGTTGTTGGCGGCAATCGGCAAGAAACCATTGGCCGAGCACCGAGCGGCTGCGCCCCAGCACCGCCTTGAGCAGCCCGTTGAGCATCACCGGCAAGCCCAGTGCGGCGCCCAGCAACAAGGTCGCCATCAATACGAACCCGGCGGCCAGGCTATCGCCCAGCAGCAAGGACAGCAGTGCGATCACCAGCGCGGTCGTGGCCACCCAGCCCTGGCGCCGCAACCAGCGCCCATGGGCCTCATGCCAGGCCTGGGCGTTGGCCAGCGCCAGCAAGGGCAAGCGCGCCGCCCGCCACAGGCTGTTGGCGCCAGCAAGCAACGCCCCGAGCAGGCTCAACCCCAACCCGGCAGCCCACCAGCCTGGGCGCAGGCTCAGTTGGCCGGGAACCTCGGCGCCATACAGACCGCGCAGGCTGGCGGCCACATCCGGCAGCAACAGGCTGGCCAGCAGGTAGCCGCTGGCAACCCCAAGCACACCGCCGAGCAAGGCCAGCACGCCCAATTCCACCCCCAGGCTGAGGATCAACAACCGCGCGCTGACCCCGCAGGCGCGCAACGTGCGCAGCAGGCCGCGACGTTGTTCCAGGGCCAGGCCGATGGCGGCGTGCACGATAAACAGCCCCACCACAAAGGACAGGAAGCCCAGGGCATCAAGGTTCAGGTGGAAGCTTTCGGTCAGGCGCGACAGGTTGTTGTCCTCGCCCTGTTTCAACTGCAAACCCTCCGGTGGCCTGGGATGGCTTGCCGCATAGGTCTTGTCCACCAGCAAGCGCGACAAGCGACCGGGCATGTCCAGCAGCGGCTGGGCAAAGCCGATATCGGTCAGCAACACGCCGGGCGCCATGTCCTGCTGGGCTTGCAAGGGTGGCAACACGTGGCCGCTCAGCGTCATCGGTTGCTGCCCCTCACGCAGCCCCAGGGCCTGCAAGGTTTGCGGAGCAATCCAGGTACGCCCCGGCGGCGCAAAAAAGGCGAGCATCTGCGCCTGGCTCAAGCGCTGCCCCGCCACCGCACCGCTGCCCGGCAGCGACACCGGTTCGATCCCCATCAACTGCAAGCGCGTGTCGGCATGCCCCTGCAGTTGCACCCGCCCCTGCACCACCGGTGACACCGGCCACCCAGCCCGGCGCAACTGGGCAAACAGCGCCTGGGGGAAACTGGCCCCGTCCGGCGCACTGAGGCTGGCCTGGGGTTCACCGCCGATCAATTGGCTGGCGCGCGCGTAACTGTCCCGCGCCTGACTGTTCAGGGCCTGCACCCCGGTGAGCAACGCCGTGGCCAGCCACAAGCCGGTGAGCACACTGAAAAACTGCACGGGATGGCGCCGCCAATGGCTCAGCAGCGCGCGCAACGCCCAAGAAAATACGGCCATCTCACACGGCGCCCGCAGGCACGACACGCCCGCGATGCAGCACCACCTGGCGGTCCAGACGTGCGGCAAGGCGCGGGCTGTGGGTGACCATCAACAGGCTGGTGGGGCTGTCGCGCAACAGTTCCAGGAGCAATTGCAGGACATCATCGCTGGTGGCTTCGTCGAGGTTGCCGGTGGGTTCGTCGGCCAACAGCAATGCCGGGCGCGAGGCCAGCGCCCGGCCTACCGCGACCCGCTGCTGCTGGCCACCGGAAAGCTGTTCGGGATAGCGCTTGAGCAAATCCCCCAGGCCCAGGCGCTCCACCAGTTGCGCCTGCCAATGCGCATCGAAGCGCCCCGCCAGCCGCGCCTGGAAGGCCAGGTTGTCATCCACGCGCAAACTGCCGATCAGGTTGAACTGCTGGAACACCAAGCCAATTTGCGTGCGTCGCCAATGGGCGAGTTGGGCTTCATTGAGTTGATCCAGGCGCTGCTCGCCCACCGTGATGCTGCCGCCATCCAGCCGATCCAGGCCGGCCACCAAGTGCAGCAAAGTGCTCTTGCCACTGCCGGACTCGCCCATCAGCGCCAGACTGCTGCGCGCTGCCAGATGCAGATCCACACCCGCCAGCACCGCCAACGGGCCTTGCGGAGTTGCATAGCTTTTAAGGACACCTTGCACCTGCAACATGGGAGCACTCACCAATGGACTGCAACCGAGGATAACGGCTGGCTGGCGCGCCCACGCAAATTTTTCACATGGATTTCACCGGTTGCCCACCAGCCGTTCTCTACATTACCGGCCATGCGTCACCGGTGGGCAACTTGTTAGTTGCTCCACCGGGCAACTTTATAACCGCAACGCGTTCAGCGAAAAGACAGCAGCCCTGTGACAGCCTCCTGTTTCACTAAGGGCACTCGCCAAGCCATTGCGCCTAACTAGTACAACATTGCCGACGGTGCCCATGGTGAATGAAGTGGTTGACCTTACCCTGACCAAGCCGCGCTTGCCCCGGGCCTTTTTCAAGCGCCTGCGCAGGCTCTGGCTGGGGATTGGCGTAGTGGGTTTGCTGCTCGGTTGCAGCTTGCTGTGGCCCGCGTCACCACGGGACCTGGGCGTCGGCAATCGCCTGCTGACCTCGCAAGTGATGCCGCTGTGGCGTGACGGTGACGTGATCGTGCTGGTGCGCCATGAAGAGCGCTGCGACCGTTCGTCCAACCCGTGCCTGGGCCCCGTCGAAGGGCTGACGGTGAACGGCAGCCAGCAGGCCGAAAAGCTCGGCAAAGCCTTTGCTGCATTGGGTATGGCAGGCAGCGACGTGTTGGCCAGCCCGGCCATCCGCACCGCCCAGACCGTGCGTTTCATGTTTGGCAAAAGCGACTTTACGTCCGGCGAGCGCGCCGTTTGCGGCACGGCCATGGGTGAAGAATTGCTCAGCCACAAGGCCCCGGGACGCAACCTGGTATTCGTCACCCACAGCGGTTGCATCGCCGACTTCGAGAAGAGCCTGGGTTTCCCCCACGCCACCTTCCCGCAATACGGCAGTTCGTTGTTCGTGCAAGTGCTGCCAAACGCCAAGTTCAAAGTATTGGGCATCGTCAACAATCAAAACTGGCCCAACGCGCTCAAGCAGTTCTAACACTTCTCCATGTTCAGCCAAACGACAGCCATCTTCTGGCATGTTTAGTTGTGCCTGTTAGTTAAGGATGTCATGAACATTTTCAACAACTTAGTGGAAACTTCGAAGGTTTGCGCTATGACTTCTATGTCCCAACTTCCATCCATCGAACGTCAAGGAGCGACGTTTTCATGATTCGCTTTAAACCCCTGCATCTGCTGCTGTTGGCTTTCGCCGCGTTTTATCTGTTGCCCCTGGGCCTGCACGGCCTGTGGATCCCGGATGAAACCCGCTACGCCCAGATCAGCCAGGAAATGTTGCTGAGCGGCAACTGGGTCACCCCGCACTTCATGGGTGTGCGCTACTTCGAAAAACCGGCCGCCGGCTATTGGCTGATCGCCCTTGGTCAAGCGGTGTTTGGCCAGAACCTGTTCGGCGTGCGCATCGCCTCGGCCTTGACCACTGCGCTCAGCGTCTGGCTGGCCTACCTGGTCGCGCGCCGCATGTGGCACGACCCACGCAAAAGCTTCGCGAGCGCCCTGCTCTACCTGAGCTTTGGCCTGGTTGCCGGGCAAGCGGGTTATTCCAACCTCGATCCGCAATTCACCTTCTGGGTCAACCTCAGCCTCGTCGCGCTGTGGTTTGCCCTCGACAGCCCCACCACCCGTGGCCGCCTGATCTCGTGGACGGTGTTGGGCGTGGCCTGTGCCATGGGTTTCATGACCAAGGGTTTCCTCGCCTTGGCCCTGCCGGTGCTGATTGCCCTGCCGTATATGCTCTGGCAGCGCCGCCTGGGTGAGTTGCTGCGTTATGGCCCGCTGGCCGTGGCGGTGGCGTTGCTGCTGTGCCTGCCGTGGGTGTGGGCGATCCATGTGCAAGAGCCGGACTACTGGCGGTTCTTCTTCTGGAACGAACACGTGCGCCGCTTCACCTCCGCCACCGCGCAACACGCACGGCCATGGTGGTTCTTCCTGCCGATCATGGTGGTGGCGTGCCTGCCGTGGGCGGGGATGCTGCCGGCCACGCTGACCAAGATGTGGCAACAACGGCGCCAACCGGCAATCGCCTTCCTGGCCTTGTGGATGCTGCTGCCGCTGTTCTTTTTCAGCCTGAGCAACGGCAAGCTGCCGACCTACATCATGCCGTGCCTGCTGCCCCTGGCGCTGTTGATGGGCCACGCGTTGACCGAGCTGCTGCAACAAGGCAAATCCCGCGCGATCTGCCTCAACGGCCTGCTCAACTTTGCCATCGGCATGGTTGCGATGGTGACGCTGATCTACCTGCAAATCAGCAAGCCGCCGTACGGCAACAGCCATGCGGAGATGTTCAGCCTGTCGCTGATCTTTATCGTGCTGCTGGGCTGGATCCTCGCCAACCTGCTGCAAGCGTTCCGCCCGCTGACGCTGTGGGCGACGCCGGTGTTGGGCATTGGTTTGCTGGTGATCCTGTTGCCGGCGAGCATGCCGGCCCAGGTGACCGACAACGAGATGCCCGACCAGTTTGTGCTTGAACACCTCGACGAGCTCAAGCAAACCAGCGCCTTGCTCAGCAACGAACTGGAAAGCGCCAGCGCCCTGGCCTGGCGCCTGCAACGGCCAGAAGTGGGCTTGTACGAAACCGAAGGTGAGCTGCGCTACGGCCTGCAATACTCAGACAGCGTGCAGCGCAAAATCAGCCTGGACCAAGTGCAAGGCTGGCTCAAAGACGCGCGCCAGAAAGGCTCGGTTGGCGTGCTGGTACGCGCCGGCAGCAGCAGCGAGATGCGCCAAGTCGGGCAACTGCCCCCCGGCGGCACCCGCTATGACAAGGGTTACCTGCAACTAATCATCTACCCGAAACTGCCATGAACCGGCTTATTCCAAGCCAACACCGCGCCCTGCTGCTATTGCTCGCCGTCACGGCGCTGATGCTCTTGCCGGGGCTCGGCGGCCGTGACCTGTGGGGCCCGGAAACGCGCTGGGCCGACATCGCCTTGCACATGCTGCAAACCGGCGACTACTTCGACCCCTACCTCAAGGGCCAGCCCTACTACGACAAACCCCTGCCCTCCTACTGGCTGATCACTGGCCTGGCGCACGTGCTGGGCGGCCTCGGCCCGTGGTCACTGCGCCTGCCTTCGGTAATCGCCGCGTGGCTGAGCGTGTGGCTGGTCTACCTGATCGGCGAACGCCTGCTGCACAAGGGCACCGGCCTGATTGCCGGCTGGATGCTCGCCACCACCTTCTACTTCATGTTCTGGGCACGGGTCGCCACGGCGGATGTGCTCACGGTGTGCGGCGTGCTCGCAGCGGTGTGGTGGTATTGGCGCGGCCCGGAGGACACACGGCTGGGGCGCTACACGGTATTTTTCCTGCTGCTGGCGCTGACGTCGCTGTTCAAGGGCTTGATCGGCTTCGTGCTGCCGGGCCTGGTGTTGCTGCCGCATGTGCTCAGCGAGCAGCGCTACAAACGCCACCTCAACCTGCGCCTGTTGCTGGCGCTGCTGATTGCCGCAGCGGTCTATGCAGTGCCCTTCGTGTTGTCGCATTTCTACGGCACACCGACCTACGGCCAAAGCGGCCTGGCCCTGGTGTTCCGGGAAAACGTGGTGCGTTTCTTCGACCCTTTCGACCATATGGGGCCGATCTACACCTACCTGATCTACCTGCCCGCCTACACCCTGCCATGGGCGCCGTGCTGGTTGCTCGGCCTGTGGCTGGCCGTGCGCCACTGGCGCACTACGCCGCCCAATGTGCGCTGGCTGGTGTGGGGCCTGGGCCTGCTGTTTGTGTTCTTCACCGCCAGTGGCAGCCGACGCAGCTACTACGTGCTGCCCCTAGTGCCCTTTGCCCAACTGCTCGGCGCCTGGTGGCTGCACGAATACCTGCTGAAAAAACCCACCGCACGCCCGCGCTGGCGCATAGGCTTCGCCATCGCCGCCAGCCTGTTGCTGCTGATCCTCGGCGTGGCCTACCCCTGGACCAACGGCAACGGCGGCGTGACCCGCTTCGCCGACGACCTGCGCGCCGAAGCGGTCAAAAGCGCGCCCTGGAAGCAATGGCAAATCGTGCTGGTGGAAGCCGACAACAAACTGCCGATGTATCTGCAAAACGGCGGCAAGCCCTTCTACTACATCGGCGAAAACCAGGACTTCCCACGCCAGGGCGACAGCGCCGCCTTCATGGCCTGGCTGGAGAAAACCAGCGGCCAGCACTTCGATCCCCAGCACACGATCATCGTCGCCCAATACACCCAGGAGGACCCGACGCCGTTGGCGTATCTGGGGGTGGATCATCAGGTGATAGTGACGCAACCGGACAATGGGGAGCGGTTGTTCAAGGTGCGTAAGGAAGGCAGTGTGGCGTACGTGCCGGCACGTCAATAGAGCCGAACGCTCTACCCCTTGGGCAGGCTGGCCGCATGAATAAAGGCTTCATCCAGACTGCTGGCGCCATACGCGGCCATAAAACCTTGTGCATCGGTAAAGCGATTGAAACGCTGCTGGCTAAGCATGTAGAAGTCATCGCAGTGAGTGATGACTTCATCAACGTTATGGGATGAAACCAGCACCGCGACACCCTCCGCCGCCGCGCCCTCCAGGCATTTCCAAATGTGGTAGCGAAATTCGGGGTCCACCCCTGCCGTGGGTTCATCCAGCACCACAAGATCCGCATTCGCGCAGAGCAGCGACAACGTGAAAAACCAACGTTTTTCCCCATAGCTGCAAAGGGACGATTTCTTGTTCCAGATTTCACAATAACGGTCTGCGATGCCCGGACTCCACTTGTCGATTTTCTCGAGCGCGTGCCGTTGCGTCATACGTGTGTCAGCACAAAAAATCATCGCCATTTTGAAAATATCAAACATGCGAAACACCGCCGGCGTACTGATGATTTGCGACAGGTAGAGCAGCTTCGAAAACGAACTGCTTATGACGCCGCCCTGCGCCTTCTTCAGACCACAGAGCACATCAAAAAAAGTGGTCTTGCCCGAGCCATTAGGGCCCAACAGACCAGAGATAGCGCCCGCATCGACCTGCAACGAAGCACCGCGAAACAACACGTGACGCGTATAACTGACATCGAGGGAATTCACGATCAACTGTTTCATCAGTAGCGACTCCATACCGGATTCACACTTAAAAAGCGCAAGGTTATGCAAAATGAACACATAAACAAAACAACGATGACCACGACTATGGGCAAGGACTCAACTACGCCAAACTGCATAATCTGGTTGGCCCACCACATGGGGTTTAAATGTGCGAACATCCCAAGCAAGGGGTTTTGCCCCAGGCTGATAATTCCCAGTGCAAGCATCATGAAGGACAATATTGAAAATACGGTATTGGTGTTTTGAAAGCCCATTGGGATCAGCGTCAATAAAAGCGCAGGCGTGGAAAACAACAAAAAACAAATATAAAACCGCCCCACAACCACAACCAGCTCAGCAAAACTCATCACACCAAAATAGGCACGAGTAAATACATAAAACGCCGAACAATAAAGAACCGACATCGCGGAATAGGCTAAAAACTGCCCAACGATAAAAACTGTCTTGGTCTGGCGCGTGTACACAAATGACCGAAGAAACCCGCTCTCCCTTCGCCCGACAATGTAAAACGCCAGACCAAACAGGGCCACACTCGAAGAAACGAAAGAATAAAACCAGGAAGTACTTGAAAGATAACCGTCGGGCACCTCGCCCAGTGGGGCTCTCGTGTAACTAATCAAGTAGAAGGTCACCACAGGAGAGATGAAAACCCAAAACAGCGCAATGGGTTCCTTCAATTGTTCCTTAATAAAAAGGGCGGCCAACAAAAACGGTTTAGATAATGGGTAATAGCTCATCACTCACCTCATGGTGAACGGCACCTTGCCCGAACAAGATAGTTTTTCTAGAAAAACTTTCAAGCGTCACTGAAAAAAACCAAACAGTATCTTTAGGAAGTTTCATTCAAGCCAACAGGAAAACCAACTATTGCATATAGCAGCACCGTCAAAACCATTTTTTCCGACAGTACTAAGTCATTATAATTTTTGGCTTTTGCAACTCACGCTTTTACACGGAAGAATGGCTGCCCATTTAAAAAACGTGTGACGGCCTCAAGAGTGCACTGACAATTCGCAAAGCCATCCGACAAACGGCGTCAGAGGTCTGGCTTTCCTGCAAGCTGCTGTGCCTTGACCTCCACCCCCACCACCTGCTCCCGCACCACCCGCCCCTCCGCCCGATTGCGGATAAACCCCGTGCGGGTAAACCGCTCAAGAAACGGCACCGACAGGTTCTGCTCCGGTAGCGCGCTTTGCGTCGCATCCCCGAACAAGCTGTACGTCGCCGTCGGCAAATGCCGTGTGTTCACTTCACGGCTAATCCGCCCGTTCTCCAGGACGATTGCGCGGTTGGTCACCCGTTGCAGGTCGGACATACGCTGGGAGATATAAAGGATGGCCACCCCTCGGCTGCGCTGGGAATCGACCAGTTCCAGCAGGCGCTCGGCGTCGGGGTCGGACAGGGCGGCGGTGGGTTCGTCGAGGATCAGCAAGCGCGGTTGCAGGGCAAAGGCGCGGGCCAGTACCAGCAGTTGGCGGTCGGCCTGGCCGAGGCGTTCAACCGGCAGTTGCAGCGGCAGGTCCAGGCCCAAGCCGGCGGCGATGGTTTCGGCGCGTTGGAGGAGGTTTTTGCGGTTGAGCAGGAAATCCGCGCCGGGCAGGCACAGTTCGTCGAGCAGCAGGTTTTCGGCGACGCTCAGGCCCGGGGCGATGCCTTCGTCGGGGCGCTGGTGCACCGCGACAATCCCCACCCGGCGTGCCGACAACGGTGAAATAAACCGTTGCCGCACCCCATCGACCCACAACTCACCGGCATCCGGCGCCAAGGTGCCGCCGAGGATGTTGACCAAGGTGGACTTGCCCGCCCCCTCCACACCCAACAAACCCACGCCTTCGCCCGGGTATAGCTCCAGGCTGACCTGATCCAGCGCCCGTTGGGTGCCAAAGGACTTGCACAGGTCACGCGCGCGGACCAGGGGCTGGGGTGCAACGGCAACGGGGTTGCTCATGGCTAATCTCTAATGCGCTACGGTGACTCATTCCAGCGCGACGAGGCGCTGATTTACTCCGTGTAACAATGAGTTAGGTGGCGAATTAAAGGCAAAGCCTTATGAACAATCCAATAGCTGGATCGCATATGGATTGGTTTTTCGGTTATATGCGATGGGCGGCCAAAGTGTTGAATCCATTCAGCACCAGACCGGTGTGGGAGCTGGCTTGCCTGCGATGCAGACACCTCGGTACATCAGGCACACCC
Source organism: Pseudomonas acericola (SeqCode) (assembly GCF_053456465.1). Classification (NCBI taxonomy): domain Bacteria; kingdom Pseudomonadati; phylum Pseudomonadota; class Gammaproteobacteria; order Pseudomonadales; family Pseudomonadaceae; genus Pseudomonas; species Pseudomonas acericola (SeqCode). The sequence goes on along the minus strand of NZ_JBRFJB010000001.1, from coordinate 1,092,601 downwards.
AGTTGATGCCATCGCAGGCAAGCCAGCTCCCACAGGAGAATGCGCCAGCTCCAGAGACTCGGTCGGCTACTAGGCCGCCGCGCTTTGCTTTTGATCTTGATCTTAGGCGCCCCGTTAAACACGCTGGCCGGAATTCGACAGGGATTTGGGGGGTAAACCGGCAGGGATGCCGGTTTAGCCGCCCCGCGCCATGGATGGCGCGTGGCGGCGGCCCCCCAAATCCATGTCGGATTACGGGCACACCGAGCCTAAGCGAGGTGCCGAGTGTTGGGGCAAGAGCCCTTTTGGTTACTTTTGGGGCTCTTTTCCAAAAGTGACCCGCCGTAAGGGCGGAACCATAAGCAGCCGTAACCCAAATAATGGATATGTACACCGACAGACCGCTATCGCAGGCAAGCCAGCTCCCACACAAACCTGCTCACACATCCAATCGCTGTCAGGCTTCAGATCCGACGACGGCGATTCAGTGCAGGGATAGCGGTTTCAGCAACAGCCACTTGCTCAACCTGCGCCACGGTACACGCCGCCAACTGCACCAACGTCGGCTGACTGAACAACGTCCGCGCATCCACCTCCAGCCCAGCCTTGCGCATCCGCGCCACCACATTCACCGCCAGCAACGAATGCCCCCCCAGTTCAAAAAAGTGGTCATACCGCCCCACCCTTTCCAACTTCAACACCTCGGCCCAGATCCCGGCCATCACCGTCTCAACCTCCCCAACAGGCGCCACATACGCGCGGCTGAGCACCGACGCCAAACCAGGCTCCGGCAACGCCTTGCGATCCAGCTTACCGGCCGGATTCAGCGGCAAGGCGTCAAGTTGCACAAACGCCGCCGGCACCATGTACTCCGGCAGTTGCTCCAGCACATGGGCACGCAACACCTCCGGGCTCGGCGCCTCGGCACGCAGGGTGAAATACGCCACCAACCGCTCATCACGAATCAGCACCGCCACTTCACGCAACGCCGGATGCCCCGCCAGGCACGCTTCGATTTCCCCCAGCTCCAGGCGCACACCACGCAGCTTGACCTGGAAGTCGTTGCGCCCAAGAAACTGCAGGTCACCATCCGGCAAATACCGCACCAGATCGCCGGTGCGATACAGGCGATCACCCGCCACAAACGGACTGTCGATAAACCGCTCGGCGGTCATCTGCGCCAGCCCCAGATAGCCGCGCGCCACGCCGACGCCGCCGATATGCAAGTGGCCGCTGACGCCCATCGGTACCGGCGCATCGTGTTCGTCCAGCACATACAGGCGGGTATTGCTGATCGGCCGGCCAATCGGCAATTGCAGCGCGGGCACGCAGGCACCCGGTTCAAGGGTCCAGGCGCTGCTGTCCACCGTCGCTTCCGTGGGGCCATAGACGTTGTGCAAGCGCACCTGCGGCAAGCGCGCCTGCACGCCACGGGCCAGGGCCTCGGTGAGTTCGCCGCCGCCACACAGCACATCGGTCAGGCTGCTGCACAACGCCGACTCTTCCAGTTCAAGGAACTGCTGCAACATCGCCGGCACGAACTTGATCACGCTGATTTGTTCATCACGAATCACTTGCGCTAGGTACGCCGGTTCGCGATGCCCATCGGGCCGCGCCAGCACCAGGCGCATGCCATTGGCCAGCGGCCAGAACAGCTCCCACACCGAGCCATCAAAGCTGAACGGCGCACGTTGCAACAGCGCGCCACCTTCGGCGTTCGGGCACAGCTGCGAGCCCCAGTGCAGCAGGTTGGTCAGGCCGCGGTGTTCGACCATCACGCCCTTGGGCGTGCCGGTGGAGCCCGAGGTGTACATCACGTAGGCCAGGCTGGCGGGGGTCAAGCCCGGCACCCGTGGGTTGCCGGCGGGGGCCTGCTGCCAGGTGCAGCGGTCGAAGTCGAACACCGGGATCGCCACGTCACCGGGCAAGTCGCGGGTGGCGCCCTGCACCAGCAACGCCACCGGCTGGCTGTCGTGGAGCATGTAGGCCAGGCGCTCGCGGGGATAGCTTGGATCCAGCGGCACATAGGCGCCGCCCGCCTTGAGAATGGCCAGCAACCCCACCACCAGGTCGAGCCCGCGCTCGACGCACAGCGCCACCCGCGAATCCGGCTGCACCCCGCGTTCACGCAGGCAATACGCGAGCTGGTTGGCGCGCTCGTTGAGTTCACGGTAGGTCAGTTGCAACGTGCCGGCCTGCACCGCCACCGCATGAGGGATATGCCGCGCGTGGGCCTCAAACAGCGCTTGCACGGTCTGGGTTTCGTCGTGGTCGATGGCGGTGGAGTTGAAGTCCACCAGCAGCCTGTGTAGTTCGCTGGCGGGCAGCACAGGCACGTCGCGCAATGGGCTTTGCGGGGCATGCTCAAGGGCGTCCGCCAGACCGTTGAGCACCGTATCGAGGTAGCCCAGCAGACGCACGGCACCAACCTGGCGCGGCGCCTTGGCCTTGAGGCGAAAGCCGCTGGCAACGTCGTCCACGGTGAGCATCAGCGGGTAACTGAGGATGTCTTCGCTGCTGAGCAAGGCGATGCCCGGCCCCAGCTCCGACGCAGTGTCTGCAGCGGTATGCCGATAGTTGAGCAGGCTGTTGAACAGCGGCGCCACCTGGCTGCAACGCTGGGCCAGGGCGAGTGAGGCTTGTTCATGGACGAGCAGCGCGCTCAGTTGGCGGTGGGTGTCGCGCACCGCCTCGACCACACTTTGCCCGGCCAGGCACAAGCGCAGCGGCAAGGTGTTGATGAACATGCCGAGGGCCCGATCCGCGCCCTCGCCTGCCTGCAAGCGGCCGAGCAATACACTGCCGAACACTACATCATCACGGCCAGCCACACGGCTGAGCACCTGGGCCCAGGCCAGGTGGAACAGGCTTGCGGCGCTCACGCCCAACGCCCGTGCCTGCGCGCGCAAGCGCTGGTTGAGGGGTTCGCCCAGCGCCTGCTCGGCGGCTTCGGTGTCGGCTGGCTGTGCCCGATGTTCCTGTAGGCCGAAGGCCAGGGTCGGCTCGTCGACATCGGCCAAACGCTCACGAAAGAAGGCTTCGTGCGCCGCCTGACGCGCGGGTAGGCGGGCCTGCGCGACCACATTGCGATACGGCACCGGCGCGGGCAATCGCGCCTGTTCACCGCGCAGATGAGCACGTATTTCATCCAGCAGAATGGTGGTGGACGTGGCGTCATTCACCAGGTGATGGAAGCGCAACCGGGCGACCCAACGCTGCTGCTCCGGCTCCTCGCGATAGTCCAGGGCCAGTAACGGCGCCTGGCGCAAATCCAGCGGTGCACAGGCTTCGCGCAGCGGCTCGACCCGCAGCGTCGCCTCGCGCCACACCACTTGCATCGGCTGCTCAAGGGCGTCCCATACCAGGCTGGTGCGCAGGATGTCGTGGCGGTTGATCACCTGTTGCAGCGCCTGGGCAAATGCATCCAACTGCGCGCGGTCGGCAAAGCTGAACAGCGCTTGCTGCTGATAGGGATCGTGCTCATCGGTGAGGTGGTGGTAGAGCAACCCTTCCTGCAACGGAGCCAGCGGATAGATCTCCTGCACATTCGCCGCACCACCGGGGATGCCGGCGACGATGCGATCCAGGCTGGCCTGATCCAGCGTGGCCAGGGCCAACAGATCGGGGGTGAGGACGGCGCAATCGGCCGGCACGCGGTTGGCCGGCACGTCGCTGTCGCGGCCCTCGCTCACCGCCGCCAGGGCCGCCAGTGTCGGCTGGCCGAACAACACCTGCACATCGGCACGCAGGCCGGCCTGGCGCATGCGTTGCACCAGTTGCACCGCCAGCAGCGAGTGCCCGCCCAGTTCGAAAAAATGATCGTGGCGCCCCACTGGCCCGACCTGCAACAGATCGGCCCACAGCTGCGCCAGAGTGGTTTCCACCCCCTCGTGCGGGGCCTCGAACACACGTGTGACGAAGGCGTCCGCGGTCGGTGCCGGTAATGCTTTGCGGTCGAGTTTGCCGTTGGTGGTCAGCGGCAACGCCGCCAGCCGGGTGTAGGCCACGGGCAGCATATAGTCGGGCAACGAAGCTTGCAGATGGCTGCGCAACGCTTCAATTGCCAGCGGCTCACGCTCGATAAACCAGGCCAGCAGTTGCCCTTCGCGACACAGCACCACCGCGTCCGCAACCTGCGGATGCGCGGCCAGCGCCGCTTCGATCTCGCCCAGTTCGATGCGTACGCCACGGATCTTCACCTGGTCATCGTTGCGGCCGAGGTATTCCAGGTTACCGTCGGGCAGCCAGCGCGCCAGGTCGCCGGTGCGGTACATCCGCCCGCCTGTGTTGGGGTCATCGACGAAGCGCTGCGCCGTCAGGTCCGGCCGGTTGAAGTAACCACGGGCCACGCCTTTGCCGCCGACGTACAACTCCCCCGCGACGCCAATGGGCACCGGGCGCTGCTGCGCATCCAGCAGGTAGACGCAGGCATTCGCCACCGGCGCGCCAATATGCAACGGCTGCCCCACCTCGACGCGGCCGGAGGTGGCAACCACCGTGGCTTCGGTCGGCCCGTAGTTGTTGATCACGGCAAAACGCTGCGCCTGGGGGAATGCACGCAGTCGGTCGCCGCCGATGAGCAAGGTGCGCAAGGTCGGGTGGCCCAGGCCCTGGCTGAAGGCGTATTCGGCCACCGGCGTTGGCAAGAAACACACGTCCAGCGGTTGCTCGCGCCACCAGTGCAGCAGCGCGTCGATGTCCTCCGCGCCGTCATGGGCCGGCGGCAGGTGCAAGGTGGCGCCCACACACAGCGCCGGCCAAACCTCCCAAGCCATCGCATCAAAACCAAACCCGGCGACACTCGCTGTGTGGCTGCCGGCCTGCAAGTCGAACGCCCGGCAATGCCAGTCCACCAGGTTGCAGACGCTGTGGTGCTCGACCATCACGCCCTTGGGCAAACCGGTGGAGCCGGAGGTGTAAATCACATAGGCCAGGTTCGTCGGGCTGACCGCAACACGCGGCGTCTGGTGTGACGGTTCCGATACCTGGCCCAGCGTAATCACGGGCACCGCCAGCGTGGGCAGGCGATGCAACAGCTCGGGCTGGGCCAGTACCAGCGCCGGCGCGCTGTCGTGAAGCAAGTAATGCAAGCGCTCGGCGGGATGGGCCGGGTCGACCGGCACGTAGCAGGCGCCGGCTTTGAGAATCGCCAACAACCCCACCAACGTATCGAGGCCGCGCCGGGCGAGGATCACCACCCGATCATCCGGCTGCACGCCGTGGGTCAGCAGTTGATGGGCCAAGCCATTGGCCTGTTGGTCGAGCGCGGCGTAGGTCAGCGCTTGCCCCTGATACCGTGCCGCAATCGCCTGCGGCGTACGCTCGACCTGCGCTTCGATACGCCCGTGCAAGGTGCGCGGCTCAACCACCGGCCGCGCCGTGGCATTCCACTGCTGCAACCGGGCCTGCTCAGCCGGGGTCACCATCGCCAGTTCGGCGACCGGCAACGCGCGGTCGTCCAGCCCCTGCTCCAGCAGCCAGGTCAAACGCTGCGCCAACGCCTGCACCTCGTCGTGCTGGAAATACCCCTCGTTGTACACGCAATGCAGGCTCGCACTGCCCTGCTGGCGGTTGCTGCGCAGGTGGATGGCCAACGGCAGCGGCTCATGCAGATTGGACACCTTGACCGCCCGGGCCTGGACGTCGCCGTAGCGCAGGTCATGGTCGTCCTGTTCGAACGACAGCGACACCTCGAACAACTGCTCGCGCCCGCTGCGGCGCAAGCCCAGCTCGCGGTTCATCTCGCTCAAGGGAAAGCGCTGGTGGCGGAAATCCTGCTGGAGTTGGTCACGCACGCCACGTACCAATTCACCAAAGGGCAGTTGCGCGTCGAACTGCAAACGCACCGCACTGACCTGGGCAAACAGCCCGACCGTCGCGCGAAAGCGGGCGTTGGCGCGGTTGAGAATCGGCACGCCCACCACCCATTCCTCACGCTGGCTGGTGCGGGTGAAATACACATGCATCGCCGCCAGCAGCACATGAAACGCCGACGCCTGGTAACCCTTGGCAAGCTGCTCCATGCGTTCGAGCAAGGCCAGCGGAAACGCCTGCACCCAGGTGTTGCTCGGCGCCTTGGCGGTGTGGCGCGGGGTGAGCAGCGGCTCTGGCAAGGTCTGGTACTTGTCCAGCCAATAGGCGCGGTCACGGGCATAACGGGGAGACTGTCGATAACTCAGGTCGGCATCGATAAAGTCGCGATAGGACGGCGCCAATCGCTCCACCGCTAGCCCCTGCTCCAGGGCGCTGTACAGGCCGGCGAGGGATTGCAGCATCTGGCCAAAGCCCCAGCCGTCGAGGATCAAGTGGTGGGCCTGAGTGCCGAGGCGGTAGTGCTGGCTGCCAAGCTTGACCAGGAAAAATCGGAACAGCGGCTCGCCTGCCAGGGCATAGGGCCGGGCCATCTGCGCCTGCATCAAGGCCTGGAACGCAGCGAGGGGATCAGGCTGCGCCGACACGTCATGCAGTGCCACCTCGGCCGCCATCTCGGCCACGAAGGTTTGCTCGGGCAAACCCTCGGCGTCGCCATGCACTTGGCTGCGCAGCGCATCGTGGGTCGCCACCAGCTGCGCGACAGCTCGCTCGATCAGCGCCGGCACCACGGCGCCGGCAAAGTCCACGTAGCCACCGATGTTGTACAGCGGCGAGTCGCCTTGGCGCAGTTGGTCGAGCCAGATGTCCTGTTGGGCGGCGGTGAGGGGCAAGCGGGTCGGCAGGCAGGGTAAGGGCTGCATAAGATCCTTCTCATGGGTATCAGGCACTGGCCGCGCAGGAAGGCCCACTACGGCGAAATTGCCGGATTTGAGCATGGGGTCCGGGGCCTGTCTGTCACCCTAAACCCGGACATCCAAATGGATGGAACCGGGCTTGGCTGAAGGCCCACCGCTGAAACGATTAAATGGATGTAGGACATTCGCTATGACTGGCCGATGTCGATTGGCTGGACGTCGCCAAAATGAAAATAAATTATCTTTTATTTCAATAACTTAACTAACATTTAAAATTATCTTTCAGTTTTCTCAGGCGGAAAACACTGTCAGAAACGTCGAATTAATGACGTTGTTTTTATGGCAGCTTGTGTCACGTATTTCTGCTACATACGTAGGACAAATCACCTGGCTGAATAGGATTTCACGGGTTGATTGCTGATGATTTTGAACATCAAGGATGAGATGGCTATGAGCTTGACGCAGAGTATTGGCACCACGGACAACCCGCATTTCTACGCCGATATGGGTGAGTTGATTGCAAACAGTGGCCATGAGGCGTTCGCCGCCAACCTGTTGCAACTGGTCGACAAGTGGGTACCGATCCACCTGGTAGACCTCAGTGAATGGACCCTTGATGACACCCGCGACAGCGTGCTCGACATCACCTTGCTCGGCAGCGCGGGGCTCAAGCAGGCGTTGGCGGCCCCCCAGACCCTGCACCCGCTCAACACCCATCCGCTGCTGCGGGACATGCTGCATATGCAAGACCCGCTGCTGATCCAGATGAAAGCCAAGGCCGGCAGTTCACACCAGTGCAACCTGGTGTCGCGCCAGGCCAACCGGCGGTGTGTGATTTCGTTGTACCGCCCGCCCGCCCAGCGCGGTTTTTCCCTGGCCGAGTTGTCGTTTCTCAAGTGCCTCTCGCAGACCCTGTTGCCGCTGATGGAGCGGCATGCACACAGCCTGCGCCAAGCGCCACACAGCGAGGTCGAAGCGCCGCATAACGTGCTGGAGCAGTCGCAATTGCAGCGTGAGTTCTACAAGCGCCTGGCACTGAGCGATATCACCTTATCGGCACGGGAGCAGGAGGTGTGCCTGGGCCTGTTGACCGGCGGCACCGTGCCGCAGATGGCGGAAAAACTCAGTGTGAAAAACAGCTCGGTGGAGACCTACCTCAAGCGCGCCGCCGCCAAGCTGGGCGTAAGCGGCCGGCACGGGCTGGCGAAATGGATGGTGGGCGCCTGATGCGCACACTCACGCTCACCCTCGCCTGCCTGCTCGGCGGCTGCTCGCTGATCCCGCACTACCAGCGGCCCGCCGCGCCGGTCCCGGCGCAGTATCCCCAAGGCGGGGTGTACACCTCGGCCGTCACCACGGACTGGCAACCGCTGTTCCATGAACCGGCGCTGCAACAGCTGATTGCCGATGCATTGCAGAACAACCGCGACCTGCGGGTGGCGGCGTTGAATGTCGAAGCGTTCCAGGCGCAGTACCGCATCCAGCGTGCGGACCTGTTCCCGGCGGTGTCCGCCAGCGCGGCGGGCAAGCGGCAAAAGCTGCCCGGGGACGTGACCGGCACCGGCCAATCGGCGATCACGTCAAGCTATTCGGCCACCTTGGGCCTTAGCGCCTACGAGCTGGATTTGTTCGGCCGCGTGCGCAGCCTCAGCGAACAGGCGATGCTCACATACCTGGGCACCGAACAGGCGCGGCGCAGCACGCAATTGAGCCTGGTGGCCAACGTCGCCAATGCCTACCTGACCTGGCGGGCCGACCAGGAGCTGCTGGCATTGGCCCAGCAAACCCTGGCCGCCGACGATCACAGCCTGCGCCTGACCCAGCGCAGCAAGAGCGCCGGCAAAGCCTCGGCACTGGAAGTGGTGCAGGCGCGCACCAGCGTCGAAAGCACCCGCGCCAGCGTCGCCCGCTATCAACGCCAGGTGGCCCAGGACCTCAACAACCTGGCCCTGCTGGTGGGCACGACGGTGGATGCCAACCTGCCCGCCCGCCCGCTGACCGCCGACCTGGTGGCGTCGGTGCCGGCAGGGCTGCCTTCGGACCTGTTGCAACGGCGCCCCGACATCCTCCAGGCCGAATACCAACTGCAAGCCGCCAACGCGAATATCGGCGCCGCCCGTGCCGCTTTTTTCCCCTCCGTAACCCTGACTGCCAACACCGGCAGCGCCAGCACCGAGCTGTCGGGGCTGTTCAAGGGCGGCTCTGGCACCTGGACCTTCCAGCCGCAGATCAACCTGCCGATCTTCAACGCCGGCAGCCTGCGCGCCAGCCTCGACTACGCCAAACTGCAAAAAGACATCAGCGTGGCCCAGTACGAAAAAGCCATCCAGACCGCCTTCCAGGAAGTCGCAGACGGCCTCGCCGCACGCCAGACCTACACCGACCAACTCGCCGCACAACGGGATTTTGTCGCGGCCAACCAGGCGTATTACGACTTGGCGCAACACCGCTACCGCAGCGGCGTGGACAGCAACCTCACGTTCCTCGATGCACAGCGTTCGCTGTTCAGCTCGCAGCAGGCGTTGATTGTCGATCAGCTTGCGCAACTGGTGGCGCAAGTGCGCTTGTACACGGCGTTGGGCGGTGCGTGGGGGGTCGATCAACAACTGGGGCAAGGCCCGGCACCGGTTGAAAATGTGGGCAACCCGGCAGGACGCCGGGTTAGCCGTCCTGGACCAGGGATGGCCCATGACGGCGGCCCACGGATTCAAGCCTGCGTTCGGGCACACCGAGCCTAGGCGAGGTGCCGAGTGTTGGGGCAAGAGCGCTTTGGTTACTTTGCCGCTTTTGCAAAGTGACCCGCTGTAAGAGCGGAACCCTAAGTGGCCGTTGCCGCAGCAAAGGATATGTACTCCGACCCAAAAGCTCCAAAACCAGACACACCGCCATCGCGGGCAAGCCCGCTCCCACAGTGTGAATTGCGAATACCTTCAAATGTGGGAGCTGGCTTGCCTGCGATAGCGTCACCACAGACAACACCTACCAACGCCCCGTCGCCAGGCTAAACGGCGAAAACTGCGCAAACTGCCAGCGCAGCGCCAACGCCGCCGGGCGCCGCACCACCTGCTCCACCGTCACCGTCCACAGCCGCTGCGCGCCCTCGAACTCGGCCACCTGCGGGCCGCTGAGGATCAACTCCGTACGCCCGGCCACCTGCAACACATCCCCCGACTCAAAATCGATAAACAACAACCCCGCCAGCGGATTGAGCTGCAAATTGCCCAGGGTGTTAAAAAACAGGTTGCCGGCAAAGTCGGGAATGGTCAGCACATTGCCTTCGACCCGCACAAAACCTTGGTCGCCGCCGCGATGGGAGACATCCACCGAACGTTCGCCGTCGGTGTCCACATAGCTGGCGACGAAGAACGTATCGGCACTGCGGATCAAGTTTTGCGCCGCTTCATCCAAGCTGCCTGAGCGCTCGACCTGCGTACCGGGTTTACGCGCAATCCCGTCCACCGGCCGCAGTTGGATGTACTTGGGGCAGTTGCCAAACGTGTGCTCCACCTGCACCGAGAACCCCTCATGATCAAGGGCAGCAACCCGGCCGTTCATGCGGTTGCGCCGCCGGGTGTTGAGGTCGATCCCCAGCACGCCCACCGCAGCGCCATCACGCAAGCCGGCGCGGGCGGGGTCGTTCAGGGAGGGCTGGCTGTCGACCTGCAAGGTCTGCGGGTCAGGCGAGTGGGCAAACCCCGGCGCACCTTCCACCAGCGTGGCCCAGGGAATGCCCTGCTCGTCCACCACGCCGAGCAGCAGGTAGGGCAACAGCGGATAAAAATCGCGATGCTGCTCCGGCAAGTGATCGCGGATCACTTTCGGCCCGACCACCGCCATACGCTCGGCCACGCCCACGGCGGCTTGCAGTTGCCGCTCGCCGGCATGCCAGGGAGATTGTTCGATCAGGTTCATGGCGACCACCTCAGGTTGTAGAACCCCATGCTGCGCCCTGCCCCGCAGCGAGAGAATCACCACGCCCGGCAATCCACTATTACGCCAGCTGAAATGCCGGATGGGCGCGCAGTGCCGCCACACAGTGCTCGACAAAGCTGCGCACGCGCATCGGGGCGTTGCGGCCTTCGCGGTACACCACATGGATTGGCATGGGTGGCTGTTCATACGCCGGCAATACGCGGCGCAGTTGCCCATTGAGCAGATGCTCATGCACCGGGTAACTCAGGCAACGCACCAGCCCTGCGCCGTGCACCGCCGCGTTGATCGCGCCTTGCACGGTGGTACAGCCCAAACGGGCCTTGAATTCATGGCCCTGAAAAGCCCAATCCACCTGGGCGATCAGGCGATGGTGCTGGAGGTCCTGCGGATGCTGGGGCTCGCCGTGGGCCGCTAGGTAGCCGGGGCTCGCGCAGAGCATCTGCCGCACCTGCCCCACGGGCCGTGCGATCAGTGACGAGCTGGGCAGTTCACCGACGAGAATCGCCACGTCCAGGCCCTCTTCGTGCAGGTTCGGGTAGTAGTCGTGGTAGTGCGCGGCGAGACGCACCTCGGGATAGCGGTCCAGGTAGTTGGCCAACACCGGCGCCATTACATAACTGCTGAACAGCAACGGCAAGAACACTCGCAGATTGCCCTGGGCCTGCACATGCAAGCCCTTGGCCGAGGCTTCGGCGGCGTCCACCGCCGCCAGCAGGCGCAGGCAGTCGGCCAGGTAGGCGCGGCCCACTGCGGTGAGGCTCACGCCCCGCGTACTGCGTGCCAGCAATGGCACCCGCAGGCGCGCCTCCAGGCGGGCGACCGCGCGTATCAGGGTCGGGCCAGAGACCTGGGCCGCACGCGCCGCCGCAGCCAGGCTCGGCTGCCCGGCCAATGCGGCAAAGCGTTGCATATCGCGAAAGTGCTCCATCAGCCGCGCCGGTTCAGGGCGGCATCCTGGCCCAGGCGAGCGCTGAGGAAATCGACAAAACTGTGGACCTTCGCCGGCACGCGCGCGCTCTTCTGGAACACCACCTGGATCGGCAGCGGCGGCGGTTCAAAGCCTGCGAGGACGATCTCCAACTCCCCCGTCGCCACCGCTGCCGCCACTTGATACGACAGCACCCGCGTCACGCCCCAGCCCTGGCGCGCGAGGTTGATCGCGGCGTTATTGGCCGTGACCACCAGGCGCGGTTCGATGGGCACGTTCAGCGGCTGGCCGTGCTCGACAAAGGCCCATTCATTCACACGTTGGCTGGCGGAGGTGGTGGCGATCTTCGCTTCACGCAATTGCGACGGGTGTTCAGGGCGCCCGTGCTGGTCGAGATAACCGGGGGACGCACACACCACCCGCCGCACTTCACCGACCTTGATCGCCTGCTGCCCCGGCTCGTGCAGATGGCCGATACGCACGGCCACATCGACCCCTTCGTCATGCAGGTTGACCACACGATCCACCAGCAAGGCATTGATCGTCACCAACGGAAAACGGTCGAGGAACGCCCCCAGCGCTGGCGCCACATACAGCTCGCCAAACAGCACCGGCGCGGTCACCGTCAAATGCCCGCAGGGGATCGAATAGCTGCCCGCCGCCGCTTCTTCGGCTTCATCCAGCTCGGCGAGGATGCGCCGGCAGTCTTCCAGATAACCCTGGCCGGCCTCGGTCAGGTGCAGGCTGCGGGTGGTGCGCGCCAACAGTTGGGTGCCGATGCGTTGCTCCATGGCGGCGATGGCCCGCGTCACACTGGGCGGCGAGGTGTTCAAGCGGCGAGCAGCGGCGGCAAAACCGGCCTCCTCGGCCACCGCGAGGAACACCTGCATTTCGTGGAATCGGTCCATCGTCACTCCTTCTGTTGTTTACACACCTGTGGCGAGGGAGCTTGCTCCCGCTGGGCTGCGCAGCGGCCCCAAAAATCTTGGGAGCGCTGCGCACTCCAGCGGGAGCAAGCTCCCTCGCCACAGGGGGTTACTTCACTTCAGTGCGCGGCATGCCGACAAACCCCGGCAACGCCTCAATGCTGGCCAGCCAGGCACGCACTTGAGGGTAGTCGGCCAGCGACACATTGCCTTCCGGCGCGTGGGCGATGTAGGTGTAGAACGCAATATCGGCGATGCTCGGCTGCTCACTGGCGAGGAAGCGGCTTTGGCTGAGTTGCTGTTCCACCAACTGCAGCAACCCATGGGCGCGGCTGATAGCGTTGACGGTATCGACCTCGGCACCAAACACCACCGCCAGGCGCGCAGACGCCGGCCCCACATGCAACTGCCCCGCCGCCGCCGACAGCCAGCGCTGCACGCGGGCCTGCCCCACCGGGTCGCTGGGCAGCCATTGGCCTTTGCCGTATTTGCTCGCCAGGTAAACCAGGATCGCATTGGAATCGGCCAACACGGTGCCGTTATCGTCAATCGCCGGAACCTGGCCAAAGCTGTTGATCGTGGCGAGAAAATCCGCCGATTTGTGCGCGCCTTGCGCGAGGTCCACCAGGATAAATTCCGTGGGCAAGCCCAGCAGGGACAGCATCAGCTCCACGCGATGGGAATGGCCGGACAGCGGAAAACCGTACAGTTTGATCGCAGCTTGGGACATGACAGGCTCCAAAATAAGGTTATCGACGCCGGCCATGGTCCACCGCTGCGGTGACCGTTGGAATCACCAGGATTTACAATCCAGCATTTCATCAGGTGAAACAATCACGATAAAGGCCCCGACAAAACCCGAAGCTTTGGCTCTGGCTCTGGCTCTGGCATTTGACCTTGATTTTGATCTTGGGCGCCCCGTTAAACACGCTGGCCGGAATTCGACATGGATTTGGGGGGTAAACCGGCAGGGATGCCGGTTTAGCCGCCCCGCGCCATGGATGGCGCGTGGCGGCGGCCCCCCAAATCCATGTCGGATTACGGGCATGCCGAGCCTAGGCGAGGCACCGAGTGTTGGGGCAAGAGCCCTTTTGGTTACTTTTGGGGCTCTTTTCCAAAAGTGACCCGCCGTAAGGGCGGAACCATAAGCAGCCGTTACCTAAATAACGGATATGTACTCCGGTCAAAAAATCTCAGCGCCCAACACATAGCTATCGCAGGCAAGCCAGCTCCCACATTTGGCCGGTGTACATCCGATAAGACTTGGCCGCCTGCCACATAGCCTTCGCGAGCAAGCCCGCTCCCACACAAAGCCATCACCCACAGGGATGTCAGCGCTCTTCGAGGCGCTCGCGCAAAAACCGGTGCCCCACCGAAAACAACCGCCGATACGTCAACAACACCGCCCCCACCGTGCCCAATGCCGACGACGCGGCTATCAAGAACATGATCACGATCTGATAGCGCACCGCATCCACCGGGCTTTCCCCCGCCAGTACCTGGCCGGTCATCATGCCGGGCAGGCTGACGATGCCGACCACGGTCATCTGGTTCAGCGTCGGGATCATCCCCGCGCGCACCGCCTGGCGAATGGCGTCCTGCGCCGCTTCCCAGCGTGAGCCACCGAGGGCGAGGATCATTTCGATGGTGTTGCGCCCCGACGTCAGCTCCTGGGTCATGCGTTCGATGCCCAGCGACACGCCGGTCAGGGTGTTGCCGAGGATCATCCCGAGGATCGGAATCGCATACTGCGGCTCGTACCACGGATGGATGCGGATCACCGCAAACAGCCCCACCGCCGTCACCAGCCACGAGCTGCCCCACACCGACAAGATGCTGTCGACCCGCTGCCCCTTGTACGTGCGCCGCCCGCGCCCGGCGGCGGAGATGCCAGCGATCAGGGTCATGGCGCACATCAACGGCAGCACCACGTACCAGTAGGCAAACTCGAACACCCAACCCAGCAGGTAACCGATGGCCAGCAGTTGCACCACGGTGCGCACCGCCGCCCACAGCAATTGGCGGCCCAGGCCCAGACGCAGGAGCAGCGACAGCGCGCCATTGACCAGGATCAGCGAGGCGGCGATGCCCAGGTCGAGGGCGGTGAGGTTCTGGTAATTCATGGCTGGGAGACTCCATCCAACACGCCGGCACTCATGTGCAAGTGGATGTCGCTCATGCGCCGGGCCTGGTCGAGGTCGTGGGACACCCAGATGCACGCACGGGATTGATCGCCGGCGAACCAGGCGTCGATCAGCGCTTCCACTTCGCGGGAAGACGTGGGGTCGAGGGCGGCGGTGGGTTCGTCCAGCAGCAGTACTTCGGGATTCAGTTGCAAGGTGCGGATCAGCGAGACCACCTGGGACTCACCGCCGGATAAATCCGCCGCATTTTTTGCGAGGAAGTCCGGCGCCTTGCCTGCGTGGCCCAGCAGTGTGGTGACGGCTGCAAGGTCGAAGCTGCGTTTATGCGAAGTCTTAAGGCTGAACGGAAAACGCAGATTGTCTTCCACCGTGCCTTCGAGCAACGCCGGGCGCTGGGACAGGTAGCTGATATGGCAGCGGTAATGGGGAATCTCGGCGTTGCTGATCGGCTGGCCATTCCACAGGATTTGCCCGGAGGTAGGCGCGTCCAGCAGAGCCAGGGCGCGCAAAAAGACACTTTTGCCAGAGCCGGAAGAGCCGGTGATGGACACGCGGTCGCCGGCGTTCAAGGTGAAATCGGTGGGCTGGAGCAAGGGCACCTGGCGGCGCTCGTCCATGCGCGTGAGGGCGCGGGTTTCAATCAGCGGGGTGTCTGTCATGAACTCGTTACTCGGTGAGCGGCTTGCAATCATCTATCTGGCTGCCTATATTCCCCGCCTGGCGCCTTCTACGCCACCTTCCGCGGAAAGGGCTGCGCCCAAGACACAGCAACACCCTCTTTTTTCTACGACTCCCAACCTTAAAGCGGACAAGGTTCAGACAAGGAGTTCGTATGTCCCAGCACTTCAACACCGACGGCTGCCTCAACCTTGAGCAGCAGCGCAAGCGCGCCAAGGAACTGTTGCCACACCTTAAAGCCCAAGACCCTAGCGCCACCCTGTCCCAGGCGCAATGGGCGATCGCCAAGCAACTCGGTTTCAGCAGTTGGCCCAAGCTCAAGGCCCATGTGGATGCCATCGACTTCGCCGCGCGCCACCCCGACTTCGAGGCCTGCGATGAAGCCCGCACCACCCATTGGCGCTGCGGCAATGACATCGCCCACAGCCTGCAACTGGCCGGGTTCAAGGGCCGCTTCCAGATGCTCAGCGACCCGTTGTGCATGGGCCCGGTGCGTGACCTGCCCAGCGCGGATTACCAGGCCCTGCGCGCCACCTTTATCAGCCAGGCGTTTGCCCTAAATGAGGGCGATGCCGCCCACAGGCTGGCCGACGAATACACCCAACTGGCAAGCCTGGCCAACGCCGAACACAGCGTACTGTGGTGCGAAGCGGACGCCTATGACCAGTTGTTCCTGATCCGTGCCTTGGCCGGTTTGGAACGGGCGCCGCAGCGACTGGAGCTGATCGAGGTAGACCACATCCCCGGCGTGCAGCGTTTTATCGGCATCGGCCAGTTGGCCCCAGATGTGCTCGCGTGGTTATGGCCGCAGCGGCGCGTGATCGATGACGAGGCGGTGCAACTGGCCAAGCAAGCGTGGGCGGCGTATTGCGCCAGCTCGCCGGTCGAATGGGCGGCACTGGCCCACGGCACACAGCCTGCCCTGCCCTTTATGGCGCCCGCGTTGTTGCGCCAGTTGCAGGAATTGCCCGGCGCCCGCGATGGCTTGTCGCTGACCGAGCGCCTGACCTTGGGCTATCTCGCCGAAGCCGGACCCAAACCTGCGGGCCGGGTGTTTGCCGAGTTGATGGCCAAGCGCGAGCCGCTACCGTTTCTGGGGGACATGATGTTTTATGCGCTGTTGCGGCCGTTGATCGATGGCGTGGCGCCGTTGCTGGCAGAGACGGAGGCGGGGTTGGTACTGACTGAATTGGGCCGGGCGGTGCTTGATGGGCAGGCGTATTGGTTGGAGCATGCGAGCCATGAGCGGTGGGTGGGTGGTGTGTGCTTGCGGCCTGGAGAGGCGCATTGGGCGTTGGATGAGCATCTTCAGCCCACGCTTAGGCGCTGATGATCGTTCCCACGCTCCGCGTGGGAATGCTGCCCCGGACGCTCCGCGTCCAGTGTATGGGTGACGCGGAGCGTCACGGGAGGCATTCCCACGCGGAGCGTGGGAACGATCTAACGCTTTACGGCAGCGGGTCGAATTTCAGTGCACTCAAGCTCTGCACCTTGTCCTCACGCACCATCTTGTATTCGGTGTTCGGGCCGATCCAGCGGTCCCAGATGGCATCGATCTCGCCGGCCTTTTCCATCGCCATCAACGACTCATTGACCTTGGCCAGGAACGCCGGCTCATCACGGCGCATGCCCGCGCCAATCGGTTCCAGGGCCATCGGTTCCTTGGCAATCGCCAGTTCCACGCCACCGGCCTTGGCCTGGTTGACCAGTTTCAGCGCGGTCATGGTGTTGGTCACCAAGCCCACTACCTTGTTCTGTTGCAGGGCCATGTAGGCCGAGCCGGTGTCCTGGAAGGTCACCGGGGTGGCGCCGGCGATGCGGATCGATTGCTCCGAGGTGGAGCCCTTGGTGGAGCTGATGCGCTTGTCCTTGAAGAAGCTTTTCGGCTGGTCGGCGTTGGCCGCGCGCACCACCAGGGTTTCCTTGGCGATGTAGTACGGGTCGCTGAACTGGATCTGTTCGGCACGGGTCTTGGTGTACGCCAGGTTGGCGAAGATCACATCGACGCGGCCCATCTTCACTTCGGGAATGCGCGCTTCAACCGACAGCGGCTTGAGTTCCAGGGCCACGCCCATGGTCTTGGCCAGGGCCTTGCACAGGTCCACGTCCATGCCCACCAGCTCGCGGGTCTTTGGGTCCGGCGCGGAGAATGGCGGCACGTCGGCGTACACGCCGCAGCTCAGGGATTGCTTGGCCAGGATGTCGCTCAATTGGTCAGCCTGGGCGCAGGCCATAGCCAATGGACCCAATGCCAGCGCAGTAAACAGATGCTTCATACCCATGGGAAATCTCCAGAAAGTTGGACAAGCAAAATGGCAGAAGGAATCAAGCCGCCGCAGCTCAGTGGGCCCGCAGGTCGGCGATGAAGCGTTGCGCTCGCGGGTGCGAAGGCTGGGTGAAGAAGGCGTCGGGGCTGCTCTTTTCCAGAATCTGCCCCGCGTCCATAAACCAGATGGTGTCCGCCACTTCACGGGCGAAGTTCATCTCGTGGGTCACGCACATCATGGTCATGCCGTCCTTGGCCAAGCCCTTCATCACACTCAGCACTTCACCGACCATTTCCGGGTCGAGGGCGCTGGTGGGCTCGTCGAACAGCATCACCGGCGGTTCCATCGCCAATGCACGGGCAATCGCTACGCGCTGTTGCTGGCCGCCGGACAGTTGTGCCGGGTAGGCCCCGGCCTTGTGCGCCAGGCCGACACGGTCGAGCAGTTCCATGGCCTTTTGCTTGGCCGCCGCGCCCTTGAGGTTGCGCAGCTTGTTCGGCGCCAAGGTGATGTTTTCCAGCACCGACAGGTGCGGGAACAGGTTGAAGCTCTGAAACACAAACCCCACGCGGCTGCGCAGGCGATTGATCTGGGCGTCGGTGCCGTGCACGTCCTGGCCGTCGAACAGGATCTGGCCGTTCTGGATATCTTCCAGGCGGTTGACCGTGCGGATCAGCGTGGACTTGCCCGAGCCCGACGGCCCGCACAGCACCACCACTTCACCGGGGTTCACTTCGGCGGTGATGTCGGTCAGCGCCTGGTACTCGCCGTACCATTTATTGATTTTCGAAAACATGATCATTGGATGCATGAGCGCAGCCCTCTTCAATTATCGGTGGCCAGCAACGGCTTGCCGGGCACGGTCTGCCCGCCGTCACCGAGGCGCTTGCGCGCAATGCGTTGTTCTACCCAGCCAGCCAGGCGGGTCAGGCCGAAACACAGCAGGTAGTAGATGATCGCCAGGATGAAAAACACCTGGAACGGCTTGGTCAGCAACTGGTTGTTGACCTGGTTGGCGGCGAAGGTCACTTCCTGCACGTTGATCACGTAGCCCAGGGAGGTTTCCTTGATGATCGAGATGAACTGGCTGATCAGGCTGGGCAGCGCGTTGTACAACGCCTGGGGCAGGATCACCCACACCGTGGTGCGCACGTAGCCCAGGCCCAAGGCGCGGGACGCTTCATATTGCCCGCTCGGCAACGCCTGGATACCGCCGCGAATGATTTCGCACAGGTAGGCGCTCTGGTAGATCACCAGCGTGCAAAGCATGGTCATGAAGCCGGTGATGTTATGGCCGATCAACAACGGCACCAGGAAGTAGGTCCAGAAGATCACCATCAGCAGCGGAATGCCGCGCAGCACGTAGACCCACACCGTGGCCACCCAGTACAACCCCTTCCACGGCGACACCCGCGCCAGCGCCAGCAACAGGCCGAACGGGAACGCCAGCAGCAGCGCCAGCGCAGCCAGGATCAAGGTGCTGGCCAGGCCGCCCAAAGGACCGTGGGGATACTGGCCGATCAGGAACAGCGTCCAGTTGTTCTGCAGGATTTCAACGATATCGAACATCGCCATCTACCTCGCCAGGGCTTTGCTGAAGTGCCGGGCGAGCAACGCCCCGGCGCCCATCAGCAGCAGTGAAAACACCAGGTAGAACACCGTGGCCACCAGGTACGACTCGAACGTGCGGAACGTGTAGTTCTCCACTTCGCGGCTGGCGTAGGTCAGTTCCATCACGCCGATCGCCATGGCCAGGCTGGTGTTCTTGAACAGCAGCACGGTGTGGTTGATCAGCGACGGCAGGCAGTTGCGCACGCCCTGGGGCAGGATCACGTAGCGCATCGAACGCACGTAGCCCAGGCCCAGGGCGCGAGACGCTTCGGTCTGCCCGGCGGGAATCGCGCGCAGGCCGCTGCGCATGTCTTCACAGAAATACGCGGCCTGGCACAAGCCCAGGGCGATCACCGAAAACAGGTATTCGGTGTTGTGGCTGGCCAGCCACAGCTGCGCGTTTTCGCTGAGCAGGGTCGGCACGCCGAAGTACCACAGCATCAGTTGCACCAGGGTCGGCACGTTGCGGTGGTAGGACACGTATCCCGCCACCAGGCGGTCGGCCAGCTTGTTGCCGGTCAGACGCACCGTGACCAGCGTCAGCGCCAGAATCATCGCCAGCAGCCAGGCGAACAACGCCAGCTGCAAGGTCATTTCGATGCCCTTGACGATCAGCTCGGCGTACTCGCCTTGCAGAATCGCGGCCAAATCGAAGTCTTGCTTCATGGTCAATCCCTATCGGCATTGGGCTAGGGCAGGAATCAAAATCACCCGGCATGGCCGTGGCGGGATGCAGCGCTGACGGATCGATCCGTTCTGTTTTAGGGGGCTGTGGTTCAGCCCTGGTAATCCTGCGGACGCGCGGTGGAGAGCCCGCCCGGCACCTGCAAGGTCGGGGTGATTTCCATATGCCCGACGTTCACTGCAATCGGCGCGGCAATCGCAAAGGCGATGGCGTTGGCGATGTCTTCGGCCTGAGGCAGTTCGAAGCCTTCGACGAAGCGCTTGTAGGTCTCTTCGGAATCGCCGTGCACGTGGGCAAAAATGTCCGTGGCCACACGCCCCGGGCAGATCTCGGTGACCCGCACGCGCTTGCCGAACGCATCGATGCGCAGCTGCCGCGAGAGCATGCTCACCGCCGCCTTGGTCGCGTGGTAGGTGGAGTTGCCGCCAAAGTTATAGGCTGCGGCAATCGAGCTGATGTTGATGATGTGCCCGCAATCGCGCTCGACCATCCCCGGCAAGGCCAGGCGCGCCAGGTGCAGCACGGCGCGCAGGTTGACGTCGATCAGCAGGTCGATGCCGTCGGCGTCGGCCTTGAGCAGCGAGCCCGGTTTATCGACACCGGCGTTGTTGACCAGGATGTCGAAGGTGTTTTCCGCGAACAGCTGGGTCAAACCGGCGATATCGGTGACGTCGATGGCGTGGGCAATGCAGCCGGTCTTGGCCGCCAGTGCCTGCAACTTGTCGGCGCTGCGGGCCAGGGCATGCACTTGTACGCCTTCCTGGCACAGGCGCTCGACAACGGCGGCGCCGATGCCCGAGGAAGCCCCGGTGACCAGCGCGGTTTTGTAGTCGGAAAATGGCATGGGATGGTCCTTGTGCTACGGGTTATGGTTCGACTCTATCCAGCCTTCAGGCACTGGACCAAGACGCAATGGTTGTGTGGCGATAAGGCCTGCTTATGACGCGGCCAGCAGCTGGGAAATCGGCGTAATGTGCCCGCCCAGTTGCTCGATTTCCTCGCGAATGGTGCGCGCCAATTCGACCGCGCCGGGGGTGTCGCCGTGCAGCAGGATCGAATGGGCCGGCACCCGCAGCACCTTGCCGCTGAGGGCAGTGACGGTGCCCTCCTCCAGCAATTGGCGCACGCGCTTTAGTACCGCTGCCGGTTCCTTGATCACCGAGCCTTCGACCTTGCGCGGCACCAGCAGGCAATCGTCGTCATAGGCGCGGTCGGCCAGGAACGTGGTGGCGACGCGCAGGCCGCATTTCTCGGCGGCGCCTTCGATGGCGCGGCTGCTGGACGAGCTGATGATCAGCGTCGGGTCAAACGCCGCCACCGCCCGCACCAGCGGCTCGGCCAGCGCGGCATCAGCGGCGGCCATATTGCCGAGGGCGCCGTGGAAGCTCATATGGGTCATGCGATGGCCATTCACGGCGGCCAATCCGGCCAGGGCGCCGAGCTGGTAGATCACGTAGGTGGCCAGCTCCTTGATCTCGATATTCATCTGGCGCCGACCAAAGCCCATCAGGTCGGGGAAGCCCACATGGGCGCCAAGGTCGATGCCACCGGCCTTCGCCAGGCGCACGGTGGTGTCCATGATCAGCGGGTCGCCGGCGTGGTAGCCGCAGGCGACGTTGGCCGAGGAAATCAGGCTCATCAGTGCCTCGTCCTCACCCATGCGCCACGGGCCGAAGCCTTCGCCGAGGTCGGCGTTCAAATCGATCTTCATGCTTGCTGCTCCAGGCCCAAGAACGCTTCGCCGTAGCCGACGGTGGTGCCGCAGGGCACACGCACATCAATCACCCGTGCGGCCTCACGGCTGCGCTGCGGCAGCAGCAGGTCGCCGACTTGCAGCACCGCCACCAGTTGCCCGGCGCTGAGCGGATCGCCCACGGCCACGAAGGGTTCGCTGAGTTGCGGATGGGTCAGCAGCAAGCGACCCAGGCCGGTGGTGCGCAGCACCTTGTCCTCCACCGTCGCCACGGCAACGGGCGCCGCAACGCTGACCGCAGGCGCACCGCGCTTGAGCGTCAGGTGCGCCCCCGGGCGACTCAGTTCGGCGCCTGCCAGGTGGTGTTCCTTGAGCCACAGCGCCAGTTGGCGAATCTCCTCGATTGTCATGCTTTAACTCCCTCTCGGTGCAGGTCCACCAGGCGGCTGACTTCGCGCAGGTAACGGCGATTGGTTTCCAGGGCCTCGACCGCTTCCTCATAGCTGCACTCGACAAAGCGCACCTTGCTGCCAATGGGCGCCTGGCCGAGGCGCCACAGGTCGGCCTCGATCACGCTGCCAAACTTGGGGTAGCCGCCGCTGGGCTGGGCGTCGCGCATCTGGATGATCGGCTGGCCGCCATGGGGCACCTGGATCACGCCGGGCACGATGCCGTGGGAGCGGATTTCCATGGGTGCGATGGGCAGCAGCGGTTCGCCTTCCATGCGGTAGCCGTAGCGATTGCTCTGGGTGGTGATCTTCCACTCGCCGGCCCAGAACGCGGCGCGGGAGCCTTCCTGGAAACGCTCATATTCGGCGGCGGGCAACACACGCATGGCGGGCACACCGTCGATCTGCAACGGCAGCGCCAGGCTCGGCGCCAACACGCCGAAGTCCAACGGCAGCGGGCTGATGCCGGGGCGCAAGGCGGCGAGGCGATCCGCCTGCTGCAACGCCCGGCCGTCGAAACCACCAAACTCGCCGCGCAGTTGGGTACTGCGTGAGCCGAGCACCGACGGCACGTCCACACCGCCAGCGAGGCACAGGTAGGCGCGGCTGCCGGAGGTCGGGTAACCCAGGTGCAGTACCTGCCCTTCGCGGCCCTGGTACACCCAGTTCGGTGGCAATGGCTGGCCGTCCAGGGTTGCATCACAAGCGGCGCCGGTCACGGCAAAGGCGCAGTCGTGCAGCAGCCGCACTTCGAACGGGAACAACGGGATTTCAATCGCCGCAGCGTCTTCGGGATTGCCCAGCAACAGGTTGCCCAACGCCAGGGCCAGGTGGTCCATGGCGCCCGACGTGCCGACGCCTTGACCGAGGCTGCCGAAGCGGCCGAAGTCCTGCACGGTGGCCAGGGCGGTGGCCGATAGAATCTCGATCATCGAATGATCCTCTCGATGCGCAAGCGCAGGAAATCACCCGGCCGCAAGATCGCCGGCGGGGTTTGGGCGGGGTCGAAAAATGACATTTCGGTGCGGCCGATGGTGTTCCAGCCACTGGGGCCGGCCGACGCGGACACGCCGGTCTGCACGCCGCCGATGGACACTGACCCGGCGCCGATATTCAGCACCGGCACTTGCCGACGTGGCGTGGCCAGGCGCTGATCCATGCCGCCGAGGTAGCAGTAACCCGGGTGACTGCCCAAGGCGTACACCGGGTACAGCGGCTCGCAATGCAGGTTGGCGATGGTCTCGATGTCCAGCCCGGTGTGGGCGATCACATCAGCCATATGCGGGCCGAATTCGCCGCCGTAGACCACCGGCAACTCAACGATGCGCCCTTCCAGGGGCAGCGGCTCGCTGTGCTCCCAGGCGTGCAGCAGGCGCTCGCACAGCCCGTTCAATTCACGCGGCGGCTTGAGGAAGGTGAGCATCAGGTTGTTCATGCCGGGCACGGCTTCGTGGATTTCCGGCCACTCGCCGGCTTGCAGGGCCAGGTTCCAGATGCGCTGTTGCGGGGCCAGGTCCAGCTCGCCCGGCGCTTCAAACAACAGGGCGCTGGAGCCCAACAGGCTGATGGTCGGTGCGGTGCTCATGTCGGGCTCCTTTGCTGCAACCAGCGCTCCAGGTGATGAATATCGACACCGCCTACTTGAAAGGCCGGGTCTTCAAGAATGTCGCGGTGCAGCGGGATATTGGTGCTGATGCCCTCCACGATCATCTCGCTGAGTGCCAGGCGCATGCGCGCCATCGCTTCTTCGCGGGTGGCGCCGTGGGTGATGACCTTGGCCACCATCGAGTCGTAATACGGCGGCACGCGGTAGCCGGTGGTGACGTGGGAATCCACGCGCACGCCAAAGCCACCGGGTACTTCCCAGCGCTGGATCAAGCCAGGGGTGGGCATGAAGGTGCTCGGGTCTTCGGCGTTGATCCGGCATTCCAGGGAGTGGCCGTTGAGCTGCACATCCTCCTGGCGCAGGCTCAGCACTTCGCCGCGGGCCATGCGCAGTTGCTGCTGGACGATGTCGATGCCGGTGGTCATTTCGGTGACCGGGTGTTCCACCTGCAAGCGCGTGTTCATCTCGATGAAGAAGAACTCGCCGTCTTCGTAGAGGAATTCAAAAGTGCCGACGCCGCGATAACCGATCTGGCGGCACGCCTCGGCGCAGCGTTCGCCGACCTTGGCGATCAGCGCGGGATCGATCCCCGGGGCCGGGGCTTCTTCCAGCACCTTCTGGTGCCGGCGTTGCAGCGAGCAGTCACGGCAGCCGAGCCAGATCGCGTGGCCGTGGGCGTCGCACAGCACCTGGATTTCCACGTGGCGCGGGTGGCCGAGGAATTTCTCGATATACAGTTCCGGGTTGCCGAAGGCCAGCCGTGCTTCTTCACGGGTCAGGGCAATGGCGGCGAGCAATTCGGCTTGCTCCTGCACCACGCGCATACCGCGCCCGCCACCGCCACCGGCGGCCTTGACGATCACCGGGTAGCCAATCTCGGCGGCGATGGCGAGGATGCTCGCGTCGTCGCTGGGCATCGTCGAGTCCGGCCCCGGTACGCAGGGCACGCCGGCTTCACGCATGGCGCGCTTGGCGGCGACCTTGTCGCCCATGGTGCGGATGCACGCGGCGCTGGGGCCGATAAAGGTCAAACCCGCCGCCTCGATGCGTTCCGCGAAGCCGGCGTTTTCCGAAAGAAAGCCGTAGCCGGGATGGATCGCCTGGGCACCTGTGACCTTGGCCGCAAACAACAGCGCCGTCTGGTTGAGGTAGCTCAAGCCCGGCGCGGCCGGGCCGATGCATAGCGCTTCGTCGGCGTTTTGGACGTACTGCGCGTGACGGTCCGCTTCGGAGTACACCGCCACGGTCTTGATGCCCAGGCCATGACAGGCACGCTGAATGCGCAGGGCAATTTCGCCACGGTTGGCGATCAGCACTTTGTCGAACATTGAATTCACCTGCATAACAAATAAGGGTCAATCGAGGCGGAACAGCGCCTGGCCGGCGGCAACTTCAGCCCCGGCCTGGGCCAGGATCTCAGCCAGCTTGCCGGCCACCTTGGCCTTGACCGGGTGGAACATCTTCATCGCCTCGATCACCGCCACGGTCTGGCCGGCTTCGATGGCTTGCCCCACGGCTACAAACGCTGGCTCACCGACGGCGGGCGTCAGGTGCAGCACGCCGTAGAGACTGGCCTTGATCTCGATTGCCGCCGTTGGTTTTGCCGCAACCGGCGCTGCAACCACGCTGGGCGCAACACTGATCGCCGCCTGCCCCGCCTGCTTGAACAGCCGCAACGTGCTGTCGCCTTCGGTGAGGCTCAGTTCCAGCAGATCGGATTCGGCCAGCAAATCCATCAACCCCTTGATACGTGCTGAATCCATAGTTGGCCCCTGCCTGTCGAACGTGTCTTGAGTGGATGGGGCCAATCTACCGAGCCCCTCGAAAAGCGGCCAAGACGCTTTGGCTTTGGGGTGATAAGCCGCCCTTATGACCACTCAAACAGCGCTGCCACGCATCTGCGCCACCAGCTCCAGCAGGATCGCCTTGACCGCCTGGGCCGGCACCGACAGCGGCAAATGCCCGGACAGACACAACGCCAACGGCGCCTCCACTTCGGGCTCGACGATGCGGCACATGTGCACTGCCGGGTTGGCCGCCAGCACCCGCGCCGACGACTCCGGCAAGATGGTCGAGCCGAAGTGATCGGCCACAGCGGCGGTGAGCGTGGTGGACGACTCGATCTCGGCCACCACCCGTGCGCCGAGGCCGATGCGCAGGAAGGCTTCGTCCACCATGCGGCGCATCACGTTGTAGGGACGGGGCAGCAGCATGTCCATGTCGGCCAGTTCGGCCAGGGGAATGTCTGCGCGACCGGCAACCTCCGGATCGGCGCTGACCAGGTACAGTGGCTCGCGCAGCAGCGAGACAAAGCTCAAGCCGTGCACTTCGCGCCCGCCGTAGAGCACGGCCATGTCCATGCGGCCGTTCATGATCAGCTCGCTGAGGGTGGTGCCGAAGTTTTCGTTGAGGTACAGCAGGATGCCCGGGTGGCGCTCGCGCACGGTGCGCAGCAGCGGCAGCGACAAGGTTGACGCGGCGGTGCCCGGTGCGAGCCCTACCGAGACCTGCCCGGACAAGGCATGGCCGGTGGCGTTGATATCGCTCTGGGCCTGTTCGCATTGGCGCAGGATGATCTGCGCATGGCCGTACAGCACCTTGCCGGCTTCGGTCGGGGTGACGCCGCGCTTGGTGCGGATCAGCAGTTGTTGCTGCAACTCGGCTTCCAGGGTGGCCAGTTGTTGGCTGAGGGCGGGCTGGGCGACATGCAGCACGTCGGCGGCTTGGGTCATGCTGCCGATGTCCACCAGTTTCACGAAGTACTTCAATCGGCGCAGGTTCAAGTGGGCGGTGCTCTTGCTTGGGGTTGATGTTGCCTGTTCCGCCGCTATCGCAGGCAAGCCAGCTCCCCCATTTGGAATGTGTGGACACAGGGAGGTGTGAACACATTCAAGTGTGGGAGCTGGCTTGCCTGCGATAGCGATCGACCAGGCAGCGATACACCCAGCGGTTTTGCAAAAGCCACGCCATCGCGCCTCTTAGCCATAAGGCTTTGCTATGGCTACTCCAAAATAACCATTCCAAGCACCTGCGCGGCGCACGCCCCGCTGCACGCACCCTTTCAGTGCACCCCCAGCCATAAGCACTGCCTATCAACCCAGAACGATCTCATCTTATGAGCCCCTCCCCGCCGCCTCGTACTGTGGCCCCTGTCAACGCCATCAACGAGGAACGCCCCGTGACTGCCTCCCGCATCGCCGCCCGTGTGCAACGCATCAAACCATCGCCCAGCAGCGCCGCGTCCGACCGCGCCAACGAGTTGCGTCGCCAAGGCCAGTCCATCATCAACCTGGTGGTGGGCGAGCCGGATTTCGATACGCCGACCAATATCCGCCAGGCCGCCAGCGCCGCGATTGAACGTGGCGAAACTCGCTACACGCAAAACGCTGGCACCCCGGAACTGCGCCAGGCCATCGTCGCCAAGCTGGCCCGCGAAAACGGCCTGAGCTACAGCGCCAGCCAAGTGCTGGTCACCAGCGGCGCCAAAAGCGCGATCTTCAATGCGTTCGCCGCCACCCTGGGCGCGGGTGATGAAGTGCTGATCCCGGCGCCGTATTGGGTGTCGTACCCGGACATGGTGCTGGCCTGCGAAGGCGAGCCCGTGACCCTGGCCTGCCCGGAGCACGAAGGCTTCAAGCTGACCCCGGCACAACTGCGCAACGCAATCACCCCGCGCACCCGCTGGCTGCTGCTCAACTCGCCGAGCAACCCCACCGGCGCCAGCTACAGCGCCGCCGAATTACGTGCCCTGGCCGATGTGCTGCTGGACTTCCCCCACGTGCTGCTGATGACCGATGACATCTACGAGCACATCCGCTACGAAGGCCTGGACAACCCGCATATCCTCGCCATCGAGCCGGCCTTGAGCGAGCGCAGCCTGGTGGTCAACGGCGTGTCCAAGACCTATGCCATGACCGGCTGGCGCATCGGCTACGCCGCCGGCCCCGCCGACCTGATCGGGGCCATGGCGACGTTGCAATCGCAGTCCACCAGCAACGCCTGCTCGGTCAGCCAAGCGGCCGCCGTCGAAGCGCTGAATGGCGACCAAAGCTTCGTCAAACACAGCGTCGAGGTCTACCAGCAACGTCGCGACCGCTGCCTGGATCTGCTCAACGCCATCCCCGGCCTGAGCTGCCGCAAGCCCGACGGCGCGTTCTATTTGTATGTGAACTGCGGCGGCCTGCTGGGCAAAACCACCGCCGAGGGCCAGGTGCTCAACAGCGACAGCGAAGTGGTGATGTACCTGCTGGAAAGCCAGGGCGTGGCGGTAGTAGCCGGCACGGCCTATGGTTTGGCGCCGTTCTTCCGCATGTCGATTGCCACCGACATCGACACCCTCGACCAAGGCTGCGCGCGCATTGCCGCCGCCGTCGCCGCGTTGCGCTGAGGCCCTTGCGATGACCGTGGCGGCCCACCCTCCCCTGAGTTTCAAGCAAGCCTTGCTGGCGATGATCGGCATCTCGTTGGTGCTGATGCTCTCGGCGCTGGACCAGACCGTGATCGGCAACGCGTTGCCGAGCATCGTCGCCGAGTTGGACGGCTTTGAACTCTATGCGTGGGTCGCCACCGGTTATCTGCTGGCGTCCATCGTCACCATCCCGATTTTCGGGCGACTGGGGGATTACTACGGGCGCAAGCCGTTTGTGCTCGCCGCCACATTGATTTTCACCCTGGCCTCCCTGGCCTGCGCGCTGGCCAATGACATGCTGGTGTTGGTGATCGGCCGCGCGTTGCAAGGCGTTGGCGGCGGCATGCTGATCGGCACCGCCTTCGCCTGCATCCCGGAACTGTTTCCCGATACCCGCCAACGCCTGCGCTGGCAGATGCTGTTGAGCGCGCTGTTCAGCGTGGTCAATGCCATCGGCCCGGGGCTCGGCGGTTATCTCACCGGCGCCTTTGGCTGGCGCGCGGTGTTTTATATCAACCTGCCGCTGGGCTGTGTGGCGTTGTTGATTGCCTGGCGCTTCTTGCCTTGGTATCGACCGCAGCAACGGGTGGGCATCCGCCTCGATTGGCCCGGCGCGCTGTTGATCGCCCTGGCGTTGGGCAGCCTGCAATTGTTTGTGGAGTGGCTGGGGCATGCGAGCCTGGCGCTGAGTGCGGCGCTGGGCCTGGGTTGTATCGCGGCGGTGGTTGCGTTGTGGCATTGGGAGCGGCGTTGCCCCCACGCACTGTTGCCTGCTGCATTGTTCGGCCTGCCTAGCCTGCGCCTGTTGTTTATCTTGTCGGTGGCCGCCGGGGCGATCATGTTTTCGCTGCTGTTCTACCTGCCGCTGCTGCTGCAAGGCGCCTACGGTTATTCGCCCCAGGACGCCGGTTTGCTGATCACGCCGCTGGCGCTGAGCATCACCCTCGGGGCCATCGTCAACAGCCGCATCGTTACCCGTTTGCGCAACCCGAACTGGCTGCCGCTGGCGGGGTTTGTCGCGCTGTTGTTGGCGTGCCTCGGTTTGGCGGTGGTCGGGCGTGGGGCCTCGTTCAATGGGTTGCTCGGCCTGATTCTGCTGGCGGGGTTGGGCCTGGGGTTCATCCTGCTCAACCTCACGGTGTTCACCCAGACCTTGGCCGAGCGCCAGTTCCTCGGCATTGCCACGGCGCTGACCCAATCCCTGCGCCTGGTCGGCGGATTGCTCGGCACTGCCGGCATGGGCGTGCTGGTCAACCTGCTCTACAGCGCCAATGTGCAGCGGGTGTTTCTCGCGGCCGATCACGCCGAAGGGATCGCCCTCTACGCCGACCCGCAAACCCTGTTGCATGCCCGCCTCGAAGCCTCGCCCTGGCTGGACCTGGCCCGAGATGCGCTGGCCCAGTCCGTCGGCGTGGGCCTGTTGCTGTGCGCCGGCATCGGCGTGCTCGCCCTGTTCATCCTGTACCGCTTGCCGCCGGTGCGACTGCATGTCGTGCCCGCCACCGTTGCTCCTGAAAAATAAGAAAAATTTTACTGCCGCCTTTGACTGCCCTCAAAAAACCTAACACGCATGGGGATGACACCGATGGAGCTTTTCAATCGCGCACCAACCGTACTCGCCGGCCTTTGCGGCCTGATGATCGCCCAGCAGGGCTACGCCGCCGGCCTGGTGGAAGACAGCAAGCTCAACGTGCTGGCCCGCAACTTCTTCAGTAACGCCGACAACCGCAGCGGCGCGGCCGACCCCAACTACACCCAGGAATGGGGCCAGGGTTTTATCGCCAACTTCGAGTCGGGTTTCACCCAGGGCACCGTGGGCTTCGGCGTGGACGCCATCGGCATGTTCGGCGTGCGCCTGGACTCGGGCAAAGGCCGTCACTACAACCCGCAAAGCACTGCGTTCAACGGCAATATCTTCCCCACTGACCATGACGGCCGCGCCGTGGACGAATTCGGCAGCCTGGGCCTCACCGCCAAGGCCCGCTTCGCCAAGACCGAACTGAAATACGGCACCCTGGTACCGATGCTGCCGGTGGTGATGTCCACCGACCGCATGCTGCAACAGACCTTCAACGGCGGCCAGGTGCAGTCCAAGGACCTCGACCACTTCACCTTCACCCTCGGCCAGCTGGAACACGTGAAAGGCCGTGGGTCGAGCGACCAGATGGGCATGTCGATCCCCGGCGCCAACAACGCGGTAACCGGCACCTTCGTCAACAAGTTCTACTACGGTGGCGTCGACTACAAACCGACCAAAGACCTGACGTTGCAGTACTACTACGGCAACCTGCAGGACTTCTACAAACAGCACTTCCTGGGCCTCAAATACGACTGGCAGATCGGCCCCGGCACCCTGCGCACCGACCTGCGCCACTTCGACAACCGCTCCGACGGCGCCAACAGCAACGACCCGGCCTACTACACCCTCGGCTACTACGGCGACGGCGTGACCAAGGGCAAAGTCGACAGCCGCCTGAGCAGCGCGCAATTCACCTACCTGGTCAACGGCCACACGATTGCCGCCGGCCTGCAACAAGTCAGCGGCGACAGCGACGCGGTGTGGTTGAACCAGGGCGACGGTTCCACGGCGTACTTCATGACCGAGTCGATGGTCGGCAAATTCCAGCGCGCCGGCGAGACCACCTGGCAGGTGAAATACGGCTATGACTTCGCCTCGGTCGGCGTACCGGGTTTGAGCTTCATGGGCATGTACGAAAGCGGCTCGAACATCCGCACCCCGACGGGGGATAAAAGCGAATGGGAGCGTAACTTGACGGTGAGTTATGTGGTGCAACAAGGGCCGTTGAAGAACCTGAGCATTGCGTTGCGCCATGCGTCGTTGCGTACTGAGGTGACGACGCAGCGGGACAGTGATGAGCATCGGGTGATCGTTAGCTATCCGATCAGCATTCTGTAAGGCCAGGTACAGTTCTCAAGCTTGATGAAAATCAAATGTGGGAGCTGGCTTGCCTGCGATGGCGGTGGGTCAGGCAGCACATGAGTCGCCTGTGCCGCCGTCATCGCAGGCAAGCCAGCTCCCACATTTTGAACTGCGCTACGGCTGGCTTAGGTGTTCCAAGGTATAGCGCAGCGACGCGGGCAGCATCGGCCCATGCCCCAACCCGGGGAATGCCTGATACCGCACCGTCAACCCCTCCACCCGCTGCAAATCCGCCAGCAATTTCTTCGCCGCCCCATCCCCTTTCGGCCCGACCTGCCGGGACGGGCTCGCCGGTTCCTCGTCCCCGCGCATCATCAGCAGCGTCGGATGCTTGCCCTTCAAGCGTTGCGCCAACCCTTCGGCGTGTATCACCCCGCCGTTCCACCACAACGACGGGCTGGCCGCCGCGAATTCGTCAAACGCATCCGGCCGGGTCATCAGGGTGTACAGCACCAATAACCCGCCATAGGAATGCCCCCACAACAGCTGCCGTTTGGGTTTCTCTTCCAGGCGCTGGTTGATCAGCGGGCGGATCTGTTGCGTGAGCAGGTCGAGGAACTGCTCTGCGCCGCCGCTGGCCACGTCGGTCAGTGGGTCGCGCTGGGCACCCTCGCCCACGCGCGGTGTGTAGTCGAAGGTGCGCGCGTTGCGTTCGATGCGCAGCGGTGTGGCGTATCCCACTGCCACCAGCACCGGCGGCGTGGGGCTGTGGGACAGGCGGTTGAGCAGCGCGGTGTCCAGCGCCGCCATGGCGGCGTTGCCGTCCAGCAGGTAGGCGACCGGGTTGGCCGCGCTGACCTTGAGCGGGCGCCCCAGCCAGATGCGGTAGTGCCGCGCGCCGTCGGCGGAGTCCAGCGCCAGGGTGCTGAAGCTGTAGTCGCTGGCTTCACGCAACACCGGGGCGTCCATCAACTGATCCGGCGCAGGCTTGGCGTAGACGAACGAGGTAAAAAGCAGCGCCAGAAAAATCCCCCGGCGCATCAGAACGACGCCGTCAGGCTGGTGAACAAGGTCCGCCCGGACTGGTTGTAGGTGGCCGCGCCCGCACCGTCGATGTTGTTCACGCCCTGGGCATTGCCTTCGCGCCACAGGCGTTTGTCGAAGACGTTATCCACGCCCGCCGTGAGGCTCAGGTTCTTGGTGATCGCATAGGTGCCGCTGACACCGGCAATCGCATACGGCGACAGCTGGTTGTTCGACGAGCCGGTCACGCGGTAGCCGTGGTAGTCGTATTTTTTCGGCGTCTGCTTGCCGTACCAGGCCACGTTCGCTTGCAAGGACAGGTCTTGCGTGGCCTGCCAGTCGAGCATCGAATTGAGGGTGTACTTGGGCGTGACCGAGAGCACATCGCCGGTCTGTTTGTTTTTCGATTGCAGCATGTAGGTGAAGTTGTTGGTCCAGGTCAGCGAATCGGCCAACGGCAATGTGAGGTTGCCTTCGAGCCCTTCGACCAGCGCCTTGGGCACGTTTTCCCACTGGAACACGTTGGCCCCGGCCGTGGTGCCCGTGCCGCCGGTGGCGGTGCCGACCGGGGTCAGGCCTGACTCGATCTTGTTCTTGTAGTCGTTGCGGAAATACGTCAGCCCCGCGACCACGCCGGCGTTGCGGTACTCGATCCCCAGCTCTTTGTTGACGCTGGTTTCTGCTTCAAGGTCGGCGTTGCCTTGCAGGTAGCAGCTCTTGGTCGAGCCGTAGCAACCCTGGCCGTTGCTGTACAGCAGGTAGTTGGGGTTGAGCTGATAGAGGTTCGGCGCCTTGTACGAGCGGGCGATGCCGGCCTTCAAGGTCAGGGTGTCGGTGAGCACCTGGGACAGGTTCAGCGACGGGCTCCAGTTGTCGCCGACGATATCGTGGTGGTCCAGGCGCAGGCCGGGCGTCAGGCGCGTGCCGGGGCGCAGTTCGATGTTGTCTTCGGCAAACACCGAGAAGATCCGCGACGACGAGGTGCTGCTGCGGTTGGTACTGGTCAGCCCGGCCACGCTGCCGCCGGCGGTGGTGGTCTGGGTGTTGGCGCTCGGGTCATCGAGCTTGGACTCGACCCACTCGGTGCCCAGGGTCAGCACCTGTTCAAAACCGGCGTGCAGCGGCAGGCTGACTTCGCCGTGGGCGGTCAGGTCGCGCAGGGTGGTGGTGTAGAAATCGGTGTTGGCGAAGATGCCTTCGGTGCCGCCCGCGAGGCCCTCGTTGATGCGGCTGTTGCGGGTCTTTTCGTATTGCAGGTAGGCCAGGCTGCTGCCGAAATCCCATTCGCCACGGTGGGTCAGCGCGTAGTGTTCGCGGTAGAGGATGTTGGTCTCATGGCCGAGCATGCTTTTCACGCTGGCGTTGCTGTTGGTGTTCTGCGTGTCGCCGGTGTAGATGTTGCCCTGGCGGCTGAAACCGGCCTCCAGATCGAGGGTTTGCTCGGGGGTCATTTTCCAGCTGAGCAAGCCGTTGACGTCCTTGTTGCGCACGCCTTCGCGCCCCGCTGGCAGCGTGCCGATCTGGTTGCCGTAGCGCGTCGATTCGTGGCCGCTGTTGATGTCGGCGTCGTCAGCATTCGTCTTGGCGATGTTGCCGTACACGCGGTAGCTGAGGTTATCGGTGAGGGGGCCGTTGAGGCCGAAGTTCATGCGCTCGGTCTCGCCCTCTTCCTTGTGCTGGGCGAAGTTGTGGTAGATCGTCGCCGAGCCGTGGGTTTCGGTGCCGGGTTGCTTGGTGATGATGTTGACCACGCCACCTGCCGCGCCATTGCCGTAACGCGCGGCGGCCGGGCCACGGATGACTTCGATGCGCTCCACTTGATCGGCCGGCACCCAGTTGGTGTCGCCCCGGCTGTCCCGCTCGCCGCGCCAGCCGTAGCGCACCGAATTGCGGCTGCTTACCGGCTTGCCGTCCACCAGGATCAGGGTGTTTTCCGGGCCCATGCCACGGATGTCGATCTGCCGGTTGTTGCCACGCTGGCCGCTGCTGGAGTTGCCGGTGAGGTTGACGCCGGGCATGGTGCGGATGATTTCCGAGAGGTCATTGGCCGGCGGGCGCTTCTTGATGTCGTCGGCGGTGATGATCGACACGCCGGGCATCTGCTTG
The DNA here is from genome assembly GCF_053456465.1 of Pseudomonas acericola (SeqCode). Taxonomy (NCBI): domain Bacteria; kingdom Pseudomonadati; phylum Pseudomonadota; class Gammaproteobacteria; order Pseudomonadales; family Pseudomonadaceae; genus Pseudomonas; species Pseudomonas acericola (SeqCode). The sequence goes on along the minus strand of NZ_JBRFJB010000001.1, from coordinate 1,058,556 downwards.
ATCTCTTCCTGCGCGGTGCCCAACACGGTCTGGGTCGGCAGTTCCATCTGCGCGGGCGCCTCGGCCTCGGCGGCGAAACCGGCGACGGGCAACAGGCTGCAAATACTCACGGCAAGCAGGGACAAGCGGAACATGGGGCGATCTCCAAACGTCAACCCGACCGATAGCGGCGGGCCATCAAAGATCGCAGATGATAATCAGATGCAATAACGAGTAAAGAAACTTAACTTTCTAAACATTTGCCGCCGGCAGGCGCAGGTTCATGCGCAGGCCCTGGCTGCCACAGGTGGCCCACAGCGCCCCGCCCTGCAATTCGATGGCACGGCGGGCGATGCTCAAGCCCAGGCCAAAGCCGCTGCCGACGGTGCCGTCCAGGCGCAAGTAGGCTTCGAAGATGCGCTCTAGGTCGGCCTCGGCAACGCCGGGGCCCTGGTCTTCGATCACCAGGCACCAGTTTTCGCCTTCACGCTGGCCGCTCAAACGGATCACGCCGTTGTGCGGCGAATGGCGGATGGCATTGCGCAGGATATTTTCCAGGGCCTGGGCGAAGCTGTTGAGGTGCACGTGCAGCAGGCAGGTGCTGTCCAATTCACACACCAACGCTTCCAGCGGCCAGCCGGTTTCGAAATGCGCGTCTTGCACCAGGGCTTCCCACACCGAGGCCACCACCACCTCTTCGGCTTCAAGGCGCGGTTTTTCGGTGTCGAGCCAGGCCAGGTTGAGGGAGTCGTCCACCAGCCGGCGCATTTCCTCCACCTCGCGGGACAGGCGCTGCTGCAACTGCTCGGGCGGCAGGCCGCTGTCGCTGGCGATCTTCAAGCGCGCCAGCGGCGTGCGGATTTCATGGGACAAGGTGCGCAGCAACTGGCGCTGCTGGTTGAGGCTCTGGCGCAAGCGCTCGGCCATGTGTTCGTAGGCGCGGGCCAACTCGCCCAATTCATCCGGGCGCCGGGTCACGCTGCTGCTGGCCAGCGGCGCCAGGTCGCCCGCACTCAGCGCATTGGCGCGCTCGCGCAGTTCATTCAGCGGCTGCACCAGGTGCCGGTACAGCAGCAAGCCCAGGCCCAGCGCCAACAGCACCGGCACCACGCCGTGGGTGAACACGTGGGTCCACGGCGTCAGCCCCGGCGGCAGCAGGCGTTCGGGCAATTGCATCACCAGCTGGCCGCGTTCCGGGTGCTGGGGAAAGGCGATGCTGACGTAGGGCAGTTCATCGTCGAGGCGCTTGCTCATCGGCCAACTGAGCTTGCGCATGAAGGTCAGGTGGCTGACCTGCTCGGCATTCAGCGGCGTGGTGCCGAGGCTATGCAGATAGTCATCCAGCACAGCGACCCAGGTGTGTTCGCGCTGCTGCAAGGCCAGGCGCCAGCGCTCTACGGCGTCGGCATCGCCAGTGGCGGCTACCTGCTCAGCCTCGGCGGCATACGCGGCCAACGCGATGCGGTCCGGCGCTTCCAGAAAGTAGGTGTTGCGCTCCACCTGCAAGCCCCAGCTCCACACCAGCCACACCAGCAGCACGCAGAAGCCCACTTGCAGCAGTGCCATTTTCCACAGCAAGGGGTGGCGACGCTGCATCAAGCGCCTGCGCACATCAGCACGTAGCCTTGGTGACGCACGGCGTCGATACGCAGGCCCTGCACGTCGATGGCCGCGAGTTTGCGCCGCAGGTTGCACACATGCACATCCAGGCCACGGTCCAGGCGGGTGTAGGGCCGATGCAGCACGTGTTGATAGAGGAAGGCCTTGGTCAGTGCTTCACCCGCGTGTTCGTGGAGGGTGCACAGCAGGCGGAATTCCGAGGAGGTGAGCCCGGCCGCTACGCCGTTGAAGCTGACGTCACGCCCATAGCTGTCGAACGCCAATGCCGACGGGCGCGCCAGCAACTGCGGCGCACGTGTCCCGCAATCGATCGCCACGCGGCGCAGCAACGCGTCGATGCGCACGTCGAGTTCGGCCAGGCTGAACGGCTTGGGCAGGTAATCATCCGCGCCCTGGCTGAAGCCGGTGATACGGTCCTGCTCGGCGCCCAGGGCCGACATGAGGATCACCGGCGTACCGCGCTCATGGCGCAGGCGCGCGAGGATATTCAGCCCGCTTTCGTTGGGCAGCATGATGTCCAGCAGGATCAGCTCCACTGGCGAATGCAGGGCCATGTCCAGGCCTTGATCGCCGCGATGGGCGCTGTTCAAGGCAAAGCCACGGCGGCTCAGGTGGTTGCTGAGATGGGTGCACAGTTCGACGTCATCCTCGATGATGAGGATGCGCGGGGTGGGCGGCGGCGAGGCTAGATGATAAGTATTCACAATTACGTCAGTTTCGCATTCGACGAAACATTTCGCAATGTTCACTGACACAGCACATTCCAACTGTGGGAGCTGGCTTGTGTGGGAGCTGGCTTGCCTGCGATGCGGGCACCTCGGTATGGCAGTGACACCGCGGCGCTGCTATCGCGGGCAAGCCCGCTCCCACACTTAATCAGGCCACACCGGTTCTCCCAGGTTGAGCATCAGGCGATTCGCCCAGGCGAAAATCGCAATCGCATGGATCAAATCCAGAATCTCGCCATCCCCCAACCCTTGCTCACGCAGCGGCACCAACGACGCGGCATCGATCTCTCCAGGAACCAGCGTCAGGTCAATCGCAAACTGCACAATCGCCCGCTCCCGTGGCGTCGTACCGGCCGTGTATGGATCAGCGAACACCTGGGCAATCACCTCATTGCGCTTGGCCAACTGCTCAAACCGCTGGGCATGCACCGAGGCGCAGAACACGCATTCGTTGATGCGCGACACCACCGCACTGGCCAACTCGCGCTCGGCCCGCGACAGCCCGCCCGGCGCGTACATGATCGCGTTGAACGCCAATGAGCGTTGGCGCAGCACTTCGGGTTGGTGGATCAGCGTCAGGTAGTACTGCGAGACCTTGGCCTGGGGATGGCTCTCTTCCAGCACGGCGATCTGCGCAGGGTTGGCCTGGGCCAGGTCGAGGGTCGGCAGCCAGGCTTTCCAGCCCAGGCTGCGGTTGGTGAAGCCTTGGATATCCAGGGGTGCGCTCATCGCAGTTGCTCCAGGGCCTTGAGCCCGCTGGCCAGGCGTACCTGGTAGGAAATAAAGGCGATCAACTGGCCGAGGGTGACCACGTCGATGGTTTCCAGACCAGCGTCGAGCAACGCCGTCAGGGCCTGGCGATCACCTTCCACGGGCTTCAGCACCAGGGTGCGGGTGAAGTCGAGGATAGCTTTGAGACGCGGCGAATCCTCGCTCGCGGGCAACGCTTGCAGGCGTTCCAGATAGTGCGCGGCCAGCTCCGGCTGCGGGGTCAGTTGGCTGGCGTATTCGGCCACCAGCAGGCGTTCCTGCAAGCTCAGGCTGCCGGGCAAATCCTCGGCAAACAGCGCCTGGTAACTGCCTTCGGTGGCGTCGGTGACTTTCGCCCGCGCCTGGCGCAAGCCTTGCACCGGGCTGTCGGCGCCGAGCAGCAGGTGGGTCAGCAGGTCGGGTAACGCAGGATTGTTCATTGCAACTCCTTGGATTGCGCGCGGCGCTCGGCCACGGCGTTTTGCAGAAACTCCAGCACCGCGTGCCATGACTGCTCATTGGCCTGGGCGTTGGCCTCAGGCTGGCCGTCATCGGCGTAGGTGGTGGGTATGTAGGGCAGCAAAATGCTGTGGCCGGCCAGCGGAAAATCCCGTTGCAGCACCGGCCAGGGGTGATTGAACTGTTGGAGCCGCGCGCCGACCATCTGCCCGAAACGGCTGGACGGCCACGCCGCGTCATCGCCAGCGGTCAAGGTCAGCACCGGCCCGCGAATACGCTCGACGGGGATGCGCGCACGCTCCACCGCATCGGCATCCTCCAGGGCGCTGTTCATCGACACGGCATTGCGCAACCCCGCATCGCGGGCGGCCCAGTTTGCATGGCGATTGTGGTTCCACACATGCACCAGGGGCTCGCCGCGATACAACCACGCGGGGCCATCGCGCCCTACCCTCGGGTCGGCGGCGGCCTGCCCGCCATGCACCAACGCGCTCGGGACGTAGCCAACCACTGCCGCGACGGAGTCAGGAAACAGGCTGGCCAGCAACAACACCAACTCGCCGCCACGGGACTGGCCACTCAGCGCGATAAAGTCATCGGCCGGCGCCAGCTCGCGGCGCATCCACGCCAGCCCAGTCTCGAAGTACTCCAGCGGCGTGTTGGAGATGTAATCCGACAGCCCCGGCGCCTTGAAATAGCCCAACGCCAACGCGCTGTAACCCCGCGAGGCATACAGCGCCGCGCGGGCTTCGTTGATGCCGCCGCCGGAGCCATTGAGCACCATCACCGCCGGATGCGGCCCCGCGCCGGGCGGTTGGAACAAGGTGCCCACCAGGCCGTCTTCGCGCACTTCACGCCGGGTTACGCCAGCAGCGGCCAGGCGTTGCACCAACACCAGCGCCTGGTCCTGAACCTCGATACGGGTGTGCAACGGCTCCAGCACCGCATCGGGAAACACCGCCGCGCTGTGGCCCTGTTCAAGATGCTGGCTCCACAACAAGCCCATGCCCGAGACACCGTGATAATCCCCGGCCACCGGCGCATCCCGGTCAAGATCCACCCGCCCCTGCGCGTCGGCCACAAACGTTGCCGCACTGCGCCACGCGCGCCCGCCGCCACGCAAGGTGCGGCTGGTCAACGTCACGTGCGCGCCCGGCGCGAGCCCTTCGACGACGATGTGGCGCGGCTCATCCAACAGGCCGTCGAGAGGCGTAATTGCCAAACGCGCCATTACTTTTCCTCCGTCACCATCGCGGCGGTGGTGCGGTCGCTGACCAGCGGATCAACGCGCAGGCCTTTGCGAGCCGCCCAGATATTCTGGTAGTGGAACAGCGGCAGGATGCCCACGTCGTCGCTCACCCGTTGCACCGAATCGCGCAGGATCGCTTCGCGCTTGGCGTCATCGAACTCGGCCGACGACAGCTCCAGATCCTTGTCCACCTGCGGGTTGCTGTAGCGGCCCCAGTTCGACGAACCCTGGCCCTTGCTCGGGTCGGCGCTGGCCAACACATTGAGCAGGCCATAACCCGCCTCGCCGGTGCCATTGCCCCAGGCGATCACCGTGACGGCGTATTCGTTTTTATTGGCGCGGGCGGCGTAGACCGACCAGGGCACCACCTGCAAATCCACCTTGATGCCGATCCGGGCCCAGAACTGCGCCACGGCTTGCATGCTTTCCGGGGCCAGCGGGTAACGGTCGCCGGGCACGTGTACGGTCAACTGGAAACCGTCCGGGAAGCCCGCGTCGGCCAGCAGCTTTTTCGCCTGGGCCGGGTCGTTGGGGATGTTCTTGACGTCGGTGTTGTAGCCGATGGTATCGGCGGGCATCCATTGGTTGGCTTCGGTCACGGTGTTTTGCAGGATGCGTTCGACAATCGCCTTGCGGTTGATCGCCAGCGACAGCGCCTGGCGCACCCGCACATCACGCAGCGGGTTTTCGGCCAGCGGCTTGCCGGCGTTGTCACGCACAAACTCATTCGGCCCGGCACGGAAGCTTGGCTGGATCAGCAGCGCGCGCAACCCCGGGTAGGCAAACACCTTGACGCTCGGCGTGGCCTGCAACTTCTTCACGTCCTGCGGCGAAACCTTGTCGATCACATCCACATCGCCCGCGAGCAACGCGGCGGTGCGGCCGGCCGGGTTGGCAATGAAACGATAATCCACCGTGTCCCACAGCGGCTGCGTGCCCCAGTAATCCTTGTTGCGCTCGAACAGCGTGCGGTCGCCCTGGGCGTAGGACACCAAGCGATAAGGCCCGGTGCCGATCACCGCCTTGCCGCTGTTGTAATCCTCGGTGCCGGACGTGGCGCCGATATGCCGGCTGACGATGTACACCGAGTCGATGTTCTGCACCAGCAACGGGTTCGGCACCGAGGTCTTGACTCGCAACGTGTAAGGGTCCGGCGCGCTCACCGATTCCACCGTGCGCAGGCTGCTGGAATACGGCGCGACGCTGCCGGGCACGTTGCGCGCACGCTCCAGGGAGAACACCAAATCGTCGGCGGTGAACGGCTGGCCATCCTGCCACTTCACGCCCTGGCGGATCTTGAATTCCCAGGTGTTGGCGTCGATGGCTTTCCAGCTCTCGGCCAGGCCCGGCAGGTTCTTGTCATCGCGACGGTCCAGCAGGGATTCCCACACGTGCAGCGCCAGCGAGCGGTCGCCGGCGTGGTTGTTCAGTTGCGGGTCCAACGACGACACCGGGTCGGCATAGGCAATGCGCAAGGACTGGGCGGATGCCCCGGTGGCGCCGCTCATCAGCGCGGCAGTCAGTAACGTCAGCAGCAAGGGCTTCATGGCAAGTTCCTAAGAGGCAAGGTTGAGGTGGCAAGCGCTCAGGTGGTCGGGCGACACTTCTCTGAGCAGCGGGATTTCTTCACGGCAACGCGCCGTGGCATGGGGGCAACGCGGATGGAAATGGCAGCCTGACGGCGGGTTCAAGGGGCTGGGGATTTCGCCGCGAATCGCCTGGTACTGGCTGCGCCGCAGTTCAAATCGCGGGATCTGCGCCAGCAGCGCCTGGGTGTAGGGGTGATTGGCGCGGGCGAACAACTCATCCACCGTGGCCGACTCCACCACCCGGCCGAGGTACATCACCACCACGCGGTCGCACAGGTGTTCGACCACACCGAGGTCATGGCTGATAAACAGGTAGGTCAGGCCCAGTTGCTCGCGCAGGTCCATGAACAGGTTGAGGATCTGCGCCTGGATCGACACGTCCAGCGCCGCCACCGACTCATCGCACACCAGCAATTGCGGCTGCACCGCCAAGGCACGGGCGATGCCGATGCGCTGGCGCTGGCCGCCGCTGAATTGGTGCGGGTAGCGCTGGCGTAACTCGGGGCTCAAGCCAGCGCGGCGCAGTTGCGCGCTGACGTAATCGTCAAACCCGGCGCGGTCGGTGAGGCCCTGGCGCAACGCGCCTTCGCCGACGATGCGGTCCACCCGCAGCCGTGGGTTGAGGCTGGCGTAAGGGTCCTGGAAGATCATCTGCACCTTGAGCTTTTGCGCCGCGCTCAAGCCTTGCATCGGTTGGCCGTCGACGCTCACGCGGCCACTGGACGTCGGCAACAAACCGGCGACCATGCGCCCCAAGGTGGATTTGCCGCAGCCGGACTCACCCACCAGCCCCACCACTTCGCCCCGAGCGATGCGCAGGTCAACGCTGTCCACGGCGCGCGTCTGCGGGCGTGGGCGGCTTAGCCCGAGGCGTTGCAGCATGCCGCCCGGCGCCGGGCCAAACTGCTTGCTGACCTGTTGCAACTCGATCAACGGCACGGATTCATTGGCCATGGGCAACTCCAGGATGGAAGCAACGCACGCTGCGACCGGGTTCTATTTCAAGGGGCTGGGGTTGTTCGCTGCACGCGCTGCTGACGCGGCTGCAACGCTCGGCAAACGCACAACCGACGGGCATCGACAGCAGGTCCGGGGCCATCCCCGGGATCTGCCGCAGGCGCTGGCCGCGCCTGTTGCGGCTCGGCAGGCTGTCGATCAGGCCTTGGGTGTAGGGGTGCAGCGGCTGGTCGAGCACCGCATCCACACTGCCCTGCTCGACAATGCGCCCGGCGTACATCACCGCCACGTCATCGGCGAGGCCGGCGACCACCGACAGGTCGTGGGTGATCCAGATCAGCGCGGTGCCCTGCTCGCGCACCAGTTTTTGCACTTCACCGAGGATCTGCGCCTGGATGGTCACGTCCAGCGCCGTCGTCGGTTCATCCGCGATGATCAGGTCCGGGCGGTGCAGCAACGCGATAGCAATCGCCACCCGTTGGCGCATGCCGCCGGAGAGTTGATGGGGGTAGGCACGCAGGCGTTCTTCGGGGCTGGCGATGCCCATCGAGGCCAAGGTCTCGCAGGCATGTTGCCGTGCCTCGCGTGTGCTCATCGGGTTGTGGGCGCGCACCGCTTCGATCATCTGCGTGTCGATGCGCAGCACCGGGTTGAGGGTCATCATCGGGTCCTGGAAGATCATCGCGATGCGATTGCCTTGCAGGTGGCGAAGCTGCGAGGGGCGCAGCTGCACCAGGTCCTGGCCCTGGAACAGAATCTCGCCGCCGCTGATACGCCCCGGCGCATCCACCAGCCCGAGGATGGAGAAACCGGTGACCGATTTACCCGAGCCCGACTCCCCCACCAGCCCGAGGATGCGCCCCGGTTGCAGGCGCAGGGACACGTCGCGCACCGCCGGCAGAATGCCGTCGCGGGTGTGGAACGAGGTGCACAGGTTGCGCACTTCAAGGGTCGCCGGCAGTACCGCGTTATCCAAAGCCTTCATCGCTGCAACCTCGGGTTGAGTACATCGCGCAGGCGATCGCCCACCAGGTTGATCGCGACAATCGTCAGCAACAACGCCAAGCCGGGGAACACGCTGATCCAGTACTCATCGCCCAACATGAACTGGAAACCGTTGGCGATCAGCAGGCCCAGGGACGGCTCGGTAATCGGCACGCCCAGGCCAAGGAACGACAAGGTCGCTTCCAGGGTAATCGCCCGGGCGATCTGCAACGCGCCAATCACAATCAGCGGCGGCAGGCAGTTGGGCAGGATGTGCCCGACCAGGATGCGCCAACGGCTGATGCCCTGGCCGCGTGCGGCCTCGACGTACTCGCGGCGGCTTTCCACCAACGCCTGGCCACGGGCGGTGCGCGCGTAATAGGCCCATTCGAGCACCACCAGCGTCAGCACCACATTGCCCACGCCCTTGCCCAGCCACGCAAGAATCATCAGCGCCATGAGGATGCCGGGGAACGACAGCAGCAGGTCCACCAGGCGCATCAACAGCGCATCGACCCAACCGCCGGCATAGGCCGAGACCAGCCCGATCAAGGTGCCGATCACCGCCGCGATCAGCGCCGAACCGACGCCCACCAACAGGCTGATGCGCAGGCCGTAGACAATCGCCGAATACAGGTCGCGGCCCTGGCCGTCGGTGCCCAGCCAATAGGTGTAATGCCCTTCGCTGCTGGTGGCGCCGGGCGCCAGGCGCGCGTCGAGCACATCCAGTTGCATCAGGTCATAAGGGTTTTGCGGGGTGATCCACGGCGCGAACAACGCCGCCAGCACCACCAGCGCCAGGATCAGCAGGCCGACAATGGCCATCGGCGCCCGCAGGAAATCCAGCGCGCCACGTTGCCACAACGATTGCACACGGATCATTGCGCACCTTCCAGGCGTACGCGCGGGTCGAGCAGGCGGTACAGCACGTCCACCAGCAGGTTGAGGCTGACGAAAATCACCACGACCACCATCAGGTACGCCACCACCACGGGGCGGTCGAGGGTGTTGATGCTGTCGAGGATCAGCTTGCCGGCGCCGGGCCAGGCAAAGATGCTTTCGGTGACCACCGCATAGGCGATGGTCGAACCCAGCTCCAGGCCGAGCACGGTCACCAGCGGGATCAGGGTGTTGCGCAACACATGCATAAGGGTCACTCGCAGCGGAGACAGGCCCTTGGCCCGGGCGAACTTGACGAAGTCCTGGGGCAGGATTTCGCGCACGCCGGCGCGGGTCAGGCGCAGCACCAGGGAGATTTTGAACAGCGCCAGGTTCAGCGCCGGCAGCAGCAAATGCTGCCAACCGTCGAGGGTCAGCCACGACCATTGAATGCCCAGCCACTCACGGGTGGCGCCACGGCCACTGGCGGGCAGCCAGCCGAGGTGCACCGAGAACAGCATGATCAGCATCAGCGCGACCCAGAACGACGGCAGGGAAAAACCGACAATGCTGCCGGTCATCATCAGCCGCGAGGCGAAGTGGTCCGGGTACAGGCCGGCGAACAGGCCCAGCGGCACGCCGATCACAATCGCCATGAGCAAGGCGCTGAACGCCAGTTCAAAGGTCGCCGGCAAGCGCTGCAAAATCAGCTGCAAGGCGTCTTCGTGGTGCACGAAGCTTTTGCCCAGGTGCCCGTGCAGTGCGCCGTCGAGGAAGCTCAGGTATTGCTGCCACAGCGGCTGGTCCAGGCCCAGGCGCGCAATGGCTTGCAGGCGCTCGGCCTGGTTGAGGTCTTCGCCGATGAGGATGTCCACCGGGTTGCCGATGGCATTGAGGCCGACGAACACGATCAGCGTCATCAGCAGCATCACCAGCACGGCCTGGCCCACGCGCCGCAGCAACCATAAGGTCATGTACGCAGCTCCTCGGCGCGCAGGCTGCCGGCGTGCCATTCATCGCCTTGCAGCTCCGGCTCGGCGTAGCGTTGCATCGCGTCGAAATGCAGCGCGACGTCGTCATTGAACAGCTGCCCGGCCAGGCCTTGGGCCATGCGCTTGGCGCCTTCGCTGATGGCCGGGATGTCGCCGGAAACGCCGCCGTAGGTCAGCGCCGCCGGGTAGCTGAAGCAATGCACACGCTCCAGGCCCGGGCAGGCATCGGGCGTGCGCGGCTGGAATTCGAACAGCGGGCCGAGGTCCGGCAGTTGCGCCAGCTCCTGATCTTCCTGGCCGACGGGGGCTGTGAAGCGGTCGCGCCAGAGTTTGATATGGGGGGCAAAGGGCGAAAACTCCGGGCGCAAATCGAAGTTGCTGCGAAAGCCGGTGGCGAACACCAGGAAGTCGTAGCGCAACTGCGCCTTCGGGGTGTGCAGTAACAGGCTGCCATCGGCCTGCACCGCCACCGATTCGATCGGGCTGTCGAGCAGGAACCGCGCATTGGCGTGGCGCGAAACGCGCAAAGTGCTGCCGTGGGGCGGCGGCACTTGTTGCCGGTTCAGGTAGTGACGGATGCTCCATTTCCAGTCGTCCGGCAGGCGCCAGTAGCCGTGGGTCATGCCCGGGCTGCCAGCGCCCTTGCCCTTGTTGATGCGCGGCAAGTCCTTGCGCCGCACCAGCAAATCGACATTCAGCGCGCCAGCTTCCAGCGCGGTGCCCGCCGCGTCCATCGCCGACGCACCGCCGCCGATCACCGCGACGCGTTTGCCGACAAACCACTCATCCTGCAAACCATCGGCCGAATGCGCCCAGTACTCGCCGGGCAACTGCCGCGCCAATTCCGGCACCCACGGGCCGCCCAAACCGTCACGTCCGGTGGCGAGGACCACATGGCGCGCCGAGAACACCTGCGCCTGGCCGTTGGCGTCGATGTGCAGCTCAACGCGCCCATCGGCCTGGGGTTGCACGCGGGTCACACGGTGTTGGTTGCGCACATCCAGGCGCAGCACCTGGCGATACCAGCGCAGGTAGTCGGCCCATTGCAGGCGCGGGATCTTGTCCAGCGCATCCCACGCCTCCAGGCCGAACTGCGCCTGGAACCACGCGCGAAACGTCAGCGCCGGCAGGCCCAGTGCCGGCCCGCTTAATTGCTTGGGCGAACGCAGCGTTTCCATGCGCGCCGTGGTTGCCCATGGTCCTTCGAAACCCTGGGGCGCCTGGTCGAACACCACTGCCCGTACCCCCAGGTGGCCGAGTTCGGCGGCCACCGCCATGCCCGCCATGCCGCCGCCGATCACCGCTACTTCAAGCAGCGGCTGGCCGTCCAGTTGGCGCGGTTTGACCCAGTGCTGGGCGGGCAGATCGAGCCACGCCAGGTCCTCGCGCAGGCGCGCTTCGAGGGCGGGTAGACCGATGGGTGCGGTGGTGTGCGGCATCGTTGGGTACTCGATCAAGTGAGCGGGCACGCGGCCCGCAAGGGTTAAAAGTCGATGTTCAGGCGGCTGTAGTAGAACGCCCCGTAGGAACCGAACGGCGAGATCGACGAGTAGTAGGAACCGCCGGAAACGTCGGTCACGGTGTGCTTGTCGGGGTAGACGTTGAACAGGTTGTCGGCGCCCAGGGAGACCCGCACGTTGTCGGTCAGGGCATAGGTCACGTCGACATCGGTGATCCACTTGGCGCTGAAGGTTTCATCCACGCCGGTGGTGCCGCTGCCCAGGCGCTTGACCTTGCCGTAGCGGGTGGCGCGCACGCCCACATCCCAATCGTTGACCTGCCAGTTGAGGCCGACGATGTACTTGCTCTTGGGCGTGAGGTCGGTGATACCGCCCAGTTCGGTGCGTTCGAAACGTTGCAGGCCGAGGCTTTGCAACTGCGACGGGTTGGCCTTGAGGTCGGTGATCGTGGCCTTGTTCCAGTTGGCGCCGACGTTCCAGCGCAGGCGGCCGAAGCGGTCCAGGTGCTGGGTGTAGTCGGCCACCAGGTCGAGGCCCTTGGTGCGAGTGTCGAACGCGTTGGCGTAGTACTGCACTTGCTGCACGTGGGAGAAGCCATTGGCGGCAAGGATCTGGTCGACTGCCGCGCCGGACAGCGGGCTGATCAGCGCGATGCGGTCTTGCAGGTCAATCAGGTAGGCGTCCAGCGCCACGTTCAAGTCCTTGACCGGCGTCCAGGTCAGCCCGGCGGACACGCTCTGCGACTTCACCGGTTCCAGGTCTTCGGCGCCCAGGGCGCGGCCAATCGCGGAGTTGGTCTGCACGCGTTTGATCATGATGTCCTGGGTGGTGTTGCCCACCGTGCGGCGGCCCAGGCCGGTCTTGGCGTAGCCCTGCTGCACCATCGACGGCGCGACGAAACCTGTGCTCAAAGCACCGCGCGCGGCGATTTCCGGGGTGAAGGCATAACGCGTCGAGAGCTTGCCGGTCCAGGTGTTGCCCGAGCTGTCGGTGTAATGCTCGAAGCGGCCAGCGGCGCCGACAAACCACTTATCCGTGACGTCCAGGCCCAGGTCCACATACGCCGCCGAGTCGCTGCGGCGCAGATTGACTTCGTCTTCCGGCAGCAGCAGGTAATTGCCCAGGGCGCCAATGGCCGCGAGTTGCCCGGCGCGCGGGTGGCCGGCCGGGTAGCGATAGTTGCCGTTGCGGTAGGAATCCACATCGCCGGATTCGGTGCGGTACTGCTCGAAGCGGTACTCCAGGCCTGTGGCGAAGTTCAGCGGGTTGCGCGTGCCGATATCCAACTTGCGGTTGAGGTCGAAGTTGGTGGTCCACTGGGTGAAGGTGTTGGTCTGCAAGGTAAAATCGGTGGGGCTCGTCGTGCCGAGGGACGGGTTGAGGTTGTTGTCGGTGGATTGCTTTTGGCGGTTGGCGCCATAGGAGGTGCTGAGGTCCCAGCCCCAGCCGGCCAGGTCATCGCCACGGGCACCGAATGTGCTCTGGTAGTCGAGGCTGTCAAAGGTGAAATCCGGGGCGATGCCGTCCGGGTACAGCTCGTTGATGATGGTGTTGGAATTGGGCCGGCGGAAGCCGATGGAGACCAGCGCGTCCTGCTTGCCCAAGGTGCTGAAGGAGTACAGCGAGGTCGAGTCGTTGAGCGGCAACTCGGCGTTGTACGACACATTGATCTGCTCGATCTCCGGCAGGCCGCCGCCGAAGCTGCGCTTTTCCACGGTGTTTTCCCGTGGGTCGGGTTGACCGTTGACCGGGTAGTAGAACGCACCGGTGGCCACGCCGGAGCGCTTGGTGCTGTCTTGTTTCTTGGCGTCGAGGGCGAAGTTGAAGAAGCCGTCGTTGGGCAGTGGCAGGCCGTAGTTGAAGGTCTGCTGATAGGTCTCGCCATTCGAGCCGACGCCGCTGGCGTAATGGGAACGGCGCCCGGCCATGGTGCTGGAACTGCCGCCGCTGCTGTCGGACTTGAGGATGATATTGATCACCCCGGCAATGGCATCCGAACCGTACTGGGCGGCGGCGCCGTCACGCAGGACTTCGACGCGGTCGATGGCGCTGATGGGGATCAGATCGAGGTCAGCCGGGTTCCAGCCTTCCACCAGCACCGAGTTTTCCGAGGCCACCGAACCGCCGTGACGGCGCTTGCCGTTGACCAGCACCAACACGTAGCCACCGCCGAGGCCACGCAAACCGGCAGCGCGCGCCACGTTGCTGTAGGCGCCGCCGGTGACCTTGGCCACGTTGAATGACGGCAGCAGATGCTCCAACGCATCACGCAGCGCGGTGCTGCCGCCTTGCTTTTGCAGGTCTTCGCCACCGATCACATCGATCGGCACGGCGCTTTGCGCCACGGTGCGCTGGTTGCCACGGTTGCCCACCGAGACCACGGTTTGCATCACCGGCTCGGCTTTCTTGCGTTCGCTGTCCTGGTCTTCCTCTGCCATCAGCGGCGCGGACGCCAGGCACAGGCCGGTCAGCGCGAGGGCTGCCGGTGAAAAAAATGCAGTCGATGAAAAGCTGGGTTGCATCTGGGAACTCCCCGAGAAATCGCCATTAAGGGTGTGACTGGTCGTGCGGCGATTTGCCGAGGTCGGCTGGATGTCCGCGAAGAGAGATGAGCTGGGTGAACAGCCATCTATTCGTTTTCGTTATTCATTAGCGCACTGAATGCGGTAAATGAATACTAAAGGGCGTCACTTATTCCATCTACTAATTAATAGAGCTATGCATATTCCAAATTACATATAAGCGTCAGCTGGCGTAGATGCGTTGCATCAAGGCGTCATGGCGATTGGCCGGGTGGATGATCATGCCGGGCAGCAACTCCTGGGATGAGGCTTGCAGGCTTTCGACCAAGGCCTGGGCCACGTCAGACAGCGGGCTGGCGAAGGCCGAAATCAAGCCGAAGAAGAACGGAATGGTGCTTTCAATCGGCCGCACCACCACGCCATTGAGCGGCACGCCGAACGCGGTGAACGGGTCCACCAGGGCTACGCCCAAACCGGCGCGGGCCATTTGCATGGCGGTCAGCGAGGTGTTGGTTTCGAGGATGTGCTGGGGCTCGCTGCCCAGGTCTTCGAAGGCCTTGTTGATGCGACGGCGGAAGCGGAAGGGGTTGGAGATGCTGATCAGCGTGTGCTGCGCCAGGGTCTGCATGCTCAGCACGGATTCGCTGGCCAGTGGCGAGTCTTCGGCGAGCACCGCGACGCAAGACGCTTCGCCGATCCAGTGCACCTCCAGGCCGCGATGTTCCAGGGGCAGGCTGACCACGCCGAGATCGACGGTTTTGGCCAGCACGGCTTGCACCACGCCTTCGGGGGTGAGGCTCTGGATCTGCAATTGCTGCGGGCGCAGGTCTGCCGGCAAACGCGCGATTGCCGGGGGGAGCAAACCGGCGGCCAGGGCTGGGGTGGCGACCACGCGCAGGCTGAGGTTTTCATCACGGGCGATGTTCAGGGCGCGTTGTTGTACATGGCGAACGCCTTGCAGGGCGCTGTCGACTTCGGCCGAGAGTTGGAAGGCTTTTTGCGTGGGGGTGACTTTGGGGCCGCTGCGTTCGAACAGGGCGAAGCCCAGTTCTTGTTCGAGCTCCTGGATCAGGCGCGTCACGGTGGGCTGTGAGCGGCCGAGCATCTGGCCGGCACCGGTGACGCTGCCGGCGGACATGACGGCGGCGAAGGCTTCCAACTGGCGTAGGTCCACCGGGGGTTCCTTTGATTTGGGGGATGGGGGTGGAGTGTACACATTGGGTGATGAGGTGTCGGTTTGTCGGTGTACATATCCGTTGCTGCGGTAACGGCTGCTATTGGTTCCGCCCTTACGGCGGGTCACTTTTGGAAAAGAGCCCCAAAAGTAACCAAAAGGGCTCTTGCCCCAACACTCGGCACCTCGCCTAGGCTCGGTGCGCCCAAGATCAAAATCAAAAACAAAGCGAGGCGGCCTGACAGCCGGCCTGGTCGAGGAAGCGTTCGCGTTCCCCTGTGGGAGCTGGCTTGCCTGCGATGGCATCGACTGGGTGTGCCTGATGTACCGAGTTGTCTGCATCGCAGGCAAGCCAGCTCACACAGTTACCGGTTCCCACAGTTGAAGAGTGAACACAATGAGAAATACCGGTCGGCTACTAGGCCGCCGCGCTCTGGCTTTTGATCTTACTTGCCCCGTCAAACACGCTGGCCGAACGCAGGCTTGAATCCGTGGGTAACCCGGCAGGACGCCGGGTTAGCCGCACTGGGCCATGGATGGCCCATTGCGGCGGCCCACGGATTCAGGCCTGCGTTCGGGCACACCGAGCCTAGGCGAGGTGCCGAGTGTTGGGGCAAGAGCCCTTTGGTTACTTTGGGGCTTTTCCAAAGTGACCCGCTGTAAGAGCGGAACCCTAAGTGGCCGTTACCGAAGAAACGGATATGTACACCACCACCACCAACAACAACTACCCAGTTATATCCATATCCAAAAACGATATTGGTATATACCAGATCACTCCCCTATAAATCCCCGACCAAAACAAGCTGTGCTGGAGTAACACGCAATGGTGTCGGTAAAGGTAATGCTCGAATACTTCCACCCCTGGCCAAACTCGGCCGGCCTGTACCTGGCCCGCGAACGCGGCTGGTATGAGGAACTGGGCCTGGACGTGGAACTGGTCGTACACGACCCCCACCGCGGCGACACCCTGCAACACCTGCTCACCGGCGCCGCCGATTTCGGCCTGTTCCCCAGCAACCGCCTGCTGGTGCGCCGCAGCCTCGGCCAGCCGCTACAAGGCATCGCCGCGATCAACCACGCCGGCCTGGAATCGATCCAGACCCTCACCGACTCCGGCATCCGCCGCCCCCGCGACCTCGTAGGCAAGCGCCTGGCCCTCAACCCGACGCCACGCGGCCTGGCCATGGTGCGCCACCTGGTCAGCCGCGACGGCGGCGACCCAGACGGCGTGATCCTCGTAGACAGCGGCGTGCGCGAACTGCGTCCCGAGCAACTCGCCGAAGGCATTGCCGATGCCAGTTTCGGCGGCTACTGGGCCTGGGAAGCCTTGATGCACAGCCCCATCGCCGCCGAACGCCGCGTGGTGTTGCCAGTGGACGAGATCGGCGCACCGGCCTATCACAGCTACCTGCTCGGCACCCATGAACGCACCCTGGCGGACAAGCCCGAAGTAGTACGCGACTTCCTTGCCGCCACCGCGCGCGGGTATCTGGCCGTGGCACAAGCCCCGTCGATCGCCCTCGCCGCCTACGAACACACCACGCCGTATTTCCCGGCTGAATTGTTGAGCGCCTCACTGCATAAAATCGCCCCGACCTGGCTGCACCAAGGCCGCTGGGGCGAACAACGCCAGGCGCTGCTGCAACCCTACGCCGAGTGGCTGCACAGCCACGCAGTGCTGGGCGACCCGCAGGCCTGGCAAGGCGCAACCAGCAACGCCTTCCTGCCCGAGGTGGTGGCATGAACCCACAACGCACTTCCCATGGCCTGGGCGTGGAGCCGGTAGCGGCCGATTGGCCGGCACTGCACGAAAGCGACATCGAACAGCTGCTGCGCAACTACCCGCAACTGGGCGCGCTGCACAGCCTGCATTGGCACAGCCCACGACCGTTTTCCGCCGCAGGCTTGATCACCACCAGCACAGGCACGCTGTTCGTCAAACGTCATCACCAGCACGTACGCCAAGCCGCGTGGCTGGAAGAAGAGCACCGCCTGATCGCCCACCTGCATCGCCAAGGCGCGCCGGTGGCCGAGGTGGTGTCGAACCAACAAGGCGCCACCGCCACCGCGCAAGGTGAGTGGACCTATGAAGTGCACCACGTCGCCGAAGGCCTGGACCTGTATCGCGATGCGCTGTCGTGGTCGCCGTTTCAACAGCATCAACACGCCGTCGCTGCCGGCCAGGCCTTGGCGCGCTTGCATCAAGCGGCTGAACACTACACCGCACCGCCACGCCAGACCCCGGTGCTGTTGGCCAACGCGCGATTGATCCAGCACGCGGCACCGCTGGAAAACATCAGCAGCGCCTACCTCGCCGACAAAGACTGGCATGTCCAACTCAGCGAACTGCTGCTGCCCTGGCACCGCGCGTTGCATCCGTTGTTGGCCGAGCAACCACCGCTGTGGACCCACAACGACTGGCACGCCTCCAACCTGTTGTGGAGCGCCGACGGCAGCGTCTCCAGCGTGCTGGACTTCGGCCTGGCCGACCGCACCTTCGCCCTCTTCGACCTGGCCACCGCCATCGAACGCAACGCCGTGCCCTGGCTCGACCTGGACACCGCTGGTGTGGCCCGCGCCGATCTCGACAGCGTCGATGCGCTGCTCGCCGGCTACCACCAGGTCCGCCCTTTGCGCGCCAGAGACCTGCTCACCCTCAGCGCCCTGTTGCCCTTGGTGCACGTGGATTTCGCGCTGTCCGAGGTGGCGTATTTCCACGACATCGTCGGCTCCAGCGCCAGCGCCGATGTGGTGTATTACGCCTACCTGCTCGGCCATCTACGCTGGTTTTCCGGGGCCGAAGGGCAGCGTCTGCTTGGCCATATCCGGCGTAAAAACGTATGAGTATTCTGGTCGACAGCCACTGGCTGCACGCGCATCTCGCCGACCCGACACTGGTGGTGCTGGATGCCACGGTGCTGCTGCCGTCGCCCGAATTCGACGGTGACTACCGCGTCCACAACGGCTATGAAGGCTGGTTGCAGGCGCATATTCCCGGCGCGCGACATGCCGATTTATTGACTGAACTGGCCGACACCCAGGCCAGCTTCAGCTTCGCCCTGCCGACGCCTGAAACCCTGGTAAGCGTGTTGGCCCGCCTCGGCGCCGGCCAAGGCAAAACGCTGGTCATCTACGACCGCGCCGATGGCTTCTGGGCTGCGCGGTTGTGGTGGATGCTGCGCAGTGTGGGCATCGACGCCAGCGTACTCGACGGCGGTTTCAACGCCTGGCGCGCGGCCGGCCTATCCGAACGCAGCGGCCCCGCCGAACCGATAACCCCCGTACAACCCTGGGCCATCCACCCGCGCCAAAACCTGTGGATCGACCGCCACGGTGTCGAAGCCATCGCCTCTGGCCACGCGCCAGGCGTGCTGATCTGCGCCCTCGGTGCCGCGCTGTTTGAAGGCTCGGCCGCCACCCGCTACGCCCGACGCGGGCATATCCCCGGCAGCCAAAACCTGCCGGCCCGCCAGCTGTTCGACGCCCACGGCCGCTACCTGTCCAAGGATGCCCTGGCCGTGGCGATTGGCCCCACGCTGCTGCACAGCGACGGCCCACTGGTGGTGTATTGCGGCGGCGGCATTTCCGCTGCCGCCAACGCGCTGGCCCTGACCCTGTTGGGTCGCCAGGACATCGCGATCTACGACGGTTCCCTACAGGAATGGGCCGCCGACGCACGCTTGCCAATGACCACCGGAGCAGCTCCGGCCTGACGCCATCCCTGGCGAACTCGGCTTTTTCATCACGAACTGGCAACCCGTCCGTTGCGCAGCGCCGGGCGCCTTTGCGCCCGATAAAAGCGTACGGCAGCGACGGTCAGACCTTTGGAGCGCTCTCTACATGGCTACACCTTACCGCCACACCCTGCTCGCCCTGAGCATCGCCTTCGCCGCCACGGCCGTGCAGGCCCAGGACGCGACACTGGACACCGTCACCGTCCTCGGCCAGGAAACCACCGACTACCAGGCGAAAAACGCCGCCGTGGCCGGTTTCGATAACGCGCCGCTGCTGGACACGCCGGCGTCCGTCGCGGTGATCACCGAAGCCCGCTTGAAGGACCAGCAGGCGCGCTTGCTCAGCGAAGTGTTGAAAAACGACGCCTCGGTCGGTGACAGCTACGCCCCGGTCGGCTACTACGAAAACTTCGTGATTCGCGGCTTCGCCCTCAACCCGGCGAGCAGCTACAAGATCAACGGCCGCACCATCACCGGCGAACAGAACGTCGCCCTGGAAAACAAGCAGCAAGTCGAAGTGCTCAAGGGCCTGGCCGGCTTGCAGAGCGGCGTCTCCGAGCCCGGCGGGCTGGTCAATTACGTGAGCAAGCGCCCGGAAAACGTGCGCTCGGTCACGGTGTCCACCAACGAACAGGGCGAACGCTACCTGGCCACCGATATCGGCGGCTGGCTCGGTGCCGAACAGCAAGTGGGCGTGCGCATCAACCTGGCCCACGAAGACATCCGCTCCTATGTCGAGCATGCCGACGGCAAGCGTGATTTCGCCTCGCTGGCGCTGGACTGGAACATCAGCCCCAACGCCCTGCTGCAACTCAACGCCGAGTACCAGGACCGCGAACAACACTCGGTACCGGGCTATCAACTGCTCGGCGGCACCAGCGTGCCGCGCCACGTCTCGCCCAAGGATATGCTCGCGTACCAGAACTGGTCGAACCCGGTGGGCATCCGCTCGTTGAACCTCGACGGGCTGTTCGAATACCGCTTCAACGACGCCTGGAAAGCCAGCTTCAGCGCATCCCGCAGCCGCGTGGTGATCGACGACTACAGCACCTTCGCCTGGGGCTGCTACGGCGCCGCCAGCTGCGCGAATACCGCCGTGCCCAACCACTTCAGCGCCGAGGGTGACTACGATATCTCCGACTACCGCAGCCCCGACGACACCCGCAGCAACGAGGAGGCCCAGGCCGCGCTCAACGGGCAGTTCGACACGGGTTTTCTCACGCACGACCTGACCTTCGGCACCACTGCGTTCCGCCGTCTGGTGGACCGGCGCAAGTCGGTCAACGAATACATCGGCGAGGGCAATATCTATCAGCCGTCGCCGGCACTGGAACCCTACGACGGCCCGCTCGGCCACACGTACCGCCGTCTCGACAGCCGCCAATATGGCCTGTTCGCCAGCGACCGCATCAGCTTCAACGAGCAATGGCAAACCGTCCTCGGCGGGCGCCACGTGCGTCTCGACGAAGAAACCTACAACCAGTCCGGCGCCACCACGCGCCACACCCAGCGCAGCGTGTTCCTGCCCCAAGCGGCGTTGATCTACAAACCGCGCCCCGATACGTCGTTGTACGCCAGCTACAGCAAAGGCTTGTCCCTCGGTGGTGAAGCCGCGTGGTTCAGCAGCAACGCCGACGAGGTGCTGCCACCGACCACTTCGCGCCAACTGGAAGTGGGGATCAAGCGTGACTTCCAGCGCCTGAGCCTGACCGCCGCACTGTTCCAGATCAGCCAGGACCTGCAATACAACCGCCCGAATGCCGACGGCACGACCACCTTCGTGCAGCAAGGCAAACAGAAAAATGTCGGCATCGAGCTGTCCGCCAACGGCCGCGTGACCTCCGACCTGCAAGTCTCGGCCAGCGTC
Source organism: Pseudomonas acericola (SeqCode) (assembly GCF_053456465.1). NCBI lineage: Bacteria > Pseudomonadati > Pseudomonadota > Gammaproteobacteria > Pseudomonadales > Pseudomonadaceae > Pseudomonas > Pseudomonas acericola (SeqCode). The sequence continues at coordinate 1,037,610 of NZ_JBRFJB010000001.1, read as the reverse complement.
GCGGCGATCCGTGCGCGGGTCAGCGACAGCGGCACCGACAGCTACGACGGCCACCAAGCGATCAACGTGCCCAAGCTGCGCGCCAGCCTGCACGGCGACTACAGCATCCCCGGCATCCCGGGCCTGGCCTTGCTCGGTGGCGTGCAATACAGCGCGAGTAAATACGCCAACCGCGAAGCCACGGTGAAGGTGGATGACTACGCGGTGTTCGATGCGGGCGCGCGCTACACCACCCGGGTCGGCGATTACGCTACTGTGCTGCGCCTGACCGTCGACAACCTGTTCGACAAACGCTACTGGCGCGATGTGGGTGAATCGGCGGGCGACGGCTACCTGTTCCTGGGTGCGCCGCGCACCGCGCGGTTATCCGCCACCGTCAATTTTTGAGGCTGATCGTTCATGCGTAATCTGATGTTTTCCAGTGTGTGCCTGCTCTCCACCGCCCTGCTCGGCTGCCAGCAGCAACCGCCCGCCAACGACCAACTGGACGCGGTGCTGTGGACCCAGACCTCCATCGAGCACGAGCTGATTTACCGCCAGGTCTTCGCCAGCGCCACCCGCCAGTTGGACGCGGCCCTGGCCGACCCGACGTGGGACGCCCTGCCCCTGCCACCGCGCAATCTCAACGGCTTGCCCCCGGCCGTGGTGGTGGATATCGACGAAACCGTGCTAGACAACGTGCCGCTCAACGCGCGGGACATCCTCACCAACCAAGTCTATTCCTATGATCGCTGGAACACCTGGGTCGATCAGGCCAAGGCCCAGGCACTGCCGGGAGCTGTGGAATTCCTACAAGCAGCGGACAAGAAAGGCATCACCGTCTACTACATCACCAACCGCGAGCACAGCCAGGTCCAGGCCACGGTCAACAACCTGCGCTTGCGCGGTTTCCCGGTGGCGCACAACGAACAGGTGCTGGCCGCCAGCACCCCGACCGGCCACTGCGAACAAGCGGGCTACGGCAAGAACTGCCGGCGCCAATGGGTCGCCAGCCACGCCCGCGTACTGATGCTGGCCGGTGATTCCTTCGGCGACTTCGTGCAGGCCGAACACAACACCCTGGCCGAGCAACGCAAGGCGGCCGCGCCGTACCTGGCGTGGCTTGGCCAGCGCTGGTTCCTGCTGCCCAACCCGACCTACGGCAACTGGTACAGCGCGCCCTATGGCGATCAGGAAAAACTGCCCTTCGAACGCAAGCGCCAACTCAAGCAACAGGCGCTGCACCTGGAAAATTAGTTGTTGAGAGAGCCCTATGTCGCCACTGGAAATCGTCGCCGTCTGCTTCAACATCGCCGGGGTCTGGCTCACCGCACAACGGGTGCGCTGGTGCTGGCCGGTCAGCGTCGTCGCGGTGTTGTTGTATGCCTGGATCTTCTTCGAGGTGAAGCTGTATTCAGACATGCTCCTGCAACTGGTCTTCGCCGTGCTGCAAGGCTATGGCTGGTGGCGCTGGAGCACCGGGCGCGTGGACGCCGGCAAGGTGCGCGTAGAACGCCTGCCAATGCAGGAGGCCTGGCGGCACTTGCTGGCGGGCTTGATCGGCGCCGTGGCTCTGGGCGCAGTGATGCACCACTTCACCGACGCCGCCCTGCCCTGGCTGGACTCGCTGCTCACCGCCTTCAGCCTGGTGGCCAGCCTGTGGGCGGCACGCAAATACGTGGTCAGCTGGTGGTTGTGGATCGTGCTGGATGCGGCCTATGTCGGGCTGTTCCTCTACAAGGACCTGCTACCGACCGCCGCCCTGTACGCCGGTTTTGTGCTGCTGGCGGCCTATGGTTTGCGGGCCTGGCAACGTGACCTGCGCCGGCAGGAAGGGTAGAGTCACGCCCACGTCATGCCTGCCTACGGAACCCCAGGATGCCTTTCGACCCCATTTCCCCGCACTACCAGCGCATCCGCGAACAGATCGCCAACGACATTGCGTCCGGTAGTCCCCAGGCCGACGAGAAATTCCCCTCCGAACGGGACATGATCGAACGCTTCGGCTGCACCCGCGTGACCTTGCGCCAGGCCTTGCAACAACTGGAGGCCGAAGGCCTGGTCTACCGCGAAAACCGCCGGGGCTGGTTCGTCAGCCCGCAGCGCATCCGCTACGACCCGACGCGCATCAGCGGCTTTATGGACTACGTCAGCGCCCAGGGCCGCACGCCCCGCACCGAATGCCTGCACGCCGAACTGCGCCCCGCCGGCCCCTGGCTGGCCAAGCGCATGGGCCTGGCCTCGGCGGACGAACCGGTGTTCTTCCTGCAACGCCGCCGCTGGATCGACCGCCGCCCGGTGCTGCTGGAATTCAACGCCCTGCTCGCCAGCTGGTGCCCCGGCCTGCTCGACGCCGACCTCAACACCTCACTGACCCAACTGCTGCGCGAACGCTTCGCCCGGGTGCAATCACGCTGCGAGTTGGAGATGCATATCGGCACGGTCAACGAGGAACAGGCGGAGTTGCTGCAACTGTCGCCCGGTTCCACCAGCGTGTACCTGGAGCGCTTGAACTTCGGCGAAGACAACCAGGCCGTGGAGTTCGACCAGGAATTCTGGCGCCCGGATGCGTTGTCGATTGTGATGGAGACGCGGTATCCGGGCACGGATTAAGGGCGGACGCTGTACCTGTGGCGAGGGAGCTTGCTCCCGCTGGAGTGCGCAGCGCTCCCAAGCTTTTTGGGGCCGCTGCGCAGCCCAGCGGGAGCAAGCTCCCTCGCCACAGGTTATTTTTTGGTGTTAGGCCTTTACGTTCTGCCGGATATTCCACCCAAACTTCACCGGCCCACCGTCCTTGGCGCCGTCGGCTTTCTGCGGCTGGTAGCTGACATCGACGGTGGCGAAGTTCAGGGCGATGCGGTCGTAGAGCAGATCATCCTTGCTCTCTGCACTGGTGCTGTTAGACACCACCATGACTTCCTTCAACGTAATCACCAGGTACTCCACCGGGCTGGAACCGCCAGCCTTGCGCACCACCAACCGCGCTTCGGGGTAATGCGTGCCGCTGGCGCAGGCCATCATCAGGTTAGGGCTGGATTTATCCAGCGGTTTTGTCAGGTTCAGATTGCTGATTTCGACCTTGCCCGCACCACCGCCCGTACCGGAATGCATCGAACCCGTCTGCGACAACCCCCACGCCCACTCGGTGATGTCGATCTCGTCGCGGTGCGCCTGGTCCCGTGACTCACCCTTGATATCGCCCAGTTTCAAAAACATATCGACGGCCATGTTGGCTCCCTGTCCTTAGTCAGCGCCGGAAATGGCGCGGGGCGAACTTTTCCTGATCCGACACGAGGGCCACAAGCGGCCACAGCTGGATCGGGAAGCGCCTGTCGGCAAGCACCGAAACTTCCGACATTCATTTGCGCCAGTGCGTCTTTAACCTCTCAACTCCCGAAAAACCCAGGAGTTAAGGAATGACGACCGCCCTGTTCAAAGATGGATTCCCCTCGGCCCACCGCAACACGCGCCAACGAATTGAAAGCCGCATTGACCTGCGGCGACTGTTCTCCGCCATCGACGCTGACCCCGCGCTGATTGGTGCAGGGGTGGTGTATATCGATGAGGATTCTAATGTGCTGACACTGCGCGAGTTCCAGGCGGTGTGCAGTGTACAGGTGAAAAAGGTGGTGTTGCGTGAGGCGCCAAGGGCAGTGGGGCCGGTGGAGTTCAAGCGGATGCTGGAGCATGAGCCGCGGGAGTCGAGATGGGTGGCGGAGGCGACGAAGACGGCGGTGACCTGCGCTGGGGCGTTGTTGAGTTGGCATGTCATTTACAGTGGGATCGCGCTGATGCCTTTTACCGCGGGTGCCAGTGTTGTCGTCTCATTCGTAGGCACGGCCGCCGTCGTCGCAGGCTTGTTTCAATGCGCCGTCGGCGCCAATCGAACCCTGAACGAAGTGTGGGACCCACGCAGAAATGACTACTTGGACAGTAACGCTTGGTACGAAGGGATAATGCTAGCGCTGGACGGTATTTCCTTGCTGGCCGTGGGTACTTCTGCAGTGACCACAATGAAGGTCATCAACTTGTCCAAGAAGGCGACCGGCAAGCCACTGCTGGAAGTGCTCCGGGGATTAAGTCGGCAAGAGCGCGCCAAACTGACGGATGAACTGCTCCGAATCCAGGACCCGCGATTAACGCCAAAACTACTCAAGCTCAAGCAGGCCGCGGGCGATCTATCCAAGCGATTTCCAGCGACACAGATAAAACCCATCACTCACATGCACTTCAAAGATATTGCTGCGGCAGGGTTGAGCCTTACTAGCAGCACAACATCCGGGAATACGCGGATATTGGCCATCGGTATCTATGAAGAGTTCGCCGAATGAAAAACCGACGTTCGCCCTCTTTCTTCGTAGATCCCCGCTCAATTTGGGCTCGTCACCGGCTGGCGCTTTTTGGAGGAATTTTAGCCCTGTGCTTTTCAGTCGGCACGGCCAGCACTCTGATGAACCTCACCTACTTCGCCGACTCATCTGATGAGTTTGCGACGGGCGCGTTTTTCATTGGCAGCGCAACAACCTGCACACTATTTGGCATCGCACAGAGCGCGGTGCTCCATGGTTATCCGCAGTGGGTTTGGCTACAGGCTGGCGTGTTCATACTCTATTTCCTGGCTGTTTTGCCAACAGCCATTTATAGCCCCGACCGCATCCTATTTACCCTGGCCGTTCTGAGCCCATTGGTCGGACTGTTGTTTATAAACAGCAAGCGCCAAAGGGAAATGCGCGGAACGATGCTCGAACTCCGCCACAAGCGCGAACACATCATCGCCACCCTGAAAAAACAGGGCAAATGGAAAGGGTGGTGAACCAATACTGTTACGGCTGCGCCACAAGCCGCCACAGCAGGATCGGGAAGTGCCTGTCGGCAAACACCGAAACTTCCGACATTCATTTGCGCCAGTGCATCTTTAACCTCTCAACGCCCGAAAAACCCAGGAGTTAAGGAATGACGACCGCCCGTTTCAAAGATGGATTCCCCTCGGCCCACCGCAACACGCGCCAACGAATTGAAAGCCGCATTGACCTGCGGCGACTGTTCTCCGCCATCGACGCCGACCCTGCGCTGATTGGCGCGGGGGTGGTGTATATCGATGAAGATTTCAATGTGCTGACACTGCGCGAATTCAGGCGGTGTGCAGTGTGCAGGTGAAGAAGGTGGTGTTGCGTGAGGCGCCAAGGGCAGTGGGGCCGGTGGAGTGCAAGCGGATGTTGGAGCATGAGCCGCGGGAGTCGAGGTTGGTGGCGCAGGCTTTGAAAACGGGAGTGACCTGTGCAGGGGCGATATTGAGTTGGATCGTAGTGTCAAGTGGAGTGGCATTCATGCCCTTTACAGCGGGCGCGAGTGTGGTGATTACATTTATCGGCCAGGCCGCCCTGGCCGCCAGCATCACCCAATGCGTCGCCGGGTTGGGTCGAACCGGCGTTGAAGCGTTTGCTCCGCAATACCTTGATCAATTGGACAACGACGCCTGGTATCAGGCCGTTGAGGCAGCGCTGGATACCATCGCATTACTGGGCGTCGCCACCTCAGTATTGACCACTATTCGAACGGTAAACACAGCAACCAAAGCCACCGGAAAGCCGCTCAGAAAAGTCCTGAAAGGCCTGAACCGCCAAGAACGCGCAAAACTGAATGATGAATTGCTCAGGCTTCAGGACCCTCGATTAACCCCAAAAATCCTCAAGGTGAAACAGGCCAACAGAGCACTGCCGAAACGAATCAGTGCCACAGAAATGCAATTAGCTACTGCCCATCACACAAGAGAAGCCTTGGCGGCCGCTGTGGGTTTCGCTAGCAGCTCAATGCCGGGAAACATCAAGGCGTTGGCAATCGGCATCTACGAGGAGGCCAGCCAATGAGCAAGCATAAAGCGGCAAGAGAACTTGGCGAATTCAACATGGATGAAGCATGGACAGATTGGAAAACGATGACGCCTGAGGAGCGCGCTTGCACCTACCTCTACCTTGAAAACCCACTAAAATTCAGAAGGCGTTATGCGCTGGTGATCGGGGCCGATGTACTTGCCGGCTGTTTCACGATAGCGATGACTGCCGTCTTACTGTTAGTGACGTTTCTCTCGGTACTTCCAGAAGACCGTGCAATCAAAACTTCTTTCTTCGGCAGCCTCGTAGCAGGTCTTGTCCTGTTTGTTTCAAAGATTCAAGTGACCTATGGTCGAATCCACTTGGTATGGATGAGTGTCGTCATCTACGTAATCTGCTTACTGATATCCCTACCCGCAATAGCGTACCGTCCGCCGCTTTCTCTCTACTTCATGGCCCTGCTCAGTCCCCTGATCGGCCTAGTCATCCTCAACAGCAACCGCTGTCGCGAACTGCGACAAAAGTCGCTCGAACTCCGCCACAAGCGCGAGCACATCATCGCCACCCTGAAAAAACAGGGCAAATGGAAATGGTGGTAAACGCCGCGCTCAGGCGGTTGGGAATACTTATGCACCGACCGCCTGCAAAGGCTCAACCACCCGCGCCGCCGTATGCCGATTAACCGGCACCGGCAACCCCAAATGCCCGCGCAACGTGCTGTGGCTGTACTCACTGCGGAACAACCCGCGCTCGCGCAGTAGCGGCAGCACTTGATCGGTAAAGCGCGCAAAGTCATCCGGCGCACCGACATGGATGTTGAACCCATCCACCGCCCCTTCGACAAACCAACGCTCGATCTCATCGGCCACGGTCTGCGGCGAGCCGACAAAGCTGGAGAACGGCTTGGCAAAGCGCAACGCCGCCTGGCGCAAGGTCAGGCCCTGGTCGCGGGCGACTTGCTTGATGTTTTCCGCATGGCCGCGATAGCCATTGCTGCCCAGATCGCCGAGCTCCGGGAACGGTTCGTCCAGCGGGTATTGGCTGAAGTCGTGGTAGTTGAACGGCCGCCCCAGCTGCACCAGCGCCTTGTCCAGGTCCAGCTCGCCATTGCGTTCACGGTCGATGGCCTGGGCCTGTTCGTCGGTGTCGGCAATGATCGGTGAAATGCCCGGCAGGATGGTCACGTGGTCGGGATTGCGCCCGGCCGCAGCCGTGCGTTGCTTGATGTCGCGGTAGTACGCCTGGGCGTCTTCGAAGTTGCCCACGCCGGCAAAAATCCCCTCGGCATAGTTCGCCGCCAGGCTGCGCCCGGATTCGGAAATCCCGGCCTGAAAAATCACCGGTTGGCCTTGCGCAGAACGGGCGATATTCAGCGGCCCGGTCACGGCGAAAAACTCGCCCTGGTGGTCGAGGCGATGCTGACGCTGCGGGTCGAGGAACACCTTGCTGGCCTTATCGCGCACAAAGGCATCGTCTTCATAGGAGTCCCATAAGCCCTGCACCACGTCCAGGTGCTCGGCGGCGCGGCGATAGCGCTCGGTGTGGTCGATATGCTGCTCGCGACCAAAGTTGCCGGCGGCACCTTCCAGGCCGGTGGTGACCACGTTCCAACCGGCACGACCGCCGCTGATATGGTCCAGGGAGGCGAACTGGCGGGCGACGTTGAAGGGTTCGGTATAGGAGGTGGTGAGGGTCGCCACCAGGCCGATTTTCGAGGTGGCGCCGGCGATGGCGGAGAGCAGGGTCAACGGCTCCAGGCGGTTGAGAAAATGCGGCGCCGAATCCGGGGTGATGTAGGGGCTATCGACAATGAACACCAAGTCGAACTTGGCCGCTTCCGCCTGCCGTGCCTGGGCGCGGTACCAATCGATATCCACGCTGGCATCGCCGGGGATCTGCGGGTGCAACCATTCGTTTTGCGCGGTGCCGACGCCGGTGAGAATGGCGCCGAATTTGAGTTGCCGGGGTGCTGTAGACATGCAAATGCTCCTGAAATATAGATGAACCCTGTGGGAGCGGGCTTGCCCGCGATTGCGGTGCATCAGTCGAGATATCAGTTACTGACCCACCGCAATCGCGGGCAAGCCCGCTCCCACATTGTTGATTGTGTGAATCAGGCGGTTCTGGCGGCGATGGCCTCGACTTCCACCAGCGCACCCGGCAGTGGCAGCGCCACCACTTGCAACGCGGTGCGCGCGGGTTTGTTCGGCTGCTCTGGCGTGCCGAAGAATTGCGTGTAGCCGGCCTGCAAACCGGCGAAATCGAGCTTGCCGGCGGTCTCTTCGGCGCCCACCAGGAACACCCGCAGTTGCACGATATCGCCGAGGTCGAGGTCGTGTTGCTGGAGGATCTGGCGGATCTTGTTGAACACCGACACCGTCTGCACTTCGGTGTTGCCATAGGCCGCTGGCGTGCCCGCTGGGGCGTTGGCGTCGTGCAGGTCGGGCAAGGTGCCGCTGACGAAAATCAGGCTGGCGGAGGCCGGCACGGTGACGGTTTGCGAGATCGGGAAGTTGCCGACGCTGGTGCGTTGAATACTGTCGCTCATGATGATGCTCCTTAGGACGCGGCCACTGCCGCAATCTGACGTTGTTGGGTCACCCGTTCGGCCAGTTGCGCGACCACATGGCGCGCGGAGTTGGCCGCCGATTCCTGCCAGATGCCCACGCCGCTCTGCACCAGGCCGTCACCGGCGAAGTACACGCGGCCAACGCCGGCTTCGAGCAAGGCGCTGGCATCGGCCGGGAAGTGTTCGCGTTGCAGCCACGGGCCTTCGCTGTAGGGGATCTGTTCCCAGGACACCGCCAGCGGGTGGCGCAGGTGTTTGGCATAACCGGGATGCAGCAACTCCACGGCTTCTTTCGAGGTGGCGTACTGCTGGTCCAACGGTTGCGCGCCAAAGCGGTCAGCGCCCTCGCCGGTCACGTAACCGGCCACCAGCAAACCGTCGCGGGTGTTGAGGCCGTTGCTCGGGTACCACAGCAGGCGCGCCGGGTGTTCGATCCACGACAGGCCGCCGTAGGTGCGGTAGTCGGTCTCCCAGAAGCGCGGCGACTGCCACGCCACTTTGGTTGCCTGGTCGCTGCGGGTGCTGCGCAAGGCGGCTTTGATCGGGTCGCTGAAATCCGTATCGAGCTTGGCCAGCAGCGGCAGCGGCAGGGTCGAGACCAGGTAGTCGGCGCGCACCACCTGTTCACGGCCGCTGTGTTGGTCGTGATACGTCACCGCGACGCCGTCTTCCAACTGGCGGATCTGCCGCACCTGTGCGCCCAGTTGCACCTGGTCGCGGACCCGGGCGTAGAAGGCGTCGGTGATGCGGTCCATGCCGCCCACCGGCTGGAACATGGTCGCCGAGAATTCCGGGAACTCGGTGTGCAGCAGCGCGCCCCACAGCTCCGGGTGCAGCAGTTGATCCAGTGCCAGCGGGCTACGCGCAGCCGGCAACGCGCCGGGATGGGCGGGCGATTCCAGGTGCCCCGAACGGATCGTGCCTTCGAACGCCAGCTCTTGCGAGAGATCGCCATACACCTGCAAAAACGCCAGCAGGCGTGTGCGTTCTTCGCTGCTCAACACGTCGTCGAGGGCATCGCGCTGCACGGCCTTGGCCAGCAGGCCGGACAAGTGCCCGCGCGCATCGTTGATCGCCTGGCCGACGCTGAACGCCGGCTTGTCGATATCCGGGCGCACCTGGGCGCCATGGCTGCTGTTGACCAGCACTTCCAGCGGCACCCCCAGTTCGCTGCAATAGTCGAGGATCGTGCGGTGCTGGCTGGGGATGCGCGCAGGGCCCGCGTTGAAGTAATGCCCCTGATCAAACGCCGCAGTTTGTGTGCGGCCATCCTTGTACTCCACGCGGTCGCCATGGCGGATCGTCCAGGTACGGCCGCCCACACGCTGGCGGGCCTCCAGCACTTGCACCTCGAAGCCGGCGCGGGTCAGTTCCAGGGCCGTGACCAACCCAGCAATCCCGGCGCCCAGCACCAGCACGCGGGTGCCCTGCCCCAGGCCGTCCTTGAGTTTCAGCGGTTGCGGGCGGCGGTGCGATGAAGGCCCCAGGCCCAGCACCGCCAGGGCATCCTTGACCGCCTTCTCGCCGCCTACCGCCGCGATGCTCGACAGCGCTTCACGTCGTGTCAGTCCCATGTTCGCTACTCCTTAATCCGGCAGGCCCGGTGGGTTGATCAGCGACTTGTCGACGCGCTCCACGTCCAGGCCCCAGCGTTGCAGCACCTGCTCGTATTGGCCGCCGGCAATCGCGCTTTCCAGCGCGGTGTGGATCGGCTTGACCAGGCCGTTGTCCTTGCGCGTGGTCACCGCGATGTCGGCCTGCAACGGCCAGCCGCCATTGACGGTGCCGACGCGCTTGATGCCGCCGGTGATCGCGGCGGAATAGGCGTACACCGAGTTCGGCCCGAACAACGCATCACTGCGCCCGGACTGCACCGCCAGTTGCGCGGCAGCCTGGTCATCGAAGTACTGCAACAGCGCGGGTTTGATCCCGGCCTTTTCATTCGCCTCGTTCCACGCCAGCAGGACTTTTTCCTGGTTGGTGCCGGAGCCGACGATGATCTTAAGCCCGGCAATGTCCGGCGCCTGTTTGATCTCGTTGATCTTGCTGGTGCTCTTCACATAAAAGCCGAGCACGTCCTGGCGATACGTCGCGAAGTCGAAGCGTTTCTTGCGCGCTTCGGTCACGGTGACGTTGCTGATCACCGCGTCGTATTTGCCCGAGCTGACGCCCAGCGGCCAGTCTTCCCAACTGGTCTGCACCACGTTGAGTTGCAGGCCGAGGCTGTCAGCGACCAATTGCGCGGTGTCGGCTTCGCTGCCGATGGTGGTCTTGTCGTCATTGGCCAGCAGCGCCAGGGGTGGCCCGGCCACGCCGGACACGGCCACGGTGAACTTGCCCGGCTGGGCGAACTTGAAGCCCGGCGGGATCTGTGCGATGGCGGCTTCGTTGCGCGGCACATGGATGCGCACGCGGTCGGGGCTGAGGTCCACCTGTTGCACGGCGAACGCACTTTGCGCAGCACTGACGGCCAGCGCCAGCAGGGCCACACGGGCAGTAGAAATAAACATGGGCAGTCACTCCTTGAACTAAAGCACCTTGCCGAGAAAGGCCACGGTGCGGGGATGTCGGGGTTGGCGGAAAATCTGTTCAGGCGGGCCTTCTTCGATGAGCTGGCCGTCGCAGAGGAACACCACGTGGTCGGCGACTTCACGGGCAAAGCCGATTTCGTGGGTGACGATCACCAGGGTCACGCCCAGTTGGGTCAGGCCCTTGATCACATCCAGCACTTCGCCCACCAGCTCCGGGTCGAGGGCCGAGGTGGGTTCATCGAACAGCAGCACTTTCGGGTCCAGCGCCAGGGCGCGGGCGATGGCCACGCGTTGTTGTTGGCCGCCGGAGAGCTGGCGTGGATAGGCGTCGGCTTTGTCTGAAAGGCCAACCTTGGCCAGCAACTCGGACGCTTTGGTCTGGGCTTCGGCCTTGCTCCAGCGCTTGTGGGCCAGGGGCGCCTCGGCGATGTTTTCCCAGGCAGTGAGGTGCGGGAACAGGTTGAAGTTCTGGAACACGAAGCCGACGTCGATCCGGCGCTTGAGGATTTCCCGCTCTTTGAGTTCATAGAGCAGGTCACCCTTGCGTCGATAGCCGACGTATTCACCGTCGATGGTGATGTGGCCGCTGTCGATCTTTTCCAGGTGGTTGATGGTGCGCAGCAAGGTGGATTTGCCCGAGCCCGACGGCCCGAGAATCACCGTGACCTTGCCCGGGTCAATGGTCAGGTGGATGTCTTGCAACACCTGCTGGTTGCCAAAGCGCTTGCCCACGCCCTGGATTTGAATGCGACCGGCGCGGGCTTCACTCATGGGATTTCTCCTTGAGCCAGCGGCTGATGCGCTGCAAAGGCGTCGGTGGCAGCACGCGAGCGGTGCCACGGGCAAAGTAGCGTTCGACGTAATACTGCGCGCTGGTCAGCACGGTGGTGATGATCAGGTACCACACGGTCGCCACGATCAGCAGCGGGATCACCGCCTGGGTGCGGTTGTAGATGACCTGCACGGTGTAGAACAGCTCGGGCAGGGCCAGCACGTAGACAATGGAGGTGCCTTTGACCAGGCCGATGATTTCGTTGAAACCCGACGGCAGGATCGACCGTAGCGCCTGGGGCAAGATGATGCGGAACACCCGACGCGAAGCCGGCAAACCCAACGCCGCCGCCGCTTCGTGCTGGCCGGCATCCACGCCGATCAGGCCGCCGCGAATGATCTCTGCCGCGTACGCCGCCTGCATCAGGCTCAAGCCCAGCACGGCCACGGTGAACTGGCTGAGCACGTCCACGGTGGACCACTCGGCGAACACCAAGTCGGTGAACGGCACGCCGAGCACGATGTGGTCATACAGATAAGCGAAGTTGTACAGAATGATCAGCACCAGCAGCGCCGGCATCGAGCGGAAAAACCAGATATAGCCCCAGGCCAACGCCGCCAGCAGCGGCGAGCCCGACAGCCGTGCCAACGCCAGCGCCGTGCCGAGGATCATGCTGAACACCGTGCTCAGCAGGGTCAGCAACAGCGTCTGGCCGAGGCCGCGCAGCACCGACGGCGAAAAGAACCACTGGCCGAACACGCCCCACTCCCAGCGTGGGTTGGTGGCCAGGGAATGCACGATGCCCAGCAGCACCAGCGCGGCAAAGATCGACCCGGCCCAGCGCCAGGGGTGCCGTGCGGGGACGACTTGCAAGGTCTTGATCGGGGTGGCGACACGGGCCTGGCGAACCGGGCGTGCCTGTTCAATCAGGTCATAGGGTTTGGCGACGATGGGCATGTTCTCTTCCTCGCGGGGGGTGGCCTTAGAAGGCGTAAGTCAGCCGGGTGTAGTAGTAACCGCCGGTAAAACCGAAGGGCGAATAGGTGCCGTAGCTGCTGACCATGGTGCTGCTCGGTACACCTTGTTTTTTCGGGTAGACGTCGAACAGATTCTTCGCGCCGATGGCGACGTTGAGGTCTTTGGTGAGGTTGTAGCCAAGGTCCAGGTCGGTGATCCATTTGGCCGCGTAGACCCGGTCGAGGCTGCGGTCGGCGGAGACGTTGACCTCCTTGTAGGAGCCGTAGCGGGTCAGGGCCAGGTTGAGGTTGAAGCGATCGATGCTCCAGTCACCGCCGAGGATCAGCTTGGTGCTCGGCTGCACGCCGGTGATCAGGTTGCGCGCCTGGCGATCCATCAGGTCATAGGAGGTGCCGAGGATCGTCGTGGATTCCTTGTAGTTGAGGATCTTGGTTTGGTTCCAGTTGAACGCGGCGGTCCACTTCAGCGCGCCGTATTCGCCGAGGTCCTGGCTGTAGTTGCTGACCAGGTCCAGGCCCTTGGTGCGGGTGTCGGCGCCGTTGATGAAGTACTGGCCGCCGGACGTCGAAGTGATGCCATTGCCTTGCAGCACCTGGGTGATTTCCGGGCCGAGCAAGGTGCCGGTGAGGGTGATGCGGTCACGCAGGTTGATCACGTAGGCGTCGGCGGTGAAGCTCAGGCGATCGGTGGGTGTGAGGGTGAAACCAAGGCTGAAGTTGGTCGAGCGCTCGGGTTTCAATTCCTGGGCGCCGAGGGCCTGGGCGGCGCCCGAACCCACCGGCAGCACGCCGTAGTTGATCGACTGGTACACACCGTCCACCACGCCATAGGTGGTGGAACGCGCACTGAACAGGCTGTTGGCCAGGGACGGCGCGCGGAAGCCGTTGCTCACTGTGGCGCGCACGGCGAATTGCGGAGTGAAGTCGTAACGGGTGGTCAGCTTGCCGCTGCGCGTGGCACCGACGCCTTGGTTGTAGTGCTCGTAACGGAAGGCGGTGCCGACGTACCAGTCCGGTACCGGGTTGAAGCCCACATCCACGTAACTGGCCAGGCTGTTGCGCGAGGCGGTGGCCTCTTCATCCGGGGAAATGCCGTTGGTGACCTGCGCCCCGCTTGATGCGCAATTGCCCGGCGCCTTGCAGTAGCCGCCGTTGGCGTAGGACTCATAATCACCGGCCTGCACCTCATAGGTATCGCGCCGGTGTTCGAAACCGTAGCTCAGGTCCAGCGGTTTTTGCAGGCCGATATCAAAGCCGCGCTTGAAGTCGAGGTTGGTGGTCAGCTCGGTGGAAATCCACGTGCCCGAGGTGAAGTGGTTCGGCGTGGCTTCGCCCAGGGACGGGTTCTGGTTGTGGGTGGTGCCCTGCTCCGCGTCGTTGCGCCCGTAGGTGGTGGACAAATCCCAGTCCCACTCGCCAACGGTGCCTTTGCCACCGAAGGCGGCCTGGAAGTCGTCTTCGTCGATAAACCAGGTGGGCGTGTAGCCGCCGGGGTAGCCGTTGGGGCCGGTGGTGATGGTGTTGGTGATGGTCGGCAGGCGGAAGTTCTGGCCCTGCTCGGCCTTGCGTCGCGAATAGGTGGTGAAGGAATACAGGCTGAAGTTGTCGTCCACCGGCAGCTCGGCGTTGTAGCCCAGGGTCAGCAGATTGGTCTTCGGTGTGCCGTAGCCGCCGTAGGTGGAACGGCCGGCCTGCTCGTAGGCCTGGGCGTAGGTGTAGCCGTTGGCGCTGGCCTTGTTGTCATCGTTCTGGCTGCGCGCGTCGAGCGCCAGTTGCACGATGCCGCCGTTGCCGTTGCCGATTTCGAAGCCTTTGTTGAGGCTTTGTTGCACGGTCTGTTTCTTGCCGTCGTAGCCAAGGCCGGCGTTGGTCACCGAGGTGCCGCTGGTGTCGGCCTTGAGGATCACGTTGATCACCCCGGCGATGGCGTCGGAACCGTATTGGGCGGCAGCGCCATCGCGCAGTACTTCCACATGGTCGATGGCGCTGATGGGGATCAGGTCCAGGTCAGCCGGCGCCGCGCCGGTGTTGATACCGTTGATGTTCAAGGTGGCACTGGTGTGGCGGCGCTTGCCGTTGACCAGCACCAGCACTTCGGCGGCGCTCAGGCCCCGCAGGTTGGGGGCACGGGCGATGCCGCTGGCGTCCCAACCGGTTTTTTCCGGCAGGGTCAGCGATGGGATCACCGCGCTGAGGGCTTCCATCAAACCGGGCTTGCCGGTGCTCTGCAATTGCTTGGCGCTGACCACATCGATCGGCACCGGGCTGCTGGTAACGGTGCGCTGCTCGGCGCCACGGTTGCCGGTGACGACGACGGTAGAGAGGGTGCTGTCGTCCTGGGCCTGGGCGCTGTTGGCAAAAATTGCCAGGGCCAAAACGGCGGTGGGTGTTAACGCTTGCTTCATAGCCATGCCTGCTTATCCAAATCGCGAAGTCGGGCAATCACGCGGTCGTGCGCGGTGCTCGTTTTTTAGGGGATGTGGCGGCGATTTGCGGCTAAGGCGCGTGCGGGGGTTGTATCGGCAACATACGTTGAGTTCCCTTCCAACGATTCTGCTGCGGGCATGATTACCCGGTTATGGGAGCAGAATCTGAATCACGATGGGTACCATCCATGGTCAGGGGTAGGCTGTTGCGATCAAACATAACGGAATGGGTTTTGAAAATATAATGCTGTTTTGGTCTAAGCTAATATTCTTGGATTTCATTATTTTCTTATGATTTTATTCATATAAATAATGTCTTTTTGAGCACCTTCAAACTCAAGAGCCAGAACAGGCAACTGTCTGGCTGATGTATGAAGATCCAAATGTGGGAGCGGGCTTGCCCGCGATTGCGGTCTGCCTGTGACGAATACATCGCCTGACACTCCGTAATCGCGGGCAAGCCCGCTCCCACATTGATTGCTCCCGCATTTCAGGCCCTCAAGCACTTTCCCGCGAAATCAGGCGGCACTCCAACAAATTCAAGCGCTGTACCTCCTCTTCCACCGGCAACACCCCCAAACTTTCCAATACCCGCGTGGCCGCCAATACACCGATTTGCAACGCCGGTGGCTTGATGGTGCTGAGGCTCGGCAGCAGCATGTGCGCGAAGGGGTAATCACCAAAACCGAGTACCGCGCAGTCTTGCGGAATGTTCAAGCCGGCGCGTTGCCCCGCCAGCAAGCCGCCGGCGGCGAGGTTGTCATTGGCGAAGAAGATTGCATCGGGCGGCGTGGGGTGGCTCATCAGTGCGTCCATCGCCTGCTTGCCGGCTTCGAAGGGCGCACAACCGGCTTCCGGCGCGAAGGTCCAGGGTTGTACGCCCAACTCGCTCAAGGTCGCGGCGAACCCGTCCCCCCGCTCCATCGCACTGAAATCCCCCGCCGCACTGTTCTGCACAAAAGCGATGCGCCGATAGCCCTGGCCATGCAGGTAACGCGCAGCCGTGACGCCCACTTCGTAGTGGGAAAAGCCGATCTGCAACGGCTCGCGTTCGGGCACGTAGTCCCAGGTTTCCACCACCGGGATATCGACGTCGGCGATCATCTTTTCGGTGGCCGCGCTGTGGAAGCGGCTGGTCAGCACCAACGCCGCCGGCGACCAGCCGAGAAAGGCGCGCACCGCGCTTTCTTCCTGCTCGGCACTGAAATAACTCGATGCCAACAAAAGCTGATACCCGTGCTGGCTGAGGGTGTCGCTGAAGCCCTGGATGGTGTCGGCAAAGATCGGCCCGGAGATGTTTGGGATCACCATCGCCACGATCCGCCCGCGCGCCGAGGCTAAGCCGCCGGCCACCAGGTTGGGCACGTAGCCCAGCTCGGCCACCACTTGGGCTATGCGCTCGCGACGCTCGGGCGAGACCTGCTCCGGCTGGTTGAAGTAACGCGACACGGTAATCGCCGACACCCCGGCCTGGCGCGCCACGGTGTTGAGGGTGACGCGCCCGGCGCCACGGCGTTTGCGCGGTTTGTCTTCGCTCACGGGAAAATCCTGTTAGAAACCAAAAGGCATATAGGACTAATTTTTCAGTATTTGACGTTCTAAACCGGTCCCACCAATAATGCCGATGTTAGCGCTAACAAAGCGCTTTGTCTGCTACTCGCTCGAGCGAATGCCAGAGGCGAATTCACAGGCGTTGCCGTCGCAGAACGGCAACGGTTCAGGGCATTTTTTTCGAGCGGGCACAGCATGCACAACTTCCAACGCACTACATTATTGATCCTGGCCGGGCTGACCGCCCTGCCCGCCTTTGCGGCGGATGAGCAGGAACCGACGCTCAAATCCGTGACCGTCACCGCCACCCGCCGTGAAGAATCCCTGCAAAAAGTCCCGGTGGCGGTCTCGGTGCTCGACGGCGAGCAACTGGAGCGCGACAACCGCAACGGCGTGGCGAGCATCGCGCAACAAGTGCCGTCGCTGAACTTCCGCACCGGTGCCTCCAACAAGGACACCTCGCTGTTCGTGCGCGGCGTCGGCACCATCTCCACCTCCCCCGGCGTTGAGCCGACGGTGGCCACGGTGATCGACGGCGTGGTCTACGCCCGCCCCGGCCAGGCCACCCTCGACCTGCTCGACCTGGAGCGCATCGAAGTACTGCGCGGCCCGCAAGGCACGCTGTTCGGCAAGAACGCTTCGGCCGGTGTGCTCAATATCACCAGCAAGGCGCCGACCGCCGAGACCCACGGCTATATCGACCAGTCCTACTACAGCGGCAACGAAAGCCGCACCCGCTTCGGCATCGGCGGCAGCCTGGTGCCGGACGTGCTCAAGGGTTCGATCAGCACGCTGTTCGGCAGCTATGACGGCAACGTCGATAACCAACACAACGGCCAAGAGGTCAACGGCTACAACCACAAGGGCATTCGCGGCAAGTTGGAGTTCACCCCCAATGACGACGTGAAGCTGACCCTGATCGCCGACTACATGCAGTCCCACGACGACGCGCCCAACGGCGTGGTCAGCAAGTCCCTGACCCCAGCGTTCACCAACGCCCTGAGCCCGGTGCGCGCCTCCAGCGACAACCGCGACATCAACACCGACACCCGCAGCCATGTGGAAGACACCAACAAAGGCCTGTCGGCCCAGCTGGACTGGAACCTCGGCGACTACACCCTGACCTCGATCACCGCCTGGCGCGGCTGGGATAACACTCAGTACCAGGACGGCGACCGCCTGGGCACCGTGACCGCCGCATTCCCCGGCACCGCCGACAAGGGCCAACTGGAATTCAACCAATACTCCCAGGAACTGCGCCTGGCCTCGCCCAAAGGTGAGTTCCTGGAATACGTCGGCGGCCTGTTCTACATGCACGGCAAGGACGAAGAAACCTACCAGCGCACCCTCACCACCACCACGCGCACCGACCGTGGCATCGCCGACTACAGCACCACCAACGACAGCTACGCGGTGTTCGGCGAGAGCACGCTGAACTTCACTTCGCGCTTTCGCGGCATTGCCGGTTTGCGCTACACCCACGACGACCTGAAATACGATCACCGCCGCGTCTCCACCTCGGCCACCACGGTCAGCGGGATTCAACCGGCCACGTCAAGTTCCGGCTCGGTGGACGAAGACGGCTGGTCCGGCCGCCTCGGCGTGCAGTACGACATCAGCGACAACGTCACCAGCTACCTGACCTACTCGCGCGGCTACAAAGGCCCGGCCTACAACGTGTTCTTCAACATGCAGCCGCGCGACACCGACGCCCTCAAGCCGGAAACCTCCAACACCTGGGAAGCCGGGATCAAGGCCACCGCCTGGAACAACCGCCTGACCACCAACCTCGCGGTGTTCCACAGCGATTACGACAACTACCAGGCCAACTTTTTCGACACCGTTGCCGGCCAGGTCGTGACCCGTTTGATCAACGCCGGCAGCGTCAGCACCGAAGGCGTCGAGCTGGATTACGCCTTGCAGGCCACCCAGCAACTCAAGCTCTCCGGCGCCCTGGCCTACACCCGCGCACGCATCGACGAATTCGCCTGCCCCGCCGGCGCAGCAGCAACGTGCAACGTAAATGGCAAGCCGCTGCCGTACAGCCCGGACTGGAAAAGCTACGTACGCGCCGACTACAGCATCCCCCTGGATAACGGCCTGGATATCGAACTGGGCACCGACTACAGCTGGCAGAGCGAAGTGCAGTACGACATCAGCCAGAACCTCGACACCAAGCAAGGCGCCTACGGCATCTGGAACGCCAGCGTGGCCCTGGCCGACTACAGCAACGGCTGGCGTGTAGCGCTGCTGGCGAAGAACCTTGCCGACAAGTCCTACTCGCCGATGCTGGCCAGCGGCGGCAACTACATCTACCGCGCCGTGCCCCGTGACGATGAACGTTACTTCGGCGTGCAACTGCGCAAGGATTTCTAATATGAGCCGTCAACTGAAACTCGGCGCTTTCCTCATGGCCACCGGGCACCACGTCGCCGCCTGGCGCCATCCCGATGTACCGGCGAATGCCGGGCTGGATTTCGCCCAGTACAAGCACCTGGCGCGGGTCGCCGAAGCGGCCAGGTTCGATGCGCTGTTCGTGGCGGACAGCGTGGCGGCGGCCACTGGCGAGATCGCCAGCCATATGGCGCGTTCGGATCACTTCGAGCCACTGACCTTGCTCTCGGCGTTGAGTGCCGTGACGGAGCACATCGGCTTGATCGCCACGGCGACCACCAGCTACAACGAGCCCTACCATGTGGCGCGCAAATTCGCCTCGCTGGATCACCTGTCCGGCGGGCGCGCAGGCTGGAACCTGGTGACCTCGGACGCCGCCGCCGAAGCGCAGAATTTCGGCCGTGATGAGCACCTCGGCCACGGCGAACGCTACAGCCGCGCCCGCGAGTTTCATCAGGTGGTGACCGGCTTGTGGGACAGCTGGGAAGACGACGCCTTTGTGCGCGACAAGGCCAGCGGCAATTACTACGACCCGGCGAAGGTGCATGTGCTCGATCACGTGGGTGAGCACTTTCGCGTCAAGGGCCCGCTGAACGTCGCGCGCTCGCCCCAGGGCCAGCCGGTGATCGTGCAGGCGGGCTCGTCCGAAGCCGGTCGCGATCTCGCGGCGCAAACCGCCGAGGTGGTGTTTACCGCGCAGACGTCACTGGAGAATGCCCAGGGGTTTTATGCCGACCTCAAGGGCCGTCTTGCGCAGTACGGACGGGAGGCGGATTCGCTGAAAATCATGCCGGGCGTGTTTGTGGTGGTCGGGCAGACCGAGGCTGAGGCGCAGGCGAAGTTCGAGGCGTTCCAGGATTTGGTCGAGCCCGAAGTCGGCGTCGCGCTGCTTGGGCGCATGCTCGGTAACTTCGACCTGTCCGGCTACCCGCTGGATGGGCCGTTGCCAGAGTTGCCACTGACCGACAGCGGCCAGCGCAGCCGCCAGCAGTTGCTCAGTGATTTGGCGTTGCGCGAGAACCTGACACTGGCCCAGTTGGGGCGACGGATTGCCGGTGGCCGCGGGCATTACAGCCTGATCGGCACACCGGAGCAGATCGCCGACGAGCTGCAACGCTGGTTCGAAAACGGCGCCGCCGATGGCTTCAATATCCTGGTACCGCACCTGCCCGGTGGGCTGGAGGATTTCGCCCAGTGGGTGGTGCCCGAGCTGCAACGGCGCGGCCTGTTCCGCACTGAATACAGCGGCGCCACCTTGCGTGACAACCTCGGTTTGGCGCGCCCCGAAAACCGCTTTAAAAAGGACCGCCTATGAAGATTCGCGCACTGGTATTGGCCCTGTTGGCCGTGACCCAAACCGCCCTCGCCGCCGACCCCGCGACCCTGCGCATCGGCTACCAGAAAGGCTCCATTGCCCTGGTGCTGGCCAAGGAACACGGCTTGCTGGAAAAACGCTTCCCGCAGACTGACGTGAAGTGGATCGAATTCCCCGCCGGCCCGCAGATGCTCGAAGCCCTCAATGTCGGCGCGCTGGATGTGGGCTCCACCGGCGATATCCCGCCCCTCTTCGCCCAAGCGGCAGGCGCAGACCTCGTCTACATCGGCGCCGAACCGCCCAAGCCCAGCGCCGAAACCATCCTGGTGCGCAACGACAGCCCGCTGCACTCAGTGGCAGACCTCAAGGGCAAGAAAGTCGCCTTCCAAAAAGGCTCCAGCTCCCACAACCTGATCCTGCGCGCACTGAACAAGGCCGGGCTGAGCTACAAGGACATCCAGCCGGTGTACCTGCCACCGGCCGACGCGCGCGCGGCGTTTGAACGCGGCAGCGTGGATGCCTGGGCGATCTGGGAACCCTATTCGTCGTTGGCGCTGAGCCAGAGCCCGAGCCACGTGCTGGCCAACGGTGAAGGGTTGGGGTTGTCCGGGCCGGTGTACACCGCGCGGCGCGAATACGCCAAGGCCAACGGCGCCTTTGTCCACGACCTGCTCGGTGAACTCAGCAGCGCCGAAGCGCTGACCCGTAGCCAGCGGGAAGACAGCTTGAAGGTGCTGACCAGTTTTATGGGCCTACCTGCGGATGTGATTGCGCGGTACATGGACAATCGTCCGCCTTCGCCGATCTTGCCGATTGACGAGAAGATCATCGCGGCGCAGCAGGCGACGGCGGATCTGTTCTTTCAGAACAACCTGCTACCCAAAGCCATCGACGTGAAAAAAGCCCTACCAAGCAACTGAGATCTAATGTGGGAGCTGGCTTGCCTGCGATAGCGGTGGGTCAGCTTGCTCATTTGGCACTGATACACAGCTATCGCAGGCAAGCCAGCTCCCACATTTTTTTGACCGAGTCAGGCTTGAGGGCGGGTGCTTTTTTCAATCAGGCACATCGGGGTGCCTGCCACCGGCTCCTGCATGATCTGCACCTGCACATCAAACACCTGCCGCATCAACTCGGCACTGATCACCGCCGCCGGCGCCCCATCCGCCACCAACTTGCCGCCATGCATCACCGCCAAATGGTCGGCATACCGACACGCCTGGTTGATGTCATGTAGCACGGTAATCACCGTCTTACCTTCCGCCGCCAACTCCCCCATCAGATCCAACAGTTCAACCTGATGACTGATATCGAGATAAGTGGTCGGCTCATCCAGCAACACCACCGGTGCGTTCTGCGCCAACACCATCGCCAGCCACGCGCGCTGGCGCTGCCCGCCGGACAAATCCGCCAGCGCGCGATCTGCCAAAACGTCGAGTTCCAGGCGCTGCATAGCCTGGGTCACATGGGACTGATCGTTGCCGCTCAAACGCCCCCACAGCGAGTTATGCGGGCTGCGGCCATAGGCAACCAACTGGCGCACGCTGACCCCTTCCGGCACCGGCAAGACTTGCGGCAAAAACGCGATCTGCCGCGCCAGTTGGCGCGCGGAAAGGCTGGCGTAGGCCTGGCCATCCAGGGTCAGTTCGCCCTGGGTCGGCTTGAGAATGCGCGCAAACGCCTTGAGCAACGTGGACTTGCCGCAGCCATTGGGGCCGATCAACGCCGTGACCTTTCCCGCCGGCGGCGTAAACGACAGCCCTTGCACGATGCGCGTCGCGCCGTAACCGATATCGAGCTGGTGTGCCTGCAGAATACTCATGTCATCAGCCTTTGAACCGTGCCAGCAACCAAAGAAAATACGGCGCGCCAATCACCGCCGTGAGCACCCCGGCGGGGATTTCACTGGGGGCGATCAAGGTGCGCCCCAGCGTGTCGGCCAGCACCAGCAACAGCGCACCGATCAGCATCGCCGCCGGCAGCAAGCATTGGTGATGCCCGCCCACCAGCCTGCGCGCCATATGCGGCGCGACCAGGCCAATAAAACCAATCGGCCCGATCACGCCGACGCCGAGGCTGGTCAGCAGTACCGCGCAGGCCATCGCCAGCCAGCGCGTGCGGTTCAGCGCGGTGCCCAGGCTGTGGGCCGCTTCGTCGCCAAGGGCGATCAGGTTCAGCGGCTTGGCCAAACACAGGCCCAGCGGGATCAACACGAGGAACGGCAACACCAGCACCACATGGTGCCAGTTGCGGCTCCACAGGCTGCCGGTGAGGGCCAGCAGCGCGGTGTTGATATCCAGCGGGTGGGACAAGATCAGGAACTCGGTGACGCTGGACAAGGTCACCGCAATCGCCACCCCGGACAGTGCAAAACGCACCCCGGAAAAACTCACCCCGGTGTTGTACAGCGCCAGCAGCAACGCGCCGCCCGCTCCGCCCAGGCATGCCACCAACGGCAGCCAGGCAATCGGCAACTGCGGCCAGCTGATGATCGCCACGGTCAGCGCCAGCCCGGCGCCCTGGGTCACGCCGAGGATTTCCGGCGAGGCCAGCGGGTTGCGGATCACGCCCTGCACAATCGCCCCGGCCAGGCCGAAAGCAGCACCGGCAAGGATCGCGATCAGGCTGCGCGGCAGGCGGTGGTTCCACACTTCAAAGTCGAGGGCGTCGTGGGCCAGCAAGCGCTCCAGCACGACGCCGGGCTTGAGCCACAAGGTGCCAGCGCTGAGGCTGATAAACGTCGCCAGCAGCAACAGGCCGAGCAACAGCCACAGGCGCAAGGTCGGGCGGATCATAGGGCGCGCCTTGCAAGAAAGAGGAAGAACGGCGCGCCGATCAACGCGGTGACCACGCCCGCCGGGGTTTCCACCGGGAAGGCCACGGCGCGGCTGAGCAGGTCGGCGCCGAGCACAATCACCGCGCCCAAGGCGGCGCTCAGCGGGATCAGCCAGCGGTAATCATTGCCGAGGAACTGGCGCAGGATATTCGGCGCAATCAGCCCGACAAAACCAATCGGCCCCACCGCGCAGACACTCGCCCCCACCAGCAACAGGCTGGCGACAAACACCTGCAAACGCAGGCTGGCGATGCCCACGCCCAACGAGCGCGCGGCGTCTTCGCCGAGGTTGATCAGGTTCAGGCGTGGCGCACACCACAGCGCCCACAGGCCGCCGATCAAGGTGCAGGGCCAGAGCAATTGCACTTGCGCGGCGCCGACGTTGGCCAGCGAACCGGCCAGCCAGTTGAGTACGCTTTGCGCCTGGGCCTCGACCAGGATCACCGTGAGCCGGGTCAAGGCCGCGCACAACGCCGCGACGGCCACGCCGGCCAATACCAGGCGACCCTGGGCGGTGGTCGGCGACCAGGCGCCGCCAAGGCTGAATACGGTGACCCAGGCCAACGCGCCGCCCACGCACGTCATCAATAACGCGCCACCGACAAACGGCGGTGCAACCAGACCCGTCGAGAACAGCGCCAAACCCAACGCCGCGCCGGCCGTCACGCCAAACAAGGAAGGCGAGGCCAGGCGATTGCGCGTGATGCCCTGCATCAGCGCCCCGGCCAAGCCCAGGCAGGCGCCGACCAACGCCGCACACACCGCACGTGGCACCCGCAGTTGGGCGACGATGTAGGCCATATTGCCGCCGACGCTGCCCTGATGGACCAGGCCATTCCACGCGTCCGTCGCCGTAATCGTGAACGGCGACCAGCTGTACAGCGAGCACCAGAACAACACGGCGCCCAGCAGCACGATGCCCGCCGCCGCGAAACTGCGCTGCACGCTTATTGACTCAATACGGCTTTGCCGCCTTTGAGAATCGCCAAGGCGTCTTCGGCGATCTGCTCCGACGCCAGCACCCCACGATTGCGCGCCCAGCTGTCGCCGTCCACTTCGGCGACGTGCTGATTGCGCACAGCGCCGAGCACTTGCCACAACGGCTGTTTGCTCCAGCTATCGACGATGCTCGGGCGACGGTAATGACCGACCAGCAACCAGCCGGGGTCGAGGGCCAGCAGTTGTTCCAGGCTGACGAACTCCGTGGGCGCCGCGTTGGCGCGAACCGACGGCACTTTCAGGCCGATGGCTTGCAGCACGCTACCGGCGTAGGAGTCGGGGCCGTGCACAGAAAAGCTGTCTTCACGGGCGACGCCAAACAGCACGCTGGCGCCGGCGGGGATTTGTTGCGCAATGGCCTTGAGGTTTTCGCGGTTCTTTTGGATACGCGCGTCCATCTCTGCGCTCTTGCCCAGCGCCTTGCCGATCAGCTCGGCGGATTTCAGGCTGCCTTGGTAATCCTCACCGCGCGACGGCAACAGCAGCGTCGGCGCGATGCTCGACAGGTCGCTGTACAAGGCCTGGTGGCGGTTGAGGTCGGCGACGATCAGGTCCGGCTTGAGCCGGGCGATTTCCTCGATGCTCGGCTGCGAGCGCAGGCCCACGGACTTCCACTGGCCGATGGCCTGGCGCACACGGGGCAAGACGCGGTTGGCGTCGCCATCATCGGCGGCGCCGACCGGCGTTACGGCCACGGCGGCGAGGCTGTCGAGAAAGGAAAATTCCAGCACCACCACGCGCTTGGGCGCATCCGGCAGATGCACGGCGTGTTGGCCGTCGTTAAGGTCGATGGGTGCAGCGCTGAGCACGCTTGAAGAAAACGCCAGGAGGCAGGCGGCCAGGGTGGGGATGGAGCGCAGCATTCGCATGAAGAGGACCTCGGCGTTGAAACACCCAGGCTAGACAGGCCTGGGAAAACGGCGGGTACTATTCCATATTGGGGCGGTGTGATCAAAAAACATTCTCATTAGCCCCGCAAATGTGGGAGTTGGCTTGTGTGGGAGCTGGCTTGCCTGCGATGCAGACACCTCGGTCTATCAGATGCACCGAGGTGATGCTATCGCAGGCAAGCCAGCTCCCACATGTTGATCCGTGTTTAGAAATCGACGGTGGCCGACAGCAGATAGGTACGCGGTGTCGCCAAGGTCAGCCCCGGCTCGCTGTCATCCGACGCACCGGCCGAGCTCCAGTAGCGCTTATCCGCGACGTTCTCCACGTTCGCGCGCAAGGTCACGTGCTTGTCATCCACCTTGAAGGCATACCGCGCGCCGACGTCGATGCGGTTCCAGGCGTCGATTTCCTTGACGTTGGACTGGTCCAGGTACTGCGAGCTGGAATGGATGCCACGGCTGGTCAGGGTCACGCCTTCAAGGCCCGGCACGTCCCATTCGGCGCCGAGGTTGACGTTGTATTTGGGTGTGGCCGGGGCGCGGTTGCCGTCCCAGGTGCCGTTGGTGGTGTCCTTCAGTTTGCTGTCGATGTACATCACGCCGCCGAGCAAACGCACACCCTTGAACGGTTCGCCGAACACACTCAGTTCCGCGCCGGAGTTTTCGCGCTTGCCGTTGGGCCCGAACAGATTCGTGGTGGCGTTGGTTTCGTAGGCGGGCTGCTTGATGCGGAACACCGCCGCCGTCACGGCGAAGGCGCCAGCGTCGTATTTGGCACCGACTTCGACCTGGCGGCTGATGAACGGCGGGAAGATTTCGTCGCTGTTTTTCGACGCCGTCGGCGCGATCTTGCCCTGGCTCAGGCCTTCCATGTAGTTGGCGTACAGCGACAGCCGGTCGGTGGCCTTGAACAGCAGGCCGCCGGAGGGCGAGAGTTTTTCTTCATCGTAGGCGGTCTTGCCTTTGATGCCGTTGCTCCAGTCATCCACCTTGACCCGCTGCCAGCGAGCGCCGAGGGTCAGCAGCAGGCGGTCGTCGAAGAAGCCGAGGGTGTCGGACAAGGCCACGCCGCTGAATTTGTTTTCGGTGTAGACCTTGGCGTCCTGGCGCGTAGCCGTGGACGGTGTCGGGGTTTGCACCGGGTTGTAGAGGTTGCTCGACGACTCGCCATAACGCGCGCCGCCGTTGGTGAAGTCCATGTAGAAATAGCTGGCCGCCAGGTTGACCTCATGGCTCACCGGCCCGGTGTGGAACCAGTTGCGCACGCCGGCCGTGTAGGTGCGCACGTTTTCATCGCGGGTGAAATCGCGGGGCTGCACCTTGAAATCGCCGGCGGCGTTGCTGACGGAAACGGCGTGACGCAGGAAGTCGTGGTTGCTTTTACGCGCGCCGACGCCGCCGTAGAGCATCACGTTGTCACTGAGGTCGTACTCGCCGTTGAAGGTGCCGAAGGTGTCGTTGGTGCGTGCCTTGCTCCAGCCTTGCGCATAGTTGCGGCGCACGTCGCTGGCCTTCGGCACGGGTGCGGCGGCAGCCACTTGGACACGCTCCTGGGGGGCGTCGGTGTCGCGTTCGGTGTGGCCGATGTCGGTGGAAAGGCGCAGGCGTTCGCCGCGAAAGTCCAGGCCGAGCACGGCCATTTCGCGGTCGACGCTCTGGTGATCCCAGGCAGTATTGCCGGCTTGCTTCACGCCGTTGAAGCGGATGCCGAACTTGTTGTCTTCGCCAAAACGTCGGCCCACATCCACTGCGCCGCCCGCTTGGCTTTCCGAGGCCCAGGTGCCGGTGAACGAGGTGATGTCCTTGTCGGTGGCGCGCTTGGGCACCACGTTGATCCCGCCGCCCACGCTGCCCCGGGGCGAGATGCCGTTGATCAACTGGGTCGGGCCTTTGAAGATGTCGACGCGATCGGCCATTTCCATATCGATGGTGTAGGTCGGTAGCACGCCGTAGAGGCCGTTATAGGACACATCACTGTTGAACAGGCTGAACCCGCGAATGGTGAACTGCTCGTAACGCCCACCGGCCGGGTTGGTGGCGCGGACCGAGGGGTCGCTGGCGATCAGCTCGCCGAGGGTCCGCGCCTGCTGGTTTTTCACCGCGTCGGCGGTGTAGGTGGTGATGCTGAACGGGGTTTCCATAAAGTCCCGCGTGCCCAGCATGCCCTGGGCGCCCCGCCGGGCCACTTGGCCGCCGGCGTAGGTGTCGCCGTCGTACAGGCCGGTGGTGCCGAGGATCGACGTTGGCGCCAGCTCCAATGTACTGCCGTCTGGCACCGGCACCAGCATATAGGCGTGTTCGCCCATGGCTTGCAGTTGCAGGCCGGAGCCTTGCAACAGCCGCGCGAAGCCCTCCTCCACGCCATATTCACCGACCAGGCCGCTGCTGCTGCGGCCGCTGACCAGCGCCGGGTCCACCGACAGGTTGACCCCCGCCAACCCGGCAAACCGGGTCAGCGCCGCACTCAGGCTGCCGGCGGGCACCTGGTAACTGCGGCGGGCGTCGTCGGCGTAGCTGACGGTGGCGAATAACGGGCTGGCGCTGAGGCTCAGCAGCAGGCTCAGTTTCAGCAAGGGGCGGACTACGGGCATTGGTGCAAGCTCTCGATAATGTGTGCTTACCTGGAATGACCGCCGACGCGAAAAAAAGGGACAGGTGATGTGCATTATTTTTCAGCGCCCGCCAAACACCTCGCGGTGTTGCTCGGCCATGGCCAGCAGCGCGTCCACCACCACCCGCACTTTGGGCTGCACGTAACGGGTGTGTGGCCAGATCACGTGAATCGGCATGGTCGCTCCCGCGCAGTCGTCGAGCACCGTGACCAACGCGCCGCTGCGCAGGTGCTCGGCCACCAGCCAGGTGGGCAATTGGCACAGGCCCGCGCCATCGAGGGTCGCCCGCAGCATCACTTCGCCGTCGCCGAACTCATGGCGCACCCGCACTTCCTGTTCTTCCACCGAGCCCTTGGCGTTCGTCAGCAGCCAGGTCTTACGCAGCCCGCTGCGCCAGCCGATGATGCAGTCGTGCGCCAGCAGGTCGGCCTTGCTCTGCAATGGCGCGGCCGCTTGTAGATACTGCGGCGCGGCGCAAATCACCAAGCGTTGCTCGCCCAGGCGCCGCGCGACCAGCTCCGGGTCGTCGCGCAGGTCACCGATGCGTACCGCCAGGTCGATGCCTTCGTTGACCATGTCCACTTTGCGCTCGCCGAAGGTGAGGGTCAGGTCCAGTTGGGCATAACGCCGGGCCAGTGTGATCAACATCGGCGCGATATGCCGGCGGCCGAACGCTGCAGGCAGGTCGATGCGCAAACGCCCCTTGGGCTCGGCGACGCCGCTGAGAAAGCTGCCTTCGACCCCGCGCAATTCCTCCATGATCCGCAGGCAGCTGGCCAGGTACACCTCACCTTCATGGGTCAGGTTCAACTTGCGCGTGGTGCGGTGCAGCAGCTTGATGCCCAGGCGTTTCTCCAGGCGGGTCACGCTTTTGCCCACGGCCGAGCTGGTCACGCCCAACTGCAAGGCCGCGGCGGTGAAGCTGCCCAGTTGCGCCGCGAGGATAAATTCGGGGATGCCGTCGAATTGCAGGGTGTCCATGTTCGCCTCCACCTGGGAAAGCCTCGATTCTATCCCTCCAGGATCAACTGAGCGTATTTATCCGGTATTAATCCAACTGCCACGCTGGAATAAGCTGGTCATCATTGTTTACTGACCACCCCAGCGAGGTCCCATGCACGCCGATCTGAACCGTCTCGTCACCCTGGAAGCCATTCGCAACCTGCGCCTGCGCTACTGCCATCACCTCGATACCCACGATATGGACGCGCTGGCGCAGTTGTTTACCGCAGACGCGGTATGCCACGTCGCCCAAGCCGGCTGGACCGGCCGCGACGCGATCAAGGCCGGGCTGTCCCAGGCCTTTCGCGACTTTGATACACAGCAGCGCGGCCGTTATCCGTTCCTGCATGCCGTGTCCAACCACTGGATCGAGATCCTCGACGAGGACCGCGCCGAAGGCAGCTGCTACCTGACCGACTTCGTCACCCAGCGCCCGACCGGGGACAGCCCATTGCTGCTGCTCGGCGTGTACGTCGATGAATACCGCCGCGTGCAGGGCGAGTGGTTGATCAGCAGCACACGCCTGGACGTGGTGTGGCCACTGGCGTCCTGAACCTTCATCACTTACGGAGACTTCCCATGAGCAACCTGTTCCAACCCTACAACCTGGCCGGCACCGTGCTGGCCAACCGCGTGGTGATGGCGCCAATGACCCGCGCCCGCGCGCTGGACGACATCCCGGATCAACACACGGTGCTGTACTACGCGCAACGCGCCAGCGCCGGGTTGATCATCAGCGAAGGCGCGCCGATTTCCCGCGAGGGCTGCGGTTACCTGTTCAATCCTGGGCTGTACAACGATGCGCAAGTCCAAGGCTGGCGCCGGGTCACCGATGCGGTGCATGCCAAGGGCGGCAAGATGTTCGCGCAGTTGTGGCATGTGGGGCGCGTGTCCCATGTGTCGATTCAGCCTGATGGCGGTGCGCCGGTGTCATCGGTGGCGGTGACTGCCGCCCGGTCGAATGCTTATGCGTGGGTCGCTGAAGGCCAGCCGGGGCCGGTGCAGGCCAGTCTGCCGCGCGCCCTTGAGGCCGATGAAGTAAGGCGCGTGACGGCAGACTTTGTCAGCGCTGCACGCCGCGCGATGGACGCAGGTTTCGACGGCGTCGAATTGCACGGTGCCAATGGCTATCTGTTCGAACAGTTCCACAACGGCGCGCTGAATACCCGCACCGACGAATACGGTGGTTCCATCGCCAATCGCCAGCGCTTTCTGCTGGAAACCCTCGATGCGTTGGCGGCCGAGATTGGCAGCGCGCAGGTTGGCGTGCGCCTTTCGCCGTTCGGTCGGCTGTTCGATATGCAGCCGTACGCGCAAGAGGCCGAGGCTTGGCTTAGCCTTGCCGAGGCGCTGAATGCGCGCAGCCTGGCCTATGTGCATTTGAGCGATCAACTGACGATTGGCGCAGAAGCGATTCCCGCCGGGTTTGCCACGCAATGGCGCCAGGCCTACCAGGGCACGCTGATCGCGGCGGGCGGTTTCACGCGCGTCTTGGCCGAAGCGGTATTGGCAAAAGGCGACCTGGACCTGGTGGCATTCGGTCGGCCGTTCATTGCCAACCCGGACCTGGTGGAACGCATGAGGCACGACTGGCCGCTGGCCGAAGGTGATCGCGCCACGTTCTACGGCATCGACGGCAGCCCGACGCAAGGTTACACCGACTACCCAACGGCCAGTGTCACACCGGTACGTGCAGCCCAACCTTGACCCGGTCCAGCGCAACCAGGGTCTTGAACCACTTTACATTGGGGTTCTCGGCAAACAGCTGCCCGGCGAGGTCCTGGTATTCCTGCATGCTCGCCACGTTGAGCACCAGCACGAAATCCGCCTCGCCGGTGACGTAGTAACACTGCTGCACCTGGGGCACGCTGAAGCTGGTCTTGGTCGCCGCCAGTGCTTCGGCGCTGGTGCGCTCCACGGAGACCTCGGCAATGATGGTAATCGGCTTGCCGGCTTTGACCGGGTCGACCACTGCGACATTCGCGATGATCACCCCGCCCTCTTCCAGGCGCTTGATCCGCCGCTGCACGGCGGCGGTGGAGAGGTTGACCTTTTCGGCCAGGGTACGCAGGGGCACGGCGTTGTCATGCTGGACCAGGGCCAGGATCGACCAGTCGAAGCCGTCCAGGTCCAGCGTGGAAGAAGCGGGTTTGGCCATCGGGGGGCGTGCTCGACAGGGTGAGGGGGTTGTCGAACACAGCCTCGATTTGGAGAGCGGTGACGACTTGGGCGCCAATACTAGCCCAAGTGCCCTGTTGTACGGGTGCAAGGCTGGGTGTGATGTTGCCTGGGCTAGCGCTATTGCAGCGATGCGGCGACCCGACAAGCCAGCTCCCACATTTTGAACGGTGCACACCTGACGCAGCCTGTAAACCCAATCCCCTGTGGGAGTTGTCGAGCGTTAGCGAGGCTGCGATGGCGGTGGGTTTCGCCTGTACCGCCGCTTTCGCAGGCAAGCCAGCTCCCACAGTTGACTGGGTTCACAAGGCGAGATCGCCGTTACCACACGGCGATGTGGGAGTCCGCTCGCGGCTCGGTGCCGCCGCACAGCACACCGCTGACCGGGTCGCGCAGGATGATTTGCCCGCGGCCGTAGTCGGTGAGGTCGTTGGCGATTTGCACCTGGTGCCCGCGTCGCACCAGGGCGTTGGCCAGGTCGCGCGAGGCGCCTTGCTCGATGCCGACCTTCATTTCGCCCAGCCATTGCCAGCGCGGCGCGTCCAGGGCGGCTTGCGGGTTGAGGCCGAAATCCACCAGGTTCATCACCATCTGCACATGGCCCTGGGGCTGCATGTAGCCGCCCATCACGCCGAACGGGCCAAGGGCCTGGCCGTCTTGGGTAAGGAAGCCGGGGATGATGGTGTGGAAGGTTTTCTTGCCGGGCGCCAGGCAGTTGGCGTGGGCGGGGTCGAGGCTGAATTCCTGCCCACGGTTCTGCAGGGCGATGCCGCTGTCAGGCAGCACCACGCCGGAGCCGAAGCCGTGGTAGTTGCTCTGGATGAACGAGACCATGTTGCCTTCGGCGTCCGCCGTGGCCAGGTACACCGTGCCACTGGCGTGGGGGTCGCCGGGTTTGGGTGGCTGGGCCTGTTCGCCGATTTGCGCGCGGCGGCGGCGGCTGTAGTCGTCACTCAACAAATCCGCAACGGCCACGCGCATGTGCAGCGGGTCGGTGATGTAGTGCAGGCCGTCGCTGTAGGCGAGCTTCATGGCTTCCAGTTGGCGGTGCCAGGTCTGTTGGCTGTCGCGATGATCGAAATCGAAGCCTTCGAGAATTTTCAGCGCCATCAGGGCGACGAGGCCCTGGCCGCTGGGGGGGATTTCCCAGACGTCGACGCCACGGTAGTTGACGTGGATCGGCTCCACCCACTGCGCGCGGTAATCCTTGAGGTCGCTGGCACGCAGGTAGCCGCCGCTGGCCCGGGAGTGGGTATCCAGGCGTTCGGCGAGGGCGCCGCGATACAGGCTTTCACAGCGGGTTTCAGCAAGCTCTTCGAGGGTGCGAGCCTGGGCCGGATTGCGGAACAGCTCCCCGGCCCGAGGCGCACGGCCGTCGATGAGGAAAGTGTCGAACCAGGCGGCCAGCACCGGGTCGCGGTGGGGGCTGAACTCGTCCAGCGCGGTCTGCCATTGGTGAGCGACCACCGGCGACAACGGAAAGCCGTCCCGTGCCAGGCGGATCGCCGGTTGCAGCAACTGCTCAAACGGCAATTTGCCAAAGCGCTTCGACAGTTCGGCCCAAGCCGATGGGCAACCGGGCACGGTAACCGGGGTCCAGCCATAGAGCGGCATCTGGTCGTGCCCCGCCGCCTTGACCGCCTCGATACTCAACGCCGCCGGCGCATGGCCGTTGCCGTTCAGGCCGTGCAACTTACCCTGGCACCAAACCAGCGCGAACGCGTCACCGCCCAGGCCGCAGCCGGTGGGCTCCACGACCGTCAACGCGGCGGCCGTGGCGATGGCAGCGTCAATCGCGTTGCCGCCCTTTTGCATCACTTCGATACCGGCCTGGGCGGCCAGGGGCTGGGACGCGGCGACCATGCCGCGCTGGGCAAACACGCTCTGGCGCTGGGACGGATAAGGGTACTCGTGAGCAGAAAATTTCATCATGGCAAAGACGCTTCCACACAAGGTTTCGGGTCATAACACGCGGCTGAGAAACGCGCGGGTACGCGGGTGGCTGGGGTTGCTGAAAATCTGTTCCGGCGGCCCCTGCTCGATGAGTTCGCCCTGGTCGAGCACCACCACGCGGTCGGCCACTTCGCGGGCGAAGCCCATTTCGTGGGTGACCACCACCATGGTCATGCCCTCCTCGGCCAGCTCCTTCATCACTTGCAGCACTTCACCGACGGTCTCCGGGTCGAGGGCGCTGGTGGGTTCGTCGAACAGCATGGCCTGGGGTTTCATTGCCAGCGCACGGGCAATCGCCACCCGTTGTTGCTGCCCGCCGGAGAGCATCGACGGATAGTGACTGGCCTTGTCCGCCAGGCCGACCCGCGCGAGCAAGCCACGGGCCTGCTCCAGGGCTTCGGCACGTGGGGTGCCGAGCACGTGGATCGGCGCTTCGATGATGTTTTCCAGGGCCGTCATGTGCGGGAACAGGTTGAAGCGCTGGAACACCATGCCGATGTCGCGGCGTTGGCGGGCGATGTTGCGCTCCGAGTCACGCACCAGGCTACCGTCGCTGCGTTCGCGGTAGCCCATGGCGCGGCCGTTGACGCGGATGCGTCCGCCCTGGATGTCTTCCAGCAGGTTGATGCAGCGGATGAAGGTGGTCTTGCCCGAGCCCGAGGCGCCGATCAGCACCACCACTTCGCCGCGTCGCACTTGCAGGGAAATGCCCTTGAGGATCTGCAAGTCGCCGAACGACTTGTGCAGGTCCTGGGCGTCGATGATCAGCTCGTCACTTTTGTGCGCCATGGTTAGCGTCCCCTCAGCAGTTTCAAGGTGCTGCGCCCGAACATGCGGCTGGACGCCGGTGGCGGTGCCGAAGGCCGGTCGGACTGGCCGAAACGCGCTTCCAGCCAACGCTGGAAAAAGCCCCATAGCGTTGTGAGCATCAGGAAGTAGATCGCCACCACCAAGTACAACTCGAACACGCGGAACGTCGCCGAGGTGACCATCTGCGTGCTGAGCAACAACTCCTGCACGCCGATCACGCTGACCAGGGTGGTGTTCTTGAGCATCACGTTGAACTCATTGCCCAGCGGCGGCACGATCACGCGGAACGCCTGGGGCAGCACAATGCGCCGCATCAGCTTGGCAAAGCCCATGCCCAGGGAACGCCCGGCTTCGTATTGGCCCTTGTCCACCGCACCGATGCCGGCGCGGATGATCTCGGCCATGTACGCGCCTTCGTTGAGGCCCAGGGCGATGATGGCCGCCTGGATATTGCCGGGCACGATCAGGCCGAACAGCTCGATGTCCTCGAAACGAAACAGCCCGCCCGCCGCCAGCGCCGTGTACAGAAACACGATCTGCACCAGCAGCGGCGTGCCACGCATCAGCCATACATAAAACCGCACCGGCAGGTGCAACAGCGGGTTCTTCGACAGGCGCAACAGCGCCGCCGCCAGCCCCAGCGCGCAGCCCAACAGCATGGCCAACACGCTGATCAGGCACGTCAACCAGAGCCCGTTGAGGTACACCCCGCTGGGCTGCAACAGGTACTGCCAAAACACATCCCAATTGAAATTCATCGCCGCCCAGCCTCAGTCGAGTGTGTCGCTGCTGACATGCCATTTGTTCAACAGCTGCACGTAGCTGCCGTCGCTGCGCATATCGCTGATCACCTGCTGCACGGCGGCGGTCAGTTGTGGATCGTCCTTGCGCATGCCCAGCCCGGTAAGGATGCGACTGAACGCCGGCACGCCTTCTTCGAACAGGTCCGGGGCCATTGCCGCGTAATAACCGGCGGTTTCCACGGTGGTGCCGTAGGCGTCCACCTGGCTGATGCGCAGGGCCTGGAAGGCGTCGGTGTCGGTGTTGTACACCACCAGTTTCATCGGTGGCTTGCCGGCGTTGATCAGACTTTCGTTCTGGGTGTCGAGCAGGGTCTTGATGGTGGAGCCGTTCAGCACCGCGACCTTGTACGCGGACAAGTCATCCAGGGTCTTGATGCCCTTGGGGTTGCCCTTGGGCACCACCACCGACTGGCTGGAATACATGTAGTTGACGATGTCGATCACCTGGCGCCGTTCGGGCTTGTCAAACAGTTGGTCGACGATCATGTCGCACTGCTGGGCGAGCAACGCCGGCACCAGGCCAGAGAACGGGATCACCCGCCACTGCACCTGTTTGTCGCCCAGGCGCTTGGCGATTTCCAGGCCCAGGTCGACGGTCAACCCGCGCGGTTTCTGTGCTTCATCGAAGGACACCAGGGGCGGCGAGTCCATCCCCGAGCAGTAGGTGAGTTTGTCGACTTTCTGCAAGCGCTCCGGCACTTGGAGCGCCGCAACGGCCCCTTGTGCGCAGAGCCCGAGGGAGACAGCCACCAGCAAGGCGCGGCGTTTATGCATGACCAGACACTCCAGTTCGTTGAATAACGGGGCAGGACTCAAAGTCAAAACATGGGCGGGCTTGGGCCCACCTCTGATTATTTTTCCGATTGCAAAAACTGGATCAGCGCCGGCACGGTGCCTTCGATGTGCTCACGCACCACAGCTTCGGCGCGGGCAGCGTCACCGGCGCGAATGGCATCGAGGATCACCGCATGTTCCTGGCGAGCGCTGAGGGGTTTGTCGCCGTGCTGCAACCACAGGCGCATGGGCGCTTCCACCAGCGAGTACAACGCCGAAATCTGCTTCATCAAGCGCGGCCGGCCGCTGAGGCTGCACAGGTATTCGTGGAACGCGCGGTGACGGCTGACCCACGCGGCGCTTTCATCGCGGTAGTCATCCATTTCGTCGAGCATGCGTTCCAGGGCGGCCAGTTGGCGCTCGCCGATACGGCCGACCGCCACGCGTACCGCCAGGCCTTCGAGGGCACTACGCATTTCGAACACCTCGTGCAACTCATCGATATCCAGGCCGCTGACAATGGCGCCGCGATTGGGCCGCAACGTCACCAGGCCCTGGGCATCCAGGCGGCGAAACGCTTCGCGCACCGGCATGCGGCTCATGCCGATTTCGCTGGCGATGTCTTCGGCGATCAGCCGGTCACCCTTGCGGTAGCGACCGTTGCAAATGGCGTCGAGCAGGAAATTGTAGGCTTCCTCCTCGGCGGTGAGGGGCTGGCGGTCAACGTAAGCGGGGGCAAATTGCATCGGCAGCACCTTTTGAATTTTTGTATCCAATTATCCACGAATGCAAAAAAGCAGGATGCGTGCCAAGTGTTTTGTGGGTGGTTTAAGTCACTGATTTAAGAAAGTAATCGAGAGGAATGGAACGGAGGGGGGTGCGCCGAGATTGCGAGGAGTGCTACCAAATAGCCCAGCGACTGCCCCAATACTGTGCCGAACGGTAGCGTTGCGACCGTACATCCAAATGTGGGAGCGGGCTTGCCCGCGATGAGGGAGTGTCAGTCGCTACAGGTGTTGGCTGATAGACCGCTATCGCGGGCAAACCCGCTCCCACACTGACCGAGGCAGGCTCAAGTTGAGCTAGATGGCCACCATCGGTTCAGCTGAGTAAATGATGGTTTGTGCGCTTTTTGCAGCCACCGTTTGCCGGGTGAAGTAGGTGTCGCCCTCGTCGGTGCGGATTTCGTAGTCGACCTTTCCAGGGCTGCTGGCATGCTTGATGATTTGTAGCACGCGCTGGAATTTCACGCTGTGCGTGCCGTTCTGGCTCGGCCCGGTCAATACGCTGACACTTTGGAACCAGCCGGTATGTTTCTTTTGGCCGACCAGCGCGCCGCTCATCGCTTCGAAGCGCTCCAGGCGGGTGAAGCCCCAAAGCGTCTGTTCTTCTACAGTGGCGTGCGGCGTGGCTGCTCCGGTAAACACGAAGAGGTTGATCGCCGGGTTGTCTTCACAAAAGAAGTCGTAAGGGACCAGGCCATCGACCATTTTTTTACCGGGCACGAAGCCTTTTTTGTGCACCTGAAACATCACTACCTCCTCTCCATCAATGGCAACAAGTCTAAAGAGGCGCGACGTACAGGGCGGTCAAGCCAATGTAATGTCGTGTAAAGATCGCGCACTGTGCAGGTTGATCTCCACGCTCAGCCCGCCGCCCTCCTGGTTGCGCGCGACGATGCTACCGCCGTGCATTTGCACGGCACGGGCGGCGATGGCCAGGCCGAGGCCAAAGCCTACGCTGGCATCGCCCGCACCGCGCTCGAAGGGGTTGAAGATGCTTTGCAGGCGCTCGTATTCCACCCCCGGCCCCTGGTCGGTGATACGTACCGTCAGGCGCTTGCCGTCAGGGCTGACCTGGGCGGATACGAGCACGGTGGTCTCGGGTCGGGTGTAGCGAACGGCATTGCGGATTACATTCTCGAAGCAGCGATACAACAACTCTCCGCTGGCACAGGCGAAAAACGGCGGGCACGCTTGCAACTGGACCTGAGCGCCTTTGATCCCCGCTTCGAACTGCGCGTTTTCAACAATCAGCGCCAGCAACTCGATGATTTCCAGCGGCTCACGCTCGATGCTTTCGGGCCGGCCTTGCAAGCGCGCCAGGGTCAGCAGTGCTTCGATCAAGGTATCCATGCGTTCGGATTCGCGCTCAATGCGTTCGAGCATTTGCCCCCTGGTGGCGTCCTGACGCAACAAGCCGATGGCGGCTTGAATACGGGTCAGCGGTGAGCGCAGTTCGTGGGAAATATCGTGCAGCAGGCGTTGCTGGGCATCCACCAACACTTTCAACTGGTTGGCCATGCGGTCGCAGTCTTCAGCAAGATCGACGATTTCATCGCGACGCTTGCCCATGGCGGGCTTGACCCGGGTTTCGAAGCGCCCATGCGCGGCGTCGCTCATTGCCCGCTTCAGGTGGGCCAAAGGCCAGGCCAGGTAATAAGCCATGTAGCCGCTGAAAATCGCACTCATCAGCGTACCGATGATCAACGGGATCTGCCGCCAGGGCCGGCCGTGGTCGTCAGGGGCGTGGGTGGAACGGATCGTCAGTGCCAGCCCTTCCTTGCTGACTAGCGTCTGCTCATAGGCCGGCTGCGCAACGGGCAACCCCACCAGCAATTGGCCAGCATCGTCATAGACACCAATGGCCTCATCCGGTGGATGCTCCCATACCGTCAGGAGTTGACCGGCGGCTTCGACACCGAATTGCTGCAGCAGTCGCTCTTCGCTGGCCAGAATGGCCTCTACATGCGGGTCGCCGGGCCGGAAACTGCCCAACTCAAGCACCCCGACCCCTGCGAGAAACGTCAGGCTGGTGGCCAGCCAGAAGGCCAGGAACAGTTTCCAGAACAGCAGGCTGGGCTTGGTCATTCGGCGATCAACAGGTAACCGAGGCCGCGCACGCTTTGAATCCAGGCCTTGGCGTCCGGGCGAGGCCCGAGTTTTTGTCGGATGCTGCTGATATGCACATCAATGCGTCGGTCGTAACGGGTCAGCGGGCAGCCCAGGGCGTTGAGCGACAGGTCTTTTTTGCTCACCACCTGGCCGGCACTGCGCGCCAGTTCTTCCAGCAGGCTGAACTCGGTGCTGGTCACGCCCAACTCGACGCCATGCCACAGGGCTTGTCGCTTGCCTGGCCACAACACCAGCGCGCCGGTCTTGATGACTTCGCCCGTCGGCTGGCCGGCCGGCTGCACGCGACGCATGATCGCCCGCAGCCGCGCCACCAGTTCACCGGGGGAACTGGGCTTGGGCACGTAGTCGTCGGCACCGAGCTCCAGGCCGGTGATGCGATCAATGTTGTCGCCACGGGCGGTGAGCAATACCACCGGTACCTGGCTGACCGCACGGATGCGCCGCAGCACCTCGATCCCCGAGCGCTTGGGCAGCATGACGTCCAGCACCACAATGCTGTAGCGCCCCGACAGCGCCTCGACCTCGCCCTCCTCGCCGGTGTGCACCGCCGTGGCCGCAAAGCCTTCGCTTGCCAGGTATTGGCTCAGCATTCCAGTCAGTTCCTGGTCATCGTCAACCAACAGTACGCAGATCATTTCGGGCTCGTCAGTGGGGGTTGCGCATTATCCACTTGGGCGGAGGGATTAAGGCCAACCTTTACCTAACTTGACACTCGGTTAACCGCACCAAACGCGAGGCGCTCTTAAGCTGGATGCTCACCAGTCCGGCCGCGCCGGCGCTGCTTGTCGATGTGTTCTGGAAAAGATCTTGATGAATTTTTCGCGCCTGCTCTGCTCGGTTGCGCTGCTGCTCAATACTTCACTGGCACTCGCCCAGGGTTTCAAAATCTCGGATATTCGAATCAACGGTCTGCAACGGGTGTCGGCAGGCAGCGTGTTTGGCGCTCTGCCGCTGAACGTCGGCGACGACGCGGACGACCGGCGCCTGGCGGACTCCACCCGCGCGCTGTTCAAGACCGGGTTCTTCCAGGATATCCAACTGAGCCGCGAAGACGATGTGCTGGTTATCAATGTAGTCGAGCGCCCTTCGGTTGCCAGTATCGAGTTCGAGGGCAACAAGGCGATCTCCACCGAAGACCTGATGAAGGGCATGAAGCAATCCGGGCTGGCCGAAGGGGAAATTTTCCAACGCGCTACCCTGGAAGGCGTGCGCAACGAATTGCAGCGCCAGTACGTGGCCCAGGGGCGGTATTCGGCGTCGGTGGAGACCCAGGTCGTGGCCCAGCCACGCAACCGGGTGGGTGTGAAGATCAAGATCAATGAAGGCGAAGTGGCGTCGATCCAGCACATCAATGTGGTCGGCAACACCGTGTTCCCTGATGACGCCTTGACCGACCAGTTCACCCTCAAGACCAGCAACTGGCTGTCGTTCTTCAAGAATGACGATAAATATGCGCGGGAGAAGTTGTCTGGCGACCTGGAGCGGCTGCGCTCGTATTACCTGGATCGCGGCTATATCAACATGGATATCAGCTCGACCCAGGTGTCCATGACCCCGGACAAAAAGCACGTGTACATCACCGTGAATATCCAGGAAGGCCAGAAATACACGGTACGTGAGGTCAAGCTGAGCGGCGAGTTGAAGGTACCCGAAGATCAGGTCCAGGCCCTGCTGCTGGTGCAGAAGGGCCAGGTGTTTTCGCGCAAGTTGATGACCAGCACGTCGGAGTTGATCACCCGCCGCCTGGGGAACGAGGGCTATACGTTCGCCAACGTCAATGGCGTACCACAGACCGATGAGAAAGATCACACCGTGGATATCACCTTCGCCGTCGACCCGGGAAAGCGGGCCTACGTCAATCGGATCAATTTCCGTGGCAACACCAAGACCGACGACAAGGTCCTACGCCGCGAGATGCGCCAGATGGAGGGCGGCTGGGCCTCGACCTACCTGATCGACCAGTCCAAGGTGCGCCTTGAGCGCCTGGGGTTCTTCAAGGACGTCAACGTCGAAACCCCGGCGGTTGCGGGCGTGGACGATCAGTTGGACGTGAACTACGCCGTCGAAGAGCAGGCATCCGGCTCAATCACCGCCAGCGTGGGTTTTGCCCAGAGCGCGGGGTTGATCCTCGGCGGCTCGATCACCCAGAACAACTTCCTGGGCACCGGCAACTACGCGAGCCTGGGGCTGACCCGCTCGTCTTACCAGAGCAAATACAACATCGGCTTTACCGACCCCTACTTCACCACCGACGGCGTGAGCCTGGGTTACAACGCGTTCTACAGCAAGACCGATTACAACAAGTACTACGACGACGGCGTGTCGTACTACGCCATCAACAGCTTTGGCCTGGGCGCGACCCTTGGCTACCCGATCAATGAAACCTCACGCCTGAACTTTGGCCTGACCGCACAACACGACAGCATCGAGCCGGGCACCTACAGCGCCGACGAGATCTACGATTTTGTCGAGCGCGAGGGCAAGCAGTTCACTAACTTCAAGGCCAACCTGGGCTGGTCCGAGTCCACGCTGAACAAAGGCGTGCTGGCTACGCGCGGGCACTCGCAGAACCTCAACCTGATGGTGACGACGCCAGGTAGTTCGCTGAGTTTCTACAAGATCGATTACTCCGGGCAGACGTATGTGCCGGTCAGCAACAGTACGACGTTGCGCTTTCATACCAAGCTTGGCTACGGCAGCGGCTATGGCTCGACGGATGGCCTGCCGTTCTATGAAACCTATTCGGCAGGCGGTGAAGGCTCGGTGCGCGGCTTTGAAAGCGGCACCCTCGGCCCACGCAATACGCCAGCGACCGGTGCCTATGCGAGCGCTGGCCAAGCGTATTACTCGGACCGCGACACAGAGGCGCTGGGCGGCAACATCCTCATCACCGGCGGCGTGGAATACCTGTTCCCGGTGCCGTTCATCAAGGACAACAAGTCCGTGCGCACTTCAGTGTTCTGGGACGTGGGCACGGTGTATTCCGACAAGTGCTACCTCAGCACGACCCAAGGTTGCGGCAGCGTGGACTTGAATCAGATGGCCAGCTCGGTAGGGGTTGGGGTGACGTGGTACAGCCCGCTGGGACCGTTGAGTGTGAACCTGGCATACCCGATCAAAACGCCCGAGAACGCGGATAAGCAGGTGTTTCAGTTTTCCATGGGGCAGACTTTTTAAGGCGGCGTTTGTGTAATTTTCTTCATCAACCCAACCCTGCAACTTACCTAAGATCAACCGATGTACGTTGACTGCACGGTTGGGTCCGATGAAACCTATGCCCCTCGCCAATGCCAAGCCGGCTTCATATGCGCCTGCGTCAGGAGCATGGCGATCAACCAGATCCCACCTGAGCCTGCATGACTTTGACGCCTGCCGGAACACCGAAACAGGGGCCGTTTTCATCATTGCGTCAGGCATGTCGGGAGCAGCGTTTCCAATCGAAAAGTTTGCCCATGTGCCGATGATCACGATGAATGGCGCTATTTCGATGTTTATGGGCACAGACGTTAAACCTTGCTTTTACGCCTGCACCGATAAAAGCTTTTCCGAACAACAGCCGGGTCTGTTCGAGTACGCGATGGCCGTCAGCCAAAACGTCGCGCTTTGGGAAGACCACGCACGCGCGTCGGGCATTCATCCTGCTGGGCGGTTGTACACGTTGTCCAAGGCCAAAAAACCGTCCTGGTTCGATACAGTGCGGGGCAAACACGTGGCGCTGGTCACCAATCACCCGTTGCCCGGCGCTCACCAACGCCCCATTGGGTTCAGTAAGGACATGAGCGAGGGCTTCTTCGACGCGCGAACCGTGGCTTACCTGACCCTGCAACTGGCCTACCACCTCGGGTTCTCCAAGGTGTTTTTGGTGGGCGTTGATCTGCACGAGAAATCGGGCAGGTTTTACGAAAACCGCGAATCCATCAGTTCTCCTTGCGGGCTTGATCAGCACTATTACACCCGTATATTGCCATCGTTCGAGTTGATGGCCAGGAAAGTCGTGGGGGACAGTTTCAGGGTTTATAATCTTTCTGATTGCTCAAGAATCCCGGAGAGTGTGGTCCCGCGGGTGACGTTGGCGGACGTTGAGGGGTTGATTGGGTAACTGATCTTTAGCAAGAAGTAGGTGTCATTTCTTGAATACAGTCCTCAATCTACACTCGTGCGAATGAGAGGACGCTGATGACTGTTCCAACCACCAAGGCTGAATTGCTTGCGGCCATTACCAAAACGTTCAGCAAGCTGATGGACGATCTCAACGAGGTTCCGCCAGACTGCGTTCGTGAAACCACTATGAGTGGTCATGTGCGCGGAGCCCACATGAGTCCATCCGACCTGGTGGCCTACCTGATTGGATGGAACGAGCTCGTACTGAAATGGCTGGATCATGACGACCGGAATGAACCGGTTGAATATCCCGAAGTCGGCTTCAAATGGAACCAGCTCGGACTGCTGGCGCAGAAGTTCTATGCAGATTACAACGCACTCGATTGGCACGAACTGCTCGCCCGCCTGGCAGACGTAGAAACAAGGCTCACCGCTTCGATCACAGCAAGATCAGACGATGAACTGTACGGCAGCGCTTGGTACGGAAAATGGACCAAGGGCCGTATGATCCAGTTCAACAGCTCGTCTCCCTATGCCAATGCCCGAACCCGCGTTCGCACATGGCTAAAGGCACAACGCTGAAACGCAGCTTGCAGTCAGCAAACCCTTAGCATGCATCGTATACCGGCACTTTTTCAAGCACATGAAAAAGGCCAATGCTGTTAAGCATTGGCCTGAATCTTTGAAAATATGGTCGGGACGGAGTGATTCGAACACTCGACCCCTAGCACCCCATGCTAGTGCGCTACCGGACTGCGCTACGCCCCGACTAGGCGTGTTACTGGGTTTGCTTCGCAACGAAGCGACACGAAATATACCGCAAGCTTTTGAAATGTGGAAGTATTTTAAAAGCTTGAATCACTTCTTCAAAACCACCAGTACATCTTCCAGTTCGGCGATCATCTGGCGGATCATTTGCTTGTATTGGGTGGTGTCGTCTTTGGCTTCATCACCGGACATACGCTGGCGCGCGCCGCTGATGGTGAACCCTTGGTCATACAGCAACGCGCGGATCTGTCGGATCATCAGCACGTCCTGGCGCTGATAATACCGACGGTTCCCGGTGCGTTTGACGGGGTTGAGTTGAGGAAACTCCTGCTCCCAATAGCGCAGCACGTGCGGTTTGACCGCACAGAGCTCGCTGACTTCACCAATGGTGAAGTAGCGTTTGCCTGGGATGACGGGTAGCTCGTCGTTATGACTTGGTTCCAGCATAAGCCTCAACTCGGGCCTTCAACTTCTGCCCTGGACGAAAGGTGACCACACGGCGAGCCGTGATCGGGATTTCTTCTCCCGTTTTTGGATTGCGGCCAGGCCGCTGGCGTTTGTCCCGCAGGTCGAAATTGCCGAAACCGGACAATTTGACCTGCTCGTTGTCTTCCAGAGCATGTCTGATTTCTTCAAAAAACAGCTCGACCAATTCCTTGGCCTCGCGCTTGTTCAGACCCAGCTCTTCGTACAGACGTTCCGCCATCTCAGCTTTCGTCAAAGCCCCCATACGTCACTTCCTTAACGTGGCGTTCAACCTTTGTTCGAGCGAGGTGAGGATATTTTGTGTCGTGGCATTCACCTCATCGTCATTAAGAGTGCGCGATGGATGCTGCCAGGTCAAGCCAACTGCAAGGCTTTTTCTATGCGGATCAATACCTTTACCCTGATAGACGTCAAATAGCCTGAGGTCTGTCAGCCATTCCCCTGCATTTTCACGGATTACATCCAGAACAGCAGTGGCGGCCACTTCACGGTCGGCGATCAGGGCCAGGTCGCGGCGCACTTCAGGGAAGCGCGACAGTTCGCTGAACTTCGGCATCTTGCCCGAGGCAACTTCAGCCAGGACCAGCTCGAACACGAACACCGGACGATCAAGACCGAGGGTTTTCGACAGTTCCGGGTGGATGGCACCAACGAAACCAACCAAACGCCCCTCACGCTCGATACGCGCAGTCTGGCCCGGGTGCAACGCCGGGTGGCTGCCTGGCAG
Organism: Pseudomonas acericola (SeqCode); assembly: GCF_053456465.1. NCBI lineage: Bacteria > Pseudomonadati > Pseudomonadota > Gammaproteobacteria > Pseudomonadales > Pseudomonadaceae > Pseudomonas > Pseudomonas acericola (SeqCode). The sequence goes on along the minus strand of NZ_JBRFJB010000001.1, from coordinate 993,411 downwards.
GAAGGTGAATGCATCCAGTGCACCGGCGAAACCCAGTACCGCTTCCACATCAGCCTTGACGTCGAAGAAGTCCACAGCATCGCGGCCCTGCGCCCAGCCTTCCGGCAGACGGCTACCGCACACCACGCCAGCCAGCATCGGCTCTTGCTTCAGGCCATCCAACTGACCGACGAAACGCAGGCCGCTTTCGAACATGCGCACGCGGTCTTGCTGACGGTTCAGGTTGTGGGAAAGTGCTTTCACCAGGCCTGGCCACAGGGACGAACGCATGGCCGCCATGTCGTTGGAAATCGGGTTGGCCAGCAACAGCGGCTCGACGCCCGGGTTGAACAGTTCGAACTGCTTCGGATCGATGAAGCTGTAGGTCACGGCTTCCTGATAACCACGGGCAACCAGCAGGCGACGCAGCTCAGGCAGGTGTGCACGCGCCTCAGCCTTCGGTTGTGGCGCCAGACGCGCTTGCGGGTAACGAACCGGCAGGCGGTTGTAGCCGTACAGGCGAGCCAGTTCTTCGATCAGGTCAACTTCGAGGCTGATGTCGAAACGATGGCTTGGCACTTCAACGTGCCACTGCCCTTCTCCACTCACGGAGATAGCCAGGCCCAGGGCCGACAACAGTTGCTCGATTTCAGCCGGTTCGATCACCAGGCCCAGCATCTGCTCAACGCTTTTGGCACGCAGGGTAATCGGCGCAACGGACGGCAAGAACTGCTCGTTGACGGTTTCGGTGATCGGGCCGGCTTCGCCGCCGGTGATTTCCAGCAGCAGGCCGGTGGCGCGCTCCATGGCTTCACGGGCCAGCTTCCAATCCACGCCACGCTCGTAGCGGTGCGAAGCATCGGTGTGCAGGCCATAGGAACGGGCCTTGCCAGCGATAGCGATCTGGTCGAAGAACGCGCTTTCAAGGAAAACGTCGCGAGTGGTCGCGGATACACCGCTGTGCTCGCCACCCATCACGCCGGCAATAGCAAGGGCGCGGGAGTGGTCGGCGATGACCAGGGTGTCGGCACGCAGGCTGACTTCCTGGCCGTCGAGCAGCACAAGCTTCTCGCCTTCTTCGGCCATGCGCACGCGGATGCCACCGTTGATCTCGGCAAGATCGAAAGCGTGCAGCGGTTGACCCAGCTCCAGCATCACGTAGTTGGTGATGTCGACGGCAGCGTCGATGCTGCGTACGTCTGCGCGACGCAGACGCTCAACCATCCACAGCGGCGTTGGCTTGGACAGGTCAACGTTACGGATTACACGACCCAGGTAACGCGGGCAGGCGCTTGGCGCCAGCACTTCAATTGGACGGACTTCGTCGTGTACAGCCGGCACGCTGGCAACCACTGGACGGGTGACCGGCGCGTTGTACAGCGCGCCCACTTCACGGGCCAGACCGGCCAGGGACAGGCAGTCGCCGCGGTTCGGAGTCAGGTCGACCTCGATGCTCGCGTCTTCCAGCTCCAGGTAAACGCGGATGTCCTGGCCTACTGGTGCATCAGCCGGCAGTTCCATCAGGCCATCATTGCCCTCGCCTACTTGCAGTTCGGCTTGGGAGCACAGCATGCCGTTGGACTCGACGCCACGCAGCTTGGCCTTCTTGATCTTGAAGTCGCCCGGCAGTTCAGCGCCGATCATCGCGAACGGGATCTTCAGGCCCGGGCGCACATTGGGCGCTCCGCACACGACCTGAAAGGTTTCCGCGCCGTTGCTGACCTGGCACACACGCAATTTGTCGGCATCCGGGTGCTGCTCGGTGCTCAGCACCTCGCCCACGACCACACCGCTGAAAACACCGGCGGCCGGCGTAACGCTATCGACCTCAAGACCGGCCATCGACAGACGGGCAACCAGCTCGTCGCGACCTACCTGCGGGCTTACCCAGCCACGCAGCCATTGTTCACTGAATTTCATCCTGCTCTCCTAAAGATTCGTTACGACTAGCGAAATTGCGCGAGGAACCGCAAGTCGTTGTCGAAGAACAGACGCAAGTCGTTCACGCCGTAACGCAGCATGGCCAGACGCTCAACGCCCATGCCGAAGGCAAAGCCCGAGAACTCTTCCGGGTCGATCCCGGACATGCGCAGCACATTGGGGTGAACCATGCCGCAGCCCATCACTTCCAGCCAGCCGGTCTGCTTGCACACGCGGCAGCCTTTACCACTGCACATCACGCATTCCATATCGACTTCAGCGGACGGCTCGGTGAACGGGAAGAACGATGGGCGGAAACGTACCGCCAGCTCTTTCTCGAAGAACACACGAAGGAACTCTTCGATGGTGCCCTTGAGGTCGGCGAAGTTGATATCGCGATCAACCAGCAGGCCTTCGACCTGGTGGAACATCGGCGAGTGGGTGATATCGGAGTCGCTACGGTACACACGGCCTGGGCAGACAATGCGGATCGGCGGCTTGTTCGCTTCCATGGTGCGGACCTGTACCGGCGAGGTATGGGTGCGCAACAGCATGTTCGCGTTGAAATAGAAGGTGTCGTGCATCGACCGGGCCGGGTGGTGGCCTGGGATGTTGAGCGCCTCGAAGTTGTGATAGTCGTCTTCGACCTCAGGGCCTTCGGCAATGCCGTAGCCGATATGGGTGAAGAACTGCTCGATACGTTCCAGAGTCCGGGTGATCGGATGCAGGCCGCCCGAGGCCTGGCCACGTCCAGGCAAGGTGACGTCAATGGACTCGGCGGCGAGTTTGGCCGCAAGATCGGCCTCCTCCATCGTCGCCTTGCGCGCATTGAGCACCTCTGTAACACGCTCCTTGGCGACGTTGATCAGCGCGCCGACTTGCGGGCGCTCTTCAGCCGGCAAATTCCCCAGGGTCTTCATCACCTGAGTCAATTCACCCTTTTTGCCAAGGTAGTGAACCCGGATTTGCTCCAGGGCATTGATATCTTCAGCGCTTTGCACAGCCTCAAGAGCTTGAGCGACGAGCGCGTCCAGGTTTTCCATGTACAGACTCCAGATACAAAATAGGGGAAGAGCTTGAAGGCTCTTCCCCTATTTAAGACGTTTACCACCTTGGGCTACAGGAGCAGCCCAGGGTGATTGTCGGGGGTACTTAAGCCAGAGTGGCTTTAGCTTTCTCGACAATCGCAGCAAACACCGCTTTTTCGTTCACTGCCAGTTCGGCCAGAACCTTACGGTCGATCTCGATGGAAGCTTTTTTCAGGCCAGCGATGAAACGGCTGTAGGACAGACCGTTAACACGTGCACCAGCGTTGATACGAGCGATCCACAGAGCGCGGAACTGACGTTTTTTCTGACGACGGTCGCGGTAGGCGTATTGGCCTGCCTTGATTACCGCTTGCTTGGCAACACGGAATACGCGTGAACGCGCGCCGTAGTAGCCTTTAGCAAGTTTCAGAATTTTTTTGTGACGTTTACGGGCAATGACGCCACGCTTTACACGAGCCATGAGTTACTTCCTCTATTCTTGATCCAAAAATTAACGAAGGCGCAGCATGCGCTCGACTTTTGCCACGTCAGACGGATGCAGCAAGCTGCTACCGCGCAGTTGACGCTTACGCTTGGTCGACATTTTGGTCAGGATGTGGCTCTTGAAAGCGTGCTTGTGCTTGATACCGTTAGCAGTTTTCAGAAACCGCTTAGCAGCACCACTTTTAGTCTTCATCTTTGGCATGTTCGGATACTCCGCATTCAGTTGATAAACATAATCAGAAGGCCTGCCGTGCCCTGTTGATTACTTCTTCTTTTTCGGGGCGATGACCATGATCAGTTGGCGTCCTTCCATCTTAGGATGCTGTTCGACCGAACCGTACTCGAGCAGGTCAGCTTCAACCCGCTTGAGGAGTTCCATCCCCAGCTCCTGGTGGGCCATCTCACGGCCGCGGAATCGCAAGGATACCTTGGCCCTGTCCCCATCACTCAGGAAACGTACCAGGTTGCGCAGTTTTACCTGGTAATCCCCTTCCTCCGTCCCTGGACGAAACTTGATTTCTTTTACTTGAATCTGCTTTTGGTTCTTCTTCGCCGCAGCAATCTGCTTCTTCTTTTCGAAGATCGATTTGCCGTAGTCCATCACCCGGCAAACAGGCGGGACTGCGTCGGCGGAGATTTCCACCAGGTCCAATTTGGACTCTTCAGCGATACGAAGCGCTTCATCAATCGAGACGATGCCAATCTGCTCGCCGTCAGCGCCAATTAACCGAACCTCGCGTGCCGAGATATTCTCGTTGATCGGGGCTTTCGGTGCAGCTCGTTTATCTTGTCTCATTTCACGCTTAATAATAATTACTCCGAATCTGGGCGACCACGCCGGGAAACCGCTTGCGCGAGGAACTCAGCGAACTGGGCGACGGGCATCGAGCCCAGGTCAGCACCTTCACGAGTACGCACAGCGACAGTCTGCATCTCGACTTCCCGATCTCCGATAACCAAAAGATAGGGAACCTTGAGCAAAGTATGCTCGCGGATTTTAAAGCCGATCTTTTCATTTCTCAAGTCGGACTTGGCACGAAAGCCGCTTTCGTTGAGAGTTTTTTCAACTTCAGCCGCAAAATCTGCCTGTTTATCAGTGATATTCATGATCACTGCCTGGGTCGGAGCCAGCCACGCAGGGAATGCACCCTCGTAGTGCTCGATCAGGATCCCGACGAACCGTTCGAACGAGCCGAGGATCGCCCGGTGCAGCATAACCGGGTGTTTACGGCTGTTGTCTTCGGAGACGTATTCGGCTCCCAGACGGATCGGCAGGTTAAAATCGAGCTGCAGGGTACCACACTGCCAGACGCGACCAAGGCAATCTTTCAGCGAGAACTCGATCTTCGGACCGTAGAAGGCACCCTCGCCCGGCTGCAGGTCGTACGCAAGGCCCGCACTGTCCAGCGCTGCGGCCAATGCCGCTTCGGCGCGATCCCACAGTTCGTCGGAACCGACGCGTTTTTCCGGACGAGTGGACAGTTTCATCTCGACGTCGGTGAAACCGAAATCGCGATAGACATCCATGGTCAGCTTGATGAACGCGGCGGATTCAGCCTGCATCTGCTCTTCGGTGCAGAAGATGTGGGCGTCGTCCTGGGTAAAGCCACGTACACGCATGATGCCGTGCAACGCACCCGATGGCTCGTTACGGTGGCAGGCACCGAACTCGGCCAGGCGCATCGGCAACTCGCGGTAGCTCTTCAGGCCCTGGTTGAACACCTGCACGTGGCATGGACAGTTCATTGGCTTGATGGCGTAGTCGCGGTTTTCCGACTGGGTGGTGAACATGTTGTCGGCGTAGTTGGCCCAGTGCCCGGATTTCTCCCACAGGCTGCGGTCAACGACCTGCGGAGTCTTGATCTCCAGGTAGCCGTTGTCGCGCTGCACCTTGCGCATGTATTGCTCAAGTACCTGGTACAGGGTCCAGCCGTTCGGGTGCCAGAACACCATGCCCGGCGCTTCTTCCTGGAGATGGAAGAGGTTCAGGCGCTTGCCGATCTTGCGATGGTCGCGCTTTTCGGCTTCTTCGATGCGCTGGATATAGGCAGCCAGCTGCTTCTTGTCAGCCCAGGCAGTACCGTAGATCCGCTGCAGTTGCTCGTTCTTTGCATCGCCGCGCCAGTAGGCACCGGACAGCTTGGTCAGCTTGAACGACTTCAGGAAGCGCGTGTTCGGCACGTGCGGGCCACGGCACATGTCGACATATTCTTCGTGGTAGTACAGGCCCATGGCCTGCTCGTCCGGCATGTCTTCCACCAGGCGCAGCTTGTAGTCTTCGCCACGGGCGGTGAACACGTCGATCACTTCGGCGCGCGGCGTGACCTTCTTGATCACGTCGTAATCTTTTTCGATCAGGGCGTGCATGCGCTGTTCGATGGCGGCCAGGTCGTCCGGGGTAAAAGGACGCTCGTAGGCGATATCGTAATAGAAGCCTTCATCGATGACCGGGCCGATCACCATTTTCGCCGTCGGGTACAGCTGCTTGACCGCGTGGCCAATCAGGTGCGCACAAGAGTGGCGAATGATCTCCAGCCCTTCTTGATCCTTGGGGGTGATGATTTGCAGGCTGGCATCGGAAGTGATCAGGTCACTGGCATCAACCAGTTTGCCGTCGACCTTGCCGGCCACGGTGGCCTTGGCCAGGCCAGCACCAATGGATGCGGCGACCTCGGCTACGGAAACCGGGTGATCGAATGAGCGTTGACTGCCGTCGGGAAGAGTAATAGTTGGCATGGCGCCTCCTCTCCTAGTGGTGACCCCTACCAAAGGTCACGTGGGTTGGGATGAGCCAGTACAAGATCCAACACCAGGCCGTTCAATGATGAACGCCTGCCTTACAGCGGCAGGAGCCTTTCGGCCAACCGATAATCGAACCAGAGTGACTGGAGTGAGCTAAAAAGAACATGGCAAGGCGGCAAATGGCGCGCCTGGAAATAGCCAGGGCACCGATGCTAGCACAGATGAACGGTCATCGCGCCGACGCCATGCCAGGTAATGACAAATTCCAGGCTTTGTAGCTGCAAAACGGAACTTGAGCTGTACGCAACGCCTCAAACCCACTGAGAATCGCCGTTCGTCCCCGACCCAAAGGAGCATCCCATGATGCGTTTCACCTCGACCCTCGCTCTCGCTGCCTCCCTGACCCTCCTGTCCCTCGGTGCACAGGCAGCGGCCCCGTCGAACTGGCCGGCCGGCGCCCGCGACAGCTTCGTCAAAGACTGCAGCGCCGCCGCCAGCCAGAACGTAGACGCCAAAACTGCCAAAGACCATTGCGAATGTGGCGCTGACAAGATCAACGCCGAATTGAGCACTGCCGAGATCAAAGAACTCATGGCCAACCCGAACGCCAGCCCGGAGCTTAAAAACAAAGCGGTCGCGGCTATTTCATCCTGCAAAGTCGTGAAGAAAAAGTAAGAATTACCACTGATCACACGGCTTTTTTACGGTTAAAACAGCGCGAAAACTGCCATTTCACACAAATTACGCAGCTTTTACGGCTTTTTTTACCAGCTGATATTTCGCACCAAAGCCCCGTAGACCGGGGCTTTCAGCGAAGCCAGGCACTAAACGCAACGCTATTGATTAGCAAACAATGCCTTGGGGGGGCTCCCAAGCCGAACATTTCGACTATGATAGCCCGGTGTGCCCAGTTGGCCTGAGCAGCACAGCACTACTGAAAATATATGTTTCTTGGAGATACACCATGTCTAATCGCCAAACCGGCACCGTTAAATGGTTCAACGATGAAAAAGGCTTCGGCTTCATCACTCCTCAAGGTGGCGGTGACGACCTGTTCGTACACTTCAAAGCTATCGAAAGCGACGGTTTCAAAAGCCTGAAAGAAGGCCAAACCGTTTCCTTCGTGGCTGAGAAAGGCCAAAAGGGTATGCAAGCTGCACAGGTTCGCGGCGAGTAATTCTCCGCTGAGCTAAAAAAACCCCGTCCATGTGACGGGGTTTTTTATGGGCGCTGCAAAAGCTCGATACGATCAGCCGCAGTTGACGCGCGTAATCACCAGGTTGTCATCAGTGTTCAGGTTCAGACGGTCGGAGCGGTACTCCAGGGTGATCATGTCGTTGGGCTTGAGAATCCGCGCGTTCTGCGCACCGGCCCGGGCACGGGCCTGCTCCAGCAACTGAGGCGAGGCTTTCTGGCCGATCGTGAACTCAGCGGCTTTTGATTCACAGCGGCTATGACCAGCATCGGCCACGGCGGCGTCTTTAGCTGGCTCAGAGGCACCCGGGGTGCTGCAACCCGCCAACGCGAGTGCTGCCAACAAAGTACCGAATGATGCGAGCTTCCAAGGCATGAAGCCTCCTATGATTAAAAATGGACAGAGATCGTGCGACAGCTGTGGGACGGATTGGTTTCAAGACGTAAACCGCCGGTGGGCAAGTCTGCCTGACTCTCGATCGGCATTCGCCCGATCAATCGTCACCAGATATGAACGTACTCAGTAGATGTCGATGTAGTCAAACGGCGGCTTCGGCCAGTTCTGCTTCAGCGCATTGAAAATCTGCGTGACCCAGACTTCATCGCTCGCCGCCACATTACCGACATAACCCGATCCCTTGGCCCAGGTTTCAAGGCGAAACAACAGACCGTCGATGTCCACGCCGCCCACCGCTTTCCCAGATGAGATATAGGCAATACCGGCCTTGGTGACCCGCAACTGGGTATGTTCATCGTCGCTGGCACTGGCGATCAGTTGGCGCACGGCGGCCAATGTCAGGTTCTCGGGGTTGTTCAAATCGATCTGCACGCGGTGTTCCCCGGCAATTAAACAGGCCGACAGTGTCGCACAGCACTTGTCCCATCCCGAAGCGCCTTATGCCTAAGTATCAGTGCCAAAGGCGATACAAAATGGTTAACTGCGCGCGTAAAAACTGCGTTCCAGCGCACTGCCCAGTATTTCAGCCCCGTGAGACCTTCATGACCACCGTAACGCTGCAAGCCGACATCAAAGCCAAGTGGCCCCAAGGGCAGAGTTCCTATAGCCCTGGAAGCACAGAGGAGTTGGCGATCATTGGCATCGACCTGCTGGTCAAGGAACTGGGCACCCAGGCGGCACAAGCGTTCATCGCCCAGGTATTTGCAAAATACCCGGCCGATCACATGGGCGCACACGACCCCGAGCGCGAATAAGAACCGGCCGGCGAACGCCGACCGGCAAGGGTTTTACTTAAGACGCGCGAGACGCTCGGTCAGCAGATCGAAGAAGCCCTGGGCGTCGCCGTTCTCAACCCAGAACACATTCTTTTCCTGCTTGAGGCCATCGTACCAATCGACGATGGTCTGGCCGAAAGTCGGGCCTTCGCGGCTGTCCACCACCATATTGGCCTGACGACCGCTGAATAGTGAAGGCTTGAGCAAGTAGGCAATGACGGTGGCGTCATGCACCGGGCCACCCGGGATGCCATAGTGCTCCATGTCGCCCTTGACGTATTCGTTGAGAATATTGCTCACCACCTTGCTGGCGTTGCTGTTCAGGTCGGCAATCTTCTTCAGCCGTGCGTCACTGGTCAGCACCTTGTGGGTCACGTCCAGCGGCAGGTAAGTCAACTTCACGCCGCTCTTGAGCACGATCTCCGCTGCAGCCGGATCGGCAAACAGGTTGAACTCCGCCACCGGCGTGATATTGCCGCCATTGAAGTGCGCGCCGCCCATCACCACCACTTCCTTGATGCCCTGGGTAATTTCCGGGGCCTGGGTCAATGCCAGCGCCAGGTTGGTCTGCGGGCCCAGCATGGCAATGGTGATGCTGTGGGGTTTGGCGGTACTCAAGGTCTTGATCAGATAATCAACGGCATTGCCGGCGGCCAGGCCTTTTTTCGGCTCGTGCACGGTAACGCCGGAGATACCTTCCTTGCCATGGATGTTCTCGGCATAGATCGGTGTGCGCAGCAGCGGCTTGGGCGCACCAGCGTACACCGGAATATCCTCGCGCCCTGCCCACTCACGGGCCAGGCGTGCGTTGCGCGAAGTCTTGTCCAGACGCACGTTGCCGGCAACGGTCGTCAGCGCACGAATATTCAACTCCTCCGGGGACGCCATGGCGAACAGCAACGCCACCACATCGTCGGCACCGGGATCGGTATCAATGATCAGGTCGATTTTTTCCGCCGCGTGGGCGCTTGCTGCAGTGAGTGCGGACAAAAGTAGAACACTCCGAAACAGATTTCTCAGGGTTGGAAGACCACGGTGCATAAAACACTCCTTGTTGTTGGGACACTCTAGAAGGTTACGCCGGACACCAGCGCGATATTGCAATAGGGCTGGCACTCACCCGTACGCACCACGGCACGCGCCTTGCGGCTGAGCTGCTTGAACTCTTCGTGACTGAGCAGACGCCGCTCACCAAGCGCCGCCTGCTCGGCAAGCGTGTTCAGATCGGCTAGCGCCGGCGGCTGCTTGTGCAGGATTTCTTGCGCTAACACGTGGCTTTCCACCTGCATTTCACTGAGCACAATGCGCAAGGTGCTGATGAAATCAGGAATGCCCTGGGTGAGTGCCAGGTCGATCAACTCGACACCCGGCGGCACGGGTAAACCGGCATCGCCGATGACCAGGATGTCACCGTGACCCAGTGAGGCGATCACGCGCGACAGGGCGATGTTGAGCAATGGGGTCTTTTTCATGAGGGCACAAAACCTTGTACGTCGTGCAGCGTAGGAATGGAGGGCTGCGCACCGGCGCGGGTCACCGACAGTGCGGCCGCGACCTGGCCGAAACGGATGGCCTCGGCTTCGCTTTTGCCGTTGGCCAGTGCGGCGGCAAAACCACCGACAAAGGTGTCGCCCGCCGCCGTGGTATCTACCGCCTTGACCTTGGGCGCCAGAAGATGCTCAAAAGTCTGGCCGTCGGCAAACAGCGCGCCCTGGGAACCCAAGGTGATGATGACTTTGCCGGCACCCGCCTTGATCAGTTGCGTCGCGGCAAGCTTGGCGCTGTCGAGGGAGTCGACGGTCACACCGCTCAGCGCCGTGGCTTCACTTTCATTGGGGATCAGGTAATCGATCGAGGCATACCACTCAGCGGGCAATGGACCACTGGCTGGCGCTGGATTGAGGATCACGGTCTTGCCCAGCTCACGACCACGCTTGAGCGCATAACCCACGGTCGCCATCGGCACTTCGAGCTGGCAGATGATCACGTCGGCCTCCTGCAACACCGCGTCAGCCACGTGCAACGAGGCGGGTGTCAACTCGCCGTTGCTGCCGGCGACGATCACAATCGCATTCTGGCTGCTGTCATCCACCACGATCAGCGCCACACCACTGGAGCCATCCACACGGCTGACGGCCTGACAGTCGATGCCCTCTACCAACAGCGCATCACGCAACTGGACGCCATAAGCATCGCTGCCTACGCAGCCAACCATCGCCACCTCAGCACCCAGCCGCGCCGACGCCACCGCCTGGTTGGCACCCTTGCCGCCAGGCACGGTGGAGAACGTCTGGCCAATCAGGGTTTCTCCGGCACGCGGCAACCGGCTGGCGCGCGTGACCAGGTCCATGTTCAAGCTGCCTACTACCACTACGTTTGCGCACATACATCAATACTCATCAATTCGGTTCAGCGGTATTGGGCAAACACACCGGCGACGGGCGCCGTGGACTCGCGCAACACAATGCTCGGCGTCACGATGCGTTGATCGATCGGCAGTTGGGGTGTCGCAATTCGTCGCAATAAAAGCTCCGCCGCCGTCTCGCCCAGTTGCACGATCGACTGCCCGACCGTGGTCAGCGCCGGGTACACGTAGCGGCCCATTTGAATATCATCGAAACCAATTACCGACAGCTCGCCAGGCACGCGGATATTGCGCTCGGCAGCTGCACGCAACACGCCGAAACCAATCATGTCGTTGCTGGCGAAAATCGCGCTGGGCGGATTTTGCATCAGTAATTGCACAGCGGCAGCATAACCGCCGGTACTGGTGAAATCGCTCTCCTGGGTGCGAGTGGCCACTACGTTCACGCCGGCCTCACGCAGCGCACGGTGATAGCCCGCCAGGCGCATCTGCGCGACGCGGGTGTGAGCCGGCCCCCCGATGCAGGCGATGTCGCGGTGGCCCAACTCCAGCAAGTGCCGGGTCGCCAAGTACCCGCCCTCCTCGTGATCGATACGCACCAGATCGACATCAATGCCGTCCAGCGCCCGGTCGACAATGACCATCGGCGTGCGCACGGCGCTCAAGCCAGCAGCGAGACCGCTGTCGTCGCCCCCTACCGAGGTGACGATCAAGCCGTCGATGCGTTTTTCCAGCAGTACCCGCAAATAGTTACGCTGTTTTTCCGCATTGTCGTCGGAGTTGCACAGGATCACGCAGTAGCCGTTACGCTCGCAATAATCCTCGATACCCCTGGCCAGTTCCGCAAAGTACGGGTTGAGGCTGTTGGGCACCAGCAGGCCAATGGTGGCCGTGGTCTTGGCCTTGAGCGAACGCGCGACCGCACTGGGCACGTAGTCGAGCTGCTTGATCGCCGCTTCGACCTTGATGCGTACGGGCTCACTCACCGGGCGCGTCTTGTTCACCACATGGGACACCGTGGTGTAGGAAATACCTGCAAGCGCTGCCACATCCTTGATCGTCGCCATGGTTCAGCCCCGCCGACTGGCGCGCTGACTGCGGTAGGTATCGAGGACCACCGCGATCACAATCACCGCACCGGTGATGATGCGTTTGGTCGGCTCTGTTGCACCGATCTGCGCCAAGCCAGCGGCCAACACCGAAATAATCAGCACGCCAAAAAAGGTGCTGATCACCGAACCGCGCCCGCCCATCAAGCTGGTCCCACCGATCACCACCGCCGCGATCACTTGCAGCTCCAGGCCGGAACCCGCGTTCGGGTCTGCCGCTTCCAATCGCGAAATCTGGAACAGCGCCGCCACACCCGCCAGCAGCCCCATCAGGCTGAACACCAGGATCTTGTAGGGTTTTGGATTGATACCTGCCAGACGCACCGCTTCCTCATTGGTACCGATGCCGATCAGGTAGCGACCGAATACCGTGCGGGTCAACACCAATTGCGCCGCGATGATGACCAGCAACGCAATGATGAACGACGGCGAAATGCCAAAGGCCACCGGGTTGGACAGCCAGGCAAAAGAGTCGCCAATGTAGGCCGTGCGCGAACCGGTCATCTGGTATGCCACGCCACGGGCCATCTCGAGCACGCCGAGGGACACGATGAAAGACGGAATGCGCCAAGCCACGGTGATCGAGCCGGTGATGGTGCCCGCGAGCGCAGCACACGCCATGCCGAGTATGGCGGCAGGCACGACGCTCCAGCCCCACCCCAGGATCGCCACGCTGACCGCCGACGCCGCCAATGCCAGCACCGAGCCCACCGACAAGTCGATGCCGCCGATGATCAGGATAAAGGTCATGCCGACCGCGAGCACCATCAGGTCCGGGATCTGGTTGGCCAGGGTGCTGAAGGTGTCGTAGGACAGAAAGTGATCGCTGAGCACCGAGAACAGCGCGATCATCGCCAACAAGGCGCCCGCCAGGCCCAGATAGGTGCCAAGCCCGTAGAAGTTGCCGCCCGCTTTACCGGGGGTAGTTGTGGTTTTCATGGGGTATCCCTAAGCACTGCGTCATTGAGCAGCGCATCACGTTTCTGATAGCCGGCAAAGGCGGCGGCAAGCAATTCATCCTGGGTCCAGCTGTCACGCTCGAAGGTCTCGATCAGGCGCCCGGCGGACAACACACCGATGCGATCGCAGATCAGCATCAGCTCACGCAGGTCGCTGGACACTACAACCAGCGCCTTGCCCTGGCGGGTCAATTCGCCCAGCAAGGCATAAATGTCGAACTTGGCCCCCACGTCGATGCCGCGGGTCGGCTCATCGAACAGCATCACCGCGCAGTCGCGCTCCAGCCAGCGGCCAATCACCACTTTCTGCTGGTTGCCGCCGGATAACTCGGACACCAACTGCGCGGGGCTGGAACTGCGGATGCGCATGGCATCGATCTGACGCTTGGCCAATGCGGTTTCATCACGGCCGTTGACTACGCCACCGCCGGAAATTTCCGGCATGTTGCCCAGGGCAATATTGGCGCTGATGGATTGCGTCAGCAGCAGCCCCTCTCCCTTGCGGTCCTCAGTGATCAGGGCAATGCCATGGCCTACCGCGTCAACCGGCGAGCGGATGCTCACCACCTGGGCCGGCGAGCCGAGTGCCACGGTGCCGCTGTCGGCGAGGTCAGCGCCGAAGATCAGGCGCAGCAGTTCTGTACGGCCGGCGCCGATCAGGCCGGAGATGCCGTAGATCTCACCGGCACGCACTTCAAAAGACACATCGCGCACCTTGTCCGAGCGCGTCAGACCTGTGACCGTCAGCGCAGGCGCGCCCAGGGTACGTGGGCCCAGGTCGATCTGTTCACCCAGCTCGCGGCCGACCATCAAGGTAACCAGTTGCTCGCTGTTGTAGTTGGCCATCGGCTCGACGCACACCAGCTTGCCGTCACGCAGTACCGCGATGCGCTGGGCAACCCGGGCCAGTTCTTCCAGCCGGTGCGAAATATAAATGATCGCCACGCCCCGGGCCTGCAGGCGGGTGATTTGTTCAAAGAGCATCTCGACTTCACGGGCAGTCAACATCGCCGTCGGTTCGTCGAGGATCAGTACATGGCAGTCGCCGATCAGGTTGCGCGCGATCTCGACCATTTGCTGATGGCCAATGCCCAGGCTGCCAACCAGCGTGTCCGGGTCGATGGCATCCAGGCCGACTTGGGCCATGGCTTCGATAGCGGCCTTGCGCAGTTGCTTGCGACTGATCCAGCCACAGTGGCTGGGCAGGTTATCGAGGAACAGGTTTTCGGCCACGGTGAGCGTCGGCAGCAGGTTGAGCTCCTGCATGACCATGCGCACGCCCATCTCTTCGGCTTGGGTGCGACTACCCGGGCGATAGTCTTGCCCGTTGAATTGCATGTGCCCGGTGGTCGGCGTAACCAGCCCGCCGATGATCTTCGACAAGGTACTTTTACCTGCGCCGTTCTCACCGGTCAGCGCCAACACTTCACCGCGATTAAGCGTCAGGGTGATGTCGGACAGAACCGGTTGGGCATAGGTCTTGCCGATACCGCTGACCGAGAGGACAGCGTTCGGGGCGGAAGATGACATAGGAAAATCTCCAGGCGCCCGCTCACGATGAGCGGACGCTGTTGGGTGCTGCCAGGATTACTTCTTGAGGACGAGTTCGACCGGGGTTTCGATCACGCCATCTTTGGCATCGACTTTCTCACCCTTGACCAGCTTTAGCGCGTTCTGGATACCGAACACAGCTTGCTGGGCCGCGGCCTGGTCGGCGGTCGCCAGGACACGGCCATCTTGCAGCATCGGCTTGATGGCTTCGATGTTGTCATAGCCAACGACCAGCACTTTGCCGGCCTTGCCCGCCGCGCGGACAGCGGAGACTGCGCCCAGGGCCATGTTGTCGTTACCGGCCAGCAGGGCCTTGATGTCCGGCGTCTCGCTCAGCATCGCCGCCGCAATCTTGTTGCCCTGGTCGATTTCCCAGTTACCGGACTGTGTGGAAACGATCTTCATACCGCCCGCGTCCATCGCATCCTTGAAGCCTGCGGTGCGCTGTTGGGCGTTGGTGGTAGTCGGTACACCTTCAATGATGCCGACCTTGTCGCCCGCAGCCAGTTGCTTGGCCAGGTAGTCACCCACCAGCTTGGAACCTTTGCGGTTGTCGGGCCCGACGAAGGGGATATCGAGGTTTTTGCTTTTCAGTACATCCGGGTCGAGGCGGTTGTCGATGTTCACGACCTTGATACCGGCGTCGGAGGCTTTCTTCAGCACAGTGACCAGCGCCTTGGAATCGGCGGGTGCAATGACGATCGCGTTAACTTTGGCGAGGATCATCTGATTGACGATGTCGATCTGCGCGGCGGTATCGGTTTCGTTCTTGATGCCGTTGGTGATCATGTCGAAATCGGCGGCGTGGGACTTCTGATAGTCCTTTGCACCGTCTTGCATGGTGACGAAAAATTCGTTGGCGAGCGACTTCATCACCAGGCCAACCTTCGGCTTGGCGGCGTCATCGGCAAATGCAGAGGAGAGAGGTAGAGCAGCGGATGCGGCAGCAAGCACAGCGACAGCAAGAAGACGTCCAGCGAATGGCAGCTTCATGGGTTCACTCCGATCTTATGATTATTGTAAGCAACGCCTGCAACGAAACATCTCGCAAACGTTTGCGTTATTGAAACTATGAGAACCTTGCCGAGATTTGTCAACGGTCTCCAGCACGCTTTCATGCGAGCCCTCTAGCCTCCGCCTTCACGCGGCGGCGAAGCGTTCTTAAACATCGCCAGTGCCTGGTCGTTCTCTAAAACGACAGGCTGAGAGGCTGATGTCGCACACCCCCGGGGAAGATTCGATCATTTTTTCGGACAACCGAACGCGCTACCGCTCAATTGTTCGGAAAGCCGGACAACGTATCGCTTACGAAACCCGGAAAATGATTTTATTCCTTATAAATCAATACTTTATTTTATGACTAAAAACTTGGTCAGGCTGGTACAGATCCTGCTCTTTCCCTGCACCTCGCGGCGTTCAGAACCGCCCGGGCGCTCTAGATGAACCTGCACCAGCACTCATCAAAAACCAGAGAGAAAAATAATGAAATCTGCATTGAAGAACATTGTCCCGGGCGCGCTGGCCCTCCTGCTGCTGTTCCCCGTTGCCGCCCAGGCAAAGGAAGTTGAAACCAGGACCAAACTCTCCAACGTGGTGATCCTCGCCACCGGCGGCACCATCGCCGGCGCTGGCGCCAGCTCGGCCAACAGCGCCACCTACCAGGCAGCCAAGGTCGGTATCGAGCAACTGATCGCCGGTATTCCTGAGCTTAGCCAGATCGCCAACGTTCGCGGCGAGCAAGTGATGCAAATTGCATCCGAGAGCATCAACAACGACAACCTGCTGCAACTGGGCCGTCGCGTCGCCGAACTGGCCGACAGCAAGGACGTGGACGGCATCGTGATCACCCACGGCACCGACACCCTGGAAGAGACCGCCTACTTCCTGAACCTGGTGGAAAAAACCGACAAGCCAATCATCGTGGTCGGCTCCATGCGCCCAGGCACCGCGATGTCGGCAGACGGCATGCTCAACCTGTACAACGCCGTGGCCGTGGCCGGCAGCAAAGATGCTCGCGGCAAGGGCGTGCTGGTGACCATGAACGACGAAATCCAATCGGGTCGCGACGTGAGCAAGATGGTCAACATCAAGACCGAAGCGTTCAAGAGCCCATGGGGCCCGCTGGGCATGGTGGTTGAAGGCAAATCCTACTGGTTCCGCCTGCCAGCCAAGCGCCACACCATGGATTCGGAATTCGACATCAAGAACATCAAGAGCCTGCCCGACGTTGAAATCGCCTACGGTTACGGCAACGTGAGCGACACGGCCTACAAGGCCCTGGCCCAGGCTGGCGCCAAAGCCATCATCCATGCCGGCACCGGCAATGGCTCGGTGTCGTCCAAGGTTGTCCCTGCCCTGCAAGAGCTGCGTAAACAAGGCGTGCAGATCATTCGTTCTTCCCACGTAAATGCTGGCGGTTTCGTTCTGCGCAACGCCGAACAACCTGACGACAAATACGACTGGGTGGTTGCTCATGACCTGAACCCGCAAAAAGCCCGCATCCTCGCGATGGTCGCCCTGACCAAGACCCAAGACAGCAAAGAGCTGCAACGGATGTTCTGGGAATACTGATTCCTGGTGACACCCCGGCAGGGGCGGCCTACCCGCCCCTGCCTCCCCTCGCAAATGCCCACCATTAGCACCGCCCCTTCCTACACCAAACCGCCCAAGTCGGTATCAGACGAACTTCCTGAAGTTTAAGCAGTTGCGAAATTGCTCGCAGTTAAATACTGTATGCACGTACAGCTTATCTAAGGAGTTCCCCGTGGCAAAGTCCTCTTCCGCAGCACAAACACCACCTGGCGCTTACGAACGCCTGGCCATTCGTGTGCAAAAGATCATCAATTCGACCAATGCCCAGAAAGCCAAGGCAGCCTTGATCTTCCGCCTGCCGGATGAACCCGAGGATGAGTGGCAGCGCCTGCTGGAGGAAATCGCAGAGAACGACAACGTCACCCTCGCATACCGGGATGATGGCGGCGTGCAGATTTTCTGGGTTGTGCCGAAGGAAGATTGATTCAATGAGTGCCCGCTTTATTGCTATGTGTTGCTTGTTTTTTTCCATCACCGCCCACGCGCAAGCGCCTCGCACGTTCAGCGAAGCCAAGAAAGTCGCCTGGACGCTCTACGCGCCACAATCCACCGAGTTTTATTGCGGTTGCAAATACACGGGCAACCGCGTGGACCTGAAAGCCTGCGGCTACATCCCACGCAAAAATGCCAGCCGCGCTGCACGTATCGAGTGGGAGCATATTGTCCCAGCCTGGCAGATCGGGCATCAGCGCCAATGC
This sequence comes from Pseudomonas acericola (SeqCode), assembly GCF_053456465.1. Taxonomy (NCBI): domain Bacteria; kingdom Pseudomonadati; phylum Pseudomonadota; class Gammaproteobacteria; order Pseudomonadales; family Pseudomonadaceae; genus Pseudomonas; species Pseudomonas acericola (SeqCode). The sequence goes on along the minus strand of NZ_JBRFJB010000001.1, from coordinate 975,537 downwards.
TGGCAACAAGGTGGGCGCAAAAACTGCACGCGCCATGACGATGCATTCAAGCGCGCCGAAGCCGACCTGCACAATCTGGTGCCCAGCATCGGCGAGGTCAACGGGGACCGTAACAACTTCAGTTTTGGTTGGCTGCCCGTGCAACGCGGGCAGTACGGATCATGCCTGACCCAGGTGGACTTCAAGGCCAAGAAAGTCATGCCGCGCCCGTCCGTTCGCGGGATGATTGCGCGCACTTATTTCTACATGAGCAAGCAATACGGTTTGCGCCTGTCGAAACAGGATCGTCAGTTGTACGAAGCCTGGAACAAGACCTACCCGGTGCAAACCTGGGAGCGCCAGCGCAATCAGACCGTAGCCTGCGTGATGGGGCGCGGCAATGAATTTGTCGGCCCGGTAAACCTCAAGGCCTGCGGTTGAACGTGGGCGGGACTCCCGCCCAACCAGCCCTTATTGCGCAGCCTGGTGCTCGACAACCTGTGACTCTGTATCGGTTTTCTTGGCGCGGGCCATCTTCTCGTTAAGCAATGTCTGTTTGGCCTCAGCCTCGGCCTTGCTTGCGAAAGGCCCTAGAAACACCTCGTCCTTACCGTCGACCTTCGCGATGTAAAAATTGAAACCATGTTCCAGCAACCACGCTGTCAGGTCGGTAATGGCCTGCAACTTGTGGTCCGGCGGGCCTACGCGCACATCCCACTCCTGGGCGGCAATCGTACCGGTTTGTGGCTGGCTTTCGGTCACGGCAGGCTTGGCCTTGGGGGCATCGACACGCTTGCCTTCACCGCAACCGGCCAATGCCAACACCGCAATTGCCATCGCTACTTTACGCACTGCCCTGCTCCTTTAAAGGATAAAGAGGCAACTTTATCATTCACTGTCTATTCTGGCCGTCATAAACGTTGGCTTAAACAATGCGAATCATGTATCGCAGACCTGTATGATGCCGCCATGGGAATTAATGTCGCCTCTATGCGTCCTAAAAGAGGCAGTCACAGGGAAGCGCTTAGCAGTAAGCTACACACATCCGACACCTGCCCTGTCTGAAACATGTGTCCTTAAAAGTAATCAAGGAGAAGTCCATGCTTATACTCACCCGCAAAGTCGGTGAAAGCATAAACATCGGTGATGACATCACGATCACCATCCTGGGCGTTAGCGGCCAGCAAGTACGAATCGGCATCAACGCACCAAAGGACGTTGCCGTGCATCGCGAGGAGATTTACCAACGCATCCAGGCTGGGCTGACTGCTCCAGACAAAAACCAGACGCCTTGAAGCACACCCAGTAGCCAGCCTTTTCGTTCACTGTAACGGCTGGCGAAAACCCCGAGCCCTGCTTAGGTTTTCCGTGAGTTCGAATGCCTCGGCCGTTCATCCCCGCAAAGATGAAACTATATCGGTGCCTGGAACTTGTGGGCCAACTCATAGCCGAATCTCCTGACCCTTTCCCGCCATCAGAGTGCAGTCAGGAGCACGTCGATGAGGCGCACAGCAACACAACCCTTCGCCATTCGTGCCTGGATAATCGCCCTGCTGATCGGGCTTGCCTTCGCAGGGCTGGAATTTGGCCTGAGCCTGGGAGCCGAACACGCCGCCAGCCCTGAAACCCGTTCGTGGCTGGAGCTTGGCTTATTCCTGTGCGCCTATCTGTTTGCGTTCTGCCTCAAGCCCATCCAGGCGGCCGTCCGGCGTAGGTTGTGCCGCAGCGCGACTCAACAGCTGCGACGCAAAGCGGCAAGTTGATGCCCTTCGCATCATTCGTCCCTTCCCTCCACATACAGCAAGCCGTCGGCACTACGCCGGGCCTGTAGTTTTTCGTATCCGTTTATCGACGGATGCTTCGTCACCATGGGCTCGAGGTGCGTCGAGGTCACGACCATCACATCCGCACCCGCAGCCTCGCCCGCCCGAATGCCCACTGTCGCATCCTCGAACACCAGGCACTCCTCAACCGGCACGCCCAGTCGCTGCGCCCCCAAAAGGTAACAAGCGGGGTCAGGTTTGCCGGTGGCGACATCTTCGGCTGTCACCAACACAGCAGGCGGAGTAATTCCCGCAGCCTGCAGACGACGCAACGCCAGTGCCCGAGGGGCAGAGGTAACCAACGCCCATTGATCGCCCGGCAAGTCGTTCAGGAATGCCGCGGCGCCAGGTATCGCGATAACACCTTCGACATCATTGATCTCGGCTTCGGTGATCCACTGCGCCTCGGCCTCTGGATCGACACCGGGCAATGCCTGGCGCGTGATCGTATCAATCGCGCGTGCGCCGTGGATGGTGGCCAGGAACGCCGCTACGTCCAGGTCATGGCGTTGCGCCCAAATGCTCCACACCCGCTCGGCAGCGGCGATGGAATTGAGCAGGGTCCCGTCCATATCGAACAGAAAGGCGCGGTAATGTTGAGCAGCTGGGATGGACACTGCGTGGCTTCCTCATGGGCGGTAACAAATAATCGGCCCGACGCAATCTACGGATGCCATCGATGCTTGTAAACGCTGGCTGCTCACCGAGCAGGGGGACTGGAAACCACAGGCCAGAGCCACGGTGTTATTTTGCAAAAATTTGCCGCCCCCTACTGGCCCGCACTCCTACTATTCTTTGCTCCGAGGCACTCACTCACATTGTTTGAAACGGACGTCACGCAGTGGAAAAAAGACAACATCAACTCAGTGCCGCGAATACTCTGAATACCCCAGCCCAAGGCAGAACTGCTGGAGGTAGCGACGGAGGTTCCGGCCTGGAAAAACGCTTGGGCTTACTGGAAAAGGGGTTAACAGAAATGAAAGAGAAGCTATTAACCGTTTCGAGCAAGGCAGACTCCATTGAAAAACACTTCGCCACCCGGGCAGACCTGGCGACGACGGAGATGAACATCATCAAATGCTTCGTCGCCACCACGCTCGCAATGGCCGGCCTTGCATGCGCTATCGCCTTCGGAGTGATCCGATTGCACTCCAGCTAAGGCGAATCGGACGGGTCAACTGACCTGTCCGCCGCCCTCCACAACATCCATGGGCGTACGCCACGCCGTCCGTACTGCAACCTGCAAGCCTTCAACAAGCATCGCCAAAGCCATCGAAGGTTGACCCGATCCAACGACCTGCTCCGGCAAGGCGGGCACATGAATAAACCCACTGCGCACAGCTGTCCCCGCCAGCAGGTGCTGCAACCGATAAAACACCTGGTTACATACAAACGTACCTGCGGTCTGCGAAACCGAGGCCGCGACCCCTGCCTCGCGCACGGCCTTGACCATCGCCTTGATCGGCAGCGTGGTGAAGTACGCTGCGGGACCACCCACAACCACCGCAGTGTCGATCGGTTGCGCGCCCAAGTTATCGGGGATGCGCGCATCGTTAACGTTGATCGCCACCCGCTCGATGGAAATATCACTGCGCCCCGGGCCGAGGCCAGTGGCAATGACCATCACCGGGGACAGTTCAGCGATAAATTGGGTCAGGTACTCACCCGCCGTGGCAAACGCGCAAGGCAACCGGCGCGCAACAATCTGCACATCGTCGCCCAGTTGCATGCCGTCCAGTTGGCGTACCGCCTCCCAGGACGGATTCACCAGGTCTTGATCGAAAGGCTCAAACCCCGTCAGCAGTATCGTTTGCATCTTGATCTCACATCAGCAGGTAAAGCAGGACGATATTGACCACCAACATCATCAGCGCCGTGGGTAACTGCGCCTTGATCACAGCGTTCTTGTCCGGCAGTTCCAGCAGCGCTGCCGGCACGATATTGAAGTTCGCCGCCATAGGTGTCATCAATGTGCCGCAGTAGCCAGAGAACATGCCAATGGCCGCCATCACCGCCGGGTTGCCACCGTAGATCCCCACCAATACCGGCACGCCGACACCGCCGGTCATCACCGGGAAGGCCGCAAAACCGTTACCCATGATCACCGTAAACAACGCCATGCCCAGTACGTAGACCATCACCGCCACCAACTTGTAATCCAGGTTGATATAGGTGGTGGTGACGTGAGCGACGGCCGTACCGACCCCCGCCTCATTAAACAACAACCCGAGCATCGCCAACATTTGCGGGAGCACCATGGCCCAGCCCAGGGCTTCTGTGAGGCGCCGGGATTCGCGCAGGGCCTGCACCGGTGTATCGCGAGTCAGCCAACAGGCCAGGCCGAGGGCGATCAGGCAACCGATGCCGAGGGACACAAAGGTGGTGTTTTTAGGGTCCAGCAGCGGCACGCCGGCAATCTCGGTGTGCTTGAGCAGTACCGAACCAATCACCGTGGTCAGGGGAATGGCTAGCGCTGGGATAAACAGCTTGTGCCCCAAGCGACCGGCGCTGGCGCGGGAAGCCTTGTCATGCAGTTCGGCATGCTGGCCACGGCCAACGCCGCCCATGCCGGCGATCAATGCCATCACCACCACACCTGCACCGATGACCACCGACGGCAAGCGCTCCCCAACGAGGAACGGAATGGCAAACAGCAGCCAGAACAGCGCGCTGGACCACCGTTTAGGATGGCTGCGGTCCAACACGATCATGCCTGCGGTGATCAGCAGTAGCACACCGGCCAACCAGTACAGATATTGAATGGAGATAATCATTGCACGGCCCCCACAGACATCACGGTCGGCGTCAGCTCGCGGGTGAGCCTGCGGTCAAACCGATGCAAGCGGATTGCGTGAACGATAAAGGCACAGATCGCCGTGGGAATGCCCCACACCGCAATGTGCAGCGGCTCCACATCAATGCCCGAGCCGAGCAGGAAGGTGTGCATCAGTGCAATCGCGCCAAAGGCGACAAAAATGTCTTCACCGAAAAACAACCCAACGTTGTCCGTCGCCGCACACATCGCCAGCACCTTGTGCCGCACCTTATCCGGCAACTTGCCGTAGCGCTTTTCCGCCGCACCTTCGGCCATCGGCGCCAACAGCGGACGCACCATCTGCGGATGCCCGCCCAGGCTGGTCAAGCCCATGGCCGCCGTGGATTCACGCACAAACAGGTAGATGATCAACAGACGCCCAACCGTCGCACGCTCAAACCGTGCGATCCAGTTCTGCGCATGCAGGCGCAAACCATGGCGCTCCAGCAAACCGATGACGGCCAGGGGTAACAGAAGGATCAATTGCAAGGCGCGAGTCTGAAGGAAACCATCACCCATGGTGGCGAGGATCTTTTCCAACGGGAAGTGGGCAGCAAGCCCGGTGGCGATGGCGGCAGCGGTGACCACCAACAGCGGATTGAAGCGCAAGACAAAGCCAACCACGATGACAAGTACGCCGATCAGCGGCCATAGGTTCACAACAGTTTGCATGACGATGAAGTCCTTAAATGCGCGCTGCGGCGCCATTACAGCAGGATGTGAACAAAGGGTTCACAGCAAGAAGTGGCGTGCAGTCGGCTCGGTTTTTTATTGTTGACCCGGAAGGTCGAGCGTCAGTGGCGGCAACTTTGCTGCCTGGGGCGGGAGGTGTCCAACAAGAAAAATTGTTGCTGCAAATCAATAAATTTTGTGAGTGTTTGGAGCGCGCGCTGAAGCCGGTTGGCGGTCATCAGCGCCTAGGGTTCTACGCGAAACGCTTCTGAAAAAAGAAGCGCTGATGACCCGGCGGGTAGTCGGCAACGTGACCGAACTCGCTGAAACCCAGTTTTCGGTAAAACCCGGGCGCCTGAAAGCTGAAGGTATCCAGCCATATCCCAACGCAACCTCTTTGGCGCGCCAAATCCTCAGCCGTACGCATCAGCCGCGTGCCCGTACCCTGGGTGCGCATCTGATCCGGGACACTCAACAACTCAACGAACAGCCAGCCGTAGGAAATCTTCCCGTAGAGCCCGCCAACAACTTCTTGGCTGTCGGGATCACGCAGTAAAATCCCGACGGTTTCGAAAGGAATTTCCCCGGTAATGCTGAGGTTGTAAGCGCGCAGCGGCTTGAGGATTGCCTCGCGCTCCTGTTCGGATACGTTGAACGACACTTCCATTGCGACCTCCTGCATGAGACGAAAACGTCGCTCAGTATGGCTTCATCAATGAAAAAAGGGCCAACCACTTGGTTGACCCAGAGACAGCTCGTCGCGCCTGGTCGGCTTAACAATGAAGAATCTCACACAGCACCTATACTCATTTGTGCGATAGCGCATCTCTGTGCATCGCTTCGCTGACGAAGAGGAAGTCCACTATGTACGCCGGACAAATGGGTATGGCGACAACAAATGGTGAGATCCGCTGCCAGATGGTTGTACAAATCATCTGCCTGCTATCGGTGGCTCAGCTTTTCTGCTGATTGATCAATACGCCCTGGCTAGATAGATTCCCCGCAGGAGTCGTTGCGACTCTACCCCCGTTTGCCCAGGATATTCCCAACGCCGACGCCCAAAAAAGGATTTTGTGGATGCCGTTTTCACCGGAAGAAAGGGCTCTGCTGCTTGCGCTCAAGGGCGTAGGGCCGACCGTGATTGCTCGACTTGAACAAATGGGCATCGAATCCCTGGCCGCGCTCGGAGCATCGAATGTCAGTGACATTCTGGCGCAAGCCTCGGCCGCTGTAGGTTCGACCTGCTGGAAAAACAGCCCACAGGCCCGGGCGGCCATTACCGCGGCGGTCAGCCTTGCGAGAAGCACTGTCGCGCGCGATCCAGCCTGACAGACGGCCTCGCTCACACGCCCCGGCCCGAACCCATCGCAGAGTAGGAAAGAGAGATTGATCACTATCAGGCAGGCGACCATCGAAGACCTGCACACGCTTCGCGAGATAGGCATACGCACTTACAAAGAACACTTTTCGCAGATCTGGACCACCGCCGGAATCCAGAACTTCCTCGACGAGGACTTCTCAGTCCACGCGCTGGAAAAATCAATCGAATCCCCCGCCCAACACTGTTGGCTAATCGCATTCGATGAGCAAAACCGCGCAGTAGGCTACTCAAAAGTAAACTGGGCGAAACGGATCCCGCTATCAACTCAGGTGGGTGCGGAGTTGCAGAAAATTTACTTCCTCAAGTCTCAGGCTGGTAAAGGCTGCGGCAAGCAGCTTCTCCAGTTCATTCATGACGCCGCACAAGATCGCAATCAAGGCTCCATTTGGCTGGACGTGCTGAAGAGCAATTCTGATGCACAGCGCTTCTACGAGCACTTTGGATTCAGAACACTCGGAGAAGTACCGTTCAGCACTGACATGGCCGAAATCGGGATGACTGTGATGCGCCTTGATCTGTCGCAATAGGCGCGCTCAATGCTTCGTACCTGGTTGCAGGCAAAGCACCTGCAGCCATTTGCAAATTCCAGACAACAAAAAAAGGCCCACCTTTCGGTGAGCCTTTCTAGACCGCCCAGCAGAGCGGATTTTGTTTGGTAGGCGCGATTGGACTCGAACCAACGACCCCCACCATGTCAAGGTGGTGCTCTAACCAACTGAGCTACGTGCCTGCTGTGAGGCGGCATTCTACGGAATTCCGAAGGGGTGTCAACATCTTTTTTGCAGCTAACCCTATGAATATGCGAATTATTTATTTGCACCGGGCATACCCACGGTTTTCGGGTGGCTGGCAGGCAATTTTCAACTCAGGTAGGATCGGGGCACTCGTAAAAAATATAAAACAGAGGTTCCAGGATGGCGAACACCCCCTACCCCCAGTCGTATTACGCCGCGTCCGCGAATGCGGTCCCGCCCCGCCCAGTGCTGCAAGGTGATGTCGAAACCGATGTGTGCGTGATTGGCGCTGGCTATACCGGCCTCTCAAGCGCGCTGTTCCTGCTGGAGAACGGTTTTCGCGTGACGGTGCTGGAAGCTGCCAAGGTAGGGTTCGGCGCGTCGGGCCGTAATGGCGGGCAGATCGTCAACAGCTACAGCCGTGATATTGATGTGATCGAACGCAGCGTCGGCCCCCAGCAGGCACAACTGCTCGGACAGATGGCCTTCGAGGGTGGCCGGATCATTCGCGAACGGGTTGCCAAATATCAGATCCAGTGCGACCTGAAGGACGGCGGCGTGTTCGCCGCACTCAACAGCAAGCACATGGGCCACCTGGAGTCGCAGAAGCGCCTATGGGAGCGATACGGCCACACGCAGCTGGAACTGCTGGACGAGCGCCGCATCCGCGAAGTCGTGGCGTGTGACAACTATGTGGGCGGCCTGCTGGACATGAGCGGCGGCCACATTCACCCACTCAACCTGGCATTGGGCGAAGCGGCGGCGGTGGAGTCCCTGGGCGGCACGATCTACGAGCAATCGGCGGCGCTGCGTATCGAGCGTGGCGCCAATCCGGTGGTGCACACCGCCGAGGGCAAGGTCAGGGCCAAGTTCATCATCGTTGCCGGCAACGCCTACCTGGGGAACCTGGTACCGGAGCTGGCGGCCAAGTCGATGCCCTGCGGCACACAAGTGATCACCACCGCCCCCTTGGGCGACGATCTGGCAAAGACGCTGCTTCCGCAGGACTACTGCGTCGAAGACTGCAACTACCTGCTCGACTACTACCGCCTCACCAGCGACAAGCGCCTGATCTTCGGCGGTGGCGTGGTGTATGGCGCGCGCGACCCGGCGAACATCGAAGCAATCATCCGCCCGAAAATGCTCAAGGCATTCCCACAGCTTAAGGACGTGAAGATCGACTACGCCTGGACCGGCAATTTCCTGCTGACTCTGTCGCGCTTGCCACAGGTAGGCCGCCTGGGCGACAACATCTACTACTCCCAGGGCTGTAGCGGCCATGGCGTGACGTACACGCACTTGGCGGGCAAGGTACTGGCGGAGGCGCTGCGAGGCCAGGCAGAGCGTTTTGACGCGTTTGCCGACCTGCCGCACTACCCGTTCCCGGGCGGGCAATTGTTGCGTACGCCGTTTGCGGCATTGGGGGCTTGGTATTACGGGCTGCGAGATAAGTTGGGGTTCTGACCCAATCCAACTATTGGAGCGCGCTTGTGTGGGAGCGGGCTTGCTCGCGAAAGCGGTGGATCGGTCAATAAATCTGGCGACTGACACACCGCATTCGCGGGCAAGCCCACTCCCACATTCTTGACCAGGGTGGTCACTGGACCAAATCGCAGACACAAAAAACCCCGGTCTTTCGACCAGGGTCTTTGCTATCGGATCAAAGCAGCCAAAGGCTTTCTTTGTGCTTCAAGGCGTTCAGTGGGCCTTGGAGCAGATATGGCGCAGCGGACGGGACTCGAACCCGCGACCCCCGGCGTGACAGGCCGGTATTCTAACCGACTGAACTACCGCTGCGTATCGCTTGACCGGCTGAGCGTAAACCCTCAACCGTCTTTTTAACGTCTGATCGATCAGCCTTGGCTGTTCAATCTCAGGCCTGACAAGTCAGACCTGGAAAATATGGCGCAGCGGACGGGACTCGAACCCGCGACCCCCGGCGTGACAGGCCGGTATTCTAACCGACTGAACTACCGCTGCGCGTCGGTGCAACCTTTAACGTTGCGTCTTGCCCTAAGGCAAAACTCTCAAGAAGTGGTGGGTGATGACGGGATCGAACCGCCGACCCTCTGCTTGTAAGGCAGATGCTCTCCCAGCTGAGCTAATCACCCTTTGCTTCGTTGAGGCCGCGAAATTTACGCAGGTAACGGACCTAAGTCAATAGCCCGCTTGAAGTTTTTCTGAAAAAGACAAAATTACTTCAAGACAGCCACCTGCCCTACTCGCTGTAAATCATCTTCTTGCTCATGCCACCGTCCACGACAAACTCTTGCCCGGTGACAAACCCGGCCTGACGCGACAGCAACCACGCCACCATTGCCGCCACATCCTCCACCGTGCCGACCCTGCCCGCAGGATGCTGGGCGTGATCCACGTCGGTCAACGGCTCGGCACGCCGCGCAGCAGGATCGCGCGCGTCGATCCAACCAGGGCTTACAGCGTTGACCCGCACTTCCGGGCCAAGGCTCATGGCCAGCGCGTGAGTGAGCGCCAGCAGGCCACCCTTGCTCGCCGCATAGGCCTCGGTGTCCGGCTCGGACTGACGAGCGCGGGTCGATGCGAGGTTAACGATGGCGCCGCCATGGGCGCGCAGGTACGGCGCACAATGCTTGGCCAACAACATCGGCCCACTGAGGTTCACCGCAAGCACACGATTCCAGTAGGCCAGGTCGAGGCTTTCCAGAGTGATATTGCGCGGATCTGCCACCGCCGCATTGCACACCAAGGCATCCAGGCGACCAAATTGCCCAAGCACCTCGGCAACGCCCTGGGCGACCTGCTTCTCATCGGCAACATCCATGGTGATAAACCAGGCATTTTCCCCCAGCACCTTGGACACCTTGGAACCGCGATCACGGTCCAGGTCAGCCAACACCACCTGCCAGCCTTCACTGATCAACCAGGCAGCGATCCCAAGCCCAATACCACGGGCAGCCCCCGTCACCAACGCAACGCGCCCGTTAGTGGCCGCCGCGCCCTCCTGGGACCACTCGATCACAAGGCCGCCAGCCCGCGAGCCAGGTCAGCCTGCAAGTCAGCCACATCTTCCAGACCTACCGCGATGCGGATCAGGCTGTCACGAATGCCCGCCGCTTCACGCTCTTGCGGCGCCAGGCGCCCGTGAGACGTGGTGCTCGGGTGGGTGATGGTGGTCTTGCTGTCGCCCAGGTTGGCAGTGATGGAGATCAGGCGCGTAGCATCGATAAAGCGCCAGGCGCCGTCTTTGCCACCCTTCACTTCAAAGCTCACCACCGCACCGAAACCACGCTGCTGGCGCTGGGCCAACTCGTGTTGCGGGTGGCTCTTGAGGCCGGCGTAGTGCACCTTCTCGATACCGTCCTGCTGCTCCAGCCACTCGGCCAGTGCCTGCGCATTGGCGCAATGGGCTTTCATGCGCAGGCTGAGGGTTTCCAGGCCTTTGAGGAAGATCCAGGCGTTGAACGGGCTCAAAGTCGGGCCCGCGGTGCGCAGGAAGCCGACGATTTCCTTCATCTGCTCGCCGCGACCCGCCACCACGCCCCCCATGCAACGGCCCTGGCCGTCGATGAACTTGGTGGCCGAGTGCACGACAATATCCGCACCCAACTTCAGCGGCTGCTGCAACGCCGGCGTGCAGAAGCAGTTATCCACCACCAGCATCGCGCCCTTGGCGTGAGCCACTTCGGACAACGCCGCGATATCCACCAACTCCGCCAACGGGTTGGACGGCGACTCGACGAACAACAGCTTGGTATTGGCCTTGATTGCTGCGTCCCAGCCGGAAAGATCCGCAAGCGGCACGTAGTCCACTTCGATACCGAAGCGCTTGAAATACTTCTCGAACAGGCTGATGGTCGAGCCGAACACACTGCGCGACACCAACACGTGGTCGCCTGCACTGCAAAGGCTCATCACCACCGCCAGGATCGCCGCCATGCCGGTCGCCGTCGCTACCGCCTGCTCAGCGCCTTCCAGGGCCGCGATGCGCTCTTCGAACGCGCGCACGGTCGGATTGGTGTAGCGCGAATAAACGTTGCCCGGCACTTCGCCCGCAAAGCGTGCAGCGGCATCACCGGCGGTGCGGAATACATAACTGGAAGTGAAGAACATCGGATCACCGTGCTCACCTTCCGGCGTGCGGTGCTGACCGGCGCGCACAGCCAGGGTATCGAAAGCTACGCCATCGAGGTCGCTATCCAACCGACCGGCATCCCATTCCTGACTCATGCTGCCACTCCTTACTCAATTCTTTATTTAAGATACAAAACCGGCCCCTCAGGGCCGGTGTCTACTCAGTTGTTGTACAGATCGATGATCGCGCTGACCGCCTGGGTCTTGATCTTCGACGAGTCGTTACGCGCCTGCTCGATCTTGTTCAGGTAGGCCTCATCGACATCACCGGTCACGTACTTGCCGTCGAACACGGCGCAGTCGAACTGCTCGATCTTGATCTTGCCACCACCGACTGCTTCGATCAGGTCTGGCAGATCCTGATAGATCAGCCAATCGGCGCCGATCAGGTCGGCAACGTCCTGGGTCGTGCGATTGTGGGCGATCAGCTCATGGGCGCTCGGCATGTCGATGCCGTACACGTTCGGGTAACGCACAGCTGGGGCTGCGGAACAGAAGTACACGTTCTTCGCACCGGCTTCGCGGGCCATCTGGATGATCTGCTTGCACGTGGTGCCGCGCACGATGGAGTCGTCTACCAGCATCACGTTCTTGCCGCGGAATTCCAACTCGATGGCGTTGAGCTTCTGGCGCACCGACTTCTTGCGCGCTGCCTGGCCCGGCATGATGAAGGTACGGCCGATGTAGCGGTTCTTCACGAAGCCTTCGCGGAACTTCACGCCCAGGTGGTTGGCCAGTTCCAGCGCAGCGGTACGGCTGGTGTCCGGGATCGGGATCACCACGTCGATGTCGTGCTCAGGACGCTCGCGCAGGATCTTCTCGGCCAGCTTCTCGCCCATGCGCAGGCGCGCCTTGTACACCGAAACGCCGTCGATGATCGAATCCGGGCGCGCCAGGTAGACGTGTTCGAAAATGCACGGGGTGAGTTTCGGCGCTACAGCGCACTGACGGGTATGCAGCTTGCCGTCTTCGGTGATGTACACCGCTTCGCCCGGCGCGAGGTCGCGGATCAGGGTGAAGCCCAGCACGTCCAGCGAGACGCTCTCGGAAGCGATCATGTACTCGACGCCTTCGTCGGTGTGACGCTGGCCGAACACGATCGGGCGAATGCCGTGCGGGTCACGGAAACCGACGATGCCGTAGCCGGTCACCATGGCTACGACGGCATAGCCACCGACACAACGGTTGTGCACGTCAGTAACGGCAGCGAACACGTCTTCTTCGGTCGGCTGCAGCTTGCCGCGCTGGGCCAGCTCGTGAGCGAACACGTTGAGCAGCACTTCCGAGTCGGAGCTGGTGTTGACGTGGCGCAGGTCAGATTCGTAAATCTCCTTGGCCAGCTGTTCAACGTTGGTCAGGTTGCCGTTATGCGCCAGGGTGATGCCGTAAGGCGAGTTGACGTAAAACGGTTGAGCTTCGGCCGAAGTCGAGCTACCGGCAGTCGGGTAACGCACATGGCCAATGCCCATGTGCCCGACGAGGCGCTGCATGTGACGCTGATGGAACACGTCACGTACCAGGCCATTGTCCTTGCGCAGGAATAACCGGCCGTCGTGGCTGGTCACAATACCGGCAGCGTCCTGGCCGCGGTGCTGGAGGACGGTTAGCGCGTCATACAGCGCCTGATTGACGTTCGACTTACCGACGATACCGACGATGCCACACATGCGACGCAACCCCTACTTAATGAATCTTGACTGAACACAGCTTACTGCGGCGTTTTGGCCGGCAAGAGGTGTTCCTTGAACGGAAGATCAGCGGGTACGCTGATTCCGCTGGCCAGCCACTGACTGCTCCACCCCAAAATGAGGTTCTTGGACCAATCGGCAACTAATAGAAATTTTGGCACGAGTACCGACTCCTGCCACCACGAATCCTGCTGTACTGGCCCCAGGCTCAATAGCCCGACCGCCACAACCACCAGCAACGCGCCGCGCGCGGCGCCAAAGGCCATGCCGAGAAATCGATCGGTCCCGGAGAGGCCGGTGACACGTATCAACTCGCCAATAAGATAATTGACCATTGCTCCCACCAGCAGCGTGGCGATGAACATGATGGCGCAGCCCGCGATGACGCGAGCCGAAGGTGTCTCGATATATCCGGCCAGGTAAACCGCCAGTGAGCCACCGAACATCCAGGCTACGACTCCTGCGATGATCCAGGTCAGCAACGATAGAGCTTCTTTTACGAAGCCGCGGCTTAGACTGATCAAAGCGGAGATGGCGACGATTGCAACGATCGCCCAATCAACCCAGGTAAATGGCACAGTGCAGCCTACAGACAGATAAGGCGGCGCATTTTAGCAGAGCGCTGGGCTATCGGTAAGCGGTGATTACGGCTGCTTTGCAAATCAGTAGTTTGTGATGGATTGATGCCATTTCAACCCCACCCCAAAAACAATGTGGGAGCTGGCTTGCCTGCGATGAGGCCGGTACATTCAACATCACTGTTGACTGCCCTACCGCTATCGCAGGCAAGCCAGCTCCCACACTTGGCCTGCATTTCACCCAATAACTGGCGCTGATCAACCGCGCTCAGGCTGGAAACGCACCACAAAACCATTGAGGTTCTGCTGGCGCCCCAGCAAATCACGCAGGCGATCCGCCTCGGCGCGCTCGATCAGCGGCCCGATAAACACTCGGTTCTTGCCGTCGGCACTGCGGATGTAGGCGTTGTAGCCCTGAGCACGCAGCTTTTTCTGCAAGGCGTCGGCGCTCTCGCGATTGGCCAGGCTGGCGAGCTGGATCGACCAACTGATCGGCAGGCCATTCGGATCGATACGGCTCTGCCCCACATCCGGCTTGCCCGGCGCGGCGGGTTGCGGCACTACAGGCTTGGGCGCAGGTGCCGGAGCGGCAGGTTTGGCCGCCACGACAGGCGCCGGCGCTGGCTTGACCACCGGCACGCTTGGCTGCACCGGCATCGACGGTGCGGTTTGCGCGGCGACTTCAGCATCGGTCGGCACCGGTTCTTCCTCAGGCAAGGCCTGCGGCTCTGGCACCACCACCGGTTCTACCTGCACCTGAGGCACCACAGGCACCTGCGGCGCAGCGGGCGCTTCAACCACGACTTGGCGTTGCTCATCCTGGCGGGAAAACAGCATCGGCAGGAAAATCACCGCTAACGCCACCAGAACCAGGGCTCCAACCATTCGCTGCTTGTATGCGCTATCCAGTAATGCCATGTGCAGCTTCCTCCGTGGAGCGCCGGGCCAACCACTCAAGCGCCTCGGCAACACAATAAAATGACCCGAACAACAGAATTTCGTCGTCAGGCGTGGCAACGGCGCACTGCGCCTCAAGGGCGGCGGTGACGCTTGCATACGACGCCACGGACGCACCAAGGTTCTGCAACGCCGCCGCCAGTTCAACAGCCGGACGGCTACGCGGCGAATCCAGCGGCGCGACCGCCCAAGCCTGGACACTGCCCAGCAACGGCGCAACCACGCCCTCCAGATCCTTATCGGCCAGCAAGCCGAATACCGCAAGGCGACGACCGACCGGCGGCGTACGCGACAGGCGCCGCGCCAGGTATTCAGCCGCATGCGGGTTATGCCCCACATCCAGCAGCAGGTTCAGGCGCTTGCCTTCCCACTCGAACGCACGGCGATCCAGGCGCCCTACCACCCGAGTGGCCTGCAAGGTCGCCGCAATCTGCCCGGCATCCCACGGCAGATCCAGCAACAGGTAGGCCTGCAAAGCGAGTGCGGCGTTTTCCATCGGCAGGTTCAGCAACGACAGGTCGCGCAACTCCACAATCTGGCCACGCGCATCACGCCCGCGCCATTGCCAGTGTTGCTCACCGACTTCAAGATTGAATTCACGGCCCCGCAAGTAGAACGGGCAGTCCAGCTCGCGCACCTTGTCCAGCAAAGTATGCGGTGGATCAATATCACCACACAGCGCAGGCTTGCCCTGACGGAAGATCCCAGCCTTTTCGTAGGCTACGGACTCACGGGTATCGCCCAGGTAATCAGCATGGTCCACGCCAATGCTGGTCACCAACGCCAGGTCGGCATCCACCACGTTGACCGTGTCCAGGCGACCGCCCAGGCCGACTTCCAGCACGACCACGTCCAGTTGCGCACGCTCGAACAGCCAGAACGCCGCCAGGGTGCCCATCTCGAAGTAAGTCAGGGAAATCTCGCCACGCCCGGCATCCAGTGCCGCGAAGGCTTCGCAGAGCTGCTCATCAGTGGCTTCGACGCCATTGAGTTGCACCCGCTCGTTGTAACGCAGCAGGTGCGGAGAATTGTACACGCCGACTTTCAGGCCTTGGGCCTGCAGCAGCGCGGCGACAAAGGCACAGGTAGAGCCTTTGCCGTTGGTACCGGTCACCGTGATCACGCGCGGCGCCGGCCGGCCCAACCCGAGGCGGGCCGCTACCTGTTGCGAGCGCTCCAGGCCCATGTCGATGGCGGACGGATGCAACTGCTCAAGGTAGGCGAGCCATTCGCCCAGGGTACGTTGGGTCATAGGTTTGCAGGCACCGGCGGCACGACAATCGGTTCAACTTTGGGCGCGACGTACACAGGCGTCGGCAGGCCCATCATTTGTGCCAGCAGGTTGCCCAGGCGTGGACGCAGTTCACCGCGCGGGATGATCAGGTCGATTGCGCCGTGCTCCAGCAGGAACTCGCTGCGCTGGAAGCCTTCCGGCAGTTTTTCACGCACGGTCTGCTCGATCACACGCGGGCCGGCAAAGCCGATCAAGGCCTTTGGCTCGCCGACGATTACGTCACCCAACATGGCCAGGCTGGCGGAAACGCCGCCGTAGACTGGGTCGGTCAGTACGGAGATGAACGGGATGCCTTCTTCACGCAGACGCGCCAGCACCGCAGAGGTCTTGGCCATTTGCATCAGGGAGATCAGCGCTTCCTGCATGCGCGCACCACCGGAGGCGGCGAAGCAGATCATCGGGCAACGGTTTTCCAGGGCGTAGTTGGCAGCGCGCACAAAACGCTCACCGACGATGGCACCCATGGAGCCGCCCATGAAGGAGAACTCGAACGCCGAGACCACAACGGGCATGCCCAGCAGCTTGCCGCTGACGGAGATCAGCGCGTCTTTCTCGCCGGTCTGCTTCTGCGCGCCGGTCAGGCGGTCCTTGTACTTCTTGCTGTCGCGGAACTTGAGACGGTCAACCGGCTCCAGGTCAGCGCCCAATTCGGCACGGCCGTCGGCATCCAGGAAGATGTCGATACGGGCGCGGGCGCCGATACGCATGTGGTGGTTGCACTTGGGGCAAACGTCCAGGGTCTTTTCCAGCTCCGGGCGGTACAGCACCGCGTCACAGGATGGGCACTTGTGCCACAGACCTTCAGGAACCGAGCTTTTCTTCACCTCGGAACGCATGATCGAAGGGATCAGTTTGTCTACTAACCAGTTGCTCATGCTTTCTTTCTCCAGTACCGGTGGCTTGAACACAGCCCCGCGTATGCCCTTGAGCTAAATTCATATGTGGCGATGACACATACTGGACGGGGTCAGACGTTCGACCAGCCATTTCCCGCATGCATCCTCAGCCTTCCAGACAACCTGCCAGTGCAGGGTTGCCACTTCATTTCCGGGCCACCCGCAAGCGGCACCGGGCTGTTTTACACAGTGGTAGTTATGGACGGCGGCAGACTGCCAGCCGTCACATCCCGCGCACAGCCTGCATGAATGCGCGAATCTTGCTGTGATCCTTGATGCCCTTGCCCTGCTCCACCCCACCGCTGACATCCACGGCATATGGGCGCACCTGCTCAATGGCCGCCGCGACGTTCACGGGGTTGAGCCCCCCAGCCAGGATAATCGGCTTGCTCAGCCCTTCGGGAATCAGCGTCCAGTCAAACGCCTCGCCCGTACCACCGGGGACGCCTTCGACATAAGTGTCCAGCAAGATCCCGCGAGCGCCCGTATAGGCAGCGCACGCGGCGGCAATATCGTCCCCGGCCTTGACCCGCACCGCCTTGATATACGGACGTTGGTAGCTTTCGCATTCGTCAGGGCTTTCGTCGCCATGGAATTGCAGCATGTCCAGCGGTACGGCATCCAGGGTTTCGTTGAGTTCGCAGCGGCTGGCGTTGACGAACAACCCCACAGTGGTGACGAACGGCGGCAACGCGGCGATGATCGCCCGCGCCTGCAGTACATTCACCGCGCGCGGGCTCTTGGCATAAAACACGAAACCGATGGCATCCGCCCCCGCCTCGACTGCCGCCAGCGCGTCTTCTATGCGGGTAATCCCGCAAATCTTGCTGCGAACGGCTGGCATGTCGTGGAAACCTCAGGGTTGGGCCGAGAAAGTCCCGGATGGTAACAAAAGCTATTCCGGGCGTCAGCCGCCAAGTTCGCTGAAACCTGTGAGGAAGTGTGGCCCGATGAAACGTTCCGGCAGCTCGAACTCGTCGCGATACTCCACGTCCACCAGATACAGGCCAAATGGATGAGCTGTTACACCGCCTGTACGGCGAACACGGCTTTCCAGCACTTCCTTGGCCCACTCCACCGGCCGCTCGCCAGTACCAATGGTCATCAGCACGCCCGCAATGTTGCGCACCATATGGTGCAGGAACGCACCAGCGCGGATATCCAGCACGATCATCTTGCCGTGGCGCGTCACCCGAAGGTGATGGACTTCCTTGATCGGCGACTTGGCCTGGCACTGGCCAGCGCGAAACGCACTGAAGTCATGCACGCCGACCAGATGCTGCGCGGCCTCAGCCATGCGCTCGGCGTCCAGTGGGCGGTGGTTCCAGGTGATTTCTTCGTTGAGGTGCGCCGGGCGGATCTGATCGTTGTAGATCACATAACGGTAACGCCGGGCGATGGCCTTGAAGCGCGCATGAAAGTGCGCCGGCATGACCTTGGCCCAACTGACACTGACGTCATGGGGCAAGTTGATATTTGCGCCCATCACCCACGCCTTCATCGTGCGCTCGGCCTGGGTGTCGAAGTGCACCACCTGGCCGCAGGCATGCACGCCGGCATCGGTGCGCCCGGCGCACATCAGCGACACCGGTGAGTCAGCAACTTTCGACAGCGCCTTCTCCAGGGTTTCCTGCACCGTCAGCACGCCAGATGCCTGGCGCTGCCAGCCGCGATAGCGCGAACCTTTGTATTCCACGCCCAGGGCGATGCGGTAAAAGCCTGCGGCCGCCATTTCGGCGGCCGCGTTATCTATATTTGCCAAGAACTGAGAGCCTGATGAGTTGCGCAAAGGCGGCCATTATAGAGGTGGCTGCCCAAATGTGGGAGCGGGCTTGCCTGCGATAGCGGTGGGCCAGCTGCATTTGTGCCGACTGACAGGCCGCCTTCGCGGGCAAGCCCGCTCCCACAGGGGATTGGGTTTGCAGGCCAGTTCAGGTTTGCACCCATCAAACTGTGGGAGCTGGCTTGCCTGCGATGGCGGAGGTTCAGCTGCATCTGTGATAACTGGCGGGCGAGCCCAACCAGTTGACTATCGCTGCCCTTTAAATGCGGCCGAGCATTTCCTTGGCCTCACCACGCTGGGATTCGTCACCTTCGGTCAGCACCTCGGACAAGATATCCCGCGCGCCATCCGCATCGCCCATGTCGATATAGGCCTGGGCCAGATCCAGCTTGGTCGCCACCTCATCGGTGCCCGACAGGAAGTCGAATTCCGGCTCATCGCCCCCCAACGCCGCGTCTTCTGCGGTAAAGGACGGCTCGATGGATGGATGCTCCAGGCTCTGGGACAAACGGTCCAACTCGGCATTGACGTCGTCCAGCTCGGACGCGAAGGCGTCCGGCTTGGCGGCTGTTTCTGGCTCATCGGCCAGGGATAGATCGAAGTCTTCCGGCAGCTCGAAATCATCCAGTGCGGCAGGCGCCAGGGTTGGTGGTTCGACTCCAGGTACGCCCTGCATCTGTTCTTCAAAACCGGACAGGAAATCGTCATCGGACTGCGCAGACGCCGGAGCATCCAATTGCAGGTCGAGGTCGAAGTCCGACAGGTCGTCCGGGCTGGCTTTCGCTTCAGCTTGTTGCTGCAGCACGGATTCGAAACTCAGTACATCTTCAGGATTGACCTCGGCAGGCGATGCCGCTTCCAGGTCATCCAGGCTCAGGTCGAAATCAGTGTCGAAGGCTTCCGGCTCTGGCGTCGGCGCGGCGGGTTTGTCTTCCAGCAGGTCCTTGACGTATTGCGCATCCAGGGCCGCGGCGGCCACTGCGGCGCTCACGCCCGCTGCCAGCACGGCCATCGCCGGGAAACGCGACTTGAGCTGTTCGACCTGGGCATGGTTGTCACCATTGGCCACCAGTTGGCGCTCCTGGGTGACGAAGCCGTCCTTATCATTCTGCAGACCGTAGACTTCCATCAGCTTCAAGCGCAGGTCACTGCGCTTGGGCTCCTGCTTGATCGCTTGCTCCAACACATCGGCGGCCTGGTTCAGGTGGCCACGATCGAGCAGGGATTGCGCCTGGGCCAACGCATCATTGGCGTTGGCCGGGGCCACAGCTACCGCCAACGGCGCGAGCACCGAGGCAACGGTCGGCACCACGACGGCCGGCTCAACCACTGGAGCCGGCGCTGGAGCTGCCGCCAGCTTGACGCTCGGCGCAGGCACTTCCAGGCCTTCGAAGCTGTCCGGTGGCAGGTCCTGGTCGAGGTTCGAGGTGAACTCCGGCTCTTCGGCCAGGGCACGGGCCATGCGCAGGTGCTTTTCTTCTTCACGACGGGCGTTGCGATGACGCAACACCAGCAGCAACAACAGCAATGCCACCAGGGCGGCCGCGCCACCCACCACGCCCAGGACCACTGGATTGGTCAGCAGGTCATTGAACTGGCCTTCGTTGCTGGCAGGGGCGGCTTCAGGCTTGATTGACTCCGGGGCCGGCGCTGGGGCCGCCGGTGTAGGCGTGGCAGCCGGTGCAGATGGAGCTGCCGGAGCGGCTGCGGCCGGGGCAGCGGCCAATTGAGCGGGAATTACCGCAGGCACTGCTGCGGGATCACCCTTCTCGGCTTGCAGGCGCGCCAGTTGATCGTTCTTCAGTTGAATCAGTTTTTGCAGCTTGTCCAGCTGGCTTTGCAGGTCCGCCGCACGGCTTTTCAGCTCGGCGTTGTCACGACGGGTGGTGTCCAGTTCTTCCTGGGTCATCGCCAGTTTGTCGCTCAGGGCACGGCCGTCAGCGGCCTTGCCTTTTGCGCCCTTCTTGGCGGACTCGGCCGAGACCAGGCTCAGATTGTCCTTGGCGTTGGTGCTCGACGGTGCATTGCCCGCCTGGGTGCGCTTGGTGGCATCCAGTTGCTGCTTGCCGGCGACCTGGTTGGTCGCCGCGCGACGGCCCTGGCGCCACGCTGCGTTTTGCGCCGTTACTTCGGCAATCGCCTGGGGTTGCGCTAGCGCAGTACTTTGTACGGTGTCCGGCAGGCGCAGGACCTGGCCGGTTTTCAGGCGGTTGATATTGCCGTCGATAAAGGCGTCGGGGTTAAGCGCCTGGATCGCCAGCATGGTCTGCTGGATCGAACCGCCGTTGCGGTTCTTCGCGGCAATTTCCCACAAGGTGTCGCGGGAAGTGGTGGTGTGCTGCGCCGCTTTGCTCGCAACCGGCGCGGGGCTGGCCGGCGCCGACACACGTGGCGCCGGGGCTGTTGCGGCCGGCTGTTCAAACTTGGCCGGGTCCAGCAGCACGCTGTAGTCGCGCATCAAGCGGCCGTTGGGCCACTGCACCTGCAACAGGAAACGTACGTAGGATTCAGGCAACGGCTTGCTGGAGGTAACGCGCACCACACTGCGGCCGCTGGGATTGATCACCGGTGTAAACACCAGGTCATTCAGAAACGCTTGGCGGTCGACGCCCGCATCCACAAACGCCTGGGACGAAGCCAGGCTCGGCGTGATCTCGGAAGCCGTGAGGCCGCCGACATCGAGCAATTCGATTTCCACCGACAACGGCTGGTTCAACTGCGACTTGAGGGTCATTTCCCCCAGTTGCAGCGCCTGCGCCATACCGGAGGACAGCGCCGAGGCGGCCGCTATTGCTAACACCAGTTTGCGAACTTGAACCATAGCCTCATCCTTTGTTTGAACACTCCCCGGCCTGCGAGAAGGTTGGTAACCGCTGCCATAAGGCATGGCGAGCCGATAGGTCACCGACGCGCTTCTGTTCCTGCTTGGGGCCAAGCATAGCGCCTGGTTAGAATCAATCTACAAATTGCCGCCAAGTATCTTTTACACAAGGTCTTTTATCAACAACTGCGCCAGCTGCACGGCATTCAGTGCCGCACCTTTGCGTACGTTATCTGACGTCAGCCACAGATTTAGTTCCGCCGCATCGTCCACTCCAGCGCGAACCCGTCCTACATACACAACGTCTTGTCCTACCGCATCGCCAACGGCGGTTGGGTAATCGCCCTCCTCCACCAGCTCTACACCCGGCGCTGCGTCGAGTGCGCGGTTAACGGCGGCGAGATCGACCGGCGCGGCCAGTTGCAAAGACACAGTCAGGCTATCGCCAAAAAACACCGGGGCTTGAACGCAAGTTGCGGAAATCTTTAGTAAAGGAGATTCCAGCACGGCACGCAGTTCGTGTACGAGACGTTTCTCCAATGCTGTATGACCTTTGGCATCTGGCGTACCGACTTGTGCCAACAGGTTGAAGGCCATCTGCCGATCAAAGAACTTCGGCTCCAACGGACGCACATTCAACAGCTCGGCGGTTTGTCGCGCCAACTCGCTCACGGCTTCACGCCCCTGGGCCGACACCGCCAGGTTGGCGGTAACGCTTACACGCTGGATATCCAGCAAGCCACGCAACGGTGCCAGGACTACCGCCAGGTTGGTGGCAGACGGGCTTGGGCTGGCGAGCTGGAAAGGCTTTTTCAGGCCGCTCAATACGTGCGCGTTCGCTTCCGGTACCACCGGCGGCGCCTGCTCAGCCGGCAACGCGCCGGACAGGTCGATCACCGCACAACCAGCCGCCGTGGCGCGCGGGGCGAAACTCAAGGTCACTGCCGGCCCCGCCGCAAAAAACGCCAGCTGCACCTTTTTGAAATCGAACTCGTCGACTTCCTTGACCCGCAGGTTCTTGCCGCGAAACGGCACCGAGGCACCGGCCGAGTTGTTGCCGGCCAGCAGATACAGGGTGCCCACCGGGAAATCCAGCTCTTCGAGGATCTGCACCAGGGTTTCACCGACGGTGCCGGTGGCGCCGATCACGGCGATTTCAAAGGTCTGGGTCATGGGGGCTGCCTCGGGCATTGCGGGGGGAGCGGCACTTTACCGGGTGGTGGGGTAATTGGGCCAGTTTTTGTGGTGGGGCTGATGGCCCCATCGCAGGCAAGCCAGCTCCCACATTTTGGATATGTGAATACATTCAAGTGTGGGAGCTGGCTTGCCTGCGATAGCGCCCGAAAGCACAACAAAAAACCCGCGCCTGTCACCAGAACGCGGGTTTCTTGGTTGCCTCAAGCGATCAACGCTCCAGCAAGATCCGCAGCATGCGACGCAGCGGTTCAGCCGCGCCCCACAGCAGTTGGTCGCCAACCGTGAACGCGCCGAGGAACTGGCTGCCCATGTTCAGCTTGCGCAGACGGCCCACCGGTACATTCAGGGTGCCGGTGACCTTCGTCGGGCTCAGCTCCTGCATGCTGATCTCACGGTTGTTCGGCACCAGCTTGACCCAAGGGTTGTGCGAGCTGATCAGCGATTCGATATCGGCGATCGGCACGTCCTTGTTCAGCTTGATGGTCAGCGCCTGGCTGTGGCAGCGCATGGCGCCGATGCGCACGCAGATGCCGTCCACCGGGATCGGGCTCTTGAAGCGACCGAGGATCTTGTTGGTCTCGGCCTGCGCTTTCCACTCTTCGCGGCTCTGGCCGTTCGGCAGCTCTTTGTCGATCCACGGGATCAGGCTACCGGCCAATGGCACGCCGAAGTTTTCGGTCGGGTACGCATCGCTGCGCATGGCTTCGGCCACACGACGGTCGATGTCGAGGATCGCGCTGGCCGGGTCGGCCAGTTGATCGGCGACAGCGGCGTGGGTCGCGCCCATCTGCTTGATCAGCTCACGCATGTTCTGCGCGCCGGCACCGGAGGCCGCCTGGTAAGTCATGGCGCTCATCCACTCCACCAGGCCGGCTTCGAACAAGCCACCCAGGCCCATCAGCATCAGGCTGACAGTGCAGTTGCCGCCGACGTAGTTCTTGGTGCCGGCATCCAGCTGCTGGTCGATGACCTTGCGGTTCACCGGGTCGAGGATGATCACGGCGTCGTCCTGCATGCGCAGGCTCGATGCAGCGTCGATCCAGTAACCCTGCCAGCCTGCTTCGCGCAGTTTAGGGAAGACTTCACTGGTGTAGTCGCCACCCTGACAGGTCACGATCACGTCGAGGGTCTTCAACTCTTCAATGCTGTAGGCGTCCTTGAGCGGGGCAATATCTTTGCCCACGGACGGCCCTTGGCCACCAACGTTCGAAGTGGTGAAAAACACCGGCTCAATAAGATCGAAATCCTGCTCTTCCAGCATCCGCTGCATGAGCACGGAACCGACCATACCGCGCCAACCGATCAGACCTACACGTTTCATCGCAACTACACCTTGTTAAAAAGTGGGCCGCCTTGCAGCAACAACTGCAAGCGGGCCCGAGAGATTACAGATTCCGCAGCGCGGCGACTACTGCGTCGCCCATTTCTTGCGTACCGACTTTGGTGCAACCCTGCGACCAGATGTCGCCGGTGCGCAAACCCTGGTCCAGCACCAGGCTCACGGCTTGCTCGATGGCATCGGCCGCGTCGCTGAGGTTGAAGCTGTAACGCAGCATCATCGACACCGACAGAATCGTCGCCAGCGGGTTGGCAATGCCCTGGCCCGCGATGTCCGGCGCCGAACCGTGGCAAGGCTCGTACATGCCCTTGTTGTTGGTGTCCAGGGACGCCGACGGCAGCATGCCGATAGAACCAGTGAGCATCGACGCCTGGTCGGACAGGATGTCGCCGAACAGGTTGTCGGTGACGATCACGTCAAACTGCTTCGGCGCACGCACCAACTGCATCGCGGCGTTATCGACGTACATGTGGCTCAGCTCGACGTCCGGGTAGTCCTTGGCCACTTCTTCGACGATTTCGCGCCACAGTTGGCTGGAGGCCAGCACGTTGGCTTTATCCACCGAGCAGACCTTCTTGCCACGCACACGGGCCATGTCGAAACCGACACGGGCGATACGGCGAATTTCACTCTCGCTGTACGGCAGGGTGTCGTAGGCCTGGCGCTCGCCGTTTTCCAGTTCGCGCACACCGCGTGGTGAGCCGAAGTAGATACCGCCGGTCAGCTCACGCACGATCAGGATGTCGAGGCCCGCGACCACTTCCGGCTTGAGGCTGGATGCGTCGGCCAGTTGCGGGTATAGGATCGCCGGGCGCAGGTTGCCGAACAGGCCCAGTTGGGCGCGGATTTTCAGCAGGCCGCGCTCAGGGCGGATGTCACGCTCGATCTTGTCCCACTTCGGGCCACCCACGGCGCCGAGCAGTACGGCGTCGGCCGCGCGGGCGCGGTCCAGGGTTTCGTCGGCCAGGGGCACGCCGTGTTTGTCGATGGCCGCGCCGCCGATCACGTCGTGGCTCAGTTCGAAGCCCAGGCTGTACTTGCTGTTGGCGAGTTCCAGGACCTTGACCGCTTCGGCCATGATTTCCGGACCAATACCGTCGCCAGGGAGAATCAGAATCTGCTTGCTCATGCGTTCCTCATTTCATCAAGCGACCCGCCCGTGGGCAGGTCGGGAAAAATCAATCAGCGTTCGGCGAAGACCACCAGCACGTCGGTGCTGAAGGTGCCGTCGGCTTGAATCTCGTAGTAGTCGCGTACTTCCTGGCCCATCGCCTGTTGCAGCGCAAGGATTGCAGCACGCAACACCTCTGGCGTGCGCATGCGCTCGACCCACGAAGTGTATTCCAGGCGCAAGCGTTGGCGGCTGCTGTTGCGCACATGCAAACCGGACTCGCTGAGCTGCTGCATCCATTCGGCGGCGGAATAATCACGTACGTGGCTGGTGTCGCGCAGCACTTCGACGGTTTGCAGGTAAGTGTCCAACAACGGGCTGCCCGGTGACAAGACATCCACAAAGGCTGCCACGCCGCCCGGCTTGAGCACGCGGCGCACTTCACGCAGGGCCAGGCCGAGGTCGCTCCAGTGGTGCGCCGAGTAGCGGCTGAACACGAAGTCGAACTCGCCGTCGGCGAACGGCAGGCGTTCGGCAGCGCCGTGGACGGTGCGGATGTTGCCCAGGCCACGGTCGCTGGCAGCGGTTGCGACGACATCGAGCATCTGTTGGGACAGGTCGTAGGCGACCACTTCTTTCGCCAGTGGCGCGACGTGGAAACTGACATGACCGGCGCCGCAGCCCAAATCCAGCAGTCGTGCACTGCCCTGCCCGGCCAGTTCGGCCTGTAGCAGCGCGAATTCGGTGCCCTGGGCGTGCACGGCACTGCTCAGGTAGGCCGAGGCTTGCTCGCCGAATTGTTTTTGCACGACTTGGGTGTGGGCGGTGCTGGTCATGGTGGTTTTCCTTGGGTTTTGGGGTGCTTGTACGGGCGCTATCGCAGGCAAGCCAGCTCCCACATTCGACTGTATTCACAGGTCAAAATGTGGGAGCGGGCTTGCCCGCGATGGGGCCCGCACGGTTACCGCAAATCAGGCATCGCGAAACAACCAAGGCTGGCTAGCCCGGTGCTTGGCTTCAAACGCTGCAATCGCATCGCCGTCCTGCAAGGTCAGGCCGATATCGTCCAAACCATTGATCAGGCAGTGCTTACGGAACGCATCCACTTCAAAGTGATACACCTTGCCATCCGGGCGGGTCACGGTTTGCGCCGCCAGATCGACGGTCAACTGGTAGCCCACGTCGGCTTCGACCTGCTTGAACAACTCGTCCACTTCGGCATCGCTCAAGATGATCGGCAACAAGCCGTTCTTGAAGCTGTTGTTGAAGAAGATGTCGGCATAGCTCGGCGCGATGATGCTGCGAAAGCCATATTCTTCCAGGGCCCACGGCGCGTGTTCACGGCTGGAACCGCAACCGAAGTTCTCGCGGGCGAGCAATACGCTGGCGCCCTGGTAACGCTCGGCGTTGAGCACGAAGTCCTTGTTCAGCGGGCGCTTGGAGTTGTCCTGGTAGGCGTAGCCCACGTCCAGGTAACGCCACTCATCGAACAGGTTCGGGCCGAAACCGGTGCGCTTGATCGACTTCAAGAACTGCTTGGGTATGATCTGGTCGGTGTCCACGTTGGCACGGTCCAACGGCGCGACTAAACCTGTGTGTTGTGTAAAAGCACGCATCGGGTATTCCTCAGATCAATTCGCGAACGTCGATGAAACGACCGTTGACGGCAGCCGCAGCGGCCATGGCCGGGCTGACCAGGTGGGTACGCCCACCGGCGCCCTGGCGCCCTTCGAAGTTACGGTTGGAGGTGGACGCGCAATGCTCGCCCGACTCCAGGCGGTCCGGGTTCATCGCCAGGCACATCGAGCAGCCCGGCTCACGCCATTCAAAACCGGCTTCGAGGAAGATCTTGTCCAGGCCTTCGGCCTCGGCTTGCGCCTTGACCAGGCCCGAACCCGGCACCACGATGGCTTGCTTGATGGTCGAGGCCACCTTGCGGCCTTTGGCGATGACCGCCGCAGCGCGCAGGTCTTCGATCCGCGAGTTGGTGCAGGAACCGATGAACACGCGATCCAACTGGATATCGGTGATCGCCTGGTTGGCCTGCAAGCCCATGTACTTCAAGGCGCGCTCGATGGAACCGCGCTTGACCAGGTCGGCTTCCTTGGCCGGGTCCGGCACGTTCTGGTCAACGGCCAACACCATTTCCGGCGAAGTACCCCAGCTGACTTGCGGCTTGATCTGGGCAGCGTCGAGTTCAACCACGGTGTCGAACACCGCGTCGGCGTCGGAAACCAAGTCTTTCCAGGCTTCGACCGCGGCATCCCAATCGGCACCGGCCGGTGCAAATGGGCGACCCTTGACGTATTCGACGGTCTTTTCGTCCGCTGCCACCATGCCCACGCGGGCACCAGCTTCGATGGACATGTTGCAGATGGTCATGCGGCCTTCGATGGACAGGTCGCGAATCGCGCTGCCGGCGAACTCGATTGCATGGCCGTTACCGCCGGCGGTGCCGATCTTGCCGATTACGGCGAGCACGATGTCCTTGGCGGTCACGCCGAACGGCAATTGGCCTTCGACTTTAACCAACATGTTCTTCATCTTCTTCGCGACCAGGCACTGGGTGGCGAACACATGCTCCACCTCGGACGTGCCGATGCCGTGGGCCAAGGCGCCGAAGGCACCGTGGGTCGAGGTGTGGGAGTCGCCGCAGACCACGGTCATGCCCGGCAAGGTTGCACCCTGCTCCGGGCCGATCACGTGGACGATCCCTTGACGCACGTCATTCATCTTGAATTCGGTGATGCCATATTCGTCGCAGTAGTCGTCGAGGGTCTGCACTTGCAAGCGCGACACGGTATCAACGATGGCGTCGATGCCGCCCTTGCGCTCAGGGGTGGTCGGGACGTTGTGGTCCGGGGTGGCGATGATGGAATCGACGCGCCAAGGCTTGCGCCCGGCCAGTCGCAGGCCTTCGAACGCTTGGGGCGAGGTCACTTCATGGATGATGTGACGGTCGATATAGATCAGCGACGAGCCATCGTCGCGCCGTTTCACTTCATGGGAATCCCAAAGCTTGTCGTAAAGCGTTTTGCCGGCCATCAGTCGGTCCTCATCATCGGTCTTTCTATGCCCTGGGCATTTCAATAACCCTTTGGCTTGTGAGGCTGATGGTATGGCGCTACATTAAATAACTCAAATTCATATTTTTCATGCTTTGGATTACCAACTGGAATACCACAATGGACCTGGCCAACCTCAATGCCTTTATTGCCATCGCCGAGACCGGCAGCTTCTCCGGCGCCGGCGAGCGCCTGCACCTGACACAACCGGCCATCAGCAAACGCATCGCCGGGCTGGAACAACAATTGAAGGTGCGCCTGTTTGACCGCCTGGGCCGCGAAGTGGGCTTGACCGAAGCCGGACGGGCCCTGCTGCCACGGGCTTATCAGATCCTCAACGTGCTCGACGACACGCGCCGCGCCCTGACCAACCTCACCGGCGAAGTCAGCGGGCGCCTGACCCTGGCCACCAGCCACCATATCGGCCTGCACCGCCTGCCGCCGATATTGCGCACCTTCACCCGGGAATACCCGAACGTGGCGCTGGATATTCAGTTCTTGGACTCGGAAGTGGCCTACGAAGAAATCCTCCACGGCCGCGCCGAAGTGGCGGTGATCACCTTGGCGCCCGATCCCCACCACCTGGTGCGCGCCACCCCGGTGTGGGATGACCCGCTGGATTTTGTCGTGGCCCCCGAACACAGCCTGATCAACAACGGCCGCGTCAGCCTGGCTGATATTGCCGGCCACCCGGCGGTTTTTCCCGGTGGCAACACCTTTACACATCATATTGTCAGCCGATTGTTCGAAGCCCAGGGCCTGACGCCGAATATCGCGATGAGCACTAACTACCTGGAAACTATCAAGATGATGGTGTCCATCGGCCTGGCCTGGAGCGTTTTGCCGCGCACCATGCTCGATGACCAGGTGGCAAGTATCGCTTTGCCAGGCATACAGCTCAGTCGCCAGCTAGGCTATATCGTGCACACCGAAAGGACGCTGTCGAACGCTGCGCGGGCTTTCATGAGCCTATTGGATGCACAGGTCGATCTGCCAGGGATACCGGCATGAAGCTGTGCGGCCTCAAGGTTTAAGTAGAACCGCGCCTTACGCCCATCGAGCCAAGGCCCTTTGATAATGCGCAACCCTGTCGATTCCGTGCCACCGTTGCCCCGCATTTACGCCCTTGACCCCCAAGAGGCGGAGCAGAGTTGGGACAGTGCGCCGCAACTGCTGGCAGCCTTGAATGCTGCCCGGCTGGGCGCATGGTGCTGGGAAATCGACACGGGAAAAATCAGTTGGTCGCGGGGTACCCAGGCGCTGTTCGGCTTCGACCCCCGTACGCCCTTGCCCAAAGACCTGGACTACCTCGACCTGCTCGCCCCGGCTGACCGCGCCAAAGTCGTCCGTGCTTTTCACGCGGTGCTGGCCGGCGAACCTTTCGAACAGGCGATGCGCCATCGCATCCAGTGGCCCGATGGCACCTTCCACTGGCTGGAAATCAACGGCAGCCTGGCGCCAGACAAGAGCGGACGCCGCCGAATGATCGGGGTGATCCGTGAGATCACCCACCAGCGCGAGCGGGAAAACGCCCTCGGCCACTCCGAAAAACGCTTCGCCACGCTGTTTCACCTGTGCCCGAACATGGTGCTGCTGACCCGCCAGGCCGACGGCCTGATCAGCGAGGCCAACCAGTATTTCGAGATTCACTTCGGCTGGCCGGTCGCCGACGCCATCGGCCGCACCACCCTGGACCTCGGCCTGTGGCGCCACCCCGAGCAACGTGCGCAACTGGTCATGGCCACCCAGCGCAAGGGCGAACCCATCACCATGGACGTGCAGTTCTGCGCCAGCAACGGCCAGATCCACGACGGCACCCTCAGTGCGCAGAAGGTCGAGTTGGATGGCGAGGCGTACCTGATCAGCACCTTTCTCGACACCACCGAACGCAAGAACGCCGAACAAGCCCTCAAGGACAGCCAGGAACGCCTCGACCTGGCCCTGGATTCCGCGCAACTGGGCACCTGGGACTGGCACATCCCCACCGGCATGCTCTACGGCTCGGCCCGCGCCGCCCAACTGCACGGCCTGCCAGCCGAGCCTTTTCATGAATCCTTCGATGCGTTTTTCGAGGGCATGTCCGACGAAGACCGCGAAGGCATGCGCAACGCCTACCGCAGTCTGCGCGAAGGCCCCGACGGCAACTACCAGCTGACCTACCGCGTGCAGGTCGAAGACGGCAGCCCGCGCTACCTGGAAAGCCGCGCGCGCCTCTATCGCGATGAGGCCGGCAAGCCGCTGCGCATGGCCGGCACCTTGCTGGACATCACCGACCAGGTCGAGCGCGAACAACGCCTGAGCGCCTCCGAAGAGAAATTCGCCAGCCTGTTCCAGGCCAGCCCCGACCCCATCTGTGTCACCGCTTTGGACAGCGGTATGTTTGTCGAGATCAACCCGGCCTTCACCCAGACCTTTGGCTGGACCGCCGCCGAGGTCATCGACAAAAGCGCCGAGCAGATCGGCTTGTGGGATGACTCCAGCAAGCGCCTGCAACGTATCGAACGGGTGATTCGCGAACAGTCATTGAGCAATGTCGCCATCGTGGTCCATCACAAGAACGGTCAGAGCCTGACCTGCGTGATCTCCAGCCGCTTGATCAAGGTCGGCGACCAGCCGTGTATCGTCACCACCCTGCGCGACATTACCCAGCAGCAACGCTCGGAAGCAGCGCTCAAGGCCAGCGAAGAGAAATTCGCCAAGGCATTCCATTCCAGCCCCGACGCCATCTCCATCACCGAGCGCGACACCGGCCGTTATGTCGAAGTCAACGACGGTTTTTGCCGTTTGACCGGTTATCGCGCCGAAGAGGCCATCGGGCTCACGCTGTACCAGATCGGCATCTGGGCCGACGAAAACCAGCGCGCCGCGCTGCTGGCCGAGTTGCAGATCAAGGGCCGTATCCATCACCTGGAAATGCTCTGGCACAACAAACGCGGCGACGTGTTGGCGGTGGAAGTCTCGGTCGAACCGATCACCCTCAATGAAATGCCGTGCCTGCTGTTGACGGCCCGGGATGTGAGCCTGCTGAAAAACGCCCAGGCGCAGATCCGTCACCTGGCGTACCACGACCCCCTGACCAACCTGCCCAACCGCGCCCTGCTGATGGACCGCCTGAGCCAGCAGATCGCCCTGCTCAAGCGCCATAACCTGCGCGGTGCGTTGCTGTTCCTCGACCTCGATCACTTCAAGCACATCAACGATTCCCTCGGCCACCCGGTGGGCGACACCGTGCTGAAAATCGTCACCGCCCGCCTGGAGGCCAGCGTGCGCATGGAGGACACCGTAGCGCGCCTGGGCGGTGATGAATTTGTGGTGCTGCTCAGCGGCCTGGATGGCACGCGCAGCGAAGTCAGCGGCCAGGTGCAGGAGCTGGCCGATACCCTGCGTGAATTGCTCTCGGAGCCGATGTTCCTTGATGGCCATCGCTTGCAGGTCACGCCGAGTATCGGTGTGGCGCTGATCCCCGACCACGGCTCTACCCCGGCCGACCTGCTCAAGCGCGCCGACATCGCCCTATACCGTGCCAAGGACTCCGGGCGCAACACCACGCAGATGTTCCACAACAGCATGCAAAAAACCGCCAGCGAACGGCTGCGCATGGAGACCGACCTGCGCCTGGCCTTGTCCCGTGGCGAGTTCAGCGTGCATTACCAACCCCAGGTGGATGCGCGCGGCAACCAGATCATCGGCGCCGAAGCCTTGGTGCGCTGGCAGCACCCGCAGTTGGGGGCGCAATCGCCCACGGAATTTATCAAGGTGCTGGAAGACAGCGGGTTGATCCTTGAGGTAGGCACCTGGATCCTCGACGAAGCCTGCGCGGCGTTCCAGCAATTGATTGCGGACGGCCTGATCGACCCGCTCAAGTTCAGCCTGTGCGTCAACATCAGCCCCCGGCAGTTTCGCCAGAACGACTTCGTCGAGCGGGTGGAGCGCAGCCTCAATCACCACGACCTGCCCTACAGCCTGCTCAAACTGGAGATTACCGAAGGCATCGTGATCCAGAACCTGGACGACACCGTGGCCAAGATGCGCCGCCTGAAAAAACTCGGCATCAGCTTTGCGATGGATGATTTTGGTACCGGCTATTCGTCGCTGACCTACCTCAAGCGCCTGCCGGTGGATGCACTGAAGATCGACCAGTCGTTTGTACGTGATGCGACCCACGACCCCAACGACGCAGAAATCATCCGCGCCATTGTGGCCATGGCCCGCAGCTTAAACCTGGAAGTGATTGCCGAAGGTGTGGAGACCCCGGAGCAACTGGCGTTCCTGCAAATGCTGGGGTGCCATGTGTTTCAGGGCTATTTGCATAGCCGGCCGTTGCCGATCGAGGCGTTCAGGCGGTTGCTGGAGTAAGTGTCACACCAGCTTCAACGCCCGCAGGCTTGTGTCCATCCATCGTGATGTACGCAGTTGCTGTTTTTCGCCGTAATAGTCGAGCGTACCGTCAATCACCGCCACTGAATGCGTACCGTCAGCCAGGGTGCCGATGGCCCCCTGCGCCAACTCATGCACATTGCTTTCCCGCATGTAGCCGCTCAGCCCCAGCCGACGCAATGCCTCGCCTGGAACTTCGGTATCGTTAAGCGTCTCCAAGGCCACCTTGAAGCTTTCGTGAGCGCGAAAGTCGTTATCCTCCAACTGCGCACGCTTAGCGCTGACGGCGTACAGGAAGTTGGCATCCTCCAGAAGAGCCGAATCAGTCCCGGCAAAGCTCGAAGCACCTTTGGCTTGACGCAACTCTTCATGAGTAAGCGTAAGCCTGAACGAATCGCGCATGACCACTTCGTAACCACCGGCAGTTTCAGCGACCTGCTGATAAATATCCCGAGGGCTTTGCCCGAACCGCATCATGGCTGCCTTGATCGCCGAGACCGTTACGCAATTACCTTCCTGCCCCTGGTAAAAGCCCCCCCATATATCGTTGGGTTTATCGCTCGCAGGCGGTTGATCCACGGGTGCCCTGGACCGCGACGGGCTGGGGAACATCCTGTAACCGTAGTTGCTACCCACCTGGCATGGATACCCCTGGTCGTGCCCAACGCCGCCCACGACCAAGGTACTGCCAAAATTGCGTGTGCCCATCACCGCCACTACGCCCTCGCCGACCATTTCGCTCGGCGGCACATACAGGCAAAGCCCATACACCCCCATGCCCTGCAAACACCGCAGGGTGGTTTCGCCCTGAAGTGTCTTGACCAAGGCGGCCTCAAAACTGGCGTAGCCGCCGACTTGCTGCTTGCGCTTCACAAAGACTGCCAACGCGAAGTTTGCGGACTTTACCGCCTCAGCGTCCCCACCACTGAAGCGCGACGCCTGCGCCACTTGCTCCAATTCATCCTGCGAGACATGCACTTTGAACTCATCCTTCATCGTCACGTCGTAACCGCTACCAGAAGGCGTTACTTGATCGAACATGTCGGCCGGCGTGGGGCCCAGTGTCGCCATCATCATTTTGATCACGGCGGCATGGGTCGTGCCGTCAAAGTTCTCACCAAAACGTCGCTCGGCGACATTAAAAGCGGTAGCCCAGTTTTTGGTTTTCTCTACCTCCGGCGCTGAAGGCCGCTCGGCTGGGACCAAGTGATGGGGAGGGGATACTGAGACAGGGGAGCTTAAGATCGGAGCATTCATGGGCCATGATTCCTTAGGTATTGACCCTGAGGTTCGTGGGAACCAGCGCTGTTCGGTTCCGACCATCCCATTTCACAATAAGAAAAGGGCGCCAATGGCGCCCTTGCTGGTGGTATCTATGCGTTACGCGGCGACCGCGGGATGGGGCATGCCCAACAAGCGACTGACCTGCTCCAGGTCTGTCTCGCGACGCATCGCCGTGAACAACTCGACCGCTTCCGGGTAGTTGCGCGTCAACATTGCCAGCCATTGTTTCAAGCGGCCAGGCGCCTGGCGTTCAGTGAGCTGGGCGACTGATTGAGTCCAGAATTCCTGGAGCATGGGCTGCATCTGTGCCCAGGTCATCTCAACCACTTCTTCGCCTGCACGCGCGGCTGCAATTTGCCGCGCCAAGTCAGGACGCGCCACCAGGCCGCGACCGAGCATGATGTCTTCGGCACCGCTGACTTCGCGGCAGCGCTTCCAATCTTCGACGCTCCAGATATCGCCATTGGCAAAGACGGGCACCTTGACCACATCCTGCACCCGCGGAATCCACTCCCAATGGGCTGGCGGCTTGTAACCGTCGGTCTTGGTCCGCGCATGCACCACGATATGCGCCGCGCCACCTTCCGCCAGCGCCGTGGCGCAGACCAGCGCGCCGTCCGGGCTGTCGAAACCCAGGCGCATCTTGGCGGTGACCGGGATATGTGCCGGCACCGCACGGCGCACATGCTCGACGATCTGGTTGAGCAACTCCGGTTCCTTGAGCAGCACCGCGCCGCCCCGGGACTTGTTCACCGTCTTCGCCGGGCAGCCGAAGTTCAGGTCGATCACCTCGGAGCCCAGTTCGGCGGCCAGCGCGGCGTTTTCCGCCAGGCACACCGGATCGGAGCCCAGCAATTGCACGCGCAACGGCACGCCCGCAGCGGTGTGGGCACCGTGCAGCAGTTCCGGGGCGAGCTTGTGAAAATACGCCGGGGTGAGCAGGCGGTCGTTGACGCGAATGAACTCGGTCACGCACCAATCGATCCCGCCCACGCGGGTCAACACGTCCCGCAGGATGTTGTCGACCAACCCCTCCATGGGCGCCAAAGCAATTTGCATGGGAAACACTCAACAAAAATCGTGGCGCAGTTTACTGGGTTTCCTACGGCAACCGTTAACCCCCTGTCAGCGCAGGGCCGTAACCGTCAAGAAACTCGGCGGGCATGCGCTTGGGCTTGCCGCTGGACAGCTCGATGCAGACAAAGGTGGTTTGCGCCCGCAGCAAGGTCGCGCCGTCGTGGGGGCGGACCAGCTGGAAGCGCCGGATCATTTTCAGGCGCTGGTCCCAGTCGACGATCCAGGTGGCCAGTTGCAGCTCGTCACCTTCGTAGCCGGCGGCGAGGTAGTCGATCTCGTGACGCACCACCGCCATGGCGCGGTCCAGGCGGCGGTACTCGGTGAGGTCCAGGCCCAGGCGCTGGGAATGGCGCCAGGCACAACGCTCCAGCCAGGATACGTAGACGGCGTTGTTGGCGTGGCCCAGGCCGTCGATGTCCTCGGCGCCGACCTGCAGGTCGATGATAAACGGCGTTGCCAAATCCCAGCCCATGCCTTGCTCCAGTCGATTGATCTCGGCCGGGCAGTGTATCAGGCGCTTTGCCGCGCCTGTAGACGACGGCCGGCGAGCAGCGCCAGCACGCCCTCGATCACCCGGGGATCGGCCAGCACTTTCTGGTGACCGCCCTGCTCCAGGCGCAGCAGGCGGCTGTCAAACCAGGCTTCGTGGATGGCTTGGGAGGCTTTGACCGGGACGAAGGTGTCGTCTTCGGCGTGCACGATCAGGCCGGGCATATTCATCTGATAGTGGGCAACGTCCAGATGCTTCAGCGGCATGCCGAAGGTCTGTTCAACCTCGTGGATAAACGCCGAGCGGGCCCGCGCGGGCAAGCCGACCATTTGGGTGAACCCGCGCAGCACATCGAGAAAACGCGACGGCGCAGCAATACTCACCAAGGCTTCGGTGCGCAGCCCCAGTTGCACGGCCAGCATCGCACTGGCACCGCCCATGGAGTGCCCGACCACTGCATGCAGCGGCGGCAATTCGGCGGCGGCTTCAAGCATCGCCCGCGCGAACAACAGCACATGCGCCTCACGCCCCGGCGAACGACCGTGGGCCGGGCCCTCCAGGGCGATCACCGAATAACCGTCATTGACCAGAGCAGTGATCAGGCTGGCGAACTGGGTGGGGCGTCCTTCCCAACCGTGCATCAGCAAGACCGTCGGCCCTTGGCCCCAGCGCAGGGCCGACAGGCCGAAACGCAAGGTGATGCGCTCTGACTGCGCCAGCAGCGGCAGCTCCCAGTCGCGCGGCGGAAGATCTCGCGGAGTCATGAAGGCACGCCGCATCTTGCTGGCCACGGTGTGCGGCGCCAGATGCCCCAGGGTGCCGTTGAAGCGACGAATCCAGGTTAACGTACCCATCCTTAGAGCCCTCTTCTAGCGCACGGCCGACTTGGCGGCGCGCAACACACGGTCAGACAATTCACCTGGGCCTAGCGCACGCGCCAGGGCCAGGCCGCCGATCATCAGCGCCATGTCGGCCAGGGCCTTGTCGGTGTCTTCGGGGCTGGCGGCCAGTTGGGCGGCCATCAGCTCGCAGTGTTCGTTCAGCGCGTGGCGGAACTCGTCCGGCAAGCGGCTCATCTCGCCGACGGTCGCAGGGATCGGGCAGGCCTGAACGGTCGAATCGCGATGCTTGCGCGACAAATAGAACGCAGCCACAAGGCCTCGGCGCTCTTCTCCCGTCAACAGTGCATCCATGTCATCAATGGCCGCACGACGCTTGGCCAGCAGTTCGGTGAACGCCTCCAGCATCAGCGCGTCCTTGCTTTCAAAATGTGCGTAGAAACCACCGACGGTCAGTCCCGCCGCGCCCATGACTTCGCCGACACTCGGCTCGGCCGGGCCACGCTGGATCAACGCCGCGCTGGCAGCCTGCAAAATGCGTTCGCGGGTTTGTGCTTTTTTATCGCTCATCAAAGCCTCCGGTTCTCATGGGTGAATATTATTACCATAATAATATTTGGCAAGCGACTGAAACGACCATTGGTCTGAAGAGAATGTTAGGAAGGGAAGAATTGGCCAAACGCCAGACAAACAAAAGGGCCATTCAATAATTGAATGACCCTTAAAAATCCCGCAGAGCGGGTAATCGTGGCGTCCCCTAGGGGACTCGAACCCCTGTTACCGCCGTGAAAGGGCGGTGTCCTAGGCCACTAGACGAAGGGGACACAAACCTTCTGTACAACCGATCAGTGCTGAGAACTGATCTGATTCAAGGACGGTGTGGCCGGAACCTTGAACCTGTAAATTGGTGGAGCTAAACGGGATCGAACCGTTGACCTCTTGCATGCCATGCAAGCGCTCTCCCAGCTGAGCTATAGCCCCGGATTTTTCGCCTCGCGGCGCAGCAGACCTTTCGAACTGCTTGTTGAAACTGGCGTCCCCTAGGGGACTCGAACCCCTGTTACCGCCGTGAAAGGGCGGTGTCCTAGGCCACTAGACGAAGGGGACAAAACCTTCTGTACAACTGATCAGCGCTGAGAACTGATCGATTCAAGGACGGTGTGGCCAGACCTTGAACCTGTAAATTGGTGGAGCTAAACGGGATCGAACCGTTGACCTCTTGCATGCCATGCAAGCGCTCTCCCAGCTGAGCTATAGCCCCTCATCGGTGAGGACGGGGCGAATCTTAATGGCGCTTTGGAAGTGTGTCAAATTTATTTTCAACATTTTCCAAAGTTTTTTGCCGGGATAACAATCACTTACCGGCGAAACCCCGGAAAACCGGGGTTTCGCCGTTGCAGCAGGCTGATTAAGCGATAGCGCCCAACAGCTTTTCCCACTCTTTGTTTTCTTTCTTCGAGACACCACCAAGCAAATCAAGGGCTTGGCGCAGACGGAAACGGGTGAGGTCCGGGCCGAGAATTTCCATCGCATCAAGCACCGATACCGAACTGGCCTGCCCGGTGATCGAGGCAAACATCAGCGGCATGGCATCGCGCAATTTCAATTCCAAGGACTCCACCACCGCCTGGATCGTCGCGGTGATCGCATCCTTCTCCCACTGGCGCAGGCTTTCCAGCTTCCACAGGATCAACTGCATCAGCTGGCGCACCTGGTCGCCCGAGAGCTTCTTGGACTCGAACAGCTTGGCATCCGGGTTCACGCCCCCGGCAAAGAAGAAGCTGGCCAACGGCGCGACCTGGCTGAATGTCTCCACCCTGCCCTGCACCAGCGGCGCGATCTTCATCATGTACTCAGGGTTCAACGCCCACTGCTGCACACGGCTGGCGAACTCTTCCACCGGCAGGTCACGCAGCCATTGGCCGTTGAGCCACGACAGCTTCTCGATATCGAAAATCGGTCCGCCCAGGGAGACACGGGACAGATCGAAGTTATCGACCATTTCCTGCAACGAGAACTTCTCGCGCTCGTCCGGCATCGACCAGCCCATGCGGCCCAGGTAGTTGAGCATCGCTTCCGGCATAAAGCCCATGCGCTCGTAGAACGTCACCGAGGTCGGGTTCTTGCGCTTGGACAGCTTGCTCTTGTCCGGGTTACGCAGCAGCGGCATGTAGCACAGCTGCGGTTGTTCCCAGCCGAAGTACTCGTAGAGCAGGATCAGCTTCGGCGCCGATGGCAGCCATTCTTCGCCGCGCAATACGTGGGTGATGCCCATCAGGTGGTCGTCGACCACGTTGGCCAGGAAGTACGTCGGCAGGCCGTCGGTCTTCATCAGCACTTGCATGTCCATGCGATCCCACGGGATCTCGACGTCACCGCGCAGCATGTCCGGCACCACGCACACGCCTTCGCTCGGCACTTTCATGCGGATCACGTGAGGCTCGCCCGCCGCCAGGCGCTGCGCCACTTCTTCCTTGGACAGCAGCAGTGCACGGCCATCGTAACGCGGGGTTTCGCCCCGGGCCTGCTGCTCGGCGCGCATCTGGTCGAGTTCTTCAGCGGTGCAGAAGCACGGGAACGCATGGCCCATATCGACCAGTTGCTGGGTGTACTGCTTGTAGATGTCGCTGCGCTCGCTCTGGCGATACGGGCCGTGCGGGCCGCCGACGTCCGGGCCCTCGGCCCAGGTAATGCCCAACCAACGCAGGGCATCGAAAATCTGCTGTTCCGACTCACGGGTCGAGCGCACCTGGTCGGTGTCTTCGATCCGCAAGATGAATTCACCACCGTGCTGCTTGGCAAAGCAGTAGTTGAACAAGGCGATGTAGGCAGTGCCGACGTGGGGATCCCCAGTAGGCGATGGCGCGATGCGCGTGCGGACGGTGGTCATGGCGGGTCTCGAATGGGCGATAAAACTAGAATTGAAACAAGGGGCGAATGGTAACAGCCCTCGGCACTTGGGCTCCAGCACCCGCCTTATCGAGCATGGCATTTAGGCCAAGCTTCGGTCTCAACGCCAGTCATGGCTATTGGACAGATGCTTAGCTGGCTATATTCCATTACCTCTTGTTACAGACACTGCCCCCATGCCAGCCCCACTCAAGCGCCGCCTGTTTATCTTCGTGTTTATCGTGATCCTGATCGGCCTGGGCTTCTTCGCCCACTGGTTCTTCAAGGGCCGCTTCTATGAAAGCACCGACAACGCCTACGTGCAGGGCGAAATCACCCGCGTCTCCAGCCAGCTCGGCGCGCGCATCGTCGAGGTCAAGGTCGGTGACAACGAGCACGTGCAAAAAGGCCAGCTCCTGGTGCAGCTCGAAGGCGACGACTTCCACCTCGCCGTCGACCGCGCCAACGCCGCCCTGGCCATGCGCGAGGCCGAGCGCACCCAGGCCCAGAGCAAGCTCACCCAACAAGCCAGCCTGATCGCCGCCGGCGCGGCCAAGGTGGCATCGAGCCAGGCCAGCCTAGGGCGCTCGCAGATCGACTTGTCCCGCGCGCAAACCCTGCGCAAACCCGGTTATGTCTCGGAAGAACGCGTGACCACCCTGTCCGCCGACAACCACATCGCCCGCTCCCAAGTGACCATGGCCGAGGCCGATTTGCAGGGCCAGCGCCAGCAGGTCAACGCCCTCAACGCCGAAATCAAGCGCCTCGACGCCCTGATCGCCAACGCCAGGACCGACCTGGCCCAGGCCGAACTCAACCTCACCCGCAGCGAGATCCACGCGCCCATCAGCGGCCTCGTCGGCCAGCGCGCCGCGCGTAACGGCCAGTACGTGCAGGCCGGCGCCTACCTGCTGTCCATCGTTCCCGACCAGGACATCTGGATCCAGGCCAACTTCAAGGAAACCCAGATCGGCCACATGCAACCCGGGCAAAAGGCCCAACTGACCTTCGACGCCTACGCCGACACCCCCATCGACGCCCGGGTAGATAGCCTGTTCGCCGCCTCAGGCGCACAGTTCAGCCTGCTGCCACCGGACAACGCCACGGGCAACTTCACCAAAGTCGTACAACGGATTCCGGTAAAACTCACTTTCGCCGCGGACAACCCATTGCAGGGCAAGATCCGCCCCGGCATGTCCGTCACCGTCAAAGTGAATATCAAAGACCGACCCGATGGCCGGTGATCAACTGCTGCGCCCAGTCGGCGAACCGACCCGGCGCGACTGGATCGCGGTGATGAGCGTGATGCTCGGCGCCTTTATGGCGGTGCTCGACATCCAGATCACCAACTCGTCGCTCAAGGACATCCAAGGCGCGCTGTCAGCCACCCTGGAAGAAGGCTCGTGGATTTCCACCTCCTACCTTGTCGCCGAAATCATCATGATCCCCCTCACCGCCTGGCTGGTGCAGCTGCTCTCAGCGCGGCGGCTGGCGGTGTGGGTGTCGGTGGGGTTCCTGATCGCCTCGCTGATGTGCTCCATGGCCTGGAGCCTGGAAAGCATGATCGTGTTCCGAGCCCTGCAAGGCTTCACCGGCGGCGCGCTGATCCCGCTGGCGTTCACCCTCACCCTGATCAAGCTGCCCGAACACCACCGCGCCAAAGGCATGGCGATGTTCGCCATGACGGCCACCTTCGCCCCGTCCATCGGCCCGACCATCGGCGGTTGGCTCACCGAGAACTGGGGCTGGGAGTACATCTTCTACATCAACGTGCCGCCGGGCCTGTTGATGATCGCCGGGCTGCTCTACGGCCTGGAGAAAAAGGCGTCGAACTGGGACCTGCTGAAAAGCACCGACTACCTGGGCATCGTCACCCTGGCGGTGGGCCTTGGCTGCTTGCAGGTGTTCCTCGAAGAAGGCCACCGCAAGGACTGGCTCGAATCCAGCCTGATCGTCAGCCTCGGCAGCATCGCCCTGCTCAGCCTGATCACCTTTGTCATCGTGCAGCTCTCCAAGCCCAACCCGCTGATCAACCTGGGCATCCTGGCCAACCGCAATTTCGGCCTGTCGAGCATCGCCAGCCTGGGCATGGGCGTGGGCCTGTATGGCTCGATCTACCTGTTGCCGCTGTACCTGGCGCAGATCCAGAACTACAACGCGCTACAGATCGGCGAAGTGATCATGTGGATGGGCGTGCCCCAGCTGTTTCTGATCCCGCTGGTGCCCAAGCTGATGAAGTACGTGTCGCCGAAATGGCTCTGCACCGTGGGATTCGGCCTGTTCGGCCTGGCGAGTTTTTCCTCGGGGGTGCTCAACCCGGACTTCGCCGGTAGCCAGTTCAACCAGATCCAGATCATCCGCGCCCTTGGCCAGCCGCTGATCATGGTCACCATCTCGTTGATCGCCACCGCGTACATCCTGCCGCAAGATGCGGGTTCGGCGTCGAGCCTGTTCAATATCCTGCGCAACCTCGGCGGCGCCATCGGCATTGCGCTGCTGGCGACCTTGCTGGATGCGCGCACCAAGACCTACTTTGATTATTTACGTGAGGCGCTGGTGCCGACCAATCCGCAGGTGGCGGAACGCTTGGCGACGCTGGCGCAGACGTTCGGCAGCGACACGGCGGCGCTGGGCAAGCTCAGTGAGATCACGCACCAGCAGGCGCAGATCATGGCCTACAACGATGCGTTTCACTTTGTCGGGTTGGCGCTGGGGATCAGCATGGTTGCGGTGTTGTTGACCAAGGCGTTGCCGGCGGGGCTGAAGGCTGGGGAGAGTCATTGAGACCGTGGTGCCGCCATCGCAGGCAAGCCAGCTCCCACATTTGATTTGCGAACACCATCAAAATGTGGGAGCGGGCTTGCCCGCGAAGAGGCCCGCCCAGTCACTACAAATCAAACAGCCAGTAGTCGCTCGCGCAACTTGCCAATCTCATCCCGCGTCTGCGCCGCCGCCTCAAACTCCAGATCCCGCGCCAACTGGTACATCTTCTCTTCCAACTGGCGAATCCGCTTGGTGATCTCACTCGGCGAGCGCAGTTCGTTCTCGTACTTGGCGCTTTCCTCGGCGGCCTTGGCCATGCCCTTGCGCTTCTTGCTGCGCGAGCCCGGCACGACGGCGCCTTCCATGATGTCGGCGACATCCTTGAACACGCCCTTGGGCGTAATGCCATTGGCCAGGTTAAAGGCAATCTGCTTGTCGCGACGGCGTTCGGTCTCGCCAATCGCGCGCTCCATGGAGCCGGTGATGCGGTCGGCGTAGAGAATCGCCCGGCCATTGAGGTTACGCGCCGCGCGGCCGATGGTCTGGATCAGCGAGCGCTCGGAGCGCAGGAAGCCTTCCTTGTCGGCATCGAGAATCGCCACCAGCGACACTTCCGGCATATCCAAGCCTTCACGCAGCAGGTTGATCCCCACCAGCACATCAAAGGTGCCCAAGCGCAGGTCGCGGATGATCTCCACGCGCTCCACGGTATCGATGTCCGAGTGCAGGTAGCGCACGCGCACGCCGTGGTCGGCCAGGTAGTCGGTCAAGTCTTCGGACATGCGCTTGGTCAGGGTGGTGACCAGCACCCGCTCTTCCAGGGCCACGCGCTTGTTGATTTCGGAGAGCAAATCGTCGACCTGGGTCAGTGCCGGGCGGATTTCGATCTGCGGGTCCACCAGGCCGGTCGGGCGCACCAACTGCTCGATCACCCGGCCGGCATGCTCGGCCTCGTAGTTGCCCGGCGTCGCGGACACGAAGATGGTCTGCGGGCTGATGCTTTCCCACTCGTCAAAACGCATCGGCCGGTTGTCCAGCGCCGACGGCAGGCGGAAACCGTATTCCACCAGCGTCTCTTTACGTGAACGGTCGCCCTTATACATCGCGCCGACCTGCGGCACGCTGACGTGGGACTCGTCGATCACCAGTAACGCGTCGGCCGGTAGGTAGTCATACAAAGTCGGCGGCGGCGCACCCGATTCGCGGCCCGAGAGGTAGCGCGAGTAGTTTTCGATGCCGTTGCAGTAACCCAGCTCCAGGATCATCTCCAGGTCGAAGCGCGTGCGTTGCTCCAGGCGCTGGGCTTCCACCAGCTTGTTATTGGAGCGCAGGTATTCGAGACGTTCGGCCAGCTCGACCTTGATGTGCTCGATGGCATCCAACAGGGTTTCACGCGGGGTGACGTAGTGGCTTTTCGGATAGAAGGTGAAGCGCGGCAGCTTGCGGATCACCTCACCGGTCAACGGGTCGAAGGCCGACAGGCTCTCGACTTCATCGTCGAACAGCTCGATGCGGATCGCTTCCAGGTCGGATTCGGCCGGGTACACGTCGATCACATCGCCGCGCACGCGGAAGGTGGCGCGGGCAAAGTCCATGTCATTGCGGGTGTATTGCAAATCCGCCAGGCGACGCAGCACTTCGCGCTGGTCGAGTTTGTCGCCGCGATCGACGTGCAGCACCATCTTCAGATAGCTTTCCGGGCTGCCCAGGCCGTAGATGCACGACACCGTGGTGACGATGATCGCGTCCTTGCGCTCCAGCAGCGCCTTGGTCGCCGACAGCCGCATCTGCT
The DNA here is from genome assembly GCF_053456465.1 of Pseudomonas acericola (SeqCode). NCBI lineage: Bacteria > Pseudomonadati > Pseudomonadota > Gammaproteobacteria > Pseudomonadales > Pseudomonadaceae > Pseudomonas > Pseudomonas acericola (SeqCode). The sequence continues at coordinate 931,783 of NZ_JBRFJB010000001.1, read as the reverse complement.
CGATATGGTCGTTGATCGACGCATCCTTCTCGATAAAGGTATCGGAGGACGGCACGTAGGCTTCGGGCTGGTAGTAGTCGTAGTAGGAAACGAAGTACTCGACGGCGTTGTTCGGGAAGAACGACTTGAACTCGCCGTACAACTGCGCGGCCAGGGTCTTGTTCGGCGCCAACACCAAGGTCGGGCGGTTGACCTGGGCGATCACGTTGGCAATGCTGAAGGTCTTGCCCGAACCGGTCACCCCGAGCAGCGTCTGGTGGGCCAGGCCGGCCTCGATGCCTTCGACCATCAGGCGAATCGCCTCGGGTTGGTCGCCGGCGGGTTCAAAGCGGGTGACGAGTTGGAAATCCGACATAACGTACCTCTTGAAGTCACCCCAGACTGTAAACCCGTCGGGAACGAAAAAGACCGCCACCCGCGAAGATTCAGAGCGGGCAGCAGGAAAAAACCATGATAGCCGTAGAAGTGGTGGCGAATGTGACGGGTTTCAAGGCAATCGTCCTACGCGCCTTGCCCGGCCAATGTTGCAATAAGACTAACGGTCAGCAAATAAACCGAAAAACTTGGCCGAAAAGCCGTTTCGGTTGTCGCCTCAGGCGGTGATGGCCTCTATACTAGCTCCCCGTTTGTGCACCGCTCTAGTGCATTCGGCTGGAGCGCGACACGTCCCTCCTTTCCCCCATAGAGCTGCCGCAAAAATGAGCCTGTTCTCCGCTGTCGAAATGGCACCACGCGATCCTATCCTGGGCCTCAACGAAGCATTCAACGCCGATACACGAACCACCAAGGTCAACCTTGGCGTAGGCGTTTACTGCAACGAGGAGGGGAAGATTCCACTCTTGCGTGCCGTTGCCGAAGCGGAAGCCATTCGCGTGGCGCAACACGCCGCCCGTGGCTACTTGCCAATCGACGGCATCGCGGCCTACGACAAGGCCGTGCAAACCCTGCTGTTTGGCGCTGAGTCGCCACTGCTGACCGCTGGCCGCGTCACCACCGTGCAAGCGGTTGGCGGCACCGGCGCGCTGAAAATCGGCGCTGACTTCCTCAAGCAACTGCTGCCAGACGCCGTCGTCGCCATCAGCGACCCAAGCTGGGAAAACCACCGCGCGCTGTTCGAAACCGCCGGCTTCCCAGTGCAGAACTACCGCTACTACGACGCCGCCACCCACGACGTCAACCGTGCCGGCCTGCTCGAAGACCTCAACGCCCTGCCGCCACAGTCCATCGTGGTGCTGCACGCCTGCTGCCACAACCCGACCGGCGTCGACCTGAGCCCGGCCGACTGGCAGAACGTGCTGGACGTGGTCAAAGCCAAGAATCTCGTGCCGTTCCTCGACATGGCCTACCAGGGCTTTGGCGACGGCATCCACGAAGACGCCGCCGCTGTGCGCCTGTTTGCTGAATCGGGCCTGACCTTCTTTGTATCCAGCTCGTTCTCCAAGTCGTTCTCGCTGTACGGCGAACGCGTCGGCGCGCTGTCCATCGTTGGCGAGTCCAAGGAAGAAAGCGCGCGCATCCTGTCCCAGGTCAAACGCGTGATCCGCACCAACTACTCCAACCCGCCGACTCACGGCGCGGCGATTGTTGCAGCGGTGCTGAACAGCCCTGACCTGCGCGCCCAGTGGGAAGCGGAACTGGCTGAAATGCGCCTGCGCATCCGTGGCATGCGTGAGCAGATGGTCGCTGAACTGGCCAAGGCCGCTCCGGGCCACGATTTCAGCTTTGTCGGTCGCCAGCGTGGGATGTTCTCCTACTCCGGCCTGAGCGTTGAGCAAGTCACCCGCCTGCGCAACGAGTTCGGCATCTACGCCCTCGACACTGGCCGTATCTGTGTCGCGGCGTTGAACCAGTCGAACATCGACGCGGTCACAAAGGCAATCGTTCAGGTGCTGTAAGCCGGTAACCGTTGCACAGAAGGGGAAGCCAATGGCTTCCCCTTTTTCGTGGCCAGCCCCTAGACTGAACCTTGCCCGCCCCTTTGCAGTGAGAGCCTTATGAGAAACGACGACCTGGACCTGCGTGCCGACCGCGATGAGTTGCATGATTACGCCCCACGTGCGCCGCAAGCCAAGCGGCAGAAGAGCCTGGTGTTGCAGGTGGCGCTGGGTGTGTTCCTCGGTGGACTGGCGTTGTGGCTGGTGCAACTGGGTGCGACAACGCTGATGACCAAGCTGGCGATGGGCACCCTGCAATTCGGCGGCTAGCACCGATCAAATTGTGGGAGCTGGCTTGTGTGGGAGCTGGCTTGTGTGGGAGCTGGCTTGTGTGGGAGCTGGCTTGCCTGCGATGCAGGCGACTCGGTACATCAGGTCCACCCAGTTGATGCCATCGCAGGCAAGCCAGCTCCCACACTTGATCTATGTTGGCTCTAGAACGCGTTCTTCCAGCAGTTTTACGAAGCTGTTCAGACTCTGCGACACCGTGCCCCGCCGCCAGATCAGCCAGGTGTGCAACACCCGAAAGCTGTCCATCAACGGCCACACGCTCACCGCCGCAAACCCCGGCATGCTTTCCAGCATGCTGCGCGGCATCAGGGCCAAGCCGGCGCCGGCGCTGACGCAGGCGAGCATGCCGTGGTACGACTCGATCTCGAAGATCTTGCCCGGCACCGCGCCATCCTGGGAGAACCAGCGTTCAAAGTGGTGCCGGTAGGAGCAATTCGAGCGAAAGGTGTAGATATTCTCGCCATTCACATCCTGCCCCCGGGTGATCGGCGCGTGATGCAACGGCGCGATCACCACCATCTCTTCTTCAAACACCGCCACGCCTTCCAGCGTTGCGTGCAACACCGGCCCATCGACAAACGCCGCCGCCAGGCGCCCCGACAGCACGCCTTCGATCATCGTGCCCGACGGCCCGGTGCTCAGGTCCAGTTCGACTTTGGTGTGTTTCTGGTTATACGCCGCCAGCAGCGCCGGGATGCGCACCGCTGCCGTGCTTTCCAGTGAGCCGAGGGCAAACGCGCCCTGGGGCTCCTCCCCCGCCACCGTCGCGCGGGCTTCCTGCACCAGGTCGAGGATGCGCCGCGCATAGCCGAGGAAGTTCCAGCCCGCCGGCGACAGACGCAGGCGGCTCTTCTCGCGGATAAACAACTCCACGCCCAGGTCCTGCTCCAGTTGCTTGATGCGGGTAGTCAGGTTCGACGGCACCCGATGAATCAACTGCGCGGCGGCGCTTATGCTGCCTTGCTCGGCAACGGCCTTGAAGATTTCCAGCTGCACCAGGTCCAAGTCATTCTCCATGATCGTTCCCACGCTCTGCGTGGGAATGCAGCCCGGGGCGCTCTGCGTCCCACAGCGTGACGCGGAGCGTCACAGGAGGCGTTTCCACGCGGAGCGTGGGAACGATCGCATAGTCATCATTCTCTTTTTGAGAATGTATTGCTTAATATTATTCAGTTTCCAGAAAAGATCTAGCCCCGTAGGCTGAACCCCACTTACTCATTCAGCAGGACGGCGCCATGAACGCGACCACCCACGCCCTCTCGATCAACCCGGCCAACGGCGAAACAGTCGGCAGCTACCCGTACGAGTCCGAAGCGCAACTGGACGCCGCCCTCGACCGTGCCACCGCCGCCTTCCGCACCTGGCGCCGCCAGCCGGTCAGCCAGCGCGCCGAGCTGTTGCTGGCCCTGGCCGCCGCTCTGCGTGAACAAGCCGAAGACATGGCGCAGATGATCACCCTGGAAATGGGCAAACCCATCGCCCAAGCCCGTGCCGAAATCGAAAAATGCGCCCAGCTCAGCGAATGGTACGCGGCCCAAGGCCCGGCCATGCTCGCACCGGAACCGACCCTGGTGGACAACGGCAGCGCCCAGATCGAATACCGCCCGTTGGGCCCGATCCTCGCCGTGATGCCGTGGAACTTCCCGGTCTGGCAAGTGCTGCGCGGCGCCGTGCCGACGATGCTCGCCGGCAACACCTACGTGCTCAAACACGCACCGAACGTGATGGGCAGCGCCTACCTTATCCAGCAGGCGTTCAAAAAGGCCGGCTTCACTGACGGCCTGTTCGAAGTGCTCAACGTGACCCCGGACGGCGTATCCAAAGCCATTGCCGACCCACGCATCGCCGCCGTCACCCTCACCGGCAGTGTGCGCGCCGGTATCGCCATCGGCTCCCAGGCCGGCGCGGCGCTGAAAAAATGCGTGCTGGAACTGGGCGGCTCCGACCCGTTCATCGTGCTCAACGACGCCGACCTCGACGCCGCTGTACAAGCCGCGTTGATCGGCCGCTTCCAAAACAGCGGCCAAGTCTGCGCCGCCGCCAAGCGCCTGATTATCGAGGACGGAGTGGTGGACGCGTTCACCACCAAGTTCTTGGAAGCCAGCCGTGCCTTGGTCATGGGCGACCCGACGTCGACCGCTACCTACATCGGCCCGATGGCCCGCTTCGACCTGCGCGACGAGCTGCACGGCCAGGTCCAGGCCACCCTGGAAGAAGGCGCGACCCTGCTGCTGGGCGGCAACAAAGTCGCAGGCGCAGGCAACTACTATGAGCCCACCGTACTGGCCAACGTCACCGACCAGATGACCTCGTTCAAACAGGAACTGTTCGGCCCCGTCGCCTCGATCATCACCGCCCGCGACGCCGACCACGCCGTGGAACTGGCGAATGACAGCGAGTTCGGCCTGACCGCAAGCATCTTCACCACCGATGCGGCGAAAGCCCGCGATATCGCCAACAGGCTGGAAACCGGTGGGATCTTCGTCAATTCGTTCAGCGTCTCTGATCCACGGGTCGCGTTTGGCGGGATCAAGAAGAGTGGCTTTGGCCGCGAGCTGTCGCACTTCGGCGTGCGCGAGTTCTGCAATGCGCAGACCGTGTGGCTGGATCGCAAATAACCCAGGCGACCTTGCTCAAATCTGGAAACTGGCTTGTGTGGGAGCTCCCACATAAGCCAGCTCCCACAGGCATCGCATTTGTTCTGTGATTTACCCATCGCAACTCCCCCTTCGCAGCCCGATCGACTACCATGGCGCGCCGGTTCCCGAAGGGGACTAACAGGGAATCCCAAGCGCGACCCATCGCGCCAATCGGAACTGCCCCCGCAACTGTAGGTGCCGAGCCTGCTCCCCACTGCCACTGGACACTGTCCGGGAAGGCCGGAGCGAGGCGACGACGCACAAGTCAGGAGACCTGCCGGCCCAGCGTTATCACCAACCGGCGGGGTGTCCGGGAAGGACATCCTTGCGCGGCCCGGCGGCCGTGTTCGTGGGTGTATTTCCACTACCGTACCTCCCCAGTCCACTGTACGGTCCCAACGGAGATTGCCCCATGCTGCCACGCGTTACCGCCCTGCTCACCGGCCTGGGTTTCTGTGCCCTGGCCCACGGCGCGCCGACCCACTACCCGCTGACGCTGGAAAACTGCGGCAGCACCCTCACCTTCCAACAAGCCCCCGCGCGCAGCGTGACCATCGGCCAGGCCGCCACCGAGATGCTCTACGCCTTGGGCGTGGGCGAGAAAGTAGTCGGCACGTCGCTGTGGTTCAACAATGTACTGCCGCAGTTCAAGACGCTGAACGACGGCATCGAGCGCCTGGCCAATAACGAGCCGAGCTTCGAAGCAGTGATCGCCAAGCGCCCGCAACTGGTGGCCGCCGAACTGGAATGGGTGGTCGGTGCGCAAGGCGTGGTGGGCACCCGCGAGCAATTCCATGAGCTGAAAATCCCCACCTACCTGCTGCCTTCCGACTGCGAAGGCAAAGACAACCTGGTGGGCGCCGACGGTACGCGGCTGGAGCCGTTCCGTATCGACACTATTTATAAAAGCATCAGCCAGTTGGCGGCGATTTTCGACGTACAGGATCGCGGCCAACAGCTGAACGACGAGCTGAAGACACGCCTGGCCAAGTCCGTTGCCACCGTGCAGAGCAAAGGCCTCAAGCAGGCCAGCGCGCTGGTGTGGTTCTCCAGCGCCGAGATGGCCAGCGACCCCTACGTGGCCGGCCACAAGGGCATCCCCGAATTCATGCTGCAAACCCTCGGTTTGCACAACGTGGTGCAGTCCGACGAAGAATGGCCCGCCGTCGGCTGGGAAACCATCGCCAAGGCCAACCCGACCTTCCTCGTCATCGCCCGCATGGACCGCCGCCGCTACCCCGCCGACGACCATGAAAAGAAACTCGCCTTCCTGCGCAGCGACCCGGTCACGCGCAATATGGACGCGGTGAAAAACAACCGGATCATCATCCTCGACGCCCTGGCGTTGCAGGCCAGCATCCGCATGTTCGATGGCCTTGAACAACTGGCCACGGCCATCGACGGCTACGACTTGCCGCAATGATCCGTCCTCTGATCGCCCTGGCCCTGCTGTTGCTCGCCGTGCTCGCCGGCGTGGCCATCGGCGAAACCGCCATCTCGCCGCAGGTCGTGCTGCAGGTGCTGGCCAATAAACTGTGGGGCGCCGGCTACGTGCTGGACCCCATCGATGAAGGCGTGGTGTGGAACTACCGCCTGACCCGCGCCCTCGTCGCCGCCGCGTGCGGTGCCGGGCTGGCGACCTGCGGGGTGATCTTGCAGTCGCTGCTGCGCAACCCCTTGGCCGACCCGTACCTGCTGGGCATTAGCGCCGGCGCCTCGACCGGTGCGGTATTGGTCGCATTGATCGGCGTGGGCGGTGGCTTGATTTCGTTGTCGGCCGGCGCATTTGTCGGTGCCATGGCCGCGTTTGCCTTGGTGATTCTGCTCGCGCGGGCCAGCGGTTCGTCCAGCGGCACCGGGCAGATCATCCTCGCCGGCATTGCCGGTTCGCAGCTGTTCAACGCGCTGACTGCGTTCCTTATCACCAAATCCGCCAGCTCCGAACAGGCGCGCGGCATCATGTTCTGGTTGCTGGGCAACCTCAGCGGCGTGCGCTGGCCGTCGGTATGGCTGGCGGTGCCGGTGGCGCTCGTGGGTTTGGCGGTGTGCCTGTGGCACCGTCGTGCGCTGGATGCGTTCACCTTTGGCAGCGACTCGGCGGCGTCCCTCGGCATCCCGGTGCGGCGCGTGCAGTTTGTGCTGGTGGGCTGCGCGGCGCTGGTGACGGCGGTGATGGTGTCGATTGTCGGCTCCATCGGCTTTGTCGGGCTGGTGATTCCCCACGCCGTGCGCCTGTTGCTGGGCACCGGGCATTCGCGCTTGCTGCCGGCCAGTGCGCTGGGCGGTGCGCTGTTTTTGATCGCGGCGGATGTGCTGTCGCGCAGCTTGATCAAGGGCCAGGTGATTCCGGTCGGTGTGGTCACCGCGTTGGTCGGTGCGCCGGTGTTTGCGCTGATTTTGATCGGGCGGAGGAACGCACGATGAGCGTGCTCAGCTGCAATGGCTTGGGCTTCAAGGTGCGTGACGCCGAGTTGCTGCGCGATATTCATCTGGACGTCGCGCAGGGGGAAACCCTCGGCATTGTCGGGCCGAATGGCTCCGGTAAATCCACCTTGCTCAAGCTGCTGGCCGGGTTGCGTGCACCGGCGTCTGGTGAAGTGTGGTTGGGCGACCAGCGCCTGGGGCAGTTATCCCGCCGTGTGATTGCGCAGCAACTGGCGGTGGTGGAGCAACAAGCCGACACCGACGACACCATCCGCGTATTCGACGCCGTGGCCTTGGGCCGCACGCCCTGGCTGTCGGCGCTGAGCCCGTGGTCCGTCGACGACGACAGCATCGTGCGCCAGGCCCTGCACGACGTGGACGCCACCCACCTGAGCCAACGCGCGTGGCGCAGCCTTTCCGGCGGCGAACGCCAACGCGTCCACATCGCCCGCGCCTTGGCGCAGCGGCCGCAGATTCTGTTGCTGGATGAACCGACCAATCACCTGGATATCCAGCATCAGCTGGCGATCTTAAAAGGCGTGCAAGCGTTGCCGGTGACGACGTTGATTGCGCTGCATGACCTGAACCAGGCACTGACTTGCGATCGCTTGGCGGTGCTGGATCGCGGGCGGTTGGTGGCGCTGGGCAAGCCGCTGGACGTGCTGACGCCGCAGCGGTTGCAGGAGACGTTTGGGGTGCAGGCGCATTACCTGACGGACCCGTTTGATGGGGCGCAGATCTTGCGACTGCGCTCGAACTAGAGACTTCACACCGTCCGAATGTGGGAGCTGGCTTGCCTGCTCCCACATGATCATTTCCACATTAGATCTGCGGCGTTCGCTGCATATGGGTCGTCTGCCACACGGGGTCGTCTTCCACATCCACCACTTCAAACCCCTGCCGAAGCCAAAAATCAATCGCCCCCGGCAAAAACGGATGGGTATGCAGGTACATCACCTCCACCCCCTCCGCCTGCGCCATCACCTCCAGTGCGCTATACAACGCCGCCGCCAAGCCAAAGCGCCGAAACGCCGGCAACACAAACAAGCGCACCACTTCCACCGTCTTGCGGCCCAGGTAATCGAGCTGGGGGAAGCGGTTGTCATACGGCAGGTAGCCGATGGCCGCGACGATCTGACCGTCATGACAGGCAATCAGAAATCGCCCGTCCCCCTGAAGGTAGGTCGCCTCAAATTGCGCCAGATCATTCGGCACACCGGCATCGCTGAGCTTGGGAAACATCTCGGCGCGGGCCTGTTGTACAAAAGCCAGTGCCTGAGGAATATCACCAACAGTCACAGGCCGGATGATTAAAGGCGCGCTGTAACTCATCAGCGGTTATTGCGCAAAATCGAGAAATTCAACGCTGCCGCCACACACAGCCACGCCAGATACGGGAACAGGATCAACCCGGTGATCAAGTCCAGGCGCACCGCCAACACCACCATCGTCGCCACGGTCAGCCACAGCACCGCCAGAATCACCATCCCCGCGAGGATGCGATGGGCGCCGAAGAACACCGGCGTCCACAACGTGTTCAAGGCAATCTGCGCCGCCCACAGCGCCAGCACCACTTGGCTGTCCGGGATCAGGCTGAGGCGGTAACCGGCCCAGGCCAGCAGCAGGTAAATCAGCGTCCACGCCACCGGGAACAGCCAGTTGGGCGGGGTGAAGCTGGGTTTGACGAGGGATTCGTACCAGGCGCCGGGTTTGAACAGCATGCCGGTGCTGGCGGCGGCGGCGCAGGCGAGCAGGAATATGAAGAAGGTCATGGTCGGTCCTTGGCTGGGCGTTTCAACTTGGACGGGTGGTGGGCGGGTAAAAGTTCATTGCCGATTGGGTCTGGGGCGGGTTGTGATGTTGCCTGGGCTGACGCCATCGCAGGCAAGCCAGCTCCCACACCTAATGGTGTTCACCAGTCAAAATGTGGGCGTTGTCGAGCTTTAGCGAGGCTACGAAGGGATCGCCGCGCACTACCTGCCGCCCCGCCCTACCCGCATCGCCCTCGGTGCTAAGTGGCCCCCACAATCTGGAGCCAAGGCCACCGCTCCTGATAACTCCTGGCCTTACGCGCAAACAATTCCGGCTCCGGGTGCAACGGGTTGATCCGCAGCACACCCTGCTCCACATCCGCCAAACCATACGGCGCATACACCTCGCCCGTCGCCACTTCCAGGCCGATACAGGTGCCCGCCACCAGATAGCGGTCAATCCCCTGCCGGGCCGTGTGCAATTGCGGATACGGCCGGCCAAAGCGCTGGCCATACCAAAGGTGCACCCGCGCTTGGTTCTTCACTTCAACGTTGACGCCCAGGCCCTCGAACAATCCCTCAGCCGCGCGAATCACGGCGTCCTCGGCTTCGTAGGACAGGTCTGTGTCGAAGTAAAAAACGTCGTAGTCCTTTACGCCCTGGGCAGCAGGCAGGTTCGACTGGTGATTCCACACCGCCTGGAACAGGCAGCCTGCGGTGAGAAAGCACTGGTCCAGGCCGAGGGTCGGCAGGCGTGCAGTGATCTCGGCGTTGATCGGGTTGGCCATTGCCAGGTCGAGCAGGGTTTTGACGGTCAATGTCATGTGCACTCCTTGGACACTTTATGTGTTGGAGCCTGCGACGTTACACCACCGCGTGGTGGTTTTCGTTACGGTAGAACGCCGCAGCTTCCCCTGTGGCGAGGGAGCTTGCTCCCGCTGGGGTGCGAAGCGCCCCCATCGGCCACTGAGTTTTACCTGATTCTGCGCGCTGGCAGGTTTTGGGGCTGCTGCGCAGCCCAGCGGGAGCAAGCTCCCTCGCCACAAAGGTGGGTGGACTAGCCCTTCAATTCACTGGCCCGATGCGCCGCCGCATCGTCATACACCACATACAACGCCTCGGCGATCTGGCTTTTGATGGCCTTGGTCGCTTCCAGGCCGAGCACAAACCCTTCGGCCTTGCCGCCAGCGCGGTTGAGTTCTTCGTGGGTGGAAGCGCCGGTGATGGCGTCCAGCAGCTTGCTGGCGTGGGGGCCGACACCTTTGGGCAGGCTGATTTGGTCGATGGACATGGGCAGTACCTATAAAAGAAGGATCGGTAGCGCGTGGAACCACTGCCGGGGGTCGCATGGTAGACCGATATAGGCCTCAAGGGGCTGTTTTCATGAGATCCCGGCCAAACGCGCCTTTCACAAAATCGACAAAACTGCGCACCTTCGGCGTCACCCGTCGATCCGCCGCATACAGCAGGTTCATCGGCGAGGCCGGCACGGTGTAGTCCGGCAGCAACGCCAGCAGCGTGCCTTTGCGCAGCGCGTCATGCACCAATTCCTGGGGCAACAACACCACGCCCAACCCCGCCACGGCCGCCGACAGCAGCGGATCACCCTGATTAATCGTCAAACGGCTTGTAATCGGCACCTCCACCCGCCCTTGCGGGCCTTCGAAGTGCAGGTGTGAGCGCCCGTCCGAATAGGCAAACGCCAAGCATTCATGCTCCTGCAAATCCCATGGGCTGCTGATCACTGGGCGACGGGCCAAATAGGCCGGCGCCGCGCAGAGCACCATCTGATAGGGCTTGAGGGGCAAGGCCTTCAAGCCGCTGTCAGCCAATTCGCCGATGCGGAACACCACGTCGTAGCCATCCTCCACCAGGTCGACCAGCTCATTGGACAAGGTCAGGTCCACCGCCACCTGGGGAAACTTGACCATGTACTCCAGCAAACGCGGGGCCAACGAACTCACGCCAAATGTCACCGGCGCGTTGATGCGCAAGCGCCCGCTGGGCACGCCACGGGTTACGGCGGCCATTTCTTCGGCGGCGTCCATGTCCGCCAGGATCAGCTTGGCGCGTTGGTAGAAGGTGCGGCCAAAGTCGGTCAGGCTCTGCTTGCGCGTGGTGCGGTGCAGCAGCGACACCCCCAAGTGCTGCTCCAGCATCTTCACCTGCTTGCCGATCAGTTGCGGCGACAGGTTCAACTCATCCGCCACCGCACTGAACGAGCCCAGCTCCACGGCTTTGACGAACGTGGCCATCAAGGTAAGACGATCCATTGGAAACCCATTGTTTCTAGTGTTGCGCCATCCTAGGCCTTTATCCCGCGCCGTCCCACGCCTAAATTGAACGCCACATTGATAAACACCGAGGATCAACCCCATGGCCCGCATTGTCAGGATTCACGCCTACGGCGACGCAAGCGTCTTGCAACTGGAAAACATCGACGTCCCGGCGCCGGCGGCCGATGAAGTGCAAATCCAGGTCAAGGCCTTCGGCCTCAACCGCGCTGAAGTGATGTTCCGCAACCACGCCTACCTGCAAGAAGCCGAATTCCCCAGCCGCCTCGGCTATGAAGCGGCTGGCGTGGTGAGCGCAATCGGCACCGACGTGCGCGACTTGCAGGTGGGCGATGCCGTCAGCGTCATCCCGCCGCTCGACATTGCCCGCTGGGGCACCTACGGCGAAGTGGCCAACGTGCCCGCCCACCTCACCGTCAAACACCCGCAAAACCTCAGCTTCGTCCAAGCCGCCGCGTCGTGGATGCAATACGTCACCGCCTGGGGCGCCCTGGTGGAACAGGCCAAGCTGACCCAAGGCGACGTCGTGCTGGTCACCGCCGCCTCCAGCAGCGTCGGCCTCGCCGCCTTCCAGATCGCCCGCAGCGTCGGCGCCACCGCCATCGCCGTGACCCGCACCCGTGCGAAAAAACAGGCATTGCTGGAAGCCGGCGCCGCGCACGTGATCGTCAGCGATGAAGAAGACCTGGTGGAACGCGTGATGGCGCTCACCAACGGCCAAGGTGCCCGCGTGGTGTTCGATCCGATTGGCGGGCCGGGCTTTGAATCGCTCACCCAGAGCATGGCCCAGGGCGGGATTTTGCTGGAGTACGGCGCGCTGAGCGCGGAGCCGACGCCGTTTCCTTTGTTTACCGTGCTGGGCAAATGTTTGACGCTGAAGGGGTATTTGTACGCGGAGATTGTGGCTGACCCGGCTGCGTTGGCGCGGGCTAAGGCGTTTATTGTGGATGGGCTGGCTTCGGGGGCGTTGGCGCCGGTGATTGCCAAGACGTTTGGGTTGGACGAGGTGCAGGACGCACATCGGTTTTTGGAGGCGAATCAGCAGATCGGCAAGATTGTGGTGACGGTTTAGGTTTTTGCGGTTAGCTGGGTTATCAGCCGTGCCACTGTGAGTGGCACGGTTGCAACAGTTGTTTTTACAGCTCGTATAGAACGTAACGAATACCCACCCACGCAAATGCCTGGATCACAAAGTAATCCGGCCAAGTCGCCCAACGCTTTAGAGATAGCGGAACGGAGGCGATCTCTTCTGCGCTGACATCGCCTAACCGGATATAACTTTTTGGAAAAGTCAGGAACAGCGAAATGGGCCCCATCCGCATCGCCCTATCCATGGGCCGATTGCCCGACCAAATACGATTATTGTGTTGAACCACTTCATTGTTCTCGAAATACTTTTGCAGTTTTTCAAGCTTGAAGTAATGCGAATACAGCAGCAGTGCACAACCGATGATGATCTCGATACAGGCGAGGATGGTGATGAATCGGTAGCCGGCTATATCCATAAATCATCACCCACATGATGGTGGCTGTGCGCAGGGCGCCCTCGGGCGCACCGGCTTTAGGCTCCACCGGTCTTCACAGCTTGTACAAGACGTAATGAAGCCCCATACACATAAACACCTGGTACAAAAAGTAATACGGCCACGTCGCCCAACGCTTGAGGGAGAGCGGAACGGAGGCAACCTCCGCTTCGGTGACATCCCCTAAGCGGATATAGCGTTTGGAAAGCGACAGAAAGTTAGAAATCTGCCCCATACGGAACGCTCTATGCATCGGCAATTTGCTTGGCCAACGTACTTTGTTGAGCTGGACGATTTCGTTGCCTTCAAAGTACTTTTCCAGCTCTGGAAGCTTCACGTAATCCGCGTACAGCACCAGCGGTATCGCAATCAGAAACTCAACACCAATGAGCAATGTGATGAGTTTTTCGCCTGTCAGATCCATAAGTCGACACCCATTTACAGCACTTCACCTCCAGCCCCGCCACCGTCATATCCAACGCCAACCCGACATAAGCCCCGAGTGGCACGGTTGTTTTTACAACGCGTATAGAACGTAACGAATCCCCATCCACATAAATATTTGAAGCCAAAAAAGCTCCGGCCATATCACCCAGCGCTTGAGAGAGAGCGGAACTGACGCAACCTCCTTTTCGCTCACATCGCCTAGCCGGATATAACTTTTTGGAAACGTCAAAAAGCAGGAAATCTGCCCCATGCGCAGTGCTTTATCCATCGGCCGATTGCCCGGCCAACGTTGCTTGTTCAGTTGAACAATTTCATTGTTCTCAAAATACTTCTCCAGCATTTCAAGCTTGAAATAGTGCGTGTACAGCAGCAACGCCACACCAACGAGTGACTCAACGCCCACGAGCCAGGTGATGAACCTGTAGCCGGCTATATCCATAGATCAACACCTAAATACAGTTCTTCACCCAGTTCTGCGCCAACAACACCCAAACCTTTTCCGGCCGAATAACCGCCGGCAGCGCCGCCTAAGACACTGCAATACAGTCCCCCTGCCCCCTTTGTCGCGATGCCCAGAAACAAACGACACAACGCTGGCCCAATCTTCGCTCCGGCCATTCCCCCGCCGTATGCCCCTGCGACGCCGCCCACCAACTTCCCGCTTTCCACGAATTGCGCCTTGCGACACTGCTCCTCCCGCCCCAACGTACACGCCTCCTTCACCTCCAACCCCGCCACCGTCACATCCAACGCCAACCCGATATAAGTCCCCTTGCGCAAATGCCGCGCTAATCCCGCCATACGCTCAAGACGCTCCGCATAACCCCTGATCTCCCCTTTACTCATAAAACGCTTGGTAGAGATCCCCAGAATCCACCTCAACGAACTACCACCGCGCAACCCCGTGCCCAACCGCGCCGCGCCCTGCAGTTGGTTATTCAACTGTTTCAACAACACCTCGCGTTGCCGAAAAAACGTCTCCCGGTCCACCCCGCCACTTTTGTACCGCGCATAAGCCTGCTGAATCTGCTCGATGGTGTGGCGCACGTCCTTCAGATGCGTACTCCAGGCAGACGCCGCACTGCCGATGCCCAACGAGGTGTAACCCAATACGCTTTGCAGCAAATCGTATTCACCGGCGGTGATCTCCGCCACATACGGGTCAAGCTCCAGCGAACGGCTGATCCTTTGCGCCTCCCGCATCATCCAAGCCTCTTCGGCGGTGCTTTCCAGAGTCGTGTTGCTCGGCACGATGATCATGTGGCCAGCATCGACAAAAAGCCGGGGCAAGTGCGCGTTCAGCGCATCGAACTTCTGCACGGCCATCGGCGATGCCCCGCTGAGGTACCTGGCCTTGAGGCTCGCGTGGTCGCTGAGTCGCGGGTTGATATGGGTCTTTAACATGGCGCAATTCCAACCTCGAAATAACGAAGAGGTCGGAATATAAAAGCGGCGATTTCTGATTCGGCGGGGATTGGAAGGCGGGATTGAAATTCAGAAAGGGGCTACAGGAAACCCGATCAATACCTACAGCAATGGCGCAAAAACTCAGCCTCCGCGTCTAGCATTTGCGCAGTTGAAACAGGGATAAGTCCCAAAGCCATCCGGCACCTTGCTCCGTTGCCTACGCCTGCGTCAGAATCCGCCGGCTTGTGTGCTGGGGTGGTCGAATCTAAGGTTGCGCGGTCGCTGAATTTCTCGGTGATCGGGTTTAGTAGCCCACGGTTTAACCTAACAAGTGCATGAGCTTCGTCTGTCAGACCTTACCGTCTGTGCTTGATGGTGGCTGTGCGCAGGGCGCCCTAGGGCGCGCCGGTTTTGTTAGGTTCCACCGGTCTACTAACCTGCGTACAGCTACCGCCCTTTTGATTAGTAGCGAAGGGGTAGTGGCATCAGGTAAGGAACTTAACGATGGTTAACGATTCGAGTTTTCTATTTAGCGTTGCTCCAGATGCAAGCAATGAAGCGCTCATCACCAACAGCTATGAGACCTTCACCTCAGTCAGCTCTCTGCTACTGGACCTATCTGAGGATTTGAGCGGTAAACATCGTGACATTGCACTGGCGATTCACCAATTGAGTGAGTTAGGTGTGCTCATGACAGCAAAACTGCTCGACCGCAAAGCGCCCTGCACTGCCCGATGACTAGCCCTTCAATTCAGTAGCCTCATAGACCGCTGAGTCGAATGCATATATCGACTCGGCGATTAGGCACCCGCTACGAAACTTTCAGTGCCTCCGTGACTAAACGTTGCCGACTAACCCTACCTCCCCAACAACTCCCTAACCCTCCCCCCCAACACCTCCACCGCAAACGGCTTCGTCAACACCCCCATCCCCGCCCCCAACTGCCCATACCCCATCACCGCATTCTCCGCATACCCGGTAATAAACAACGTCTTCAACCCCGGCCGCAGCTCCATCCCTGCCTCCGCCATCTGCCGCCCATTCATCCCGCCCGGCAAGCCTACGTCCGTCACCAGCAGGTCAATGTGCACATCCGAGCGCAGCAGTTTCAGCCCCGCCGCGCTGTCCGCCGCTTCGATAACGGTGTAGCCCAATTCCCCGAGCACATCCGCGAGGAGCATGCGCACGGTGGATTCGTCGTCCACCAACAACACGGTTTCGCCATGTTGGGCGACTTCGATCGTGGTTTGCCCCGGCGTCAGTTCATCCCCCGGCGCCGCGCCGTGGTGGCGTGGGAGGTAGAGGGACACGCAGGTGCCCTCACCTACTGCGGACTGGATGTGCACCTGCCCGCCCGACTGTTGGGCAAATCCGTAGATCATGGACAGGCCCAAGCCGGTGCCTTGGCCGATGGGTTTGGTGGTGAAGAAGGGTTCAAACACGTGGGCCATGACGTCTGGCGACATGCCGGTGCCGGTGTCGCTGACGCTCAGGCGCAGGTAGGGGCCTTCGGCAAGGTCGTGGGCGCGGGCGGTGTTGGCGTCGAGCCAGTGGTTGCTGGTTTGCAGTTGGATGCGCCCGCCTTCGGGCATGGCGTCGCGGGCGTTGATGCACAGGTTGAGCAGGGCATTTTCCAGTTGGCTGACGTCGACGAAAGCGGTCCAGGCGTCAACGGCGCCGAGGGTTTCGATCTGGATGCCGGGGCCGGCGGTGCGCTGGATGAGTTCGGCCATGCCGTACATCAGGGTGTTGACGTTGGTGGCGCGCGGTTCCAGGGTTTGCCGGCGGGAGAAGGCCAGCAGGCGTTGGGTGAGGACGGCGGCGCGTTTGGCCGAGCCTTGGGCGGCGACCATGTATTTGTCGACGTCGCTGAGACGGCCTTGGCTGATGCGCCGGTTCATCAGTTCGAGGGCGCCGGAGATGCCGGCGAGCAGGTTGTTGAAGTCGTGGGCCAGGCCGCCGGTGAGTTGGCCGACGGCTTCCATTTTTTGCGATTGGCGCAGTTTTTCTTCGGCCTGCATGAGCATGGCGGTGCGTTCGGCCACGCGCTGTTCAAGGGTTTCGTTGAGGGCGCGCAGTTGGGCTTCGGCGTCGCGCAGGGCTTCGTCGGCGATGGTGCGTTCCAGCAGGTCGGAGGCTTGGCGTGCGAGGATGTCGAGCAGGCGCAGGTCGCGTTCGGACGGTTGGTGCGGCGTGCTCCAGTGGGTGGAGATCATGCCAAGCAGGCGCCCGTCGCGCGAGCGCAAGGGGGTGGTCTGGGCCGAGCGGATGCCCGCGCGGCGGAAGGCGATCAGGTCTTCGGTGCCGGCAATGTCGGCCCATTCTTCGAAGTCGGGGATGATGGCGCGCTGGCCCAGTTGCAGGGCCATGGTGCAGCTGCTGTAGGCCATTGGGCTCACCCATTGCCAGAATCCTACGGCCTCGGGCGGCAAGCCCCGCGAGCACAGCAGTTGCAGTTCGCCGCCATGGCCGGAGGGATGGCCTTGGGGGCAGAGCAGCTGCATGGTGCCGAATTGCGAGCCGGTGATGGACACGGCGGCATCGACGATCTTGCCGTAGAGGGCTTCGAGGTCTTGCTCGCCGATCAGGTCCAGGCTGATGCGGTGCAGGAACTCGATGTCCGACAGAGCGGTTTCCGAGTCGCGGGAAGATCCACGGGGGAAGGCGGCCGGGAAGGCGGTGCGTAGGGTTTTCATGGGTGGGCTCCGGGGAGCTGGCGTTGAGCTATTAGCAGGTTATCAGCAAAGCTGTGACCACGCGAAACAGGGAGACGTTCGGCGGTGACCGCTTTCTTCTGCCCTTGCTCAACTGTGGATCGGCAACGCCAACCCAAACACCACAAAAAACCCACCACAGACTTTATTGAACCGCCGCCCAGTCCGCGCCAACCAAGGCCGCACCCGATGCGCAGCGCTGGCCACCATGTACTCAACGCAAAACTCCACCACGGCGTAGGTCAGCGCAATCGCCGCCGTCTGCGCGATAAGGTTCCTGTGGGGATCGAGAAAGGGCGGAATAAACGCCGTGAACAACAGCAATGCCTTGGGATTCGAAAGCGCCGACACCAACCCTTGGCGGAACAGCGACCAGCGCCGCAGGCTTGGCACGCCAGCCATCTCCAGGCTGACGGGCGCGGATCGCCACAGCCCGAAGCCCAACCACACCAGATACAGCCCGCCGCCAATCTTCAAGGCCGTGAACCAGCCGGCCGACGCCTGGATCAGCGCGCCAAGGCCCAACGCGCACAGCGACAGCACCAGGGCAAAGCCGAGCACGCCGCCGCTGATGGTGAACAGCGTCCGGCGCCGCCCGTGAATCGCGCCGTGGGTCAGCGCCAGCAAAGCATTGGGCCCCGGCACGACCGCGATGCCAATGCAGGTGATGAGGTACAGCAGCCAGGTGTCGAAGGGCATGATCAGGTCCGGTAGAGGTTGATTGATGCCTGCATCTTGCGAGGGAACAACCACCCTGAAAAGCGCATAATTCACGCCACTGTCATTCGATTAACGAATAGAGGTCCGTGCGATGCCTTCCAGCGATTTGCAGATTGATTGGCTCAAGTGTTTTGTCGCGGTGGTGGACGCCGGTTCGCTGTCGGGCGCGGCCCATGAGGTCAACCGGTCACAGTCGGCCGTGAGCATGCAGATGAAAAAACTCGAAACCGCGCTGGGCCGGCCCTTGTTGAACCGAGGCCCACGCCACCTGCAACTGACCGATGACGGCCAGACGTTGCTGGGCTACGCGCGGCGCATGCTGGCGCTGCACGCCGAAACCCAGGCGGCGTTTCACGGGGAAGCGTTGACGGGGCGCATCCGCCTGGGCGTCGCCGAGGACTACGCCGCCAAGTACCTCACGCCGCTGCTCAAACGCTATGCGCCTCGCCACGCGGGAGTGGACATCGAACTGACCTGCGAACAATCGACCACGCTCATCCCACAGTTGCGCGGTGGCGATCTTGATCTGGCACTGGTGTCCCGAGACTCGCCGCAAAGCGGCACGTTTCTGTTCCACGAGCCGATGGTCTGGGTGGGTTCGCCGCAGTTCGAACTGTGGCGGCGCGACCCGTTGCCAATTGCCGTGTACGAAAGCGCCAGCCTGGCGCGGCGTTATGCGGTGAACTCGCTGGCCCAGCAGGGCCGCCAGTTCAAGGTGGTGTACAACAGCTCCAGCCTGGCAGGCCAGGTGGCGGCCGTTGAAGGCGGGCTGGCGATTGCCGCGATCACGCAGTGCACCGTGCAGGCATCGCTTCAGGTCTTGGGCAGTGAGCAGGGTTTGGGAAGCATCGAGCCTATGGAGGTGTCGATTCTACGCAGCCGAGCCTCGCGAGGGTCCAAGGCGGTTAACAGCCTGCATGCATTCATCATCAGTGCGCTAAGGCATCAGGCGTGATGCTCAGGCAAATGCGTCAACGCCGCGATGGTTATTCCAAATCCATCTGTAGAACTGTCAGACATGACAGTACCCGCCTTGACCACTGGCGTTCAGAGTGAATACACGCCAACCGAGGACCTCATCATGCCCAACTCCCGCTCAAATACGCTGGCGCTTTGCACAGCCCTCATGACGGTACTGACCAGCCTTGTAGCCTGCACGCCAAGCGTTATTGCGCCAACTGCCCCCAACATGTGCCCAGCCGTTGGGAGTATTGAGCAGACCAAGGAGGCACAAGGTTATAGCTATTTCGCCATTGCACCGGGCAGCGGGTGGAAAGGTGAAAATCCCCTTGCAGAAGAACACTACCTCAAGGGTATGAAGTTCGAGTCAGCCGCAATCCGAACAGGTCAGGCAGGCCCAGGTGAGCGCGAGTATTACTTCGTGGCCTGTGATTATGAGGGGCCGGAGCAATTTGCTTTTTTGAGAATGTCTCAGCGCTTTCCTGTGCGCCCTAAAGCACAAGGTTCGAACTGGACCCCGGAAGGCGTCTGCCGGGCAAGCTCGGTGGGGGACTGCCCGTTCACGGTGTTCGGCGCGACGCGGTGACTATCGGCCCACACCCCCAAAGCGGGTTCTTCGCCACGGCTGAAACTGCCCCCATACCCTGCTAACCTGCGGCCCTTGCTTTCTAATGGAGCTTTCCGTGGCCCTATCAAAACGTGACAGCGCCCGCATCGAACGCAGCCTGGTCGCCGCGCTCACCGAAGCGTGCGAAACCGCCAAGGCGGAAATCCCGGGCTTCGATTGGCTGACCCACACCGTCAACTACGCCGACTTCCCCCAGAGCCTGATCATCACCTGGGTCTTCGACACCCGCGCCAACAAGGATCAGGCCCTGGCGACAGGTGTGGATGCACGCATCCGCGAACTCACCGCGATCGCCCTGCACGCCGCCGACATCCCGCCGGTGCCGCTGAAGCGTTGTGTGCACCTTGACTCAGAAGAAGCCTGCCACGCCCAGCACGGCGGCAATTGGCGCTTGCGCCTGACCCGCGCGGCCAACTAGAGCCTGCCGCCCAACTGCTGGATAATGCCTCGCCCTGTCTCTCGCCTTTTTGATACGGAAATCCCGCCCCATGAAGTTGCCGTTTTCCGCCGCAGCCCTGACCACCGCCCTGCTGCTACCCACCTTCGCCCACGCCGCCGATGCCGCGCTGACCGACACGCTCAAGGCCTTCACCCGCTGCGATGCCAGTTTCTTCAGCAGCCTGAACACCCACCGTGACGCCTGGCAGGCCTACGCGCCGCTCAAGCAGGAAAAAAACTTCACCTGGATCGCGGTCAGAAACCGTGCCGACCATAACGCCAACCAGGTGCCGGTCAGCGCGCCGCCTATCGCCGGTTTGAAGCTGTTGTCCTACAGCGACGAAGTCACCGACCTCGGGCCGCTGGGGCTGTTTTATTACTGGGGCTTTATTGTCGACGGCGGTGTGGACGACGTCGCCCAGCGTCTCGCGCCGCTGCTGGAACAACCCGGGGCGCTGCAAAAAGGCGACAGGGAATACACCCGCAGCGAGCTCAAGGTGGGCGAAGGCTGGCAACGCATCAAACCCCAACCGGGCAAGGCGCCGGGCATGCGCCAGGTGGAGCGCGTGCTGATCGTCGAGCCGGAGGGCAAGCAAGGCACGCAGTCGCGGGTGAGTTGTTCGGTACAGGGCGGCGTCAACGCCGGGCTGCTGGCGCGGTTGCGGCCAGACATCGCGCCGGTGGACTACCCGCGCACGCAGGCCGAGGTGAATATCAGCGATGTCGAGGTGCCGGCCAACGTGCTCCAGCACCTTGGCGCACCGCTGCTGCAGCCGAAATTCAAGACGCTGAGCTACACCTACCTGTCGAAGAAAGGCGACGGTAGCAAAGACCTGCCGACGTCGGTCACGTTCAAGGCCGAAGGTGGTTTGCTGGTGAAGAACGAGGTCTACGGCCAGACCTTCAACGTGGATCGCCTGACCCAAGCGGACCTGATCCAGTTGAAATCGAAAATGAACGGCGTCGGCGATGGCCGGGTGCTGCAAACCCGTGAAGCCGAGCTGAAGGTGCCGGCCAGTTGGACGCCGGGCCAGACGCTGACAGCGCAATTGCGCATGGTCAACCTGCCCGCCCGCCCCACCGACAAGCCCATCGAGACGTCGTTGACCTGCACGATTGGCGCGCGCATTCCGGCACGCCAGGTGTTTGCCGCGCTGACGGGCGACGCGATCAAACTGGCCTGCGACCAGGGTGACTACAAAACCTCACGCGTATTTATCGAAGACCTGGGCGTTGCCCTGACCCTGGAATCGACGTCGAGCCAGACGCATTACGTGAACGAATACACGGCGTTTGACGTGGTGCGTTAAGCAGCCGTTTTCTCAACCCAGCCTCTGAAGCGAGTATCAACCTTGGAACGATATGAAGCGCTGGTCATCGGCCTTGGCGCCATGGGTGCCGCCACGGTGTACCAACTGGCCAAAGCCGGGGTAAAGGCCGCGGGCATCGACCGTCATCACCCGCCGCACACGCTGGGCTCAAGCCATGGCGACACGCGCATCACCCGCCTGTCGGTGGGCGAAGGCGCGCAGTACGTGCCGATCGTGCGCAACTCACATCGCATCTGGCGCGAGCTGGAGGCGTTGTCGGGGGAGGCCTTGTTCGAGCAGTCGGGGCTGTTGGTGCTGACGTCCCACGCGGGTTTCGACCCCAGCGATGCCAGCGACTTCACTCTGCGCACCCTTGGCCTGGCGCAAACCTATGGGATCGCCCATGAGGTGCTGGACGCCGAGCAGATCCGCCAACGCTTCCCGCAATTTGCCCAGGTCGCGGACAACGCCATCGGCTACTACGAGCCCGAAGGCGGTTTTGTACGGCCGGAGCGCTGTATCGAGGTGCAACTGCGGCTGGCCGAGCAACACGGCGCGACGCTGTACAAGGGCGAGACCGTGACCGATATCCGCTCGGATGCCCACGGCGTTACGGTGACCACCGACCAGCGCACCTTGCAGGCCGACAAGCTGGTGGTGAGTGCCGGCAACTGGGCCGGCGGTTTGCTCGGTGCGCCGTTTGACCGGCTGCTCAGCGTGTATCGCCAGCAGCTGTTCTGGTTCGCGACCGAGCCCGACGTGCAACTGGTGGGGGCATCGCCGACGTTTATCCTCACCCATGGCCAGGACCAGACCAACTACGGTTTCCCGGCCTTGCCTGGCGAGGGCAGCTTGAAGGTGGCTACGGCGCAGTACCACACCGTCTCCACACCCGAGACACTGGACCGCAGCGTCTCGCCCGCGCAGGAGCGGGAGATGTATGAGCAACAGGTGCAAGGGCGGATTGCCGGGCTGACGGCCGAGGTGGTCAAGTCGGCGGTGTGTGCCTACACGGTGACGCCGGACCATCATTTCATCATCGACACGCACCCGACCTTGCAGCACACGCTGGTGGTGTCGCCCTGCTCGGGGCATGGCTTCAAGCATTCGGCGGCGCTGGGCGAGGCATTTGCGCAGTGGTGCATGCGCGGCGAGAGTGACCTGGATTTATCGTCGTTTTCGTTGCGGCGTTTCGACGTTCAATAAGTGCGGGGAATGGGGGCATATTTGCCCCCTGAACGGCGTTACTTGGCGAACGCGTACTCGCCGCCCTGCTCCACCGCTTTGCGATAAGCCGGTCGCGCCTGGAACTTCTGCACCCACGCCGCCAGATTCGGATACGCCTGCAACTTGCCCTGGGCCCCGGCGACTTCGCCGATAAAGCTCATCTGGATATCCGCACCGCTCAATTCATCCCCCACCAGGTAGGGCGACTCGCCTAGCACGTCGTTCAAGTAACCCAGGTAATTGGCCACTTCCGATTCGATCCGCGGATGCAACGGCGCGCCCGCCTCGCCCAAGCGGCCGACGTAGAGGTTGAGCATCAACGGCAGCATGGCCGAGCCTTCGGCGAAGTGCAGCCATTGCACGTACTTGTCGTAAGTGGCAGTGGCCGGATCGGGTTGCAGGCGACCTGCGCCATGGCGGCGGATCAGGTAATCGATGATCGCCGCGGACTCGATCAACACCTGGCCGCCGTCTTCAATCACCGGGGACTTGCCCAGCGGGTGGATGGCCTTGAGTTCAGGCGGGGCAAGGTTGGTTTTCGGGTCGCGCTGGTAACGCTTGATCTGGTACGGCAGGCCGAGTTCTTCGAGCAGCCAGAGGATGCGTTGCGAGCGGGAATTGTTGAGGTGGTGGACGGTGATCATGGCAAGGCTCCGCAGGGCGAATGAAAGGGAGTGCAGCAGGAGACTACGCTATCTACCGGCTGATGAAGATCAAAAATGTGGGAGCGGACTTGTGTGGGAGCTGGCTTGCTCGCGAAGGCGGTGGTTCAGACACCTGATGTGTTGACTGACACACCGAATTCGCGAGCAAGCCCGCTCCCACAGTAGATCTCAGCCCAGCCGGAATCGTGCAGTGCTATCACTTGGGGCCTGGCGGCCCTTGCACAAGGTATCTGAACAACGAAGATCAAAATGTGGGAGCTGGCTTGCCTGCGATAGCGTCGGGTCAGGCGACATCTTTGTCAGCAGTGCTGCCGCCATCGCAGGCAAGCCAGCTCCCACAGGGAATCATTCCAGCCGGAATCTCGCGGTGTTGTCACTTAAAGCTTGGCTGCCCTTGCTCAGGGTGTCCGCCGCGCGGTTCACCGCTCGTGCACCATCGAGAAGGCGCCCCGCCGCCTGGTCCACTTGCTGGATATTGCCGCTCACCTCATCCGCTGTCGCCGCCTGCTCTTCGACCGCCGTGGCGATCTGCGCCAGGGTGTCGGTGACGTTCTGCACCGCGCCGGCGATCTCGCCCAGGCGGGTGCCGAGGCCGGTGACCGACGCCGCGTCCGTCAGCGCTTGTTCGCACGCGGCGCCCATCAGGTTGACCGCCTGGCTCACCGTCGCACGCAGGCTGTCCACCGTGCCGGCGATCTGTGCGGTGGAGGCCTGGGTGCGTTGCGACAGGCTGCGCACTTCATCCGCCACCACGGCGAAGCCGCGCCCCTGCTTGCCGGCGCGGGCGGCTTCGATGGCCGCGTTGAGCGCCAGCAGGTTGGTCTGCTCGGCGATGCCACGAATGGTGTCTACCACCGATTGAATCTGCTGCCCCTGCTGGCTGACTTGCTCCAGGGCGTTGGCAGTGTCCGTCAGGCGTTGGTTGAGTTGCTGAATGCTGGCCGTGGTGCGCTGGCTATCACGGCTGCTGTCTTCGGCGATGCGCCGGGTCTGCTGGGCGCTGCCCGACGCTTGTTCGCAGCTGCGGGCGACGCCCAGGGAAGTCGCGGCCAGTTGGGTGGCGGCGGCGGCAATCTGGCTGATTTGTTGTTGCTGGTCTTCGACTTCGTTGAGGGTGCTGCCCGATTGCGAATTGAGAGTAAGCACCGCCGAGCCCAACTGCTGCGTCTCGTGATTGACCCCCAGCAAGCTGGTGCGCAACTGCACCACCGCGACGTTCAGCGCGGTGCTGATGGCCGCCAGTTCGTCACGCCCTTGCACGGCCACTTCCACACAGAGGTTGCCGTCGCGCAGCGACTCCGCCAGCGTGGTGATGCCACTGGCGCTGCGGCGGATCGAGGCTTGCAGGCACATGAACAGGTACAGCGCCGCCAACGCCAGCAGGCTGAACGTCGCCGCCACGGGCACGATCTGCTGGAGGGAGCGATCGTGGTAGTGGCCGAGGCGCGCATCCAGGGACGTCAGCGACTGGTTACGCAGCGCGCCCAGGCTGCCGAGCATGGCATCGACACTGCCTTCGAAGGCGGCCGTGTCGAGTTTGATGGTGCCGCCGAACACGCCGTCGTCGAGGACTTTAAGCTGGTTATCGAGGGTTTGCAGGCTGTTGTCATACTGCGCGGTCCACGCTTCCATGCCCGCGTACTGCTTGGCCTTGAGCGACGCGGCGGCCTTGACCAATTGGTCGCGCGCATCGCCGATGCGGCCGCGCAGGTCGCGCATCTGCAAGCGGCTTTGCAAGGTGAACTGCCCGGACGCGATGGACGATTGCCCCACACTGGCCATGCGCC
The DNA here is from genome assembly GCF_053456465.1 of Pseudomonas acericola (SeqCode). NCBI lineage: Bacteria > Pseudomonadati > Pseudomonadota > Gammaproteobacteria > Pseudomonadales > Pseudomonadaceae > Pseudomonas > Pseudomonas acericola (SeqCode). The sequence goes on along the minus strand of NZ_JBRFJB010000001.1, from coordinate 906,624 downwards.
CGACACGCTCGATCAGGTCGGGGGTGTGCTGGGTGGAGATCTGCATGAGCAGATAGGTTTCCAGCCAGGGATCGAGGATAAGGCCAGTGTCCAGGGTCACCTGCTCACGCAGGGTTTGCATGGCCGTCAGGGCCACGGTGAAGCGGTCATAACCGTCCGGCCACCAGCCCACGGTGCGCAGGGATTGGGAATCCATGCCCTTGATCGCGGCCTGCAATGCCTCGAAGCGGGCGAGGATGTCGGCGCTGGCGTGCTGGGCTTTCAGTGATTCACCCAGGGTTTGCAGGCTCTGCAAAAGCAGCGGGTAGTTGGCATCGACCTTGTCCATCGCCGCCTTCGCCGCCGGCGTTGGCGCGTGCAGGATGTCGGCGGCTTTCCAGCGTGCGGCCAGGTTGCGCTGGGCGGTCAATTGGCCGTCCAGTGCATCCAGGGCCAACAGCTGGCGCACGCCGGACTGCTCGCTGGAGATCACCGCCAATTTGGCGCGATAGTCCTGCCCGATCAACCACAGGCTGCCGGCCAGGGGCAGCATGAACAGAAGGAACAGGATCTGGAACTTGCGCGCAAAACCAAAACGGCCGAGCAGGCGGATACCGGGTGATAAAAGGCTGTGCATGTCCGACCACTCCCCAAAAACGACCCAGGCGGTGCACCGCTGGGCAAAGCCTTGAAATGACTAACGGCAAAACGCCATGTCATTGATTAGCTTGGCTCTAGCAAGATACGGGCCGTGGGTAGAACGCAGGAAACAGGCGGGGTGGCACGCTGAAAGTGCACACGCAGCGCCCTGAAATGGGGCAAAAGCACTCAACGCCATGCCCCTATCTGTAACCATTGGCGCAGATCGAACAAGCACCCCCCATCAAATGCGGGAGCTGGCTTGCCTGCGATGCAGGCACCTCGGTCTTTCAGTCATACCGAGGTGATGCTATCGCAGGCAAGCCAGCTCCCACACAAGCCTGGTCCCACACTTAGTCCGGCGCCTGAACGAGCATGTACCGGTCAAAATTGTTGATGTGATCATCCAGATTATCCTCAAGCATCATCCGGTACTGATCGCAGAAATACTTCAACATCGCCTCCCGCGCCTCGGCCATTTCCACGCCGGACTTGAAGTTGCGCGCACTGGCCCAGGCATTGAAGCGGGTGGTGCCGAACATCATCGAGGCGCTGACCTGGCCGAGGTTTTCCTCTGCCTTGAGCTGCGCGTTGGACAGTTCGATATGCGCGTCTGCGCGGTCGTAAAAAGCTTGGTCGGTGGCGTCTGCCATAGCGGGAATCCTTAGTGAATAACGGTGTGTCAGGCCAGCAGCGCGGTAATCCAGCGGGCCTGTTGGGCGATCTCTTGCAGCGTCGCCTCGGGTACTGCCTGGCGGGCCTGTTCAAGGCTGGCCAGGGTCTTCTGTTTCTGGCGCAGCATGCGTTGCCATTTGGCCAGGAATTGCGGGCTGCGCGCCTGCATTTGCAGCGGGCCAAAGTACAGTTGTTCGGCACTGTACTGCACCGGCTCGCCGCGTTCGGCGACGATGATTTCGTAGTAGAAGCGGTTTTCGTGCAGCAACTCTTCGACGAGGATGGCGTAGCCGTTGTCCATCAGCCATTGGCGCAGCGGTTGCTCGCCGCCGTTGGGTTGCAGGATCAGGCGCTCGTGGCCACTGAGGTGCGCCTTGCCGCTGTCGAGGATGTCGCGGATGGTCTCGCCGCCCATGCCGCACATGCTGATCGCGCTGATGCAGTCTTGCGCTTCGATGGCCGCCAAGCCGTTGGCCAGGCGCACCGTGATGTGCTGCTCCAGGCCGTTGTCACGCACCGTGCGTTGGGCGGCATGAAACGGCGTAGTCGCCACTTCGCCGGCCACCGCCGCGCTGATCGCACCACGACGCAGCAAGGCCACCGGCAAGTAGCCGTGGTCGGAGCCGATATCGGCCAGGCGCGCGCCCAAGGGCACGTTTGCCGCCACGCGCTCCAGGCGCGCGGATAAAGTGTGTTCGTTCAACTGCCCTACTCTCCCGAAAAACGATCGCGGCTATTGGTCAAGTGCAGCACCATCGCGGCGCGTGCAGCGTCCGGGTCCTGGCGCTTGATCGCGTTGAAGATCGCCTCATGCTCCAGGTGCGCCAGTTGCCCCAATTGGGCGAAGTCCGCGCCACCGCGTTCAGCGGCTTTGACTTGGGTGCGCGGAATCATCGCAGTGCCCAGGTGCAGCATGATTTCGCTGAAGAAGGTATTGCCGGTGGCTTCGGCGATCAATTGATGGAAGCGTTTGTCTGCTTCCACGCAGCTGTCGTTGTTGGCCAGGGAGGCCTGGTAGTCGCTCAGCACTTCGCGCATACGCGCCAGCTGTTCGTCGCTGCGGCGCTGGGCGGCCAGCGCCACGGCCTGCACCTCCAGGCCCAGGCGCAACTCCAGCATGCTGCGCACGCTGGCCAGCGTGTCCACATGCAGGCGCAACCCGGACTGCGCTTGCGGCGCCAAGACAAAAGTGCCGATGCCGTGGCGCGTCTCCACCAACCCCGACGCCTGCAACTTGGACAGCGCCTCGCGCACCACCGTGCGGCTGACGCCATGCTCGGCCACGATGGTGGATTCGGACGGCAGTTTTTCACCGGGCTGCAACTGCCCGAGCAGGATGCGCTGGGTCAGCGCTTCAACCACACCCTGGGCGAGGTTGCTGGAGCGTCTGCGCACAGGAGGCGCGCTTTCTATGGGCATCGTTACGGGTCCACGGGGTTGGCTGGGAGGGAGCTTAACACCCTGCCCGGCGGGGACGCTGTGTTGATTGAAAATGGCCAAACTTGTATGACAACCAATCTTTAAATCATCCACATCGGTTTTCGCGCCTAGGGCTCACCGACGGTGCGACCGCTTTGCGAAAAACCATAAAACCCCAGCAAAAACAGGATAAATAACCAAAACAAGCATTCCAGATCAGGCCTTAGACGAACAAAATCACCCACCACCGCATTGCAGATCGCAGAAAACAACTTGTATGATGTCTATCAACAAAACACGCAAACCCGCATAAAAATAATCAGGGGGAGTTTTGAATTGTGAACAATTCAAACCATGCATCTGCCGCACCAGACACTGATTCCACCCTCACGCGCGCCGTGAGCAAAGTGAAGAGCCATGTGCTCCCACTGTTCGTGGTCATGTTCATCCTCAACTACATCGACCGGGTCAATATCGGCTTTGTGCGCACGCACATGGAGCACGACCTGGGCATCGGCGCGGCCGCGTACGGCTTTGGTGCCGGGTTGTTCTTCATTGGCTACGCGCTCTTCGAAGTCCCCTCCAACATGCTCCTGCAAAAGGTCGGCGCACGGATCTGGCTGACCCGCATCATGTTCACCTGGGGCATCGTCGCCACGCTGATGGCGTTCATCCAGAACGAAACCCACTTCTATATCCTGCGCTTCCTGCTGGGCGTGGCCGAGGCGGGTTTCTTCCCCGGCGTGATCTACTACTTCACCCGCTGGCTGCCCGCTGCCGAACGCGGCAAGGCCATCGCGATTTTCCTCAGTGGCTCGGCGGTTGCGTCGCTGATTTCCGGGCCGTTGTCGGGCGCGCTGTTGCAGATCGAGGGCTTCGGCTTGCACGGCTGGCAGTGGATGTTTGCCATCGAAGGCCTGGCGTCAGTGGCGCTGGGTTTTTTTGTGTGGTTCTGGCTGGACTCCAAACCCCACGACGCCCAATGGATGACCCGCGAGGAACAGGACGCGCTGGTCAACGCCATCGACCGCGAACAGCGCGAGCGTGAAGCGCTGACCACGGTCAAACCGACCCTAGGCAAGTTGCTCAAGGATCGCCAGATCCTGCTGTTCTGCGCCCTGTATTTCTGCATCCAACTGACGATCTACGCCGCCACCTTCTGGCTGCCGAGCATCATCAAGAAGATGGGCGACCTGAGTGATGTGCAGGTGGGTTTCTTCAACTCGATCCCCTGGCTGATCTCGATCATCGCCATGTACGCCTTCGCATCGCTGTCGGGCAAGTTCAAGTTCCAGCAGGCCTGGGTCGCAGCGGCGTTGTTGATTGCGGCGGCAGGCATGTTCATGTCCACCACCGGCGGGCCGGTGTTTGCCTTTGTGGCGATCTGCTTTGCGGCCATCGGTTTCAAGTCGGCGTCTTCGCTGTTCTGGCCGATCCCCCAGGGCTACCTGGATGTGCGCATCGCTGCGGCGGTGATCGCGCTGATCAACTCCATCGGCAACCTCGGCGGCTTTGTCGCGCCGACCACCTTTGGCTTCCTGGAACAAACCACCGGCTCGATCCAGGGCGGCCTCTACGGCCTGGCCGGCACTTCGGTGCTCGCCGCGATCCTGGTGTTTTTTGCCAAGACTTCGCCCTCTGCCGTGCTGGCGGCGCCAAGCGCCGCGCCCACTGGCGCTGCCATCAGCAAACCTCTCTGAGCCCTATTAGGAACCTGCCATGAACACGCCCGTAATTACCCATTTTCAAGTCATTCCTGTCGCCGGCCATGACAGCATGCTGCTCAATCTCAGCGGCGCCCACGGCCCGTATTTCACGCGCAATATCGTCATCCTCAAGGACAGTAGCGGCCGCACCGGCGTGGGCGAAGTGCCCGGTGGCGAGCGCATCCGCGAGACCCTGGAAGACGCGCGCAGCCTGGTGATCGGCCAGCCCATCGGCCAGTACCAGCGCATTCTCAACCAGATGCGCAGCACCTTTGCCTCGCGGGACTCGGCCGGGCGCGGCCTGCAGACCTTTGACCTGCGCATCACCATTCATGCCGTCACCGCCATGGAGGCGGCGTTGCTTGACCTGCTCGGCCAGTTCCTCGAAGTGCCCGTGGCCGCCTTGCTCGGCGAAGGGCAGCAGCGCGATGCAGTCAAAATGCTCGGCTACCTGTTCTACGTCGGCGACCGCAACGCCACCGACCTGGCTTACCGCAACGAGGCTGACGCCGATGATGAATGGTTTCGCCTGCGCCACGAGAAGGCACTCACCGCCGACGCCGTGGTGCGCCTGGCCGAAGCCGCCAAGGCCAAGTACGGCTTCAACGACTTCAAACTCAAAGGCGGCGTGTTAAGCGGCGACGCCGAAATCGAAGCTGTCACCGCCCTGGCCGAGCGCTTCCCCGACGCGCGCATCACCCTCGACCCGAACGGTGCCTGGTCATTGAAAGAAGCCATCCGCCTGTGCCGCGACCAGCACCATGTGCTCGCCTACGCCGAAGACCCATGCGGCGCGGAAAATGGCTACTCCGGCCGCGAAGTCATGGCCGAATTCCGCCGCGCCACCGGCTTGAAAACCGCCACCAACATGATCGCCACCGACTGGCGCGAAATGGGCCACGCGATCCAGTTGCAATCGGTGGACATCCCACTGGCCGACCCGCACTTCTGGACCATGCAAGGCTCGGTACGCGTCGCCCAGATGTGCCATGAGTGGGGCCTGACCTGGGGCTCGCACTCCAACAACCACTTCGATATTTCCCTGGCGATGTTCACCCAGGTCGCCGCTGCCGCACCGGGCGACATCACCGCCATCGACACCCACTGGATCTGGCAGGACGGCCAGCGCCTGACCCGAGAACCACTGAAAATCGAAGGCGGCTATGTGAAAGTGCCGAGCAAGCCCGGGCTGGGAGTGGACATCGACATGGACGCCGTGGCCAAGGCCCACGAGCTGTACAAAGGCATGGGCCTGGGTGCGCGGGATGACAGCGTGGCGATGCAGTTTTTGATTCCGGGGTGGACGTTCAACAACAAGCAGCCGTGCCTGGTGCGATGAGCTAGAACACAGCAATCAAAAAATGTGGGAGCGGGCTTGTGTGGGAGCGGGCTTGCTCGCTCCCACATTTCGATCGCGTCGCTCTGAATTCAGGGCTTGTGGGTGACGACCGGTGCTTTCTTGATCGCAATCGGCTGCACCGTAAGCTCCACGCCCAACGCCAACATCAGCTTCTGGATCGTCTCATAGCGCGTTTTCGAACCGCCTTTTAGCGTCTTGTACAGGCTCTCCCGATTTACCCCCGCCGCCTCGGCCACCTTGTTCACCCCCTGCGCCTTGGCGACTTCGGCGAGTGCCTTCATCAGTATCTGCGGGTCCTGGGATTTCATGCTTTGCGCCAGATAAGCGCTGATCACTTCCGGGCTGTCGAGGAAGCGTGAGGCTTCGTAGACACTGGTGCCGGACGTATCCAGATCGAGGATCGGCATGTCCTCGGGCTTGAATTTCGATTCGCTCATTTCATTGACCTCTCAGGGCATCGAGGATCTCTTTTGCCCGCTTGATTCCTCGTTTCTGGTCGGTTTTATCGCTGCCCCACAACATCAGGTAGGCCGTGATTCCCGTGCGCACAAAGTAGATTCTGTAGCCGGGCCCGACAAACACACGCATCTCACTCAGGCCTTCGCCTGCCGGCTCGCAATCGCCGAAGTTGTTTTCTTCGGCGCGGTCCAGCCGGGTGAGCACCGCCGTTTTTCCGCAAATATCCCGCATGCCGTCGAGCCATGTATCAAACTCCGGCGTCCTGCCGATCAGGTTAGTCAAACGATCACCTGTAGCCTACTGGCTACTCCTTGCCAATGCTAGTGGATTTTCAAGCCTGGTGCGCTCCAGATAAAAAACCCTAGCCCAGCGCCCGCAGAAGCAAGCTGGCGATACTGTTAGTGCTTGTGTCTTACACCCTCGCTTTGCGTAGAATGCTGCGCCTCAACATCAGGACCGTCTCATCCCAGGAGGGGTAACGCATGCAACCCGACACCACGATCAAAAAACTTAAGCTCAAGGACCAACTGCGCAGCGAGCCTTCCAAGGCCTGGGCGCCGGTAGAGCAAGCGCTCGCTTATCTTGCGCTGATGACGCCCATATTGTTGGTTGCCGAGTACTTTGGCATCACCGACACGTTCAAGATGAACCTGCTCGTTGGCGGCGCCCTAGGTGCAGTCATAGGCTCGACTTTCAACTTCTTCAACAGCATGGCACTGTCCCAATGGACCGTGCCCGGCCAACTCGATCCAGAGGCCGTGCGCAGCGCCATGCTCACCCTGAAATACGTCGAAAGACAGCCGGGTGTGTACCAGCCGAAAAGGCCGCTGTTCAGCCTGTTTCATCGCTACAGGTCCGAGCGCATCACCCTGCAAGTCATTGGCGGCGACACGTTCATCAGCGGCCCTTACAAGCAGTTGAAACAGCTCTCGGCCTTCATTCTCACCGACGCACAAACCCCAGCATCCGATCACACGCCGCCTACTGTGCAAGGCTGACAGGCTGTCGAAGATCAACGGCGCTCAGGACATGAAATTTCGCATCAACTTGAACAGATTGCCGGGCTTGAGCCAGCGTGTGCCTGGCGGGTCGCGGCGGTCCGTGCTGAAGTCCATGACGGTATGCTTGGGCGACTCACGGCCAAGGGTCGGAGGCGCCTGATCGTCGGGGCGAGCGGCTGGCTCGATCAGCCGGCCGGTCGTTTTGTCCAGCATATAGCCAGCGGCTTTGCCTTTGTCGGTGAGTGTCCAAACGCCGTCGACGTTTGTGACATGGGCTTCGAAAGGGGGGAGTTTCACGTTCTTGTGGGTGGTAACCACAACATTGTCGTTGATGCTGATTGACTTGTAGGACGCGAATTTTCTGTCGAGTGAGATCTGTGCAACGCCTTCGGCGGAAAACTTGATCACCATCTGCTCAAGAAAAGCCAGGTCACTGGTGTTTTTCAACGCGCCGTAACCAGGATCAAGAAAGTGCCGCAGAAAGCCCCGGTCAATAAGCGTGCTGCTGATCGCCGAACCGTTCAAGATGCGTGAAGCGGTGGCGGCATCCTCTGCCTGGAAGTCTACCGTAACCATGTACCCCTCCAGATCGTAGCCCTTGCCGTTGTTGGCATTCAGGACCTGGCGGCCATCATTGTGATGGCGATAGTCCCCCAGAAGACCGGCCACGTTATCGACATTACGCAAATCTGCACCTTGTGCCTGCGCATACGCGTACATCTGCGACAGTAAGTCACGATCATCGCGAGTGAGAAAATCATAAACACTTTGACTCATGTTGAGCATGGTCATTGGAGCTTTGGCAACCGGAGGCTCGATGCCGAGAAACAAGCGGGAGACCATGATCTCCCGTCCACTGGCAGATACATTGGCAGTATTTGCAGTGCCAGGCGCGGCTGAAGCTTGCAGCTCTTTCCACGCGGCGCGCCGCTCGTTGATGGTAAAGGAGCCCCCCTCATCGTGGGCAATCAGACTCAGTTGGTCGCGCGCGAGGCCTTTAAACGGATTGCTATCAGTGCCGTCGATAAAGCCGGTAGCTTGCCGAGCCCGAGCTAGAAGCTCCGCCCCCTCGGAATCAGATTGTGCTTTGGTGGCGAGATAGGCTTTTGCGGCAAGAGTGTCGCGCGAGACCTTACGAGTGTCGCGGGCTTCAGCCCGTTCTGCCGCCTCGCTAAGTTGACGGGCCAGCGTTGACAACGTGCTGATCGCACCAGTGCCTCCCTCGGTGTGTGAGGCATTGCTTTCACCGTCCACAGGCAAAACCAATGGCGAGTAAGCAGCGCTAGAGGGAACGCTTGCCAAGCGACTGTCCGCTAAAGAAAACCGCGTCACAATAGTATTCATGAATATCCTCCATGCCCCACACATACACACGAGAATTCAAAACAACTAACTAATAGCTATAGTGATAAGTCACCGAGTCAGTACCGGCTGGATAAGCAAGGCGTGCACCACCATCCTTTACATGATGTTTTATTGTGACCGATGCGCCCCTGCCGAATGGCAGATCATCGAAATCATGCAACGTGCCCGACATACTCGGCCAGATTGGCCTGCAATTGTTTTCCAGCCCCTGAAAGGGCCGGAAATAGCAAAGCTCTACTTTTTCGTCGAGCGTTTGTGGGTAGGACGTTGTCCGCCACTCAATACCCCGCAACTTCATCGATCGTCCGGCCGTTGCATCCGGAAAATCCGTATTGCGCAGACCAAAAAAAGACAAGCCCGTACCACCAATTGATATCACGGTAATAACATCCGGCGCAGCGGTCTTAGTGATCGTCGCGTCCACCGCATAAACTGCACCATTGAAGGACAACAACGCAGCCACTAGAAAACCGAACCGATACTTACAAGGACAAATCATTTTCCTCTTCATAATTATCACCCTAGCGTCAGAAGTTAATACACAAGAATCCAACCAATCTATCTGTAAGAACTACACCACCACTCTTGCACGAATTAACAACCACCAAAACCCACCCACTTCCTAAAATAACGAACGACAACTCCGTCATACTTAAAAGTAGGATCACGCCAGAAACGTCCTAGTCCCCTGCCCCCTCTACCAAAACCGCCGATTTCCAGTCATCATCCGCGCCTCACTTTCAAGGACGATAACAACAGTGAAAAACGCCCTTTGCGCCTTGCTCTTGATTGGCCTCGCTACACCCGCATTCGCCGACAACGCCCCCATCGGCTTCCAGAACATCACCCTCCCCGACGCGCAGAACAACCGCCCGTTGCAGATGGTCGTCTGGTACCCCGCCAACACCACTGCCACACCGGAACTGATCCGCGACGATGCCGTGTTCTACGGCGCCCTCGCCGTACCCGACGCGCCGCCGGCCAGTGGCAAACATCCGCTGGTGGTGATGTCCCATGGCAACGGCGGCAATTGGGGCAACCAGGTGTGGCTGGCCAGTGCCCTGGCCCACAAGGGCTACATCGTCGCGGCGGTCAACCACCCCGGCACCACCAGCAAAGACCGCAGCCCTGAAGCCGCCGCGCAATTGTGGCAACGGCCCAAGGACCTGAGCCGGGCCATCGATGCGGTGCTCGCGCAGCCGCAGCAGTTTGGCGCAGTCGCCCCGCAGCGGATCGCCGCCATCGGGCATTCCCTCGGCGGCTGGACCGTGCTGGAGATCGCCGGCGCACGCTTCGACCCCGCGCTGTTCGCCAAGGATTGCGCGGCCCACGTGCAACTGTCCGGCTGCATCGCCTATCAGAAGATGAACCCCGACAGCACCCAGATGGCCGCCGACTTGAGTGACAAGCGCGTCACCGCCGTGGTGTCCCTGGACCTGGGCCTGTCACGCGGCATGACCGACGCCAGCCTCGCCGCACTGCCGGTGCCGGTACTGGTGCTGGCGGCAGCGGCGAACGGGCCGGACCTGCCCGCTGAATTGGAGTCTGCGGACCTGGCCAAGCGCCTGCCCAAGGCATCGACGCAGTACTTGAAGATCGACGACGCCACACACTTCAGCTTTATGGCGATCTGCAAGCCCACGGGCGAGGCGCTGATCGAAGAGAGCTCGCCCGGTGACGGGATGATTTGTCACGATGCCAAGGGCGCGCGGCCACGGGAGGTAATCCAGCAGCAGGTTGTTGGGTTGATTACCGACTTTCTGGCACAGCCTGCTGGCAAGTAGCAACGGATCGGCTTGACCGGCGCGAGGCCCCATGGACAAGACCAACAAAGCGCCCTTCGCCTACCAAGCCGTCTACCGCTACCTTGTCGAGTTGATCGAGACCGCCCCGGCGCATGGCGTGCAAAAGCTGCCATCCCTGCGCCAACTCGCCCAGCGCCTGGGGGTGTCGGTCTCGACCACCAAGTACGCCTATGCGTTGCTCGAAGATGAGGGACGCATTTTCGCCAAGCCCAAGCAGGGTTACTTCACGCGATTGCTGCCAGCGGTTGCCGCGAATCAAGGCTTGCCCAACCTGCTCGACCAAGTGTTCGCCAGCGCCCGCCAGCCGGGCATGCTGGCCCTGAGCAGTGACGCGCCGGCCATGTTGCTGTCGCTGGAAAACCCATTGCTGATGATCGAGCGCGAACTGGCTCGCCACTACCCGCGCTCACTGACCCCTTTGTTCCTGCCGTTCGGTGAACCCGAATTACGCGCTGCGTTGGCCCAACGCTACACCCGTTCCACTGACGACTATTGGCAGGCGGATCAGGTGTACATCGGCGCAGACCTGCACAGTGTGCTGGAGTTGTCGCTGCGCGCGCTGAGCCTGGAGGGCAGCGTGGCACTGGTGGAATCACCCTGTTCGTGGGCGATCCTGCGCCAGTTGCAGGCGGCCCGGATCCGCGTGATCGAAATGCCGCTCGACGCCGACGGGCGCTTTGACCTCGGCGCACTGGAGGACTTGCTCAGCCAGGAACCCATCCGCCTGGCCGTGCTGTCCTCGACGGTGAACACGCCCCACGGCAGCGTGATGCCAGCCGAGGACAAACAACAGATCTGTCACTGGCTGGCGCAACGGGAGATCTGGCTGTTCGAAAACGACACGTACGGCGAGCTGTACTTCGCCGCGCAACCGGCCCGCTACCGCGACTTTGCCGACCCACAGAAACTGCTGGTGTTCTCCACCTTCGACAAGGTCATCGGCGCGGAAGCACCGTACGGTTATGTGCTGTGTCGCGGGCACGCGGCGCAGTTGCAGGGGCAGTTCCTGGAACGGGCATTCCGCCTCTCGCCGAGCCGCCAGAAAGCCATCGCCAAACTGTTCACCACCCGGCGTTTCGACCTGCATCTACAGGCCCTGCGCGCCCTGCTGACGGAGCGCATGACGCGCCTGCGCAGCCTGCTGGATGAACACAGCGCTGGCCAGTTCCACGTGATCCCGCCGCAAGGTAGCGCATGTTTCTGGCTGGAGGCCACGCATCCGGTCGACATGCGCCACGTGTTCGAACGACTGCTGGCCCAGCGCATTGTCATCGCCCCGGGGCAACTGTTCAGCCTGCAGGGCACTTGGAAACATCACCTGCGCCTGAGCTTCACCCTAGACTGGAGCAAGGATATTGCCCGCGCCGTGCAGCAACTGGCCCAAGCCCTCCGTCACAGCCCGTAGCAATGCCGCGCCTCAGGGAAACGGCCATGGCGCACGTCGTCGGCATATCGCGCGCAGGCATCGCGGATCACCGCGCCCACATCGGCGTACTGTTTGACGAAGCGCGGCAGATGTTCACCGCCCAGGCCCAACACATCTTCGGTAACCAGCACCTGGCCGTCGCAAGCCGGTGAAGCACCAATGCCGATAGTGGGCATTTTCGAGTCGAGGGTGATCTGCCGCGCCACGCCTTCGGCGACCCCTTCCAGCAGCAGGCTGAAGGCCCCGGCCTGCAGATTCGCGCGCGCATCCTCGGCAATCACCGCGCCGGTCTCGGCCGTGAGACCCTGGGCCTTGAACCCGCCCATCACGTTGACGAACTGCGGCATCAACCCCACATGCGCCATCACCGGAATGCCGCGTGCCACCAGAAACTCCACGGTGCCCGCCAACGCCTGGTTGGCTTCCAGCTTGACCGCATCGCAACCCGTGCGCGCCAGCACCTGGGCGCAATTGCGAAAGGCTTGCTCGTTGGATTCCTGGTAACTGCCAAACGGCATGTCGGCGATGACACAGGCCAGATGCGTGCTATCGACCACCGCACGGGTGTGGCCGATGATTTCTTCGAGCTGCATGCTCAGTGTCGATGGCCGGCCGTAACCGACCATGGCCGTGGAGTCGCCGATCAGGATGAAGTCCACCAGCGGGTCGATCAGCGTGGCGATGGCGCTGGAATAGGCGGTCAGGGAGACGATTTTCTGCTGGCCCTTCATCGCCACCAGTTGCGGGACGGTCATGCGTTTGGTGCGGGTGTGGATGCTCATCGGTGTCTTCCGTTAGCGCTGGAGATTCAGGCATTACGGGGCCCGATTATTGGCGAAACGTGAGGCGATTCAATGCACAGATCAGCGCGAAAAACCGACCCAGGGAAACGGCCACGGTTTTTTAAGCTGGTATCATTCGCGCCTTCACCCGCCGGATAAAACCCCATGAATCGTCAGAAAAAACTGCAACAACTGTTCAAGGCCAAAGCCAAGAAAGCCAGCGCCAAACTGGCGCCCAAATCCAAAGACAAATACATCAGCAAAGCCGACCGCCTGAAGCTGGCTGAAGAAGCCGCCCCGGCTGCGGAACAGGAGTGACCCAAGCCGCTTGGAACCGCGCCTTGTTATAGGGGGGTGGGGTATGCAATGATCGCCCCCATCATAGGTAGGGGGGGTATAGACATGGGCCATGTATCGGCAAACAAAGACAGCCTGATCAAACGGGTAAAACGTATCGCCGGGCAGATCCAGGCCCTTGAACGCGAGCTGGAAGCAGACGCCGACTGCGCCAAGACCCTGCATCTAGTCGCCGCCACCCGTGGCGCAATCAATGGCCTGATGGAAGAAATCATCGAAGACCACGCCAGGGCCCACGTGGCCGACCCGGCGCTCTCCGAGGAAGCACGCAGCAGGGGCGTCGAAGAGCTGCTTGAAGCCATTCGGCGGTATTCCAAATGAGCCTCGCCAATAGCCATACCCACGAACATGTGTTCCTCGGCTCATCCCACGATGAAAATGCCCGGCGCACCCTGTCGGTGGTGATGTTGACGGTCGCCATGATGGTCGTGGAAATCGCTGCCGGCGCCATCACCGGTTCCATGGCCCTGCTCGCCGACGGTTTTCATATGGCCACCCATGCCGGCGCCTTGGGCATCGCCGCTGCCGCCTACGCCTATGCCAAACGCCACGCGAACAGCCCACGCTACAGCTTCGGTACCGGCAAGGTCGGCGACCTCGGCGGCTTTGCCTCGGCGCTGATCCTGGCGCTGGTGTCGCTGGGGATTGGCGTGGAGTCGGTGATGCGCCTGCTTGATCCTGCCGAGGTGCAATTCGGCACCGCCACCCTGATCGCGGTGGTCGGCCTGGTGGTCAATATCGTCAGTGCGCTGCTCTTGGGCCACGGTCATAGCCACGATCATGAGCACGACCATCACCACAGCCACGACAACAACCTGCGCTCTGCCTACCTACACGTCATCGCCGACGCACTGACCTCGGTGCTCGCCATTGCCGCGTTGCTGGCCGGGCGTTATCTGGGTTGGGTGTGGCTGGACCCGGTGATGGGCATTGTCGGTGCGATCGTCATTGCGCGCTGGGCCTGGAGCTTGATGGGCGTGACCGCTGGCGTGCTGCTGGACCGCACCGATGAGCACGTCGCCGCCGAGATCCGCGAGTTGGTTGAGCAGCCTGGCGATGTGCGGATCACCGACTTGCACGTCTGGCGTGTGGGGCCAGACGCCCATGCAGCGATTGTCAGCGTGGTGGGCGATGCGACGACGGATGCCGAGGGCATTCGCAAACGCCTCAAGCCGGTTCACGAAGTGAGCCACCTCACCGTCGAGTTTCGCGCCGTGTGACAACGGCTACTTATTCCAACCCCAGGTGAAACCTTGGCTAAAGATATCGAGAACCCCTGCATCTCCACCTGTCAGCTCAGCGGCGACCTTTGCGTCAGCTGCGGGCGCAGCAAGGACGACATCCGCAAATGGAAAAAGATGAAACGCCCGGAGAAAATGGCCGCCGTGCAACGGGCGACCCAACGCTTGAAGGCGCTGAAAAAGGCCAAGTAGCCGTCAGCTACGGCCTACCGAACCCGACACCGGAAGGTTGCCGAGCAACTTGAGCCCGGTACTTTTCACAAAGGTGTCGTAGTCCATCGGCTTCTGGATGCGGGTTTCGGCGTTGGGCAGCACGTAGGCCCAGGCGCGCTGGGACGAGGCGTCGTACACCAGCTTGAACAACCGCGTCGGCACCCACACCTGATTATCGCCGATGGTGCTGTAGCCGGCATCGAACAGCGGGCCGGTGAACACATACACATCGCCACCGGCACGCACGGCAAACTTGCGCACATCCGCCTCGACCTTGCTCCAGATCTTGCGGTTGTTGGTGGGGTCTTGCGGCACCATGTTCGACAACGCAAACGACTGGGCCATGGCATTGGCGTTGGGCGCATCGGCGGCTGGGGATTGGTGGCCACGGTCCACGGCCGGGTGCTGGCTGCGGTAGTCGCTCAACTCGGCGCGGCCACTTTTGGGAATGCGCGGGTCGGCGTAGAACTGGTTGGTGCGCTCCTCGCCCTTGGCGTCTTTCAACTGCGCGGCATTCAGGCGTTCGACCACCACCAGCGGGGTCTTGCTGGCTTGCGAATAGAGCACTGCAAAATGATCGGAGCACAGCGCCAGGGGTTTCATGGCGGCGGGCACCGTGGCGGTGTTGATCGGTTTTGCGGCGGGAAACAGCTCGGTGCAACTGTCGAATGACAGCTGTTTTTGTTGCTGGGTATAGAGGTCTGACTGACTGCGGGCATTGGCCCCGGCGGAAAGCAAAACAAGGGCTGACAGCCCAACGGCAATTTTGCGTAGGTACATGCGTTAAATCTTCAAAAGAGAGTCAAGCGGCAGGCTCCGACGAGCGGAGCCAAGTGGATGATATTGCAGGGATTACTGACTACAAGATGTCAGATTAGTGCCCGACCGCTGTAGGTTTTCCCGCACCCCGCGCGCCCGGCTTGAAACCATGGCTGCGAGCGCCCCAGGCCAATGCAAATGCCAGCGCGATCAGTAGCAACATCGCCCACGGAAACGAGGTCACGCCCCAGGTCTCCAGCAACACCCCGCCTGCCACACCGCTGGCAGCAATCGCGCTATTCCACGCCACCACATTCAGCGACAGCGCGACGTCAGCGCCCTCTCCCGCCGCATCGGCCAGAGCGGTTTGCAACAGTGTCGCGGCGCCGCCAAAGCTCAGGCCCCACACAGCGACACCGAGGTAAATCACCTGGGGCAGGTTTCCGAGCAGACCCAACGCCACGCTGACCGCTGCAAACGTCGCCAGGCTGGCCAGCACCGTGTTGCGCAACAACGGCTCGACCAGCCTGGCCGTCAGCCAAATCCCCGCCAACGCGGCCACGCCAAACACCAGCAGCACCCCATCCACCCGCTCCGCCAGGCCCGCTTGCGCCACGAACGGGGCGATGTAGGTGTACAGAATGTTGTGCGCCAGCATCCAACTGATCACCACCGCCAGCACCGGGCGCACGCCCGGCGTGATCAACACCTGGCCCAGGGACACACGCTGATGCGCGGCCTGCGGTGGATAGTCCGGAACCTTCACCAGCACCCAGACGATCAGCCCCAACGTCAGCGCCGACATCAGCCCGAACGTGGTGCGCCAGCCCATCAACCCGCCCAGCCACGTGCCCAGCGGCACGCCCAGCGACAGCGCAATCGGCGTGCCGACCATCGCCAGCGCCAGCGCCCTGCCCTGCTGGTGCGGCGCCACCATGCGCCGGGCGTAACCGGCCAACAGGCTCCAGGCCAACCCTGCCGCGACACCGGCAAAGAAGCGCGCGACCAGGGTCACGCCATAGTGGGACGACAGCGCCGTAATGGAGTTGAACAGCAGGAAGCCAACGATGGTCAGCAGCAGCACATTGCGCCGACGCCAGCCACGGGTCGCAATGGTCATGGGGATCACCGCGAGCACCGAACCCAAGGCATATGCGGTGACCATCTGCCCAGCCATCGACGGCGAGATCGCCAGGCCCTCGCTGATCAAGGGCAGCAGGCCTGCGGGCAAGGTTTCGGTGACGATGCAGATGAAACCGGTCATCGCCAGGGCGAGCAAGGCACCGATGGGCAGGCGTTCGGATGACGCGGATAGACTGAGTGAGGGGGTCACGGGCAACTCCTTTGAGGGACTTAAATACTGATCGATACAAATGTTGCGGGCGCTGACCGCACGTTGTCAACGACTTATGTATCGACTAGTATTTATCTCGCTTCCCCACCGGAGACCGCAAATGGCACAAATGGGCCGCCCCCGTAATTTCGATCGCGACCACGCCGTCGAACAGGCCATGCACCTGTTCTGGCAACACGGTTACGACGCCACTTCCCTCGCCCAGCTCAAGGCCGGACTAGGTGGCGGCATCTCCGCGCCGAGTTTTTACGCCGCGTTCGGTTCCAAGGAAGCCTTGTTCGACGAATGTGTGCAGCGCTACCTGGCGACCTACGCCCAAGTCACCGAATGCCTGTGGGACGAAACCCTGCTGCCGCGCCAAGCCATAGAGACTGCCCTACGCCAGTCAGCGCGCATGCAGTGTGAAGACGGGCATCCCAAGGGCTGCATGGTGGCGCTTGGCGTCATGAGCGCACCGAGTCCCGAGAATGCGCGGGTGGCGGATGCACTGACGCAATCCCGGGTGCGCACGCGGGCGGGAATAGTGGCCTGTGTTGAGCGTGCGATCCGTACCGGGCAATTGCCCGATATGCCGAGCGGCGCAGCGATGGCGGCGGTGTTCGACAGTTTTTTGCAGGGCGTTTCGATCCTGGCACGCGATAACGTGCCCCATGCCGTGATCGACGCGGCGATTACCCAACTGCTGCTGACTTGGGATGTTGCCGCCTCGGTTGTAGCGCCACGTATCAAGCAGTCCTGAAGGGCTGAAAATCCGTAAAAAATCAGCAGGCCCTTTGCCATCTCTATATAGTAACGCTTCGCATTAAGCGGATTACCCAAGGAGCGTGCACCCTCTTGAAGACGGTGCGCGTCATCGTTCAGAAGGATCTTTATGCAAGGCTTTACTCTCTTCCAGGCACGCCTGTTCGGCGCGCTGGCCGTGGTCGTTTGCGGGCTGTTCACTGCACAGGTGCAGGCCGACGACACCGACCACTCGCTCACCATTGAAAAAAACACCCAGTCTTATGTGGTCAACGCCGACGGCAGCTTTGTGCTCGACGTGGAAATCATCGCCAAGGTCAATGAAGAGCGCGCAATCAAATTGCACGCCCAGCGCCCATTGGCCTTCAACCGCACACTGGAAACCCTGAAGATCGTCGAGGCCTACACCCAGAAAGCCAGCGGCCGCAAAATCCGCGTGCAACCCAAGCAAATCAAGGAGCAGCAGGAGCGGGCTTCGACGGATGCGCCGATGTTCCAGGATTCGCGGGTCAAAGTGGTCATCTTCCCGGATGTGGCCGTGGGCGACCGCCTGGTCTTGCGTTATCAGCGCCAGCGCAACAAGCCGTTGTTTCCCCAGCAGTTCGAAGACATGAACGCGCCGGACTTCTACCACACCGAGCAGACCAGCTTTTCCTACGACATGCCGGCGAACATGCCGCTGTACGCTGACGCCAAAGGCTACAAGGCGTCCACGCCTGCAGCGGCACCCGGACGCAAGATCTATCGCTGGGACCTGCAGCCCACCGAGAAATCCCGCATAGAAAACGGCGCTGTCGCCTACACCGACTACGGGCAATTCATTGCCGTATCGACATTCGCCGACTACACGCAATTTGCCCAAGCCTACGCCGCCCGGGCCCAGGTTGAATTGACACCCGCTATCACACAACTGGCCAAGGAACTCACCGCCCAACTCGACACGCCCCGCAGCAAAGCCCTGGCGCTGAGTGACTGGGTGCGCAAGAACATTCGCTACGTCGCCGTGTACGTCGGCGCCGGCGGCGTGGTGCCACACCCGGCGCAGGCCGTGCTGGACAACCGTTACGGCGACTGCAAAGACCATGTCGCCCTGCTCGAAGCCCTGCTCAAGGCCGTAGCCATCGAAAGCTCGCCCGCGCTGATCAACTTCGGCAACGCCTACGCCCTGCCAACCGTGCCGACACTCGGGCTGCTCAACCATGCCATTACCTACGTGCCAAGCCTGGACCTGTACCTGGACTCCACCGCCACACCGCTTGCGGCCGGCTACCTGCCGATCCCGGAACTGGGCAAACCAGTGCTGCTGACCCAGACCGGCGTACTGGAGCGCACGCCGATCAGCCAACTGAGCAAGGTCGACAACACGCTGACATTCAACGTCGCGGACAGCGGTGCCGCCGACTTCAACAACACCTCCACCGTGGAAGGCTGGGGCGCGGAGTTCAATCGCTTCGTGTTCAAATCGATGCCCCCCGCCGACATGAAACAACTGACGCAGCAAATCCTCAGCATGTACGGCCAGTCCGGTGGTGGCGAGGTAGAAAGCGACACACTGGAAGGCAACGCACCGACCTTCAAGTCTGTGATCAAGGGCCACACCGAAAACCTGGTCAACCTGCCAGGCCCCACCGGCGTGCCGACCTTCTCCAGCCTCGCGGGCGGCATTTCCCAGAACGTGTTTGCGTTTATGGCCGAGAAAGAACGCACCCAGAACTTCACCTGCCTCTCTGGCGAAATCTCGGAGCAGGCACGCTTCGACTTCCCCAAGACGGTAAACATTCTGGCAGTGCCCAAGGCGGTAGCCCTCAAGCAAGGCGGCTTCGATTACCAAGCCACCTACGCCCAGGATGGCAACGGCGTCGTGATCACCCGCCGCTACCAGTTCAACCACACCGACGCGCAGTGCAGCCCGCAGGACTTCATCGCAATGAAGCCGGCGATCGAGGGGATGGTCAATGATCTGAAAAGTCAGGTGATTGTGCAGACGTTGTAAGGGCAAGGTTCACGCGCGATGGATGTCGCGCGTGAACGGCCGAGCCAAATCCAAGGCAAAAAAAGCCTGCATCGCTGCAGGCTTTTCTCTATCTGGCTCCACGACCTGTTCAACAGAGGAGGATCGCTATGGCCGGAGGCTGATATCAACATCGTCGATCTCGCCACCTACGCGCGTAAGGGTTACAAATCCCAGCTTTCGATTGCGTACATCTCGTTGATCAACACCGTGAACAATATTATTGCTGAGAGGGACCAAATGCTTGGCAGGCCGATCATCAATGTGACGGATGAGGGGCACATCATCATCAAGAATCCGCGGCTTTCCCCTTGGAGGCTCAAGATCACCAAAATGTGGCGGAAACTGGGGGCTTGGTTTTGGTTGGCTACGCAGAACATTGATGACCTGCCAAAAGCGGCCGAGCCGATGCTGAAAATGATTGAGTGGTGGATCTGCTTGAATATGCCGCCGGATGAGGTGAACAAAATTGCGAGATTCCGGGAGCTCAATGATGCTCAGAAAAAGCTGATGCTTTCGGCGCATAAGGAGTCAGGGAAATTTACCGAAGGGGTCATCTTGTCAAAGTCCACGGAGGTGCTTTTCAGGGCCGTACCGCCAAGCTTGTACTTGGCGATGGCCATGACTGAACCAGAGGAAAAAGCCGAGCGGTTCAGGTTGATGAATGACCTCGGCATCAATGATGCTGGACGCCGCAATGGCCATGGCGAAAGTCATTGATCAAAACCGAGTATTAGTTGCCCTTCAGGTGTTACTCAGCGCTTGATCTAATATAGGAACGGCGCTAGCTCTATCTTGGCCTTCGACAACACGCCGACACACAACACCATATACAATTTCCGCGATTTTTTTGGCTAACAAAGGCGGTACCGCATTACCAACTTGGTGATATTGCTGGGTGCGATTCCCTTCGAAATAATAATTATCAGGGAACGTCTGAAGCCGCGCGGCTTCGCGAACAGTCAAACTGCGACATTGCGCAGGGTCGTAATGAATAAAATAGTGCCCATCCTTCGAGATGTGGCTAGTAATAGTAGTGGCAGGAAGCTCTGCAAGCTGAACTCTGAAGCGGTCGCTAAACTTACCGCTTTCCCAGTTTTTGTGAGCTGGAGCAAGACCTGGAAGAGAAAACTGCTGATGCCCCTTGGGAGAAAACTTGTTGTGTTCAGCAAAAGTACTAGCAAACACGTATCGCCGAAGGTCCGACCGCATATGGCTACGGGCATCGTGACCCATCCAATACTTGATGTTGGTGTCCTGATACCAAGTATCCAGAGATGGAATACCGGTCCCCCCCTGACCCAGTTCCTTTGGTACTCGTTCACCACCTGAACTCAGGGGTGCGTTGATAAGAGCTTGGCGAGTTTTTTGCAGTGGATCAATCAGTTTTCCATTTTCAAGCACCGCATGGTGTACCAAATCCTCCACTTCGTCAGCAACAGTCTTATACCAAGCTTCAAAGGAATCCAAACCTCTCGAGAGCTTACTTCTAAGCTTGGGTAGGCCGCCAATGGCTTCTTTCACCGATACTGGGCCGGCGGTTTCTAAAAGTTCATGAAACGGGACATTACCGTTCTCATCGAGTGCTATTCCCAAGAGAATGACACGATGACGAGCTTGTGGAATTCCGTATTTTTCCGCTTCAATTATGAAAGATTTTGGGTTCACTTTGTCTATGCAGTCTGAAGAACTATATGACTCCTCGGAAACCAGAGAGCAAATCTTGTATTTTTGCCCTCCCTCAGCGTTATCCAACGCTCTGGTGGGATCTGCCAGATCCTTCAAGATCTGCGAAAAGATCCTTTTGCCGCCAATCTTTGAGGATAAGATACCCTTGACATTTTCCATGACGAAAACGGTAGGACAATAGTCTTTGATGATGCGCAAATAGTCCTTATAAAGAAAATGCCTATGGTCATCCTCAGGAATATAACCCTGCTTGGCTTGATTTCGTGCTCGACCAACAATCGAATACGCTTGGCATGGAGGGCCACCAATGAGGACCCACGGACGCCCGTCGTTATTCAATCGGGCATTGATGAGTTTATTTAACTCTCTGTCGCCCTCTTCCGAACCCAAGGTGATTTGACGCGCCTCCTGCTCAGCCCGGTTCCAATATTTCTCTGTTTCAGGGGAACTGGGTTCAGTCGTCTCCCCATTGCAGTACCGGTAGTAATCCTGAAGCCCATCAGGGTACTCGCGCTTGAGCAAGCGATAATAAGCTCGCAGCCTGAGCGTCTTCCTAGCAACAGAATCCATTTCGGCAGAAACGATAATATCGAAGTGCTTCCCACCTCCAGACGATGAAAAACCTTCACCCAACCCTCCTGGGCCAGCAAAAAGGTCGACGATCTGAATAGCGTCTTTGACTGCAGCCGTTGACTCGACGATCGCTTTCGGAGGGAAGAGGGTGTTCTGGTATTGAATCATGGGCTTCATTGTTCAAAAAATCATGAATGGCGACAGCTTAGGCAGCCGAGCTGCGATACTGTACTAGGATTGGGACAGGAGCGCAGCTACAGTGGCGTTGACTGCGACAACGCCCCATCGACGCTTCTCCCTTGACGTAGCCTGCAGCGCCAGTCAAAGGCGCTTCCGCGAATAATCGGACCCAGGCCACTGCCTGCCGCTGATAAGAAAACGTCATTATCAAGCCCCTCATTTGAAGCCAAAACCTGCTATTTATATTGGCTTAGGGCCGGCTATCACGGCTTCTAAGACCGAATTCTTGAGCAGGTGCAGACACATCTCGGGAGTGATTAATGGACGTAGTCAGTAAAGATGTCAGGTCTAAAATGATGGCCAACATCCACGGCACCAATACAGTCCCTGAGATGAAGGTCCGTAAGCTGCTGCACAAAAATGGATTCAGGTATCGACTTCATCCACGGGAGCTTCCCGGTCGCCCCGACATTGTGCTACCTCGCTACCATCTCTGCATACTCATTCATGGCTGTTTCTGGCACAGGCACCCTGGCTGCAGATATGCAACCACCCCAAGCTCTCGTGAAGATTTCTGGCGCTCAAAATTTGAGCAAAATGTGAATCGAGATACGAGAAACAGGCACGAACTGCTCCAACAAGGTTGGCGCGTGTTCGAGCTTTGGGAGTGCGGAATCCGCAAGCCAGAGGTAACGATGAATTGGCTTCTGGAGGCCGTGCCTGATAGTAAAAAACAATATATTTCCTGGCCGGAGTTTCCTCAGCTGACTGCGACACTCACCTAAAATAAAATTATGTTCCTAGTCTTGGTCAAACAAGAAAACCAACGTTTTACTCCCCACAAATATCCGACTTACTGAGAAATATAAAATAGGTGGAGCGCGCCATCTTTATATGGGTTGTTGAGCACAATCATTACCCCCTATTATATGCGCTACGCTTATTAGCACTTAGGATCGACATGCGGAAAAATGCATATACACGCCGCAATTAAAATTCTGCGGATATGGAGCACTAAAGCTCAAACAAGCACGAACCCAACATTAACCCCTAGAACTGCTGTGATTTAAATCCAGACAGATCAACACTATATTCAAATTTAACTACGCCTACCGGCATCACCCCACCAATGAAACTTGCAGGTGTTATCCGCGGAAAATCATCATCGACCGCATATGAATTAACCTCTAGTAAGTCGTATGCCTCTTTCCGGGTAGAGCACCCCGCTTCCATCCCAAGGCGCTGCAACGCGCCTTCCAGCATCGCCGCATCGACGCCAAGCGTAATGAGACGATCACAAACGAGGTCGATCGACAGACCATCATCGACGGCCTCGAACCTGTAGTGAACCAGTTGCAATGGTTTACCAGATGAGGCAGCTAGTTGAAACTGCCCTGATATATTGACTATGGCTCCGTAGCGGCTGATCGTTGACTTGACCTCGTAATCAGTCACTGGAGTCTTGATATCAACCACGCCGCCGAAAGGCCCAGACCATTCGAAGCCGACTCCTCGGATAACCAGAGTGTGTAAGGCCAGCAGTTCAGCCAACACGTCATAGCCATGTCTATCGACCAAAGCATTGCCCAGCAGATGCCTCCAGCGCTCCCACCAAACCAAAGGGGCAGTCAGCAACGCTTTGCGAACAGCAGTGCCGGACTCGACGCTCACCATATGCTCGCAGATCACTCCAAACTCGTTTCGAAGCCATTCGATGGACGACTCCAGCCGAAGGAAGCACCGATGTTGACCCGCGACAACTCGCTCCACGGTCCGAAGCTTGGCGCCAGCAAACCCTTCTGAAATTTCCAAGTGCTCAGAACATTCAACGGCAACGCCGAATATGTCACCTTCTCGAAAGACCCACGCAGGACACTCAACCGGCATAGCCTTGATAGGCAGCATTCGGCCGCTCTCATCGAGGTTGGCGAAGCCCTCCTGGATCTCTTTAAGCAGATCAGTCATGACCACTCTCCGAATCGATAGGCATGCATCCCACATCAACAAACAACGCGTCAACGTACCCCAACAAACCGCCTTCGCAAAACAGGGGTTCTTTCAACACGATCTGCGCCGTATTGAGTTTCATGATTGCTCTGAACTGATCCTGAGAGGGCTTGAGCAACTGACGCCTCTTGAAAATCAACCGTGTCAGCTCAATCCTAAAACCTCCTTTGCCTGGGCGCTCAACCAATTGCACAACCGTATCAGTGGTCACATTCTCCAGTACTTTTCGAGTCTTTTCCTCGGAGCCCTGCCACGTAAGATGAACGGTCCACCACATTGCCCGTAGCCAGATGCGGCTTCGTCCTTTCCAATACCGCACAGGTGGCGCGCTGTCCCAGCGCCCCTTTACCAGATCCGGCAGCACTCGCAGGGAGAGAAAGCGCCACCATCCATCATCTGCGGCGGTACGAGTATCCATGCCGGCCTCTGCCAATATTCGATACAAGGCAAGGCCGAGTTTCATGTCATAGGCGCCAGGGCCTGAGACGTTGCTTCTCGCAGTAGGCTCATACAGAGACACGACGGCGAATAACTGGCGACGTATTTCCTCTAATTCCGGATTCAACCTATCGTGGCGAAAATCATCGTTTTTGACCATCTCGTCAAAGTGGCGCTGCGATAACTTGAGGTTCAACCTCGGAAAGCTCATGCCTCTTTCTCCAGTTCCCGCACTCGTTGATCCAGCCAACATTGTGTAGATACGAACAACTCCGGAAGCGAGCCTGTACTCAAATCACCAAGTCGAATGAATGAGCGAACCGCATCCGCAATACTTGCGATGCCTTCATCGGCGTCTGGAGCTCCAAGATAGGTATCAAACTCTACGCCCATGTCGTCCTTGACATGAGCAATGACCAGTGCAAGCCAACTCGCGAAAACCTGACGCATCAACGGCGATTGCTCGGGATTCTGAGCCCTACGATCGCGCAATTGCTCGAAATTCGGGTGGGCGTTGTTTAGAACCAGAGCGACATAGTCGCTGGTAAAGGGCTCATCCTGCGGATCACTCCAGCAAGCCTTCAACGCCCACAGCGGCCCATCTACGCCCAAGGACTCTTCCAGCACAGGGAAAAGGGAGCCATCACCATCTATGACGATTTCGATTGGGTGTGCTAAAAGACCTAATCGAGCTCCAGGGTGATGTGCAAATCCGGGAGTAAACTCTGTCGCACACTTGCCTAGAAATGCTTGAACCGATAAAAAACCGCTACCTCTGACCGTACCAGCGGCCAATTCGATGTCGAGTACCACGTTGTCGCTCTCCGCATCGTGGCGCACGGTATGAACAGACCCAAGTGTGCGCCAGCAGGAGTCTGCAGAAGCCCACTCCAGCGCAAGCAATACTTCAGCCTCCGTGCTCACCACCCCGTCGGAACCGAAAATGGCCTCCAGAAGCGGAGCCTTATCGATCCAACATTGAACCTCCAAGGGATGCTCATCCGGACTCCAGTCACTTTCCTTTCCCAGAGCATATTGACTACCACTGATCGCAGTCGCGCCTGGGTCAATGCCGTCATCTGACCGAAAGATATACTTCACTTCGGACTCGCTTGCACCGCCGAGTGGTGCATACAGCGTTCGGTATAGCGGCAGCCGCGTACTCATTCCACAACTCCATTTGTACCCGAAGCCCGGACACTGATCACCGGACGCAGCAACTTGCCGCCGGACTCAACCACTCTGACGTTAAGCTCCCCCTCCAGAATCAGTCCTGGTTGAACAGACGCAGTAACAACCATGAGCCTGACAGCGCTTCCATCGGCAACTTCAGTGCTGTGCACAGAAATAGCCGAGCTAGCTAATTGGATTGCCTCAAATCGAAAGGGGAATGCGCCGAGCCCGCTTTCAATCCACTGATCAAAGGTGATAGGCCCAGCTTCTGAATCCACCGATACAACGATCTCCCTTGGTAGATTTGGCTGCACCATCCCCCACCTCAGACACCACTTCATGACGATGAAGGAGGCTTCATACCTGATGTCAGTTATCTCCAGTTCGGGCGAAAGCACCGTGCCCCCTCTGGGATCTTGTCGAATGGAAATGGCCGTACGTGGCGTCGCTTTGCCAAACCGCCCATCCCCACCAAACCCTCGACTGGGAAGTACGAGCTCGGCAAACTTGCGGGAGATCCGCATCAAAGGCTTTACGGTCACACTGGGCTGGGGCGGCACGCCGAAATCTTTCAAAGCCCGGCCACACTGAGAACGAATCTTTCCGACGATTCCCCCTCCGCTGACATCTATCCAAGCGGCATGATCTGCACGCTCGCAACTCCTCAAATACCCTTCGAGATTTTGTATGGTCGAGCGCAACCCTCTGGCTTGGGAGGGCAGGAGCTCTTGTTCGGAATCTGGCAGGAAGAGCGCCATAACGTATCGGCCATCCGCAAAACCAGTGAACCCGCCAGCCCAGCCTCGCGAATCGATACTGTCATCCCAACAGATATTCATTCCAGGGGAACGCATGAACGTCACTATCGGGCGATGGGGCGCGCCGCTGTCTGCTTTGGAGAAGATGCAGGTTTCAGGGCTAGCCACGTTGTCTGGCGCGTCCATCTGTAACTGACGTGGGCTTAAAGCCACAGCAACCAGCCACCCCGCAGGAGCACTAGCCACGAACTCACCCCGCAATTGAATAGCTCTGCAGAGTACATCTTCATTCTTGACGCCTATGTCCGTTAGATAATCTCCCTTTTCTGGCACATCTCGGACCGCACGATCGTACAAGCACTGACTCACCCGAAATGTCGGTAACATCTCCCCACTAGTGATCTCATTACCATTAACCGACGCGCTCAGATATCGACCGCTGGCGAAAAAAGGGTTATCCAGCCGAGCACTGAACCATCGCTGGATCGCAACACTTACGTAGTTTTCAGCACTGCTGTACCACCATGGCGCTGGCCTGCCCTCCTCGCAGAACACCGGTAGCAGATTTTCCTTGAGCAATGGAATGATGATTGCCGTTCCGGTCGTTTTACCAGTGAACGGTCTAGATCCAAATGCATCTAACACTTCGTGGATCTGGTCCTGGGCCGTTATTGCACTTAAGGTGTCATCTGCCACCCACCAGGCAATGCCGGTTTTCGTCTCGGACTGAAGGCGGTCAGCGTGATCTTCATCTTCGACCAATGAAGCTACCAATCGCTCTTCATAACCATCGGGAGTCTGGATCCGACTGTAGTAGATGACTAGGCCAGCCCCCATTCGGAAATAACAGGTCTTACCTAAACCCCACGAACCTCCTGCACTGTCATCAGCGCGAGTTCGACCTATTTCGAACACGAGCTTCAGGAAGTTACCGTGCTGACCACTCGCGTCCACGTCGTCAAAGCTAATCGGCCCCGTCAGCCCCTCAGTGTCTGAATCGCGAATTTCCAGCAGTTTTGGAGTACGCGGATAGCGTTTACCAAGCATTTCCAGGTCCAACCCCTCACTAAACGTGGAGGCGATAGCACCCAGCGAATGCTCGCGAAAATGGAAGTTCACTGAAACCGGTAGTGCCTGATTACCACTGCGCCCCGCGTCGAGAGAATTCTGAACAGACTCGCGTACCAACAGGTCAAGCAGCGGAGTTTCTTCGTTCTGCAGCGCACGAAGCAGAAATGCGCCGGATTCCTGCATGGGCTGCAATTGGAGACTGTAGTACTTCATGGGTCAGATCACGCCTATCGTTTCTTCGAGGTCGTTTTCCAACGGCACGAAGGTATCAGGAATCCCTACCGTCACATGAGTGACGTAATGTTTCTTCTTACCTTGCGAGCCCGGCAGATAAAGACTGATACCTACAATGTCTGCCTTGGCATTGAGCGAGCCCCTCGCTCTACGCGGCGAATTTATAGAAGGAGTGCGATAGCTGACTTTGTCGATGAGATAGATCAGCAATTGAGGTGTGGCTCCAACACCACCTTTGTCGCGAAGCCCAGCCACTACAGAACTACTGAAACCCGTCTTTGGCAAGACACCATCTTCAAGGCCGACAGCGTCCGCCAGTAAATCCCTGGGATCTCGCAGCGCACCAATAGACACGCCGTTATCCGAACGTCTATCCAAGAAGCGGCTACGGTTTACCCGACCTACAGACCGCCCAGAAATATCCCAGCTGTTTTCTTGCGTCGGAGAGCTCCCCGCTACCACCACGTTCCAATTTTTGTAGCCGGCGTTTTCAGCGTGCTCACTGAGCCATGTCAAAAACGCTTTTATGTCGGAGAAGAACTGATTCCCGGGATGAAACGACAGATCAGCTAAATAGTCGGCTACCAGACTTACACCAACTTCGCGCCAGACAAGACTGTTAGCACCTCTCATTTTAGACTGCTCAAGCTTAGTACCTGCCGAACTCAGAAATTTCTCAGTCGCTGACAAATTGGCTTCAAGTATTGCCGCAGCATCATCGCCATCATGGAAAACAGTTGTTTGCCGATTGATCCCCGAAAAGTCGAATTCTGCCTCGATTGAGCGTTGCATTTTGTTCGCACTTGTCGGACGAATCCAAGCGAGACTCGCATGTACGCGGACGCGAGGACCAAACTCTTCAGGTTTGGCGCCTCCACTCATGAACCGTTGTAGATCATCACGGAGCTCCTCCTCCGCGACAGTCATGAACTCGTACTTGGCTCTCGTATCATCGGACATCCAGATGCGCGGCAACAACTCATAGCCTTTACGGTAACCAAACCATCGCCCCATCTGCATGAGGGAGTCCGCTTGCGCCGAGCCCCGAAGGAAAAAGGTGCTGACCAGGTTCTCAATCGTCAGCCCTCGGGAAAGCGTAGCACCGCCGATAACGATAAATGCCGAACAAAAATCCAGCCCTTGCGATGCGTCAGGATAAAAGAGGCGTCGGACTTCGTTCTCGTCGGTCACCCCATTGTTGGCGCCGTTATCGACACACACGTGAATACCACGGTGGTACGTGCGCTTTGAGTTCGCATCCAGCTGAATGGCCGTCACCTTTCCGAGGAGTGTCCGGATCTCTGCAAAAAAATCATCAAAACTAGGCAGCTCACTAATTTCAGAGAGCCGTCCGTAGTCGTGAAAACGCTCAGCAAACTTCGCAACATCCAGATCTGATGAAACCCTGTCCCATACGCGCCTAAAAATATCGTCCAGTTTATCATCATCAAATGACGACCAAGCGTTGAGCGCTGCTTGCACCGCTTCACTCATGAAATCATGATGAAGTTGTCTCGCACTCGTATGTATCAACATGCTCACTGGCCTTGCGGCGCCGGACAACCTCATCACTGCTACGCAGCACAGGTACCAGATCAGACTTTCTTCCAGTGCATGAGGCAGGGCCAGATCTTCCCCTTTATGAAGACTGGCCACCTGCTCCAGGTCCTTGCCAGTAACTTCTCGAACGACCCCAAGCGGCTCCTTCTCATTTTCGGTGTTACCGAAAATCTGAACAGGCCCAAAATGTTCGTCAGCTTGCGGTAGCACCGCTATGAAATCTTTTGGGTACAGGGTTTCGCCGGGACCTTCATTGAGAAAGTTGGCAGCGGGCGTTGCAGTAAATGCAACGTAATTCACGCATTGCAGCGGCAGACTGACTAACTGCAGAATCAGCCCATTAATGACCGTACGCTCAGCCTTCGAAAAATCATTTGAATTGATTCCAGCCTGATCCGCCTCGTCATCAATAACTACAAGCCGCATCTGCGACATCCCCAGCGGGTGCGCCTTGATCCAATCAATAAGGTGCTTCAATCGTGCTGGGTTTTTCAGGCACACAACAAGATGGCGGTCTCTTCGGCCCGGATCGAACTGCATGTCTTGGGCGCGAGCGCCATATGGGCTATTTCTCGACGGGTGTTCAATCGACTTCCAACTGACATTACCATCATGCTGGAACAGGTCTCCGACCAGACGCTTGCTAGTTTGTACCCGGAGGTTCTCGAGCGTCCCTGTCAGCACGACGAACAGGTTCCACCGATAGTCGGCCGCCATGGAAATCAAACCAGCCATGTTGGCTGTCTTGCCAGACTGAACATGACCGACCACCAGCCCTTTTACAGCCATACGATCTTTCGTGCTCAGACGAAGACGCTGGAGGACTCGAACCGCAGATTTCTGAATATTATCGACGGAGGTTTTCTTCCAGCCTTGCGCGATGAGGTATGCTTGGTAGAGCTGCCATGCACTTCGCGCATCTTGCGGAACCGCCATGCCGGGCTCAGCCTCTTCCGCACCGACAAAGATCAAGGGTCTTGTCGCGGCAACAGATTGCTGTTCTGCCTGCTCCTTGCGACGAACAATTTCCTTCCAACATTCAAATCGCGCTTCTGGACTGTTGCCCAGCGAAGGCCAGTCCTCCATTTCCTCCTGCGTGAGAAACCAGCCATTGACCTTATCAAGCGACTCTCCCATCCGACCGAGCCTGGCGATATCGTCCCAGCCCCTGCCTTTCGAGCGCCAAGCATCAATGAAAGCCCGGCATTTATCGTACGCTGGGTCGATACTGTAATCAGGCATTAGCATCCCTACTTTAATCTGAAGGCAACTCGAATCAGGAATATCGCCTGCATCCAAGCCAAGTGGTGGGATAGTGGCACAGAGCCGGCCGCCTTACAAAACCCTGGAACCAAGCGGCCGTAAATCACGAGTCCGCTCCTGCTCACAGGTTTTCGTCGCCATCAAAAAGCGATACCTGCGCAGTTACGTCAAAGAACGATTGAATCATCTGCCAACACATTTCTACCAAGCGCCGGCTTGCAAGGTGTCTAGAGAATCCGGGGCGATTCAATGATCTGATCAGGCCGCGTCTCATTGCTCGTGATCAACTGATAGGTACCACCAGGCGCCTCATGCGACAGGTTGTAAAACCAGGACAACGATGGCTGATTATCAAGATCGATGAGCAGGGTTCGAACACCTGCATCGGCGCAGAACGCGCCCAGATTGGCACCAACCGTGGTTTTACCCGGCCCGCCTTTGGTTGAAACGACTGCTGCGACTTTCATGGGGCTTACCTCTGAATCGCAGGCTTTAGAGACGGCTTCATGCTGATCACGCTGTGCGCGTCAATCACCCCGGCCAAATCCAAGGCAAAAAAAAGCCTGCATCTCTGCAGGCTTTTCTCTATCTGGCTCCACGACCTGGACTCGAACCAGGGACCCAATGATTAACAGTCATTTGCTCTACCAACTGAGCTATCGCGGAATTCGCCGTATGTTACTGATTAAAAAGAAGAAGTCAAGCATCGCAAAGCATTAGAGCGAATGAGCGGTCAGAAGGGCCTGCTCTTTGGCCAGATCCAGCCAGGCCCGTGCTGCCGGCGGCAGGTGGGCGCTGGCACGCCAGGCCAGGGCGATGTGCCAGTCGGTGTGGGGTTCGTCCAGGGGGATCAGGGCAATGCCGTCGTGTTGGTGCTTGTGCGCCAGCATGCGCGGTAGGAAGGCGACGCCAAGGCCGGCGGAGACCAGATCGACGATAAAGTCGATCTGCCCGCTACGGGCGGCGACGCGCGGGGTCACGCCTTTGCGTTCGCAGGCGGCGAGGATCTTGGCGTTCAGGGCGAAGCCGGCTTCGAACAGGATGAACGGCGAGTCGGCAAGGTCGGTGAAGTCGATGCGTGTGCGTCGCGCCAGCGGGTGGCCCACGGGCAGCACGGCCATCAGGGGTTCGTTGCGCACCGGCTGGTAGTCAAAGCCTTCATCCACCGGCAGCAGCAGGGCCGCGAGGTCGACCTCACCCGCTTCCAGGCATTCACGCAGTTTTTTGCTGCCGTATTCGGTCAGTTCTATTTCGATCTCGGGGTAGCGGCGGCGGTAGGTCGCAAACATCGCGGCGAACAGCACGCCGCACCCTACCGGCGGCAAGCCGATGCGCAGTACGCCACGCTTGAGGCCGCGCAAGTCGTTGATCTCGGCCACCAGGTCGTTGTGCTCGGCGAGCAACACCAGGGCGCGGCGGTAGGTCATTTCACCGGCGGCGGTCAGTTCGTTGCGGTGCCCGAGACGATTGAGCAGCGGCATGCCCAGTTCGTCTTCCAGCGTCTTGACCGCCTTGCTGACCGTGGATTGCGTCAGGGACACCACCTCAGCCGCCTGGGAAAACCCGCCCTGGCGCACCACTTCGACAAAGGTACGCAGCGTTCTGAGGTTCATCGGTATTCCTTTAGCGACTGAGTACTAGTTGAAAAAGTTGTTTTTATCATGCCAGAGCTTTGCTTATCGTGAACCCCCTTTTACCTGTGGAGTTTACGCTGATGATCATTTCGTCCGCTTCCGATTACCGTGAAGCCGCCCGACGCAAGCTGCCGCGCTTTCTGTTCGATTACATCGACGGTGGCGCCAACGCTGAGCACACGATGCGCGCCAACGGTTCGGACCTGGCGAATATCAGCCTGCGTCAACGCATCCTGCGCAATGTCGATAACCTGAGCCTCAAGACCACGCTGTTTGGCCAGGAGCTGGCGCTGCCGGTGATCCTCAGCCCCGTGGGCCTGACGGGCATGTATGCGCGTCGCGGCGAAGTGCAAGCGGCCAAGGCGGCGGCGAACAAGGGTATTCCCTTCTGCCTGTCCACCGTGTCGGTGTGCCCGATTGAAGAAGTGGCCGCGCAAAGCCCGCAGGCGATCTGGTTCCAACTCTATGTGCTCAAGGACCGCGGCTTCATGCGCAACGCCCTGGAGCGTGCGCAAGCCGCCGGGGTCACTACGCTGGTGTTCACCGTCGACATGCCGACGCCAGGGTCGCGTTATCGGGATGCGCATTCGGGCATGTCCGGCCCCTTCGCCGCGTCGCGGCGCATGTTGCAGGCGGTCACCAAGCCGCAATGGGCGCTGGATGTCGGGTTGCTGGGCCGCCCCCATGATCTGGGCAACATCTCCAAATATCTGGGCAAACCCACCCACCTGGAAGACTACATCGGCTGGCTGGCCAACAATTTCGACCCGTCGATCAGCTGGAACGACTTGGAGTGGATCCGCGATTTCTGGAAGGGCCCGATGATCATCAAGGGCATCCTCGACCCACAGGACGCCAAGGACGCCGTGAGTTTCGGCGCCGATGGCATCGTGGTCTCCAACCATGGCGGCCGGCAGCTGGACGGCGTGCTGTCCACCGCCAAGGCGTTGCCGCCGATTGCCGAAGCCGTCGGTGATGACCTGACCGTATTGGTGGACTCGGGGGTACGCTCCGGGCTCGACGTGGTGCGCATGCTCGCCCTCGGGGCCAAGGCGTGCCTGCTCGGGCGCTCTACCGTCTACGCACTGGCCGCCGACGGCCAGCACGGCGTGGAAAACCTGCTGGATATCTTCGCCAAGGAAATGCGCGTGGCCATGACGCTGACCGGCGTGACCTCGATCGATCAGATCGACCACACGACGTTGGTGGGTCAATAGCCAAATAACCGGCGCCACTATTTAAATCTGCACTCAAGTACCAAATACAGATGATTGATTTAAAAGGACTTTTATAAAAATAAAACATTTGGCATGAATCTCGCTCTAACTCTTTTCAAGCAGGTTAGGCGATGACAAGACGTGTGGCAGTGCCCAGGGGTTATAACCCTCTGCAAAGCGGTTTAAACTGTTTCCAATGTTTTACAGAACTGAGGGAACAGTACAACGCATGGCACTCGCCACTCTTATCGAGCCTGTAAGACAGTTAAGTGCTTAGAGGCTGATAGTTTATGAAAACACCGACCCAGACCCACGCCATCGACTTCGACAGTGCCAAGTTGCAACGCCTGGGTTTCGGTCAACCGTCCGTTCTGGCACGCCGCCCCACCACGGTCGCCCAACTGCGCCAGCAATTGAGCATGCACTTGCAGACCAGCCTGGAACCGGAACGCATCCTCGGCCTGTTCTTTCGCGAGATCCAGCGCCTGGTCCCCCTCGACGCTCTCCAATACCGCCACGAAGCCAGCGACCTTCGCCTGGAGTTCGGCCATCGCGGCCATCATTCGGTGAGCTACGCGTTGAGCCATGAAGGTGAGCACCTGGGTGAGCTGGTGTTCCGCCGCAACCAGCGCTTGCAGGAAGAAGAACTGAGCCAGCTCGAATCCCTGCTGGCCACCCTGCTCTACCCGATGCGCAACGCCTTGCTCTATCGCGCTGCCACCCGCAGCGCCCTGCTCGATCCCCTGACGGAAACCGGTAACCGCATTGCCATGGACCAGACCCTGCAACGGGAAATCGACATGGCCCGCCGGCACCTGACCCCGCTGTCACTGCTGATGCTGGACATTGATCACTTCAAAGTCATCAACGATACCCACGGCCATACCGCCGGCGACAGCGTGCTACGCGCCGTGGCGCAGGCCATCAAGAACCAGCTGCGCAACGTCGATATGGTGTTCAGGTTTGGCGGGGAAGAGTTTCTGATCCTGCTGTCCAACACCGGCCGGGATGCGGCGGCGATGGTCGGCGAGCGCCTGCGCCAGGCGACACAAGCCCAGGACTATTGGGCAGACGGTGAAAGAATCGAATTGACCGTGAGCCTTGGCTGCTCGACCCTGCTCGCAGCAGAATCGGCCGAAAGCCTGTTGCGCCGGGCCGACAGCGCCTTGTACGTGGCCAAACGCGAAGGTCGCAACCGCTTGGCAATGGCGGGGTAAACCCCGCCATCACGGGTCACATCACGCTTCGCTGGCGACGCGCACCTGGCGCTCACGCACCACTGCTGGCGCTTTCTCTTTCTCCAGACGCATGCAGCTTTCCAGGAACAGGTACATGTAGTCGTAGCTCTTGCACACGGCCTGGCGCAGCTCTGCCTGCAGGGCCTTGGTCGGGTTCATCCCGGCCAGGGTGCAGATGATCTCCAGCGCTTCCCACGGGTGAGCGTCATCGTACTGGGCATGCATCTTCAGCCACTTCATGGCGCGCTTACGGTCTTCCTCGGGGAAGGCGGCCGCGTAGACACCGGTCGAACACACCACGGCAGACCACTCCCCCGTCGCCCCTTCGATGGCGTAGTTGGTCGCGGCCACGGCCACGATCAACGAGTCGGCGGAGCTGGTGTGCCAGCACCAGTGGCTCAAGGCGTGCAATTCAGGCGGGACGTTCTGCGCCTGCAACTCCTCGAGGCTGACGCCATGGGCGCGCGCCCAATGCACCCAATAATCGGCGTGGTTCAACTCCACGCGTATATTGCGCATCAGCCAACGCCGCGCCATATCCTCCCCAGGATGACGGGCAAACTTGGTCTTGGTGAGGTTCTGTGCCATGTACAAGGCAAACTGTTCAACCACGGGCCAGCCACCGATCAGGTAGTGACGCATGGTCTTGGCGCTGAGCGTGTTATCGCGCATGCGCTGGTACAGTTCGTGTTCGACAACGCGACGCTTGCTCTCACTACAGTCCTGGATCAATTGCTGCGCCCAGGCGGGGTAACTCGAGGCTTCCATTAGCGGGCCGGTTCTGTTGAATGTGTCGATCACTATAAGGCTCCTTTTTAAGTGTGATAGTACAGACCAGCAGATGTTTCAGCGGAATGTGCCGGGCGCCTTGAACAACAGAGGCTGCGGCCGCACAGGTCGACACTGCAAGCTGTCAAAGGTAAACAATTGCGGGCGCTCAATCAGATAGCCCTGAGCGTAGTCCACACCTATCTCAAGTAGAGCCTGTTCGATATGGGGTGTTTCAACAAATTCGGCAATTGTGCGCTTACCCATGACGTGGCCGATGTGGTTGATCACTTCGACCATGGCGCGGTTAATCGGGTCGTCCAGCATATCCTTTACGAAACTTCCATCGATCTTCAGGAAGTCTACAGGTAAATGTTTGAGATATGCGAATGAGGACATCCCGGCACAAAAGTCGTCGAGGGAGAAGTGGCAACCTAACGCTTTGAGTTCATTAATAAAGCGAATAGCGCTGCCCAGATTGGCAATAGCGCTGGTTTCGGTTATTTCAAAACAGATCATCGCCGGCGGAATACTGTAAGCCGCGAATTTCTCACGTAAAAAGCCGAGAAAGTCGTCATCGCCAATCGTAATACCTGACAGATTGATCGCACACATCGCCATCGGCCGCCCCGGACGCTCGCGCATGCAGTTGGCGATGATCTTGAACACGTTCTCCACCACCCAACGGTCCAGCGACGTCATCAGGCCGTAACGCTCGGCGGCCGGAATAAAGCTGTCGGGCAGAATGATGCGGCCCGCCTCATCATGCAGGCGCAGCAGGATCTCAATATGGCCAGTGCCGCCATCGGTATGCCCCAAGGGTGAGATTTCCTGGGCGTACAGGCAGAAGCGGTTTTCTTCCAGGGCCATGTGCAAGCGCTGCACCCAAGCCATCTCGCCAAAACGCAGGGACAGCTCCGAGTCATCGGCATGGTAGACCTGCACGCGGTTGCGGCCCTTTTCCTTGGCCATGTAGCAGGCCATGTCCGCCGCCCGCAGCGAGGTCTCCAGGGTGGTCGGCACGTGGGAGATATGCACCAGGCCAATGCTCACGGTGGTCATGAACGGCCGGCCCTTCCACACAAAATGCAGGCTTTGCACGGTGTGGCGCAGGCTCTCGGCGATTTTCTCCGCCACCGGCGCCGGGCAGTTTTCCAGCAGGATGCCGAATTCATCGCCCCCCAGCCGGGCCAAGGTGTCGCCTTCGCGCAGGTCCGATTGCAGCAGCGCACAGATATGCCGCAGCAACTCATCACCGGCCGCATGCCCGCAGGTGTCGTTGACCAGCTTGAACTGGTCCAGGTCGAGGAACATCAACGCGTGCCGTGGGTTCTGCTGGCGCCCGACGTGATGCAACACCTGCTCCAGGCGGAACTCGAACTCGCGCCGGTTGGCCAGGCCGGTCAAGGCGTCGTGGGTGGCCTGCCAGGACAGGTTGGCGATGTATTGGCGTTCCTGCGTCATGTCGTGCAGCACCAACACCGCACCGCTGACCTTGCCGGCGCTGCGGATCGGCGCACCGACCAGCGTCACCGAGACCGTGCTGCCGTCCAGGCGCTGGATCAGCTTGGAATGCTCGCTGCCGCCACTGAGCTGGCCCTTGATGATGTGTTCGATCAGGGTAAAACCATCGGGCTCGGCGTTTTCATCGAGCAGATTGAACAGCGCAGCCAGGGGCAGGCCTTGGGCCTGGGCCGACTTCCAGTGGGTCAACGCCTCAGCGGCCGGGTTCATGTAGGCGATGGCGCCATCGACGTCGGTGGTGATCACGCCATCGCCAATCGACTCCAGCGTAATCTGCGCCCGCTCCTTTTCCGCCTGCAACGCGTCGGCGAACGCATGGCGCTGGGTCAGCAGTTTGCGCGTGCGCAACAGCGCCAGCGCGATCAGGCCCAGGGCGGTGGCCAGGTTGGTGGTCAACAGCAGCCGCAGGATCATCCGCGAGCCTTCGCCCAGGGCATCGCTGAAGGCCTTGGCGGCCGGGGTCACGCCGTCGTTGATTGCAATGATGCGCGCCTTCCATTGCCGCACGTCATTGGCGCTGACGTGATCAGAGAGGATCGAGCGGTGCATCTCCTGGGCCAGGTCATCCAGTTGCACCAGGTAGCCGTCGCCCACGGTCCACAGTTCGATGGCTTTTTCCAGGTAGCTGAAATGACGGAAGTTGAGGTACAGCCAGATCAGGCTGGAGACATCATCGGGGTGGTTGCCGCCCTTGAGGATGCCCTGGCGGGCCGCGGCGATATCGGGGGTGGAATGGTCGAGGGCGATGCGCAGCTCATGCCCGCCCTGGGGCACGGCGATAGCTTGCTGGTATTTGAGGAACGTGGCTTCGTCGCGGTTATCGGCGTAGAGGGTCAGGTAGTAGATGGCGTCTTTCTGGCCCTTGGACCACAAGCTTTCGCCTGCTACGTAGCCGCGCACTGCTGAAAGCACGTAGAGACTGACGCAGCCCAACAATGCCTGGAACAGCACAACGGCGATAAAGGGCCACACAATGCCCAACAGCCGAGGCGTTCCGAGAGTCCGCTTTTGCTTCATGAAGTCCCTTGCACATGCACTGCTTGATACGCACGCGAACATCCGCTTCCGTTAGCACAGCCCAGTTCAAATCAACGTACTTGTTGCAAATGCCCATAGAGCTTGGCGTACAACCCACCCTCGGCAATCAGCTGCTGATGGTCGCCATCCTCGGCAATGTGACCGCCGTCAAACACTAACACTCGATCTGCCTGCTTAACCGCCGACAAGCGGTGGGCGATGATCAGTGTAGTACGCCCACTGAGAAACCGCGCCAGCGCCTGGTGCAGGTTGTACTCGGTGGCCGCGTCGAGGGCTGAGGTCGCCTCATCGAGGATCACCACTTTCGGCTCCGCCAGCACCATGCGCGCAATCGCCAGGCGTTGCCGCTGCCCACCGGAAAAACGCACCCCGGAACGCCCCACTACACTGTCCAAGCCCATTGGCAGCGCCTTGACGGTAGCATCCAGCTGGGCAATTTCCAGTGCCTGCCAACAGGCTTGATCACTGCGGGTGCGGCCCATGGTCAGGTTGGCGCGCACGGTGTCATTGAACAAGGCCGGATGTTGCAGCACCACGGCGACGTTCTCGCGAATGGTCTCCAGGCCGATTTCCTGCTGGGTTGCACCGCCAAAACGGATGCTGCCGGCCTGCGGCGTGTACAGCCCTAACAACAGTTGCACCAGGGTACTTTTGCCGCCACCGCTGGCACCGACAATCGCGACCTTCTCCCCCGGCGCAATGGCCAGGTTCAACTGGTCGAGCACCAAGTCTTCGCCGTAGCCGAAATCCAGGCCGCGCACTTCGATACCAACGGTTTCATGCCCAGTGAACGGGTCTTCACCCCCGGCGTATTGCGGCTCATCAGCCCGCGCCAACAGCTCGTTGATCCGCGTCAGCGCACCGCCCGCCGCGTAGTAGGCGTATTGCAGGTTGAGCAGTTGCTCCACCGGGCCAATCATGAACCACAGGTAGCTGAATACCGCGAGCATCTGGCCGATGGACAGGTCGGAAAACAACACCGTGAGCATCGCCGCCGCACGGAAGATGTCGATGCCGAACTGGAACAGCAGGCCGCTGGCACGGCTGGAGGCGTCGGTTTTCCACTGCGAGTGGATCGCGTAGTCACGCACTTCCTGGGCACGCTGGCCCAGGCGTCCGAGGAAAAAGCCCTGGCGGTTGCCCGCGCGCACTTCCTGGATGGCATCGAGGGTTTCGGTCAGCGCCTGGGTAAACCGCGAGGTGCTGTCGTTCTCCAGTTTCTTCAGGTGTTTGACGCGCTTGCCC
Organism: Pseudomonas acericola (SeqCode); assembly: GCF_053456465.1. Classification (NCBI taxonomy): domain Bacteria; kingdom Pseudomonadati; phylum Pseudomonadota; class Gammaproteobacteria; order Pseudomonadales; family Pseudomonadaceae; genus Pseudomonas; species Pseudomonas acericola (SeqCode). Next base: position 867,722 of record NZ_JBRFJB010000001.1, on the reverse strand, counting down.
AACTGCACCGTGGCGTAGATCACCAACGGGTTGAACAACAGGATCAGCAACGCCAACTGCCAATGCATCCACACCAGGATCGCCGAAGTGCCGACCAGGGTGAGCATGGCCACCAGGAAGCGGCTGAGGGTTTCGCCGACAAACTTGTCGAGGGTGTCCAGGTCGGTGACCAGGTGCGTGGTGACCGTGCCGCTGCCCAGGCTTTCGTATTCACCCAGGGAAATGCGCTTGAGCCGTTCGATCAGGCGCACGCGGATTCGATACACGATGTCCTTGGCCAGCCGCGCAAACAGCCGCGCCTGCACCACGTTGAACACCAGCGCGCCGCAGCGCAGGCACAAGGTCACCAGGAGCATCAAGCCGATGTAACCGGCGGCTTTCTGCCAACCCAGCGGCAACGCGTGGTTCATCACCTTCAGCGCGGCATCGCCGTGGCCCAGCAGCACTTCGTCCACCAACAAGGGCAATAACAGCGGGATGGGCACGCTGCACAGCGTCGCCAGTACGGCAACGCCATTGGCGATCCACAGGGATTTCTTGTGACGCAGGGCCAGGCGGCGAATTTCCGCCCAGGTCAGCCGATCAGTACGTTGAGCGGGTTCATGCACAGGTTGCTCGCTCCAGCCATCGGCCCAACAGCGGCGAAAGCTCGGACAGCGGCTGATAACCGTTGGTCAGCAAGGCCAGTTGACCATTGCGCTCGGCCAGCAGCGTCGGGAAACCGGCGATGCCCAAGTCCTGCACCCAGGTGAAATCGGCAGCGGTCGCGGCGTGCTGCTCGGCACGGTCGAACGCGCCGGCAAACTCGATACGCGGGATGCCCGCCTGCTCGGCCAGCTCCACCAGCACGCTGGCGAGGGTCACGTCGCGGCCCTCGACATAAAACGCGCGCTGGATCAGCCCGAGCAAGGTCCACGCACAATCCGGCGCCAGGCTGCGCGCGGTGACGATGGCGCGGCACGCAGGCTCGGTGTCGTAGACAAAACCGTCGGGCAATGCGCCTTCGCGCTTGAACGGCTGGCCGGTGGCGTCGGTGACGGCCTGCCAGTGTTCAAGGATGTAGCGCCGGGTCGTCGGTTCCAGTGCCGCGCCGCTGCCGGTGCGCAAACCGCCCACCACCAGGTGCACTTCCACACCGGCGGCGCGGGCCTGCTCCACCAGCGCTTCGGCCACCGGGGCGAACCCCCAGCACCAGGAACACATCGGGTCCATTACATAGAGCAGGCGCGCGGACATGGCTCAGGCCTCGGAAGGTGATTGCTTATAGTTGAAGCCAATCGGGTGCGGCATATTGCGGGCCTTGGCCAGTTCAATCTGCTTCTGCCGGTCGATTGCGCTACGGCGGGTCTTCTCCGGCAGCTTATCCCAGCAATGTGGACAGCTGATGCCCGCCGCGTAGTGTTCAGATGCACGGTCTTCGGCGCTGATCGGTGTGCGGCAGGCATGACATTGATCGTAGTCGCCTTCGCTCAAGTCGTGGCGCACGGTCACGCGATTGTCGAAAACAAAGCAGTCACCCTGCCACTTGGTTTCTTCCTGCGGCACCTCTTCGAGGTACTTCAGGATGCCGCCCTTGAGGTGGTAGACCTCATCGAAGCCTTCGCTGAGCATGTAGCTCGACGCTTTCTCGCAACGAATGCCGCCGGTGCAGAACATGGCGACTTTCTTGTGCTTGGCCGGGTCGAAGTTGGCTTTGATATAGTCAGGAAATTCGCGAAAACTGGTGGTTTTCGGGTCGATTGCGCCTTCAAAGGTGCCGATCGACACTTCGTAGTCGTTGCGGGTGTCGATCAACAGCACTTCCGGGTCGCTGATCAACGCGTTCCAATCCTGCGGATCAACGTAGGTGCCGACTTTTTTGTTCGGGTCGACGCCTTCGACGCCCAGGGTCACGATCTCTTTCTTGAGCTTGACCTTGGTGCGGTAGAACGGCTGGTCGTCGCAGTACGACTCTTTGTGGTCGATATCGACCATGCGTGGGTCGTTCTTCAGCCAGGCCATCAGGCCATCGATGCCTTCGCGGCTGCCGGAAACGGTGCCGTTGATGCCTTCTTCGGCGATCAGCAAGGTGCCTTTGATGCCGTTGTCGACCATCGCCTGCAGCAGTGGCTCGCGCAGGGCGACGTAATCTTCGAGGGTGACGAACTTATACAGTGCCGCCACGACAATCGGTTGAGTCATGGGTGTTCTCTCCAGGTGGCTACCCTCGTAAAGGGTGAACCGGATGCAAAAAAAACGCGCCGGCTAAGCGGCGCGTTGCGGATTCTATCAGGGATAACCCGTCAATGTCCGCCAGCGCAGGTCGGCGAGGCCGGGGCTGCGTCGATTTTCGCCCATTCTTCAGGCGTGTAGGTATGCAGCGCCAGCGCATGAAACTCGCTCATCAGGTCACCCAGGGTGGCGTAGACCTTCTGGTGGCGCTTGACGCGATTAAGCCCCTCGAACTGCGGGCTGACCAGCACGGCCTTGAAGTGGGTCTGCAACCCACGGCTGTGCATGTGGCTTTCGTCCAGCACGCTCAAATGCTGCGGGCTCAAGGCGGCGAGCGCCGTTTCGATACGCTGTTGCATGGTCATTCCTGCTTACTTCTTCTTGGCCGGTGCGGCGGCTTTAGGTGCCAGCTCGTTGGTCATGTCGTCCAACAGCTTGTTCACCACCGGCACGGCGCTTTCCAGTTTTTGCTGGGTCATCTGGGCCGATTGCTGGGTCAGTTGCGGCATTTTTTCCAGGACTTTCTTGCCCAGTGGCGACTGGTAGAAGGCAACCAGGTCCTTGAGTTCGGATTCGCTGAAGTTGGTGGTGTAGAGCTTGACCATGTCCGGCTTCAGCTTCGGCCAGCCGATCGCCTGATCCAGGGCAGCGTTGGCCTTGGCCTGGTAGCTGTCCAGCACGGATTGCTTGGCGGCTGGCGCCTTGGTCTGTTCGAAACGCTGGGCGAACATTTGCTGCACTTGCATGTACACCGGGGTACCCAGCTTGTCGGCATGGGCCAGGGTAAGGAAGGCTTCGGCACTGGCGTTGTGGCTGGCGGTATCGGCAAGAACCTGGCCGCTGGCGCAAACCAGAGCAACCGCGGTACAGATGGCACGAAGACGAGTCATCGAGTTTCCTTTTCTAGCAGGCGAGGTAAGACCCCAAGGGCGCCCATTCTGCGCCTAAAAAACCTCGCGGCTCAACCCCGGGCCTTGTCGGGCAAGGATTGACCGATGAAAAGTCTTTCTAGGGAACCCAACAGGCCAATCACGACCTAAACTGCGCAAACCGCTATCAAGGAGAGTGCCCGATGAGCCGTATCGAAACCGACAGCCTGGGAGAAGTCCAAGTCCCGGATGACGCTTACTGGGGCGCACAGACCCAACGCTCGCTGGTGAATTTTGCCATCGGCGAGCAACGCATGCCCCTGGCGGTATTGCACGCCCTGGCCCTGATCAAAAAAGCCGCCGCCCGGGTCAACAGCCGCAACGGCGACTTGCCCGCCGATATCGCCCGCCTGATCGAACAGGCCGCCAACGAAGTGCTTGCAGGCCAGCACGACGACCAGTTCCCCCTGGTGGTGTGGCAAACCGGCAGCGGCACCCAGAGCAACATGAACGCCAACGAAGTGATCGCCGGCCGCGCCAACGAACTGTCGGGCAAACCCCGGGGCGGCAAGAGCCCGGTGCATCCCAACGATCATGTGAACCGCTCCCAAAGCTCCAACGACTGCTTCCCCACCGCCATGAGCATTGCCGCCGTGCAGGCGGTGCACCAACGCCTGTTGCCGGCGATTGCCACGCTGTCCGGCGGCCTCGCCGAACAGGCAGCGCAGCACATGAAGCTGGTGAAGACCGGCCGCACCCACATGATGGACGCCACGCCGATCACCTTCGGCCAGGAGCTCTCGGCGTTTATCGCCCAGCTCGACTACGCCGAACGCGCCGTGCGCAGCGCCCTGCCCGCCGTGTGCGAACTGGCCCAGGGCGGCACGGCGGTGGGCACCGGCCTGAATGCGCCCCATGGCTTTGGCGAAGCGATTGCCTCCGAGCTGGCGGCGTTGTCCGGTTTTCCTTTCGTCACCGCGCCAAACAAGTTCGCCGCCCTCTCCGGCCATGAGCCGCTGGTGACCCTGCACGGCGCGCTGAAAACCCTGGCGGTGGCGCTGATGAAAATCGCCAACGACTTGCGCCTGCTGGGCTCCGGCCCGCGTGCCGGGTTCGCCGAGGTCAAGTTGCCGGCCAACGAGCCGGGCAGTTCGATCATGCCGGGCAAGGTCAACCCGACCCAATGCGAAGCGCTGTCGATGCTGGCCTGCCAGGTGCTGGGCAATGACGTGACCATCGGCATTGCCGCCAGCCAGGGGCATTTGCAGTTGAACGTGTACAAGCCGGTGATCATCCACAACCTGCTGGAGTCGATCCGCCTGTTGGCCGACGGCTGCAACAACTTCCAGGAACACTGCGTGGCCGGGCTTGAGCCCGACGCCGTACAGATGGCCGAGCATTTGGAGCGCGGGCTGATGCTGGTGACGGCACTCAACCCGCATATCGGCTACGACAAATCCGCCGAGATCGCCAAGAAGGCCTACGCCGAAGGGTTGACGCTGCGGGAAGCAGCCTTGGCGCTGGGCTACCTCACCGATGCCGAGTTCGACCAGTGGGTACGCCCGGAAGACATGCTGGGCGCTTAAGACGCCATGCGTAACCGCCGGGCCTTGAGCCCGGCAATCAACGACGGCGCCAGCGCCACGGTCGCCGACCCCAGCACCACCACCAATGCCCCGGCATAGCCCAGGGCGTTGATGTCTTCGGCCTGCACAAAGTCCGGCCACCACCACGCTGCCAACGCCACCGCGACAAAGGTCACCAACGGCGTCAGCGCCAGGGTCGCACTGACCCGCGAAGCTTCCCAATGCGCCAGCGCCTCGGCAAACGCGCCGTAGGCCACCAGGGTGTTCATGCAGCACGCCAGCAACAGCCAGCCTTGCAACGGGCTCAGGTCCAGGGCTTCCAGCGGATGCGCCCACGGCGTGAGCAACACCGCGCAACACAGGTAGATCACCATCATCACTTGCAGCGAATTCCACACCGTCAGCAACTGCTTCTGGCCCAGGGCGTAGAACACCCAAATGGTGGTGGCTAGCAGGATGGTCAGCACGCCAGCGGTGTAAGCGCCCAGGGACGTCAGCAACTCCTCCAACCGTTGATTGAAGAACAAGCCAAAGCCACAGATCAGCACGACCAGGCCGACTACCTGCCCCAGGCTGAAACGCTCCTTGAACACAAACACGCTGGCGATCATCAGAAAGATCGGGCCCATCTGCACTACCAGTTGCGCGGTGCCGGGGCTGAGCATTTTCAGGCCCACCAGGTACAGCACATAGTTGCCCACCAGGCCGCACACGGCCATGCCCACCAGCCAGCCGCCCTTGGGGCCCAGAACACTGAGACGGGGCAAGCGTTTGCTCAGCGCCAGGTAGATGAACAGGCAACCGCCGGCGACGGTCAGGCGAAACCAGGTGACGGTGATCGGGTCCATCACCTGCAGCACCTGCTTGAGTTTGATCGGCAGAATGCCCCAGAGCAGCGCGGTCAACAGGGTCAGGAGAAAACCATAGACCCAGCGGCCGGAAGAGATGTGCATGAGTGCCCCAGAAGCCAGAGGAAGTGGAGCGGGCATTCTAGGGGCAAGCATACGATTCGCGATACGCCACAAATCAAATGTGGGAGCTGGCTTGCCTGCGATGCAGACACCTCGGTGACTCAGATGTACCGAGGTGATGCTATCGCAGGCAAGCCAGCTCCCACAAAAGCCAGCTCCCACACTGACCTCATTTTTCCCAGTGGGGTTTAGCGCACGGCTTCGAACAGGCCCGTAGCCCCCATCCCACCACCGACACACATGGTGACAATGCCGTAACGCAAGTTGCGCCGCTGCAGCTCCCGCACCAAATGCCCCACCTGCCGCGAGCCGGTCATGCCGAACGGATGCCCGATGGAAATCGAGCCGCCATTGACGTTGTACTTCGCGTTATCGATCTCCAACCGATTACGCGCATACAGGCACTGCGACGCAAACGCTTCGTTCAGTTCCCACAGATCAATGTCCGCCACCTGCAAGGCCTTGGCCTTGAGCAACTTGGGCACCGAGAACACCGGGCCGATGCCCATCTCGTCCGGCTCGCAACCGGCCACGGTGAAACCACGGAAAAACGCCTTCGGCTTGAGCCCCAATTCCAGGGCTTTTTCCAGGCTCATCACCAGGGTCATCGAGGCGCCGTCAGACAGTTGCGACGAGTTGCCCGCCGTCACCGAGCCGTCTTCGGCAAACACCGGTTTCAAGCCTTGCAGGCTGGCCAAGGTGGTGTCCGGGCGGTTGCAGTCGTCGCGATCCACCACACCGTCGAGTATCTGCACCGCGCCGGTATTCTTGTCCTCGACCTTGTACTTGACCGTCATCGGCACGATTTCATCGTTAAACAAGCCATCAGCCTGGGCCTGCGCGGTGCGCTGCTGGCTTTGCAGGGCGTACAGGTCCTGTTCTTCGCGGCTGACGTGGTAGCGCCGTGCGACGATCTCGGCGGTCTGGCCCATGGGAAAATAGATACCCGGTACCTGCTCTTTAAGCAGCGGGTTGATCAGGTTGTCAGTGTTGACGCTTTTCATGGTCAGGCTGATGGACTCGACACCGCCAGCCACGATGATGTCGCTGCACCCCGAGGCAATCTGGTTGGCCGCAATCGCAATCGCCTGCAAGCCCGACGAACAGAAACGGTTAAGCGTCATGCCCGCCGTGCCGGTGCCCAATTGCGACAACACCGCCACATTGCGCCCGATGTTGTAGCCCTGGGCGCCCTCGTTGGAGCCGGCGCCGACGATGCAATCCTCCACCGTCGCCGGGTCGATGCCGTTGCGGCTGAGCAGCGCGTTGACGCAATGGGCCGCCATGTCATCCGGTCGGGTCTGGTTGAACTTGCCGCGAAAGGATTTGGCCAGGCCGGTTCGCACGCTGTCGACGATCACTACTTCACGCATGGGCTACCTCGATCTTGTCGTTGTTGAGAGATGGATCGAGCATAGATCCAGCTGATTCCAACCGCGACGATCATTCACCCGGCGTATGCAAAAGCATGGGCACCTTGGAGCTTGTTGTGGCGAGCGAGCTTGCTCGCGCTGGGCTGCGAAGCGGCCCCAAAACAGGCGCGGCGTGTGGATCTGATACACCGCGGCGGCTCAATTGGGGCTGCTGCGCAGCCCAGCGGGAGCAAGCTCCCTCGCCACAGGGACCGGGTTATTTCTTTTTCTTTTTGTCGTGTTTGTCGGATTTGGCGAACGCCTCCTCCAGCGCCAGGTTGATGGTGCGCAGCACCTTGACCCGTGCCCAGCGCTTGTCGTTGGCCTCCACCAATGTCCAGGGCGAGACTTCCGTGCTGGTGCGGTCAACCATATCGCCGACGGCCGTGCGGTAGTCGTCCCACTTGTCGCGGTTGCGCCAGTCGTCTTCGGTGATCTTGAAGCGCTTGAACGGGATTTCCTCACGGGCCTGGAAGCGTTCCAGCTGGGTCTGCTTGTCGATGGCCAGCCAGAACTTGACCACAATCACGCCGGCGTCGCGCAACTGCTCTTCAAAGTCATTGATCTCACCATAAGCGCGCATCCAATCGGCCGGGGTGCAGAAGCCTTCGATGCGTTCCACCAGCACGCGGCCGTACCAGGAGCGGTCGAACACGGTGAACATGCCGCGCGCCGGGATCTTCTGCCAGAAGCGCCACAGGTACGGCTGGGCGCGCTCGTCTTCACTGGGCGCGGCAATCGGCACGATGTGGTACTGACGCGGGTCCAGCGCCGCCGCCACCCGGCGGATGGCACCGCCCTTGCCCGCCGCATCGTTGCCTTCAAACACCGTGACCAGCGCGTGTTTGCGCATGCGTTTGTCGCGCATCAGGCCGGACAGCCGCGCCTGCTCGGTGATCAGTTGTTCTTCGTAATCGTCCTTCTCAAGGCGCTGGCTCAAGTCGAGGCTGTCGAGCAGGCTTTTCTTGTCCACCGAGGCGATCAACGGCGCCGGGTTCATGCCGCTGGCCTTGCCCTTAGGCAGCTTCAGGGCATTTTGGATGCCTTCCAACAACAGCTTGCCCACGGTGAGGCTGCGGTAATGCGCATCCACGCCTTCGATCACATGCCACGGTGCATAGTCGCGGCTGGTGCGACGCAGGATGCGCTCACCGAAGTGCACGAACTTGTCGTAGGTTTCGGACTGCTGCCAGTCCAGCGGGCTGATGCGCCAGCTGTGCAACGGGTCATCGGCCAGGGCCTTGAGCCGCGCCTTCATTTGCTTCTTGGACAGGTGGAACCAGAACTTGAAGATCAGCGCGCCTTCATCGCAGAGCATCTTTTCCAGGCGCTCGGCACCGGCGATGGCCTGGTCCAGGCGGGCGTCCTTGATCTGCCCGTGCACACGGCTTTGCAGCATCTGGCTGTACCAATTGCCGAAGAACACCCCCATGCGGCCCTTGGCCGGCAACTGGCGCCAGTAACGCCAGGCCGGTGGCCGGGCCAGTTCTTCGTCGGTCTGCTGGTCGAAGGTGCGCACTTCGATCAGGCGCGGGTCCATCCACTCATTGAGCAGCTTGACGGTCTCGCCCTTGCCGGCGCCTTCAATGCCATTGATCAGGATGATCACCGGGAAGCGCTTCTGCTGTTGCAGCTCGTACTGCACTTCCAGCAGGGCCTCGCGCAGGGCCGGCACTTCGGCGTCGTAGGTGTCTTTGTCGATGGCGTGACCGATTTCGGCGGATTCGAACATGGGCAACTCCGTTTCAAGATGGCTCAAGACTAGCGGATTGGGCAGCAACACGCGGGAGGAAATTCACCCCGCGCTTGCCGTGGGTCAATTCATTCCCCATTGATCGGCTAGAATGGCCGCCTTGCCTTTACCGAGCCGCCCATGAACCCCGTATCCCACGCCCAGCTCGACTGGGACGACCAAGGCCGCCCGCACTCGCGGGTGTTCGACGATGTGTACTTCTCCGATAAGTCGGGCCTTGAAGAAACCCGCTACGTGTTCCTCGAACAGAACCGTTTGCAGGAGCGTTTCGCCGCGCTGCCGGCGGGTGGGCGCCTGGTGATTGGTGAAACGGGGTTTGGCACGGGCTTGAATTTTCTCTGCACCTGGCAACTGTTCGAACAACACGCGGTGGCCGGTGCGCGCCTGCATTTTGTCAGCGTGGAAAAGTATCCGCTGAGCCCCACAGACCTGCAACGCGCCCTCGCCCTCTGGCCCGAGTTGCAACCGTTCGCCGAGCAGCTACTCAAGCAGTACATCGCCATCCACCAGGGCTTCCAACGCCTGGTGCTGGATAACGGCCGCGTGACCCTGACCCTGCTGATCGGCGATGCCCTGGAACAGTTGCCGCAACTGGATGCGCAAATCGATGCGTGGTTCCTCGACGGTTTCGCCCCGGCGAAGAACCCGGACATGTGGACCGCCGAGCTGTTCGCCGAACTGGCGCGCCTGGCGGCCCCGGGCTCGACCATCAGCACCTTTACCAGCACCGGCTGGGTACGCCGCCTTATCAACGCGGCGGGCTTCAAGATGAAGCGCACGCCGGGCATCGGCCACAAGTGGGAGATCCTGCGCGGGGAGTTCCTCGGCTGGCCCACGGAAACACCTGCACCGCCCGCTGCCAAACCGTGGTTCGCCAGGCCTGCGGCCATACAAGGCGAACGCCACGCCATGGTCATCGGCGGTGGCCTGGCCGGTTGTGCCACCGCCGCCAGCCTTGCCGCCCGTGGCTGGCGCGTCAGCCTGCTGGAGCGCCACGCTGCGCTGGCCGAGGAAGCCTCGGGCAACCCCCAAGGCGTGCTGTATTTAAAACTGTCGGCCCATGGCACGGCGCTTTCGCAGTTGATCCTCAGCGGTTTCGGCCACACCCGGCGCCTGTTGGAACACCTGCATCGCGGTATCGATTGGGATGGCTGCGGCGTGTTGCAACTGGCCTTCGATGCCAAGGAAGCCGAGCGCCAGGCGCAGTTGGCCGAGGCCTTTGCGCCGGAGTTGCTGCACCTGCTGGACCGCGACCAGGCCCAGCAGCAAGCCGGTATCCAGCTGGAACACGGCGGGTTGTTTTTCCCCGAGGGCGGTTGGGTCCACCCGCCGGCCCTGTGCCAATGGCAAGCGACACACCCGTCGATCAATGTGCTCACACACCACAATGCCGTTGAGCTGCACTGGGTCGATCAGCAGTGGCAAGCCCGTGACGGCGATACCCTGCTGGCCAGCGCCAGCGTGGTGGTGCTGGCCGGTGCCGCCGATATCAAGCACTTCCCGGCGAGCAGCGAGTTGCCCCTCAAGCGCATTCGCGGGCAGATCACCCGGCTGGCGCAAACCCCGGCGAGCACAGCGCTCGCCACCGTGGTCTGCGCCGAAGGCTACGTCGCCCCGGCGCGCCTGGGTGAGCACACCCTCGGTGCCAGCTTCGACTTCAAAAGCGATGACCTCACGCCCACCGCTGCCGAGCACGCGGGCAACCTGGAGATGCTGCGGGAAATTTCCGAGGATTTGCGCCTGCGCCTGGGGGCCGACACGCTGGCAGCCGAGCAGTTGCAAGGCCGCGCCGCCTTCCGCTGCACCAGCCCCGACTACCTGCCCATCGTCGGGCCGCTGGCCGATCTGACGGCGTTCAACCACGCCTATGCCGTACTGAGCAAGGACGCCCGACAGATCCCGGACACGCCCTGCCCCTGGCTGCCTGGCCTCTACGTCAACAGCGGTCACGGCTCACGCGGGCTGATAACCGCGCCCTTGTGCGGCGAGCTGCTGGCGGCGTGGCTGAACGATGAGCCGCTGCCGCTGCCGGCCAGCGTGGCCGAAGCCTGCCACCCGAACCGGTTTGCCCTGCGCGCCCTGATCCGAGCCAAGGCGGCGCCTCGCTGATCATCCCGCCGGGCCTTCGCACACGTGCTGGTCGTCTTCGCGCAAGGCGTCTGCGGTAAGCCGTTTGATCTCTGAGGCCTCGGCTTGCCTCTGCTCGCGCAGAATCAGGTTCATCTGGTCGCGATAATCGCCGTTGTGCAGCTCCTGATATCGATCGAACACGTCTTCGATGCGACGACTGAAAGGCTCGGTCAGCGTCTCGAAACGGCGGGCATGGATGCGTTTCAAGTAGTCCTTCCAGAACGGCAGCTCGACGATGTACTCCAGCAGGTCCGGCGACAACTCGGCGATCTTCAGGTCGGTTTCCGCCTGGTTCAGCTCCGTTTGCGTGACCCCGGCCAGCGTCTTGTAAATCATGCCCCGGGGCTGCCCCGGCAAGTAGAGGTTGCTGGTCAACCCGGTGCGAAATGCCAGGCTGACTTCCAGCGGGTCGGCCGTCGGGTTATCGGCGCTATGGCGACGGGCAATGCGCTCCAGCCGTTCGAGGCGAAACAAGCCTTTGGCCAGTTTCAACAGTGGCCGCGCCCTCAAACCTGCGTCTTCGATCTGCCGTGACGCGTCGTTGATTTCCACCAGCACCTCAAGGTTGCTGAAGTTCACCGCCACCGCATCGTCGCAATTGATGGGGGTGGCGGCCCGCTGAAAGACGTTTTCGCGCAGTTCGGCATCCGCCGCCGTCGCATTCAGTACGCGCCACACTCGCCGGTCCAGGTCTTCACGCACACGCAGGGCGTCGGCGGTATTGCCCAGCTCGGCCAACAGTTTGAACAGGCCGTCGCTGTCCGACTCGTTGCGCAAGCCGCTCCACACCCGATCCTTGTCGACGTAGTTCGCCACCCGGTTATTCAACAACCAGTTTTCGCGAGCCTTCTGCTCATTCAAGCGGGCGATGTCATCTTCCAGAAAGCCCATGCCGAGCCCGAAACGCCTGCGATAGTTGGCCAACTGCACCCGACTGGTGACCGCCAGGGGGTTGAGGCGCAGGTTGAACGCCCGGGCCGCATCACTGGGCAGCTCCAGCAACCAGGGAGGCAAGTCGACGATCTGGTTTTCGCGTAAATCAACCTGTTCCAGATAGGGCAACCGACGGACCCCCGCAGGGAACTCCGTAAGCCCGCAATCACGCAGGATCAACTCGCGCAGGTCCAATTGGTGGCTGACATCCGGCACATTGATCAAGGGGTTGCCGGACAGATCGAGGGTAGTCAGTTGGCGCACGTCGGCCAGTTTCCCCCGTGTGTACTCGGTCAGCTGCAAGCGGTTCCTGGCCAGGCGCAGCGACTCCAGGTCAGGCATCAATGACACGGCTTCGGGCAATCGCGTCAGTTGGTTGTCCGAAAGCTCAAGGGTGCGCAGGTTTTCGAAATGCTTGAGGAAATACGCCACGTCATCGCCCAACCCCATCTTGCGCAAGGACAACTGTTTTACCTGCGCGAAACGCACCTGGGGCGGCAAGGTCGGCAGAATTCCCACGGCCATCGCGTCCAGTTCCAAGCCCGGCACATCGCGTTGTTGTGCGTCTTTGAGCATTGTCAGCCCGCGCCAGCTGCGCTCGATGGCGTGCCGCACCTGAGAACGGCCGAGACGGTAGTCCCAAAATGGCATAGCCTCGGGGACGTGCGTTCGACGATCTCCAGACCAGATTTTCAACGCCTGATGCAGCGCCTTGAACTCCTGCTCCAGCGCCTCGACTGCCTTGGCCCGGCTCAGATGGTCGACGCCCGCGTCCTGTAGAAATTGCAGGGTTTGCGCAGCGCTCATCGCCGGATAGAGCTTTTTGACTTTGCGCACCAGTGCCGGTGAAAACTCGGCAAGTACCGACGGGTCCTGCATCAGGGATTGCGCGCAGGGAGGCAATTCGTCGTCCGTCCCCCCTGGCTCGGGCTGCAAGTAACGATGGAGGCGTGGGCGCTCGTCCTGACTCTTGAAGCGCAACTGGCTGCGCAGGCGGTCCACTGGCTGCCCGCCCACCAACCCCATCGCCCGTCTCTCGGCGGGCGACAGGCAATCTATCACCGCCTGCAACAGGCCGTCCGGCCCATCGACCAGCGCATCCAGTTCCTCGCCCTGCTCGTTGAACGCCTGGAAGTCCGGGTAAGTGCTGACGATCGTCCGCCGTACTGCGGCCGTCGGCGAACCCACCTGCTCCAGCACAGGCCCCGTCAAACTGCCTTCGCGCACTTGCAACAACAGGTCCCGGGGCCAGTACGCCAAACGCCGGAGCAGGCCAAAGGTCAATCGCCGCGTCGCCACACCGGCCAACGGCGGAAAGTACAATCCCATCAACGCCTGGTCCTCATCCATCCGCTCAAGCAGTTCGCGCGCGCTCTGCTCCAGGGTCAGCGGTACTCGACCGGTCTTGCGCATATACAGACGATCGTTCGGCCGCGCATCCGACAGCAGCTCCCACGCCACTCGACGTGGCATGCCTGGAAAGCGTGCGCACAACGGCGCCAACTCCCCCACGGCGGTGCCGTTGTATTCGTCATACAGTTTGAGATACAGGGCCCGATGCTGATCTTTCACCGTCTCCAACAAACGGCGCTTGAGCACGGGCAAGGCGTCTTTGAGTTCGATGACTTCACCGAGCAATGTGGCGCGCTCCTGCTCGCTCAAGGCGGGGAGCAAGGTCTCCAATACCTGGCCGTCCTTGAGCTGCTGCTCGGTGATATGAATACTCAGGTCTTCATAGTCGAAAGGCGACAGGTCCGGGTGACTCTCCAGCAGGTCACCCTGGGCATCCAGCAGCTCGAAGAAGCGCCCCTCGGGCCATCCCGGCATCAGCGGCAGGGCCAGCATCTGACTGCGAGCGGTGGCGGCGTCAGGAGGCTGGCCGTTCTCCAGCGAACGGGCCAGGTCAAACACTTTCTGATGCTGGCGATACCTTGCCACCGTGTCCTGAAAGCGCTCCGGCAGGGCTTTGTGCTCCTGCATCAAACGCCGCAACACCGGCAGATCCGTCTGGTTGATCGCCGCAAGGCTTTGCAGCGCCTCGGACGGCACCGTAGCCAGGTTCGGATCAATTCGATACAGGGTGTACAACGGCTCCGTCCACTCCTGTGGCCGCTCGAATTCATGTTGCCATCCCCCCTGGAAATTGTGCTTGAGCGGCGGGCGGTACGCGGCCCTGCGACTGGGGTGGCTGATCCGCCATTGACCAAGGTTGGTATCGAAAGCGATAGCGTAATGATCCGCCCCGACCTGGATATAGGTACTCCCGTTGGCCTTATGCACGCCCCGGATATTGCGGGCCCACGGATCAGGCGTCTCGGCCGACTGACGATAGGTCGTCAACCGCGGCCGCCAAAGCCGTGGGCGGTAATCGGGCAGGCTGACCGCCTCGACCTTGTCGAAGAACTCCCCCGACGACGTCAGATTGCGCTTGAGCGTCCCCACCACGCGCCCACCGGCAGCAAACAAGATCATGGCCGCGAGGTTTTCCGCCACACTGATCAGGTGCTTGAGCGCTTCGGCGTGGTCGCCATGGTTCCAATCCTCGACACCGTCGAACACCTCCCCGAGCAATTGGCCAATGGCAAAACCCATCATCAATTGCCCCAGTACCGGCACGACAAATGCCGCGACATTCAGAATATCCAGGCCGAAGTTGAGGTAATCCAACAGGCGCTTTTGACGCGCGTCTTCATCCACCTGGGCCTTGGGCACGGCCAATACACGCGCGTCCAACTGCAGCTTGCCGACATAGGCACGAAAGAAAAAATCGCTGAAGTTGCCCACGACCGGGATCACCTGGAGCGGCCCCAACGTACGATTGGCATTGAAGTGATTGAAAACGTCCAGGCGCTCGGACTCATCCAGGTAACGCGCGAACGCCTGTCGATAGGAGGGCACCTGCAACTTCAGCGTGAGGTACAGCTTGAAATCCTCCAGCGTCGAGTACTCATACCAAGGCCGCACCGGCTCATTGGGCATGTAGATAATCAGGCCCTGAGTATCCAACTGCCCCGGCTCCGCCTCCGAGAACACCAGCACACTCCACAGGCATGCCTCATTTATATTCAGGCCCTGCCAGACCAGGCGTTTCTGGGTGAACACCGATTCGGCATGTTGTGCGGCGGGCAAGTCGGCCTTGATCAGCTTGAGCAAGCGGGCATGGGTGGCTGGGCTGATATCTTGCCTGGCCAGGGCAATTTGCAGGTCAATCAGCATGTCCGCGCGCTTGGCCCAACCCACATCGAGCGCGGCCTGGTTGTAGCTCAGTGGCAGCGTTGACTCCCCCGGGGCCGGCAGATCGAAGACCTCGCGGATATGCTCTTGGTAGGCATGGCCCAGGTCCAAGTCGCGGCAGTAGCCCACGAACTGCGCCGCCGTGATGTCGGACGCGACGCTATTGTCTGCTCCTCGACGAATCACGGCGCCCTCGGGCAGGCCGTCGGGCTCGGCCTCGGCGGCAGAGAAATTCTGCATGGCAGCCTGCAGCAGGCTGTGTTTTTCCAGGCTCGTCGAATAGACCGGGAGACCACTGACGTTCGGCGTGATCTCAAACGCCTCGCGCCGAAGCCGTTCGAAGTAGTCGCGGCGCACATTCACATTGAGGTGCCCGTGACTGGTGAGGTATTCGTGCAACTTTACGTTGCAGAAGTCGTCCAGCGATTGCAGGCGGCTCATGCGCTGTTCAAGCCGTCGGCGTGACGGCGCACTGTCGAGGTACGCCTGCTCAACGGCCGCCAACGTATCCTGCGGCGCTTCAACCATCCAGTGCGGCAGCGTCTGGTGCAACACGCGGGCCTTGTCCAGGTCACCCGTCATATCAAGTAGCGCGGCGTCCAGTTCGTCGTCGGTCACCGGTGCGGTCAGTGCGTATAAATCACGTGTTTCAGTCATCCCGGCCATCTCTCATGCAAACAATGATGGCCGAATACGATAAGCCCGCCGCCGGAAAAGAATGATTCAAATACCGGAGCGTTCAACGCTGGAAAACCCGCAGATTTTGCGCTGAAACCAGGGACTTTTACCGCCATCGGCGTGCAACCCGCAGCCCGCCATTTCGCACGCCACAGCAGTTACGGCAATTTGCCTTATAACTTATCGATCTAAAACTCCCGCTATAGCCGTGTGTCAGTTTCTGGGTACGCGCCCTTTGGGCGTATTGAGTGTTACCCCTCCCCAACGGAAAAACCGGTAAGGAATTTATGTGCGGATTAGCTGGAGAATTACGTTTCGATGCCCAACCTGCCGACCTGGCTGCGATTGAGCGCATCACCCATCACCTGGCCCCCCGTGGCCCCGACGCTTGGGGTTTCCATGCCCAAGGACCGATTGCCCTGGGCCACCGGCGCCTGAAAATCATGGACCTGTCGGACGGCTCGGCCCAGCCCATGGTGGACGCCCACCTGGGCCTGTCCCTGGCCTTCAACGGCGCCATCTACAACTTCCCGGAATTGAGAGAAGAGCTGGAAGCCCTGGGCTACGCCTTCTATTCTGGCGGCGACACCGAAGTGCTGCTCAAGGGCTATCACGCCTGGGGCGAAGCACTGCTGCCCAAGCTCAACGGCATGTTTGCGTTTGCGATCTGGGAGCGTGATGCCCAGCGCCTGTTCATCGCCCGTGACCGTCTCGGCGTGAAGCCTTTGTACCTGTCGCGCACCGGCCAGTGTTTGCGCTTTGCTTCCGCATTGCCGGCGCTGCTCAAGGGCGGTGATATCAACCCGATCCTCGATCCGGTCGCCCTCAACCATTACCTGAACTTCCACGCCGTGGTGCCCGCACCGCGCACCTTGCTGGCGGGCGTTGAAAAACTGCCGCCGGCGAGCTGGATGCGCATCGACGCCAACGGCAAGACCGAGCAGAAAACCTGGTGGGCCCTGCCCTACGGCCCGCGTGAGGATGAGCAAAACCTAACGCTGGAAGACTGGACCGACCGCGTCCTCGACAGCACCCGCGAAGCCGTGGCCATCCGCCAACGTGCGGCGGTGGATGTGGGCGTGCTGCTCTCCGGCGGCGTCGATTCAAGCATGCTCGTCGGCCTGCTGCGGGAAGTGGGCGTGCAAGACCTGTCGACCTTCTCCATCGGTTTTGAAGATGCCGGCGGCGAGGCCGGCAACGAGTTCCAGTATTCCGACCTGATCGCCAAGCACTACGGCACCCGTCACCACCAGTTGCGCATTGCCGAAAGCGAGATCATCGAACAACTGCCGGCTGCGTTCCGCGCCATGAGCGAGCCGATGGTCAGCCATGACTGCATCGCCTTCTACCTGCTGTCGCGGGAAGTGGCCAAGCATTGCAAGGTGGTGCAGAGCGGCCAGGGCGCCGATGAACTGTTCGCCGGTTACCACTGGTACCCGCAGGTGGACGGTGCCAGTGATCCGTACGCGGCTTATCGCGAGGCGTTTTTCGACCGCAGCTACGACGACTATGCCGCCACAGTCGCACCGAAATGGCTGACGACCAACGACGCTGCCGGTGACTTCGTTCGCGAGCATTTCGCCATGCCCGGCGCCGATGCGGCAGTGGACAAGGCCCTGCGCCTGGACAGCACGGTGATGCTGGTGGATGACCCGGTCAAACGGGTGGACAACATGACCATGGCCTGGGGCCTGGAAGCGCGTACGCCGTTCCTCGACTATCGCCTGGTAGAACTGTCGGCCCGCGTGCCGGGTAAATTCAAGCTGCCCGACGGCGGCAAGCAAGTCCTCAAAGAAGCCGCGCGCCGCGTGATTCCAAGTGAAGTCATCGACCGCAAGAAAGGTTACTTCCCGGTGCCGGGCCTCAAGCACTTGCAGGGCGACACCTTGAACTGGGTACGCGACCTGCTGCTGGACCCGAGCCAGGATCGCGGCCTGTTCAACCCCGCCACGCTCGACCGTCTGCTCACCGACCCGCAAGGCCAACTGACCCCGTTGCGCGGCTCCAAGCTGTGGCAACTGGCGGCGCTGAACCTGTGGCTCAGTGAACAAGGAATCTGATTGATGAAACCTCTCGCAGCGGCCTACAGCCAACGCTTACTGAAGGGCCAGGCGCCGTCCTACGAACGCCTGCAAGCCCGCCTGGCCGAGGATGGCAGCCCGTTGAGCGCAGACCCCATTGCCGTGCATTGCGGCTGGGGCCGGTTATTGATCGGTCACACATTTCCCGACCCGGCGAGCCTGGCCCAGGAACTGCTCAATGAGCAATCCGGCGAACGGGATATCGCGCTGTATGTGGCGGCGCCCCAGCAGATTCTGGGGATCGACCCGCAGCAACTGTTTCTCGACCCTTCCGACACCCTGCGCCTGTGGTTCACCGACTACCGCCCGGCGACCCGTGTGTTTCGCGGTTTTCGTATCCGTCGGGTGCAAAGCGAGGCCGATTGGCTGGCCGTGAACCAGCTTTATCAAGGCCGGGGCATGTTGCCTGTGGATGCCGAACGCCTGACACCGCGCCATCAAGGTGGCCCGGTGTATTGGCTGGCGGAAGACGAAGACAGCGGCGCAGTGATCGGCAGCGTGATGGGCCTCAATCACCAGAAAGCCTTTCACGACCCAGAAAACGGTTGCAGCCTGTGGTGCCTGGCGGTCGATCCGCAATGCTCGCGCCCTGGCGTGGGCGAAGTGCTGGTGCGCCACTTGGTGGAACACTTCATGAGCCGAGGCTTGAGCTACCTGGACCTGTCGGTGTTGCACGACAACCGCCAGGCCAAGAACCTTTACGCCAAGCTTGGCTTTCGTGCGCTGACCACCTTTGCGATCAAGCGCAAGAACGGCATCAACCAACCGCTGTTCCTCGGCCCCGGCCCGCAGGCGGGGTTCAACCCCTATGCGCGGATTATTGTCGAGGAAGCCCATCGGCGTGGCATTGATGTGCAAGTGGATGACGCCGACGCAGGCTTGTTCACCTTGAGCTACGGCGGGCGCCGAGTACGCTGTCGCGAGTCGTTGAGCGACTTGACCAGCGCCATCAGCATGACCTTGTGCCAGGACAAGAGCCTGACCCACAAAACGCTGAAGGCGGCCGGCTTGAAACTGCCGTCACAGCAATTGGCGGGCAGCGCCGATGACAACCTGGAGTTTCTCGACGAGCACCAGCGCATCGTCGTCAAGCCGCTGGATGGCGAGCAAGGCCAGGGCGTCGCGGTGGATTTGCAGAGTATCGAAGAGGTACAGCAGGCGATTGAAGCAGCGCGCCAGTTCGACAGCCGCGTGCTGCTGGAGAGCTTTCACGAAGGCTTGGACCTGCGCATCCTGGTGATCGGTTTTGAAGTGGTCGCCGCTGCGATTCGCCGCCCCGCCGAAGTGACCGGTGACGGCCATCATTCCATTGGCGCACTGATCGAAGCCCAAAGCCGTCGCCGCCAGGCCGCGACCGACGGTGAAAGCAAAATCCCCCTGGATGGCGAAACCGAACGCACGCTGCACGCTGCAGGCTACGACTACAGCAGCATCCTGCCCCGCGGCCAGACCCTGGCCGTGCGCCGCACCGCCAACCTGCACACCGGCGGCTGCCTGGAAGACGTCACCGCGATCCTGCACCCCACGCTGGTGGACGCCGCCGTGCGCGCTGCCCGCGCCCTGGACATCCCCATGGTGGGCCTGGACCTGATGGTGCCCGCCGCCGACAAACCCGAGTATGTGTTTATCGAAGCCAACGAACGGGCCGGACTGGCCAATCATGAACCGCAGCCGACGGCTGAGCGGTTTGTGGATTTGTTGTTTCCTCACAGTTAAGCCACTGCTTGAGAGGTGGGTTGCCTGATCTGGCCTCATCGCGGGCAAGCCCGCTCCCACAGGTTGATCGCATTCCCATGTGGGAGCGGGCTTGCCCGCGATGAGGCCGTTGAAGACACCACCCCCTTAAAGCCAACAGGAGTCTTTATGAGCCAAACCATCCCCGAACCGGATCTGAACTACCTGCAAAAAGTCCTCCTGGAAATGCTCGCCATTCCCAGCCCCACCGGGTTTACCGACACCATCGTGCGCTACGTCGCCGAGCGTCTGGAAGAACTCGGCATCCCCTTTGAGATGACCCGGCGCGGCACCATTCGCGCCACCCTCAAGGGCCAGAAAAACAGCCCTGACCGCGCCGTGTCCGCCCACCTCGACACCATCGGCGCCGCCGTGCGGGCGATCAAGGACAACGGCCGCCTGACCCTGGCGCCGGTGGGCTGCTGGTCGAGCCGTTTTGCCGAAGGCAGCCGAGTCAGCCTGTTTACCGACAACGGCGTGATCCGAGGCAGCGTGCTGCCGCTGATGGCCTCCGGGCATGCGTTCAACACCGCCGTGGATGAAATGCCGGTGAGTTGGGACCACGTGGAACTGCGCCTCGACGCCTACTGCGCGACCCGCGCCGATTGCGATTCCCTGGGCATCAGCGTCGGCGACTATGTGGCGTTCGACCCGCTGCCCGAGTTCACCGAAAGCGGGCACATCAGCGCCCGTCACCTCGACGACAAGGCCGGCGTAGCCGCCCTGCTCGCCGCGCTCAAGGCCATCGTCGACAGCGGCGCACCGTTGTTGATCGACTGCCACCCGCTGTTCACCATCACCGAAGAAACCGGCAGCGGCGCAGCGGCCGCCCTGCCCTGGGATGTCAGCGAATTTGTCGGTATCGATATCGCTCCGGTCGCCCCCGGCCAGCATTCCAGCGAGCACGCGGTGAGCGTGGCGATGCAGGACTCCGGCGGGCCGTATGACTATCACCTGTCCCGGCACCTGCTGCGCCTGGCGGCGGACAACGAACTGCCAGTGCGCCGCGACCTGTTCCGTTACTACTTCAGTGACGCCCACTCGGCCGTGACCGCCGGCCACGATATCCGCACCGCTCTGCTGGCGTTTGGTTGTGATGCAACCCACGGCTACGAGCGCACCCATATCGACAGCCTGGCCGCCTTGAGCCGCCTGTTGGGCGCGTACATCCTCAGCCCGCCGGTGTTCGCCAGCGATGCGCAACCGGCCCAAGGCTCACTGGACCGCTTCAGTCATCAGCTGGAACACGAAACGCAGATGGAAAGCGACACGCGGGTACCGTCCGTGGACAGCCTGGTCGGTCAAAAAACCTGAGGCTGGCAACCTGGCTCCCGGCGCAGTAGCATCGCCGGGATTCCCCAACCGAGGCTTGTATGCTGATTCCCTACGACGCACTTGAAGTCGACACCCTGACCCGCCTCATTGAAGATTTCGTCACCCGCGACGGCACCGACAATGGCGACGACACGCCCCTGGAAACCCGCGTGCTGCGCGTCCGCCAGGCGCTGACCAAAGGCCAGGCCCTGATCGTCTTCGACCCCGAAAGCGAGCAATGCCAGTTGATGCTCAAGCACGACGTGCCCAAGCATCTGTTCGACTGACGGTTTAGGGGTTCGCGGCGGCGGGGGTTTCTGCGGCTTGGCGTTCGAGGATTTTCTGATACACCTCGGCACGGTGCACATTGACCCCCACCGGCGCCTCGACGCCGAATTTCACCTGGGAGCCGTTCAGCTCGATGATGTGCAAGGCGATGTCATCGCCGATGGAAATGGTTTCGCCTACAGCACGGCTAAGTACCAGCATGGCGGTAGTCCTTTAAGAGTGACAGGACCTTGACCATGCGCGATTGCGCGGGAGTACAGCAATGGCTTGCGGCAAAATCAGGTAAGACCTACATCCACCGGTAATTTCCCTGACAGACCACACCCCAAACTATGGGCGCGGTCAATGTGGGAGCTGGCTTGTGTGGGAGCTGGCTTGCCTGCGATGCAGGCACCTCGGTTTACCTGTTTGACCGAGGTGATGCTATCGCAGCGGTGCGGCGATCCGACAAGCCAGCTCCCACATTTGTACCGGTGTATAACCTGAAATTGCGCTCAGGCCTTGGTCGCCTGCGCCTTGGCACGCATCTTATCGGCCATGGTGGTCATTTCGTCGTACAGCAGCTGCGGATTCTTCTGTTTCAGCGCCCACGCCATCCGCCCCTGTTCGTGGGGCAAAATCATGAATTCGCCTGCAGCCACACGCTGGTAGATGTAATCGGCAATATCCGCCGCCGAAATCGGCGAGCTTTCCAGCAATTTTCCGACCTGCGCTTTCATCGCGGGTGTCGGCCCACGGAACGAATCCAGCAGGTTGGTCTGGAAAAACGACGGGCACACCACGTGTACGCCGACTTCCTGTTGCTTGAGTTCCACCAACAGGCTTTCCGACAAGGCCACCACGCCGGCCTTGGCCACGTTGTAGTTGCTCATGGCCGGCCCTTGCATCAGCGCGGCCATCGAGGCGATGTTGATGATGCGGCCCTTGCTCTTTTCCAGCAGCGGCAAGAACGCCTTGCAACCCTTGACCACGCCCATCAGGTTGATCGCGATCTGCCAGTCCCAATCCTCCAGGGACAGTTCGGCGAAGAAACCACCCGAAGCCACTCCGGCATTGTTGACGATCACATCGATGCCACCGAGCTTCACTTCGCAGGCCTGGGCAAACGCCGTGAGCTGGCTGTAGTCGCGCACGTCGCAACGCTGGACGAAGCCATCGCCACCCGCCTCGCGCACGAGCTTGAGGGTTTCTTGCAGGCCCGGCTCGCTGACGTCCGACAAGGCCAACTGCCAACCCTCGCGGGCCCAGCGCAGAGCGATTTCGCGACCCAGGCCGGACCCGGCGCCAGTGATCATCATGCGATTTTGCATAGGAGGTTGCCTTGTGGTTCACGGAAGAAGTGACCGGCAGTGTAGCGAAGGTTTTTCCCACACCCACGCCCCATAAAGTTGCTGAATGCCCCAGGCAAACCCGCGGCCGGGTCGCGAGCTTGGCGCCATGCGTAAGTTCAATACTTCCCAACTAAGCCTGCGTATTAAACGAAATAAGCCTGTTTGCAAAAAGCTTTAAAAAAACTTGGAATTTTCTACGAAGCGCACCAGTCGGAGTTATTAAGCCGTCTGTGGTTAAACCTGCAGACTTATTGCTCAATAACCACAAGGTACAAAACCATGAGCCTGATTCTGATCATTATCCTGATCCTCCTGCTGGTCGGTGGCCTGCCCGTCTTCCCACACTCACGCAATTGGGGTTATGGCCCGTCGGGTATCCTGGGTGTGGTTCTGGTGGTGTTGCTGGTGCTGTTGTTGCTCGGCCGGATATAAACGGCAGGCAAAAAAAGAGGCCCTCTAGAGGGCCTCTTTTTTATTGCCAGTTAGTTAGTCCGGCTTACCATCTACCACGCCAGCGGTGTTATCCAGCAGGCTCTTGGTAGCGGTCTGCAGGAACGACTCAAGCTTCTGCTTCAGTGCGGCCTCGTCCGGTGATTCCGGAATGACTTTACCGCTAGGGTTGGCACCCAGTTCAAATTCCCACAACTTCGGTGGCATTTCCTTAGGCAATACCAGCACACGGTCTGCGGTGACCAAGGCCACGGTCTGGTCGCTGCCCGACGGTTTGATCACGCCAAAGCCCTTATCGCCTTCCGGCAGGTTCAGCAGGTCACGACCCCAGCACTGGTGCAGGGTGTCGCCACCGAGGCGGCCCATGATGGTCGGCACGATGTCGATCTGGGTGCCCACGGTGTGGTCACGCTCGCCGAACTTCTCCTGCACGCCCGGTGCGATCATCAGCATCGGTACGTTGAAGCGGCCCAGGTCCATCTCGGTGATCTGCTGCTCGTTGCCGAAGCCGTGGTCGCCCACGATGACGAACAGGGTTTCCTTGAAGTACGGCTCCTTGCGGGCCTTTTCAAAGAACTGGCCCAGGGCCCAGTCGGAGTAGCGCATGGCCGTCAAATGCTCGTTGAGGCTGCCACGGTCGGTGACTTTCTCCACCGGCAATGGCGTTGGCAAGGCGTACGGCGTGTGGTTGGACAGGGTTTGCAGCAGCGCGTAGAACGGCTTGCCGCCTTCGCGGGCCTTCAACTCTTCCAGGCCACGGTTGAACATGTCCTGGTCGGACACGCCCCACGTCGGGTCGGAGAACACCGGGTTGACGAAGTCGTTGCGCCCGATGAAGTTGGTCATGCCCTGGTTGCTGAAGAAGCCCGACTGGTTGTCCCAGGCGAAGTCGCCGTTGTAGACATACACGTCGTCAAACTTGCGCGCGCTGAGCAGCTGCGGCAGGCCAGACAGCTTGTGGCTGCCTTCCGGGGTCTGCATCAGGTATTCAAAGCCCGGCAGGTTCGGGAAGCACGCCATGGTGGCAAACATACCCTGGTGGGTGTGGGTGCCGTTGGAGAAGAAGCGGTCAAACAGCAGGCCTTCCTTGGACAGTTTGTCGAAGTACGGCGTGATGTTGCCCGGGCGATCCAGGGCGCCCACCGAGTGACCGGCGAAGCTTTCCATCAGGATCACGACCACGTTCTTGATCGGCAGGGTCTTCTCGGCCGGTGGCATGTAGTCGCGGCGCACGGCGGCGGTGTCAGGATCCACCAGTTTTTCTTGCGGCAGGACCAGCATGTCGCGCACGGTCTGGGTGGCGAGCTTCTGGTCCAGGGTGGCTTTCCAGATGTTCGAACGGTCTTCGGAGAAGCGCGACTTGGCCGCCGCGATCAGCGACAACGTGCCGTTGAGGCCCAGTTGGTTGGCGAAATTGGAGTCGGTGGTGTACACGTCCCCCCAACGCAGCGGCGGGCCCTGGCGCAGGGTGCCACGGGCGGCGACCACGGCGATCAACAGGCAGACCACAAACACGGCGATGCGCGAGTACCACGGCGCCACCTGGCGGGTGCTGATGGTGCCACCGCTGAATGGGCCACGCGGGCGCGTCGCACGGTCGGCGCCTTTGAACGCGATGCTCAGGATCAGCGTGCCCACGGCCCAGGCCAGCAGGTAGCGCACCACCGGAAAACCGTACCAGAGCATGCTCATTACGGTTTTCGGGTCTTCCTTCACATACTGGAAGACCAGGCCATTGAGGCGCTGGTGGAACTCGCGGTAGAAGTCCATCTCCATCAGGCCGAGGAACAGCGCAATGCTGGACGCAACGGTCAGCCAGACACGGAAAAACCCGCGCGCCGCCATGGCCCGTACGCTGAACAATGCCAGCAGCAACGGGATCAGCAGGTAGACCACCAAGCGGATGTCCAGGCGCAGGCCATTGCCGAACGCTTCCAGGAAGGTCGAGGCTGGCGTGTCGAGGATCATTTCACGGTTGTAGACCAGCAGCGCCAGGCGCAGCAGGGAGAACATCACCATCATGACCAGTGCGCAAAGCAGTGTGTACGCCAGATGGGATTTGACGGTCGGTTGCAGCAGGCGATTTGAAGCTCGCTGCTGATTCAGGGCGTCCGGGTTTGCCATGTCGTTTTAGGACCCATTGGAAGTTTAAGTTGCGAAATATTGCAGCGGCATCCTGCCCACGCCCAAGCGTGTGGGAACAGGGGGTCAGCGCGTTGGCGCAAATGGTGCCCGAGGAATGCCATCAGCGCTATTGATTACTGAGGAAAAAACCTTCTTTGTGGTGGTTTTCCCGGCCCGAGACAGAGCCTTCTTACACTGAGATGAAGCGGGGGAATTGTCGGAGATGGTGTGTGAAAATTCCGTGTAGCGAATATTTCGACACACAAATCTTATGAGTGGACACAAAAAAATGTGGGAGCAAGCTTGTGTGGGAGCCGGGCTTGCCCGCGATAGCATCACCTCGGTGTCACTCATAGACCGAGGTGTCCGCATCGCAGGCAAGCCAGCTCCCACACAAGCCCGCTCCCACATTGACTGTGCTTACATCAGGTGCGGCAAACGGTTCAGATCCGCACGTTGCCCCGCGGCCCGGCAATCGCCCAGATGATCAGGCCCAGCACCGGCAGCAACAGGATCAGCAGAATCCACAGCACTTTGGCGCCCGTGCTCGCGCCGCTTT
Organism: Pseudomonas acericola (SeqCode); assembly: GCF_053456465.1. Taxonomy (NCBI): domain Bacteria; kingdom Pseudomonadati; phylum Pseudomonadota; class Gammaproteobacteria; order Pseudomonadales; family Pseudomonadaceae; genus Pseudomonas; species Pseudomonas acericola (SeqCode). The sequence continues at coordinate 842,064 of NZ_JBRFJB010000001.1, read as the reverse complement.
TGAACACGTTGATGATCGCCCAGATATCCAGCGCCAGGATGATCAGCCCGATCAAGCCATTAAAAGTGGAACCCATGGTGTCGCTCCTAAGTGAGGGCATGCACTTGTAGGATAGTCAGCCCTGACGGGGGTTCCGTTTTATTTCACACGTGTAGGGCGATTCGTAGCGCTTCCAGCGAAGGCTCGGCGTTGATGCCCACTTCGGCGCACAACTCCAGTACCCGTGGCAGGTCTTTGCCGTAGACCAGCACCGCCTGAATCTCGTCATCCAGCAACTGGCTGAAGTTGAGCAACGTGTAGCCGCCGTCTTCAGGGCTCAGGGCGCTCATCTGGATCTGGATACGGTTCAACGCCGTGAGGTCTTCGGTCTTGGCCAGTTGCTTGGGCTTGAGGTTGAACGCCACGCCTGGGCCAAACGACGCGACGATCTGCGCAAACAGGTCGCCGTAGGTGTCGGCCTGGAACAGCGCGGTGTCCGGCAGGCTACCGACGACGATCCATTCACCCAGCGGGATCGGGAACGTTTCGTCGTAGTTGATATCCGGGTTGGCCGCCAGAAACGCCGCCGGATCTGCGTAGGCCTGGGCCGCTTCGTCGGCGATGCGCGCCACTTCGTCCTCGCCCATGACGCCGGCGCTGATTTTGCTAATGAGTTCGACGAGGGCGGTTTTCATGGAGGTTGGTCCTGTGGCGGGCGGGTTTTTAAGGGCGCGTAGCCTACACCAGTTTCTGCAACTGCGCCGTCGTATCCGCCGCGCCCATGGTCAATGCCGCCGCCAGTGCGGTGGCGCCCTGGGCATCGGTGGCCTTGGGGTTGGCGCCCTGGCCGAGCAGGTAGTCGACCATCTCGACACGGTTGAACATCGCCGCCAGCATCAAGGCGGAACGCCCGTCAGAGGATGCTGCATCCACCGGAGTGCCGCCTTCGATCAGGGCCTTGACCACGTCCAGGGTGCCTTTGAACGCAGCGCCGGCGATCGGCAGTTGGTTCTTGTCATTGGCGATCAGCGGGTCGGCCTTGAATTCCAGCAGTACTTTTACCGCTTCGGCATGGCCGTGGTAGGCGGCGAGCATCAGCAAGGTGTCGCCATTGTGGTTGCGCAGGTTGACCGGCAAGCCTTTGGCCAGCAGTGCGGCGAGCATAGCGGCGTCGCCCCGACGCGCAACGTCAAAGACCTGCTCGGCAAATTCGGCGGCTTCGTCTTCGGTCATTTGTTTGGCTTGTTCTGACATGTGGGGGCTCCCTGGCGATGGCTATATAGGCGCCTAGTGTCGCGATGGAGTTCCCCACTGTCATGGCTTTTTTGCCAAAAGCGCCCATAGGCAGAATCAATAAGGCGATTAATAACGGAACTGGCCGCCCTGGATCTGCGCCAATAACTGCCCCGTCACGGGTACATAGGCGTCGGTGCCCGGCAGCCAGGCGTAGACGGGGTCGTTACCCGCCTTCTCTGGATCGAACGCCTCTTCCTTGAGCTTGACCTTCTGGTATTTGAAGGTGCCTGTCGTCTCCATTTTCACCTTGATCCGCAGGAACAAAGGCACCGCATAGTGTGGCAACTGGCCGTGGGCGAATTGCAGCAGCTCGCGCATGTCCAGCGAGGCCAGGGACTCACTCGGGGTGATCGCGACCATGCCCGCACGGCCGTTGGTGTTTTCGATTTCCACCCCGTAGGCCACCACTTCGGCGATCTGCGGGTGTTGCAACAGGATGTTCTCTACCTCAGTGGTGGAGACGTTCTCACCCTTCCAGCGATAGGTGTCCCCTAGGCGATCGACGAATTGCGCGTGGCCAAAGCCGATACTGCGCAACAAATCGCCGGTATTGAAGTAACGATCACCCTTTTCGAACACGTCGGTAAGGATCACCTTGCGGTTCTTTTCCGGGTCGGTGTACCCGTCAAACGGAGACTTCTCATCGATTCGCGCCAACAACAGGCCCTGCCCGCCCGTCTGCACCTTGCGCATGAAGCCATCACTGCCACGGATCGGCTCGCCGTTGTCGTGGGCGTAGTCCACCAGCGCCCAGTGTTGCAGGCAAAAGCCGATGGTGTTGTCGAAATTCAGTACGTTGGTGAACCCGATATTGCCGTCGCTGGCGGCATACAACTCGCAGATATGGTCAACCCCATAGCGTTGCTTGAACTGCGCCCATACACCGGGGCGCAGGCCATTGCCGACCATCTTGGTCACGCGGTTGTCGCGGTCGCTGGCGCTGGGTGGCTGGTCGAGCAGGTAACGGCACAATTCGCCGACATAGCCCAAGGTGGTCGCGTTGAACTTGCGCGCATCGTCCCAGAACTGGCTGGCACTGAACTTGCGCCGGATGGCAAACCCCGACGCGCCGACAATCGCCGAGCCCCAGCACACACACAGGCCGGTGGCGTGATACAGCGGCAACGTGCAATACAGGACATCGTCCGGGCCCATGTCCAGGGCGATGCTGCCGAAGCTGACGGCGGTCTTGGTCCAGCGGCCGTGCTTCATGATGCCGGCCTTGGGCAGGCCCGTGGTGCCGGAGGTGTAGATATAGAAGCACGGGTCATTGAAGAAGATCTGCGCGGTGCTGGCCGGGTTGTCTGCCGGGCACTCGGCGCTGGCGGCCATCAGGTCGACGTAACCTGCGGGCACCTCGCTGGCCTGCTGATCGGCGACAAACCACGTGCGTTCCGACGGGATCGCCACCTGATCGCGCACGGCCTCGTAGGACGCCACCAATTCCGAGCCCACCACAATCGCCACCGGATTCACCAGGTTCAGGCTGTGCACCAGCGTGCCCTGGGTCTGCGACGTGTTGACCATGGCGCAGATGCCACCCAGCTTGGCCACGGCCAATACATTCAGCAGCAGTTCAGGGCGGTTTTCGATAAACATCGCCACCACGTCACCTTTGCGCACGCCCTGGGCCTGCAGGTAATGGGCGATGCGGTTCGCGCTGGCGTTGGCTTCGCGGTAGCTGAGCACGCGGTCGGCGTATAACAGCGCGGTGCCATCAGGGTTGCGCAAAGTAGCCTGCTCGAAGTGCCAGCCCAGCCCGCAAGGCTGGGCCGGGTCGGTGACGTTGGCAGCGCGCATGCCGCGCACCACCCGTGGCAGGGCGCGAACAATGGCGGGCACCTTACGCAGCAGCATGCTCCAGGTGATCATGTCGTTTTGCGGATGGCTCATGGAGGAACGTCCTTTTTCTTATTCTTCGTTATGCCTTGCAGGAAATTACGTCAGCCCTTGTTCACCTGTACACGCGGGATTTGAAAAGTTTTGTATCCCGATGAGCAACCGCAGAAAAAGCGAATTTCGCCGCTCAAGGGCAGTCTGTATGAGTATCGGCGCGCCAAGCTGCCCGCTTGAACAGCGCAAAATGCAGGATGCATGATGGCCATTCATGCAATTTGCACGAAAACGAAAATCACCGAAAAATACAAGTCATTGATTTATAACGTTATTTTTAGAATTGGCTAGATGGCACAATCACTGCACCTATCACTCCATGCTTGCCAACTTGAGCCAACGGAGCTGATAGACATGAGCCTGATCCAAGATAAATTCGCTTCAGTATTCTCCAACTACGATGTCACCACCCAGCCTCGCCCAGACGGCGGCATCCTGTTGACCCTGCGCAACAGTGAAGGCAAACAGGTCAAGCGCTCGATCTCTTACCAACAACTGCACACCGCTGACCAACTGACCTGGGTGATCAGCGCCATTCGCCGCGACCTGGCGGAACAAGCCAGCGACCTGCCGCAAATTTCGATGCTGCAAAGCCAGAACCGCTTTGCGTTGCCGACCTATCACTCGGCTTAAACACCCGATACAAAAAGGGCCGCAACGCCAATAAGCGTTGCGGCCCTTTTTCATGGGATGGTCACCAGAGCCCCTGGCGTGCTGCTTCATTCATCGCCTGCACGCGGTTGGTCACTTCCAACTTGCCATAGATGTTGCGCAGGTGGAATTTCACCGTAGCTTCGGACGTCGCGCGAATCTGGCTGATCTCCCAGACGGTCTTGCCATTCGACGCCCAACGCAGGATTTCCAGCTCTGTCGCCGTCAGGGCCTTGCCCGCCAAGCTCAGGCGTCTCCTTATAGCGTTGGGCACGGTGTACGGCGGCGGGTACAACTCCTCAGCGCCTCTCATTACATCTCTCCTTCTATCGGCGGATGCCCAACCACCCTTCGGATTTCTCCGATTGACAGGCGGTATAAACATTGGTGCCGGAAAGAGTTGCATAACGAATGGTATTAAGGAGTAAGGCCCGCAATAAACAGCTGAGACCTACAATCAAATAAGTTTCTTCCCACAACAAGTTCCAACTCGCCAGGGTTGAACATTCAGGAACTTGTGCTTAGTCATCCAAGCCTGGAAAACGACGGGCCATCTCGTCGCCTGTGAGAGTCGCCTCCCCATCAGCCGTATTAAACAGATGCAGCGTAACGAAGTGCGGGTTCTCACCGATATCGATCCAGTGCGGCAAGCCCGCTGGGATCAGCAACACATCGTTTTTTTCACAGCGTACGGCGTACACATAGTCCCCCACGTGCAACGCAACCAGCCCCTGCCCGGCGATGAAGAATCGCGCATGGTCCTCGCTGGAGCGGCGCTCGTTGAGAAACTGCGCACGCACGTGGTCTTTTTGCGGATAAGCACCCGTGACGCTGAACACAGCCACCTTGTCGTAACCCAGGGTATCGATCTGCGCCTGGTACGCGGCGATCATCTCAGCATCGCTGGCGCCTTTCTCGATCGGGCTCGGCTGCCAGCGCTCGAAGCGCACGCCATGCTCAGCCAGGGTTGCGGCGATGTCGTCGAGATGAGTCAGGACCTTGTTTGGGGTGTCCGGTGTGGCGACGTGGTAGACAGCGACATAACTCATTGCACGGTTCCTTTGTTGGGCTCTTGCAATCGAAGGCCAATGATAATGGCGGCGGCCAATGCCGCGATGCTGGCGATACTGAAGGTCAGGGTCGGCCCCAACAGGTTCCAACTGTAGCCGGCATACAGCGCGCCCAACGCGCCACCGGTGCCGGCCAGCGCGGCATACAAGGCCTGGCCCTGGCCCTGTTGTTTATCGCCGAAACTGCGTTGCACAAAGGCAATTGCCGCCGCATGGAAACTGCCAAAGGTGGCGGCGTGCATCACCTGCGCCAACAGCAGCACCCAGAAAAATTCGGCAAACGACCCCAGCAACAACCAACGCACGGCTGCCAGCAGGAAGCTGGTCAGCAGCACCCGGCGTATCGAAAAGCGCGTGAGGATGCGGCTCATGCCCAGGAACATCAGCACTTCCGCAACCACCCCCAGCGCCCACAACAGGCCGATCAGGCCACGACTGTAGCCCAGGTGTTCAAGGTGCAGGGTCAGGAAGGTGTAATACGGGCCATGGCTCATTTGCATCAGCGCCACGCAGGCATAAAACGCCAGCACGCCGGGGCTGCGCAGTTGCTTGAGAAAGCCGTCACCCGCCAGGCGGTTGCCGTGGGTGGCGGGTTGTGCATTCGGCACCCAGAGGCTGGCACCGATGATGCCGGCCATGATCACCACGACCACCACCGGGTAAATATCCAGGCTCAGCCAGTCGAACAGTCGCCCCATGATCACCACGGTGAGGATAAAACCGATGGAGCCCCACAGGCGGATCTGGCTGTAGCGCGAGGTCTGCTTTTGCAGATGCGCCAGGGTGATCACCTCAAATTGCGGCAGCACCGCGTGCCAGAAGAACGCGTGCAGCGCCATCACCAGGGCCAGCCAGGCGTAGGTCTGGCTGACGAAGATCAGCGAGAAACTCGCAAGGGTACACACCGCGCCAAAGCGCACGATGGCCAGGCGCCGCCCGGTGTAGTCGCCGAGCCAGCCCCACAGGTTGGGCGCCACGCAGCGCATCAGCATGGGGATGGCCACCAGTTCGCCAATGCGCGCACTGGAGAACCCCAGGTGGTCGAAGTACAGCGCCAGGAACGGCGCGGTGGCGCCGAGCAGGGCGAAGTAGAAGAGGTAGAAGCTGGAGAGGCGCCAGTAGGGGAGCGTCATGTGGGTTGGGGCTGCTGCGCAGCCCAGCGGGAGAAAGCTCCCTCGCCACAGGTCACAGCTGGCCCAGCACCGGGGTGGTGACGCGAACGTCGGCGTTTTGGCCGCGGTTACGCAGCAGGTGGTCCATCAGCACGATGGCCATCATCGCCTCGGCAATCGGCGTGGCACGGATGCCCACGCACGGGTCATGGCGGCCTTTGGTGATCACGTCCACCGGGTTGCCGTGCACATCGATCGAGCGGCCCGGCGTGGTGATGCTCGACGTGGCCTTGAGCGCCAGGTGCGCCACAATCGGCTGGCCGGAGGAAATGCCGCCAAGGATGCCGCCCGCGTTGTTGCTGAGGAAACCTTCTGGCGTGAGTTCATCGCGATGCTCGGTGCCGCGCTGGGCGACACAGGCGAAACCGGCGCCGATTTCCACGCCTTTCACCGCGTTGATGCTCATCAGCGCATGGGCCAGGTCGGCGTCCAGGCGGTCGAAGATCGGCTCGCCCAGGCCCGGTTTCACGCCCTCGGCCACCACGGTGATCTTGGCGCCGACGGAATCCTGGTCGCGACGCAACTGGTCCATATAGGCTTCCAGTTCCGGCACCTTGTCCGGGTCGGGGCTGAAGAAAGCGTTGTCTTCCACGCTGTCCCAGGTCTTGAACGGGATCTCGATCGGCCCCAACTGGCTCATGTAGCCACGGATCACGATGCCCTGGGTAGCCAGGTATTTCTTCGCGATGGCACCGGCAGCCACGCGCATCGCGGTTTCGCGGGCCGAGCTGCGGCCACCGCCACGGTAGTCGCGCTCGCCGTATTTGTGGTGGTAGGTGTAGTCGGCGTGGGCCGGGCGGAACAGGTCCTTGATCGCCGAGTAGTCCTTGGACTTCTGGTCGGTATTACGGATCAACAGGCCAATGGCGCAACCCGTGGTGCGGCCTTCGAACACGCCGGAAAGGATCTCGACTTCGTCGGGCTCCTGGCGCTGGGTGGTGTGGCGGCTGGTGCCGGGCTTGCGGCGGTCGAGGTCACGCTGCAGGTCTTCCAGGGACAGCTCAAGGCCGGGCGGGCAGCCGTCGACAATGGCGACCAACGCCGGGCCATGGCTTTCGCCTGCGGTGGTGACAGTGAACAGCTTGCCGAAGGTATTGCCGGACATGCAGGGCGCTCCGTGAAATCAGTTGTAATCACTCAGGGGTGATAACCAAGCGCGCCAGTATACGCGGGCCAACCGACTAGTTCATCCTCGAAACCTTCCGGGTAGACATTGGTCGAACCGGCACCTCCCTGATGATGGCGCGATGATGTTTCGAGTTTTACTGCTGGCCCTCACCCTGTTTACCGCCGTGGCCCATGCCGCCTCCCCCGTGGTGCTGCAACGGCCCATCAGCCTGGATACCGGCAGCGGCGAGCTGTTTGGCTCACTGCTGCTGCCCCAATCCGACAAACCGGTGCCGGTGGTGCTGATCATCGCCGGCTCCGGGCCCACCGACCGTAACGGCAATAGCGCCGACGGCGCCCGCAACGACAGCCTCAAGCGCCTGGCCTGGGTGCTGGCCCGGCACAACATCGCCAGCGTGCGCTACGACAAGCGTGGCGTGGCCGCCAGCCTTGCGGCCACCCCGGACGAGCGCAACCTGACACTCGACGCCTACGTTTCCGACGCCGTGGCCTGGGGCAAACTGCTCAAGGCCGACAAGCGCCTGGGCCCGCTGGTGGTGCTCGGCCACAGCGAAGGCGCACTGGTGGCGGCCCTCGCCGCGCCACAACTGGAACCGGCGGGTGTGATTTCCCTGTCCGGCAGTGCACGACCGGTGGATCAAGTGATCCGCCAGCAACTGGCGGATCACCTGCCCCCTGCCCTGTTGCTGCGCAGCAATCAGATCCTTGATCACCTCAAGGCCGGCCAGGTGGACGCGGATGTACCTGGCCCGCTGCTGGGTATTTTCCGACCGAGCGTGCAGCCGTATCTGATCAGCCTGTTCCGTGCCGATCCCTCGGCGGCCTTTGCCAAACTGGAGATGCCGGCGCTGATTATCCAAGGCACTAACGATATCCAAGTGGGCGTAGGCGATGCGCAGCGACTGAAGCAGGCCAAGCCCGATGCACAATTGGCGCTGATCGAAGGCATGAACCACGTGATGCGCATCGTGCCCAAGGATGTGCAGCAGCAATTGGCGTCCTACAACGACCCGCAATTGCCCCTCGCTGCCGAGTTGGGCAGCCGCGTGGTGCGCTTTATCGACGGACTTCAGCCCCGTTAAGCGACAATTTGTCTCTAGTCCTACGCAAAGCGGCCGATAAGCCCAGTGTCGCAGCAAAAAAGCTGTCGGCTTGCTGGGCTTGGACAGGATCGCGCCGCATGACAACCACAGAAGCAACACCGGAACCCACCGCCGACACCTCGGCTGAAAAAACCGAGGCCGCCGACGCGGCGCCCCTGCCGTGGGCGGATGTCCAGCCGGAGCATTTCAAGATGCTGCGCCTGGCGCCCCTGGCCACCGACCGCGCCACCGGTGTGCGACCGCTGCGGTTCGTGCAATTCGGCTATGCCGAGCGCAATGACAGCCACCACAGCCTGCTGCGCATGGTCATCCAATTGCCAGGGCAACGGGTGCGGCGCGAGCAGAACCACCTGGACGTGTGGGTCGATCACGATAAACACCGTGTGCATTTCGGTCCGGGCAGCAGCCTGGAAATCGAACCGGCCAACCGCGGTATCGGGCGTTTCCTCGTGGCCCAAGGGGCGGCGTGGGCGAAGAAAAAGTGGGCCAGCTACCGCATCGACGGCGTGGACCTGTCCAACAAAGACGCACTGAACGAAGCCACGCGCCTGCGCCGCGATCACTTCTTGCGTGTCCACGGCTTTGATGTGGCCTACGCCGATGTGCAGCACCTCAAGGGTAACGTGCAGCCGGGCAAGGTCGGGGATGTGCTGGAAAGCTGGAACACCGAGAAGGTGCAGTTTGTCGAGATCCTGGAAGCCGCGCAGATGCTGCAACAGGCCGAGCAGAACCTGGCGGAACAGGAAGTGAAGCTGCGCAAGGAAGAGGAAAAGGTCACCAAGTTCAAGCGTGAGGACAGCGGGCTGCGATTTACCATTACTTGCTTGGTAGCGTTTACGGTGTTTCAGGCGGGGTTGTTGATCTGGATTGCCACACACCGCTGAATAGGTTGAAACTCAATCAAATGTGGGAGCTGGCTTGTGTGGGAGCTGGCTTGCCTGCGATGCAGCCGCCTCGGTCCGTCAGTCAAACCGCGGTGATGCCATCGCAGGCAAGCCAGCTCCCACACTGACCGTGTTAGACCCGGGCGGCGAAAACGGCTTGATGCTGGCGACACTGCTCCGCCGTCAACATGAACACCCCGTGCCCACCGCGCTGGAAGTCCAGCCAGGCAAAGTCCACCTCCGGGTACAACGCCTCGACATGCACCTGGCTGTTGCCCACTTCCACAATCAGCAAGCCCTTCTCGGTCAGATGGTCCGCCGCCTCGGCCAGCATGCGCCGTACCAGGTTCAAGCCATCATCGCCGCAGGCCAGGCCCAGCTCGGGTTCGTGCTGGTACTCGTCCGGCATGTCGGCAAAATCTTCGGCATCCACATACGGCGGGTTGGACACGATCAAGTCGAAGCGCTGCCCCGGCAGGCCGTCGAAGCCATCGCCCTGCACGGTGTAGACACGCTCATCGACACCATGGCGTTCGATGTTCTGGTTGGCCACTTCCAACGCTTCAAAGGACAAGTCCCCCAGCACCACTTCGGCGTCCGGGAACTCGTAGGCGCAGGCAATGCCGATGCAACCGGAGCCGGTGCACAGGTCGAGAATGCGCGCCGGCGGCTGAGCCAACCAAGGCTCGAAGCGGTTTTCGATCAGTTCGCCAATCGGTGACCGCGGGATCAGCACGCGCTCATCAACGATAAACGACATGCCGCAGAACCACGCTTCATTCAACAAGTAGGCAGTAGGTACGCGCTCGTGGATGCGCCGGTGCAATAAACGCTGCACGTGGGAGATTTCCTCTTCTTCCAGGTTGCAGTCCAGGTAGCTATCAGCGATTTCCCACGGCAGGTGCAAGGCACCGAGCACCAATTGGCGGGCTTCATCCCAGGCATTGTCGGTGCCATGGCCAAAAAACAGGTCTTCCCCATGGAAACGGCTGACAGCCCAACGGATGTGGTCGCGCAAGGTGCGCAGGCGGGAAGTGATCACGGGGCAGACTCCTGAAAAAACGACCGGCGATTCTAACAGCCTTAGCCTGTACCGACGATGTACGAAACAACGCAGCCATCCGTCGGATTTCATCCAAATTGCCAGCATTCGGTTAAACGCGCGCCCCACTTGACAAGGCTGCACGCCAACAACGGCGTACCTTACGATAGTAGCGATTCACAGAACCGCTCAGCCAGTGGACAATGTCGCAAAAGCCCCCCTCACAGGAGCCCCAGAATGTCCGTTCCAAAGACGATGTTTCAACTCAGCGGTCGCGGTTACGCAGCAGCCAACCTCAGCCATGCGACCCTCGTGATCATCGACGCCCAGAAGGAATACCTCAGCGGTCCACTCGCCCTCTCGGGTATGGACGCGGCGGTAGACAACATCAAGCAGTTGGTTGCAGCGGCCCGCAACGCTGGGCGCCCGATTGTCCACGTGCGCCACCTGGGCACCGTCGGTGGCCTGTTCGATCCGCAAGGCGAGCGCGGTGAGTTCATTTCCGGCCTTGAGCCAAGCGGTGACGAAACCATCATCGGCAAGCTGTTGCCCAGTGCCTTCCACGGCACCGGCCTGGAAAAACACCTGCAAGACCTTGGCTCCCTGGACCTGATCGTGGCCGGCTTCATGAGCCACTCCAGCGTCAGCACCACCGTGCGTGCGGCCAAGAACCTGGGCTTTCGCTGCACCTTGGTAGAAGACGCCTGCGCCACGCGCGACCTGCCTTACAAAGGCGGCATCCTCAGCGCCGAGCACGTGCAACAGACCGAAATGGCCATCATGGCCGACAACTTCGCCACCCTCGCCTTGACCAAAGATCTGATCTGATCGTACCGAGGATGAGCGGCGTGTTTACGGCCCCGCTCATCCGCATTGCCTTCTCATTTGGCGCATTTACCCCTCCCCCCGGAACAACCCGTGTATCTTCCGGTCGAAGGGCCGATACCCTGGAGGAAAGGTCGGGATGAAGATATCCGATGGTTTTGATGCTCGTCGCTTGCGCCCCAAGGGCCCGAGCAATTGGCGTCTGCGCCTGGTAGCCGGCTTTGCCGCGTTGCTGGCGCTAGTAGGTCTGCTGCTGGCGGGTGCTGGTGGCGCTGGTTTGTCGGGTCATTCACCGGCCCTTGGCGAGCTGAATGCCAGCCCTGGCGGTTCGGCAATCCTGCTGGTGAGCGGGTTACTGGTGCTGTGGCTGGGCGTGTGGTTATGGCGTCGAAGCCGTAGGAAGATGCGCCAGCCGTTGTCACTCAATATCGCTTCCCACCTGATGAAAAAGCACGACTGATGGCGCATGAATAGCGTTTCCTGCGCCCCGGCCGCCGCGATTTAGGTAAACTGCCCGCCCTTCGCGGAGGCTGATATGCAAGACGACGATTTTTCCCTGTTCAAAAACGAGCTGCGCGGCGTCAAGCCGATCAAGCACGACCGCGCCGACACCGGCAAACCCAAGGCCGACCGCGCGCAGATCGCCAAGCTGCGCCAAGCCGCAACCGTGCGCACCGATGCCACTACCGTGGATGGCCTGTCGGACCAGTTCGTCATCGACGTCGGCCCCGAAGACGAGCTGATGTGGGCCCGCGACGGCGTGCAGGAAAGCCAGATGCGCAAGCTCAAGGTCGGCCAGATCCCCTTCGAAGGTAGCCTCGACCTGCACGGCATGACCGTGGAAAAAGCCCGCGAAACCCTGTGGGCCTTCCTTGCCGAAGCAACCAAATTCGAAATCCGCTGCGTGCGCGTCACCCACGGCAAGGCCGTGCGGCTGGACGGCAAGCGCCCGATGATCAAAAGCCACGTCAACACCTGGCTGCGCCAGCATGCACAAGTGCTCGGCTTTACCTCATGCCAGGCCCGACACGGCGGCGCGGGAGCGGTGTATGTGATGCTCAAGCGCACCATGATGGAAGGGCGTGACGAGTAACAAGTCGCCTCTTCAGGCTTGCAGCGATGTGTCCGCCACCGTAACCTTGCGCTTTGCGAAAATCCCACAGGTAGTTTCATGTCCCTGGAACAGAATTACACCGCGATCCTCGGCCAACTCGGCGAGGACGTTTCCCGCGAGGGTCTGCTGGACACGCCAAAGCGTGCCGCCAAGGCGATGCAGTACCTCTGCCGCGGTTATGAGCAGACCCTGGAAGAAGTCACCAACGGTGCCTTGTTCAGCTCTGACAACAGCGAAATGGTGCTGGTCAAGGACATCGAGTTGTACTCGTTGTGCGAACACCACCTGCTGCCGTTTATCGGCAAGGCCCATGTCGCGTATATCCCAAGCGGCAAAGTGCTGGGCCTGTCGAAGGTCGCGCGGATTGTCGATATGTACGCGCGCCGCCTGCAGATCCAGGAAAACCTCAGCCGCCAGATCGCCGATGCCGTGATGCAGGTGACCGGCGCCCTGGGCGTGGCCGTGGTGATCGAGGCCAAGCACATGTGCATGATGATGCGCGGTGTGGAGAAACAGAATTCGTCGATGATCACTTCGGTGATGCTGGGTGAGTTCCGCGAAAACGCGGCAACCCGCAGCGAATTCCTCAGCCTGATCAAGTAACAGGCTGCGTAAGAAAAACCGGCGTTCATCGCCGGTTTTTTTTCGCCTGCAGAAATCAGGTAAGCTGCGGCCCCTTCTTCATGGGCAAGAGGTTTCAGCCATGTTTGTCAAAGCACTTCGAGTGGGCCTCGGCCACGTCATCATCGCGGGCGACTTCCTGACGCGCCCACGCAAAAAGCAGCGTTCCGCCGAGCAGCAGGCTCAGGTCAACGCAGCGGCCAAGGAGCTGACGCTGTATCAGTTCCACGCTTGCCCGTTCTGCGTGAAGACACGTCGCACCCTGCACCGCCTGAATGTGCCGGTGGCGTTGAAGGATGCGAAGAACAACGAGCAGGACCGCCAGACCCTGCTGGAGCAAGGCGGCAAGATCAAGGTGCCGTGCCTGCGGATTGAAGAGAATGGGCAGACCACGTGGATGTATGACTCCAAGGTGATCATTGATTACCTGGACAAGCGGTTTGCCGCGATCTGACAGGCGCGGATAACCCCCTGTGGGAGCTGGCTTGCCCGCTCCCACAGTTAGTTTTGTATTCACACATCGAGATCGAGTAGTGCCGACCCCAGGCATTTTCCGTGGGCATCCAGCGCCAGCGAACGCGTAACGCCGCCGCGCAAGATCCCCGGCAACACAAAGTTCAGCGCCTGCACATTGGGCAATTCGTAGCGCCGCACCGGCGCCGCACCTGGCTCCAGCAACCCAACAAAGAATTCGGCCACGCGCTCGGCCGTCAGTTGCTCACACAGCAACGGGTAATCTTCCGCGCGATAGGCAATGATCGAAATGTTCGACGTATCGCCCTTGTCCCCAGTGCGGGAATGGGCCAGCGTGTGCAACTTCATGCTTGAATCCTCGGGTTGACCGCATCACGCGGCAGCAGCAACGACGCCACCGCCACCACCTGCCGCACACTTTTGCTGGCCCCGCCGCCGCCGGACGGGCCGTTGGTGTAGAGGGTTTCCACTTCATTGCCGACCCGCACCGCCTCAAGGCGATCCGCACAGCGGGCCGCCACGCGCAAGCGCACTTCCCAGGGCTCGACGCTGCTGCGCGGGCCGTGGAGCGCGTCCATGCCGATCAGTTCGGCGCGCACGTCCTGCATCTTCACACCCATCAATTCCAGGCGCTTGAGGACGACAGCCCGCGCCAACTCTGCACGTGCGACAGCCCCCGGCCCGCCGTAGGACATTTGCCCTTCGCCAATCCAACCGTCCAGATAACCGACGCTGACTTTTAACTGCTCGGGCCGCGCGCGGCCGCCAGCCCCTTGGGCGCGCACGCGATCAACGGCCTCCTCGACAAACCCCACCTGGGAAAAGTCCGCCGTCACGTCCGGCGTGAGGTATGCCGCCGGATCATGCACCTCGTAGATCAATTGCTCAGTGCAGGTGGCGCGGCTGACCCGCCCGCCCGAGCCCGCGACTTTGGTGATCAAGGCTTCACCGTCGGCATCGATTTCGGCCAAGGGGAAGCCAAGGCGCGCGAGGTCATCCACGTCCTTGAAGCCTGGATCGGCGAAATAGCCGCCGCTGACTTGCCCGGCGCATTCGAGCAAATGCCCGACCAACGTACCGCGCCCGAGGCGCTGCCAATCGTCCGCCGCCCAGCCGAATTCAAACATCTGCGGCGCGAGGAACAACGAAGGGTCGGCCACCCGCCCGGTGATGACCACATCGGCGTCGGCGTGCAGCGCCTCCAGGATGCCCTCGACACCCAGGTAGGCATTCGCCGAGATCAGGCGTTCGCCCAGGGACCCGACGGTCTGACCGTTATCCAGCAGAAAATCCCCTTGCAACACGTCCAGCACATCGTCGCCAACCACGGCGACCACCTTGAGCTCCAGGCCCAGTTCGCTGGCAATCCGCCGCACTTCAACCGCCGCCGACACGGGGTTGGCCGCGCCCATATTGGTGATCACCCGCAGGCGACGCCCAGTCTCTGCGCCCACAAACGGCAGCACACGGCGCATGCGCTCACTCAACAGCGGGTCGTAACCGCCCGCGGGATCAGTGATCCGCGCCTGTTGCGCGAGGGCGATGGTGCGTTCAGCCAGGCATTCGAACACCAGGTAATCCAGCTCGCCACGCTCGGCCAATTCGACGGCAGGTTCGATACGGTCGCCGGAATAGCCGGCGCCAGAACCGATGCGCAAGGTTTTCATCTCAAATCACTCCCAGGAGCAACGCGGTCAGGGTCATCAACACCGACGCGGCAAACAGAAAAGGGATGGTGAAGCGCTGGTGATCGGCCAATTCGATCTTGCACAGGCCCACCAACAGGAAGGTCGCGGGGGTCAGCGGGCTGACCGGGAAGCCGGTGGTATGCACGCCCAGCAGGGAGGCCTGGGCCACTTGCAGCGGGTCCACGCCCAGGGCCTTGCCGACTTCGGCGATCACCGGCATCACGCCGAAATAGTAGGAATCGGGATCAAACAGCATGCTCAGCGGCATGGAAATAAAGCCCACCACCGCCGGGATCAACTTGCCGTGGCCGGCCGGGATCTGCGCCACCGCCACTTCGGCAATCGCCTTGAGCATGCCGGTGCCTTGCATGATGCCAGTGAACACCCCGGCGGCGAGCAGGATGCTGGCCATGGTCAAGGCAGTCTTGGCATGCGCATCGATACGCGCGCGCTGGGCGTCGACGTTGGGGTAGTTGATGCACAGCGCCACCACGGTACCGAGCATGAACATCACCACCGGGTCGACCCAGCCGGCAATCATCACCACCATCACCAGCACGGTCAGCACCAGGTTGACCCAGAACAGGCGTGGGCGACGCAGCTTGATGTCGTCGTCACTGAGCACCCGTTGCGGCATGGCATCCACCGTGGAACCGGCGCCCAGGCCCAGGCGTTTTTCTTCGCGGCGGCCGAGCCACCAGGCACAGGCGAACACAAAGATCAGGCCGACGATCTGCACCGGGATCAGCGGCTGGAACAGGTCAGCCACCGGCACATGCAGGGCAGCGGACGAGCGCAGCACGGGGCCGGTCCACGGCAGGAAGTTGACCCCGGCCGCCATCGCACATACGCAGGCGAGGATGCGTTTATCAATGCCCAGCCGCGTATACAGCGGCAGCATCGCCGGCACCGTCACCAGGAAGGTCACGGCACCGGAGCCGTCCAGATGCACCAGCAACGCCAGGGTCGCGGTCCCCACGACGATCCGTGTAGGACGCGTGCCGACGGTGCGCAGGATGCGGTCGATGATCGGGTCGAGCATGCCGGCATCGGTCATGATCCCGAAAAACAGGATCGCGAACACAAACATGCCCACCACGGGGGCGACGTTCTTGATACCGGTAATGATGAAGGCACTGGTTTGCAGGCCAAAACCGCCGAGCAGCGCGGCGATGATCGGCAAGGCGATCAGGGCCACCAGTGGCGACAGGCGTTTGCTCATGACGGCAGCGAGCAGGCACAGGATGGTGATGACACCCAGGGTAGCGAGCATGGGTTACTCCAGAGCGGCCTTGTTGGCCGGTTATTGTTTTCCCTGGAGTATTGGAAGCGGGTTAGTCTTTGTAAATTGGAATATTCAGCCGCTAGTGTTCGGAAAAACAAAATGAAGCTGCTCTTATGAAAAATAGCATCCAGCACATCCAAGCCTTTCTTGCCGTCGCCCGCACCGGCAGTTTCACCAAAGCCGCCAACGAGTTGCATCTGTCGCCCTCGGCGCTGACTGTGCAGGTGCAACAGCTGGAAGACTGGCTCGGCGTCGCCCTGCTCGACCGCAGCCCGCGTCACGTCAGCATCACCGCTGCCGGCCAGGACGCACGCGGGCCGATGGAAAAACTGCTGCTGGACCTGGACAACATCGTCACCGGCTCCCGCGACCTCGCCGCCCTGCGCCGTGGCGTGGTGACCATCGCCGCCCTGCCCTCGGTCTGCGCCGGCGCCCTGCCCCCAGCCTTGCGCCTGTTTCGCGAACGTTTTGCCGGGATCGAAGTGCGCCTGCATGACCTCGTGGCACACCGCATTCACGCCCAGGTGCGTTCCGGCGAAGTGGATTTCGGCATTGGCGTGCGCGCGCGGCTCAGCCATGGCCTGGCGTTTGTCCCGGTGCTCAATGACCGGCTGTGTGCGTTTGTGCCGCTGGATCATCCCCTCACCCGTCATCGACAGTTGACCCTGGAACAGTTGGCGGATCAGCCGATCATCCTCACCGGGCGTGACAGCAGCGTGCGTGAGCAGGTGGATGCGTTGTTCGATGAAACACGGTTGACGCTGAACGCCGGGATGGAGGCCAATTACATGTCGACGGTACTGGCGCTGGTGCGCCAGGGGTTGGGGATCAGTGTGTTGCCGGAGTCGGCGGCGGACAGCTTGGAGGGGTTGCAGAGGATCACTATCGATCACCCCGGCGTAAACCGGGAGATCGGCTTGATCAGTCGCAGCGGGATGGGGCTGAGCCCGGCAGCGCAGCGTTGTTTCGATCTGCTCACGGAAGAGTTATCTGGCACAACACCGAGCTAAAATGTGAGAGCGGGCTTGCCCGCGATAGCAGTGTGTCAGGCTATGCATCTGGCACAGACAGACCGCTATCGCAGGCAAGCCAGCTCCCACATTTTGAACCGAGTTATCAGTCCAGCATCGCTACATGCTTGGGATGGCTGGCCACTCGCTGGAGCCACGCCTGCACGGCCGGATACGGCGCCAGATCAAACCCACCTTCATGCGCCACATGCGTGTAGGCATACAACGCAATATCCGCAATCGAATACTGCTCACCCACCAGGTACGGCGTGGCCTGCAACTGGCGCTCCATGACTTTCAGCGCCTTGTGGCCGCGCTTGTGGCAGGTCTTGTATTCCTCCAGGCGATCCTCCGGCATGTTCAGGTAGAACTGGATAAACCGCGCCACCGCGATGTACGGCTCATGGCTGTATTGCTCGAAGAACTGCCATTGCAGCACCTGGGTGCGCAAACGCGGTTCAGCGGGCAAAAACTCGCTGCCATCGGCGAGGAAGTTGAGGATCGCGTTGGATTCCCACAGGCAAGTGCCGTCTTCCAGTTCCAGTACCGGGATCTTGCCGTTGGGGTTCTTGGCCAGGAACTCGGCGGTCTGGGTGTCACCGTTAAGGATGTCCACATCGATCCACTGGTATGGGATGCCCAGCAGATTGAGCATCAATTTGACCTTGTAGCAGTTGCCCGACTTGTAATCGCCATAAACCTTGTACATGGGGCTCCCCTTATGCCGCTTGCGCGTGCTGTGCTTGACGGACCACCGCGGCCAGGCGCTTGAGACCTTCGTCCAGGCGGGCCGGGTCGATATGACTGAAATTGAGGCGCAACGAGCCCAAGTGTTGGTCCGGCTCGGCAAAGAACGGTTCACCGGGCATGAACGCGACATCCTGATCCAGCGCTTGCGCCAATAAAGTGCGGGTGTCGAGCGGCTGTTTCAAGGTCAGCCAGAAGAATAATCCGCCTTGGGGCACTTGCCAGTCGGCCAGGTCGGCGAAGTGACGCTCCAGTGCCGCCTGGAACGCGTCGCGGCGTTCGCGGTAGAAGCTGCGCAATTGCACCAGGTGGTGCTGGTATTTTTCCGTGCCGATCCACTGCATCGCCTGCCATTGGCCGACGCGGTTGGTGTGCAGATCCGCCGACTGCTTGAGCTTGAGCAGATGCGGAAACAGGTCCGGGCTGGCGATCAGGTAACCGACGCGCAGGCCCGGCAACAGGGTTTTGGACACGGTGCCGGTGTAGATCCAGCTGGCTTTCTTCAGGCGCCCGACAATGGGTTTGGCGCTGCCGCCGTCGAAGGTCAGCTCGCGGTAGGGTTCGTCTTCGATCAGGGTCACGCCGAACTCGTCGAGCAACGCGGCGACGGCTTCGCGCTTGGCCTCGCTGTAGCGCACGGCCGAGGGGTTCTGGAAGGTCGGGATCAGGTAGATGAACGCCGGGCGATGGCGTTGCAGGTTGGCACGCAGTGCGGCCAGGTCGGGGCCATCGGCTTCCAGCGGCACGGTCAGGCAGTCGGCGCCGAACAGCTGGAAGATCTGCAACGCGGCCAGGTAGGTCGGGCCTTCCAGCAGGATCTGCGTGCCTTTGTCGATGTACAGCTTGGCCGCCAGGTCCAGGGTTTGCTGCGAGCCGCTGACCACCAGCACCTGGCTGGCCTGGCACGGGATGCCCAGCGCGCGGGCCTCGGCGGCGAGCAATTCGCGCAACTGCGGTTCGCCTTCGCTCATGCCGTACTGGCCGATGTTGAGAGGCATATCGTCCCAGTTCAACGCCGGCAGCATGGCTTCGGCCGGCAGGCCACCGGCGAACGACATCACTTCCGGGCGCTGGGCCGCCGCGAGGATTTCACGGATCAGGGAGCTTTTGAGGCGCGTAACACGTTCAGAGAAGGCCATGGGTTCACCGCTAGCGAAGACTGTGGGAAATACGTCAAACTGGTTGACCGAAATTACGACGACTCTGGTGGATACGTCAATATGCTTGACCTTAAAAACCCAACCGCCCAGCAAGAAGCCATGGAAGCGTTCTTCTTCGGCTACCAGGCCTTTACCGCCAAAGCCGACGAAATGCTCGAACGCCGTGGCTTAAGCCGGGTGCACCAGCGCATCGTGTTTTTTATCGCGCGTTATCCGGCGTTGAGCGTTAAGGAGTTGCTGGAGCTGCTTGGCGTGAGCAAGCAGGCACTGAATATGCCGCTGCGCCAATTGCAGGAAATGCACCTGGTCAACAGCGTCGCGTCCGAGACCGACAAGCGTAAACGCCTGCTGGAACTGAGCGAGGAAGGCCAGCGTTTCGAACAATCGCTGCGACGTGAGCAGGTCAAACTGTTGCAGCGCGCATTCAGTGATGCCGGCGAACAAGCCGTCGCCGGATGGCTGGCGGTGAATCAGGCACTGAGTGCGGTGAATTAGCCTTCTATCACCTTTCGCCAGACCATTCGAAAACATTATTTGCTTTCTTTGTATACAAAAGCATAATTCGCCTCGTGCGAGTTCCTGACCCATTGGTCAACAAAACCCGCCAGTACCTCAAAGCGCTGTTGCCCACATTTGTGACCGGCGCTGGAAATAACAATAAAACTCTTGAGGAGTACTTGCTGTGGATAGCCGCAAATCTGAAGCCCCGACGCTGGACCTCTCCCCGCCCAGCAACAGCTGGCTGGAACGCCTGTTCAAACTGCGCTTGCATGGCACCACAGTGAGGACCGAATTGATCGCCGGCCTCACCACCTTTATCACCATGGCGTACATTATCTTCGTCAACCCCAACATCATGGCCGACGCCGGCATTGACCACGGCGCGGCGTTCGTCGCCACCTGCATCGCCGCCGCCCTGGGCTGCCTGTTGATGGGCCTGTACGCCAACTGGCCGGTGGGCCTGGCGCCGGGCATGGGCCTCAATGCTTTTTTCACCTACACCGTGGTCGGCACCATGGGCTACACCTGGGAAACCGCGCTGGGTGCGGTGTTTATCTCGGGCGTACTGTTCATGGGCCTGACGCTGTCGCGGGTGCGTGAGTGGTTGCTCAACAGCATCCCCGTGAGTCTGCGCCACGCCATGGGCGCGGGTGTCGGTTTGTTCCTCGGGGTGATCGGCTTGAAAACCGCCGGGATCATCGTTGATAGCCCGGCCACGCTGATCAAGCTCGGTTCCCTGCATGAGCCGGCGCCGCTGCTGGCCGCGGTGTGCTTTTTGCTGATCGCCATCCTCAGCTACCACCGCGTCTTCGGCGCAATCCTCATCAGCATTATCGCCGTGACCCTCGCCGGTTGGAGCCTGGACTTGGTGCATTACAACGGGATTATGTCGACCCCGCCCAGCCTGGCGCCGACCTGGATGGCGATGGACATTAAAGGTGTATTCAATGTCAGCATGATTAGCGTTGTTTTCGCGTTTCTTTTTGTACACATGTTTGACACCGCAGGTACACTGATGGGCGTCGCGCAACGGGCCGGGCTGGTGAATGCCGATGGCAAGATCGATAACCTGTCCCGCGCGTTGAAAGCTGACAGCGCTTCGAGCGTGTTTGGCGCCATGGTCGGTGTACCGCCGGTGACCAGCTACGTGGAAAGCGCCGCCGGTGTGGCTGCTGGCGGGCGCACCGGGCTGACGGCGGTGACCGTGGGCGTGCTGTTTGTGGCGGCGATGTTTTTTGCACCGCTGGCCGGCATGATCCCCGCGTACGCCACCGCCGGTGCGTTGATCTACGTCGCGATGCTGATGATGGCAAGCATGGCCCATATCAATTGGGACGAAGCCACCGACAGCATTCCGGCCATCGTGACCGCAATCATGATGCCACTGACGTTTTCGGTCGCCGACGGTATCGCGCTGGGCTTTATCACGTACGTGGCGCTCAAGGCGGGTACCGGCAAGTACCGCGAGATTTCCGTGAGCCTGTGGGTGCTGTGCGCGATCTTTATCGCCAAATTTGTATTTCTATGAAATAGCGGCAAGTTTTCAGCGGCAAGCGACAAGCTTGAACTTGCCGCTTGAAGCTTGCCGCTGACAACTGGAGGAATGAAATGACGATTGAAACCTGGCTACTGTTCAGCGGCGCAGCATTGGTAGTGATCCTGATCCCGGGGCCGCTGTCATTGCTGATGATCAGCAACAGCCTCAACTACGGCCTGCGCCGCTCGTATCCAGCGTTTCTCGGCGGGGTGTTTGCCTCGATCTGCCTGTTGAGCGCCTCGGCCCTGGGCCTGGGCGCCCTGCTGTTGGCGTCTGAGCAACTGTTCAGCGCCTTGAAGATCGTCGGCGCGGCGTACCTGTTCTACCTCGCCTGGCAGAGCTGGCAACAATCGCGGCAACCGGCCAAGGCCGCAGAGGTGCCGTACAGCGCCCCCGTGCCGCGCTTTCGTGCGCTGTTTGGCCGGGCGTTTGTCCTGGGCGCCAGCAACCCCAAGGACATCCTGTTCTTTGCCGCCTTCCTGCCACAATTCCTGAACAGCCAGCAGGCGTTCTTGCCGCAATTGCTGATCATGATTGCGACGTGGACGGTACTCGACCTGCTGTGCAAGTTGTTCTATGGCCTCAGTGCCCACGGCGCGGCGCGTTACCTGCGCAGCGGCAAGGGCCAAAGTTGGTTTAATCGCGTCAGTGCAGCCTTGTTCAGCGGTGCGGGCATCCTCTCGCTGATCAACCTCAAGGCGTCATTTTGAGGAAATAAACACTGGGGGAAACATCCCCCGCGCCAGGCCACTGGATGCCCGCCAGGATCCGGACCAAGCGTTGCTCCTGAAACGCACTATTGATCTCGGCCGAAAATGCCAGCGGCATGTTGCGCACTTTGGCCGTGGCTAACCAGTTATCCGTCAGCCGTCGGCCTAAATGCAAATGCCCCATTTCAAACCACACGTATGAAAGGTAGTACAGCTGGCCAGGAGAACCGGGATGCGTCGCGACCCCCTCTTGAGAGGGCACTGTACGGCGTATGACCTTGAACTCCCGTACGGTGAACCCTTGGTCCTCCAGCACTTTTTTAACAGCTGCACGCTGGGCAATATCTCTCTGGACCGCCATAGCCTTGCCACCTCGATGAAGCTCTCGGTCCAGCGCAAAAGGTGGAATGAAGTCAACCCGATACATGCCCGGCGATGCGCCCTGGTAACTGATAAATGTGGTGTATTCCCCCCGCACTGTGGGCCGCAACAGTTTCAGCAAGTCATCCGTCTGCCCAGGCCTCGCGGGGAACGGGGGTAACCAATCGTCCAGCGTCGCACGGATATTGAGCAAATGCGTCGCCGTAGCAGGGCGTTGCGGGCCTGCCAACTCAACAATCCTTGCTACAACGAACTCTCGGGTTTTGTGTGTCATGGTTGGAAAGGCCTGACCCACGTACCGCGTCAGCGGTCGGTCAAACAGAGGCGCATGCAACTGCCATTCGCCCGCTGCCGTACGTGATGCAGGGAGCGGCTGATCCGCCAGCGCTGAGCGAGTCCAACGCTCTATGTCCATAGAGGCCAAAGAAACCAGCGGCTCATTCTTCGTGATAAACACGATGCGGTTCAAAGGTGCTTGAGGCCCTTGGGGTACCAGCCTGTAATAAGAACTCATCGGCCCGCTCAAGCTGGTGTTCGGCGGCGCGATGCGCAGGACATGGAAGTCAAACCCGTGGCCATTGAGCGGAACACGAAATACACC
Source organism: Pseudomonas acericola (SeqCode) (assembly GCF_053456465.1). Taxonomy (NCBI): domain Bacteria; kingdom Pseudomonadati; phylum Pseudomonadota; class Gammaproteobacteria; order Pseudomonadales; family Pseudomonadaceae; genus Pseudomonas; species Pseudomonas acericola (SeqCode). The sequence continues at coordinate 819,192 of NZ_JBRFJB010000001.1, read as the reverse complement.
AGGCGCCGGGGAGCTCAATTGAGGCGTAATCTGAATTTGCATACGCCAATCCGGCCATTGGGAAGCCACCACGCCTGACTGGAGGATCTTGTTTTCCGTCGCTGTGCGCACGATAGGTGGCCACCAGTCAGGCGGATGTGCCACCAGCTCACGCCAAGGGTTGAGCGCACCCGAACTCGGCCCGGCCACCGGCGCAGGCGCGTCGGCGCCCAACGACCACTCACGGTCCTCCCGGATGTGGAGCACCAGCTCACCCTCGGCCTCTCCGCCGGGGCTTTTGATCCGTAGCGCGGGCTCATCACCACGTCGATACACCGGGTAGCGATGGTCACCATCGACCAAAAACTGTTCACCGTTTTTCACGTAGACCCCCTTTTCTCCGGGGCCTTGCAGGGGGATCGCGTCGTCAGTGGCAAACGGTTTCCTGAAGCGCTCCAATAACGTGGCAGGGCGAGGTGCCGACGGCAACCGTGACAACCTTGCGCCCCGGCGGTGCAATTGATTCAAGCCTCTGCCCACGGCACCGACTCTGACACTCCTGCCAGCGGGTATAAGCGACGTCAACACATCGACAAACGCCATCAGCGTCAAAAACGCTACATCCACGGCATCTTCAGGCCTGCCGCCAAGGTGGTAACGCCTGGCGGCCAGCAGCATTTCATACAGGCTGATGCCCACGCCAATCACCGGCACAAAGGATAAAAGGCCGCGCACCGTGGCATCCCATTGCTCGCCCAGGCGCTGTTCGCGGTACTGCACCAGCGCCGTGCCGGAGGTGGCTCGGGCGTGCGCACGTTGTTGCACTTCCAGCATGCGCCCATGGGCCAGCAAGGCCTGCGCATCGCTGTGGGCGGTGGGCACAATATCCAGCCAGGCGTTGGGTTCAGCGTCGATTTGCTCTTTGATCTGCTCCTCAATGGTCGGCAACTCAGCGGCGGGCAGCGTGTGCTTGATCTTGAAACCCCGCACAAACCGGCTGATGGCTTCGTACACCTTGAACACGGCATAACCAACGACTTGCTCGGGCACGATGCGGGACAATCGCACTGCGGTTCTCTTGGCCTGCCCCCCTGGCCCCGGGTAACTGGCCAGTGCATCCTCCTCCCAACCCGGCGCTACCCGTTGCGCCAACGCCTTGATGCAGTCGGCCGAAACGCTGGCACGATTCAGCGCTGCCTTGGCCAATGCAAGGCTGGCGTATTCGGCCAGAACAGGGTGGCCCATGGCGGAGGGCCAGTACACCAGGCAGCGCCGAGAGGTTCGATCAATGATCGCCAACATGCCGGCCAGGTGCCGATCGTGCGCCATCGTGTGCCCGCGCAGGCGTACAAAACCCAGGCCGAGCTGATGGCCGTTGATGCTCATCTCGGCCTGGGAACGGGCGGCCATGGCCGTATTGAACAGGCTTTGGCCGTGGCTGGAGAGCCCTTGCCGGGCAGCCGAATACGCCTGTACCTGCGCCAGTTGCTGCGTGGCCCGGTCGATCAGCGGCCGTGGCAACTCACGGGAAGCCGGCTGAAACACCCGCACGATCAACGCGTTGTACTGGCCACCGATGTCCAGCGCAGACAACGTCTTGATCAGATAACGCGGACTCAAACGTTCCTTCCAGGCCGCAGCCAAGTAATGCGCCCGGTTAAACCGCCACTCAGTCCAAGGGGCCATGGGGTCAAGATTATGCAGAGCCAACTCCAGCAGGCTAAACGTCGTGCGTTCAGGGCTGGCGTGCATTTTGACGTGGCGATCACCCGGCGGGCACTGGCTCGACCACCCACAAAACTGCGAACCCACATCATCGGGCATGTGCAGCAGCGGCATGTCGATATCCAACTCAGGGTAGAAACCATCCCGAGTGAGTTGGGCAATCAGCAGCCTGCGTGCAAAGGCATACAGCGGCGGCAGGACATGCCACAAGCGGTTCTCCAAAGCCATTGCGCTGGACAGGTAGCGACGTTGCAGGCGTTTATGGCGTTGACGTTGGCCCTGCGTGGCCGTCGCTAGCCACGTCGGCTGGGTGTTTGCCTGCCCGGCGGCGAAGCGCAAAAAGTCCAGGTTGGCCAGCGCCGCCGTACGAACCTCATTGACCGGTACTTGCAGGTGCTCACGCAACTCTTCAGCCAGCAGCAAACGGCCCACGGTGGGGTCACTCACTTCGCTGAATAGGCGCACGGGGGCGTCCAGAAGCGTACTCAGCCGAGCGTGATGTTCGATCAGCGCCTTAAGGTCTTCGTACACGACATCGTGCCCCACAACGCGGTAGTCCACCTGCACCGACTGGGCCATTTCAGCGCGAGCAACGGCGCGCACATCTCGGCCAATGCAACGCCAAAATAGGCACTCATCTCGGCCGCCGAGGCTGGCCCCCAGCCCTTGGGACAAATTATCTAGATGCTCGAACACCGCCAATCCGCCAAAACTGCCGCCCACCACCAGGACGACGGGCTGCGGCTGGCTCGGCTCAAGCAATGCACGCGCGGTGGTAACCACAAACACCCCCATCAGGCGGTAACGGGCTTGCGAGTCACCGCCCACGGCTACCTGCAACACACGGGTGTCGCTGCTCACACGCTGCGCTGCCAAAGGCGTGTTGAGCACCTCCAGCAGCCGGTCCAGGTGTGTCTGCTTGATCAATTTGAGCTGGTACTCAAGCTGCGCTTCTTGACGCAAAGCTCGGCGCAGAGCGTTCAGCACCAGCATTGCGCGCTTGCGGGTGCCGTCGGGGCGCTCCTGCCAGAACGCGGTCTGCAATAGTCGCACCGTGTCATCCTGAGTCCACCGACTGACGATTTTCCCCTGCGCCTGGCGCTCGCCTTCAAGTGCCGAAAAAACCCGGTAATCTTCGCTTTCCCTGGCCGGCTCGTGGGCATTCAACAGCGCTTGCAGGGCGCTTTCATAACGGCGCACTTGCCGTGTGCAGTGGTTACGCGGCAGCTCGGAGGACAGGCTGGCCAGTAGAATCTGCGGCTGACGACGCTGCTGGTCCCAGGCCAGCAATGCATCCAGGCTGGACGCGAGTGGCAGGCCATTGCTCAAGCGTTTACGGCCCTTCTCGATAAACCGTAACAATTGTGCAACACGCCGACTGGGTAATGGCACAGGCGAAACGAGCGGGGCGGCGTAGTTGAGCGACAGCACACTCCCCCACTCATTACTCCACTGGCCGTCCAGCAAGGCGTGCGCGCTCTGGGCCAGGGCGTCTTGCGAGAGCACTGCGCCGGGGGTCAATGGGGGGATCACCCCATGCTTAAACGGCAGGTATTGCCATAACCCGCTCAACAACGAGGTCTGCACCAACGCGGGCAAATCCGTCTGCACCTGGTGCCAAGAACAGAACTCATGAAACGCGCATTGCAACCCCGGCAAATAAATGACCTGGGGCCCATCCACCGCACCCGCTCGGTAAAGGTGCAGCGCCCCCGGAATCGCCAGCACCCCGACGCCCACATGGGGCCAAGCCACAGCGCCCACCTGCAGCGTGGCCCACGCCCCACCGGCACGCTGGCGTGCCTCGGCGCTGGGCGCATCCATCAGTTGCCTGGCCATCGCGTAACCCGCATTCGACAGCTGGAACAGTTGGTGCGCCAGGTACGCCTGGTCGGCAAACATGGCTTTGCGCAGTTGCACCCAACGCTCCCGGCGCGACAGCCAGGAGCCACGGGCCAGTTGCTGCCAATAGCCGGTCATGGCCTGGTTGATCCGCACCGCCAAACCTAACTGGCTGACACGGGCCAGGGCCTGTGTGGCATTGAACGCCAGCGCACGGCCCGGCTCATCGCGCAGGCTCAAGGCGGTAAAATGATGGAGGTTGACGGGCACGCCCGGGTCGCTGAACAACGCCAGGGTTCGGTCGGTCAGGCTGTTGACGTGATGGGCCGGCTGGGGCGGTGGCGGCTCGCTGAACAGCAGGGTATCCGGGTCTAGGGCAAACGCCTCGCGCAGGGCGTGACGGATCACCGCCAGGATGCGAGGCGCCCGGCTGGCCAGGTCCGCCAGCTCTTTGGAGGCCTGGTGGCAACGCACGTGAGCGGCATGGAGCTGATTGATGGCGCGGCTGGGATGACGCGCGCGCTCAACGCGCCGCGTCAGCAATGCGCGAATCGCCGCCAAGCGTTCATCCTGGGTGACGCCGGGGTCGTCGAAATCAAAGACAGACAGAATGGGGGCGGACGTATCTGGACTCATGGCGGCGTCTTCAAGACTGAAAAAGCCGAGCCTAGGCACTCACCTCTTAATCAGTGCGCTACATAGTTGGCAGGCGAAAAAAAGCCCGCAGTGTGGGCGGGCAAAAAACCAACGAAGAGCTTTGGGGGTGTGAAGCGAGGTGACGCTAGCTACCGCGATAGGTGGAGTAGCTGTAGGGCGAAATCAGTAGGGGCACATGGTAGTGATCCTGCTCGGCACTGATGCCGAAGCGCAATACCACCACATCGAGGAAAGCCGGCTCCGGCAATTGCACGCCACGGGCGCGGTAGTAGTCGCCGGCGCTGAACTGCAGTTGGTAGACACCACTGCGGTAGTCGTCGCCTTGCAACAATGGCGCATCGCAGCGGCCGTCGCTGTTGGTCAGGGCGGTGGCAACCAGTTCCAGTTGCGCGCCTTCGACGCGGTACAGCTCAACCTTGATCGCGCTGCCGGGGCAGCCGTGTGCGGCGTCCAAAACGTGTGTGGTCAAACGTCCCATGGCGTCTACGCGCCTCCCGAAGTCAGTAGAAGAGAGATCCGCACTTTTTCAGGGCAGTGAAAAAGCCGGCGATGGCTGATTAAGACACTTTTTAAAAAAATTGTACACAATAAAAATCACAAACCTTTTGATCACCCCGCCTGCATTGCCTTAACAGGTAATCGACAGGTAATCCTTGCTTTTAAACGACCTTTTGTCCATTAGCTGACCAACTGGGCAAGTTTCTTGCTACACCCTTTACACAGAGCCCTGCGGAAAAAATGCAGAAATGTAGGCTTACAAAGTGGACGATAAGTTGTATACAATCACTCATCGCTGTGACGCCACCCAGTCATTCCACTGCCCGGCCGCCACATGAATGATCACGAACAAGAAGGAAGACTGCAGTGAGCGCTGACTACCCACGCGACCTGATCGGTTACGGCAGTAACCCTCCTCACCCCCACTGGCCGGGCAAGGCACGCATTGCGTTGTCTTTTGTACTCAACTACGAAGAAGGCGGCGAGCGCAACATCTTGCACGGTGACAAAGAGTCCGAAGCCTTCCTCTCGGAAATGGTCTCGGCCCAACCGCTGCAAGGCGCACGCAACATGAGCATGGAGTCGCTGTATGAATACGGCAGCCGTGCCGGCGTGTGGCGCATCCTCAAGTTATTCAAAGAATTCGATATCCCGCTGACCATCTTCGCCGTGGCCATGGCCGCCCAGCGCCATCCGGATGTGATCCGCGCGATGGTCGAGGCCGGTCACGAGATCTGTAGCCACGGCTACCGCTGGATCGACTACCAGTACATGGACGAGGCCCAGGAACGCGAGCATATGCTCGAAGCGATCCGCATCCTCACCGAACTCACCGGCGAACGCCCACTGGGCTGGTACACCGGGCGCACCGGCCCCAACACGCGGCGGCTGGTGATGGAGGAAGGCGGCTTTCTCTACGACTGCGACACCTACGACGACGACCTGCCCTACTGGGAACCCAACAACCCCACCGGCAAGCCGCACCTGGTGATTCCCTACACCCTGGACACCAACGACATGCGCTTTACCCAGGTGCAGGGTTTCAACAAGGGCGATGACTTCTTCGACTACTTGAAAGATGCGTTCGACGTGCTCTACGCCGAAGGCGCCGAAGCACCGAAAATGCTCTCCATCGGCCTGCATTGCCGCCTGATTGGCCGCCCAGCACGCCTGGCCTCATTGAAGCGTTTTGTCGAATACGCCAAAGGCCACGAACAGGTGTGGTTCACTCGCCGTGTCGACATTGCCCGTCACTGGCACGACACCCACCCGTTCCAGGGAGCCGCCAAATGACCGCCTTCAAGACCCTCAAACCCTCGACGCTGAGCCGCGACGAATTCGTCCAGGCTTTCGCCGACATCTACGAACATTCGCCATGGGTGGCCGAAAAGGCCTACGACCTGGGCCAGGACCCTTCGATCGACGAGATCGAAACCCTGCACCAGCGCATGAGCGACATCCTGTTGAGCGCCGATCATGCCAGCCAGCTGGCCCTGATCAACGCTCACCCGGACCTGGCCGGTAAAGCTGCCGTCCAGGGCCAACTGACCCAAGCCAGCACTGATGAACAGGCTGGCGCGGGGATTCACCAATGCACGGCCGAAGAGTTTTCTCGCTTCACCGAGCTGAACGATGCCTACAAGGCCAAGTTCAAGTTTCCCTTCATCATGGCGGTAAAAGGCAGCAACCGGCATCAGATCCTGGCCGCGTTCGAAACGCGCATCCACAACTCGGTGGACACCGAGTTCAAATGCGCACTGGCCGAGATCAACAAGATCGCGTTGTTCCGTTTACTGACCCTCTAAACGACCATCCCCAGCCACTCTATCTAAGGCAGACAAGAAGAATGAAAGCTTACGCCGTACCTTTCGAGAAGTTCGTCAACCTGGCCGACGCCCGCCTGGGCACCAAGATTCTTTCGGTGACCGATGACTGGTTCGCCGACGCCAACCGCCTGTTCCAGCCGACCCCGGCCGTATGGAAGGAGGGCGTTTTCGATGACAACGGCAAGTGGATGGACGGCTGGGAATCACGCCGCAAGCGCTTCGAAGGCTACGACAGCGCGGTGATCCGCCTGGGCGTACCGGGTTCGATCAAAGGCGTGGACATCGACACTTCATTCTTCACCGGCAACTTCCCGCCGTCGGCCTCGCTGGAAGCCTGCTTCCTGGCCTCGGGCGACCCTGATGAGAACACCCAGTGGGTAGAAGTGCTGTCGGCCGTCGAGCTGCAAGGCAACAGCCACCACTACCACGAGATCAACAACGACAAGGCGTTCAGCCACCTGCGTTTCAACATCTACCCGGATGGTGGCGTGGCGCGTCTGCGTGTGTACGGCATTCCGTTCCGCGACTGGTCGTCGATCGGCGACAACGAACAAGTCGACCTGGCCTCGGCCCTCAACGGCGGCCGTGCGCTGGCCTGCTCCGATGAACACTTCGGGCGCATGAGCAACATCCTCAACCCGGGCCGTGGCATCAACATGGGCGACGGCTGGGAAACCGCACGTCGCCGCACGCCGGGCAATGACTGGGTAATCGTCGCACTGGGCCACCCGGGCGAGATCGAGAAGATCATCGTCGACACCCTGCACTTCAAGGGCAACTACCCGGACACCTGCTCGATCCAGGGCGCCTTCGTGAAAGGCGGCACCGACAGCCAGATCGAAACCCAATCGCTGTTCTGGCGCGAACTGCTGCCAGCGCAGAAGCTGGAAATGCACGCTGAACACAGCTTCGCCGAGCAGATCAAGGCGCTGGGCCCGATTACCCACATCCGCCTGAATGTGTTCCCGGATGGTGGTGTGAGCCGCCTGCGTGTCCTCGGCAAAGTAGCCAAGTAACCCCTTGTGGCGAGGGAGCTTGCTCCCGCTGGAGTGCGAAGCGCTCCCAAGATTTTGGGGCCGCTACGCAGCCCAGCGGGAGCAAGCTCCCTCTCCACAAAAAGCAAAACCAACAAAATTCGGATAAGAAGACAGCCATGCGCACACTAGTGATCGAACCCCTGACCAAAGAAGCCTTCGCCCCTTTCGGAGACGTTATCGAAACCGACGGCAGCGATCACTTCATGATCAACAACGGGTCGACCATGCGCTTTCACAAATTGGCCACGGTCGAAACCGCTGCGCCTGAAGACCACGCCATCATCAGCATCTTCCGCGCCGACGCGCAGGACATGCCGCTGACCGTGTGCATGCTGGAGAGACACCCGCTGGGCAGCCAGGCGTTCATACCGCTGCTCGGCAACCCTTTTCTGATCGTGGTCGCGCCACTTGGCGATGAACCTGTATCAGGCTTGGTCCGCGCCTTCGTCACCAACGGCAGGCAGGGCATTAATTACCATCGCGGCGTCTGGCACCACCCGGTGCTGACGATCGAAAAGCGGGATGACTTCCTGGTGGTTGATCGCAGTGGCACAGGCAATAACTGCGATGAGCATTTTTTCAAAGAGGATGAGCGGTTGATCCTCGCCCCCCACCAATAAGAGAAGGCTTGATCACCCGACAACAAGGGTGACAGGCGAGAGGTAAAGACTGTGGAAGCACATCTGTTGGAATGGCTGAACCTTAGCGTGCGCTGGGTTCACATGATCACTGGCGTCGCGTGGATCGGCGCTTCTTTCTACTTTGTCTGGCTGGAAAACAACCTCAATCGCGTCAACCCCAAGAACGGCCTGGCCGGTGACTTGTGGGCGATCCACGGTGGCGGTATCTACCACCTGGAAAAATACAAACTGGCCCCACCGACCATGCCGGACAACCTGCACTGGTTCAAATGGGAAGCCTATTTCACCTGGATGTCGGGCGTCGCGCTGCTGTGCGTGGTGTTCTACCTCAACCCGACGCTGTACCTGCTCGCCCCCGGCAGCAGCCTCAGCGGCACCGAAGGCGTGTTGCTGGGCATCGGCTCACTCTTCGCCGGCTGGTTCATCTACTCCTTCCTCTGCGACTCGGCCCTGGGCAAACGCCCTGCCCTGCTCGGGTTCATCCTGTTCGTGCTGTTGATTGCCGCCGCGTACGGCTTCAGCAAAGTGTTCAGCGGCCGTGGCGCCTACCTGCACGTGGGTGCGGTAATCGGCACCATCATGGTCGGCAACGTGTTCCGCATCATCATGCCGGCGCAGCGTGCACTGGTCGCGGCGATTGCCGAGAACCGCACGCCAGACCCGGCGCTGCCGGCCAAGGGCTTGCTGCGTTCGCGTCATAACAACTACTTCACCTTGCCGGTGCTGTTCATCATGATCAGCAACCACTTCCCGAGCACCTACGGCAGCCAATACAACTGGCTGATCCTGGCGGGTATCGCGGTGGCTGCGGTATTGGTCCGTCACTACTTCAACACCCGGCATAACAGCCAGAAGTACGCGTGGACCCTGCCCGTGGGCGCCTTGGCGATGATCAGCCTGGCCTACGTAACCGGTCCCAAGCCGGTGGCCGAAGTGGCCAAGGCCCCTGCGGCCATCGAGTACCAACCGTTGCCGGAAACGGCATTGGGCGGTGGCTTGAAACCGGCTGCACCCGCCGCTGCTCCTGCTGCCGAACCTGCACCTGCACCTGCGCAGGCGTCGATTGATTTCGACAAAGTGCATGGGGTGATCCAGGAACGCTGCGCCGTGTGCCACTCGGCCAAGCCCACCAGCCCGCTGTTCAGCGCCGCCCCGGCCGGGGTGATGTTTGATACCCCGGCGCAGATCCAGCAGCAGGCGGCGCGTATTCAAGCGCAGGCTGTAGCGACCCAGATCATGCCGTTGGGCAACATCACGCAGATGACCCAGCAGGAGCGCGATTTGATTGGCACCTGGATCAACCAGGGAGCCCGTACCAACTAACTGATCCACACAAATCCAACTGTGGGAGAGGACTTGTGTGGGAGCTGGCTTGCCTGCGATGGCATCACCTCGGTCGACCTGATACACCGAGGTGCCTGCATCGCAGGCAAGCCAGCTCCCACATAAACCAGCTCCCACAGTTGGCACCGTGCAAGTTTGTAGATTGAGTTCCACCCGGCAATTGAATGCCAAACAACACAACAATAAAAAAGATCCGAGGTGTTGCATGACCGAGTTAGCCGAACCGCAGATTCCTGCCGCACCCGCCATGGTGCGGCTGCCCCTCTTGCAACTGATTCTGGTAGGCCTGCAACACGTCTTGCTGATGTACGGCGGCGCCGTCGCCGTGCCCCTGATCATTGGCCAGGCCGCGGGCTTGAGCCGTGAAGAAATCGCTTTTCTGATCAACGCCGACCTGCTGGTGGCCGGTATCGCCACCATGGTGCAGTCCTTCGGCATCGGCCCAGTGGGCATTCGCATGCCGGTGATGATGGGCGCCAGTTTCGCCGCCGTGGGCAGCATGGTGGCCATGGCCGGCATGCCCGGTATCGGCTTGCAGGGGATCTTCGGCGCGACCATCGCCGCCGGGTTCTTTGGCATGATCATCGCGCCGTTCATGTCCAAGGTCGTGCGCTTCTTCCCCCCCCTCGTCACCGGCACTGTGATTACGGCCATTGGCCTGTCGTTGTTTCCAGTCGCGGTGAACTGGGCTGGCGGCGGCAGCGCAGCGGCCACCTTCGGCTCGCCGATCTACCTGGCGATTGCCGCGCTGGTATTGGGCACCATCTTGCTGATCAACCGTTTCATGCGCGGTTTCTGGGTGAACATCTCGGTGTTGATCGGCATGGGCCTGGGCTACGTGCTGTGCGGCCTGCTCGGCATGGTCGACCTCAGCGGCCTGGCCCAGGCGCCGTGGGTGCAGGTGGTAACACCGTTGCACTTCGGTATGCCCAAGTTCGAGTTGGCGCCGATCCTGTCGATGTGCCTGGTGGTGGTGATCATCTTTGTCGAGTCCACCGGGATGTTTCTCGCGCTGGGCAAAATCACCGGCCAGGACGTCACCCCGAAAATGCTCCGCCGTGGCTTGTTGTGTGATGCCGGCGCATCGTTTGTGGCCGGGTTCTTCAACACCTTTACCCACTCGTCCTTTGCGCAAAATATCGGCCTGGTGCAGATGACCGGCGTGCGTTGCCGCTCGGTGACGATCATGGCTGGCGCCTTCCTCATCGTCCTCAGCCTGCTGCCCAAGGCCGCGTACCTCGTGGCGTCGATTCCGCCGGCGGTGCTCGGCGGTGCGGCAATTGCCATGTTCGGCATGGTCGCGGCGACGGGGATCAAGATCCTCCAGGAAGCCGACATCGCCGACCGCCGCAACCAGTTGCTGGTGGCGGTGAGTATCGGCATGGGCCTGATCCCGGTGGTGCGCCCGGAATTCTTCGCGCAACTGCCGCTATGGATGAGCCCGATTACACACAGTGGCATTGCCATGGCCACCCTCAGCGCGTTGTCGCTGAATGTGCTGTTCAACATCCTCGGCGGCGCGGAACGCCCGGAAGTCGCCCACTCGCATTGATTCCTTCGTTAATTACAAAAACAAAAACGAACAGGGAACACCCACATGCACGCCATTCACCCGGGGCCGGCCACAAGCCGTGCCCCATTCTCGCCCCACGCGCTCTTTAACAGCGCACTTGAGCCAAGGCTTTGGAGCCAGTATTCTCCGCGCCCGCTCGAATCGACTCAAAAAAAAACAGCGAATGTAAAAGCTGACTGCAAGGCCAACTTATCCCGGCCTAATGTCTGCTGCCAAAGTGCGCAAACGTCCTCTGAATTCGACTGCATTTCATGCAGCCGACGGGGATTTTTTGGCTTTTTAAACACCTTGGCGCAGGTCTTGCTAAAAGCATTAAAGCTGACCGAACAGACGATTTTTGCAGCGAACCAAAAGGCGCCACACCAGAGCGCCTGCGTAGAAGAAAAACCACAAAACTTTAACTCGGGAGCAACCGAATGAAACCTATGTTCAAAGGCCTGATGCTGGCGGGATCCCTGCTGGCCGGTGGCCAAGCCGTGGCCGGTGACCTGCTGCAATGGCAAAACAACAGCCTGACTTACTTGTGGGGCAAGAACTTCACCGTCAACCCACAGATCCAGCAAACCGTCACGTTCGAACATGCTGATGCCTGGAAGTACGGCGACAACTTCCTGTTTGTCGACCGCATCTTTTACAACGGCAAGGAAGACGGCAACGTCGGCCCAAGTACTTACTACGGCGAAATCAGCCCACGCCTGTCGTTCGGCAAGATCTTCAACCAAGACCTGTCCTTCGGCCCAATCAAAGACGTATTGCTGGCCTTCACTTACGAGTTCGGCGAAGGCGACAACGAGTCGTACCTGTTCGGCCCTGGCTTTGACCTGAACGTGCCGGGCTTCGACTACTTCCAGCTGAACTTCTACCAGCGCCAGACCGAAGGCAACCGCCCGGGCGACGGCGTTTGGCAGATCACCCCGGTGTGGGCCTACACCCTGCCAGTGGGCAACTCCGACATCCTGATCGATGGCTTTATGGATTGGGTGGTGGACAACGACAAGAACGCCCGTGGCACCTACCACGCCAACTTGCACTTCAACCCGCAGGTCAAATACGACCTGGGCAAGGCGATGAACTGGGGCGCGAAGCAGTTGTATGTCGGTTTTGAATACGACTACTGGAAGAACAAGTACGGGATCGAAGATTCCGGTGCGTTCAAGACCAACCAGGACACGGCGAGCTTCCTGGTCAAGTACCACTTCTAACTAGCGCTGCTAGTCTCCTGTGGGAGCTGGCTTGCCTGCGATAGCGGTCTGTCTGTGCCAAATATATTGGCTGGCACACCGCTATCGCAGGCAAGCCAGCTCCCACATTCAGATCTGCTCGAGGCCGAGGAACCGGGTGATTTCATCGCGCTTGGCCAACGCATCCCGCCGCCCCAACTCGATCAACTCGCTGCAATACCCCGCCTCGAACAGCAAGTAACTCAACACCCCCGCGCCGCTCGTCTTGGTCGCTCCCGGCCCACGCAAGAACAAGCGCAATGCCGCCGGCAATTCCTGACGATGCCGTGCCGCAATCTCGTCGATAGGCTGGCTCGGCGCAATCACCAGCACTTCCACCGGTGCCAGGCCACGGGCCGCGCTGTCGGTCGGTTGGAAATGGCTGAACTGGTTGAGGCGCTCCAGCAGTTCGATATCGCTTTCCAGGCTGTCAATGAACGTGCTGTTGAGCATATGCCCGCCGATCTGCGCCAGGGTCGGCTCCTGGCCGGTGAACGTGCGCTGCACGGCCGGCTCATTGCCACGTGGGTTGCCGCTGACGCCGACCACCAGCACCCGACTGGCGCCCAGGTGCAGGGCCGGGCTGATGGGCGCGGATTGGCGCACAGCACCATCGCCGAAGTATTCCTGGCCGAGTTTGACCGGGGCAAACAGCAACGGGATGGCCGAGCTGGCCAGCAGGTGCTCAACCGACAATTGCGTGGGTACGCCAATACGCCGATGGCGCAACCAGGCGTCGATGGTGCCGCCGCCCTGATAGAAGGTCACCGCCTGACCGGATTCATAGCCAAAGGCCGTCACCGCAACCGCATGCAGGTGCTTGTTGCGGATGGCTTCGTCGATGCCCGCCAGGTGCAGCTTGTCCTTGAGCAACGCCTTCAGCGGTGTGCTGTTGAGCAGCGCCACCGGCATTTGCGCGCCCAGCCCGAGCAAACTGTGAATAAAGAAGCGACTCGCCTGGCGGATCACCCCCGGCCAATCACTGCGTAGCACCAAGTGGCTGCGAAAGCCCTGCCAGAAGGCCGTAAGGCGCTGGATCGCCGCAGTGAAATCCGTGGCACCGCTGGCCAGGCTGACGGCATTGATCGCGCCGGCCGAGGTGCCGACAATCACCGGAAACGGATTGGGAGCCCCTGGCGGCAACAGCTCGGCAATCGCCGCCAACACCCCCACCTGATACGCCGCTCGCGCCCCACCGCCGGAAAGAATCAAGCCTGTAACCGGTTCAGCTGGGCGCATCGCGTCACTCCATGTGGGGAAAGGTCGGTCTTATTGTGGCGAGGGAGCTTGCTCCCGCTGGGCTGCGTAGCGGCCCCAAAAGCTTGGGAGCGCTGCGCACTCCAGCGGGAGCAAGCTCCCTCGCCACAAGTGCTCGTCTGTTTTATCGGCGGCGTTTTTCGTACAGCTTGGGCTCGCCCGGTGGCCGGCTCTTGAAGCGGCGATGGGTCCACAGGTACTGCTCGGGGCATTGGCGCACCGACGCTTCAACCCACTGGTTGATGCGCAGGCAGTCGGCTTCATCGCTTTCGCCCGGGAAGTCGGTCAGCGGCGGATGGATCACCAGCCGGTAACCACTGCCGTCCGCCAGACGTTCCTGGGTGAACGGCACCACCAGTGCCTTGCCTAGCTTGGCGAACTTGCTGGTGGCCGGCACGGTGGCGGCCTGGATGCCGAACAGCGGCACGAAAATGCTCTGCTTGGCGCCATAGTCCTGGTCCGGCGCGTACCAGATCGCCCGGCCGGCGCGCAGCAACTTGAGCATGCCACGCACGTCTTCGCGCTCGATGGCCAGGGAGTCGAGGTTGTGGCGCTCACGGCCACGGCGCTGGATGAAGTCGAACAACGGGTTGCCGTGTTCGCGGTACATGCCATCGATGGTGTGCTTTTGCCCAAGCAACGCCGCGCCGATTTCCAGGGTGGTGAAATGCAGGGCCATCAGGATCACGCCCTTGCCATCCAGCTGCGCCTGCTTGAGGTGTTCCAGCCCCTCGACATGGGCCAGGCGCGCCAGACGCTGGCGCGACCACCACCAGCTCATGGCCATCTCAAAGAAAGCAATGCCGGTGGAGGCAAAGTTTTCTTTAAGCAAATGCTTACGCTCTTTGGCGGATTTTTCCGGGAAGCACAGTTCCAGGTTTCGCGCGGCGATGCGGCGGCGTTCGCCGGCCACACGGTACATCCCCGCACCCAGCAGGCGACCAATGGTCAGCAGTGCACGGTACGGCAGCTGGGTGACCAGCCACAGCAGGCCGAGCCCCAGCCATAAAAGCCAGAAACGCGGGTGAAAAAATACAGCTCGAAAACGCGGGCGATCCATTACAGATTCCGGTAAAGACAGGGCCGCGCATTCTACAACGGTTCGACTCGGCTTGCGGCCAGTGGATGTTCTCGTTATAAGTCTCGACACTTTTCGTGACAAGCCGCTTTATGCCGACCATGAGCCAAACCGAACCGCTAGACCAAGATCCCGTGTTCCAGCTGAAAGGCAGCATGCTCGCCATCACCGTGCTGGAACTGGCCCGCAACGACCTCGACGCCCTGGACCGCCAGCTCGCCGCCAAGGTCGCCCTGGCGCCGAACTTTTTCAACAATGCCCCGCTGGTACTGGCCCTGGACAAACTCCCCGCTGGCCAGGGCCTTATCGACCTGCCCGGCCTGATGCGCGTATGCCGCTCCCATGGCCTGCGCACCCTGGCGATTCGCGCCAGCCGTATCGAAGACATTGCCGCCGCCATCGCCATTGAACTGCCAGTACTGCCGCCGTCCGGCGCGCGGGAGCGTCCAATCGAACCATTGGTCGCTGAAGAGAAGAAAAAACCGGAAAAACCGCCGGCTCCGATGATCAAGCCTACAAAGATCATCACCTCGCCCGTACGCGGCGGGCAGCAAATTTACGCCGAAGGCAGCGACCTGGTGGTGATCTCCTCGGTCAGTCCCGGGGCGGAACTTCTCGCTGATGGCAACATCCATGTATACGGCCCAATGCGTGGCCGTGCCCTGGCCGGCATCAAGGGTGATACCAAGGCGCGGATTTTTTGCCAGCAATTGACCGCTGAGCTAGTGTCCATCGCAGGCCGTTACAAGGTTTCCGAAGATTTGCGCCGTGATCCGCTGTGGGGGGCCGGGGTACAAGTCAGCCTGTCGGGCGATGTGTTGAACATCATCCGTCTTTAACGGATACTGCCGCATTTTCCAAGCATCTCTAGACTCTGATAGCACAGCGAAACTGGCATTACTTGTGTAGGAACATTTAAAGGTTGGCGCTTTTCCCGCGCGAACCCGTCTTTTCCCTACAAAGGCTGTCCGCCTGCGGCGAGTTCCAAGAGATGTTTTTCAGGGACTGAAATGTCCTTTTTCCTTAGGGGTGAAACACCTTGGCCAAGATTCTCGTGGTTACATCCGGCAAGGGTGGTGTGGGTAAGACCACCACCAGCGCCGCTATCGGTACCGGCCTCGCTCTGCGCGGCCACAAGACAGTCATCGTCGACTTCGACGTCGGTTTGCGCAACCTCGACCTGATCATGGGCTGCGAACGCCGCGTGGTGTACGACTTCGTCAACGTGGTCAACGGCGAAGCCAACCTGCAACAGGCCCTGATCAAGGACAAGCGCCTTGAGAACCTGTACGTACTGGCCGCCAGCCAGACCCGCGACAAAGATGCGTTGACCAAGGAAGGCGTAGGCAAAGTCCTCGCTGAACTGAAGGAAACCTTCGAATACGTGGTGTGCGACTCCCCGGCCGGCATCGAGACCGGTGCTCACCTGGCGATGTACTTCGCCGATGAAGCCATCGTCGTGACCAACCCGGAAGTGTCCTCGGTACGTGACTCGGACCGCATGCTCGGCCTGCTGGCCAGCAAGTCCCAGCGCGCCGAAAAAGGTGAAGACCCGATCAAGGAACACCTGCTCCTGACCCGTTACAACCCTGAGCGCGTCAGCAACGGCGAAATGCTCGGTGTTGAAGACGTGAAGGACATCCTCGCAGTGACCCTGCTGGGCGTGATCCCGGAATCCCAGGCCGTGCTGAAGGCATCCAACCAGGGCGTGCCGGTGATTCTCGATGACCAGAGCGACGCCGGCCAGGCGTACAGCGATGCAGTTGATCGCTTGCTCGGCAAGACCGTGGAACATCGCTTCCTCGATGTAAAGAAGAAGGGATTCTTCGAGCGTATCTTTGGAGGCAACTAAACAATGAAATTTCTCGACTTCTTTCGCGCCAACAAAAAGCCAAGTACCGCGTCGGTAGCGAAAGAGCGTCTACAGATCATCGTGGCGCACGAACGCGGCCAACGCAGTACGCCGGACTACCTGCCAGCCTTGCAAAAGGAACTGGTCGAGGTGATCCGCAAGTACGTCAATATCGGCAACGATGACGTGCATGTCGCCCTGGAAAACGACGGCAGCTGCTCGATTCTGGAACTCAATATCACCCTGCCTGATCGTTAAGCGAACAGGCGGTCGCCACGGCGGCTCGCGCACCTTGATCCCTTTTGGGGAACCGGGTGAGCGAGCCGCCGTTGGCGTTTGTTACGAGGCTGTTTAATGCCGCTGTCCAATATCCACATCATTCATCAGGACGACGCTGTCCTGGTAGTGAACAAGCCGACCCTGCTGCTCTCGGTGCCTGGCCGCGCCGATGACAACAAGGACTGCCTGATCACCCGCCTGCAGGAAAACGGCTACCCCGAAGCCCGCATCGTCCATCGCCTGGACTGGGAAACCTCAGGGATCATCCTGCTGGCCCGCGATGCCGACACGCACCGCGAACTGTCCCGCCAGTTTCACGACCGTGAAACCGAAAAAGCCTACACCGCCCTGGCCTGGGGCCAACCGGAACTGGACAGCGGCAGCATCGACCTGCCCCTGCGCTACGACCCGCCCACCAAACCGCGCCATGTGGTGGACCACGAGTTCGGCAAACACGCGCTGACCTTCTGGAAAGTGCTGGAACGCTGTGGCGACTGGTGCCGTGTGGAGCTGACGCCGATTACCGGGCGTTCGCACCAATTGCGCGTGCACATGCTTTCCATCGGCCACCCGCTGCTGGGCGACGGCCTGTACGCCCACGAACAAGCCCTGGCCGCCTGGCCGCGCCTGTGCCTGCACGCAAGCATGCTGAGCTTCACCCACCCGCAAAGCGGCGAGCGTTTGCGCTTCGAGTGCCCGGCACCTTTTTGACATGCAAACCCGATCAAATGTGGGAGCTGGCTTGCCTGCGATAGCGGTGTATCAGCCCCACATTTCTACCTGACACACCGCTATCGCAGGCAAGCCAGCTCCCACAATGGTTCTGTGTTTTGCTCAAGAAAGTAGCTTCGCGCCAAATTCCGAGCCAATACGGTAAACTCCGCGCATTGCTGTCTGGAGCTATTTATGCGCGAAGCGTTGAATCAAGGCCTGATCGACTTCCTCAAGGCCTCCCCTACTCCTTTTCATGCCACTGCTGCCCTGGCCCAGCGCCTGGAAGCCGCCGGTTACCAGCGTCTCGACGAGCGCGAAACCTGGGCCACCGAGGCCAACGGGCGCTACTACGTGACCCGCAACGACTCATCGATCATCGCCTTCAAGCTCGGCCGTCACTCGCCGTTGCAGGGCGGTATCCGCCTGGTCGGCGCCCACACCGACAGCCCATGCCTGCGGGTCAAGCCCCAGCCCGAGCTGCAACGCCAGGGCTTCTGGCAGTTGGGCGTCGAAGTCTACGGCGGCGCGCTGCTGGCACCATGGTTTGACCGCGACCTGTCCCTGGCCGGCCGCGTGACCTTCCGCCGCGACGGCAAGGTCGAAAGCCAACTGATCGACTTCAAGCTGCCCATCGCCATCATCCCCAACCTGGCCATCCACCTGAACCGTGAAGCCAACCAGGGTTGGGCGATCAACGCGCAGACCGAGCTGCCGCCGATCCTCGCGCAATTTGCCGGCGACGAGCGCGTGGACTTCCGCGCCGTGCTCACCGAGCAACTCGCCCGCGAACACGGCCTTAACGCCGACGTGGTGCTCGACTACGAGCTGAGCTTCTACGACACGCAAAGCGCAGCCGTGATCGGCCTGAATGGCGACTTCATCGCCGGTGCGCGCCTCGACAACCTGTTGTCGTGCTACGCCGGCCTGCAAGCCTTGCTCACCAGCGAAACCGATGAAACCTGCGTGCTGGTGTGCAACGACCACGAAGAAGTTGGCTCCTGCTCGGCCTGCGGCGCCGATGGCCCGATGCTGGAACAAACCCTGCGTCGCCTGCTGCCGGAAGGCGATGAGTTCGTACGCACCATTCAGAAATCCCTGCTGGTCTCTGCGGATAACGCCCACGGCGTGCACCCGAACTACGCCGAGAAGCACGACGCCAACCACGGTCCCAAGCTCAACGCCGGGCCTGTGATCAAGGTCAACAGCAACCAGCGCTACGCCACCAACAGCGAAACCGCCGGTTTCTTCCGCCACCTGTGCATGGCCGAGGAAGTGCCGGTGCAGAGCTTCGTGGTGCGCAGCGACATGGGCTGCGGCTCGACCATCGGCCCGATCACCGCCAGCCACCTGGGCGTGCGCACCGTGGATATCGGCTTGCCGACGTTTGCCATGCACTCCATTCGCGAGTTGTGCGGCAGCCATGACCTGGCGCATCTGGTGAAGGTGTTGGGGGCGTTTTACGCCAGTCGCGACTTGCCCTGATCTCCGAGCTGAATGCGGTCAAAAATGTGGGAGCGGGCTTGCTCGCGAATGCGGTGTGTCAGTCACTGAATAAGTTGACTGAACCACCGCATTCGCGAGCAAGCCCGCTCCCACATTTGGTTCTGCATTAACCTGACCCATATCACTCCCACTTCCAAAAATCCCGCCTAGACTTGTCACTATTCCCACTCCGACAAGGCCGTCGCACCATGATCTCCATGTCCTCCTTCCACGCCATGCTTATCCCGATCCTGATCGGCATGATCATGCTGGCCGTGGGCTTCAATTTTCGCGACAAACCCCTTGGCGTGTTTGGCATGTGGATCGGCATGCTGCTGATCCTCGGCACTGTGGTGTACAAAATCCTCGCCAAACTGGCCGAATGACCCCTGCCCTCGTACACTCGGTCAACCCGTCGTGTTCAAGGTTGACCGCCTAGTGTTCTCCCGCCTGCTTGCCCTGCCCTGCTACCTGCTGATCGCCCTGCTCACCTTGCTGCCGCTCGCGCCTGCCCACGCCGTGGGCCTGCCCGGCTTGCTTGGCAGCGGCAACAAGAGCCAGCCCCAGGCCGAAGTGCCGCTGGGGCAGTCGCTGGACGAGGTGATCAAGACCCTGGAAAACGACCAGCAGCGCACCCAACTGCTGAGCGACCTGAAAAAACTGCGCGCCGCCACGCAAAAAGCCCAACCCGCCGCCGAAGAAGGCGTGCTGGGGTTGATCGGTGGCACGCTGGCCAACCTGGAAGCGCAGTTTTCCGGGGCCGACAGCCCGCTGGGGCGCTGGTCCGATGAATTCGATCAAGCCAAGGATGAATTCAGCGCCCTGCTGCTGCCAGCCAACGAATGGCTGCCGATCATTTTTGGCTTTGCCTTGATCCTGGCGGTGTGGAGCCTGCTGGCCTACGCGCTGATCTGGCTCAGCCACCGCGTACGGGAGCGTTTCGGCCTGCCCGAAGAGCTGCCGCAACACCCGCGCACCTGGGACATGGTGCGCTTCGCCCTGCGCAAACTGGGGCCGTGGCTGATTGCGTTGGTGATCACGGTGTACCTGAGCTACGTGCTGCCATCGTCCCTGGGCAAATCCCTGGCGATGGTGCTGGCCTATGCGCTGGTGGTCGGCACCTGTTTCTCGGCGATCTGCGTGATTGCCTTTTCGGTACTCGACGGCCCGCACCGCCATCGCGCCCTGTATATCCTGCGTCACCAGGCTTTCCGCCCGTTGTGGTGGATCGGCAGCTTCGCAGCGTTCGGCGAAGCCTTGAGCGACCCACGGCTGGTCCAGGCCCTGGGCCAGCACCTGTCCCACACGGCGGCCACCGTCGCCAATGTGATGGCCGCGTTGTCCACCGGCGTATTCATCCTGCGTTTCCGCCGGCCGATTGCCCACCTGATCCGCAACCAGCCGCTGTCGCGCCGCCTCACACGCCGCGCCCTGAGCGACACCATCGAGATCATCGGTTCCTTCTGGTACATCCCGGCCTTGCTGCTGGTGGGCATCTCGCTGTTCGCCACATTTGTCTCCGCCGGCGACACCAGTACCGCGTTGCGCCAATCTCTGTTGTGCACGGTGTTGCTGGTGTTGTGCATGGTGATCAACGGCCTGGTGCGTCGCCACGCCCTGCGGCCGCATCGTGGGCACAAGCGCCATGCGTTGTACTCCGAGCGGCTGAAAAGCTTTTTCTACACCCTGGCCCACTTGGTGGTGTGGCTGGTGTTTATCGAATTGGGCCTGCGGGTGTGGGGCCTGTCGCTGATTCGCTTTACCGAAGGCGACGGCCATGAAATCAGCGTCAAGCTGTTCGGCCTGGCCGGCACGTTGCTATTCGCGTGGCTGATCTGGATCCTCAGCGACACCGCCATCCACCACGCCCTCACCCGCTCACGCAAAGGCCTGGCGAATGCGCGTGCGCAGACCATGATGCCGCTGATCCGCAACGTGCTGTTCGTGACCATCTTCATCATCGCCGCCATCGTCGCCCTGGCGAACATGGGCATGAACGTCACGCCGCTGCTGGCCGGTGCCGGTGTGATCGGCTTGGCCATCGGCTTTGGTGCTCAGTCGCTGGTGGCGGATTTGATCACCGGCCTGTTCATCATCATCGAAGACTCCCTGGCCATCGATGACTACGTGGACGTCGGCGGCCACCTCGGCACCGTCGAGGGCCTGACCATCCGTACCGTGCGCCTGCGCGATATCGACGGCATCGTGCACACCATCCCGTTCAGCGAGATCAAGAGCATCAAGAACTACTCGCGGGAGTTCGGCTACGCGATCTTCCGGGTGGCGATCCCGTACAACATGGAGATCGACGATGCCATCAAGCTGATGCGCGATGTCGGCCAGAAGATGCGCAACGACCCGCTGCAACGGCGCAATATCTGGTCGCCATTGGAGATTCAGGGGGTGGAGAGTTTTGAGTCGGGCAGCGCGATCCTGCGCGCACGGTTCAAGACGGCGCCGATCAAGCAGTGGGAAGTGTCGCGGGCGTTCAACTTGTCGCTGAAGCGGCATCTGGATGAGGCGGGGTTGGATCTGGCTACGCCGCGTTTGAGTGTGCAGGTGGTGACGGGGGCGTCGGGCGGTTTGGAGAAAGAGAAAAACACTTAAAAGGCAACGCAACCTTACTGTGGGAGCTGGCTTGCCTGCTCCCACATTTGATCTGCGGCGTTACTCAGCCTGCGAGCGCAGCACCATCCATCTTCTGGCGCAAGCTCAGCGGGCGCATATCGGTCCAAGTCTCTTCGATATAGGCCAGGCACTCTTTCTTCAGGCCGCTCTTGCCCACGGTGCGCCAGCCTTCCGGCACAACTTTGTAGTCGGGCCAGATGGAATACTGCTCTTCATGGTTGACCACTACCTGAAACAGGATGTCGTCGCGGTCAAATACTGAGGTCATTGCTGTTCTCCATCGCTAAAAGGCTGGCTGCGCACCACGCGCAGCGCTGATATCTGTAGAAACGTATCAAGCCGCGGAAAAATTAGAGGCTGGCGACCGCTGCGGCCAAGGCGCGGCCGAAGATTTCGGCCACCTGGTCCACTTCAGCGGCAGTAATCACCAGTGGCGGCAGGAAGCGCACCACACTGCCATGGCGCCCGCCCAGTTCCAGGATCAGGCCGCGCTTGAGGCATTCACGCTGCACCAGCGGCGCCAGTTGGCGATGCACGGGTGGGTGGCCCTGAACATCGACGGCGCCTTGGGGATCGACCAACTCCACACCCAGCATCAACCCGCGACCGCGAATATCGCCCAGTTGCGGAAAATCCCGTTGCAGGATGCGCAGGTGTTCACCCAGGCGTTCGCCCATGGCGGCGGCATGGCCGGCCAGGTCGTGCTCCTTGAGGTAGCGCATCACCGCCGAACCCGCAGCCATGGCCATCTGATTGCCACGGAACGTCCCGGCATGCGCCCCCGGCAGCCAGGTGTCGAGCCAGTCGCGGTACACCACCACCGCCAGCGGCAGGCTGCCGCCGATGGCCTTGGACATCACCACCACATCCGGGATGATGCCGGCGTGTTCAAAGGCAAACATCTTGCCGGTGCGACCGAAACCGCTCTGGATCTCATCGACGATCAACGCCACGCCGGCTTGCTCGGTGATACGGCGCAGGCCGCGCAACCAGTCGAGATCGGCCGGGATCACGCCGCCCTCGCCCTGCACCACTTCGACAATCACCGCCGCCGGCAGCAATACCCCGGCTTCCGGGTCGTTCAGCAGGTTTTCCAGGTAGTGCAGGTTGACCCGCACCCCCTCCGCGCCGCCCAGGCCGAACGGGCAACGGTAGTCGTACGGGTACGGCAGGAATTGCACGCCATTACTGAGCAACGCGCCCAAGGGCTTTTTCGGCCCCAGGCTGCCCATCAGGCTCAAGGCGCCTTGGCTCATGCCGTGGTAACCGCCCTGGAACGACAGCACCGTGCTGCGTCCGGTGGCCGTGCGCACCAGTTTCAATGCGGCCTCCACCGCATCCGTACCGGTGGGCCCGCAGAACTGGATTTTCGCTTGCCGCGCCAGTTCTGCCGGCAGCAGGCCGAACAGGTCCTGCACGAACTGATCCTTGACCGGCGTGGTCAGGTCCAGAGTGTGCAACGGCAGCTCATCGCTCAACACTTGTTGGATCGCCGCAATCACCACCGGGTGGTTATGCCCCAGCGCCAGTGTGCCGGCGCCGGCCAGGCAGTCGATGAAACTGCGGCCTTCCACGTCTTCCACATAAATGCCCTTGGCCCGTTTGAGCGCCAGGGGAATGCGCCGGGGGTAACTGCGGGCATTGGATTCCTGCTGACGCTGGCGGGCCAGCAGCGGGGTTTCGTCGAACTGGTAGAGCGTTTCGTGAAGCGGGGTGTCTTCGATATGGCTGATAGCGACGGACATTACTCGATCCCTCATCTGATTCCTGTTCTGGAAACGCACCAGCGAAGGGAGGATTTAGGCCTGTGGTCGTTCTTCTGTGGGAGCTGGCTTGCCTGCGATAGCATCAACCGGATTCACTAGATACACCGAGTTGCCCGCATCGCAGGCAAGCCAGCTCCCACAGAAGTGCGGTCAGGCCTTACAGGCTGCGGTACTTTTCATTTAGGGCATACAAGATCGCGCAGGTCTGCGCATCGAGAAACCCGCCATAATCCCGCGCCCGAAAGTGCATCTGGAACGCCCGCGTGCGCTGTTCAAACGCCCGCCGGTTCTGCGCGGGTTTATAGCCGTAACGCTGAAACGCCCGCTCCACCTCGACCTCCGGCGGCAAGCCGAGGCAAAAACGGCGCTGGTACATCGCCCGTGTCGACTCATCGAACCAGGCGCCGATCCCCGCCTCATGCAAGCGCTGCCACGGCAGGCGTGGGCCGGGATCACTTTTGCGCCAATACGCCACGTCCGAATGCCCGAGGATGTCGCTCGGGCCGATCTGCGGATAACGGCCGAGAATGTCACGCAGCAGCGCGATCAACACCTCGATCTGTGCCTCGGCGTACGCAGGAAAGGAAAGCACGCCGCCGTCATCCCGTGCCAGGTTGACGATTTCGATGCCAATCGCGCGGCTGTTGAGGTTGTCCCGACCGCCCCACTGGCTGGCCCCGGCATGCCAGGCGCGCTGGTCTTCGTCCACCAGGCGAAACACGCGCAGTTCCTCATAACCGGCGGCGCGGTAGCTGGGCTCATCCGGGTCGGGCAACAGGTAGTGCGCGCTGACGCCATCGCGCGTCAGGGTGCGCAGGGATGAGCCGAAGGGCGCGGCGGTGTAATGCAGGATCAGTTGGCGCACGGCCTCGCCGTTGCGTTCATTGAAATCCTGGGAGGGGAAACTGGTATCGATCACCAACATAAAAGCTGTCCTTTTCAGTCCAGGCCGAATCATTCAGCCCGTTCAAGCGCAAAAAAATTACCGCCATCCTGAAGGGATAAACTCCAGGTGGGCGGTAACTATGTGGGGCTTGAAAGAAAAGGATCAGCGCCGCAACGGCATGCCCAATTCGACACGCAGGCCATCGGCCTGGCTGTTGAACTTCAACGAGCACGAGCAGCGCTGCACAATCGCCTGCACGATCGCCAGGCCCAGGCCGCAGCCTTCGCTGTTGCCATTGCGCCAGAAACGCTGGGTGAGGTATTGCAGGTCCTCGCTGGAGATCTGCTTGCCATGGTCACGCACGCGGAACACTACATGCTCGGCGTCGGCGGACACATTCAGTTCCACCCGTGTATCGGCGGGGGTGTGGCGCAAGGCGTTGTCCAGCAAGTTGCGCAGCGCCGCGACCGCCAGGCCCACGGGCATTTCCACCGGGGTGTCGACGAGGTTGTCCGCCAGGATCAGGTCGATGCGCCCGTTGTCGCCGGCGTTGGCATCCTGGATGGCCAGCCGCGCGACTTGCTCGGCACTGGATTGCAAACCGTCGTCGAAGGACAGGCTGCCTTCCACGCGCGCCAGCAACAGCAGTTGCTCCAGGGTCCGGTGCAGGCGGTCGGCACCCTCCTCGGCATGGGCCAGGGACTGGTCGCGGGCCGCGCCGTCGGTCATGCGCGCCACCTGCAGGTGGGTCTTGATGGCCGTGAGCGGGCTGCGCAGTTCATGGGCCGCGTCGCCGGTGAGACGGCGCTCGCGTTCGATGGCTTTGGCGATGCGCTGGAACAGTTGGTTCTGGGTGTCGAGCAACGGCTTGAGTTCGCTGGGCAACGGGTGGATCTGCAGCGGTTCCAGGGAGTCGGCACTGCGTCGCATCAGCGCGTCACGCATGCGGTTGAGCGGCACCAGGCTCTGGCCGATACCCAGCCACAACAGGCACAGGCAACCGAGCATCGCCACGCCCACCGGCACCGAAGCGGCGAGCAGGATCGACAGGTTCAACGCCTCGCGCTCCACCTGGCGGTCAGCGGTGGTGATCAGCAAATCGCCACGGGACAAGGTAAAACTGCGCCACGCCGCACCGTCGATGACCTGGTCACGAAAGCCGCTGCGCATGGACTCCAGGCCCTCGTCCGGGGTGGTGTGACTGCGGGCCAGGACTTCGCCGCGCAACGAACTGACCTGGCAGGCCATGCCGCCCGGCACATTCAGTGGCTTGGCGCCGAAATGCTTGCCCACGCTGGAACTGGCCAGGCCCGGCATCTCTTCCATCAACCCGGCGACCATGCGCGCCGAAGCCACCAGGCGTTGGTCGAGGGAGAACATCATCTGGTTGCGCAGATCGTTGAGCATCCAGGCCGCCGCCAGGGCCCAGATCAACACAAAGGCGGCGCCCAGCTTGAACGTCAGGCGCAGGCGCAGGCTTTTCACGACGCGTCCTCTCCACCGTCCGCCGGGCCCAGGCGATAGCCGAGGCCACGCACGGTCTCGACGATGCCGTTGCCCAACTTGCGGCGCAGGTGGTGGATATGCACGTTCAACGCGTTGCTTTCCAGCTCGTCATTGAAGCCATAGACGCTGTCCTTGAGCTGCTCGCTGGAGAGCACGCGGCCCTTGTTGTGCAGCAGGGCTTGCAACAACGCCTGCTCGCGGCGGGACAGGTCCACCGGCTCGCCGCCCAGAAAGGTCTCGCGACTGCTCGGGTCGTAGGCCAGGCGGCCGTGTTCGATCAGGTTGACGCTGCGTCCGGCCATGCGCCGCAACAGGGTTTGCAGGCGTGCGGCCAGTTCGCGCAGGTCGAAGGGCTTGAGCAGGTAATCGTCGGCACCGGCTTGCAGGCCGTCGACGCGGTTGGTCACTGAATCGCGTGCGGTGAGGATCAGCACCGGGATTTCCAGGCCCTGGCTGCGCTGTTGTTGCAGCAGCTTGAGGCCGTCTTCGTCCGGCAAGCCGAGGTCGAGCACCATGATGTCGAACGTGGCCGCCTTGAGCATGGCCCGTGCAGCCGCCGCCGTGCCAACGCGCTCCACGGTAAAACCCTGGGCGGTGAGGCCGGCCACGATGCCGCTGGCGATCAGATCGTCGTCTTCGCAGACCAGTACGTGCATGGTGAACCCTTCATGAAAGATGGCGTGATTAAAAGTGCAGCCGATTAAGTGCAGATTATGCCGCTAAAAGATCCATGCTCAGAGATTCCCTACACTCTAGAATAGCGCCAGTTAATCATCGGTTAATCAACGCCACACATTGTGTGCCTCACTTGCATCGAACTAAGGCTTGACCATGCGGCATCTGTTTATCTTTCTGCTGGTGTTGTTCGCGGGGTTCGCCCAGGCAGCGCCGGGCAGCAATCCCTTCGAAACCAAAACCGATTTCCTTCCGGTGGGCAAGGCCTTCACCTTTACCTCCGAGCGCCTGGAAAGTGGCGAGACCCAGCTGTATTGGCAGATTGCCGACGGTTACTACCTGTACCAGCAGCGCATGAAGTTCGACGGCCTGGCCGAGAAGCCGGTGCTGCCGCAAGGCGAAGCCCATAGCGATGAGTTCTTCGGCGAACAGCAAGTGTATCGCCAGGGCCTGGAAGTGAAAATTCCTGCCGGTGTTACCGGTAAGGTCAAGCTGGGCTGGCAAGGCTGCGCCGATGCGGGCCTGTGCTACCCGCCGCAATCGATGACGGTGGACCTCGGTGGTCCAGCCAAGCCAGCAGTGGCTGGCGGTACGGCCGACGACCAGAAAATCGCCAGTTTCCTCAGTGAACGGAGCCTGTTCTGGAGCTTGCTGGCGATTTTCGCGCTCGGCCTGGGCCTGGCGTTCATGCCCTGCTCATTGCCCATGTTGCCGATTCTCGCGGGCCTGGTGGTAGGCAGTGGCGCCAGCCCGCGACGCGGCTTTGCCCTCGCTGGCAGCTACGTGGTGTGCATGGCCCTGGTGTATGCCGCACTGGGCGTGGTGGCGGCCCTGCTCGGCGCCAACTTGCAGGCGTGGCTGCAGCAACCCTGGGTGCTCGGCTCCATCGCGACGCTGTTTGTGTTGCTGGCGCTGCCCATGTTCGGCTTCTTCGAGCTGCAACTGCCGGCCTTCCTGCGTGATCGCCTGGACAACCTCAGCCGCCAGCAAAGCGGCGGCAGCATGGTCGGGGCGGGCATTCTCGGCGCCCTCTCCGCCCTGGTGGTGGGCCCCTGCATGACGGCCCCCCTGGCGGGCCTGCTGCTGTATATCGGCCAGACCGGCGACGTGGTGTTCGGTGGCCTCGCGCTGTTCACCCTCGGCATCGGCATTGGTGTGCCGCTGCTGTTGCTCGTCACCCTGGGCAACGGTGTGCTGCCCAAGTCCGGCAGCTGGATGAACCTGGTCAAGGGCATCTTCGGCTTCCTGTTCCTCGGCAGCGCCGTGCTGATGATCCGCCCGGTGGTCGATGCCAGCCTGTGGCTCGGCCTGTGGGGCGCGTTGGCGCTGGTCATGGCCTATTGCGGCTGGACCCTGGCCCGCGAATACGGCTTGGCCGCCAAGGTGTTTGGCGCCGGTTCCCTGGTCTTGGGCCTGTGGGGCGCCGTGCTGGTGGTGGGCGCGGCCGGTGGCAGCGATGACCTGTGGCAACCGCTGAAGGTCTATGGCGGCTCGCCGGTGGCGGCTGCACCCAGCGCCCACGATGCCTTCATGACCATCAGCGACCCCGCCGTGCTGCAAACCCAACTCGACAGCGCCAAGGCCCAGGGCCAGTGGGTGCTGGTGGACTACTACGCCGACTGGTGCGTGTCCTGCAAGATCATGGAAAAACAGGTGTTCGGCAAACCCGAAGTGATGGGCGCCCTCAAGGACGTGCGCCTGCTGCGCCTGGACGTCACCGCCGACAACGCCGCCAGCCGCGAACTGCTCGGCCGCTACAAAGTCCCCGGCCCGCCGAGCTTTGTGTGGATCGGCCCCGACGGTGAAGAACGCCGCGCCCAACGCATCACTGGCGAAGTGGATGCCGCCGCCTTCCTGCAACGCTGGACGCAAACCCGAGACGCCCTCTGATGTTGACCCTGACCATCGGCACCTTCGCCATCGCCCTGAATCACCTCCTGCTGATCAGCGCGCTGATTCTCGCCACCCTGGTGGGGTGGCGCGTGGCCAAGCGTGGCGGTGAGAACCCGGAATCGGTGCTGTTCAGCCTGTTCCTGCTGGGCATGCTGGTGGCGCGGCTCAGTTTTGTGCTGGTGTACTGGAGCGACTACAGCCACGACCCGCTGTTGATGGTCGATCTGCGTGACGGTGGTTTCCTCGCCTGGCCCGGCGTCATCGCCCTGGTCCTCGGCGCGCTGGCGTACGGCTGGCGTCGCCCGGCCCTGCGCACGCCGCTGGGTGCCGGGGTGGTCACCGGCCTGGTGTTCTGGGGGCTGACCAGTTTGTCCCTGAGCCTGTACGACAAGGGCGCACAACTGCCGGACATCACCCTGCGCAATGCCAGCGGTGAAACGGTGCAACTGGCCGACTACAAGGGCGGCCCGCTGGTGATCAACCTGTGGGCCACCTGGTGCCCGCCGTGCCGCCGGGAAATGCCGGTGCTGGAACGCGCCCAGCGCCAACACCCCGACGTGACCTTCCTGTTCGTCAACCAGGCCGAAAGCATGCAAAGCGTCAGCACCTACCTCGCCACCCAAGGCCTGACCCTCGACAACGTGCTGTTCGACGCCAGCGGCCGCCTCGGCCAGGCCGTGGGCTCGATGGCCCTGCCGACGACGCTGTTCTACAGCGCCGATGGACGCCTGCTCAACAGCCACCTCGGTGAACTGTCCCAAGCCAGCCTGGCCCGCGCCATGGAACCCTTCGACAACGCCCCTGCAAGGAAACCCACATGCCAAGCCTCCGCCACCTGCTGACCCTGCTACCGCTTACGCTGGCGGCCACCCTGGCCCAGGCCGAAGACTGGCCGGCGCCGATCAAACAGATCGAAGCCAAGGGCGCCAAGATCCTCGGCAAGTTCGACGCCCCCAGCGGCCTCACCGGCTACGCCGCGCAATACCAGAACCGCGGCATGGCGCTGTACCTGACCGCCGACGGCAAGAACGTAATCGCTGGCAACCTCTACGACGCCCAAGGCAACGACCTGAGCAGCGCGCCCCTGGAAAAGCTGGTGTACGCGCCGATGGCAAAGGAAGTCTGGGCCAAGATGGAAAAAAGCAGCTGGATCCAGGACGGCGACGTCAACGCGCCCCGCATCGTCTACCTGTTCAGCGACCCCAACTGCCCGTACTGCAACATGTTCTGGGAACAGGCGCGGCCGTGGGTGAAGGCCGGCAAGGTGCAGTTGCGCCACATCATGGTCGGCATCATCCGCGAAGACAGCGCAGCCAAATCCGCCGCGCTGTTTGCCGCTAAAGACCCGCAAAAAGCCCTGGAAGAACACGAAGCCGCCGGTAAGGGCAGCAAGTTGCAGGCACTGGCGAAGATCCCGGCGAATATCGAGGCCAAGCTGGATGGGAATATGAAGTTGATGGATGAACTAGAGTTGTCCGCGACGCCGGCGATTTTTTATCTGGATGACAAGGGTGGGTTGCAGCAACAGCAGGGGGCGCCGTCGCCGGAGAAATTAGGGAAGATACTCGGGCCGAAATAAGCGGCGCCGGCTCGAACGCCATCGCAGACAAGCCAGCTCCCACAGTGGATGGGGTTCACACAGTTCCATAAGTGAACACAGTCCAGTGTGGGAGCGGGCTTGCCCGCGAAGAGGCCCTGTCAGGCGATGAAGATCAAAGCCCCTCCAACTCCGCCATCAAGTCACTCAACCGATCCACCTTCTCCGCACTGATCTCATTCGCCGCCAACCCATCGATATACCCGGCCAGCTCCGCCACCGTGCTGCACTCGAACATCGCCCGCAGCGGCACATCGCGCTGCAAGGTCTTCTGCACTCGCGAGGCAATCTGCGTGGCCAGCAACGAGTGCCCGCCCAGTTCAAAGAAGTTGTCCTGCACGCCGACCCGCTCAACCTTCAGCACCTCGGCCCAGATCGCGGCCAGCGTGCCTTCCAGTTCATTGCGCGGCGCCAGGTAATCCTGGCTCTGCAGCTGGCCGATTTCGAGCGAAAGCAACGCCTTGCGGTCGAGTTTGCCGTTGGCGTTCAGCGGCAGCCGGTCGAGCCACAGCCAGTGCAGCGGCACCATGTATTCCGGCAGTTCGGCGCGTAGGCGTTGCTTGATGCGGTCCAGGCGTTCGCTCGGGTTCAGCGCTTCATCCGCCGCCACCAAATAGCCGACCAGATGCTTGCCGTTGACGCCTTCCTGTACGCCCACCGCCGCATCGCGCACTTCCGGTTGCTCATGCAGACGCGCTTCGATTTCCCCCAGTTCGATGCGGTAGCCGCGAATCTTCACCTGATGGTCGATCCGCCCGACGTATTCCAGCACGCCATCACTGCGCCGACGCGCGAGGTCGCCGGTGCGATAGAGACGCTCGCCCGGTGCGCCGAACGGGTTCGGCACAAACACCGGCGCGGTGCGCAGCGGGTCGCTGACATAACCCCGCCCGACGCCCGTACCGGCCACGCACAACTCACCGACCGCGCCTTGCGGCACCAGCTCCAAGGCGCCGTCCAGCAGGTACAAGCGGTTGTTGTCGGTTGGCGTACCAATCGGCAGGTAAGTGCCACGGGTCGATGCCGCATCGACACGGAAGAACGCCACGTCATCGGAGCATTCCGCCGGGCCGTAGGCGTTTACCAGGCCAATCTGCGGGTAGCGTAGCAACCACTGGTGCGCCAACTCCGGTGGCATGGCTTCGCCGGTCGGTAGCATCCAGCGCAGGCCGTCGAGGCCGATGCGGTCTTGGGCCAACATGCCCTGGATCAGCGACGGCACGCTTTCCAATACCGTGATGCCTTGCGCCTGGACATGTTCAAGTAAACCTTGCGGATCGTGGGCCAGCGCCTTCGGCACAATATCCACCCGCGCACCAAACAGCGGCGCGGCAAGGAACTGCCACACGGAAATATCAAAGCTCTGCGAAGCGGTCTGCGCGATCACATCCGCTTCGCTCAAATCCAGATACGGCACCTTGCTCAACTGGTTATTGAGCATGCCGCGCTGCTCGACCATCACGCCCTTGGGCAGGCCGGTGGAGCCCGAGGTGTAGATCACGTAGGCGAGGTTGTCCGGGCCGCTGTAGACCTCGGGATTCGCCCCACGGGCCGGCACTTCTTCCCACACCAGCAACTGGCAGTCGAAGCCTTCGAGCAACGCGATGGCCTGCTCGCGGCACGCTTCGGTACACACCAGCAACGGCGTGCAGCTCAAGTCGATGATGCTGCGCAGACGTTGGCCTGGCAGGCCCGGGTCCAGCGGCAGGTAACCGGCACCGGCCTTGAAGCTGCCGATGATCATGCCCAGCAGGTCGAGGTTGCGCTCGCCCAGCAACGCCACCGGTTGATCCGGACCCACGCCCGCCTCGATCAACGCGTGGCCCAGGCCGTTACTGCGGCGGTTCAGCTCGTCATAGGTCCACTGCTGGTCCAGGCAACTCGCGGCGATACGTTGTGGATGTGCGGCGACCTGGCTTTCGAACAGCGCGATATAGCTGCTTTCCAGTGGATAGTCATGCTCACTCTGATTGCAGCCCTCTACGAGGAATTCACGCTCCTGCGCGCCAATCAGCGGCAGCTCAGCCATGTCGCCATGGAAACCCTGCACCAGCGCCAGCAGCAGGCGCTTGAACTCGCCGAGCATCCCTTGCACGGTGCTTTCGTCGAAGTAGCGCTGGTCGTAAGAGAGGTGCAAACCCAGGTCATCACCCGGATAGCACACGGCGGTCAGCGGGAAGTTGGTGTGGGTGCGCCCGGAATCCGAGGTGGCATTCAGGCTTTGCGCACGGTCCAGCACCGAGACTTCCACCGGCGCGTTTTCGAACACAAACAGGCTGTCGAACAGCGGTTGGCCCTTGGGCAATTCGCTGTGTTCCTGGATCGTCACCAGCGGCAGGTATTCGTACTCGCGCAGCTGCATGTTGCTGTCGAGCAGGCCGCTCAGCCATTGGCGCACGCTGCACGGTTGATCGTCCTCGGGCAGTTTCACCCGCAGCGCGATGCTGTTGATAAACAGGCCGACGGTACGCTGCATCTCCGGCATTTCCACCGGGCGACCGGCCACGGTGACACCAAACAGCACGTCGCGATCGCCGCTCAAACGCCGCAGTACCAAGGCCCACGCCGCTTGGGCGAAGGTGTTGATGGTCAATTGATGCGCCTGGGCCAGCTCGCGCAATTGCGCACCGTCGCGGACATCGAGACGGGTGTAGCAGTCGCCCACTACCATGCCGCCGTGGCCCGCGTGGTCGCGCATGAAGGGTCGGTCGCTCGGGATCGGGGTAGTGCGCTCGAAGCCTTGCAGGTTCTGCTGCCACCACTGCCGCGCCTCGTCCAGGTTCTGGCGTTGCAGCCAGGCGATGTAGTCGCGGTAGCGCGGCGGCGTGGCCAGTTGCGCGTCGCGGCCTTCGCCGAGGGCCATGTAGATATCGAAGAAGTCATTCATCAGCAACGAACGGCACCACGCATCGATAAGAATGTGGTGGTTGCTCATCATGAACCAGTAGCGCTCTGCGCCGACACGGATCAGGCGCAGGTGGAACGGCGCCTGGTTGAGCAGATCGAAACCGGCTTCGCGCTCTTGCTTGAGCAAGGCTTGCAGGCGCGGTTCCTGTTCATCTTCCGCGTCGGCGCTCCAGTCCAGGTACTCAATCGGCGTGCTGCCGGGTTTGTGGATCACTTGCAGCATGTCGGCGCCGACGCTCCAGCAGAACGACGCACGCAAGGCTTCATGACGGGCGATCACCGCCTGCCAGGCCTGGGCGAAACGCTCGGGGTCCAGAGCGCTGTTGATGCGGTAGCGGTCCTGCATGTAGTAGAGGCCGGTGCCCGGTTCCAGCAGGGTGTGCAGCAGCAGGCCTTCTTGCATCGGCGTCAGCGGGTACACGTCTTCGATGGCGCTGGTCGGCACCGGCAACGCATCCAGTTGCGCTTGGGTCAGGTGCGCCAGCGGGAAGTCCGACGGCGTGAGGCCACCGGCATCGTCCCGCAGGCAGTGGGCGATCAGGCTGTGCAGCTCGGCAAGGTAGGCGTCGGCCAGCTCGCGGATGGTTTGCAGATCGTGGCGTTCGCGGCTGAAGGTCCAGCGCAGCACCAGTTCGCCGCCGTACACCTGGCTGTCGACGCTCAAGGCGTTGGGCAGCGGCGCGTCGGGGTCATGGGCGAGGCCGGCGGATTCGTCCAGCGGGTGGAACAGCGCCGCGCCGCCGAAGCTCTGGTCGAACTGGCCGAGGTAGTTGAAGGTGATCTCGGCGCTCGGCAGTGCGGTCATGGTCTGCTGGATCGCATCGTCGGCGAGATAGCGCAACACGCCATAACCCAGGCCTTTGTGCGGCACGCCGCGCAGTTGCTCCTTGATCGCCTTGATCGAAGCGCCCTGCTCCAACTGCGGCGTCAGGCGCAGCGGGTAAGCACTGGTGAACCAGCCGACGCTGCGGGTCAGGTCGATGTCATCGAACAGGGTTTCGCGGCCATGGCCTTCCAGTTGGATCAGCGCCGAAGGCTGCCCGCTCCAGCGGCACAGCACACGGGCCAGTGCGGTCAGCAGCAAGTCATTGACCTGGGTGCGATAGGCGCTCGGCGCCTGTTGCAGCAACTGGCGCGTGTGCTCGGCATCCAGGCGCACGCTGACGGTGTCGGCATCGCGATTGCGCAGGCTGCCGTGTGGACGGTCTGCCGGCAACTCGAGCGCAGGCCCGGCCAACTGCGCCTGCCACACGCCGAGTTCCTCACGCAGGGATTCGCTGCCGGCATACGCCTGCAAACGCGCGGCCCAGTCACGCAGCGCGCTGGTCTTGGCCGGCAGGCTGACGGACTGGCCGTCGCTCAGTTGGCGATAGACGTTTTGCAGATCTTCGAGCAACACGCGCCACGACACGCCGTCCACCACCAGGTGATGGATCGCGATCAACAGGCGTTGCTGGCCCTCGGGACCGTCCACCAGCAAGGCGCGCAGCAGCGGGCCGTGTTCGAGGTCGAGGCTGCGTTGGGTGTCGGTGAACAACGCGGTGCACTGCGCCATGTCACGCACTTGCGCCTGCATCAGCACGCCGCCTTGAGGCACAGCCAAGTGCTCGGCGTGCCACTGCGCATCGCGCGGGGTGAAGCTCAGGCGCAGGGCGTCGTGGTGTTCCAGTACCGCCAGCAGCGCTTGCTCCAGGCGATGGGGATCGAGCAGTTGCAGCGGCTTGAGCAGCAGCGCCTGGTTCCAGTGCTGGCGCTGGGCAATCTCGGTGTCGAAGAACCAGTGCTGGATCGGCGTAAGGCCCGAGCTGCCGGTCAACACACCCTGCTCCGCCGTGACCTGCTCGGAGCGCGTGGCCACGGCGGCCAGGGTTTGTACGGTCTGGTGCTGGAACAAGTCGCGCGGGCTGAAATGGATCCCGGCCTGGCGCGCACGGCTGACCACCTGGATCGACAGGATCGAGTCGCCGCCCAGTTCAAAGAAGTTATCGTCGAGGCCGACTTGCTGCACGTTCAACACCGCGCACCAGAT
This sequence comes from Pseudomonas acericola (SeqCode), assembly GCF_053456465.1. Classification (NCBI taxonomy): domain Bacteria; kingdom Pseudomonadati; phylum Pseudomonadota; class Gammaproteobacteria; order Pseudomonadales; family Pseudomonadaceae; genus Pseudomonas; species Pseudomonas acericola (SeqCode). The sequence continues at coordinate 784,301 of NZ_JBRFJB010000001.1, read as the reverse complement.
CGCCGCCAAGGTGCTTTCCAGCTCATTGCGCGGCGCCACGTAGTGTTGGCGATTGGCTTCGGGGTCTGGCTGCGGCAAAGCGCGGCGGTCGAGTTTGCCGTTGGCGGTCAGCGGCATGCTGTCCAGCACGATCAGGTGCGCGGGCACCATGTAGTCCGGCAGTTGCGCTTTCAGATGGGCCTTGAGCGCTTCGCGCAATGTGGCGTGGTCGGCATCGCTGACCAGGTACGCCACCAGCTGCTTACCGCTTGGCGAATCCAGCGCCAGCACCACCGCTTCGCGCACGGCTTCGTGTTCCAGCAGGCGGGTTTCAATCTCGCCCAGCTCAATACGAAAACCACGGATTTTCACTTGGTGGTCAATCCGCCCCAGGTACTCCACCAAGCCGTCGGCGCGCTGGCGCACCAGGTCGCCGGTGCGATACAAGCGCCCGCCATTGCGGGCAAACGGGTCGGCGACAAACCGCTCCGCCGTCATCCCCGGACGCTGGTGATAGCCCTGCGCCAGACCCGCGCCGCCGACGTACAACTCGCCGGTCGCGCCTTGCGGCACCAAGGCCAGGTCGGCGTCGAAAATGTACGCCACGCGGTCGCCAATGATGCTGCCGATCGGCACGCTGCCAGCGCCTTCTTCCAGTTGCTCGGGCGCAAGGCTGGCGAGCGGCATCACCACGGTTTCGGTCGGGCCATAGGCGTTGAAGAACACCTCGGGCTGGAACGCTGCGCGGATACGCTGCAAGTGTTCACCGGTCAGCGCCTCGCCGCCGGTGATGCACATGCGCACCGGCAAGGTCTGCTGCTGGGTCGCCAGCCACTGCGCCAATTGGCTGCCGTAGCTCGGCGTGAAGCCGAGAATGTTGATGCCGTGGTTGCGAATCAGCGCGCAGATCTCCTCCGCGTCCCACTGCCCCTGGGCACGCAAGACCACCTGCGCGCCGCTGAGCAACGGCACCAGCAGACGCTCGGTGGCGGCGTCGAAGTTGATCGAATAGAAATGCAGCTCGCAATCGTCCGGGCGCATGCCGAAACGTTCGATCACTGCCTGGCAATGCATGGCGATTTCACCGTGGGCCACCACCACGCCTTTCGGCTTGCCGGTGGAGCCGGAGGTGTAGATCAGGTACGCCTGATGCTGCGGCAGATTGATAAACGGCAACTCATCCGCCGGGTAGTTGGCGAGCACCGGCAAGTCATCTTCCAGGCACCAGCACGCCACGGTCGCCGGCAGTTCGCCGAGGGCTTCGAACATTGCCGCATCACTGAGCAGCAGGCCGATGTCGCTGTCTTCGATCATGTAGTGCAGGCGGTCCAGCGGGTATTCCGGGTCGAGCGGCACGTAGGCGCCACCGGCCTTGAGGATCGCCAGTAGGCCGATGACCATCTCCAGGGAACGCGGCAGCGCCAGGCCGACGCGCACCTGCGGGCCGACGCCGCGCTCACGCAGCATCCAGGCCAGGCGGTTGGCGCGTTCGTTCAGTTCGCGGTAGCTGAGGGTCACGCCGGCAAAGGTCAGCGCCGGCGCATCGCCACGGGCCAGCGCCTGTTGGCGGAACAGTTGATGGATGCACTGGTCGAGGCGGTGCTCGCCGTGCTCGACGCCCAGGCTGTCCTGCAACGCGCGTTGCTCGGCGGCGCTGAGCAATGGCAGTTCGCTGAGGCGCTGCTGTGGGTCGGCAATCAATGCTTCCAGCAAGTTGCGCCAATGTTCGGCCATGCGCTCAATGCGCGGCTCATCGAACAAATCGGTGCTGTAGGTCAGGCAGCAACCCAGGCGATGGTCGAGGTCGGTGACTTCCAGGTTGAGATCGAACTTGGTTGCGCGGGCATCGTTGGCCAAGTACTCGACGGTCATACCGGCCAGTTCGCGGCTCTGCTGGAATTCCCAGCGCTGCACGTTGCACATCACCTGGAACAGCGGGTTGTACGCCGCACTGCGCGGGGGTTGCAGGGCTTCGACCAAGTGGTCGAACGGCAGGTCCTGGTGGGACTGGCCTTCGATCACCGTGTGGCGCACCTGCTCAAACAATTCGCCGACATTCATCTGCCCGCTGAGCTGGCAGCGCAGCACCTGGGTGTTGAGGAACGCGCCGATCAGCCCTTCGCTTTCCGGGCGGATGCGGTTGGCCACCGGCGCGCCGATGCGCAGGTCGGTCTGGCCGCTGTAGCGGTAGAGCAACACGGCCAGGGTCGCGGTCATGGTCATGAACAGGGTCAGGCCGCGCTCGGCGTTGAAGGCACGCACGCGGGCGGCCAGCTCGTCGCTCAAATCGAAGCGGTACAACTCGCCCCGGTGGCTTTGCACCGGCGGGCGTGGGCGATCGCCGGGCAGCTCCAGCAACGGATGTTCGTGGCCCAGTTGCGCGGTCCAGTAGTCCAGTTGGCGCTGGCGTTCGCCGGATTCCAGCCACTGGCGCTGCCACACGCTGTAGTCGAGGTATTGCACCGGCAACGGCGCCAGTGGCGAGGCGCGCTCGTCGATGAAGGCTTCGTAGAGCGCGCTGAGTTCACGGGCAAATATGTCCATGGCCCAGCCTTCGGTGACGATGTGGTGCAGGGTCAGCACCAGGTAGTGCTCGCGTTCGCCGGCCTTGACCACGCAGGCGCGCAGCAACGGGCCGGTTTCCAGGTTGAACGGGGTGTGGGCCTCATGGTCGGCCAGCTGTTGCAGGCGTTGTTGGCGCGTGGTTTCGTCCAGCGCCGAGAAATCCTGCCAGTCCATGCGCAGGCCGGTTTGCGCCGCGACCTTTTGATAGGCCACGCCATCGACACTGGGGAAGGTGGTGCGCAGGGTTTCGTGGCGCATGATCAAGGCCTGCAACGCCGCCTCGAAACGCCCCACATCCAGCACACCGCGCAGGCGCGCCATGCCGCCGACGTTGTACGCCGGGCTGTCCGGTTCCATCTGCCAGAGGAACCACATGCGCTGCTGGGAATAGGACAGCGGCACCGGTTGGCTACGGTCGACCTTGGCGATGGCGGTCTGTTGGTTGCGCTGGCCCGAGGCCTGGATCAGCCCGACCTGCTCGGCAAACGCGCCCAGCTCGCTGGCTTCGAACAAGGTGCGCAGCGGCAGCTCGACGTCGCAGGCCTGGCGGGTACGGGAGATGATTTGCGTGGCCAGCAGCGAGTGCCCGCCGAGGGCGAAGAAGTCATCGCGCAGGCCGATGCGTGGCAGGCCGAGGACTTCGCGCCAGATCGCGGCGATCTGCTGTTGCAGCGGCGTTTCGGGTTCGACGTGTTCGCGGGTTTGCCACACCGGCTCCGGCAGCGCACGGCGATCCAGTTTACCGCTGGGGCTCAGGGGCATGGCGTCCAGACGCATCAGCAGCGCGGGCACCATGTACTCCGGCAGCTCGGCGGCCAGGGCGGTTTTCACGTCCTCTTCGTTCAAATCGCTGTGGGCAGTGTAGTAGCCGATCAACTGCGCATCCCGCACCAGCACCACGGCTTGGGCGATGCCATCGAGGGCCAGCAGGCGCGCTTCGATTTCTTCCGGTTCGACTCGGAAGCCGCGCAGCTTGACCTGCTGATCGAGGCGGCCGAGGTATTCGAGCACGCCGTCGGCATTCCAGCGCACACGGTCGCCAGTGCGATACAGGCGTGCGCCCTCCTCGCCCAGCGGGTCAGCGATAAAACGTTCGGCGGTCAAACCGGCACGACCCAGATAACCCCGCGCCAGGCCGATGCCACCGATGCACAGCTCACCCGGCACGCCGAGGGGCAGCAGGTTGAGGTGTTCATCCAGCACGCGGCAGATCACATTGCCCAGCGGCCGGCCAATCGGCGAACGCTCGCCGTCCTCGGCGCGGCAGTGCCAGTGGGTGACGTTGATCGCGGTTTCCGTCGGACCGTAGCGGTTGTGCAACTGCACCGCCGGCAACTGCGCCAACACGCGGTTGCGCAACTCGGCGGGCAAGGCTTCGCCACCGGAGAACAGGCGGCGCAGGCTGGTGCATTCGGCCGCCAGCGGCTCGTCGATAAACAGCTGCAACAATGGCGGCACGAAGTGCAGCGTGGTCACGCCGTGTTGCTGCACCAACTGCGCGATACGGTGCGGGTCGCGATGCTCGCCGGGGCCGGCCAACACCAGGCGGCAGCCCGTGATCAGCGGCCAGAAGCACTCCCACACCGACACGTCGAAACTGATCGGTGCCTTTTGCATCAGCACGTCGGTTTCGTTGAGTTGATAAGTGGCCTGCATCCACTGCAAGCGCTCGGCCAGGGCCGCATGGGTGTTGCCCACGCCCTTGGGCTGGCCAGTGGAGCCGGAGGTGTAGATCACGTAGGCGAGGTTGTCACCGTGCAGGTGCAGGCCCGGTGGCTGGGTGGGCCAGCTGTCGAGGTGCAGGCTGTCCATGGCGATCACGCACACGCCTTCGGCGGCGGGCAGTTGCTCCAGCAGCGAGGTCTGGGTCAGCAGCAGTTCGACGCCGCTGTCGTTGAGCATGTAGGCCAGGCGTTCGGCGGGGTAATCCGGGTCCAGCGGCACGTAGGCGCCGCCGGCCTTGATGATGGCGAGCAGGCCGATCAGCAGTTGCGGCGAACGCTCGGCGGCGATGGCCACGCACACGTCCGGGCCGACGCCTTTGTCGCGCAGATAATGGGCCAGGCGATTGGCCTGGGTGTGCAGTTGGGCGAAGCTCAGGCTGCCGTCTTGCCAGACCAGCGCGGAGTGGTCCGAGGCCTGGGCGTTGAGCAAATCGGGCAGCCATTGCTGGGCTGGCGCACACGGCGCTTCGCCCCACGGTTGCGGTTGTTGTTGCATCAGCGGGAGGTCACCGATGGCCTGTTGCGGTTGTTCGCACACGGCGTGCAGCAGGTTGACGAAGTGTTCGGCCAGACGCTCGATAGTCGCGCTATCAAACAGTTCATCGGCGTAGTCGAACGACAGGCTCAGGCGCCCGTTGCGGTCTTCTTCGCTGTGCAGTTGCAGGTCGAACTTGGCTTCGCGGCTGTGCCACGCCAGCTCGTCGGCGAGCATCCCCGGCAGGCGGCGCAAGGCGCTGAGGTCGCGTTGCTGGTGGTTGAACATGACCTGGAACAGGCCTTGTTCACGAGCCTGGGGGAAGGCTTCCAGCAGTTGTTCGAACGGCAGGTCCTGATGGGCTTGGGCGCCCAATGTGGTCTCGCGGGTGGCAGCCAATAATTGGTTGAACGCCAGCCGTCCATCCAGCTCGGCGCGCAGTACCTGGGTGTTGATAAAAAAGCCGATCAGGCCCTGGGTTTCCTGGCGCGGGCGGTTGGCGTTGGGCACGCCGATGCGGATGTCACGCTGGCCGCTGTAGCGGTAGAGCAGGGTCTGGAACGCCGCGAGCAACAGCATGAACGGCGTAGCCTCGTTGGCCTGGGCGGTCTGGCGGATCGCGGCGCTGAGGCGCGCGTCCAGGCGCACGCTGTGGCGCGAGGCGCTGTGAATATGCTGCGACGTGCGCGGGTGGTCGGTCGCCAAACTGAGCGTTGGATGCTCTTCACCCAACTGGTTTTTCCAGTACGCCAATTGGCGCTGGCCTTCACCTTCGGCCAGCCATTGGCGCTGCCAGCTGCCGTAGTCGGCGTATTGCAGCGCCAGTGACGGCAGTTCCAGGGTTTGGCCTTGGGACGCGGCGGCGTATAGGCGCGAGAACTCGTCGATCAGAATATTCAGCGACCAGCCATCGGCGATGATGTGGTGCAGGGTCACCAGCAACTGGTGATCTTCATCGTCGAGGCGCACCAGCGTTACCCACAGCAGCGGGCCTTTCTCCAGGTCGAACTGGGTGCGTGCTTCGTCCTCGCGGATCTGTTGCGCACGGGCTTCGCGCTCGGCGCTGGGCAGGTCGCTGAGGTCGATGAGTTGCAGGTCGAAATCGGTGCGGGGGTCGACGCGCTGGAAGGCTTGGCCGTCGCGTTCGTAGAAACGCGTGCGCAGCGCTTCGTGGCGTTGGATCAGGTGCTGGAAGCTTTGGCGCACCGCGTCTTCGTCCAGCTCACCGCGCAGGCGCAGGGCGCCGGGGATGGTGTAGGCGCTGCCGTGGGGGTCGAGTTGCCAGGTGATCCACAGGCGGTTTTGCGCCAGGGATTGCGGCAGCTCTTCCTGGCGCGACAGGCGCTGGATAGCGCCTTGGGCGACGCCGCCGTCGTGCTGCAATTGCGCGACGCTGGCAGCAAAGGTCGCGAGCGTCGGCGCTTCGAACAACAGACGCAGGTTCAGCTCCAGGCCGAGGGTTTCACGCAGGCGGGCAATCACCTGGGTGGCGGTGATGGAGTTGCCGCCGAGCAGGAAGAAGTGATCGTCGGCGGCCACCGTTGCCAGGTGCAGCTGTTCACACCAGATCGCGGCGATCTGGTTTTGCAGCGCGGATTCCAGCGCCGCGCCAGTGACGCACGCTTGCAGGTCGGGGAACTGCGCGTAGCTGTCGAGGCTACCGTCCGCATGGCGCAGGCCACACGCCGCGCGCTGCACCTTGCCGCTGGAAGTCTTCGGCAGCGCGCCGGGGTTGAGCAACACCACCACGCAAGGCGCTTCTTGATAAGCCTCGGCGACGGCTTGGCGGATCGCCTTGATCAGCGCCTCGGGCGTGAGGATTTTCTGCACGCTGCGGCTGATCTCCGCCGCGATGCCGATGCCTTCCAGGCCGCCGTCATTCACCGCGAACGCCGCGACCCGGCCTTTGCGCACCACCTCCACTTCGCGCTCGATGGTCTGCTCAATGTCCTGCGGATACAGGTTGTGGCCGCGCACGATCAACAGGTCTTTCAGGCGCCCGGTGATGTACACCTCGCCAAAGCGGATAAACCCGAGGTCGCCGGTGCGCAGCCAGGTGCGGCCGGCGTGTTGCACAAAGGTTTTGGCCGTGGCTTCGGGGTTGCGCCAGTAGCCGTGGGCGATGCTGGGGCCGGTGGCCCAGAGTTCACCGACGCAGTTGTCCGGCAGTTCTGCGAGGGTGTGCGGATCGGCAATCAGCACCGCGTGATCCGGTTGGCTGGTGCCGCAACTCATGATCGCACTGCCCTGCCCCGGCTCGGCGCGGTTGGCCGCCAGCGCTTGCTCATCCACGCGCAGCGCGGGGATGCCATGGCCACGTTTGCCGCCGGCGACAAACAACGTTGCCTCGGCCAGCCCGTAGGAGGCGAAGAAGTTGTCCGAGGTAAAACCACACACGGCGAACTTCTCGGCGAAGCGCTCCAGGGTGTCGAGGCGGATCGGTTCGGAGCCGGAGTAGGCCACGCGCCATTTGCTCAAGTCCAAGCGTTCGAGGGCCGATTCGCTGACCCGCTCGCTGCACAGGCGGTAGGCGAAATCCGGGCCGCCGCTGATGGTGCCGCCGTACTCGCTGATCGCTTCGAGCCAGCGCAACGGCCGGCCAAGGAAGTACGCCGGCGACATCAGCACGCAGGGCACGCCGCTGAAAATCGGTTGCAGCAGGCCGCCGATCAGGCCCATGTCGTGGTACAGCGGCAGCCAGCTGACGATCACGTCGTCGGGGTTGAGGTCGATGCCAAAGCCGCGGCGGATCAGCACTTCGTTGGCCACCAGGTTGCCGTGGCTGACTTGCACGCCTTTGGGCAAGGCGGTGGAGCCGGAGGTGTATTGCAGGAAGGCGATGTCGTCGGGTTGCAGGTCGGGGGCGATCCAGTCGCCCACCGTTTCGAGGCTGTCGACGCTTAACACCGGCGGTGCGTTTTCAATCTGCGACAAGCCTTCGGCGAGGCTGGCGATGGTCAGCAACAGGCGCGGCTCGGCATCGCTGATGATCGACAGCAGGCGCTCCTGGTGATGGCGACGGGTGGACTCCGGCGGATAGGCCGGCACCGCGATCACCCCGGCGTACAGGCAACCGAAAAACGCCACGACATAGTCCGGACCGCTGGGAAACAACAGCACCGCGCGGTCGCCCAGCTCGGCGTTGGCCTGCAAGGCGGCGGCGATGCTGCGGGCACGCTGGTCGAGGTCACGGTAACTGAGCACGACGCTGTGCTCGGCGGACTCGGCGAGGAAGCGCAGAGCCACCTGGTCCGGAGTCTGCGCGGCGCGACGTTGAAGGGACTGGACCAGGGTACGGGGAAGTTCGAAGGCGTCCATCATGGGGTTCCTGCCTGAAATCGGCTTACGGGAAATTCGGGAAGTCGGGTGCGTTCAGCCGGCGATCAATTGCCGCGCCGCGTCATTGCGCCAGCGGGCCAGGTGCTCGTCGGCATAACGACGGATGCAGCGCAGCACGGCGCTTTCGTGCTGCACGAGGAAGAAGTGGTGGCCGTCGAACATGTCCAGGGAGAAGCCGCTGGCGGCGTCGTCCTGCCAGTCGAGCAACTGATCGGCGCGCACGCTGTCTTGCTTGCCGCCGAACACGTGGATCGGCAGGCGCAACGGCGCGCGCTCGCCGTAGGTGAAGCTGCCGCAGAGCAGAAAATCCGCACGCAGGATCGGCAGCATCAGCGCCATCAGTTCGGGGTTGGCCAGGGCCTCTTCAGCGGTGCCTTGCAGTTCGCGCAGGCGGGCGAGCAGTTGGGCGTCGGTCTTTTCGATGGCGTATTCACTGACATCGCGCCGCGCCGGGCCCGCCGTGCCGGAGGCAAACAACGCAAGGGGCGCCGGCAGGTTGCGGGCGCGCAGGGCGTGGGCCAGTTCGAAGGCCAGCAGGCCGCCGAGGCTGTGGCCAAACAAGGCGTAAGGGCCGTTGAGCTCGCGGCCGATCTCGTCGGCGAGCTGCGCCGCCAGGGCCTTGATATCGCGCTGCAACGGCTCGTCCATACGCATGCCACGCCCGGGCAATTCCAGCGGGCACACCTGCAACCACGCCGGCATCGCCCGGCGCCAGCGGGCATAGACCATGGCGCTGGCGCCCGAATAGGGCAGGCAAAACAAGCGCAGGGACGTCGGCGTACTCATCCGGCGAGTACTCCACACTGAAACACGCTGTATGCACGATAGAAACCCATTTCGCCCTCCTGCGGGTGCTGATCCATGGCCGTTTTACGAACGGACCTGTCACCCAAGAGAACGGACGGAGCGGGCAAATAATTAGTCGCAGGCTTTGCGCGAGAGGTGGTTCACAGCGAACCAGAAAGCATAAGATTAGTTCGTCTTCTCATTTGACAATCATTATCATTAAGCATAATTTGTTGCCCGATGTGTAGGAGGCCTCAGCAAGGACGCCCTCCCCCAACCTCTTTGCGACAAGGTGATTTTCCATGACGGAACAAGTATCCACAGGCAGGTGCGACTCACCTCTTCTCCAGGCTTTTGTCGACAATCGACTGATCCTGGTGAAGATCGCGGCACGTATTACCGGGTGCCGCTCCCGCGCCGAAGACGTAGTGCAGGACGCCTACTTCCGACTGCAATCGGCGCCGACGATCACCTCATCGTTCAAGGCCCAATTGAGCTATCTGTTTCAGATCGTGCGCAACCTGGCGATCGATCACTATCGCAAGCAGGCCCTGGAGCTCAAATACTCCGGCACGGAAGAGGAAGGCTTGAATGTGGTTATTCACGGCGCTTCACCGGAAACCTCGCACATCAATTTCAGCACCCTGGAAAACATCGCCGACGCCCTGACGGAGCTGCCCCAGCGCACCCGCTACGCGTTCGAGATGTACCGCCTGCACGGCGTGCCGCAAAAGGACATCGCCAAGGAATTGGGCGTGTCGCCGACCCTGGTCAACTTCATGATCCGCGATGCGCTGGTGCATTGCCGCAAGGTGTCGGGCAGCCATAGCGATACGTTTGCGCGGCGGGTCTGAACACACCACGGCACCCAATGCAGGGGAACCCAATGTGGGAGCGGGCTTGCCCGCGATAGCAGTCTGTCAGCCACCGATGTGTTGACTGAACCACCGCTATCGCGGGCAAGCCCGCTCCCACATTTGGATTTGTGATAACCCGGTCAGGGCGTTGGCATGACGTCAATGCGATACGGCTCGAAAATCTTCAACATCTCGCCGTTTTCCCGCAACCGCTTGAGCAACCCGGCAAACGCCTCGGCGGTGATCGGCGCCTTGGGCCGCAGCAACGCGTAGTGGTGATACACCTGGTCGATACGCTCCGACACCAAAAACTGCCCCGCCATGTCCGCATTGCGCACCATGAAATCACTCAGGTACGAACGCGTCACCAGCGCAATGTCGGCGCGCCCGCGCGCGACCATCAGCAAGTTGCTGTCATGGGAATAGGTCAACGTGGCGTTGAAGTGTTCGGCCATGTACTTGGGGTCGGGGTTGAAGTTGGCGAAGGCGTAGTGATAACCGCTGAACACCGCCAGGCGTTTGCCTGCCAGGTCGGCGAAATAGCCCTGCTCGCGCCCGGGCTCACGCTGGGCGACGAACACTTCCGCATCCTCCAGGCCCATGTCGACGCTGGTGTGGGCAATTTTCTGCCAGCCCCATTCGGGATTTTCGAAGATAGCCATATCGACCCGGCCCTGCTCGAAATCACGGAAGCGGCGCGGAATGGAGGTGGGCACCAGCACAAACTGGTAGTCGCTCTGCGAGGTATTCAGGGCCTCCACCAGTTGCGGCAGCAAGCCGGTGTCAGCGCCTTGCTCTGGGCGCACGGTGTAGGGCGGGAAGTGCGCCGCGCCGATCCTCACCAATTGCGCAGCCGAAGCCGGCACCCACCACGCGCTGCCCAGTGCCAAAAAGGTAACTCCTGCAGCCAGCCGCCATGGCGAAAACATTGAGGCACACACCGTTGAATACTCTGATGGCGATAAGCTAGGCGTTTTTGTCGGGAGAGACAACTTTCCACCGTCAAATTAATAGCTTGCTCATCAATCGGCTTTAAGCACCATCAGCAGCGCTTCTTCGGCCAACTGCTCCAGGGTCAGGCTGCCTTCGGCACGAAACCACGTCGTGGTCCAGGACAATGCCCCGGTGAGAAAGCGCCGGGTGATAAACACGTCGCCCCGGATATAGCCGGCCGCCTTGGCCTCGCCCAGCACCTGCAACCAGATATCTTCGTACACATCACGCAGCGCCAGCACCTGCGCCTGGCCTTCGGCAGACAACGAGCGCCACTCGTACACCAGCACCGCCATGGCCTCGCCGCTGCCGCCCATGATCGATTGCAATTCGCAGCGGATCAGCGCCAGCACGCGCTCGCGCACGTCGCGCGCTTCTTCGAGGGAGGCGCGCATCATCGCAGTGTTGTAGTGGATGGTTTCTTCCATCACTGCCCGCAGGATCTCGTCCTTGCTCTTGAAGTGATGAAAAATGCTCCCGGACTGAATGCCCACGGCACTCGCCAGATCACGCACGGTGGTGCGCTCGAAGCCTTTGTTGCGGAACAGGTGCGCCGCCGTTTGCAGCAACTTGCCCCGGGCACTGTCGGGGTCGGTCAACTGGCCGCCATCGACCATGGTGCGCATCACCCGCAGGGCTTTGTGCTCATCCATGCCACTCTCCTCTACTTCTACTGACATCTTGGCCGGCAATTTAGGCCGTGGCCGCCACCCAAGCAAGCGCTTGGGCAAAATCTGTTTCTGGAGTTTACAGACCAAGCGCTTGCTTGGTAGTCTCGGCAACAGCCATCAGAGGAAGGATTTCTCATGCGTGACACGGTTCGTATCGGCTGCGCCAGCGCCTTTTGGGGCGACACCTGCACCGCCGCCGCCCAGTTGGTGCACGGCGGCGCGCTGGACTACCTGGTATTCGACTACCTGGCGGAGGTGACGATGTCGATCCTCGCCGGCGCGCGGATGAAAGACCCGCAGGCCGGCTATGCCACGGATTTCGTCGAGGTGCTCACGCCGCTGCTGGCCGACATCCAGCGCCAAGGCATTCGTGTGATCAGCAACGCAGGCGGCATCCATCCCCAAGCCTGTGCCGCCGCCCTGCAAGCGGCCTGTGACAAGGCCGGCATCGCGCTGAAAATCGCCGTACTGCTGGGCGATGACCTGCAACCCGAACTCAAAAAACTCCACGGCATCACCGACATGTTCAACGGCGCGCCCCTGCCGCCCGTGTGCGTGTCCGCCAATGCCTACCTCGGCGCGCCGGGCATTGCCGCTGCGCTGGAGCTGGGCGCCGACATCGTCATCACCGGCCGCGTGGTGGACAGCGCCGTGGTCAGCGGCGCCCTGGTGCATGCCTTCGCTTGGTCCTGGCACGACTACGACCGCCTCGCCCAAGCCGCCCTGGCCGGGCATATCATCGAATGCGGCGCGCAGTGCACCGGCGGCAACTTCACCGATTGGCGCGACGTGCCGGACTACGCACACATCGGCTTCCCCATCGTCGAAGTCAGTGCCGACGGCGCGTTCACCGTGAGCAAAGTCGCGGGCACAGGCGGGCTGATCAGCGAGCTGAGCGTGGCCGAACAGCTGTTGTATGAGATTGGCGACCCGCGCGCCTATCTGCTGCCGGATGTGATCTGCGACTTCAGCCAGGTCACCTTGCAACAGCAGGGCGAAAACCGCGTGCACCTGCACGGCGCCAAGGGCCTGCCACCGACCGACCAGTACAAGGTCAGCGCCACCTACCCGGACGGTTTTCGTTGCACCGCCAGTTGCCTGATCTCCGGGATCGACGCCGTGGCCAAGGCCGAGCGGGTCAGCCAGGCGATCATCGACAAGACCGCCGAACTGTTCAGCCAGCGCGGCTGGGCGCCCTACACCGAAGTCAATATCGAACTGCTCGGCAGCGAAGCGACCTATGGCGCCCATGCACGGCGCCACGATTGCCGCGAAGTGGTGGTGAAGCTCGCGGTACGCCACCCCAACAAACAGGCACTGGTGTTGTTTGCCCGCGAGATCGCCCAGGCTGCCACGGGCATGGCGCCGGGGCTGACCGGGATTGTCGGTGGGCGGCCCACCGTGTATCCGTTGATTCGCCTGTTTTCATTCCTGGTGGATAAAACCTTCTGTGCGCCAGTGATCGATTTCCAGGGCGAGCGCCACATCGTTGCGCTGCCCATCGCCCACCAACTGAATACACCCACCGCCGCCATCGATCCGCCCCAACCCCAAGGCCTTGCCGACGCCAGCGTGCCCCTGGTCAAACTCGCCGTGGCGCGCTCCGGCGACAAGGGCAACCACAGCAATATCGGGGTGATCGCCCGCGCGCCCGAATACTTGCCGTGGATCGCCGAAGCGCTGACGCCCGCAGTGATCGTCGACTGGATGAACCACGTGCTCGACCCGCTGCACGGCCGCGTCGAACGCTGGTACCTGCCCGGCAGCCACAGCCTCAACTTTCTCTTGGAAAACGCCCTGGGTGGCGGCGGTATCGCCAGCCTGCGCATCGACCCGCAAGGCAAGGCGTTCGCCCAGCAGTTGCTGGAAATCCCCATCGCCGTGCCGCAACACCTCGCCGATCAACTCAACTGACAGGAGCCTTGCCGTGGCCTTCGACTCGATCTTCAAAGCCGACCTGTTCCAGGGGCACACCGTGATTGTCACCGGTGGCGGCAGCGGCATTGGCCGTTGCACCGCCCATGAACTGGCGGCCCTCGGCGCCCAGGTGATTCTGGTGGGGCGCAAGCCCGAGAAACTGCAAACCGTCGCCGCCGAAATTGCCGAAGATGGCGGCAACGCCCATTGGCAGGCCTGCGATATTCGCGACGAAGAAGCGGTGAAGGCGCTGGTCACGCAAATCCTCAACGACCACGGGCCGATCCACGGCCTGGTGAACAACGCCGGCGGTCAATACCCGTCACCGCTGGCGTCGATCAATCAAAAAGGCTTTGAAACCGTGCTGCGCACCAACCTCGTCGGTGGTTTCCTGATGGCGCGGGAAGTGTTCAACCAGTCGATGAGCAAACACGGCGGCGCCATCGTCAACATGCTCGCCGACATGTGGGGCGGCATGCCCGGCATGGGCCACTCGGGGGCGGCGCGCTCGGGCATGGACAACTTCACCAAGACCGCCGCGTTTGAGTGGGGCTACGCCGGTGTGCGGGTCAACGCCGTGGCGCCAGGCTGGATTGCCTCCAGCGGCATGGACACCTACGAAGGCGCCTTCAAGGCCGTGATCCCCACCCTGCGCGAGCATGTGCCGCTCAAGCGCATCGGCACCGAATCAGAAGTCAGCGCCGCCATCGTTTTCCTGCTCAGCCCCGCCGCCGCCTTCATCAGCGGCAGCACCCTGCGCATCGACGGCGCCGCCAGCCTCGGCAGCCGCGCCTGGCCATTGCACAAGGCACAGCCGCCGAGCGAGCCGTTCAATGGCTTTCACCGCGCGTACTTGCCAGACGTGCTCAAGGCGGAGCAATAAACCATGCCGCTGATTGAATCCCTGATCGACCCCCACAGCGCCCAGTTCGCGCAGAACCGCGAGGCCATGCTGATCGGCATCCAGCACCTGCACCAGCTGGAGCAGAACCTGCTGGACAAGGCCGAAGAAGCCCGCGCCAAGTTCGACCAGCGCGGCCAATTGCTGCCTCGTGACCGCCTCAACCTGCTGCTGGACCCCGGCGCGCCGTTCCTCGAACTGGCCAGCCTGGCCGGCTACAAGCTGCACGACGACAAGGACGGCAGCGCCGCCGGCGGTGGCTTGATCGCCGGCATCGGTTACGTCAGCGGCGTGCGCATGCTGGTGGTGGCCAACAACAGCGCAATCAAGGGCGGCACGATTTCCCCCAGCGGCCTGAAAAAGTCCCTGCGCCTGCAACAGATTGCCCTGGAAAACAAACTGCCGGTGGTGACCCTGGCCGAAAGCGGCGGCGCCAACCTCAACTACGCCGCCGAGATTTTCGTCGAAGGCGCACGCAGCTTTGCCAACCAGGCACGCCTGTCGGCCATGGGCTTGCCGCAAATCACCGTGGTGCACGGCTCGGCCACGGCGGGCGGGGCGTATCAGCCGGGGCTGTCGGATTACGTGGTGGTGGTGCGGGGCAAGGCCAAGCTGTTCCTCGCCGGGCCGCCGTTGCTCAAAGCCGCGACCGGCGAAGTGGCGACGGATGAAGCACTGGGCGGCGCCGAGATGCACGCACAGGTCGCCGGCACCGCTGAGTACCTCGCGGAAAACGACGCGGACGGCGTGCGCATCGCGCGTGAAATCGTCAGCGCCTTGCCGTGGAACGACCGCCTTCCAGCACCGGTAAAGCGCACCTACCGCGAACCGCTATACCCCATCGAAGACCTGCTGGGCCTGATCCCCGACGACCCGAAAAAGCCCTATGACGTGCGTGAAATCCTCGCGCGCCTGGCGGACGCGTCGAACTTCCTCGACTTCAAAAGCGAGTTCGACGCCCACACCGTCTGCGGCCATCTGCACATCCACGGCCACGCCGTCGGCGTGATCGGCAACAACGGCCCGATCACGCCCAAGGGCGCGAGCAAGGCCGCACAATTTATCCAACTGTGCGACCAGAGCCGCACGCCGCTGCTGTTCCTGCACAACACCACCGGCTTCATGGTCGGCACCGAGTCGGAGCAACAAGGCGTGATCAAGCACGGCGCGAAGATGATCCAGGCGGTGGCGAATGCGCGGGTGCCTAAACTGACGATTGTGGTCGGCGGCTCCTATGGCGCCGGCAACTATGCGATGTGCGGCCGTGGCCTGGACCCGCGCTTTATCTTCGCCTGGCCCAACAGCCGCACGGCCGTGATGGGCGGCGCGCAGGCGGGCAAGGTGCTGCGGATTGTCACCGAGGCCAAGCAGTTGAAAAACGGGCTGGTGCCCGACCCCAAGGTGCTGGACATGCTGGAGCAGGTCACCGCGCAGAAGCTCGACAGCCAGTCCACCGCGCTGTACGGCAGTGCCAACCTGTGGGACGACGGGCTGATTGATCCACGAGACACCCGCACCCTGCTCGGCTTGTTGCTGGATATCTGCCACGAGGCCGACGTGCGCGAGTTGCAACCCAACAGTTTTGGTGTGGCGCGTTTCTAACCGGAGAACAATAAAAATGCTCTTTACCCAAGAACACCAGGAACTGCGCCGCACCGTGCGCGCCTTCGTCGATCGCGAGATCAACCCCTACGTGGACGAATGGGAAAAAGCCGGGCGCTTCCCCATCCACGAGATCTTCCGCAAGGCCGGCGACCTCGGCCTGCTGGGCATCTCCAAGCCGGAACAATTCGGCGGCATGGGCCTGGACTACAGCTACTCCATCGTCGTCGCCGAAGAGTTCGGCAGCATCCGCTGCGGCGGCATCCCCATGGCCATCGGCGTGCAGACCGATATGTGCACCCCCGCCCTCGCCCGCTTCGGCAGCGATGAACTGCGCGACGAATTCCTGCGCCCGGCCATCAGCGGCGAGCAGGTCGGCTGCATTGGCGTCTCGGAAGTCGGCGCCGGTTCCGATGTGGCCGGGCTCAAGACCCATGCGCGTAAGGACGGCGGCGATTACGTGATCAACGGCAGCAAGATGTGGATCACCAACTCCCCCAGCGCCGACTTTATCTGCCTGCTGGCCAACACCTCCGACGACAAGCCCCATATCAATAAGTCGCTGATCATGGTGCCGATGAACACACCCGGCATCAGCGTCAGCCCGCCCCTGGAAAAACTCGGCATGCACAGCTCCGAGACCGCCCAGGTGTTTTTCGACGACGTGCGCGTGCCGCAACGCAACCGCATCGGCCACGAAGGCGCGGGCTTCATGATGCAGATGCTGCAATTCCAGGAAGAACGCCTGTTTGGCGCGGCCAATATGATCAAGGGCCTGGAGTACTGCATCGACAGCACCATCGCGTACTGCAAGGAACGCCAGACCTTCGGCAAGGCGCTGATCGACAACCAGGTCATCCACTTCCGCCTGGCTGAACTGTCCACCGAAATCGAATGCCTGCGCGCGCTGGTGTACCAGGCCACCGAGCAGTACATCAAGGGCCAGGACGTGACCCGCCTGGCCTCCATGGCCAAGCTCAAGGCCGGGCGCCTGGGCCGTGAAGTCAGCGACAGTTGCCTGCAATACTGGGGCGGCATGGGCTTTATGTGGGACAACCCGGTGGCGCGCGCCTACCGCGATGTGCGGCTGGTGTCGATTGGCGGCGGTGCCGACGAAATCATGCTGGGCATCATCTGCAAACTGATGGGCACTCTGCCGGGGAAAAAGCCATGAACACCTTGCTGCTGGAACCGCACAACGGCGTGCTGCACATCACCCTCAACCGGCCCGGATGCCGCAATGCGATGAGCCTGGAAATGGTCAACGAACTGCACGAGGTATTGGCGCAGTTGGATGGCCGCACGCGCGCCGTGGTCATCAGCGGCGCCGGCGGGCACTTCTGCGCCGGGGCGGATGTGAAGGACCTGGTCAACGCCGGCGACCAATTGCAGGCGCTGAACCGCGCGTTCGGCACCTTGCTGCAAGCCGTCGAAGCGGTGCCCCAGGTGGTGATCGTGCTGCTGCAAGGCGCAGTGCTCGGCGGCGGGTTTGGCTTGGCCTGCGTGAGTGATATTGCGATTGCCGATCACCAGGCGCAGTTCGGCTTGCCGGAAACAGGCCTGGGCTTGTTGCCGGCGCAGATTGCGCCGTTTGTGGTCAAGCGCATCGGGCTGACCCAGGCCCGCCGACTGGCGCTGACGGCGGCGCGGTTTGATGGCGTGGAGGCGCAGCGGTTGGGCGTGGTGCACTTTACCGAGCGTGATCCGCAGGCGTTGGCCGAGCGGTTGGATGAGGTGCTGGGGCAGGTCCTGCGGTGTGCGCCGGGGGCGAATGGGCGGACCAAGGCGTTGTTGCTGGCCAGTGTGGATGAGCCGCTTGGGGACGTGTTGGATCGCGGTGCGCAGTGGTTTGCCGAGGCGGTGCGCGGTGAAGAAGGGATTGAGGGGACGCAGGCGTTTGTGCAGAAGCGTAAGCCGGGGTGGTGCAAATGACGTCATCGCAGGCAAGCCAGCTCCCACATTGGATTGGGTTCACAGATTTCTATTTGTGAATACAGTCAAGTGTGGGAGCTGGCTTGCCTGCGATGAGGCCCGAACAAACACCCCATCACCTGAGGAATAACCCCATGCCCGCATTCAGCAAAATCCTCATCGCCAACCGCGGCGAAATCGCCTGCCGCATCCAGCGCACCGCCCAGGCCCTGGGCTACCGCACCGTGGCCGTGTACAGCGACGCCGACGCCCAGGCCCTGCATGTGCAGATGGCCGACGAAGCCGTGCCCATCGGCCCCGCGCCCGTGCAACAGTCTTATCTGAATAGCGCGGCGATTCTCGAAGCGGCGCGCATAACCGGCGCCGACGCGATCCACCCCGGCTACGGCTTCCTCTCGGAAAACCCCGACTTCGCCCGCGCCTGCTTGGCCGCCGGCCTGACCTTCATCGGCCCCAGCGTCGCGGCCATCGAGCTGATGGGCAGCAAGCGCCTGTCCAAGCTCGCCATGCTCGACGCCGGCGTGCCATGCATCGCCGGCTACCAAGGCGGCGCCCAGGACGACGCCACCCTGCAACACGAAGCCGAACGCATCGGCTACCCGCTGATGATCAAGGCCAGCGCTGGCGGCGGCGGACGGGGCATGCGCCTGGTGCACACGGCCGACGCCTTGCTAGAGAACCTGCACACGGCGCGCTCCGAAGCGAAAAACGCGTTTGGCAGCGACGAACTGATCCTCGAGCAAGCGCTGATCGACCCGCGCCACGTCGAAATCCAGCTGTTCGGCGACAGCCAAGGCCAACTGATCTACCTCGGCGAGCGCGACTGTTCAATCCAGCGCCGTCACCAAAAAATCATCGAAGAAGCGCCCTGCCCGGTGATGACGCCCGAGCTGCGCCACGCCATGGGCGAAGCCGCCTTGAAAGCCGGGCGCGCAGTGCAGTACGTCGGCGCGGGCACCGTGGAATTTCTGCTCGACCGCAACGGCCAGTTCTACTTCCTGGAAATGAACACCCGCCTGCAAGTGGAACACCCGGTCACCGAGCTGATCACCGGCCTTGACCTGGTGGACTGGCAATTGCAGATCGCCGCCGGCCAGCCCCTGCCGCTGACGCAAGCGGACGTGACCCTGAGCGGCCATGCCATGGAAGTGCGCCTGTACGCCGAAGACCCGGCCCAGGGCTTCCTGCCGCAAACCGGTGATGTGCTGCGCTGGCAACCGGCGGCGGGCGTGCGCATTGACCATGGCGTGTGCGCAGGCCAGCGCATCAGCCCGTTCTATGACCCGATGCTCGGCAAGCTCATCGCCCACGGCGCCACCCGTGAGGAAGCACGGCGCAAACTGCTGCGTGCGGTGGAAGACACGCTGTTGCTGGGCGTGACCACCAACCAACGATTCCTGGCGGACTTGCTCAAGCACGAGGATTTTATCCGCGGTGACTTCAGCACCGGGTTTATCGCCGAACACTTCGACCACATCCAGCGCCAGCCGGTGTCCGTCGAGCAGCTCAGCCTGGCCGCCGCACTGTTCTATCAACACAGCGCCGACCACCATCCCCAAAGCCTGGCCGGCTGGCGCAACAACGCCAACGTCGCGGGCACTTACCGCCTGGAGGTCAACGACGAAATCCACAACGTGCCTCTCGCCCCGCTGGCACTCACCACCGACGGCCACTACGCCACCGTGGTGCTCAACGGCATTCGGCGTCGCGTCGCCTACCACCTCGACGGCGACCAACTGTGGCTGCCGGGCTTGCACGTAACCAACCGCACTCATCAGGCCGCCAGCCGTCAGGCCGACGTGCAAAGCAGCACGGTCAAGGCGCCGATGGACGGGGCCATCGTTGCTGTGCGCGTGAGCACAGGTGAGCACGTGCGCAAAGGCCAACTGCTGCTGGTACTTGAAGCGATGAAAATGGAGCATTCGCTGACCGCCGGCATCGACGGAGTGATCAAAGGCGTGCAGGTGATTGCCGGCGATCAGGTGCGCAATCGCCAGGTTTTGCTGGAGATCGAATAACGCCTAGGCGGAACTACGCGGCCGGGCTACGCTCTATCCCCATCAAGAAGGGAAGAGACGGGAACCTGCACGATGCCTCATTGGCTGATTATTGACCTTGAAGCCACGACGGACGACGGCGGCTGGCCCGTGACGGAGATGGAAGTCATCGAGATCGGCGCGAGCCTGGTGAACCGCCAGGGCCGCGAGCTGGATCACTTCCAGCGCTTTGTCCGGCCGTTGCGCCGGCCCTTGCTGACGCCCTTTTGCCGGCAACTGACCCACATCACCCAGGCGAATATCGACGCTGCCGCGCCGATCACCGAGGTGTGGCCGCTGTTCGAGCGTTGGCTGGGCCAGCACCACGCGCGCCTGGAGGGCTGGGCCAGTTGGGGCGACTACGACCGCAAGCAGCTGGAACTGGAGTGGCAGCGCCATGGCCTGGCCAGCGCGCTGGCGCAAACACCCCATGTGAACCTCAAGCAACGCTTCGCCAAGGCGCGCCGCCTGGACAAGCCGCTGGGGCTCAATGGCGCGCTGCAATTGGCGGGGATGCAGTTCAGCGGCCAGCAACATCGGGCGCTGGAGGATGCGCGCAACACCGCACGCCTGTTGCCGCTGATTTTGCCGGTCTAGGCAGCTCCCCTGCCCTTGGGCATACTGGCCGACCTTTCCAGACCCTTTTCCGAGGATTCACCCATGTTTAAAGTCAACGAGTACTTCGACGGCACCGTCAAGTCGATCGCTTTCGGCACCGCAGAAGGTCCGGCGACCATCGGCGTGATGGCCCCGGGTGAATACGAATTCGGCACCGCCCAGCGTGAAATCATGCACGTGGTGTCGGGCGCGCTGACCGTCAAGCTGCCAGAAGCCGCCGAATGGGAAACCTTTGCCGCCGGTAGCCAGTTCCACGTTCCGGCCAACAGCAAGTTCCAGCTGAAAGTCGCCGTCGACACCGCTTACCTGTGCGAATACCGCGGCTGAGTTTGACCCGGTAAAAAAAAGCCCGTCTCGCAGGAGACGGGCTTTTTTCATTCCAGGATCGTCACTGGCATCCCTACCGCCAACTGGCCGACGCCATCGTTGACCAGGTTCTGGCCAAAAATCGCCCCGCCTTCGGTCTTGCGATACGCCTCCAGCGTCACGAAGGGTTCGCGGTCGGCGCTGCGCTCGCCGGTCTGCGGGTCGATGGTGGTGAGGATGCAACGCGAGCACGGCTTGACCGCGCGAAACTCCACATCGCCGATGCGCAGGCGTTTCCAGCCATCTTCGGCAAACGCCTCACTGCCTTCGATCACTAGATTCGGGCGAAAGCGCAGCATTTCCATGGGCCGGCCGACGCGTTGCGACAAGTCGTCCAGGGAGGCCTGGCCGATCACCAGCAACGGATAACCGTCGGCGAACGCGACCTGGTCATCGTCCTTGCCGTAACCCGCTTCGGTGGTGCGCGCACGCTCCAGGGGGATTTGCACCAGCCGTGTGGGCTTGCCGATAAAGTCGCTGACCCAGGCGGCGGCGGCATCGCCGGCATCCGGCACGCGCAAGGTGTCGCGCCAGATGGTCACGCCGCGCAACTCGGCTTCGCTGCCGGGCAGCGCCACGTCCAGGGTGGGGTAGCCGGCTGAGCTGAGGGTCAGGCCACCGGCGCTGTTCCACAAAGCCGAGAGCTGGCTCATCTTCGCCACGGCGCGCTGGGTGAGGAAACGCCCACTGGCCTCGTCCACCAGCATCCAGCGTCGATCGCCGTCCAACCCGAGCTTATCCAGGCCGATCTGCTGCAAGACCTCGGCCTTGCCGGACTTCAAGGGGTAACGGTACAACGCGCTGAGACGGAGCATGGGCCTGCAATCCTTGGGGGTAAAGACGCTACCCTATCCGAATCAAAGCCCCTTGGCACCATAGAGTGAGCGGCGAACGCTGTACCTGTGGCGAGGGAGCTTGCTCCCGCTGGGGCGCGAAGCGGCCCCAAAATCCTGGGAGCGCTGCGCACTCCAGCGGGAGCAAGCTCCCTCGCCACAGGGTGCTTCTTGTCCTTGTGGCTTTTTGACTAATTGCTCAAGCGGGCACTTCGTCCAGCATCAGGCGTTCGCGCACCACGTCCACCAGTTTGTCCGGCTGGAACTTGGAGAGGAAGTTGTCGCAACCGACCTTCTTCACCATCGAGTCGTTGAAGCTGCCCGACAGCGAGGTGTGCAGCACCACATACAAGCCACGCAGGCGCGGGTCGTTGCGGATCTCGGTGGTCAGGCGGTAGCCGTCCATCTCGGGCATTTCGGCATCGGTGAAGACCATCAGCAGCTTGTCGGTCATCACCACGCCGCTGTCGGCCCAGGCCTTGAGCATGTTCAGCGCCTTGAGGCCGTCGCTGGCGATGTGCATCTTCAGCCCCAACTGGCCAAGGGTGCCGCGCAGTTGCGACAAGGCCACGTTGGAGTCGTCCACCAGCAGCACTTCGCGGCCACGGGCGCGCTCCAGCACCGGGTCTTCGAGTTTTTCCCGGGAGACTTTGGCGTTGTACGGCACGATTTCGGCGAGGACTTTTTCCACGTCGATGATTTCCACCAACTGGTCATCGACCTTGCTGATGGCCGTGAGGTAATGCTGGCGCCCGGCGCTGGTCGGCGGTGGCAGGATCGCTTCCCAGTTCATGTTGACGATGCGGTCCACGCCGCCCACCAGAAACGCCTGCACCGAACGGTTGTACTCGGTGACGATAATCGTGCTGTTCGGCCCCGGCACCAGCGGGCGCATGCCGATGGCCTGGGACAGGTCGATCACCGGCAGCGTCTGGCCGCGCAGGTTGACCACGCCGCAGACAAAGGGATGGCGCTGGGGCATCAGGGTCAGCTTGGGCAGTTGCAGGACTTCCTGCACCTTGAACACGTTGATCGCGAACAGCTGCCGCCCGGCCAGGCGGAACATGAGGATCTCCAGGCGATTCTCACCGACCAGTTGCGTACGTTGATCTACCGTGTCGAGAATGCCGGCCATTAAAAGCTCCTGATGCGCGAAAGGATTGTGCAGCTCATTAAGGTCTATTATCGGCGGCGAGCGCCAGATCTTGACCCCGGTAAAATGCCACGTAAATCCATTGATGTCACACTGACATCATGCTTTACTGCCCTGCCTCTCCATATGGCACTACAGCGACGTTGCGCGACATTCAAAGCGACGCAAGGTTCCGCTGTCTAAGGGATTCCCCTAGTAACAATCAGGCCCAACCTGATATTCGCAAAATCTAATAGCCATTAATGTGACGCCATTCTCATTGCATGAATGGAGTCAGGCTTTTGTTTGCGATGCCCAGCCCACGACCCACGGGTCTTCCAGCGCTTCATATGTGCGCCCACACGCTGTGGATCACGCACGGCTATCGCGATCATTACAATAAACTTCCTACTAAAAGTTCAGACGCGAACTACAGATCTCCGTCATATTTCAGCGGTAGTTTTACGCCATTCACCCGACGCGGCATCTCATCACCCGACCTGACGTTGTGGAGACTTGCATGATGAATAGCGCAAACGAATGGCAAACCGCACTTCCCGAATTCCTGCTGGAAGCTGAAACCCTGTTGGCGAAGTCGGAAGAGTGCCTGAGCCACCTGCACCTGATTCGCAATGACAGCGATGCCATTGAATGCATGACCGTCAGCCTCACCCGGCTCGCCGAAAAGGCCGACAACCTGGCCCTGCAGGCGATCAGCGAATTTTCCCGGCACATCCAGTACCTGATCGCCAATGCGGTCGACCCGCTGCAATTGCATGACCAGGCCCTGGATGCCCTGCACGCGTGCCTGACGTTGCTGGCCTGGCAGCTGGAACTGATCGACACGCGCACCGGCGAACTGGGCCTGGATGAAAGTGAGCAAACCACCTTGATCGCCACGGTGACTTTGCAGATCCCACAAAAGAACTTCAGCTATAAACCCGAGCAGCGCCTGCATCGAGCGTCATGAATGCCGCGTGTGTGGTGGTCGCTTTTAATCCGCTACTTGTCCATAAACGACAAGAGCAACTTGCGCGCGCGCGTCAGTTATATGCAGATAAAGTACGCGCCGTTATAAGTTCCCCGAACAGGGAAACTGTGTGATTGACGTCTGGCGACCAGCGGTAATCAAAGTGTTACCATGCCGCCCTCGAAGTGACTCAACTTCATGATGCATACAACGTGAAAAGCATCCGCTATGTACGCCAGCCTCAGGTCACTCCTCGTCACATCCATCTCCCGCAGCCATGCACGCCGAATCATTCTCGCGCTGTGCCTGTGTTCGCTGCTGGTCAGCCTGTGGGCTTACATCTATAGCGCGCCGGTGCCACTGGTGCTGCTGCTCCTCAACCTGGGCACCTTGGCCGTCGTTGCGCTGCAACAATGGGTTTCACGCAAATCCATCAAGTTCCAACCCCAGGAACTGGCTGACCGCCTGCTGCAAGTCCAGGAAAACGAACGCCACCGCCTGAGTCGGGAACTGCACGACGATATCGGCCAATTGCTCACCGCCGCCAAGTTGCAAAGCGAATGGTTGCAGCGCCGCCTGCCCCAGGAGCTGCAAGGCCAATGCTCGGTGCTGGGCAACACCCTGAGTGAAACCCTGGCCAAGGTGCGCGATGTCTCCGCCATCCTTAACCCGCGCCAGCTGACCAGCCTGGGCCTGGAAGCGAGCCTGCGCGCGCACCTGCTCAAGACCCTGGAAAACAGCCCCACGCACTGGAGCCTGGAATGCCAGCAACGGCTGACCGGCATCCCCGAGGAAATGGCCGTGGCCGCATTCCGCATCACCCAGGAAGCGGTGACCAACATGCAACGCCACGCCCAGGCCCGCAACCTGGTGGTGCGCCTGCAACGCCTACCCGAAGGGCTGTCGCTGACGATCTACGACGATGGCCAAGGCTTTTCACCCGCCCTCGACCCGGGCCGCGAAGGCCAACGGGGCATGGCCGGCATGTCCGAGCGCATCGATCAACTGGGCGGTTCCCTGTCCGTTGTCAGCCATCCGGGCAAAGGCACGCGGATCGACGCGCTATTCCCCTGGGCGCCGCGCGCCCTCGAACGGGCCAGCGCGCCTAAGGTGCTTGAGTGACCTGTAATTTATTGCTGGTGGATGATCACGCGCTGATCAGGGCCGGCGTGCGCGCGCTGATCCTCGATATTCCCGGCTACGCGGTGGTTGGCGAAGCCAGCGACGGCGCGCAGTTGCTCGCGCAGTTCAACGCCTTGCAACCGGATATCGTGCTGCTCGACCTGTCGATGAAACACACCGGTGGCCTCGACGCCTTGCAGCAACTCAAAAGCGCGCACCCCAAGAGCAAGGTGCTGATCCTGTCGATGCACACCGACCCGGAACTGATCATGCGCGCCCTGGAGTGCGGCGCCCACGGCTACCTGCTCAAGGACACCAGCGCCAGCGAGCTGGAACACGCCCTGTTGGCGCTGCGCAACAACGAACGCTACCTGAGCCCGGCGATTGCCCACACGGTGATCAACCAGGCGCTGGTGCGTAATCAGAGCCCAGTGTCCCCGGTGGTCCACAGCCACAACCTCACGGCGCGCCAGCTGGAGATCCTGCGCTTGATCGTGCGCGGCAAGTCCACCCGGGAAATCGCCCACGGCCTCGGCTTGAGCATCAAGACCGTTGAAGCCCACCGCTCGCAGATCATGAAGCGCCTGCAGATTTTCGACGTGGCGGGCCTGGTGTTATTCGCGGTGCGCGAGCAGATCATCAGCCTCGACGACTAGCGGCGAACCCACCGGCAGGTGCACGCGCAGAGCCTTGGGCAAGGCGACAAAACGCAGGTCATCACCTTTCAGTGGCTCGCCATCCAGATTGATGTACAGCCCGTCGGCGACCTTGATCTCGACCCACGGCAAGCGCGCGCGCACAAAGATATTGTCCAGCCCACCGTCGCTCATCAGCGTCAGCAAGGTGCCGACCACTTCTTGCGGCGCCGGCAGGATGCTGATGTCGAGCAAACCATCATCGACCACCGCGCCCGGGCACAGCACATGCCCGCCGCCCGCCTGGCGCCCGTTGCCGATGCCCAGCGCGAGCAGGTCGCCTTTCCAGTGGAATCCCGGCCCTTCCAGCTCACCGTAAGCCGCCTTCAATTCACTGAAGCGGGTCAGGCCGGTGAACAAGTAAGCCGCGCCACCGAGGACCTTCTTCAAGTCTTCGGAGGTGTTGGCCGTGACCTGGCTGCCGAAGCCGCCGGTGGCCATGTTGAGGAAGATCTGCCCGCCGGCCTGGCCGAGGTCGATGGCCCTGGGCGGCACATCCAGCAGCGCCAGCGCCTGGGCCGGCTCCAGCGGCACGCCAGCAGCGCGGGCGAAGTCATTGGCGGTGCCCAGGGGCATCAGCACCAGGCTGGCGTCGGTCTTGGCGTGGGCCATGGCTTCGGCAACATCGCGCAAGGTGCCGTCGCCGCCGCCCGCGATCAGGTGGGTGTAGCCCGCGTCCAACGCCTCATGGACCAGGCGTTCGGCGTCGCCGCCCTCCCACGTGACCCGTACCGCCAGCTCCCAGCCCTGCTCACGCCGGGCCTGCACGGCCGCGCGCACGTCCTCGTTGAGGGCTTGCTTGCCGTGGAGGATCAACAGTGCCTTGGGGCTGGTCATAGCGGGCTTACTCCTGGTTGCAAAGGTGCATGAAGGATGTGGACCTTTGCTGGCGGAAAAAAAGCCATGGTGACGCAAATTAATTGCGCCGGTCAGAAATTATCCATCGCATTGCACATCGGGACTTTGCTCACCGGCGTCGGTTCGATGCGCTGCCATTGCTTGCCGTCCACCGGCAACTCGTCGAGCAGGAACGAACAATCCGCCGACATCGACGCCTGCACCATGTAATCGCGCCCGGGCTTGGGCACAAAAGTCATGGTCTTGGCGCACTGGCGGGAATATTGCAACCGCCCCAGGTAATGGAACGCGATGGGCTTGTTGGCCGGCACCACCAGCTCCGACGTGACCGCGCCCGCCCACGAGTAGATCGGCCCGGGCATACCGAGGCTGGCGCCGTTGTGGTCCGGGAAGCCGGCTTTGGCCGACGCCATCACCCCCGCGCCGGGCACGCTCCAGTCCAGGCAATCACGCCCCGGCACGGCACGCACCAGGCCATCGGTGACCAGGCGCACGCGGGCGGTTTCACCGCTTTGCGGCGGCACGTAGCCGGTGGACAGCGAACGGATATTCGCCACCTGGCCGCAACCGCCGAGCGCCAACAGCAGCACGGCGGGGATAACAGGCAACAGTCTCATCTGCATAAGTACTCCATGAAAACGCTGAACCTGTGGCGAGGGAGCTTGCTCCCGCTGGGCTGCGCAGCAGACCCAAAAAGCATGGGAGCGCTTCGCACTCCAGCGGGAGCAAGCTCCCTCGCCACAGGTTTAGTGTTCATCCTTAACGGACAGGCGTCAGGGCTGGCGGCAGTTCTGGTTGACCGACAAGTTCGGCGCCGGCTCATAGCTCACGCGCTGCAAGCCATCGGCGCCCTGGAACAGGAAGTACTTGGCGCGGCAGTCCTTGAACATCGGCGAATACCCTTCGGCCCGGAAGCCCTGGCCATCCACCTGTTTGGTCACGGTGTTGTTGCGGCTGACCACCGCGAGGACCTTCTGATAACTGTCACCCATGTTCACCCCGGGCTCGCCGGTGATGGCCGCCGACGAGGCGCAACCGCCCAGGGTGGTTGCCGCCAGCACCAGTGCGGCGCCGTACAGTCCATTGCGTAACGTGTTCATTGCGTGTGTCCTTTGGGTGATGGATTAGCGGCGGCCTTCGCACACCGGTGATTCGCCGATGCGGCCTTCCTTGCACAGGTCCAGATTATCCTTGCGGGTAAAACCTGCATCCTTCATGCAGTAGAAGCGCGTCAGTACCACATCGATCGGCGATTTATCGCCCACACCATCCAGGTTGGTATACCCGCAAGCACGCATTGCGTCGTCGACGCCTTGCTGGGAGACGCCCTTCTTTTTCCATTGGGTGTAGTCCCCAGGTGGCGGTTGGAAGGGTGTACACGCGCCGAGTGCCAAAAGGCAGAGGCTCAACATAACGGTAACCTTGAACATATTCGCACTCCTCATGATTGCGGGACCTTGACGAACTCTGGCTTGCCCGTAGGGGTGTGGTTCCAGTATTTCCGGCACGCTTCTCCGCCATTGCCGTAGCAGTTATGCACCGTGTTCTCAGCACCAAAGACCTTCAACCACTCCCACAAGCGATTGCTGCCATCGGGAATGTTGCCGCCAGTCCCCGGGTTGAAGCCAACACCCGGTGTGCGGGCAACGGGGTCGAAGTCATGGTTCTGATACTGCAATATCAACTTGTCGCGCTGCTCTGCGGAGGTGATGTTTGTACGGTCCTGCAATATCCCCAATAGCGTATCGGCCTTTTTCACCCCATACGCTGCCCCGAAGAAGTTCATCGATGTATCACCCAACAGCCCAACGTTTGCCGGGTCACGTGCCAACGAGTCCATAGCATTGCCCGTAGTCATGGTGCCACGGCTATGCCCATCGATATGCAACCCGCTCTGACCGAACTGGACCATGTATTCCTTGGTCTGCACTGTCGCGTTGGACAGGCCCCAGAAATCGTTTTCCAGGTTCTTCTGATACGCCGCGATCATCAACTCCGACGTGAAGTTGTTGGCCTTCTCGAAATGGATCAGATACTGCGGCCCAGTGTCGGCCGAACTGTGTTGCTCGGCATATTTGGCGGCACCGTCGGCGTCGTTGAAAATGCCGTTGTTGGCAATATGTACCTTGCCGTCCGGGCCGGGCTTGAGGTGCTGCTTTTCTTCGTCGCTCAACTCGCGGTACTGAACCTTCTTGCCATCGAGCAGCAGCGCCTTGCCATTCTCATCCTTCAACACCTCATACACCCGCGCCTTCTCAAGGAAGATCTTGCGATACGCCTCATCCGCCAGCATCGACACCTGGTTGTAGAACTCACGCTTGATCTCTTGCTCAGCCTCGACCTTGCGCCCCATCTCCGCCACATCCAGGCGCTCCACGGCGACATGGGCAGCCTCGGTATTGCGGTTGAGGTTGGCAATGGTCTGGTCAACCGTCATCCCGGCGACCACGCGCTGGCGCTCGGCATTGGTGATCACCAGGGTACCGGCGCTGATGGCGCTGCGGGTGTCGCTGGCGGCGGAGTCGGAGTCCGAACCGTTGGCGAGGCTGTTGGCGAGCAGCGCCTTGGCCGTGCCGAGCTTGCCGTCGAGCATGTCCGAACTGAGCTCCACCCCGGAAGTCTTGACGCTGGCTTCGGAGGTGTTGTGGATGTCGGCCACGGTCAGCGTGCCAGTGGTCAGGCTGTTCTTGCCGTCGGCGATGGCCTTGTCGGTGCTGGAAATCACGCCGCCCTTGAGGTCGGTGTTGCCGCGCACGTTGAGGTCGAAACCGCCGTCGCCGGCACGAATGCCGGATTGCTCGATGACACTGGCAAAGTTGGACTTCTGCTTGGTGTTGCTGGAGCTGAAGCTGGCGGTCGCGGCACCGGCGCAGACCGGCGGAATGCAGATGCTGATGCCGGCGCTCATGCTCTTCTGCTCGGAAGCAAATTTGCTGGTGTCTTGCAGGCTCTCGATGTTCAAGTCGCCGCCAACGTCAGCCTTGACCTTGTCGGCCGAGACCACCGCGCCACGCAGGGTGGTGTCCTTGCCGGAGACCAGCGTGGCCTGGTTGCCCGCCGTCACATGGGTATTGCTCCAGACCAGGTCGTTGCCATCCGCATTGCCGCGGCTTTGTGACGCCGAAGCGTTGAAGCTCAAGCCGTTTTTCTCGCTGCCAAAGGAGATACCGATCCCCAGGCTGCCGTTCACGCTTTTATTGGTGCTGTGCTGCTCGATGGTGTTCTGCGCACCCGCCAGCAGGATATTGCCATCGGCTTTCAACAGCGCATCGTTACCCGCAGTGATCTGGCTGCCCTGCACCGTCAGGTCGTTATTGCGCTTGCCGCCCGTGGCCACAATCGACACATCGTGCCCCGCCGCCACCGTTGAGCCGGCGGCGGTGTTGGAGGTCTGCTCGCTTTTGTTCTCGCTCTTGTTCATGCCCAGGGCGATGCTCAAGTTGATCCCGCCCGCCGCTGCCGGGTCGGCCATCACTTGGGTATGTGCTTCGGTGCCGGCCCAAAAGGTGTTCAGCGCGGCCAGGGTTTTCATGCGTTTGTCGTCGGTGCGTTCGGCGGCCTTGTTCATGCGCTGGCCGGTCTGCACCGCGTTGACGATCGGGTTGGTCAGGGTCAGGCTCACGCCGGTCTGCTTGAAGCGCTGCTCCTGCTGCTGCGCGGCGAGGTTGCGCGCTTCGAGGATATTGACCTCGGACGCCTCGATCGACACATCGCCCTTGGGCGCGCTGACATTGCTGCCAACCTGGCGATACTCACCGCCTGAGCTGATCAATACGTTGCCGTCGGTGGAACCCACACTGCTGGCGGCGGCCGTGGTCTGCTGGCTGCTGTCCTTGTTGGTCTGTTGCTGCGAGCCGATGGTGACGGCAATCGCACCGCCGCTGAACATGCCGCTGGTCTTCACGTCCTTGGTGTGTTTTTCGTCGAGGGTCTCGGTGGCCGCCAAGACCTTGATGTCATTGCCCGCCACCAGCGCCGTGCCCGAGGTCGAGACCACGTTGCTGCCGGTAATGGTGATGTTGTTGCCGGCTTGCATCACCGCCTGCTCGCCGCTGAAGGTCGAACCTTGCGCAGTGGTCTGGGCCACCGTGTCGCGGGTGGTGGTGGTCTTGCTGGAGAACATGCCGTTGCTGCCCTTGACCTTGTGCGCCTCGTCCGCCGTGCTGAAGCGCTCGCTGGCTTCGACGTTGATATCGCGGTTGGCGCTGACAGCCACGGCACCGGCGTCACTGTTGACCAGCGCGCCGCGTGCCTGCACATCACGCCCGGCACCGAGGCGGATATCGCCCGTGGCCTGCACTGAACTGCCGACTTCGCTGCGCCCGGCTTCCTTGCGCCAGTTGTCGCCATCCCATTGGTTGGACTGGGTGAAGGACTCGTTCACCGTGCTCAAGGTGATGTCGTTGCCCGCCACCAGCGCCGTCTTGCCGCCGACGCCGGTGTTGCTGACCTGGGCCGCTTGCAGGTTGATGTTGTTGCCAGCGGTGGCAATCAGGTTGGCCGCCGGTGCCGACACATACAGCCCCGCCACCCGCGACAAGGCCGTGCGGGTGCCCTGCGCGCTCTCGCTGTCGGTGGTGATCGAGCGCACGTTGATGTCGTTGCCGGCACTCAGGGCCAGGCGACTGTTGGCGCTGATCAGGCCGCCGATGTTGTTCAGGTCCTGGCTGGCATTCAACGACACGTCGTTGCCCTGGATGCGCCCGCCAAGGTTGTTGAGGTTCTGCACGCTGACGTTCACGCCATCGCGCCCGGAGAGGCTGCCGCTGTTGACCAGGTCACCGCGCACGTCGAGGTTCAGGGTACGCCCGGCCATCAATGCGCCGGAACCGTCGATATCACCTTCACGCACCCGCACGTACACCTGCGGCACCAGCACCTTGCGCACTTCGCCGCTGGCCAGGGTCACGTCCTTGGATACCAGCCACACGATATCGCTGGTCAACTGCGCCATTTGCGCGGCGGTCAGCGCCACGCCCGGGATCAGCTTCCACTGATCGGCCAGGGTCACGGCGCTGTCGATCATGCCGCGGTACTGCGCTTCGTCACTCGCATAGCCATCGACAAAGCGGCGCCCGGTGAGTTGGGCGACTTGTTCGCGGATCAGCTTCTGTTCGTAGAAACCGTCGCCGAGGCGCTGTTGAGTGCCGGCCGGGTCGAGGTTCAGGCGTTCGAGCATGTAGTCCGACGACAGCCACTTGCCGTAGTTGGCGAAGCGCGGGTCGGTCTCCACCAGGTAACCGGCGGTGCTGTTGGGGTTGATCTGGTACAGGCTGCTGTTGGGCAGGTCCGGGTTGAAGCCACCGGTGCGGATCTGCTCCACCGCGCCGCCGGCATTCTGCTGGGTCAGCGCTTGCACTTCGCTGATCGGGCTCACCGCATAGGTGCGCCCGGCACCGGCCAGGTCACCCGTGCCGGCCGCGCTGTCGGTGACCTTGGCCAAGACCAGCGCGCCCACCTGGGTGCCCGTGCCGTTGATGGCCGCGTACTCGGTAAACACCGTCGGTTTCAGCGAGATCTGCTCGATCAAGGGCGCCGGGGTGTACGCCGTGACGCCCATGCCCTGGCGGTCACGGCCCTTGCGCTGGATGCGGTAGTAGTTGGTCAGGGTGCCGCTGTCGGTGGTGACCTTCTGCCCGGTCAGCTCAGTGTTGATCACCGTGCCCACGCTCGCATTCAGCGCCTGGCCGGCGATGATCCGGCTCTTGTCGTTGAACACCTGGTCGGCAATCAGGTTGATGTTGCCACCGGCGAGTATCTGCGCCGGGTCCGAGGCGACGATCTGCGTCTCGGTGACGGTGCGGTTGTAGTCATAGCGGTTCCAGCGCGTGCCGTAGCCTTCCGGCGTCACCAGATGCAGGACCTCATCGTTGTACAACGAGATCTGCCCCGGCAGGTAACGGTTGGTCGAGCCCGACAGCAGGTACTCCTGCAAGGCCTGGGTGGACACCTGCACTTGCTGGGTGGCGAAGTGTTCGTTGGTGTTGTTGATCTGCTTGGCGTTGATGCTCAGGCTGCCCAGCGCTTCGACAGTGGCACTGGCGTTGTTCAGCACCTGCGCCTGGCCCGTGGCCTGGTCATTGGCATCCAGGGCGCCGCCAATCAGCAGGTTGCCGGTGCTGAAGATCAAACCGTGTTCACGGTTGTTGATGACCTGCGCGCCGATGTCCAGGCGGTTGCGTGCGGCAATGGTCGCGGCCGAGGCGCCTTCAACGGTGTTGTTCAGGGTGCCGGCGGAGATGCCGAGTAGATCGCCATAGATGCGCCCGGTGCCGAGGTTGTTCAGGGTCGCGGTGGTCAGGCGCGTGGTCTCGCCGTCGATCAGGCCACGGTTGTCCAGTTGCGTGGCCGCGTTGACCTGCACTTTGGGTGCGCTGATCACGCCGCTGGCGGTGTTGTCGACAACGTTGGCGTCCAAGCGCAGCAGGTTGCCGGCCTGGAGCGCGCCCTGGTTGGTCAGGCGTCCGCTGGTGGCCAGCGATACGTTGCCGTTGGCCTGGAACAGGCCACTGTTGACGAAGTCCTGGGTCAGGCGGAAGGTCAGGTCACCCAGGCTGAGGACCTTGCCGTTGCCGCTGTAGTTGGCGCTGTCGAGCAGCAGCGATTGCCCGGCAATCAGGGTGCCCGCGCCGTTATTGATGGCCTGGCGTTTTTGCGCGAGGTCGCGGTCCGTCACGTTCAACACGGTGCCAGCGGAGATGATCCCTTGTTCGTTGTCCAGGGTGCCGCTGCCGGTGACGCTCAGCGTCGTGTCGGAGACGATCGAACCGCTGCGGTTGCTGACGCTGTCCACGTCCATCGCGACGGACTGGCCCTTGATGCCCTGGTTGGCGCCTTGGGTGCTGCTGTTATCCACACTGGCGGCGGTCAACAGCAAATGCCCGTCGGCGCGCAACAGGCCGGCCTGGTTGCTCAACTGCTGGGCGTTGACGTCCAGGGTGCTGGCGCTGCCGATAAAACCCTGGTCGTTGAGCAACTGGCCCGCACGCACGGTAACGTCGCGCTGGCCGAGGATGCCGCCGGTGCTGCCGGAATTGCGGTTGCTCAGTTGCTGGCCGTGGGTGTCGATCTTCAGGCTCGACTTGGCCTGCACGATGCCGCCGTCGTTGTTCAATACGCCGCTGTCGACGCTCAGGGTATCGCTGGCATTCAGGTTGCCCTGGGCGTTGTTCAGTTGCTGGCCCTGAGTATTGAGCAGCAACTGCGCGCCGGTGACTACCCCGCTGCTGTTGTTCAAGCCTTGTGCGTTGAGGGTCAATGCCTTCGCGGCTTCCAGGCGGCCGCCGGTGTTGTCGAGCGCCGTTGCGTCGCTGTTGAGCAGCAAGTCGCCCGCCACCGAGCCGAGGGTGCCGCCTTGGTTCAATACGCTGCCTGCCTTGACCGTCAGCGTCTGCGTGGCCGCGACGGTGCCCTTGGCATTGTTCAATTGCGCGGCGGTGACTCCCAGCGCGCCGCCGGCAGTGATCTGCCCGTTGCTGTTATCCAGGGAGCCGCCGTTGAGGGTCAACTGCGCGGCGCTCACCAGCTTGCCGTTCCCGTTGGCCAGGTGCTGGCGTGCGGTGACGGACAAATCGCCTAGGGCACCGGACTGCACCAGGCCGCTGCCGTTGTTCAGGCTGTCGGCACTGACGTCGAGGCCGCCGCCACTGGCGAGGATACCGCTGCTGTTGTCGAGGTTGCGCGTAACGGTCACGCGCATGCCCGCATTGCCCGTCTGCACCCATTTGCCGCCGACGTTGGACAGGTCCAGTGCCGTGACGCCGATCTGCGCCGCGCCGACCTGCGCGGCATCGCTGAG
Organism: Pseudomonas acericola (SeqCode); assembly: GCF_053456465.1. Classification (NCBI taxonomy): domain Bacteria; kingdom Pseudomonadati; phylum Pseudomonadota; class Gammaproteobacteria; order Pseudomonadales; family Pseudomonadaceae; genus Pseudomonas; species Pseudomonas acericola (SeqCode). The sequence goes on along the minus strand of NZ_JBRFJB010000001.1, from coordinate 750,132 downwards.
CAGGGCCTGATTGGCGTTGGCGGTCAGCGCCTGGCTGGCGGTGACGCGGCTGCGGCGCAGGTCCAGGTTGCCAGCGGTGCTGGTCAAGTCGACGGTCTGGGCCGAGGTCTGGCTGTCACTCAGGTCAACCTGCGCGGCGCTGGCGGTGAGCTTTTGCGCCGCGAGGTTCTGCCCCTTGGCCGTGATCGTGCCGGCCGAGGTGAGGGTCAACGAGCCGCTGTCACCCAGCTTGCCGGCGCTGTCGACGCCCGCCGCGAGTGCCGAGCCGGCCTGGCTGCGAATCGCGCCCTTGGCGGTCAGGCGCGCATCGCCCTGGGCGGACGCAATGCCCTTGTTGTCGATATCGGCGGCGGTATTCAGGTCCAGATTGCCTTGGGCGTACAGCGTGCCGCTGTTGTCGATGCCCTTGTCAGCCGTGGCTGTCAGCTGGGTCGCGCTGCTGATCTGGCCACGGTTTTCGATGCGCCCGTCACTGCCAATCACCACTTCACCGGCGCTGGAGCCGATCTGCCCGGCGTTGCGCACGCCGACGCCGGCGCCGTTGCCCACCAGGGTGATCTTGCCGGCATACATGCCGCCCAGTTGCGCCACGTCGATGGCCACGGCAGGCGTGTCAGCTGGCGCGGTACCGGTGGTGCCGGCCTTGATGGTCAGGTCCTTGGACCAGATGCCCGCGTTCACTTCGACCGTGCGCGCAATGATCTCGGTGTAGTCGGCGCGGCTGGTGTCCATGCCTTCGCCGCCGATGCTGATCTTGCCGCCCGAGACCTGGTAGCCGCTGATCAGGCCGTTCTCGAACTGCGCCCGCCCGGTGGTCAGCGTGGCGCGGTCGGCGTTGATAAAGCCGCAACCTTCGCACGCGATGCCCGATGGGTTGGCAATCACCACCTGGGCCTTGGAACCGGCCACTTCGACAAACCCGCGCAACTGGCTCGGGTTGCTCGAATTGACTTCGTTGAGAATCACCCGCGCGCTGCCGTTGGCCAGCGCACGGTTGCCTTCGATCCAGCCGGCCAGTTGGGTCTGGCTGTTGGTCGCGGCGTTGTTGAGGATCACCCCGCGCTTGTCCACGTCGAACTGCGAATAGGTGTTGCGCGACACGCCTGCGTCGCTCGGGCGGGTGATGTCCACCACCGGCGCGCCATTGCCAGCAGCACCGATGGTCGGGCGTTGGCCCGCCGGTGCCGAGCCATCGGCCACGATCTGCGCCTGCACCGGCGCCACCAGGGTGACCCAGCCCATGCCCACCATCAGCGCAAAGCGCAGCGGCGTGAGGGTCGCCGTCACCGGGCTCACCGGGGACACGCCGCGCGTGGTGCCGGGGGCCTTGCAGGCGCTCTTGACGTTCTCGGCCACCACCATCAGCAGGCCGCGGGCCTTGTTGAATACAACTCGAAACAGATGCTTATTCATGCAGATCCTTTGCGCGGTGGCTGATCAGAGCGCGTCGCTGGGTAACGGGTGAGTGGCAAACCAGGCTTGCGCCTCCAGGTCCAGGACGGCGATGCCCTGGAAGTTCAAGACGCGCAAGCCGCGCTCTTCGCCTTTGTGGTGCAGTGCGCGGAACACCTTGCCGGGCCACAAACGGCTGCGCAGCAAACGGCTGACGCGCCGGGTGTGGCCAAACGGCGCGACCCAGTCGTTGATCCACAACCGGTCGCCGCTGTCCCAATCCTCTGCTGGCAAGCACACCGCCGGCGTGCGCAAATAGCGCGCCTCGGCGTCGGCACTGAGGTTGAGCCACGAGAGGAAAAACACCGGCCGCCCGCCTTCGCTGATCAAGATGAACTGGCGCCGCTTGATCGCCGGCAGCAACAGCGTGGACAGGCTGTGCAACGGCGCATCGCGATGAGCCGCGGAGTGCATCCACAGCCACACCGCCGAGCCCAGCACCTGGGCTTCGTCGATGGGGCTGTCGGCCCGCTCGGGGGCGAGCACCTCCAGGGTGTCGTGGTGCATGCTGGCCTCCTTCAAAATGACCAGTTGGCGCTGAAGCCACTGGTCACGTCGGCGGTCTGGAAACCCTTGGGTTTTTCCAGGGGCTTGCCGGTATAGATGTCATAGGAAAACTGCTTGTAGCCGCCGCGCAGGCCCACCACCGCACCGGCCAGGCGTCGGCCCGAGAGGTACTGGGTGGAATGCCCGCCGACTTCGCCATAGTCCACGCCCAGGTAGAGTTCCTGGCCGGTGTTGGCCAGGCTCAGGCCGAGGTCGTTGCTGAAGGTCCAGCCGCGTTCGGCCGAAAGAATCTGCTCGCCGTCGAAACCGCGCACGGTGTAGCGCCCGCCAATCGAAAAGCGGTCCTGGGGAATCAGCGGCGTACGGTTCCACTGCCCCCGCCAGCCGGCGATGTAGCGCAGGCGCTGGTCGGCCAAGGTGAACGGCAGTTGCAATTGGGCGTTGGCGGTGATGATCTGCGAGCGCGAGGTGCCTTCGCCGTTTTCCTCTTCGGGCGCGCGCAATGCATCACGGGCGCCGGTGCCACGGCGATAGCCGACACCGAGGTCGAGGGTGCTGGCGCCGATGAATTCACGGTGGTTGATCCCGGCCTGCCAGCCAGCCATGCGCCGGCGTTGCAGCTCGATTTCGGTGTCTTCGATGTAGTTGCTGGAGGTACGGCTCCATCCGCCTACCGACACGGTGGTCTTGCGCACCGCATCGCGGTAGATCACCCGCGACAGCTGCACCTCATTGGTCCGGCTGCGGCCACTGTAGGAATACGCCTGGTTCACCCCGGCAATCGTCTGGTGGTAGTCGTACTCGCTGGACGTCAGGCTCAGTTGCCAATAGTCGTAGGGCACCGAGTAATGCACGGTGTGGCCCTTGGAGCCACGGTCGCCACTCTGGCCACCGCCCAAATCGTGGTTGAAGCTGATGTAGAACAGATCGTTGAGGCTCGCCAGGTTGTCCAGCGACAGCGCGACGTTGCCTTGATACTTGCCGGTCTGCTTGCTGCCGGAATCGTCCACCGACAGGCTGACGCGCACTGGAATTGCCTGCTTCCAGGCAATCACCACATCGCTTTCACCGGGCTGCGCATCCGCGCCTTCGGCCGGGGTGATCTGCACGTCGGCTTCGGCGGTGGGCACGCGCTTGAAGTTCTCCAGCGCCTGCTCGATGTCGCGCAGGTTGAGCACATCGCCAGGCGATGCGGGCATGGCATTCCAATAGTTGGCGCGAGCGGAAGTGCCTTCGGCAAAGCGGATGTGCTTGATCCGCCCTGGCACCAGCACCAGCGACAGCGTGCCCTGGTTCAAATCCTGGGCCTCGGCGAGGACGCGGGTGGTGATAAAGCCTTTGGCGATGATCGCGTTTTGAATGCGCTTCATCGTCAGGTTGATACCGGCGGAACCGACACAACGGCCTTGCACCGGATCATCCGACGGGTTGGCGGCACGCAGGGCCCACTGGAAATCTTCGGCCTGGTCGCCACTGAGCACCACGCGGTCGATCTTGAAGCACGGCGTTTCATTGCGCGGCAGGCGCAGGTTGCCGGCGCTGTCCAGCGGCGCTTCCAGACGCACGTCAGGGGATTGCTCCAACTGCTCGCGCTGGGCGCGCTCACGTTGTTGCTGCAGGAGTAATTGTTGGGCAGGTGCTTGCGGCTCAGCCGCCAAAGCCGCTGCGCTGGTCAGGAAACCGACAAGGGAACAGGTGGCGACGCAAGACTGCAGCAAAACAGACGGTTTTGTTCTAGGTAAAGCGTCGAAAGACATTTCGCATCCTTGTGAGTGAAACTTCCTACATTCGCAGGCTTGGTCACCACAAAGACATAAAAGTGCCATGGGGATGTATGGCCCTGTGACACATTTCGCAAAAACGGGGGGTTGGGGAAGGCTTGGATTTTTTGGTGGAAGGCTCTATTTCAAGGCCTGGAGCTGATTTAGGCGAATTCGACAATAATTCAACTTTTGTACAGGTTTGCTGATCGTTCCCACGCTCTGCGTGGGAACGATCAAGTTGGCGGCAGCCAGACAGACCGAGGTGCCTGCATCGCAGGCAAGCCAGCTCCCACAGGGGAAAGGAGAACGACAGGGCAAATACCGGTCGGCTCTAAGGCCGCCGCGCTCTGGCTTTTGATCTGGGGTCGCCCCGTCAAACACGCTGGCCGAGCGCAGGCTTTGGAGCGTGGGTAACCCGGCAGGACGCCGGGTTAGCCGCACTGGGCCAGGGATGGCCCATTGCGGCGGCCCACGCTCCAAAGCCGGAGAGAGGGCATGCCGAGCCTAGGCGAGGCACCGAGTGTTGGGGCGAGGACCTTTTGGTTACTTTTGGGTCCCTCCAAAAGTGACCCGCTGTAAGAGCGGAACCCTAAGTGGCCGTTACCGCAGCAATGGATATGTACTCTGGCCAAAAAGCTCCAGCTCCCACATTTTTGAATCAGGGCACATACAACCATGGGTCAGCTTTTGTGCAGCTTGCTCATCAGTTGCGCCTCAGCCTGGGTCAGCCCGCAGGACTGGGTCAACTCATCCACCGTCGCCCCCATCCCCACCAACTTCGCCGCCTGGGCAAACGACAGGCTCGACGGATCACGCTGCTCGATCTGCGCCAACTTGTCCGGCAACGGCGCCAGGATCGCGCGCAATTCATGCACCTCGTCGCCCACCCGCACCGCCGTCTGCTGGTAATGATCAACCCGCTTGACCAACTCCAGCACACGCCGATCACGCACGGCGTCGCGCTCGGCCTGTTGCAAGGCCACTTCCCGTTGCTGGCGCAGATAGCGCAGCAGGAAGGCCAACGTCCCGGCCCACAACAGGGCCAGGACGATCACCGCCGCTTCAAGAAACAATCAGATGTTCTCCAGATCCGACCATTCTTCTTCGCTCATCATCTTGTCCAGCTCAACCAGAATCAGCAGTTCGCCGTTCTTGTTGCACACGCCCTGGATAAACTTGGCGGATTCTTCGTTGCCCACGTTCGGCGCGGTTTCCACTTCCGATTGGCGCAGGTAGACCACTTCGGCCACGCTATCGACCATGATGCCTACCACTTGCTTGTCGGCTTCGATGATCACGATACGGGTGTTGTCGTTGACTTCGGTCGGCACCAGGCCAAAACGCTGGCGGGTGTCGATCACGGTCACCACGTTGCCGCGCAGGTTGATGATGCCCAGCACGTAGCTTGGCGCACCCGGCACCGGCGCGATCTCGGTGTAGCGCAGCACTTCCTGCACGCGCATCACGTTGATGCCGTAGGACTCGTTGTCCAGCTTGAAGGTTACCCATTGCAGGATCGGATCATCCAAACCTTGTGCGGACGCTGACTTGTTGTTCATACCCCTGACCCCTTCAAATGCCGCTTTACACGGCGTGTGTGCTTCATTGGCCCCGAAACATCGCGGCCCTTATTGTTCAATCAACTGCGTGTAGTCACCGGCATCGACTTGACGGCACCGCTGGCGATCAACTCGGCCAGTTCGGATACGTCGAGCAATGCGCACATGTGTTCGATCACGGTGCCCGCCAGCCAAGGCCGCTGGCCCCGGTGGCTGCGCCATTTGATTTCGTTCGGGTCCAGGCGCAACGAGCGGCTGACTTGATGCACCGCCAGCCCCCACTCGTAGCCCTGCACCGAGATCACGTATTGCAAGCCCTGGCGGAAGTCGTCGCGGTAGCGGTCGGGCATCACCCAGCGCGCGGTGTCGAGGACTTTGAGGTTGCCGGCCTGGCTGGGCAGGATGCCGAGGAACCACTCCGGTTGCCCGAACAGCGGGGTCAACTCCTGACCCTCCAGGGAATAGATCGAGCCCAGGCACACCAGCGGCACCGCCAGGGTCAAGCCGGCGACGTCGAACAGCAGGCATTCGAACGGCTCGGCGGCCCAGCTCGGGCGACCATCGGTGGTGACCGGCGGCGGGGTGATGCTCGGCGGCAGATGAACTTCCACCACCGGCGCGACCACCACGGGGGCCACGGGAGCCACGGGAGCCAACACGACGGGCGTGATCGGCACCACCACTTGCGCATCGCGGGCTTGTTCTTCGAGCACCGCCAACTGGAATTCATCCAGCGTGGCGGGCGGCTCGACGACCGGCTCCAGCACCAGCAGCGGTTCAGGCAGTTCTTCGGCGGTCGCGTCCTGCAGCAAGGCATCCAAGTAGGATTCCAATGCCAGTTGCGGCCGGGTCTTGAATTCGACGGGACGGTTCATCAAGCCACCTGCGCCACAAGCTGCTGGGACAGCAGGTGCTTGAGCAGCGCGCGGTAGGCCATCACACCACGGCTCTTGCCGTCGAACTGCGACGGCGTGAGGCCGGCGCGGCTGGCGTCACGCAGGCGCGTGTCCACCGGGATGTAGCCGTTCCAGATGGTTTCCGGGTAGGCATCGCGCAGTACGCGCAGGGTGCCGAGGGACGCTTGGGTGCGGCGGTCGAACAGGGTCGGCACGATGCTGAACGGCAGCGCCTGTTTGCGCGAGCGGTTGATCATCGCCAGGGTGCTGACCATGCGTTCCAGGCCTTTGACCGCGAGGTGCTCGGTCTGCACCGGGATCACCAATTGCTGGCTGGCCGCCAACGCGTTGACCATCAGCACGCCAAGCAACGGCGGGCTGTCGATGATGGCGTAGTCGAAGTCCTGCCACAGTTGCGCCAGGGTCTTGGCGATCACCAGGCCCAGGCCGCTCTGCCCCGGGGACTGGCGCTCAAGGGTGGCCAGCGCGGTGCTGGACGGTAGCAGGGAAATACTGTCGTTGCTGGTGGGCAACAGCAGTTGCCCCGGCAGGTCGGCCGGCACGCTGCCCTTGTGCAGGAACAGGTCGTAGCAGCTGTGTTCCAGCGCATCCGGGTCGTAGCCGAAATAGCTGGTCATCGAGCCGTGGGGGTCGAGGTCGACCACGACCACACGCTTGCCCGCCTCGGCCAGCAAGCCAGCGAGGGCGATGGAGGTGGTGGTCTTGCCGACCCCACCTTTTTGATTGGCAACTGCCCAGACTCTCATTCAGTTGGTTCCTCCCGGTGGGCACAGGCGCGACCGAGACATTGCATAGGTTATTGAGCCGGTGACGGAGAATTGACGGAGCTCTGCCGAACCGGCGGCGTTACCACTGCCGGTGCAGTTTGTGTGCCAGCGCGCTTCAAGGCCGCGTCCGGTGTTGCATTGGCCGTGCCGGTGCCGGTCAGGCTGCGGCGCACATCGAGGTTGCGCGACACCACCAGCACCACCCTGCGGTTCTTCGCGCGGCCTTCTACCGTGGCGTTGTTCGCCACCGGCTGGAATTCGCCATAACCCACCGACGCCAGGCGCCCGGGGTTCACGCCCTGCATCGCGAGCATGCGCACGATGCTCGATGCGCGCGCCGAAGACAGCTCCCAGTTGGTCGGGTACTGCGCGGTGCTGATGGGAAAATTGTCGGTGAAACCCTCGACGTGGATCGGGTTCTCGAACGGCTTGAGGATGCCCGCGACCTTGTCGATGATGGTGAACGCCTGGTCGCTGGGCAGCGCATCGGCACTGGCGAACAGCAGGCTGGAATTGAGTTCGATCTCGACCCACAACTCATTGCCGCGCACGGTCATCTGGTTGGAGCTGATCAAGTCGCCAAAGGCCGCGCTGATGTCGTCGGCGATGCTTTTCAGCGGGTCGCTGGTGCCACCGACGCCAGCGGCGGTTTCGTCGCTGTCGTTGACCAGCGGCTTGGCCGGGGTCACGGTCTTGGGCCGCTCTTCACCGATGGGGATCGGCTTGAGCGAGCGGTCGGCGTCGTTGAACACGCCGATCAGCGCTTGGGAAATGACTTTGTACTTGCCTTCGTTGATCGACGAGATGGAGTACATCACCACGAAAAACGCGAACAGCAAGGTGATGAAGTCCGCGTAGGACACCAGCCAGCGTTCATGGTTGACGTGCTCTTCAGGCTCGCGACGGCGACGGCTCACAATCATGACCTCCCATCAGTCCATGAAGCCCTGGAGCTTCAATTCGATGGAGCGCGGGTTCTCGCCCTCGGCAATCGACAGGATGCCTTCCAGCAACATTTCGCGGTAACGCGACTGGCGCTGGGCAATCGACTTGAGTTTGCTGGCCACCGGCAACAACACCAGGTTGGCACTGGCCACGCCGTAGATGGTGGCGACGAACGCCACGGCAATGCCGCTGCCCAGTTGCGAAGGGTCGGCGAGGTTGCCCATCACGTGGATCAGGCCCATCACCGCACCGATAATGCCGATGGTCGGCGCGTAGCCGCCCATGCTTTCAAAGACTTTGGCGGCGTTGATGTCGCGGCTTTCCTGGGTGTAGAAATCCACCTCCAGGATGCTGCGGATCGCTTCCGGCTCGGCGCCGTCCACCAGCAATTGCAGGCCTTTGCGCGCGTAGCTGTCGGGCTCGGCATCGGCCACGCCTTCGAGGCCCAGCAGGCCTTCCTTGCGGGCGGTAAGGCTCCAGTTGACCACGCGATCAATGCCACCGGCCAGGTCGACACGTGGCGGGAAGATGATCCACACCACGATCTGCATGGCGCGCTTGAACGAGCTCAACGGCGACTGCAACAACGCCGCGCCGACGGTGCCGCCGATCACGATCAACGCGGCCGGGCCGTTGGCCAGCGCACCGAGGTGGCCGCCTTCGAGGTAGTTGCCGCCGATGATCGCGACAAACGCCATGATGATGCCGATCAGGCTCAACACATCCATTAGAGGCAGGCCTCCACCAGATGCTTGCCGATGTCGTCCAGGCTGTAGATGGCGTCGGCCAGTTCAGCCTTGACGATGGCCATGGGCATGCCATAGATCACGCAGCTGGCTTCGTCCTGGGCCCAGATTGCGCTGCCGCCCTGCTTGAGCAGGCGCGCGCCTTCACGGCCGTCGGCGCCCATGCCGGTGAGGACCACCGCCAGAACTTTGTCGCCGTAGGACTTGGCTGCCGAACCGAAGGTGATGTCCACGCACGGCTTGTAGTTCAGGCGTTCATCGCCCGGCAGGATTTTGATCGCGCCACGGCCATCCACCATCATCTGCTTGCCACCCGGGGCCAGCAGCGCCAGGCCAGGGCGCAGGATGTCGCCATCCTCGGCTTCCTTGACGCTGATGCGGCACAGCTTGTCCAGGCGTTCGGCGAAGGCCTTGGTGAACGCGGCGGGCATATGCTGGATCAGCACGATCGGCGCCGGGAAGTTCGCCGGCAACTGCGTCAGCACGCGTTGCAGGGCCACCGGGCCACCGGTGGATGTACCAATGGCGACCAGCTTGTAGGCTTTGCGCTTGGGCGCCGGCGAGTGCGCGCTTGGCGCTGCGGCGCGAACCGGCGCGGCGGCTGGCGCAGGCCGGGCCACCGGCGCAGGGGCCGGGCGACCGAACGATGAGGTCGGCGCAGGCGGAGCCGCAACCGGTGCGGGCGCAGGGGCGCTGAACAGGCTGCGACGGTTACTGCGGGAAATGCTGTGGACTTTCTCGCACAGCAGTTGCTTGACCTTCTCGGGGTTGCGCGAGATGTCTTCGAAATTCTTCGGCAGGAAATCCACCGCGCCAGCGTCCAGCGCATCCAGGGTTACCCGGGCGCCTTCATGGGTCAGCGAGGAGAACATCAACACCGGGGTGGGGCAGCGTTGCATGATGTGGCGGACTGCGGTGATGCCATCCATCATCGGCATCTCGTAGTCCATGGTGATGACGTCAGGCTTCAACGCAATGGCTTGATCAATCGCCTCTTTGCCGTTGGTGGCCGTGCCGACCACCTGGATGCTGGGATCGGCGGAAAGAATTTCCGAGACGCGGCGGCGGAAGAAACCCGAATCGTCCACCACCAGGACCTTGACTGCCATAAACACTCCGTTAGGCGGGGCGGGCAAACCGCCCTGCCCCACCAGAATCAAATACGCCGAGCGGCGTAACGCTTGAGCATGCTCGGAACATCGAGAATCAGCGCGATCCGACCGTCACCGGTGATGGTCGCGCCCGACATGCCCGGGGTTCCCTGCAGCATTTTGCCCAAAGGCTTGATCACCACTTCTTCCTGGCCAACCAGTTGATCGACGACAAAGCCGATCCGCTGGGTGCCCACGGAGAGGATCACCACATGGCCTTCGCGCTGCTCTTCATGCTTGGCCGATGCCACCAGCCAGCGCTTGAGGTAGAACAGTGGCAACGCCTTGTCGCGCACGATCACCACTTCCTGGCCGTCCACCACGTTGGTGCGCGACAGGTCGAGATGGAAGATTTCGTTGACGTTGACCAGCGGGAAGGCGAACGCCTGGTTGCCCAGCATCACCATCAGGGTCGGCATGATCGCCAAGGTCAACGGCACCTTGATCACGATCTTCGAGCCCTGGCCCTTGGTCGAGTAGATATTGATCGAGCCGTTGAGCTGGCTGATCTTGGTCTTCACCACGTCCATGCCCACGCCACGGCCGGACACGTCGGAGATCTCGGTCTTGGTCGAGAAGCCCGGGGCGAAGATCAGGTTGTAGCACTCGGTGTCGGTCAGGCGGTCGGCGGCGTCCTTGTCCATCACGCCACGCTTGACCGCGATATTGCGCAGGATCGCCGGGTCCATGCCTTTGCCGTCATCGGTGATCGACAGCAGGATATGGTCGCCTTCCTGTTCCGCCGCCAGAATCACCTTGCCGTTGCGGGACTTGCCCGAGGCTTCGCGCTCTTCCGGGGTTTCCACGCCGTGGTCGACGGCGTTGCGCACCAAGTGGACCAGTGGGTCGGCCAGGGCCTCGACAAGGTTTTTGTCGAGGTCGGTTTCTTCACCCACCAGTTCCAGGTTGATCTCTTTCTTCAGCTGGCGCGCAAGGTCGCGAACCAGGCGCGGGAAACGGCCGAAGACTTTCTTGATCGGCTGCATCCGCGTTTTCATCACGGCGGTTTGCAGGTCGGCGGTCACCACGTCGAGGTTCGACACGGCCTTTTGCATGGCTTCATCGCCGCTGCTCAGGCCCAGGCGCACCAGGCGGTTACGCACCAGGACCAGTTCGCCGACCATGTTCATGATGTCGTCCAGGCGTGCGGTATCAACCCGCACGGTGGTTTCGGCTTCACTGGCAGGCTTTTCCGCGGCGGCCGGTGCCGGTGCCGCAGCCCGTGCAGGCGCTGCTGCTGCGGCAGCAGGCGCCGGAGCGGGTTTGGCCGCCACCGGAGCCGGTGCCTTGGCGGCCACTGGCGCTGGGGTTGCGACCGCAGCCGAGGCCGAGGCCCCCACTTCGGTGAACTTGCCCTTGCCGTGCAACTCGTCCAGCAGGGACTCGAATTCGTGATCGGAAATCAGGCCGTCAGCGGCCGGTGCTGCTGCGGCTGCCGTTGGCGCCGCTGCGGCGACTGCCGGCAAGGCGTCGGCCACAAACGTGCCCTTGCCGTGCAGTTGGTCGAGCAACGCTTCGAATTCATCGTCGGTGATGTCGGTGCTGGCGGAAGCGGCAGGCGCCTCGACAGCAGCGGCAGGCGCAACGGCGTCGGCGGCGAATTGGCCTTTGCCGTGCAACTGGTCGAGCAACGATTCGAATTCGGCGTCGGTGATGTCTTCGCCCGTCGGCGCTGCAACAGCAGCCACCGGCGCTTCGGCTTCAGCCTTGACCGCGTTGAGGGAGTTGAGCAGTTGTTCGAACTCGCTGTCCGTGACATCCGCCTCGGCCTCGACCACAGGCTCGGGCGCCGCTTCTGCGACAGGCGCCGCCGAGGTGTCGGCAGGTTCTGCCAGGCGCGCCAGGGCGGCCAGCAGTTCCGGGGTGGCCGCAGTGATCGGCGCACGTTCGCGCACCTCGCTGAACATGCCGTTGACCGCATCCAGTGCTTCGAGAATCACGTCCATCAATTCCGAATCAACGTGACGCTCACCCTTGCGCAGGATGTCGAACACGTTCTCGGCGATGTGGCAGCACTCCACCAGCTCATGGAGCTGGAGGAAGCCGGCGCCCCCTTTTACAGTGTGAAAACCGCGAAAAATTGCATTGAGCAGGTTCGCATCATCCGGTCGGCTTTCCAGCTCGACCAGTTGCTCGGACAACTGCTCTAAAATTTCGCCGGCCTCTACAAGGAAATCCTGAAGGATTTCTTCATCGGCGCCGAAGCTCATGTGGGTGCTCCTTAGAAGCCTAAACTGGATAACAGGTCATCAACATCATCTTGACCCGATACAACGTCTTCACGTTTATCGGCATGAATCTGCGGACCTTCACCCTTGGCGAGATGTTTTTGTGGATCTTTTTCCGAGAGGATCGCTTCGCGGTCATGTTCGATGCCGGCAAAACGGTCAACCTGGCCTGCCATGAGCACCAATTTGAGCAAATTGCTTTCCACTTCGGTGACCAGTTGGGTCACACGCTTGATCACCTGACCGGTGAGGTCCTGGTAATCCTGGGCCAGCAGAATGTCATTGAGGTTGCTGGAAACCGTGCGGTTTTCCTGCTCGCTGCGTGACAGGAAACCTTCGACCCGACGCGCCAATTCACGAAACTCTTCAGCCCCGACTTCGCGGCGCATGAAGCGGCCCCAGTCGTGGCTCAAGGCTTGGGCTTCGTTGGCCATGCCATTGACCAGGGGCGTGGCGTTTTCCACCAGGTCCATGGTCCGGTTGGCCGCCGCCTCAGTCAGCCTGACCACATAGGACAGGCGTTCGGTGGCATCGGTGATTTGCGAGATTTCTTCGGCCTGGGGCATGTGCGGGTCAATCTGGAAATTGACGATCGCACTGTGCAGCTCGCGTGTGAGCTTGCCCACTTCCTGGTACAGGCCGCGGTCACGGGTCTGGTTGAGCTCATGGATCAACTGCACCGCGTCGCCGAACTGGCCTTTTTCAAGGCTGTCGACCAACTGGTGAGCATGCTTTTTCAGGGTCGACTCGAAGTCTCCCTGTGATGTTTCTTTATGCTCCATAGCTCCCCCGCGATGGCATTAGCCGTGGATGCGTTCGAAGATTTTCTCGATCTTCTCTTTCAGCGCCAATGCCGTGAAAGGCTTGACCACGTAACCGTTGACCCCGGCTTGGGCGGCTTCGATGATCTGTTCACGCTTGGCTTCGGCCGTCACCATCAACACCGGCAAGCTGCGCAATTTTTCGTCTGCACGCACGTGGCGCAGCAGGTCGATACCGGTCATGCCCGGCATGTTCCAGTCAGTTACCAGAAAGTCGATGCTCCCGCTGTTGAGGATCGGAATCGCCGTAATGCCGTCATCCGCCTCGACCGTGTTTGTGAACCCAAGGTCACGCAACAGGTTTTTAATGATCCGCCGCATCGTTGAGAAGTCATCAACGATGAGGATTTTCATGTTCTTGTCCAATTCGACCTCCAAGCAGTCTTAAACGCGCCCAGCACCTGGACGCGCCATTTCAATCAACAGGCGTTACACAAAAAGGACTGCCCAGGGCACCACGGTTCAAATCCGCAAAAGCCTGAGGCTTTCACGGATGTGTCTGCAGTGTCCCCACACCGCCTGTCAGCGCGCGCGCCACTCTCCCAATCGCCCCCGCAAGCGGGCAGCGCACTGGCTATGCAGCTGGCTGACACGCGACTCGCTGACCCCCAGGACCTCACCGATTTCCTTGAGGTTCAGCTCTTCGTCGTAGTACAGCGCCAACACCAGTCGCTCACGCTCCGGCAAATTGGCAATCGCGTCCGCCAACGCGCCCTGGAAACGCTCGTCTTCCAAGTCACGCGACGGCTCAAGATGTGCACTTGCGCCGTCCTCATGCAGCCCCTCGTGTTCGCCGTCCTGTAGCAGGTCGTCGAAACTGAACAGGCGGCTGCCCAAGGTATCGTTCAAAATCCCGTAGTAATCGTCGAGACTCAATTGGAGTTCGGCCGCAACTTCGTGATCTTTAGCGTCGCGACCGGTTTTTGCTTCAATTGCACGAATTGCGTCACTGACCATGCGTGTATTGCGGTGTACCGAACGCGGCGCCCAATCCCCTTTACGCACTTCATCGAGCATCGCACCCCGGATGCGGATACCCGCATACGTCTCGAAACTCGCACCCTTGCTCGCATCGTATTTGGTCGAGACTTCGAGCAGGCCGATCATGCCGGCCTGGATCAAATCTTCAACCTGCACACTCGCGGGCAAACGCGCCAACAGGTGATAGGCGATACGCTTGACCAGGGGCGCATAGCGCTCGATCAATTCGCCTTGGCTGTCACGTGCCGACTTCTTGTAAAGGTTGTAGCCGCTGGCTGTCATAGCACCGGTCCTGCGCTCGTCTGATGCACCAATCGCTCGACGAAAAACTCCAGATGCCCCCGCGGGTTGGCGGGCAACGGCCAGGTATCGACCTTCTGGGCAATAGCCTTGAACGCCAGTGCGCACTTCGAACGAGGGAACGCTTCATAGACCGCACGCTGCTTTTGCACGGCCTTGCGCACACACTCGTCATAGGGAACTGCGCCGACGTATTGTAAGGCGACATCGAGGAAGCGATCCGTGACCTTGGTCAACTTGGCGAACAGGTTGCGGCCCTCTTGCGGGCTCTGGGCCATGTTGGCCAGGACACGGAAGCGATTCATGCCGTAGTCACGGTTGAGCAGTTTGATCAGGGCGTAGGCGTCGGTGATCGAGGTGGGTTCATCGCAGACCACCAGCAAGACTTCCTGCGCGGCGCGCACAAAGCTGACCACGGACTCGCCGATCCCGGCGGCGGTGTCGATCACCAGTACGTCGAGGTTGTCGCCGATATCGCTGAACGCCTGGATCAGGCCGGCATGTTGCGCCGGGCTCAGGTGCACCATGCTCTGGGTGCCCGAGGCCGCCGGCACGATGCGGATCCCGCCAGGCCCCTGCAGCAGCACGTCGCGCAGCTCACAGCGGCCCTCGATCACATCGGCAAGGGTATGTTTGGGCGTCAGCCCCAGCAGAACGTCGACGTTCGCCAGCCCCAGGTCAGCATCCAGCAGCATGACGCGACGGCCAAGCTCTGCCAGGGCCAGGGACAAATTCACTGACACGTTAGTTTTCCCGACGCCACCTTTGCCGCCGGTCACCGCGATCACCTGTACGGGATGCATGCTGCCCATTTTATTTCTTTACCTTGTCTTGCTTAGACGCAGGCTACATGGCTTGGCCGCGTGAATCGCTTGCAGACCATCGATGTAGGTACATTTCACGGTGTTCGTACTGCCTCAACCCACCCGCTTTGCCGGGTTGTGATAGAGGTCAGCGAACATATCGGCCATCGCTTCCTCGCTAGGCTCTTCTTGCATTTGTACGCTGACTGCCCGGCTGACCAACTGATGACGGCGCGGCAGATGCAAATCATCTGGAATCCGCGGCCCGTCGGTCAGGTAGGCGACCGGCAGTTCATGGCTGATAGCCAGGCTCAACACTTCGCCCAGGCTTGCCGTCTCATCCAGTTTAGTCAGGATGCAACCGGCCAGCCCGCAACGCTTGTAGCTGTGATACGCAGCGGTAAGAACCTGTTTCTGGCTGGTGGTTGCAAGCACCAGGTAATTTTTCGATTTGATGCCACGCCCGGCCAGGCTTTCCAGTTGCATGCGCAATGCCGGGTCGCTGGCTTGCAGGCCGGCGGTGTCGATCAGCACCACGCGCTTGCGCAGCAGCGGATCGAGGGCGTTGGCCAGGGACTGGCCCGGATCGACGTGGGTCACCGACACATTGAGGATGCGGCCCAGGGTCTTGAGCTGTTCCTGGGCACCGATGCGGTAGCTGTCCATGCTCACCAGCGCGATATTCTGCGCGCCGTACTTGAGCACATAACGCGCCGCCAGCTTGGCCAGGGTGGTGGTCTTGCCCATGCCGGCAGGGCCGACCATGGCGATCACGCCGCCTTCTTCCAGGGGTTCGATTTCCGGGGTGACGATCATCCGCGCCAGGTGCGCCAGCAACATGCGCCAGGCCTGGCGAGGTTCTTCGATTTCGGTGGTCAGCGCCAGCAGGTCGCGGGACAACGGGCCGGACAGGCCGATGCGTTGCAGGCGACGCCAGAGGTTGGCCTGGGCCGGCTTGCTGCCTTGCAGCTGCGTCCAGGCGAGCGAGCCAAGCTGCACTTCCAGCAGCTCACGCAGGCCGTTGAGTTCAAAGCGCATCGAGTCGAACACACGCTGGTCAACCGCGGCGGCCGGGGCTGGCGCTGCGGGACGTGGCGGTTCGGTCAACGTCGGCTCGACCAACGGCTCGGCAGCGGTCAACGGCAGGCCGGCGAACAGCTGGCGATTGGTGGTGGCGTCGCTGTCGCCACGCATGCTTAGTTCGGCCTGGGCCGACACAATGCGCGAGGCGGTCTTGCGCAGCTCGTCTTCGAGTTCCATGTTCGGCACGCGCGGGGCCAGCGCCGAGGGCGTGTAGTCCAGGGCAGCCGTCAGCTCGACACCGCCGGCAATACGACGGTTACCGATAATCGCGGCGTCGGCGCCCAACTCATCACGCACCAGTTTCATGGCCTGACGCATATCGGCGGCGAAAAAACGCTTCACTTGCATAACCCACTACCTCAGCCGTTGGGCCCTACTGTCGCGACGATAGTCACTTGCTTGTTGTCAGGAATTTCCTGATAAGCCAAAACGTGCAAATTCGGAACTGCCAGGCGTCCAAACCGCGACAGCATCGCCCGGACGGGGCCTGCCACCAGCAGAATCACTGGATGGCCCTGCATTTCCTGGCGCTGTGCGGCGTCGATCAACGAACGCTGCAGTTTTTCAGCCATGCTTGGCTCCAGCAGAACGCCCTCTTCCTGGCCTTGCCCTGCCTTCTGGATACTATTGAGCAATATTTGTTCCAACCTTGGCTCCAAGGTGATCACAGGCAGCTCAGACTCAGTGCCTACAATGCTTTGCACGATTGCGCGGGACAATCCGACCCGCACCGCCGCCACCAATGCGGCAGTATCTTGACTCTTGGCGGCATTGTTGGCGATGGCCTCGGCAATGCTGCGGATGTCGCGTACCGGCACTTGCTCGGACAACAGCGCCTGCAACACCTTGAGCAATTGCGACAGCGACAGCACACCCGGCACCAGCTCTTCGGCGAGTTTTGGCGAGGCTTTGGCCAGCAAGCCCATCAATTGCTGGACTTCCTCGTGGCCGATCAGCTCGTGGGAGTGCTTGTAGAGGATCTGGTTAAGGTGCGTGGCAACCACGGTGCTGGCGTCTACCACGGTATAACCGAGGGACTGCGCCTGGCTGCGCTGGCTGATTTCGATCCACACCGCTTCCAGGCCAAAAGCCGGATCTTTGGCGGTTATGCCGTTGAGCGTGCCGAAGACCTGGCCGGGGTTGATCGCCAGTTCGCGGTCCGGGTAGATCTCGGCTTCGGCGAGGATCACGCCCATCAGGGTCAGGCGGTAGGCGCTTGGGGCCAGGTCGAGGTTGTCGCGGATATGCACGGTGGGCATGAGGAAGCCCAGGTCCTGGGACAGCTTCTTGCGCACGCCCTTGATCCGCGCGAGCAGTTGGCCGCCCTGGTTGCGGTCCACCAGCGGAATCAAGCGGTAGCCGACTTCCAGGCCGATCATGTCGATCGGGGTTACGTCGTCCCAGCCAAGCTCCTTGGTTTCCGTGGCGCGGGCCGGGGACGGCAGCAGCTCCTGCTGGCGAGCGATTTCTTGCAGAGCCTGGACCTTGACTGCGTTTTGCTTCTTCCAGAACAGGTAAGCTGCGCCGCCAGCCAGGGCCGCCATGCTCAGGAACGACACATGGGGCATGCCCGGCACAATACCCATGATCGCCATGATGCCCGCCGCCACGGCCAGGGCCTTGGGCGAGGCAAACATCTGCCGGCTGATCTGCTTGCCCATGTCTTCGGAGCCCGAAGCACGGGTCACCATGATCGCTGCTGCTGTAGATAACAACAGTGATGGCAATTGCGCCACTAAACCGTCACCGATGGTCAGCAAGGCATACACGCGACCGGCATCGCCGAAGGTCATGCCGTGCTGGAAGATACCGACCGCCATGCCGCCGATCAGGTTGATGAACAGGATCAGCAGGCCGGCGATGGCGTCACCGCGCACGAACTTGCTGGCACCGTCCATGGAACCGTAGAACTCGGCTTCCTGGGCCACTTCAGCGCGGCGGGACTTGGCTTGGTTCTGGTCGATCAGGCCGGCGTTGAGGTCGGCGTCGATAGCCATCTGCTTGCCGGGCATGGCGTCGAGGGTAAAGCGCGCGCTCACCTCGGAAATCCGCCCGGCACCCTTGGTCACCACGACGAAGTTGATGATCATCAGGATCGCGAACACCACGATACCGACCACGTAGTTACCGCCGATCACCACCTCGCCGAAGGCCTGGATCACCTTACCGGCGGCGGCGTGGCCGTCCTGACCGTGGAGCATCACCACCCGGGTCGACGCCACGTTGAGCGCCAGCCGCAGCAGGGTCGCCACCAGCAGGATGGTCGGGAACACCGCGAAGTCCAACGGCCGCAGGGCGTACACGCAGACCAGCAGGACCACGACGGACAGGGCAATGTTGAAAGTGAAGAACACGTCCAAAAGGAACGGCGGCATCGGCAACATCATCATTGCCAGCATCACCAGCAACAACAACGGCACACCCAGATTGCCCCGCGACAGGTCAGTCAGGGTGCCACGGGCCGTGCTGAACATTTGAGAGCGATCTACCACCGGTATTCCTCGTATCCCTTGAAGCAAAGTTTTGACGCCAGGCTGCGTCTTGGAGGCGGTATTGCAAGAAGCCTTCCAACTTTTGTTTCAGTGGGCAGATCGCGGTGAAACGCCATGCACAGAGAGGATCAGCTCAGCCTTGGCGACCCTACTTACCCAGAATACGCACGTTACTGGCCTGAGGGCCTTTCGGCCCAGTTCCAATGTCGAACTCGACTTTTTGATGCTCTTCGAGCGACTTGAAACCCTCGGTCTGGATTTCCGAATAGTGGACAAACACATCCTTGCCACCGTCCTCGGTGATAAACCCAAACCCCTTCTCCGCGTTAAACCACTTCACCGTGCCTGTTGCCATTGCCGTTCTCCCGACTTCTCATTTAACAACCCGAGATAAGTGTGATGTAGGCCGCGAATACGCCGTGGGGCCGGTGGATCCTCGTAAACCGCACCCGCAGACCTTCGTAGAGCAGAATCCCGTCCGAGCTGATGAGGTCCACCTGCACCTGCTCGCCCCCGCCATCCATTGCGATCACGCCCTCGCCCGTCTCGTGGTTGTAAGATCTGACCGTTCCTGTGACCCACTTCATTCTTATCTCTCTGCTTCCTGCACGGCGTGTCTAGCGCCATGGAACCGCGAGAAGGGCCAGTTGACTACTGTCAACATTGACAGGTCGACAAGGGTTTTCGACGAATGGTATGAGGATGGCTTTAGGGCCTCATCGCGGGCAAGCCCGCCCCCACAGGTGGGTGCGTTGTCAGGTCGAACAGAGATTAATGTGAGAGCTGGCTTGCCTGCGATGAGGCCCTTACAGGCACTGAAGTGCTCAGGAATCGCGGCGCAACTAAGGCGGAATCGGCAGATCCTTCAACGGTTCCGCTCGTTTGCCCTTACCCGCGCCGCTCGTCGGCGCTGTCATTTCTCACAGCTAGTCGCCAGACCAACCGGGCGTTACATCTCTTTGCAGCTACCGCCCTATCTATACCAAGGGCGTAGAGATCGTATCTCTTACTATCGGCAAAGGTCTTCGATCATGAAAAACAGCAATGAGCACCTAGCGCCCAAATCACTGCAGACCAACGCACTCGCCCCCGAAACCGCCGTACCCGTGACCTTGAATCCCCGCTTTATGGTCCCACGACAAAAAGGAAACCGACCCAGAACGCCCGACGACTTCAACTCGGTCCCTTTCGCCGATTTACCGCTCTACATCCCAAACATCAGGACGCCCTACGTCGGCTTCGATGGCGCAATCAATAAGGCAGCCGTAGAGGTCCACAAGGAGAAAGGCCTGCTGCTGCTGTTGCTGCCTTATCTGGACAGGGCTGAATTCGACGTGCTGAAATTGTTTTTCAAGGACACTGTCAACCCCGTCGCCACTTACACCGTTTCTCAAGACGACATCGACAACGACCGCCTACTTCCGATGTATGTACCACCCAACCGACTCGTTGATGGACCTGCCAACCCAGTGTTCATAGAAGTCACCCGGGCGGGAGGTGGTACTGCAGAGACTCAGCGGCTGAACCTGATAATTGACACGGCACGTCCCGCCGGCATTAATCCAGTCGCCAGTACCTTGCAGAATGAAAACCTGCACAAGCCAATACTCCCCCAACATCTCATCGATTTTGGCGTAGGCCAGGGCGACATCGTTACGCCCGTACCCTTCACGATCAAATACTACCCCGTCAACACTTCGCAGCCTGCCACCACCTACCGTAAGGTCCGTGACCGAATTCGCCTGAGCATCGGTGGCAAGATTGTTGAGCACAGGGTCACGGAAGGAGAAGCGGCTGGCACCGCAGATATCGTCATCATGGTCAATACAAGCGTATGGACAGCCATCGGCAGCGGCTCCCATGTGTGTGAATACGAGGTGGTCGATGAAGCGGGCAACCATTCCGATGGTTGGTCACCCGCGCAAATCATTGACGTGCAATTGGACGACGGTTCCGAACCCCTGCTGCCAATCGCTTTTATCCAGGAAGCGCCGGACAACGTCCTGAACCATGACACTTTGAATGGCGACGCACATGCGTTCATTTTCATCAACGGCAACGGCTATCAGCCAGGCGACATCATCAGGGTCATCGTCAATGGCCGTACAGCCGGTGGCGAACCCCTTGTCACGACCTACGACTCCCCTCCCCTGACCTCCGCCACAGCGTTTTACATCACCGTTGCGGTGCCCAATGCAGATGTCAAAGCGTTGATCGGCGGGCGCTTTCAACTGCGCTACAAACGAATCCGCAGCAGTGTGCCGGATCGCAACTCGCGCAGCAATATAATCGACGTGATCGGCACAGAACTGCCTGTAGGCTTGCAGCCGCCGTACTTTAGCGAGGCCATCGACAAGGTTCTCAACCCTCAGGAGCTGTTTTTCAACGTGGTATTCCCGGGGTACGTCGGCCAGAATTACTACGACCTGGTGACACTTATCCTCGTCGGCACCTATGCCAATGGAGACCCCTTCTACCGTGAATATGACAATATTGCCGGAGATGGAGACGTGCCTTTTTTCATCACCAACGGCCCCAATGGCGACATCGCCAAACTCGAAGGTGGCACGCTGGAGATCTATTGCCTGGTCGAAAACGAGCATGGGCTGCGTCCGTCCCAGAGCACGCTGTACAACGTCGGGCAACCGGAAGCCTCCCTGGCAGAACCGCTCGTGTTGGAGGCGCCTAAGCCGCTCTATCAATTCGATCCTGCCGTTTCACTGGGCAATGCCAACGTACGCGTTCTGCCAGATGGAGACATCAAGGACGGGGATACTGTCAAGCTCTACGCTCTGGGCAATGCACCGGGCGGCACGCCAATAGTACCGCCCTTACCGGTAACGGATTTTTGGGAGGGCCGTACGCTGCCGTTTACGTTGCCGCGCGCCAACGTGATTGCCAATACAGCGATGCGCATTTACTACGCACGGGAACGGGAAAATGCACCAACACGCTTTTCCCATGAGGTGCGCATGGGTGTGGGTGCCAAACTGAATTATCCGGTGCCACTGGTACTGGAAGCCACAGTGACAGGCCACAACCAAGCCATGCTCAATCCTCGACATGTATTGACCCCTCCGATTGTGACCATCCGGGTGGTTTCCGACAAGTTCCCAGCGTCTGCCGATATCAAGGTATTCATTACGGGCAAGTCTGGCATCGGCATGCCCGACATACCGGCAAAATCCGCACGCCCCGAACCCGGGACCAACTATGTCAGTTTTAATGCACCAAACAGTTTTGTCCCGGCGTACCTTGGCGAACAGTGCACGGTGTATTACAACGTGATCGAGGTGGGAAAAACTACCAAGTCGGAGGATTTGGAATTGAGTGTCGGGGAGTTTACTCAGGATGAGCTGGACTTGGTCAATATCCCGCAGGCGCCAGGCAATGTAATTATCAAAAACGAAGGCAACGACGTTGAAATAAATGCCTGGCCATATTTTGCCAGAACCCAGGAGGTTTTTATTGATTTGGAGAGCGCCACAAACCATGAACTGCGCGCAGGCATCAAAGTAAGCGCCAATGAATTCACGGCCAGGCGCACCACAAACTTGATTCCCGCCAGTTATCTGCAACATCTGTCCAGTGACGACAAACTTAAAATCAAAGCCCGCGTATCCATGGATGGATCTGGCAATAAATCGACGGCCAAGGCACTTAAGCCAGTAACTTTCAGCTTCGAGCGTCACCCAAGTGTTATTAGGGAGATATCACTACCGATGGGGGGCGGCAGAATGGAAATTTCCCCTGACAGCCGGACGCTATACATAATGGGAACAGCAGGAATCTCGGTAATTGACACCTCAAGTTTCGCTATTATCCGATCACTCGTTGTTTCCTCCCCTAAAGGCATGACCCTCAGCGCAGATGGAGCAAACCTGTATGTAACACAGACTGCAAACACAGCGACCGCTTATATACACACCTACAACACTGCCAGCTTCGCCCGAACAACTATATCTCTTCCAAGCTGGAGTGGAAATATTGGCGCCTGTACAACCAACGCGACCAATACAAAACTTTATGTCACAAGGAAATTCTTAAAATCGCCTGCTTGGTCCACTGAACTCTTGATATTCAACCTACCCAGCGGCTCAATAAGAAAACAGTTTGAACTTTACAGCAACGAGATTCTGTCTCTTACAACCGATCGCGGCAAAAGCGTAGCCTACGGAATTACATACACATCGAATTTTGACAAGAGAATAGACCTTATTAATGACACATTATTACCCAACACGCCCCTCCTGCCATCACAATCCCGAAACATCGGATTCCACCAACAACGTTCGCTAGCCTACTTCACGTGCCTTACTGACATTGCAATTTACAACTTAACTTCCAACACCATCACTGGGCTTTTCCCTGGATTTAATGAGTGCTACGACATCGCATGCCACCCAAGCCAAGAAATAGCCTGCGTAACTGACTATGACCTCAACACCGTCACCATTCTTGATACTACCGGTCAGTCACTGCAACTAAAACACACTTTGACAGGCTTCCATCGCCCGTCATATGTTTTAGCTTCACCAGATGGTGCATATATGTATGTCATAAACTCCTCTCCCTCTACCCTCTCTGTCATTTCTATTTAGCGTTACCTGACAGTGAAAGAGCCCTGCCACCTACCGGTGACAGGGCTTTTTCAATGCAATCGCTTACTACGCGCTTGTCGCCTTACAAGGCTCCCCGTGCTTGCCCCCCTTCCCCCAATCAATACACCACCGTCAAGAATCGCGGCGCAACTCAGGCGGAATCGGCAGATCCTTCAACGGATCCGGCCGCTTGCCCTTGCCCGCGCGGTATTGGCGGATCTGATAGACGTACGCCAGCACCTGCGCCACCGCCAGGTACAGCCCGGCGGGGATTTCCTGGTCGAGGTCGGTGGAGTAGAAGATCGACCGCGCCAACGCCGGCGACTCCAGCAGCAGGATGTCATTGGCCACGGCGATTTCGCGGATCTTCAACGCCGTAAAGTCGCTGCCCTTGGCCAGCAACATAGGCGCGCCGCCCTTCTCCGGGTCGTACTTGAGCGCCACGGCGTAGTGCGTCGGGTTGGTGATGATCACGTCGGCGTCGGGCACCGAGGCCATCATCTTGCGCTGGGACATATCCCGCTGCAGTTGGCGAATGCGTTGCTTGACCTCGGGGCGGCCCTCTTGGTCCTTGTGCTCGTCGCGCACTTCCTGCTTGGTCATCAGCAGTTTCTTGTGGCTTTCCCACAACTGGATCGGCGCATCCACGGCGGCAATGATGATCAGCCCGGCGGCCATCCACAGCGCGCTCCAGCCCACCACCTGCACGCTGTGGATGATCGCCGACTCCAGCGGTTCATGGGCGATGCGCAGCAGGTCGTCGATGTCGGACGACAACACCATCAGCGCCACAAACAGAATCACGATGAACTTGGCCAAGGCCTTGAGCAGCTCCACCAACGCCTTGGCGGAGAACATGCGCTTGAGCCCGGCGCCAGGGTTCATGCGGCTGAACTTGGGCGCCATGCTACCGGCGGCAAACAACCAGCCGCCGAGGGCGACCGGGCCGATCAGCGCGGCCAGCAGCAAGGTGATCAACACCGGCTGCACCGCGAGGATGGCGATCTTGCCCGAGTGCAACAGGTATTCGCCCATGGCGCCGGGGCTGAGCAACACCTCGCGGGGCAAGGTGAAGTTGTGTTTCATCAACTCCATCAGGTCCAGCGCCAGGCCACCGCCGTAGATCAGCAAGGCACCCGCACCGGCCATCATGGTCGCAACGGTATTCAGCTCTTTGGAGCGGGCGATCTCGCCCTTTTCCCTGGAGTCCTTTTTGCGTTTCTCCGTGGGGTCTTCTGTTTTGTCCTGACCACTCTCGCTCTCGGCCATGGCTCAGCGCGCCCGTGCCAGATCACGTAAGAACTGCAAGGCGTCAGACGCCAGCGGTTGATACTGATTGAGAATGTCGGCCATGCCGATCCAGAAAATCCCCATGCCCAACACCAGGGTCAACGGGAAACCGATGGAGAAGATGTTCAATTGCGGCGCCGCCCGGGTCATCACGCCAAACGCGATGTTGACCACCAGCAACGCCGTGATCGCCGGCAACACCAGCAACAGCGATGCGCCCAGCACCCAACTGAGGCGCCCGACCAGTTCCCAGAAATGATTGACTATCAGGCCCGAGCCCACGGGCAAGGTGGTGAAACTCTCGGTCATCACTTCGAACGCCACCAGGTGGCCGTTCATGGCCAGGAACAGCAAGGTCACCAGCATGGTCAGGAACTGCCCGATCACCGCCACCGACACGCCGTTGGTAGGGTCGACCATGGACGCAAAGCCCATGCCCATCTGGATCGAAATGATTTGCCCGGCAATCACAAAGGCCTGGAAGAACAGCGTCAGCGAAAAGCCGAGGATTGCGCCAATCAGGATCTGCTCGGCAATCAGCAACAACGCACTAAGATCCAGCGCATTCACCGGCGGCATTGGCGGCAGCCCGGGCACGATCACTACGGTGATGGCAAACGCGAAATACAGGCGGATGCGCTTGGGCACCAGGGTCGTGCCAAACACCGGCATGGTCATCAGCACCGCCATGACCCGGAACATCGGCAGGATGAAGGACGCCACCCAGGTGCTGATCTGGGTGTCGGTCAAGGCCAGTACGGACTGCATCCGGTCAGCCGATCAACTGCGGAATACTGCCGTACAACTGCAGGATGTATTCCATGAACGTCTGCACCAGCCACGGGCCGGCGACGATCAGGGTGATCAGCATCACCAGCAGGCGCGGCAGGAAGCTCAAGGTCTGTTCGTTGATCTGCGTCGCGGCCTGGAACATCGCCACCAGCAGGCCCACCAACAGGCTCGGCACCACCAGCACGGCGACCATCATGGTGGTCAGCCACAGCGCTTCACGGAACAGGTCGACGGCTACTTCTGGAGTCATTGCGCTATACCCCGCCGAAACTGCCGGCCAGGGTGCCGATAATCAGCGCCCAACCGTCCACCAGCACAAACAGCATAATCTTGAACGGCAACGAGATGATCAGCGGCGACAGCATCATCATACCCATGGCCATCAGCACGCTCGCCACCACCAGGTCGATGATGAGGAACGGGATAAAGATCATGAAGCCGATCTGGAACGCCGTCTTCAATTCCGAGGTGACAAACGCCGGTACGAGGATGGTCAGCGGCGCCTGGTCAGGAGTGGCGATGTCGGTGCGCTTGGACAGGCGCATGAACAGCTCAAGGTCGCTGGAGCGGGTCTGCGACAGCATGAAATCCTTGATCGGCCCCTGGGCTTTGTCGATGGCGACCTGGGCCGTGATGGTTTCCGCCAGGTAAGGTTGCAAGGCTTGCTGGTTCACCTTGTCGAACACCGGCGCCATGATGAACAGCGTCAGGAACAAGGCCATGCCGGTGAGGATCTGGTTCGACGGCGTCTGCTGCAAGCCCAGGGCCTGGCGCAGAATCGAGAACACAATGATGATCCGCGTAAAGCTGGTCATCAGCATGACAAACGCCGGGATAAAACTCAGCGCCGTCATGATCAGCAGGATCTGCAGGCTGACCGAATACTCCTGCGCACCCGCCGCGTTGGTGCCCAGGGTAATCGCCGGGATCGACAACGGGTCGGCGGCAAACGCCAATGGCGCCGCCAGCAACAGCATGAGCGTCAATAAAACGCGCATTACTTCTTATCCTTCTGATCCTTGCCCAGCAACTCCATCAGGCGCTGGGCGAATTCTGGCGTGGCGGACTCGGTCTGATCCACGTTCACGGGCGTCTTGAGCACATGCAGCGGGGTGATGCGGCCGGGGGTGAGGCCCAGCAGGATCTGTTCCTCGCCGACTTGCACCAGCACCAGCCGATCACGCGGGCCAAGGGCGCGCGAGCCGATCAGCTCGATGACCTGGCCATTGCCGGGGCCGACGTTCTGCACCCGGCGCATCAGCCACGCCAGCACGAAAATCAGGCCCACCACCAACAGCAGGCCCAGCACCAATTGCGTCAACTGGCCGCCGAGGCCGCTGCCGACCGGTGCCGCCGTGGCGGCCTGGGCAATCGGCTCGGCGGCCATGGCGCCCAATGGCAGCGCGAGTAACAGTCCCACCATCAAGCGGTTCATATCAGCGCAGCTTCTTGATGCGTTCACTCGGGCTGATCACGTCGGTCAGGCGGATGCCGAACTTTTCGTTGACCACCACCACTTCACCGTGGGCAATCAGGGTGCCGTTGACCAGCACGTCCAATGGCTCACCGGCCAGGCGATCGAGCTCGATCACCGAACCCTGGTTGAGTTGCAGCAGGTTGCGGATATTGATTTCGGTGCTGCCCACTTCCATGGAGATCGATACCGGGATGTCGAGGATCACATCCAGGTTCGGCCCGTCGAGGGTCACCGGGTCGTTGTTCTTCGGCACGCTGCCGAATTCTTCCATCGGCAGGCGGTTGCCGGCCGGCGCGGTGGCGGCGTCGGCGGCCAGCAGCGCGTCGATGTCGTCCTGGCCAACATCGCCGGTCTCTTCCAGGGCAGCCGCCCATTCGTCAGCCAGGGCCTGGTCTTCGGCGGAAGTGTTTTCGTGTTCGGTAGCCATTACATGTCCTCGGCGCAGCAAAAATTAAAGTTGATCAGCGGCGGTTGATCGGTTCGATCACTTGCAACGCCAGGTTGCCCTTGTGGGAACCGAGCTTGACCTTGAACGACGGCACGCCGTTGGCGCGCATGATCATTTCTTCCGGCAATTCCACGGGGATCACGTCGCCCGGCTGCATGTGCAGAATGTCGCGCAGGCGCAGTTGCCGGCGGGCCACGGTGGCGCTCAGCGGCACGTCTACATCCAGCAAGTCTTCGCGCAGGGCTTTCACCCAGCGTTCGTCCTGGTCGTCGAGGTCGGACTGGAAACCGGCGTCGAGCATTTCGCGTACCGGCTCGATCATCGAGTACGGCATGGTCACGTGCAGGTCGCCGCCACCGCCATCGAGTTCGATGTGGAAGGTGGAGACCACAATGGCTTCGCTGGGGCCGACGATGTTGGCCATGGCCGGGTTCACTTCCGAGTTGATGTACTCGAAATTGACTTCCATGATCGCCTGCCAGGCTTCCTTCAAGTCGATGAAGGCCTGCTCCAGCACCATGCGCACTACGCGCAGCTCGGTGGGGGTGAATTCACGGCCTTCGATCTTGGCGTGACGGCCGTCGCCGCCGAAGAAGTTGTCCACCAGCTTGAAGACCAGCTTGGCGTCGAGGATGAACAGCGCGGTGCCGCGCAACGGTTTGATCTTGACCAGATTGAGGCTGGTGGGCACGTACAGCGAGTGCACGTATTCACCGAACTTCATCACCTGCACGCCGCCCACCGCCACGTCCGCCGAGCGGCGCAGCATGTTGAACATGCTGATCCGCGTGTAGCGGGCGAAACGTTCGTTGATCATCTCCAGGGTCGGCATGCGCCCACGGACGATGCGGTCCTGGCTGGTCAGGTCGTAACTTTTGACGCTGCCGGGTTCGGCAGCCATTTCGGTCTGCACCAGACCATCGTCGACACCGTGGAGCAGCGCGTCGATTTCATCCTGGGACAGCAGGTCTTGCACGGCCATGTCGTGATCCTACTGCAGTACGTAATTGGTAAAGAGCACTTGCTCGATTGCGACTTTGCCGAGCTCTTTCTGGGACACTTCCTGCACGCTGGCCGTAACTTTCTGGCGCAGCATTTCCTGGCCGACCGGGGTGGCCAGGGCGTCGAAGCTTTGTGCGGAGAACAGCATCACCAGGTTGTTGCGGATCACCGGCATATGCACTTTGAGGGCATCCAGGTCCGCCTGGTTGCGCGCCAGCAAGGTCATGCTGACTTGCAGGTAGCGCTGACGGCCGTTCTGATTGAAGTTGGCGACAAAGGCCGGCAGCATCGGCTCGAAGATTGCCGGTTGCTTGACGTTACTGGCGGTTTCGGCAGCGGGTGCCGGTTTGCTTGCACTGCTGTGCATGATGTACCAGGTGCCACCCACGGAAGCGCCGATCGCCAGGATCAGGCCCACGACAATCATCAGGATAAGCTTGAGCTTGCCTTTGCCTGCGGGTGCTTTTGCTGCGTCGTCGCTCTTCGCCATGCCAATAATCCGTCACTATTCGGGGATTCATAGATCTACGGAAAGGCAAGAGCAAGTGTTATGCCAGAGTTGTCTGGTAATGCGAGGAAGCAGCCACACCACAAATCAACTGTGGGAGCTGGCTTGCCTGCGATAGCTATCTATCAGTTGATACATCTGTGACTGATAGACCGCTATCGCAGGCAAGCCAGCTCCCACATGGACCGCGTTCCTGCTGGGATCAGGCGTAGTAGTCGACGGCGCTGGAGCCGATCACCGTTGACGTCACCGGCGCAACCGCCTCAGCCACTTCAGCATGGGCGCCGCTATCGCTATCGCCACCCCGCCCACCGACACCACTCACCCCACGCGCCTGGCCCTGCTGCTGTTGCTGCTCCTGGCCACGGGACTGGTCCGACACGTTCACGTCCACCTGCCCCATGCCCTGCTGGGCAAACATCTCACGCAGGCGCCCGGACTGGCTTTCCAGTGCCTCACGCACCACGGCATGGCCGCTCATGAAGCTGACCTGGGCTTGCTGGTCCGCCGTCATATTGACTTTGATATCCAGGCGCCCCAATTCCGCTGGTTGCAACTGGATCTCTGCGGACTTGAGGTTGGCGCTGGACAGGTACATCACGCGGTTGACCACTTCTTCGGTCCAGCCGCTCTGATGCATGGCCAGCGGCGCGTTGGTCACCGGCGGCAAGGCATTCGCGGTTTTTGGCGTGGCGGCCTGGGTCAATGCAGCCAGGCGGTTGGCGAAGTCGTCGACACGGGTGTCGCTGCTGGCGCCCTTCAAGTCCTTGAGACCGTCTTCGATCAGGCTGCCGAAGGCCTTGTCGCCGCCCTGGTCAGTGCTGTCCTTGGCGGCTTGCTGGTCGACCATATTGGCCAGGCCAGCCGTGAAGTTCTGCGCAGCGGTGGGTTGATCAAGGTTCGGCGCAGGTTTCTGCGGCGCCTGGCTGCTGGCGGAGACGTGGCCGCCCTGCTCCATCGCCAGGCGCACGGCCGGCATGGAATCCAGGGGATCTGCCTCGGGGTCGAAGGCGGGTGGCTTGACCTCATCGGTCACTGCCAGCGGCGCGGCGACCACGGGGGCAGGCTTGCTGTCATCAGCAACCGCCGGAGCTTGCACCGGCACCGCAACCGCCGGCGTAACCGCCGCGACCAAGGCCGGGTCGACTACCGGATCAACCGGGGGCTGCTGCGCCAGGGCCGGGTCGACAGGTTTGTCGTCATCCGTGCTGGTGCTGTCGTCGGACTTGGTGGGCGGCTTGGCAGGCAAAGGATTGCCGCTATCGGCAACCGCTGGCTTGCTGGCGGCAGGCTTGTCACTGTTGTCCGCTGGCTTGGCGCTAGCGTCAGCAGGCTTGTCGCGTGTGGTTTTTGACGGCGCGTCGTCGGCCTTTACCACCGGTTTTGACCCCTGGCTGGCGAACACCTGGGCGAAGCCGGCGCCCTTGTCACGTGGCTCCACGGCCGCTCCCGGGGGGTTGGCAGCGGGCGCTTGCGGCTTGGCCGCCGGGGTAGCCTGGAGAAGTGAATTCGGGGCGACTGGCATAGATAAAGGTCTCCACTGCATGGGGTCGGGGATGCAGTATCGGGAGATAGAGCAAGAGTCGGGCCAGGTTGCCGAGCGCGGCTAGAAATGTAGGAGCTGGCTTTTCTGTGGGAGCTGGCTTGCCTGCGATGCAGACACCTCGGTGTACCAGCAATACTGAGGTGATGCTATCGCAGGCAAGCCAGCTCCCACAGAAGAGCACCGATGCGCGGTCAGAATTGGAAACGCTGGCGCTCCGATTCGTACAGCGGCCGCACCAGCGCGAACTCATGATCGATCTGATCCACCAGCTCACCCAGATCAGCGCCAGGCGCTTGCGCCGACTCCGCCTCCAACCGCTGGCACAACTGCGCCAACCGCACCGCGCCCAGGTTGCCGCTGCTGCCCTTGAAGCTGTGGGCGATGCGCCCGAGCGCCTTGGCGTCATCCCGGGCCTTGCGCAGCGCTTCGACGCGCTTTTGCGAATCGTCGAGGAAGGTATCCAGCAACCTTGGATATTCACCTTCCATCACTTCCTGCAAACCCGATAACACGTCGGGGTCCAGATGAATCTCAGCCACTTGTTCGCTCCTTGATCAAGAATCGGCGGATTATGCCTGAGCCGGCCACGAAAACTCCACGCAGACGCTCCGCCCGCCATCGGACCAGTGCACATCGCCGCTCAATTGACGCACCAGGTTCAGCCCCCGGCCCGACAAGCGATCAACCTCCAGCGGCCGTGCCAGCACCTGCTCTACGTCAAAGCCGGCGCCGCTGTCTTCGATGCGCAAGGACATCTGCCCGCCCGTCGCCGTCGGCACCACTTGCACATGCACGCGCACATAACCGCTGCTCAACTGCGCCAAGCGCTCGTTGCGCTGGCGATAGTAGTCGGCAAAGCCGTGCACATCGCGCTTGAGCCGCGAGTCCAGGCCCAGCACGCCGTGCTCCAGGGCATTGGAATACAGCTCGGCCATCACGCTGTACAACGCCCCGCTGCACTCGCGCAGGCCGTGGATTTCCAGCAGCAGTTGCAGCAAGTACGGCAACGGGTTGTAGCGCTTGAGGGTCTCGGCACGGAACTCGAAACTCACCGACCAATCCAGCGGGCACGACTGGCTGCTGTCGGTATACAGCGGCCCGGTCGCGCGCAGGGATTGCCCGGCTTGCAGGGTGATTTCCACCATGCTCACGTCATCGCGCGCTTCACCGCGAAACCCGGCCAGGGCTTGCTCGATCTCGGCAAACAAAAGGTCGGGCTCGCGGTTGGCGGCAAATACCTGATGCAGGCGCTCGACGCCAAACAGCTGATCATTGCTGTCCGCCGTGTCGAGCACGCCATCGGAGAGTAAAAACACCCGGTCACCGAGGGCCATCGGCCACACCTCGGTGCAGTCATCGAAGGCTTCGGCCGACAGCACGCCCAACGGCAAATGCCGCGGCACCAGTGCCGTGCGCTTGCCGCTGGCGACTTCATGCACATAGCCTTCGGGCATGCCGCCGTTCCACACTTCCACCACGCGGCGCTGGGTGCTCAGGCACAACAGGGTGGCGCAGCAGAACATGTCCACCGGCAGGATGCGTTTGAGCTTGATGTTCATCTCCCGCAGGATCTGGGCCAGGCCGTAACCCTTGGCGGTCATGCCGTAGAACACTTCCGCCAGGGGCATGGCGCCCACCGCCGCCGGCAAGCCGTGGCCGGTGAAGTCGCCCAGCAGCACATGCATATCGCCCGACGGCGTATAGGCCGCCAGCAACAGGTCACCGTTGAACAGCGCATAGGGCGATTGCAGGTAGCGGATATTCGGCGCGGCGTTGATACAGCCCGAATGCGCCACCTTGTCGAATACCGCCTTGGCCACCCGTTGCTCATGCAGCAGGTAGTCGTGGTGCCGGGCGATCAGGTTGCGCTGTTGCAACACCGTGGCCTGCAAGCGCCGCAGGCGATCCATGGCGTTGATCTTCGCCGCCAGGATCAGCGGGTTGTAGGGCTTGGCCATGAAGTCATCGCCGCCGGCATCCAGGCACTGGGCCAGGGCCGAGCTCTCGCGCAGTGACGTGAGGAAAATCACCGGCACCAACGTTTCGCCCGCCAACTGCTTGATCTGGCGCGCCGCCTCAAAGCCGTCCATCACCGGCATCAGCGCGTCCATCAACACCAACTGCGGGCGCTCACGGGCAAACACTTGCACCGCGTCCAAGCCGTTGCTGGCGGTGAGCACCTGATGGCCTTGGCGCCGCACGATGGTGGACAACAGCAGCAGGTCGGTGGCGCTGTCTTCGGCGATCAGCACCGTCAGCGGCTCAAGCACGGGGGCCAGGCCGCTCAACTGATGTCGAACAGTTTGTCGAAATTGGAGATGGCGAGGATCTTGCGCACATCGGAATTGCTGTTGACCACCTGCACGTCCGCATCGTCACCGCCGGCGTGATCCCGCAACAGCAGGAGCATGCCCAGGGCCGAGCTGTCCATGTAGGTGGTGTCTTTCAGGTCAACCACGTACAACTCGGGCACCTTGTAGAAACGCTCGTAGGATTCGCGAAACGTCTGGTGGCTGCCGAAATCGAACCGGCCCTTGATGGCGATCGTCAACTTCTTCCCGTCCAGGGATACTTCTGACTCGACTGACATGTGACTGCTTCCTTGTCATTGGCGGTAGACAAAGGTTTAGCAGCTGAACGCCACAGCAGCAACACAGAGGATCAAATGTGGGAGCTGGCTTGCCTGCTCCCACAGTAGAACGGTGGTGGTCGCTAGTATTGCGATTGGCGGGGAAGGCGCTGGGAGAGTTCATCCAGCAGCTTCTGCTCGCGCTTGTCTTCCAGCGCCCGCGCTTCGTCGATATAGCGCTGCACCAGCTTGCGCAGCCCCTCGACCCGGGCGTACGCCTGTTGCCAGCTGTCGCGGGCCTTTTCGAAGTTGTTCTGGTGCCAGAGCAGGCTTTGGCGCTGTTGGTCGACGGCCGTTTCCAGTTGGTTGAGAAAGCCCTGGTAGCCCATCAACCATTGGCCCGATACGCCCTTGGTGCCGCGCTCGATCCACTGTTGCTGGTATTCGCCGCGAAAGCGCTCCAGGTCGCCGAGCTTGCTTTCCGCCAGGCGCACCTGGCCCTGGAAATACCCCAGGCGCTGCACTGCGGTTTTTTCGGCCTTTTCGGCCATGTCCACCACTGGGGCCAGGCGTGAAGAACGGGAGCTGGCCATGGCTTAGCCGCCCGGTGCCGGGGCGAAGATCGAGTTCAGGTGCGACTCACTCTCGGCCATGCTGATCTTGTCGTTGAGGCCCTGGCGCAGGTAGGTCACCAGTTGCGGCTGCAAGGCAATCGCCAGGTCGGTGTCGCGGTCGCCACCGGCGACGTAGGCGCCGACGCTGATCAAGTCGCGGCTCTGCTGGTAGCGCGACCACAGCTGCTTGAACTGCTGCGCCCGCGCCATGTGCGTCGGCGTGACCACCGACGGCATGACCCGGCTGATGGACGCTTCGATGTCGATGGCCGGGTAGTGCCCCTCCTCCGCCAAACGCCGCGACAGCACGATGTGGCCGTCGAGCACGCCCCGCGCCGAGTCGGCAATCGGGTCTTGCTGGTCATCGCCTTCGGACAATACGGTGTAGAACGCGGTGATCGAGCCACCCCCCGCCTCGGCGTTACCCGCGCGCTCTACCAGCTTGGGCAGCTTGGCGAACACCGACGGCGGATAACCTTTGGTGGCGGGCGGCTCGCCGATGGCCAGGGCGATTTCCCGCTGGGCCTGGGCGAAACGCGTGAGCGAGTCCATCAGCAACAGGACGTTCTTGCCCTTGTCGCGAAAATATTCGGCGATGCGCGTGCAATACATGGCGGCGCGCAGGCGCATCAGCGGCGCATCATCCGCCGGCGAGGCGACCACGACTGAACGCTTGAGGCCTTCTTCACCGAGGCTGTGCTCGATGAATTCCTTCACCTCGCGGCCCCGTTCGCCGATCAGGCCGACCACGATGATGTCGGCCTCGGTAAACCGCGTCATCATGCCCAGCAACACGGATTTACCCACGCCGGTACCGGCGAACAGGCCCAGACGCTGGCCACGCCCGACCGTCAACAAACCGTTGATGCTGCGAATGCCCACGTCCAGCGGCTGGCTGATGGGGTTACGCTTGAGCGGGTTGATGGTGGGGCCGTCCATCGGCACCCAGTCTTCGGCTTTCATCCCGCCCTTGCCGTCCAGCGCGCGGCCGGCGCCATCGAGCACGCGGCCGAGCATGCTCATGCCCATGGGCAGGCGGCCGGTGTCGGCCAAGGGCACCACGCGGGCGCCGGGGGCGATGCCCGCCAGGCTGCCGACGGGCATCAGGAAAATCTTGCTGCCGGAAAAGCCCATCACTTCGGCTTCGACCTGCACCGGGTGGTAGCTGTCGTCGTTGATCACCAGGCAGCGGCTGCCCATGGCGGCGCGCAGGCCTTCGGCTTCGAGGGTCAGGCCGACCATGCGCAACAGGCGCCCTTCGAGGATCGGCTGGCCGGGCAACTCCGTGGCCTCGGCGTAACCGCTCAGGCGCTTGGCGAAGCTGGTACGGTCAAGGCGCATCGGGGGCGTCCAGGTCCACGCTCAAGTCCGGTTCGGCCGGGTTCAGCACCTGCTCGTGGGCCTGGTCCAGCAGCTTGGCCATGATCTGGCTGATGCGGGTTTCCACCGTGGCATCGATGCGGCTGTGTTCGGTTTCGACGCGGCAACCACCGGGCTGCAACGACGCGTCTTCGACGATGCGCCAGGTTTCTTCATGGCGCTCGCGCAGGGCTTTGACCTGTTCGAAATCCTGCGGGTTGATGTACAAGCGCACATTGCCGACGCCCAGGGGCAGCAGCTTGAGGGCTTCGCGCATGACGCTTTCGATATGGCTGGAATCGAGCACCAGTTCGCGCTGGATCACCTGGCGCGCGATGTGTTCCACCAGGCCGACCATGGATTTTTCCAGCTGCGCGTCCTGCTCGGCAATCGGGTCGAACAGGCTGCGCATCAAGCGTTCCAGGCTGCCCAGCTTGGTGCCGAGCGCGGCCTCGGCTTCCTGACGGACCTTGAGGGTGGAGCTGCGAAAACCGTCTTTTTCACCGGCGGCGAAGCCTTCGTTGTAGGCCTCCTGGCGGATGCTTTCCAACTCTTCGAGGGTCAGTGGCTGGACTTCGTCCAGCGGCACTTCTTCCATTTCCACCGGCAGTTCGGGTTCCGGCTCAGGCTCGGGCTCCGGCACATGCGGGTCGAAGCTGGGCAACGACCAGATGTCGAACCCGCCGACATCCCGCGCGCGAATCAGATCGCTGGGCGTCTCATCTTTGTTCGACATGGGGCGCGCCTTAGATCATTTCTTCGCCGCCCTTCCCGCCGAGAACGATTTCTCCGGCTTCGGCCATACGGCGGGCAATGGTGAGGATTTCTTTCTGCGCCGTTTCCACGTCGCTGACGCGCACCGGGCCCTTGGCTTCGAGGTCGTCGCGCAGCAGTTCGGAAGCACGCTTGGACATGTTCTTGAAGATCTTCTCCTTGACGCCTTCGTCCGAGCCCTTGAGAGCCAGCACCAGCACGTCGGAGGACACTTCGCGCAGCAACGCCTGGATGCCACGGTCGTCGACATCGGAGAGGTTGTTGAACACGAACATGAGGTCTTCGATCTGGCCGGACAGGGTGTCGTCGATCTCGCGGATCGAGTCCATCAACTGGCCTTCGACCGAGCTGTCGAGGAAGTTCATGATGTCGGCGGCACGCTTGATACCACCCAAGGTGGTCCGCGCGGCATTCGAGTTGCCGGAGAACTGCTTCTCCAGGATCGTGTTGAGTTCTTTCAGCGCCGCCGGCTGCACGGTGTTCAGCGACGACACGCGCAGGATGATATCCAGGCGCACTTTATGGTCGAAGTGGCCGAGCACTTCACCGGCCTGGTCGGGGTCGAGGTACGCGACGACGATGGCCTGGATCTGCGGGTGCTCGAAGCGGATCACGTCGGCAACCGCGCGCGGCTCCATCCACTTCAGGCTGTCGAGGCCGCTGGTGTTGCCGCCCAGCAGGATGCGGTCGATCAGGCCGTTGGCCTTGTCTTCGCCCAGGGCCGAGGTGAGCATCTTGCGGATGTAGCTGTCGGAGCCGACGCCCAGACTGGTCTGGTCGCCGACGATCTCGACGAACTCGCTCATCACCTGTTCGACTTGCTCGCGGTGCACATTGCGCATTTGCGCCATGGCCACGCCGACGCGCTGAACCTCTTTGGGGCCCATGTGACGCAGCACTTGGGCGGCGTCGGTCTCACCGAGGGACAGCAGCAAAACCGCCGCTTTGTCGACCTTGGTGAGCTTGGCAACAGCGGCTCGATTATCACTCATCTGCGTTGATCCACTCTTTCACGACCTGGGCCACACGGCCCGGGTCTTCTGCCACCAGACTTTTGATTGCATTCAACTGCGCGTCGTAACCTTCGCTCGGGCTTGGCAACAGGATGCTTTGCGGGCCGCCGAGGCTGACGCGGTCGTTGGCCAGTTCGCCATCCAGGCCGCCCATGCCACCCAACTCGACGTCGCTGCCACCAAAGGCTGCCAGTTGTTTCTTGCTGCCGTTGCCGGTGATGTTGTTGAGCACCGGGCGCAGCACGCCGAACACCAGCACCAGGATGAACAACACACCCAGCACTTGTTTGACGATGTCCCAGAACCACGGCTGCGTGTAGAACGCCGCTTCGGCAATCACTTCGCCACGCTCGGCGGAGAACGGCATGTTGATCACGCTGACGCTGTCGCCACGGCTCGCGTCGAAACCGACCGCGTCCTGCACCAGGCGGGTGAAGCGCGCCAATTCATCGGCGCCCCATGGCGCACGGGTAATGGTGCCGTCTGCCGCGTTGACCTTGACCTGATCATCGACCACCACCGACACCGACAGGCGATTGACGCGGCCCTGTTGTTGCTTGGTATGGCTGATGGAACGGTCGAGTTCGAAGTTCTTGGTGGACTGGTTACGTTTGTCCGCCGGGTACGGGGCGAGCATCGGCTGGCCGGTGGCCGGGTCCATGATCTGCTGGCCGTTGGCGTCCAGCAGCGGTTGGCCCGGAGCAATCGCGCCAGCAGTGGCTGCGGCGCCGCCGGTGGTTTGCGGGGCCGAGGCTGGCGCTGGCGGCTGGTTGCTCAGGGCACCCGGCACACCTTGCGGGCCACTGCTGGCGGTGCGTTGTTCGCTGGTGGACTGCTCGCTGCGCAGCGCGGGCTGGTCCGGG
Organism: Pseudomonas acericola (SeqCode); assembly: GCF_053456465.1. Lineage (NCBI taxonomy): Bacteria > Pseudomonadati > Pseudomonadota > Gammaproteobacteria > Pseudomonadales > Pseudomonadaceae > Pseudomonas > Pseudomonas acericola (SeqCode). Next base: position 712,761 of record NZ_JBRFJB010000001.1, on the reverse strand, counting down.
TTGAATTGTTCGGAGGTCGATTCGACGGCGCTGAAGTCCACATCGGCGGACACTTCAGCCTTGTAGCGGTCGTTGCCGAGCACCGGTTGCAGGATGTTGTGCACGCGCTGGGTGAGCATGCTTTCCATGCGGCGGCTGTAGTCGAACTGCTTGCCGGCCTGGGTCAGCGCGGAGTTCTCGGCCATGTCCGACAGCAGGTTGCCCTTCTGGTCCACCACGGTGATCTGCGACTTGCTCAGCTCAGGAACGCTGGTGGCCACCAGGTTGATGATCGCCAGCACCTGGCCAGGCTCCAGGGAGCGGCCGGAGAACAGCTCCACCAATACCGAGGCGCTTGGCTTGCGCTCATCGCGCACAAACACCGAGCTTTTCGGGATGGCCAAGTGCACGCGAGCGCCCTTGACGTTGTTCAGGCTGGAGATGGTGCGGGCCAACTCGCCTTCCAGGCCACGACGATAGCGGGTGGCTTCCATGAACTGGGAAGTCCCCAGGCCCTGGTCTTTGTCGAGGATTTCAAACCCGATATTGGCGTCGGACGGCGTGACGCCGGCGGCGGCGAGCTTCATCCGTGCACGGGCTACGTCGTCGGCCTTGACCAGCAAGGCGCCGGAGTTGGGCTCGACGGTGTAGGCGATGTCGGCGGCGGCGAGGGTTTCCATGATCTGCTTGGAATCCATGCCCGCCAGGCTGCCGTACAACGGGCGGTAATCAGGTTGTTGCGACCACAACACCACGGCAAAACCAATCGCCACGCTGGCAGCCAGGCCGACCATCAGGCCCACCTGACGCAGCATGGTCATTTCCGAGAGGTTTTCCAGGAACGACAGGCCAAACAGCGGCGGCTTGCCGTCTGCCTTGGCGGGTGCGTTGTCCACGACTGCTTCTGCCATGACTTAAATCTCGTCCTTAAACCGGCATCTGCATGATGTCTTGATAGGCTTGAACCAGCTTGTTACGCACCTGGGTCAACGCCTGGAACGACACACTGGCTTTTTGCGAAGCGACCATCACATCGGTGAGGTCCACGCCGCTTTTGCCGATTTCGAATGCGGTGGCCAACTGGCTGGAGGCTTGCTGGGTGTCACTGACTTTATTGATCGCCTGGCCGAGCATGTCGGCGAAGCTGCTTTGGCCCAATTCCGGCGCTTGCGCGACGGATTTCGGTTGAGCCATGGCATCCATTTGCATGGAGCGCATATCCAACATCAACCGATTGAACTCAATACCCTGGCTCATGACCTTCTCTCTCCGACAACCCGCAAATTTTTGACACTACGCCGCAATTACTAGGGGAAGTAGCAACAAGGGTGCCAGCTCTGTATCGATTCGTAAGAAAAGGCGACAAACCTTGTCGGCCTTGGTACGAGCTAGGTAGCAAACAGATACGCTTCCACATCCATCCCGGCATCGCGCATCTGCGCCAGCTTGTAGCGCAGGGTGCGCGGGCTGATGCCCAGGCGTTCGGCGGCCTCTTTGCGGCGGCCGCGCTCGGCGCGCAGGGTGTCGATGATCATCTGGAATTCGCGGCGACGCAGGTCGTCGCCCAGGGCACCGGCGGACTCGGTTTCAGCCACCACCGGCGCGGGCGCCAGAGTGGGTAATGGCGCAACACCACTCCCCATGGCCAGGCAGAAATCCTGGGGCTGGATCAGGCCGCCCTGTTGCAAAATCAGCGCGCGCTGGATCGCGTTGTCCAATTCACGCACGTTGCCGGGCCATGGATAGGCAATCAAGCAAGCCTGGGCCTCGGCCGACAGGCGCGCCTGGGCGTGCTTCATTTTTTTGACGTGGTTGTTCAGCAGGCGCTCGGCCAGCGGGATGATGTCGGCCGGGCGCTCACGCAACGGGCGCCAGGCCAGGGGGAACACCGAGAGCCGGTAGAACAGATCCTCACGGAAGCGCCCCGCCGCCACTTCGCCGGCGAGGTCGCGGTTGGTGGTGGCGACCACACGGATATCCAACTGGATCGGCTTGCGCGCGCCGACCCGCTCCACTTCACGTTCCTGCAACACGCGCAGCAACTTGGCTTGCAGGCCCAGGGGCATTTCGGAAATTTCGTCGAGCAGGATGGTGCCGCCGTCGGCTTGTTCGAACTTGCCCGCCTGGGCCGCGATGGCGCCGGTGAACGAGCCCTTTTCATGGCCGAACAGGGTGGCTTCGAGCATGTTGTCGGGAATCGCCGCGCAGTTGATCGCGACAAACGGCTGGCTGGCGCGGCTGGATTGCTGGTGGATATAGCGCGCCAGCACCTCCTTGCCGGTGCCGGACTCGCCGGAGATCAATACCGTGGAGTCGCTGCGCGCGACGCGGGCGGCCAGTTCCAGCAATTGCGCACTGGCCGGCTCGAAGGCAATCGGCCCCTCGCCGTCGCTGGCCGGCAGTACGCCGAGAGCATGGCGGGCCACCAGTTCGATCAAGGCTTTCGGTTCGAACGGCTTGACCAGGTAATCCGCCGCGCCTTGGCGCATGGCATCTACCGCACGCTCCACGGCGCCATGGGCGGTCATCAGCAGCACCGGCAATTGCGGTTGGCGAGCGCGCAGCAGGCCGAGCAACTGGTGGCCGTCCATGCCGGGCATGTTGACGTCGCTGACCACCAGGCTGAAGGGCTCCTGCTCCACCGCATCCAAGGCTTCCTCGGCTGAACCGACCGCCCGATAGTCATGGCCCGCCAACAGCAGCGTGTCAGCCAATGCCTCACGCAGGGCGCGATCGTCTTCTACCAATAAAACCTTGATTGCCATGTTCGTTTACTCCGCGCTTGCCGCGCCTGAAAACAGCGGCAAGGTCATCAATGCACAGGTGCCACGCCCCAACCGGGAACGCAGCTGCAATTCTCCCTGATGCGCACGTGCCACGGCCTTGACCACGGTCAGGCCAAGGCCCGTTCCGTTGGTCTTGGTGGTGAAAAAGGGTTCGCCGAGGCGCTGCAACACCATCGGGTCGATGCCGCTGCCGCTGTCACTGATGCACAGGTGCAGGGTTTGCGCGCGGCTGTACAAGTGGATCTTCAGGCGCGCGCCGGGGGCGCTGGCCTGGGTGGCGTTTTCGATCAGGTTGAGCAAGGCGCCGACCAGGGTGTCGCGATTGCACAGCAACTCGCCGAGGTGGCTGTCGCATTGCCAGCGCACTTCGGCCTCCTGGATATGGGTGGACGCGGCGGCTTGCAGGGCGCGCATCAGGTCGGCCGGGGTGACGCGGTCGGTCAGCGGCAATTCGCCACGGGCGAACACCAGCATATCCCGCACCTGATGCTCCAGCTCGTGCAGACGCTCCTTGAGCCTGCCAGCAAAACGTTGCTGGGTTTCTGGCGGCAGTTGCTCATCAGTCAAATGACTGGCGTAGATCAGCGCGGCCGACAGCGGCGTACGGATCTGATGCGCCAAAGAAGCGACCATCCTGCCCAGCGACGACAAACGCTCATGGCGCGCCAACTGGTCTTGCAGGTGACGGGTTTCGGTGAGGTCGTTGAGCAACACCAACTGGCCGGGCTCGGCATCAAGCGAACGCGTCGCGATGGACAGGCGGCGCCCGTCTTTCAGGGAGATTTCATGGCCGTCGTCTTCACGGGGCGCGAAGCAGCGGGTGATGACATGGCGCCACAGCTCGCCTTCCAGCGGCAGGCCGAGCATGTCGCAGGCTGCCGGGTTAGCCTCGCGCACGCGGCCGTCTTCGTCGATGACGATTACGCCACCGGGCAACAGCGACAACAGGTTTTGCAGACGGTTGGCCAGGCGCTCTTTCTCAGCCAGCTCTTCCATGCGCTGCGCACTGACCACGGCCAGCTCGCCTTTAAGCTCAGAAACCCGGGCTTCCAGCAGGCTGTAGGAGTCTGTCAGTTGGCTGGACATCTGGTTGAACAGCGAAAAGGCCTGTTCCAGGCCATTGCGGCTGAGCTGCTCGGCATCAGGTGTCGAAGATAGTTGGGCGGCGTGGGGCATCATGCTCTCTCGCTTGGCTGACCGTCAGTTAAACGGAACGTTGCGAGAGCTGTAGCAATACTTGTGCCGAAAAAAAACCGCTAGTGCCCGACCTCACCCATACAGTTCCGTTTTGACGAGTGACTGTTGCTGTCAGACAAGGCGCCGCGACGACTCATAGCTCGCTATGGGGAGGAGCGGCAACGCAGTATGACGGCAACAGGCGCCGTCATAACGGGACAGTATGGGTGAGGTCGGGCACCGCAATCAGCGGTTTGTATTTTAGGCGTCAATCATCCGCCTGTTCATCACCTTCTCGACGGCTCATGCCGTACTTGCGCATCTTCTCCACCAGGGTGGTGCGGCGGATACGCAAGCGCTCGGCGGCGCGGGCGACGATGCCGTTGGCGTCGTCCAGGGCCTGTTGGATCAGGCCTTGTTCCAGGTTGCCGAGGTAGTCCTTCAGGTCGAGGCCTTCGGGCGGCAGCATGGCGCTGGAACCGAAGTCCGGGGTGTGGCCGTTGATCGCTACACGCTCTTCCATGTCGCTGCGAATGTCATTGAGCTGCTCGTCTTCGTCATCGACGTAGCGGAATTTCTTCGGCAGCTCGACCACGCCGATCACACCGTAGGGATGCATGATCGCCATGCGCTCCACCAGGTTGGCCAGCTCGCGGACGTTGCCCGGCCAGCCGTGGCGGCACAGGGACATGATCGCAGCGGAATTGAAACGGATCGAACCGCGCTTTTCGTGCTCCATGCGCGAGATCAGTTCGTTCATCAGCAGCGGGATGTCCTCCACGCGCTCACGCAGCGGGGCCATCTCGATTGGGAAGACGTTGAGGCGGTAGTACAGATCTTCGCGGAAGCTGCCTACCTCAATCATGCTTTCGAGGTTCTTGTGGGTGGCCGCGATGATGCGCACATCGACGCTCTGGGTCTTGTTGCTGCCCACGCGCTCGAAGGTACGTTCCTGCAACACACGCAGCAGCTTGACCTGCATCGGCAGCGGCATGTCGCCGATTTCGTCAAGGAACAGGGTGCCGCCGTTGGCCAGCTCGAAACGCCCGGCACGGCTGGTGATCGCCCCGGTAAAGGCGCCCTTCTCGTGGCCAAACAGTTCGCTTTCGAGCAGCTCTGCCGGGATCGCCCCGCAGTTGACCGGCACAAAGGGCCCGTCGCGGCGCTTGGAGTGATAGTGCAGGTTGCGCGCGACCACTTCCTTGCCGGTGCCCGACTCGCCGAGGATCAACACACTGGCGTCGGTATCGGCGACTTGCTGCATCATCTGGCGCACGTGCTGGATCGCACGGCTGGTGCCGACGAGGCTGCGGAACAGGTTGGGTTCGCGGTGGCGGCCGCGCTCGCGGGCCTGGTCGTACATCTCGCGATAGACCTGGGCGCGGTGCAGGGAGTCGAGCAATTTGCTGTAGCTGGGCGGCATTTCCAGGGTGGAGAGCACGCGGCGGCGTTGGTCTTCGGGCAGCTCGACGGAAGAAATATCGCCCATCAGCAACACGGGAAGGAACTCATCCCAGGTAGACAGTGTCTTTAACAAGCCCAAAACAGCGCCAGGAGCGTTTACCGTCCCGATCAGCACACAAATGACTTCACGGCTCGATGACAATGAGCTGACCGCCTGCTGCCAATCATGGCTGCCGCAGGGCAGATTTTCTTCGCCAAGAAAATTCAAAATCACCGCTAAATCGCGGCGGCGGACGCTATCGTCATCAATCAGCAGAATTTTGGTTTCACGCCACATGCAATAGCAACTTCCCTAGTTAACTCAAGTGCCCTGAAGTCTGGGCAATCTAGATGGCTGTAAGCATTTTCTGCTTTACACCCCTCTGAAATCTGAAAACAGCACTAGTTAAGTCAAAAAATCACGCGCAGTCAAATTTATGACGCGCATTCGGTTTAACTGAGCCCGTTCAGCCGAACAGATGGTAAACCTTTGACGCATTTTTAGCTTGGTTGATCTGCGACATCTCTTCAAAAATCGCCTGTCTTTCGCCAGTGGTCACTTCCAGCAACTGCTGATACACCGCCAGCAGACTCTCCAGCTTCTCGCGCAGCGCATCCTCGTCCACCGGCGCCTCGCTGAGCACCTCATCGATCACCGCACGGCAGCCCATATCCAGCTCACCGACAGCATCCCAATTGCGCTCGGCCAACGCGCTTATCAGGGCGTCGCGGGCTTCATCGATGCGTTGCAGTGCTTGGCTCATGATGTGTTCCTCAAGGCGGTTGGCCTTATTGTGGAGCGATGGCATCCCAGCCGGACTTGACGGTAATCAGCAAGCGCGCGACTTCGTCGATCATGTCGGCATCGTTCACTTGGTTGGCTTCAACCAGACGGTTGCTCATGTAGTCATACAGCGCATCCAGCTGCTGTACCGAGGCCGGATCTTCAGCTTTTTCCGGCTCAAGGCCATCACGCAGGCCAGAGATGATTTCAATCGCCTTGCCCAGCATCAAACCTTTTTGAGCGATATCGCCACGGCTCAATGCACCCTTGGCCTGCGCCATGCGATCAAGACCGCCTTCCATCAGCATCTGCACCAGGCGGTGCGGGCTGGCTTCGGAGACTTGGGCGTGGGAATTGACCTTCTGGTACTGGCGAAGGGCTCTCATCGGGTTCATGTTGCTACCTCGTTACTGGCCATGTCGAATAGGGTTGCTTAACCAGTTTTTCGACCAGGTCACAAAATTCTTTAATCCAGGCGTCATACGCCAGACCACCGGTAAGCCCTGCTGAGGGGCGCCGAAGCGCCCCCATCCATCAGGACGACGACTTCGCGTTGTTCAGCGAGTTGAGGGTGGTCATGATGCTGGAGCTGCTGGCGTTGATCTGCGCGATCATCGTGTCCATCGCGGTGTACTTGGCGCTCAGGGACTTCTTCAAGGCCTCCATGCGCACGTCCAGGGCGGTGGATTCGGTGGTCAACGAGGTCAACTTGTTGTTGAGATCGGTTGCGCGCGTCGCCAGGGTGCCGGTAGTGCCGACGTAGCTGGCGGTGGCTTTGTTCATGCGAGTGATCAAGCCGGTGTCGCCGGTGAAGAACTTGGCCACATCGCCAGCGCCCTTGACCACCGCCTTGTCCCACGCCTTGTCGTCCAGGCTCAACAGACCGGTTTTCTGGTCTGTGGTGACGCCCATCTGTGCCAGGCTGGTAATGCTGCCCGCACCGGAGCCGCTGGTCAGCTCGGTACGCATGCTGTTAACCAGCTGACGCATCGACGCATCACCCGTCAGGGCGCCAGCAACCGTCGTCGACGCATCGCCCGTGGCGGTCACCTTGGTCTGGGTGTTGATCGCCGTGGTCAACGCGTTGTACGCGGTAATGAAGGACTGCACCGAGGTCTTCAAGGTATCGGTATTGGTGGCCACGGTGATGGTGGTGGTCGGCTTGGTCAAGTCAATGGCCAGCAAGTCGAGGGTCACACCACTGATGGCGGAATCGATCTTGTTGGTGGCGGACGACATATCGACGCCGTCGATGTTGTACTTGGCGTTGGTCGGGGCCGTGCCTTTGTCGTAACCGACGGCAAGCTCCGAGTCACCGCTGAGGGTGATGTCGGTGCCTTCGCCGGTGTTGGTCGACGTCAGGACCAGGCGTGCGCCGTTGGAGTCGCTCAGCACGTTGGCACTGATGCCCTGGGCCGAGAGCTGGGTGTTGATGGCTTCCCGCACTTCCTTGAGGGTCGCGCCGCCGGCAATCACCACATCGTAGCTTTTGCCCGACTGGTTGATGGTCAACGTCTGCGCTTCGTCAGTGCTGTTGGCCTTGCCCGTGGCACCGTCCGTATTCACCTTGGTGGTGACTTTGGCGGCGGTGGCCAGGCTATCGACCTTCACCGCGTACTTGCCGCTGGAGGCACCGTCGCCCAAGGTGACCTTGATGTTCTTCTCTTCGGAGGAACTGGCAGAAAGCCCGTTGAACGCAGTGACGTTGTTCAACTTGGTGATTGCCGCCTGGTAGGCTTCCAACGCCGTCTTGATCGAGCCGACCGCCGACAATTTGATCGTCGCGTCTTTTTGCTGACTAGAGATCTGAGCTGCCTTGGGTGCTTTTTCAGCCCCAACCAGTGCCTCGACGATCGCTTGCGTGTTGTAGCCCGAACCTGGGCCGGAAATCGTTGAACTAGCCATCTGCTTATTCTCCTTGCCCTGAAGCGGCCGTTTTTTGGCGCTCAAGCGCCGATGCCGCAATCAGAAACATGTTTCGTGCCAACTCAAGCCTTGCTATCAAACAGCAGGCTGCTGGCATCGCTCAAATTCTGCGCCAATTTCAGCGCGGTCTCCGATGGAAGCTGTCGAATCACTTCACCACTGTCGGTGGCGATCACCTTGACGACCACTATGCCCGTGGAGTCATCGATGGAAAAATCCAGGTTGCGCTGTGAAGCCTGCACAAACTCACGCATATCGGTAACTGCTTTTTCCAGCGCAACGCGCTGCGGCTCTTCGCTCGCCGGCACTTTCGCGTCACTGTTCGCCGCAGGCTGGGCCTGGGCGACAGGTGCAGTGCTGGGCTGGGTTGCGGCAGCCGGGTACGGCGTGTTCAGCTTGATGCTCATGTCCATGTCATCACCTCCAAACTGAAAAAACGGAAGGGCACGTTATTCACGCACCCTCCCGTTATTTAACCGCTACCGCTATTACTGAAGCAGCTTCAGAACAGAGGATGGCAGTTGGTTGGCCTGGGACAGGATCGCAGTGGAAGCCTGTTGCAGGGTTTGTTGCTTGGTCAGTTCAGCAGCTTCAGAAGCGAAGTCAGCGTCTTCTACGCGGCCTTTGGCAGCGGAGGAGTTCTGCGAAATGCTCTGCAGGTTGGCCACGGTGCTGGCGAAGCGGTTTTGTACGGCACCCAGCTGCGAACGCTGGCTGTCGATCTGCTGCATGGCGTCGTCCAGAGCCTGGATAGCCTGCTGCGAAGAAGCGGCGGACAGGATGTTCAGGTCGGAAACGCTGGTTTCCAGAGTCACGGCGGTGGTGGTGCTGGCTTTCAGACCCAGTTTTTCGAGGCCGGTGCCCGCGCTACCGTCGGCGATGACGATATTTTTGTCTGCGAACAGAGACAGAGTACCGTCAGCAGCTTTGCTAGCCTGGACGCCGGTGCTGGCGCTGTTGATCGAAGCTACGATAGCGTCTGTGGTATCGCCCTTCTTGAATTTGACTTCAACGCCATTCAGGTTGATCGAAGTATCTTCGGTCAGCTTAGCCTGAGTAGTACCTGCCGACAGGCCCAGTTGCGACAGTGCGCCACTGGTGGTGTTGGTCAGTTTGACGTCATTGCCGTCTTCCGAAGTGACCTTGATCCGACCATCGGTGCCGATTGCAGCAGAGGCAATACCGGCTACACCTTTGATGTCATCCAGAACATCTTGGATCGTGCTAGTTGCAGTCCAGGCTACATCAGTGCCATTAACGGAGAAACCACCAACGGTACCCATAACCGAAGTGCCAGTTTTAGGCACAGGATTAGAAATCGGAGTGGTTCCTGCACTCAGACCAATTTTCCCGGCATCAGCACCACCAACGGTGATTGGACCAGCCGAAGTCAGAGTCAGCTCGCCAGTAGTATCGTTGAAGGTTGCGGTTACAGTTGGGTCTGCAGTTTGGATTGCAGTAGCAACTGCTGCACCTTTAGCGCCCGCTGTAAGCGTAAGTGCATTACCGTTGATGGTGATGGCGTCAGCGACAGCAATAGTGGAAGCAGCACCACCGGTAGTCAGGGTCGAAACAGCACCCCCTTTGAGCGTTGCAGTGCCAGCAGCCAGTACCGAACCAGTAGAAGTTGCGCTCAGGCCTTTCATTGCGGTGCCCGCAACAGTGGCTTCGCTGTAGTTGCCTTTCAATGCAGTGGAGCTGATGTCGGTCATGCCGAACGAGATAGTTTCGTTGGCGTTGGCGCCGATCTGGAACGCTACGTTGTTGAACGAGCCGTCCAGCAGGTTACGACCACCGAAGGTAGTGGTGCTGGCGATACGGTTCAGCTCGCCCACTTTAGCGGTGAATTCTTGCTGCAGGGAAACACGGTCAGCGTCGCTTTTATCACCGTTCGCCGCTTGCAGGGCGAGTTCACGCAGACGCTGCAGGGTGTTGGTGGATTCTTGCATTGCGCCTTCAGCAGTCTGGGCAATCGACACGCCGTTGTTGGCGTTGGCGATGGCAACGTTCAGGCCTTTGACCTGGTTGTTCAGACGGTTGGCGATCTGCATGCCAGCAGCGTCGTCTTTGGCGCTGTTGATTTTCAGGCCGGAGGACAGACGGTTCATCGACTGGCTCAGAGCGTCGGAAGCTTTGTTCAGGTTCTTCTGGACACCCAGGGAAGTGATGTTGGTGTTAACTGATAATGCCATGACGAAATCCTCGTTGGATGGGATACTGCGGCTTCCGGCCCTGGCAACCGCCGGGTGTGGCCTAGAGAACCTTCGTAATAGTTATCGTCGTGTGTGCCGGTTGCTTGAGTCTTTTTTTTGATTTTTTTGCTGGCTTGGTGCCACCCCTTGCAATTCAAGGGCTTACACAGGGGTAAAACCCCGCATTCATTGGCTTTTCTGGCGCCAAATAAAAAACGCCGATGATCTCTCGATCATCGGCGTTTTTTTGTATTGCCGGTTAAAGCGTCACGGACGATAGAGAATCGCCGAGCCCCACGACAGGCCCACACCAAAACCACTGATCGCCACACGCTTCCAGGTGGCGTCCATCACGTGCTTTTCCAGCAGCAGCGGAATGCTCGACGACACGGTGTTGCCGGTCTCGACCATGTCCTTGATGAACTTCTCCACCGGCGCCTCTTCAAAGCGGCGCGCCACGGCATCGACAATCGCCGCACTGCCCTGGTGAATGCAGAACGCATCGATGTCGTCGGCCTTGAGGTCCGACTCATTGAGCAGCTCGTGCAAATGCGCTGGCACTTTGAGCAGCGCGAAGTTGAACACCTGGCGGCCGTTCATGAAGAACACGCCGTCGCTGACCTTCAGGTGTGGCGCACCGGAACCGTCGGTGCCGAACTTCGACTTGCCCAGCAGCCAAGGGGCGTCTTCACCCATCCACGTGGCCGTGGCGGCGTCGCCGAACAGCATGGTGGTGTTGCGGTCTTCCGGGTCGACGATCTTCGAATACGGGTCGGCGGTGATCAGCAGGCCGTTTTTCAGGCCGGCGGCTTCCATGAAGCCCTTCATCGCGTAGATGCCGTAGACGTAGCCGGAGCAGCCCAGAGAGATATCGAACGCGGCCACGTGGGTCGGCAGGCCCAGTTTGTCCTGGACGATGGCGGCGGTGTGGGGCAAACCCTCTTCGTCACCGTTCTGGGTGACGACGATCAGCGCGTCAATGGACTCGCGCTTCAACTCTGGGTTGTTGGCAAACAAAGCGTTGACTGCCTCGACACACAGATCGGAAGTTTCCTGGGCAGCTTCCTTGCGCGGCAGGAACGCCGAACCGATCTTGCCAATGATGAACTCTTCATCCTTGGCGAATTTGGCACCCTGGGCGTAGTTATCAATGCCGTCGGCCGGCACGTAACTGGCGATGCTTTTTATGCCAATCATTGTGGCTTCCCAATACTAAATAGCTGGAGAACACCCCGCGAACTGCCTCGCGAAGTGGTGACAATTAAAGGGGATAACCCCGTAGAGAACTCGCTGAAAGCCGCTGCGCCAGGCGCCTGAGACGACTTATCCTTTTCACACGATACAGTGAAGATGCGCTTTATGACTCACAGGTCACCTAATTGTGTGTGCTTTCTGCAAAACCTTCAAACAATTAAGTCCCGGAAACGACAACGGCCCAACCTGTTGCCAGGCTGGGCCGTTGCTGTGCAGCGGGCCGATTACATCTTGTTGAACAGGCTCAGCTGGGAGATTTTCACGAATGCCAGCTGCGAGGCTTGCAGCATGGTTTGTTGCAGGCTGAGATTGATGGCGGCTTCGGCGAAGTCAACGTTACCCAGCGAACTCATGGTGGTGGCATTCGCCAGGCTCAGGCTGGTGTTTTCGTCACTCTGGATTTGCAGGGTGCCCAAGCGTGCGCCGATGTCACCGCGAACCTGATCGATCTGGCTGTAGGCGTTGGTCAGGTTGCCGATGGACCGGGCGACCACATCCTTGAGCTCCTTCTGTGCCGCCGGGTTGCCATCCGACGGGGTCTCCAGCGTGCGGCGCAGGCGGCTGAGGGTATCGAGCACGTTTTCATTCTTGTTGCTGGTGGCGCCCACCAGGAACTGGTCGCCATCTGCCGGTGCCGGCGCGGTGGTCACGCCCAGCGTCACGCCCGCCACGGTGATCGAGGTCGCGCCCGCAGCCAGCGTGTCATTGGCGATGGACTTGCTGTCCGCCGTGTAAGGCTGCGCGTAGACGTTATAGCTACCCCCCGCACCGAACTTGACCACCAGGCCGGCGTTGGGAAAGGTGCTGGCGTAAGCCGCCGGGTCACTCACCGAACCACCGGTCAACTGCGCCGCACTCGGGTTGCTCGCAGTGCGCGAAACACTGAACGAGTCAGGCTTGAGCGCCAGGGTGAACTCGCGGTCTTTCACCAGCGCATCCGACGGCGCGCCCGGCAATACGTCTTTGCCCAGGTTCAAGCCGATGTCGAACTTGACGCCGCGCAGGCTGATGGTCGAACCACCTTCCTTGGTGGAGTCGAAGGTGCCGTTGCCCGCGATCTCGGACGTGATGTCTTTGCCGGTGCTGTCACTGACGGTGTACTGGGTGCTGCTGAGGAACTTCAGCGTGTAAGGCTGGCCGTCAGCAAACTTCACATCGACACCCGACGCGATCAGGCCCGCCGAGATCGTGACCTTGCCGTCATCCACCGCCGGAGGAACCAGCACCGGTGTGGCTTGGGTGCGACCGGTATTGGCCGAGGTCTCGAGCATTTTCTTCGCGGTATCACCCATCGGGACCGACAGGTTCTCCGCCACCCGCAGGTTCAGCGCGGTGTCATCGCCCTGATAGGTGTAGGTGCCATCATTGTTGCGCGAGTAGGGCGGCGTGTCGGTCTTGCTGCCGGAGAACAGGTAGTTGCCGCTGGCATCCTTGGTATTGAGCAGACCCATGATCTGGTCTTCCAGGGCACCGATTTCAGCGGCGGTCGATTTGCGGTCAGCATCGCTGATCCCGACGTTACCGGCCTTCAACGCCAGCTCACTGGCGCGCTGGATCGCCGTGTTGATGTTCTCCAGCACACTGTCTTCGGTCTGCAGCGAGTTTTTCAGCGTATCGATGTTGGTGTTGTACTGCCCCAGCATGTCTTTCTGCTGTTGCAGCATCAGCAACCGCGCGGCCGCGACCGGATCATCCGCGGCGGTTTGCACACGCACGCCAGAGCTGGCCTGGTCCTGCGCCTTCACCACACTGGAATAGTTTTCCTGGTACTTGGTGGAGCTGGTTTCGAAATACTGCTGTGTAGAAATACGCATCGTCCCAGACTCCCTTAAAGGCTATTGATCAATGTGGTGAAGGTTTCTTGCGCGGCCTTGATGATCTGCGACGACGCGGTGTAGTACTGCTGGAACTTGATCATGTCGCCCGCCTCGTCATCCAGGTTGACCCCGGACACCGAGTTGCGCGCGCTTTTGTTGGCGGCCAGCAAGGCGCCAGTCGCGGCCACATCGACACCCGACTGGCTGGCCTTTGCGCCCACCTGGGACACCAGGCGGCTGTTGGCGCCCACCAGGCTCACGCCGACGTTGCCGTCGCCCATGCCCACCGTGGCCTTGGTTTGCAGGTCAAGCAACTGCTGCGCGTTGCGGCCGTCGGACTTGCCGGCGCTGTTGAACGAGAACGTGGTGCTGTCACCGTCAGCCGGCGAGCCGTTGACGGTGGTGTCGAATTTGAAGCCGGAACCCGGGATCGGCGTACCGGTGGCATCCAGCTCAGGCACATTGACGGTGATCTTGTTGCCCTGCCCCGGCACGATGGTGCCGGTGCCAATCGCCTTGCCCTGGGCATTGCTGATCGTATACGACTGGGTGCCGTCGGCGGCCGGTTTGCCAAACACCATTTTCACCGGCATCAGGCCTTCGATGTTCGTGCGCAGCTTCGCCGTGTCCGCGCCGCCATGGATATCCAGTGGTGCCGTCAGCGTTGGCTGGGTAAAGGTGCCCGTGCCGCTGTTGGTCTTGCCGCCTTCGCCAATGAGCGGGCCGGCAAAGGCGAGCTTATTGGCATCCGCCATGTCCACGCCGATAGCACTGGCGCCGTTGGCCGTCGGGCTGACCTTGAAGCTGTCGCCATAACTCATCGTGCCTTTGCCATCGAGCGTCACGGTCACGCCATCAAACGACACCGGCACGGTGGTGGAGCTGATGTCGAAGTTGCCCATGGACTTACCGTCCGAGCGCTCCACGGTGATCATGTTCGGGTTGGTCTTGTCGCTGAACGTGATCTTGTAGTCATAGGTCGTCAGCTTGCTGCTGTCGTTGATCGTCACATTCAGGTTGCTGGACGCGGCACTGTTGCCCGCTGCCGCCTGGCTGCGCGAAGCAATGGCGGTGGCGCTGTTGATGTCCTTGAACAGCGACGTGCCGAAGTCACCGTTCAGATCCAGGCCCTGGCCCAGCTGATTGTTGATCGTGTCGGCAGTCGCAATGGCCAGGCGCCCCAGCTCATTGATCGCCGGCATCAGCGCATCGCTGCGATAGCGCATCAAGCCGCCAATGCTGCCACCACTGATCACCGAGCCGATGTCCAGGGTGGTGCCGCTGACATTCAGCTGGATGGTGTACTGGCTGTTGTCGTCTTTACTCGGCACCGCCGAAATAGGGTTGGAAATCCCACCTTCCACCAGCGACTGGCCGGTGCCGGTGTTGATACTGAACTGGCCGTTCTTCTCTGTCGCAGTAACGCCGATCAGTTCGTTGAGCGCACGCACGGCCTCGTTGCGCGAGTCCAGCAGGTTCGCCGGCGCACTGCTCGCCGAGCCTTGGGCCTGGGAGATCTGTTTGTTCAGCGAAGCAATCGACGAGGTCAGTTGGTTGACCTGGTCACTCATGGTGCTCAGCTGGCTATTGATGGTTTCTTTTTGCTGGGTCAACTGCGTCGAGATCGAGTTGAAGCGGTTGCTCAGGGTCTTGGCGTTGGACACCAACAGTTGGCGCGCGGACAGGTCATTCGGGTTGGACGACGCGGTCTGCAAGGTGGCAAAGAACGAGCTCAGCGCCGAAGACATGCCGGTGGTCTTGTCCGACAGCACCTTATCGATGGCACTGACTTGCCCCAGGTAGGCATTGGCATCGCTGCTCAGCGCAGTGCTGTTCTGATACGCCGCATCCAGATACTCGTTATACACCCGACGCACATCCGCCAAGGTCGTGCCGCTGCCGATGAACACGCCGCCGAACTGGTTCGACGCGTTGGCGTTCTGGGTGGCCTGCTGACGTGAGTAGCCCGCGGTGTTGACGTTGGCAATGTTATTACTCAAGACCGACAACGATCCTTGAGCGGCATTGAGCCCTGACATCCCGATACTGAGCAAACTCATGATTCAGACCTTATAAATGTGTGGTTGCGCCAGCGGCAGCGTAGTTCTGGTAGCTGTTCATCGTTTTGGCGATCTGCGAAATCTTGCTGGCATAGTCTGGGTCGGTTGCGTAACCGGCCTTTTGCAACTCGCGTACAAACTGTTCCGGGTTGTCGGCCGACTTCACAACTTCTTTATAGCGATCATTGCTTTGCAGCAATGTCACGAGGTCGTGGAAGCTGTCCTGGTACGAGTCATAGGAACGGAACTGCGCCGTTTCCTTGACCATCGCCCCATCGCGGAACTCGCTGGTGATTGCACGGGCCTGGCCGCCCTGCCAGCTCTGGCCGGCCTTGATGCCGAACAGGTTGTGGCTGCTGCTGCCGTCTTCGGCGCGCATCACCGACTTGCCCCAACCGGTTTCCAGTGCGGCCTGGGCCACCAGGTACTTCGGATCGACGCCAATGCGCGCGGCGGCCGCCTTGGCCATCGGCAGCATGGTGGCGACAAATTCGTCCTGGGAGCCGAAGGCTTTTTTCGCCGGTGCCAGCGGTGGCTGGGCAATGGCGCGGCCATAGACCTGCATGCGCCCGCTCGGTACGGCAAAGCTGCGCGCGGTGCTGTTGATCACGTTGTCTTCGGCGGCGCTGTTACGCAGTGGCGCGGCCTTGGCGACGCTGGTGTCGGTGCTTGGCACGATGCCGGCCAGCAGGCGATCCGTCAGCTTGCTCGGCAAGGCGATGCGGCGCTGGTTCATCAGCTCCATGTCATTGCTGTGGGACGCCGCGGCGCCGGCCTGCGGCTCCGCCACGCGATACGCCCACAGTGGGCGCTGACCATTGGAACGGCCCAGCGGGCCCTCGGCCTGGGTACCGGCGCCGATTTCCGTCGGCACATCGACCTTCTTCGCCGGTTCAGCCGCCGCCGGGCCTTGCAAGGTGGCCGCCTGGGCTTCCACCGGTTTGTTCTTCTGCATCTGGCGCATCAGCACGTCGGCCAAGCCGATACCGCCGCCCTCGCGGGACATCGATACCGCCAGTTGCTGGTCGTACATTTCCTGGTACTGCTTGGCGGCGGGCGTGTTCATCGGGTTGTCTTTGCCCAATGCCTCAGTCGCCGAACGCATCGACTTGAGCATCTCGCTCAGGAACAGCGACTCAAACTCCTGCGCCACCTTGCGCATGTTGCCTTCGCTGTTCTTGTCGGCACCGACCTTGAGCTGGTTAAGCCGGTTCAAGTCGGAATAAGACCCCGAGTCCGCCGTGCTGCTGATCCCGCTCTTGCGCATATCCATGGCCATGGCCTCAGATCACGATCAGGTCGGCTTGCAAGGCGCCGGCCTGTTTCAGGGCTTCAAGGATCGCCATCAAGTCGCCGGGCGCTGCGCCCACCTGGTTCACCGCGCGGACAATCTCATCCAGGGTGGTGCCGGGGCCGAACTTGAACATTGGCTTGGCTTCTTGCTGGGCATTCACCCGCGAACGTGGCACCACGGCCGTCTGGCCATTGGACAACGGCCCAGGCTGGCTGACGATCGGGTCTTCGGTGATGGTCACGGTCAGGCTGCCGTGGGTCACCGCGGCCGGCGACACCTTGACGTTCTGGCCGATCACGATGGTGCCGGTGCGCGAGTTGATGATGACTTTGGCCACCGCCTGGCCTGGATCGACTTCGAGGTTTTCCAGGATCGACAGGTAGTCCACGCGCTGGCTTGGGTCCAGCGGCGCAGTTACGCGGATCGAGCCGCCGTCGATGGCCTGAGCCACGCCAGGGCCGAGCATGTCGTTGATCTTGTCCACCACGCGCTTGGCCGTGGTGAAGTCGGAACGGTTGAGGTTCAGCGTCAGGCTGTTGCCCTGGTTGAAGCCGCTCGGCACGGTGCGTTCCACCGTGGCGCCGCCGGGAATGCGCCCGGCGGACGGCACGTTGACGGTGATCTTCGAACCGTCGCGGCCTTCGGCGTCAAACCCGCCCACCACCAGGTTGCCCTGGGCGATGGCGTACACGTTGCCGTCGATACCTTTGAGCGGGGTCATCAGCAAGGTGCCGCCGCGCAGGCTTTTCGAGTTACCGATGGAGGACACGGTAATGTCCACCACCTGGCCCGGCTTGGAGAACGCTGGCAAATCGGCACTGATGGACACGGCCGCGACGTTTTTCAGCTGTACGTTGCCCGAGCCGGCCGGCACTTTGATGCCGAACTGCGAGAGCATGTTATTGAAGGTCTGCAGGGTGAACGGGGTCTGGGTGGTCTGGTCACCCGTGCCGTTGAGTCCCACCACCAGGCCGTAGCCGATCAACTGGTTGGAGCGCACGCCGGAGATGCTGGCGATGTCTTTCAGGCGCTCGGCCTGGGCGACGGCGCTCAGGGACAGCAACAAGGCCGCCACCATCAGCTGTTTGAGTTTCAAAATGGCCACCTAGAAAGGGAACAGCGGGCTAAGGAAGAAACGGTCGAACCAGCCCGGCTGGCTCGCATCGGCAAACGAACCCGTACCCGAATAGGTAATGCGCGCATCGGCAATCCGCGTGGACGGCACGGTGTTGTCGGTGGAGATGTCATCGGCACGCACCATGCCGGCAATCCGCACCAGCTCGTCGCCGGTGTTGAGGGTCATCCACTTTTCACCGCGTACGGCGATTATGCCGTTGGGCAACACATCGGCCACGGTCACGGTGATCGAACCGGTCAGGCTGTTGCCCTGCCCCGCCGCGCTCTTGCCGTTGGTGGCACGGTCGCCGCTGTAGCCGGCTTCCAGGCTCAGGTCGCCACTGCCCAGCGGGTTATTGGTGTTCGGGATACCGCCAAACAGCGAGGTCAGGCCGATGCCGGTCTTGCTGGTCTTGCCGATCTGCGAGTTGGCGTTTTTGCTGGCCTGGGTCTTCTCGTTCAGGGTGATGGTGATGATGTCACCGACCCGGAACGCCTTGCGGTCGCTGTACAGGTTCTGTTCGAAACCGGCCTGGTAGATCGAGCCATTGTTGGCCGCCGCCGGCAACGGCGTGCGTGGCAACACCGGCGCGTAGTACGGGTCATTGGGTTTCGGCGTCGGGGCGACACAGCCCGCGAGCACGGTAATCCCACTCAATGCCAGAACAGAAACGTAGCGATTCATGACCCTTACCTCACGGTGTTGCAGGCGCCATCAATGGCGCCCCATAGACTTGATTACAGATTCTGCGTGACGAACGAGAGCATCTGGTCGGCAGTGGAGATCACCTTGGAATTCATCTCGTAGGCGCGCTGGGTGGTGATCATGTTGACCATCTCCTCAACGGTGCTCACGTTGGAGGTTTCCAGGGTGCTTTGCAGCGTTGTACCGAAACCGTTCAAGCCAGGGGTGCCGATTTGCGGCGCGCCGCTGGAGGCGGTTTCGAGGAACAGGTTGTTACCCATGGCTTGCAGGCCGGCCGGGTTGATGAAGTCGGCGGTTTGCAGGTTGCCGATCACTTGCGACGCCGGGTTGCCGGCCACGGTGATGGACACGGTGCCGTCGTTGCCGACGGTGAAGGTCTTGGCATCGGCCGGGACGATCACGGCAGGTTCCAGGGCGAAACCGTTGGCGGTGACCATCTGACCATTGGAGTCCAGGTGGAAAGTACCGTCACGGGTGTAGGACGTAGTGCCATCCGGTTGCAGGATCTGGAAGAAACCACGGCCGTTGATGGCCATGTCCAACGGTTGGCCGGTCTGTTGCAGGTTACCGGCGCTGAAGTTCTTCTGGGTGCCGACAATCGCCACACCCGTACCCAGTTGCAGGCCCGACGGCAGTTCGCTGTCCTGGGTCGATTGGGCGCCCGGCTGCTTCTTGATCTGATAGAGCAGGTCCTGGAATTCGGCACGGTCACGTTTGAAACCCGTGGTCGACACGTTGGCCAGGTTGTTGGAGATGGTGGTCAGGTTGGTGTCCTGGGCGGACAAACCCGTTTTGGCAACCCATAGAGCCGGAAGCATGCTGTTCTCCTTTGTGCGCCTGTTTGTTGGCGCCGCATCACAAATTAGTTAGTGGGTTGCAATCAGGTCATTGCCATGACGCGCGTCATGGCCTGATCGTCTTCCTTGGCGCTGTTCATCATCTTGATGTGCAGCTCGAATTGCTTGGAAAGCGCCAGCACTGCGGTCATTTCTTCCACCGCATTCACGTTGCTCGCCTGCAGGAAACCCGAGGTCAGCTTGACGCCCGCATCGGCCTGGGCCGGCTGGCCGTCCTTGGTGTGGATGCTGCCATCCAGACCTTTGGTCATGTTCTTCAGATCGGGCTGCACCAGCTTGATCCGGTCCACTTCAGCCATCACGCGCGGGCCTTCACCCATGGCGCGGATGCTGATGGTGCCGTCGGCGCCCACTTCGATTTTCTGCTGGGGCGGCACCGCAATCGGGCCACCGTTGCCCATGATCGGCATGCCGTTGCCGGCGCGCAGCACACCCAATGCATCGACGTTCATGCTCGCGCTGCGCACGTAGGCTTCGCCGCCATCCGGGGTCTGCACGGCCATCCAGCCGTCGCCGCTGACAGCCACGTCCAGGTCACGGCCGGTTTCAATCATTGCGCCGGGGCTGAAGTCGGTGGCTGGGCGCTCGGTGAGGGCAAACGCCCGCGCCGGAAAGCTGTCACCAAATACCGGCATCGAACGCGCCTGCTCCAGGTCACGTTGGAAACCGTTGGTGGAAATGTTCGCCAGGTTGTTGGCATGGGCCTTCTGCGCCAGAGCATTCTGGCTGGCGCCGGTCATTGCCACATAAAGGTACTTGTCCACGCTCTTTCCTCTTTCTGACGGACGTTTGCCGCCCACCGCTGTGCTGATGAGGCTTAAGCAATTTGCGAACCAACTTTTTAAAAGCGGGTGATATGCAAGCGGGGCAAGGGTTTGCGGGAAGGTGGCGGGAAATGGCCGTGGGGTGAGAGTCGAAAAAACGGCGGACTACTGCCGTCAGCGGCAAGCCCTGGTCTTCCCAACGGCAGAGATCAAATGTGGGAGCTGGCTTGCCTGCGATAGCGGTGAATCAGTCAGCATCTACTTCACTGATACACCGCTATCGCAGGCAAGCCAGCTCCCACACTTTTAACAGCGCTCTACTTTTCTACCTTGATCACTTCGTAATCGCGCAACTTATTAGCAATGGTGGTATGGGAAACCCCCAAGCGCTTACCCAACTGCCGGCTGCTCGGATGCTCGGCGTACAAACTTTCCAGCACTGCCTTTTCGAACCGCCCGACAATATCCTCCAACCCGCCCTCCAGGGAAAAATCGCCAAGGGGTTGACGCACCCCATAGTCCGGCAGGCGAATGTGTTCAACCTTCACCGTCCCGCCGTCGCACAACGACACCGCCTGGAACAGCACGTTTTCCAATTGCCGCACATTACCCGGCCAGTGGTAGTGGCTGAGCTTATCCATGGCTGCGGGTGCGAGCCTGGGCAGCGGGCAACCTATTTGCCGGCTGGCCTGGTCGAGGAAGTGCTCAACCAAAGGCGCCAGACCATCGAGGCATTCGCGCAGCGGCGGGATATGCAGCGACAACACGTTGAGGCGGTGATAAAGATCCTGGCGAAACTCGCCACGGGCGCAGAGTTCCGACAAGTCCACCTGGGTTGCGCAGATCACCCGCACATCCAGGTAGACCTCTTCATCACTGCCCACACGCCGGAAGCAGCCGTCCTGCAGAAAGCGCAGCAACTTCACCTGCAAACGCGCGCTCATTTCCCCAACACCATCCAGAAACAACGTCCCGCCCGCCGTCAGCTCCAGCAGCCCCAACTTGCCCTCGGCCCGTGCGCCTTCAAACGCACCGGGGCCGTAGCCGAACAGTTCGGTCTCGGCCATCGACTCCGGCAAACCGGCACAGTTGAGTGCCATCAGCGGCGACTGCCCACGCGGACTGGCCAGGTGGCAGGCACGCGCGAGCAATTCCTTGCCGGTGCCGGTTTCGCCTTCTATTAATAGCGGCGCATCCAGCGGCGCCATGCGCCGGGCCTCGCGGACCACGGCGGCCATGACCCTGGAGCTTTGGAAGATGCTGTCAAAGCCGCGCAGCTCTTGCTTGCGCACATTGTAGATACGCTCACCGACGCGGTCGGCACGGTGCAAGGTCAGCACGGCGCCGGCCATGGCTTCGCTGTCATCGTGTTCGGAAGATTGCAGCGGCGCGATGTCCGCCAGGAACACGTCGCCCTTGACCTTGACCCGCAGGCCGTTGATCCGCGATTTGCTCGCGCGCACCAGTTCCGGCAAGTCGAAGTCCTCGGCGTAGCGCGACAGCGGGATACCCGGCACTTCGTCCACCCGCACCCCGAGCAACTGCGCCGCCGCACGGTTGGCAGCGACGATGGAGCCGCCCATATCAATCGACAACACCGGAAACTCCAGGGCACCCAGCAACGCATTAAGCTCCATATGCCGACGCTCACTGGGCATCAGGCCTACACGCTTTACACCAAATACACCGGCAATCGCTTCAAACTGCGGGCGCAGCGCCTGGAACTGCATGTTCACCAGGTTCGGGCAAAACAGATAAATGGCGTTGCCATGCTCACCGCCGACCTCGCCCTTGGCGACGTTGACGCCGTACTCCACCAGCAGGTTGAGAATGTCCCGCAGGATGCCGATGCGGTTCTGGCAGTGCACTTTGATACGCATGAAAAGGCTCGAAAAGTGGGTAGGCGCCGCGTCTTTTTGTCGCTGGGCGCAGATAGTCGTCAAGATTATGTGACAGCTTGTGACCTTTTCCCAGCCCAGCACAACGACTGGCGACCCAATCGTAACGAATACTTTACAAAAATCGGTAATTTTTCCCACATTCCGGCCCAGGACACGGATGGCGCCTGGCCGCGTAAGGGTTATCAATAGGGCATCCCAGGACATAACAAGAACGAATGCCTAGCAGGAGAGCCGTATGAAGCAGACGCACTACGTGGCCCGCGAGCCCGATGCGCAAGGTTTTATCCACTACCCGCCGGAAGAACACGCGGTGTGGAACACCCTGATCACGCGCCAGTTGAAAGTGATCGAAGGCCGCGCCTGCCAGGAATACCTGGACGGCATCGACAAGCTCGGCCTGCCTCATGACCGGATCCCGCAACTGGGCGAGATCAATAAAGTGCTGGCCGCGACCACCGGCTGGCAAGTGGCCCGCGTTCCCGCGCTGATCCCCTTCCAGACCTTCTTCGAACTGCTCGCCAACAAGCAGTTTCCGGTCGCGACCTTTATTCGCACCCGTGAAGAACTGGACTACCTGCAAGAGCCGGATATTTTCCACGAGATCTTTGGCCACTGCCCGCTGCTGACCAACCCCTGGTTCGCCGAATTCACCCACACCTACGGCAAGCTCGGCCTCGCCGCCAGCAAAGAGCAACGGGTTTACCTGGCCAGGTTGTATTGGATGACCATCGAGTTCGGCCTGGTGGACACGCCCCAAGGCCTGCGCATCTACGGCGGTGGCATTTTGTCGTCGCCCAAGGAGACGGTGTACAGCCTGTCCGCCGAGCCCGAGCACCAGGCTTTCGACCCGCTGGAAGCGATGCGCACGCCGTATCGCATCGACATCCTGCAACCGCTGTACTTCGTGCTGCCGGAGCTCAAGCGCCTGTTCGAAGTGGCGCAGGAAGACATCATGGGCATGGTCGAGCGCGGCATGCAGCTCGGCTTGCATGCACCGAAATTTCCGCCCAAACCCAAAGCCGCTTAAACCTCAGTTTTTAGGGCCAGGTGAGTCTGTTCCCCGACCCTGCGTTGCTTTAGGGTGACGCCACTGACCTTCATCATTCGAATTCAGGACACTTTCCCATGACCACCTTGAACCAAGCCCACTGCGAAGCCTGCCGCGCCGACGCCCCGCAAGTCAGCGATGAAGAACTGCCAGTGCTGATCAAGCAGATCCCCGACTGGAACATCGAAGTGCGCGACGGCGTGATGCAGCTGGAAAAGGTTTTCCTGTTCAAGAACTTCAAGTTCGCCCTGGCCTTTACCAATGCCATGGGTGACATCTCCGAAGCCGAAGGCCATCACCCTGGCCTGCTCACCGAATGGGGCAAGGTCACCGTGACCTGGTGGAGCCACTCCATCAAAGGCCTGCACCGCAACGATTTCATCATGGCCGCCCGCACCGACGAAGTGGCCAAGGACGCCGAGGGCCGCAAGTAATGCACTTTGATGCGATTGGCCGCGTACCCGGCGACCCGATCCTCGGGCTCATGGACCTGTATGCCCAGGACAGCAACCCGAACAAATTCGACCTCGGCGTCGGCGTCTATAAGGACGACCAGGGCCTGACGCCGATTCCCCACTCAGTGAAGCTGGCCGAGCAGCGCCTGGTGGACACGCAAACCACCAAGACCTACATCGGCGGCCACGGCAACGCCGCCTTCGGCACACTGATCAGCCAACTGGTGCTCGGCGCCGACTCGGCACTGATCCACGCCCGCCGTGCCGGCGCCACCCAGACCCCAGGCGGCACCGGCGCCCTGCGCCTGAGCGCCGACTTCATCGCCCACAGCCTGCCGGGCCGTGGCGTGTGGCTGAGCAACCCGACCTGGCCGATCCACGAAAGCATCTTTGCCAAAGCCGGCCTCAAGGTCAGCCACTACCCCTACGTGGGCGCAGACAACCGCCTGGATGTGACGGCCATGCTCGCCACCCTGGCCACCGTGCCCAAGGGCGATGTGGTGCTGCTGCACGCCTGCTGCCACAACCCGACCGGTTTCGACCTGTCCCAGGACGACTGGCGCCAAGTGCTGCAGATCGTGCGCGAGCGCCAGTTGCTGCCCCTGATCGACTTTGCCTACCAGGGCTTTGGCGACGGCCTGGAACAAGATGCCTGGGCCGTACGGCTGTTTGCGGCCGAGCTGCCGGAAGTAGTGGTCACCAGCTCCTGCTCGAAGAACTTTGGCCTGTACAGCGACCGTGTCGGCGCGTTGATCGTGTGCGCGGCGGATGCCGAGAAGCTGATCGACGTGCGCAGCCAACTGGCGAATATCGCGCGTAACCTGTGGTCAACGCCGCCGGATCATGGTGCGGCGGTGGTGGCGACGATCCTCGGTGATGCCGAGCTGAAAGCGCTGTGGAGTGGTGAAGTGGAAGCCATGCGTTCGCGGATTGCGCACTTGCGCTCCGGGCTGGTGGAAGCCTTGGCGCCGCACGGTTTGGCCGAGCGGTTTGCGCATATCGGGGCACAGCGTGGGATGTTTTCCTACACCGGTTTGAGTGCCGAACAGGTCAAGCAACTGCGCGAGAAGCACAGTGTGTATATGGTCAATTCGGGGCGGGCGAACGTTGCCGGGGTTGATGCGACACGCCTGGCACTGCTGGCTGAAGCGATCGCCGACGTATCCAACTGAAGAAACCGGGAGCTGGCTTGTGTGGGAGCTGGCTTGCCTGCGATAGCGGTCTATCAGTGCAAACTGTGGGGCTGATACACCGCTATCGCAGGCAAGCCAGCTCCCACATTATTCGACCGAGTGAATCCATTTAACCTGTGACCATCTCAGCCTTGAGCTGCGCCTCTTTCGCCTGCGCATCCGCCAACCGATACAACTCGATCTGCCCATCCCAGTGCTCGATCAACGCCGTGCACGACTCCACCCAATCCCCGCAATTGAGGTAATCCACCTCGCCCACCTTGCGAATTTCCGCATGGTGAATGTGCCCGCACACCACGCCGTGCAACTCGCGCTTGGTCACTTCGTGGGCGATGGCTTCTTCGAAATCACTGATAAAGCTCACCGCCGTCTTCACCTTGTGCTTCAGATACGCCGACAGCGACCAGTACCCGTAGCCATACCGCGCGCGCCAGTGGTTGAGCCAGCGGTTCAATGTGAGGGTAAATTCGTAGGCCGAATCGCCAAGGAACGCCAGCCAGCGGTGATAGCGGGTGATCACATCGAATTGGTCGCCATGAATCACCAGCAGATGCCGACCGTCCGCCGTCACGTGCACCGCTTCGTCGACCAACTGGATATTGCCGAGGATCAGCTTGGAATAGCGGCGCAGAAATTCGTCGTGGTTACCGGTGACATAGATCACCTCGGTGCCGCGCTTGGCCATGGTCAGCAGGCGGCGGATCACGTTGGTGTGGGCCTGGGGCCAATACATGCCGCCGCGCAGTTTCCAGCCATCGATGATGTCACCCACCAGGTAGATCTTGTCGGCGTGGTAGCCCTTGAGGAATTGCGACAAATGTTCGGCCTGGCAATCCCGGGTGCCCAGGTGCACATCGGAAATCCACAGGGTACGCACCCGTTGCTTGCGGCTGGGCTTGGTCAACTCGGCACTGGTCATGGGCATCCCTCGACGCTGTTTTTGCGAGCTTGCGCCAAGGCGATTAATAGCCCATGACAACTGTGCGTCAGTCTGATGACAGCGCCCAGCGGGCACGAAGCGTTGTAGACTGCGACAGCCTGCCCCAGGAGACCGCGATGAGACCGATCCTCACGCTACGCCATTACACCCAAGCGCCCATCGACCACAGCCATGACCATGCGCAGCTGGTGTTCGGCCTGTCCGGGCACCTGGACTTCGAGGTCGAGGGCCGTGGCAGCCAGGTGCGCGAAAGCAGCGTGATGGTGCTGCCCTACTCCGCCCACCACGTCTGCGACAGCCGCGATGGCAGCCGCTGCCTGGTGCTGGACGTGCCCACCGAACACTGGGTGCTGCAATCGTTGGGTGAGCATGCGGATGCCAGCCGCCGCTTGCTCGATCAACCGTCGCGCCTGGCCCTGGACGCCCGGCAACACCAGTTGGTGCAGTGGCTGGCGCACAGCCCGGTGAATGACCCGCTGATCGTGCAGCAAGGCGCGGTGCTGCTGCTCGCCAGCCTCAACCCGCCGCAAGCGGCCATGCCCCTGCCGGGCAAACGCCTGCCGTATGCCGCGTTCAATGCGCACATCAAGCGACACGTCGCCCACCCGTTGCAGGTCGCCGACCTTGCACGCATCGCCGACCTATCGCCCGCGCGCCTGCATGCGCGGTTTATTGCCGAATGCGGGCAGACGCCCATGGACTACATCCGCAGCCGTCGCCTGCATATGGCCCTCGACATGCTGCGCGGCACACCGCTGCCCATCGGCGAAATCGCCGAGCGCGTCGGCTATAGCTCGCAAAGCGCCTTCGCCGCCGCGATGCTGCGGGAATTCGGCGCCTCCCCCGGTCAGTTGCGTCGCGCACCGTAGCAAGAGTCCCGCGACAAACAACGCGAGCCCGACGACAGACACCCAGGCCTGCCACCCTCTAGACTGGGTTTTTCGTCACCCCGTACGTTCAAGGATCGCAATGACTCCCCGTTCAGCCCTCGGCGCCCTGCATATCGGCGCATTGATGTTTGGCCTCACCGGCGTATTCGGCAAGCTGGCGGCCGCCTCGCCGGCCATCATCGTGTTTGGTCGCGCTGCATTTGCCGTGCTCGCCCTGGCAGTGTTCGCGCGCTTTGCCAGCAATGCCCCGTGGAAAAAACTGGAAAGCCGTGACTGGCGCCGGCTGCTGGTCAGCGGTGTATTGCTGGCGGCGCATTGGGTGACCTTCTTTCTCGCGGTCAAGGTGGGCGGTGTGGCGGTCGCGACCCTGGGCTTTACCGCGTTCCCGGCGTTTACCGTGATCCTCGAAGGGTTGATTTTCCGCGAGCGCATCCGCGCCAACGAAGTGCTGCTGGTGGTTTTGGTCAGCATCGGCCTGGTGCTGGTCACCCCGGACTTCAATCTGGCCAGCGAAGCCACCGGCGGCCTGCTGTGGGGCATCGCCTCGGGGCTGTTGTTTTCCCTGTTGTCGCTGAACAATCGCGCCAGCTCCGGGAGAATTCCTGCCGTGCAGGCAGCGCTGTGCCAGAACGTGGTGGTCGCGGCGTTACTGTTGCCGGTTGCGGCCCCGGGGCTGGCAGATGTGCGTGGCATTGACTGGCTGTGGATCGGCTTGCTGGGGGTGTTCTGCACCGGCCTGGCCCACAGCCTGTTTGTCGCCAGCCTGGCGGTGATCAAGGCGCGTACCGCGTCGGTGGTGTTTGCCATGGAGCCGGTCTACGGCATTACCGTGGCCTGGCTGCTATTCGCCGAAACCCCGACGCTGCGCATGCTGCTGGGCGGCGCGCTGATCATCGTCGCCATCGTGCTGTCGGGGCTGATGGGCAGCGCCAGCCAGGCCAAACAGCCGGCGGCAACGGCCTGATCTATACTCTGCCCATCCGCAACAGTCTGTCGTCGTTCAACGGATAAGACTTCTCGACGACAGCCCTGACGTTTGAAGTTGCTGCAAGCGAGTGGTCACTCCATTAACGCTATGCAGGGGTTTCATCATGGAAACACTTATCAGCTTGTTGGTGCAGATCATCAGCGGCGCCGTCGGCGGCAACCTGGCCGGCATGACCAAGCAGAGCCTGGGCACCGGGCTCAACACCTTTCTCGGCGGTGTGGGCGGCCTGGTCCTGGGCCAGGTTATTGCGCAGTTCACCGGCACAGCCGACGGCGCGGCACTGGACGTCGCGGCGGTGGGCACCAACATTGCCGGTGGTGGCCTCGGCGGCCTGGTGCTGACGTGGGTTGTCGGGTTCATCAAGCAGAAGATGGCGGCCAAGTAGCAGCGTTCCGGTCACCGTTCCCCTGGAGCGGTGACCTTTACTGCGTGCGGTCGTTGTGCCCGAGGTCGCGCTGCGGGTCGATCCTGTCACGTACCCGTTGCTTGAGCACCTTGGCTTCCGGGAAGCCACCGTCCTGTTTGCGCTCCCAGATCTGCACGCCATCGCAGGTGATGCGGAACGCACCGCCGGTGGCCGGTTCCAGCGACACTTTACCCAGGTCATCCGCAAACGTGCTGAGCAGCTCCTGGGCCAGCCACGCCGCGCGCAGTAGCCACTGACACTGGGTGCAATAGGTGATGACGATCTCGGGCTTGCTCATGGACATAACTTGATAGGCTCCTGGGGTAACGGGCTCGGCGCATCGGGTGGCTATAATAGCGGCCTTTAACGCCGAGCCTTGAGATTCATGATGCGCCGCCTGTTGCCCTGCCTGTTGCTGTGCCTGCTGCCCCTCCTCGCCCAAGCCGTCGAAACCCCACGCCCAAAAATCGGCCTGGTGCTCTCCGGTGGTGCCGCCCGTGGCCTGTCGCATATCGGTGTGCTCAAGGCGCTGGAGGAGCAAGGCATTCATATCGATGCGATTGCCGGCACCAGCATGGGTGCAGTGATTGGCGGGCTGTATGCATCGGGCTACAAGATCGACGAGCTGGAAAAACTCGCACTGAGCATCGACTGGCAACAGGCCCTGTCTGACGCGCCGCCACGGGAAGATGTGCCGTTTCGGCGCAAACAGGACGACCGCGACTTCCTGGTCAAACAAAAACTCAGCTTTCGCGACGACGGCAGCCTGGGCTTGCCACTGGGCGTGATCCAGGGCCAGAACCTCGCGCTGCTGCTGGAAAGCATGTTCGCCCACAGCAGTAACACGCGTAATTTCGACAAGCTGCCGATCCCGTTCCGCGCGGTGGCCACCGACATCACCACCGGCGAAAAGGTGGTGTTCAGCAAGGGCCACCTGCCTCAGGTGATCCGCGCCAGCATGTCGATCCCGGCGGTGTTTGCCCCGGTGGAGCTGGACGGCCGCCTGCTGGTGGACGGCGGCATGACCGACAATATCCCGCTGGACGTGGCGCGGGAGATGGGCGTGGATATCGCCATTGTGGTGGACATCGGCACCCCACTGCGTTCGCGCAAACAACTGGCGACGGTAGTGGATGTGCTCAACCAATCCATCACCTTGATGACGCGCAGCAACTCCGAGGAACAACTCAAGGCCCTGCACCCCAAGGACGTGCTGATCCAACCGCCCCTGGCGGCCTTTGGCGTGACCGACTTTGGCCGCGCCAAAGAGATGATCGACGCCGGCTACCGCGCCACCCGCGCCCTCGACCTGCGCCTGGCCCACCTGCGTCCCGCAGAGCCGGTCGACCCACAACTGGTTGCCGCGCGCACACCAGGCGAGCGCACGCCGGTGATCACCGCCATCAACATCGAGAACGACTCGAAAGTCAGCGAAGACGTGATCCGCTATTACATCCGCCAGCCCCTGGGCGAACCGCTGAACCTGGGGCGCCTGCAAACCGATATGGGCACCTTGTATGGCCTGGATTACTTTGAGCAGGTGCAATACCGCGTGATCAAGAAAGGCCAGGACAACACGCTGGTCATCAGCGCACGGGGCAAACGCAGCGGCACCGACTACCTGCGCCTGGGCCTGAACCTGTCCGACGACATGCGCGGCGACAGCGCCTTCAACCTCGGCGCCAGCTACCGCATGAATGGCATCAACCGCCTGGGTGCCGAATGGCTGACGCGGGTACAGATCGGTGACCGCCAAGAGCTGTACAGCGAGTTCTACCAACCGATGGACACGGGCTCGCGGTACTTCGTCGCGCCTTATATCAGTGCGCAGGCGCAGAACGTCGAGCTGATCCTGGACAACGACCCCATCTCCGAATACCGCCTGGAACGCTACGGTTTCGGCTTGAACGTGGGCCGGCAGATCGGCAACAGCGGCGAAATCCGCTTCGGTGTCGGTGAAGCCTGGGGCAAGGCGGATGTGCGCATCGGTGATCGCGACCTGCCAAGTGTGAGCTTCAGTGAAGGCTTCTACGAGTTGAAGTACTCCTTCGACTCCCTCGACAACGTGTACTTCCCCCACAGCGGTGAAGACATCGGCCTGGCCTACCGCGAGTTCGAACCGGGGCTGGGTTCTGACCAGCGCTACCGGCAGTGGGAATTCAAACTGGACAAGGCCATGAGCAATGGCCCGGACACACTGGTGCTGGGCGGGCGTTACGGGCGTACGCTGGATAAGTCTGACGTGGTGATTTCCAGCTTCCTGCTGGGTGGTGCGCGGCAGCTGTCAGGCTTTCGTGAAGATGCGATTTCCGGGCAGAACGTCAGCCTGATGCGGGCGGTGTACTACCGCCGGCTGACGCCGCGCTCGTACTTGCCGCTGGATTTCCCGCTGTACCTGGGGGCTTCCCTGGAACGCGGCAGGGCGTGGAACAACGATAATGAGTTCGACAGCGGCTATATCAACGCTGCGAGTATTTTCCTGGGGTTTGATACACCGTTGGGGCCGCTGAATTTCAGTTATGGGTTTAACGATGACAATCAGAAGGCGGTGTATTTGAACCTGGGCCAGACGTTCTGACACTGTTGGAGCTGGCTTTTGTGGGAGCTGGCTTGCCTGCGATGGCTATGTTCTAGGCGCTGAGGCTTTTTGATCGGAGTACATATCCGTTATTTAGGTAACGGCTGAATAGGGTTCCGCCCTTACGGCGGGTCACTTTGGAAAAGCCCCAAAGTAACCAAAGGGCTCTTGCCCCACCACTCGGCACCTCGCTAATGCTCGGTGTGCCTAAGATCAAAAGCTGAAAAGCCAGAGCCAGAGCCAGAGCTTCGGGTTTTGTCAGGTCCAGTCGTTGTGTAGATACCGATGGCCATCGCAGAGGGCCAGCTCCCACATAAGCCAGCCCCACATTTCTTCTAGGATCAGGACTTTTCCAGATTCGCCAGGATGTGCCCATGCACACGCATGCACACCTTCATATCCTCTTCATCCACACCCACAAACAGCTCATGCCGCAACGCCGTCGCGATGGTTTCGATCTGATCAATCAGCGGGCGGGCCGTGTCGCACAGCAAGATGCGCTTGGCGCGGCGGTCTTCCACCACGGCCTGACGTTGCACCAGGCCCTGGCTTTCGAGGCTGTCGAGCAAACGCGCCAGCGTTGGCCCTTCAACGCCAACACTTTGTGCCAGCTCACGTTGGGTAGGCGCTTCTTCAAAACGCGCCAGGTGCAACAGCACCAACCAGCGCGCCTGGGACAAGCCCAGCCCCGCCAGGCGGCGATCCAGCTCGGCGCGCCAACCTCGGGACATTTGCGCCAACTGCATGCCAAAACGGTGTTGATCGGTTAACGGCATAAAAAACTCATGATTTAGACTGAAAACAAAGTGTGGCTAATTATTAGTCAGCTAAGCATGAGCCCTGCCAGTAGGCAAGAGGTGCTATGTACTGATTCGTTACATTGTCGTAATTGACGCACTAAATTTCGAATTCCGACTGCAAAGCGGCACGAACGCAGTACAAAACGCCCTCAGGCACCCGCCCGGTGAACAATGGCGCGATCTCCGCAACCGGCGGCAATTCGCCCTCGCCGTCGAGGAACGCATCCTGGATTTCACCCAGCAAGTCTTCCGGCAAATCGAGAGCCTGCTCCAGCGACAGCTGTTGTGCGCCGATGGACTCGGCCAGCAAGGTATAGACGTTCTTCTCCGAGCATTGCAGTTGACCGGCGATCTGGATCGGCGTCATGCCCGCACGCGCCAGGCTGATCAGCTCGTGGCGGATATCGGCGACTTCCTTCGGCGCTTCGGCCTGACCGCCAAGGACTTCGAGAAAGGCCTGGCCATAACGCTCCAGCTTGCGTGCACCCACGCCACTGACCCGGGCCATTTCCGACATCGTCGTCGGCTGCTCGCGCAGCATCTCCAACAAGGTGGAGTCGGGGAAGATGACGTACGGTGGCACGCTGTGTTCCTGGGCCAGTTTGCGTCGCAGGGTGCGCAAGGCTTCCCATTGTTCGCGCTCTTCGCCACGTACCAGTTGGCTGGCCTGGCTGGTGCTAGTCTTGCCGGTGGTTTGTGGCTTGAGGTCGCGGCGCAGCTCCAGGCTGACCTCGCCCTTGAGCAACGGCCGACAGCTGTCGTTCAGGCGCAAGCCGCCATAACCCTCGATGTCGATGTCCACCAGGCCACGCGCAACCATCTGCCGGAACAGCGAGCGCCATTCGCCCTCAGCGCGGGCCTTGCCGACGCCGTAGACCGAGAGTTTCTCGTGGCCAAAGCTGCGCACTTTCTCGTTGTCCTTGCCCAGCAACACGTCCACCAAATGGCCCACGCCGTAGCGCTGGCCAGTGCGGTAGATCGCCGAAAGGCCCTGGCGCGCCGGTTCGGTGGCATCCCAGGTCTGCACGCCGTCGGTGCAGTTGTCACAGTGGCCGCAGGGCTCGGGCATGTCTTCGTCAAAATACGCGAGCAAGGTCTGGCGGCGGCAGCGGGTCTCTTCGCACAACGAAAGCATGGCATCCAGCTTGTGCTGTTCCAGGCGCTTGTGGCGCTCGTCGCCTTCGGAGTTTTGCAGCATCTGCTTGAGCATCACCACGTCTTGCAGGCCGTAGACCATCCACGCATCCGCCGGCAGGCCATCACGGCCGGCGCGACCGGTTTCCTGGTAATACGCCTCAAGGGACTTGGGCAGATCCATGTGCGCTACAAAGCGCACGTTGGATTTGTCGATGCCCATGCCAAACGCAATGGTCGCCACCATGATCAGGCCTTCCTCGTTGAGGAAGCGCTTCTGGTGCGCAGAGCGCGTTTCATTGGGCAAGCCCGCGTGGTACGGCAGCGCCGGGTAGCCTTGCTCGCAGAGGAACGCGGCCACTTCATCGACCTTCTTGCGCGACAGGCAATAGACGATTCCGGCATCGCTGCGGCGTTCGGACAGGAACGCGAGCAACTGCTTGCGCGGCTGCTCCTTGGGCACGATGCGGTAGAAGATATTCGGTCGGTCAAAGCTCGATAGGAACCGCTCGGCGTTCTGCAAATGCAGGCGTTCGACGATTTCTTCGCGGGTACGCTTGTCGGCAGTGGCGGTCAGGGCGATGCGCGGTACGTCGGGGAACAGCTCGGCCAATTGCCCCAGTTGCAGGTATTCGCGGCGGAAATCGTGACCCCATTGCGACACGCAGTGGGCCTCGTCGATGGCGAACAGGGCGATTTCCAGGCTCTGCAGGAAAGCCAGCATACGCGGCTGCACCAGGCGCTCGGGCGCCAGGTACAGCATCTTCACTTCGCCGCGTTTGATCCGCGCGGCCAGGTCGCGCTGCTGCTCGGCGCTGAGGGTGGAGTTCAGCGAGGCAGCAGCAACACCGAGTTCTTCGAGGGTCGCGACCTGATCGTCCATCAATGCGATCAGCGGCGACACCACCACCGCCAGGCCATTGCGCAACAGCGCCGGCACCTGGAAGCACAACGACTTGCCGCCGCCGGTAGGCATCAAGACCAGTGCATCGCCGCCACTGGCCACGCGCTCAATGATCGCACCCTGGCGGCCACGAAAACTGTCGTAGCCGAAGATGTCCTTGAGGACGCGTTGAGCCTGATCGAGCATGTAAAACTCCAAAATATCGCCGAAATCCCTCTGTACAGGCTGGCCGAAAAAACCCGGCCTCACGGAAAATAATCCGTAAGCGAAGTTTTCGCGGGTTGGCGCTTGGCCTGCAGGGGCATCACAAAACGCGGCAGTATACCCGAGCAGCACCCGGCAAAGGGCGCGGCTGACGAATAGCGAAAATTCGGTAATCCCCCAGAAACGCTGAGAAATCTGTTCCGTCAGCCACACCAAATCGCGCCCTTCGCGAGCAAGCCCGCTCCCACACTGGCCTGGGCGCTCAAGAAAGCCTAGAATTCAGCATCGTTTATTCCCAAGGTAGTCCTTCAATGTCCTTCGCTGAGCAACTAACCCGCCTGCAAGCCTTCCTCGACGCCGATGAGCTGCATGACGAGGCGCTGGACTACGTGGCCGCCCACGGCTACCTGACCGCCCTGTCCATCTGCGCCGAGCCTGTCCCTGATCGTGAGTGGATCGACGCGCTGTTCGCCGAAGAGCCGCACTACGCCGACGCCGCCCAGCGTGAAGAAATCGAATCCACCCTGGTGGCCCTGAAAGCCCACATCGGTCGCCAACTGGCCTCCGACGAGGAATTCGAGCTGCCATGCGACCTGGACCTCGGCGAAGAGCCGGATGACTCCGACCTGCGCGGCTGGTGCATCGGCTTCATGGAAGGCGTGTTCCTGCGCGAAGCCGCCTGGTTCGAAACCGCAGAGGAAGAAGTCAGCGAAATGCTGCTGCCGATCATGGTCGGTTCGGGCCTGTTCGACGACCAGCCAGAGTTCGCCGACATCGCCTCCGACGCCAATCTGATGGACGACATGATCGTCCAGATCCCGGAAGCCCTGACCGCCCTGTACCTGCTGTGCAACGCCCCTGACGAAAAACCGGCGATCCTCAAGCCACGTCACCACTGAGTCGCGTGCCCGTGACACCCATGGGCAACCGCTCGCTGCTCCTGCGTTACGCACTGCTGGCCATCGGCTGGCTGAGCGTAGCGCTGGGGGTGATCGGCATTTTCCTACCGGTATTGCCGACAACCCCCTTCCTGCTCCTCGCCGCCGCCTGCTTCGCCCGCAGCTCCCCGCGTTTCTACCACTGGCTGGTGGAACACCCGCGCCTGGGCCCGTGGATTCGCGACTACCTGGACGGCAATGGCATTCCCTTCAAAGGCAAGGTCTACGCCATCGGCTTGATGTGGCTGAGCATCGGCCTGTCCTGCTACCTGGTGCCGCTGCCGTGGGCGCGCGGCTTCATGCTGACCAGCGCAGTACTGGTGACTATCTATATCCTGCGCCAGAAGACCCTACCGCCGCGCTAAACGCGAGCCTGCGACATTCCCCCTCACGCGACCTTGGTCGACACTGACTAACCCCCTGCATCATGCGAAACTGCCCCACCGGGCCTGGAATGCCTGGGTGTTCTTCTGCTCGGAGTTACCATGACGCTGTCCAGCGGGCTGATCGCCGCCGTTGCCCTGGCCTATATGGCCATTATGTTTGCCATCGCCTTCTACGGTGACCGCCGCCGCGCGCCGCTGCCGCCACGCGTGCGCGCTTGGGTATACAGCCTGTCACTGGCGGTCTACTGCACCAGCTGGACCTTCTTCGGCGCTGTCGGTCAAGCCGCCGAACAACTGTGGGCGTTTTTACCGATCTACCTGGGACCGGTGCTACTGCTGGTGTTGGCACCCTGGGTATTGCAAAAGATGATCCTGATCAGCAAGCAGGAAAACATCACCTCCATTGCCGACTTTATCGCCGCGCGCTACGGCAAATCCCAGTCCCTGGCGGTGGTGGTCGCGCTGATCTGCCTGGTCGGCGTGCTGCCCTACATCGCCCTGCAACTCAAAGGCATCGTGCTCGGCGTGAACCTGCTGATCGGCGCCGGCGCAGACACCACCGGCACCCGCGCCCAGGACACGGCATTGATCGTGTCGCTGGTGCTGGCGCTGTTCACCATTGTCTTCGGTACCCGCAATCTCGACGCCACCGAACACCACCGTGGCATGGTGCTGGCGATTGCGTTTGAATCGCTGGTCAAACTGTTCGCCTTTCTCGCCGTCGGCGCGTTTGTGACCTACGGCCTGTACGACGGTTTCGGCGACCTGTTCAACCAGGCGATGCTTGCGCCGCGCCTGGAGGAATACTGGAAAGAAACCGTCAACTGGCCGTCGATGGTGGTGCAGACCGGCGTGGCCATGATGGCGATCATCTGCCTGCCGCGACAGTTCCACGTAACGGTGGTGGAGAACATCGACCCCCAGGACCTGCGCCTGGCCAAATGGGTGTTCCCCGCCTACCTGATCCTCGCCGCACTGTTCGTCATCCCTATCGCTTTGGGCGGTAAGATGCTGCTGCCCGGCTCGGTGCTGCCGGATTCCTACGTGATCAGCCTGCCGATGGCCGAAGCCCACCCGGCCCTCGCCGTGCTGGCGTTTATCGGCGGCGCGTCGGCCGCCACCGGCATGGTGATCGTGGCGAGCATCGCCCTGTCCACCATGGTTTCCAACGACATGCTGCTGCCGTGGCTGTTGCGGCGCTCCAGCGCCGAGCGGCCGTTCGAAGTGTTCCGCCACTGGATGCTGTCGGTGCGCCGGGTCAGCATTGTGATCATTCTGTTGCTGGCCTACGTGAGCTACCGCTTGCTGGGCTCCACCGCGAGCTTGGCGACCATCGGCCAGATCGCCTTCGCCGCCGTGACGCAACTGGCGCCGGCCATGCTCGGCGCACTGTATTGGAAACAAGCCAACCGCCGTGGCGTATTTGCCGGCTTGGCTGCGGGCACTTTCCTGTGGTTCTACACACTGGTCCTACCGGTGACGGCGAAAAGTCTCGGCTGGTCCTTAAGCCTTTTCCCCGGCCTGACGTGGATGCATTCCCACCCGTTCGGCTTGTCGGTGACCTCGTTGACCCTGGGTACGGTGTTCTCCCTGGCGGGCAACTTCACCCTGTTCGTCTGGGTGTCGATGTTGTCCCGCACACGGGTGTCCGAGCATTGGCAGGCGGGACGCTTTATTGGCCAGGAAATCAGCCAGCGGGCCAGTGCGCGGTCGATGCTGTCGGTGCAGATCAGCGACCTGCTGAGCCTGGCGGCGCGTTTTGTCGGTGAAGAACGCGCCCAGCAGAGCTTTATCCGTTTCGCCTACCGCCAGGGCAAAGGCTTCAACCCCAACCAGAATGCCGATAACGATTGGATCGCCCACACCGAACGCCTGCTGGCCGGTGTGCTCGGCGCTTCGTCCACACGGGCCGTGGTAAAAGCCGCGATTGAAGGTAGGGAGATGCAGCTGGAGGACGTGGTACGGATCGCCGACGAAGCCTCCGAGGTCCTGCAATTCAACCGCGCCCTGCTACAAGGCGCGATTGAAAACATCACCCAGGGCATCAGCGTGGTGGACCAGTCCCTCAAGCTGGTGGCGTGGAACCGCCGTTACCTGGAACTGTTCAACTACCCGGAAGGCTTGATCAGCGTCGGCCGACCGATTGCCGACATCATTCGCTACAACGCCGAGCGTGGCCTGTGCGGGCCGGGCGAGGCGGAAGTGCATGTGGCGCGCCGCCTGCACTGGATGCGCCAAGGCCGCGCGCACACCTCCGAGCGCTTGTTCCCCAACGGGCGGGTGATCGAGTTGATCGGCAACCCGATGCCGGGCGGCGGTTTTGTCATGAGTTTCACCGACATCACCGCCTTCCGCGAAGCCGAGCAAGCGCTGACCGAGGCCAACGAAGGCCTGGAACAACGGGTGACCGAGCGCACCCATGAACTGTCGCAGCTGAATGTGGCACTCACCGACGCCAAAGGCGTGGCCGAGTCCGCCAGCCAATCGAAGACACGTTTCCTCGCGGCGGTCAGCCATGACCTGATGCAACCGCTGAACGCCGCACGCCTGTTCTCCGCCGCCCTGTCCCACCAGAACGACGGCCTGTCCGGCGAAGCCCGGCAATTGGTGCAGCACCTGGACAGCTCGCTGCGCTCCGCCGAAGACCTGATCAGCGACCTGCTGGACATCTCGCGCCTGGAAAACGGCAAGATCAACCCACAGCGCCAGCCCTTCGCCCTCAATGAACTGTTCGACACACTTGGCGCCGAATTCAAGGCCCTGGCCCAGGAACAAGGCTTGCGCTTCCGCCTGCGCGGCAGCCGCCTGCGGGTAGACAGTGACATCAAGTTGCTGCGGCGGATCTTGCAGAATTTTCTCACCAACGCCTTCCGCTATGCCGACGGCCCAGTGCTGCTTGGCGTACGCCGGCGCAAGGGCGAGTTGTGCCTGGAGGTGTGGGACCGTGGCCCCGGCATTCCCGTGGATAAACAGAAGGTGATCTTCGAAGAGTTCAAACGCCTGGACAGCCACCAGACCCGCGCCGAAAAAGGCCTGGGCCTGGGCCTGGCGATTGCCGACGGCCTGTGCCGCGTCTTGGGCCACCGCTTGAGCGTGCGCTCATGGCCCGGCAAGGGCAGCGTGTTCAGCGTGCGCGTGCCATTGGCGCGCAACCAGGCGAGCCCGCAGGTGAAGAGCGCGCAAGAAAGCGGCTTGCCATTGAGCGGTGCGCAAGTGCTGTGCGTGGATAACGAAGAAAGCATCCTGATCGGCATGCGCAGCCTGTTGAGCCGCTGGGGTTGCGAAGTGTGGACCGCCACCGACCAGGCGCAATGTGCGGCGCTGTTGGCTGACGGCGTGCGCCCGCAACTGGCCTTGGTGGATTACCACCTGGACCATGGCGAGACCGGTACCGAGTTGATGGGCTGGCTGCGGGCACAATTGGCGGAGCCGATTCCCGGCGTGGTGATCAGCGCCGACGGCCGGCCGGAGATGGTGGCCGAGGTGCATGCGGCGGGGCTGGATTACCTGGCCAAGCCGGTGAAGCCGGCGGCGTTGCGGGCGTTGCTGAGTCGGCATTTGCCGCTGTAGGCAGGCCTTACTCGATCCGAAATGTGGGAATGGGCTTGTGTGGGAGCTGGCTTGCCTGCGATAGCGGCGGGTCAGCAGCACATATGCAAGCTGATTCACCGCTATCGCAGGCAAGCCAGCTCCCACATTTTGATCGGCGTTTACTCAGGGAGGTGTGCAACACCATCGGCATCGGTCATTGCCCGCTCCAGCAGATCTGCGGGCAGGCTTTTGCTGGCGCGAGCACCCAGCAACCTTAATTGCTCGGTACGACTGACCAGATTTCCGCGTCCATCTGTCAGCTTGTTCCGCGCCGAGCTGTAAGCCTTATCCAACTGCTGCAGACGATTGCCCACTTCATCCAGATCCTGGATAAACAACACGAATTTGTCGTACAGCCACCCGGCACGCTCGGCGATTTCCCGCGCGTTCTGGCTTTGCCGCTCCTGCTTCCACAGGCTGTCGATCACCCGCAGAGTGGCGAGCAATGTGGTCGGGCTGACGATCACGATATGGCGGTCGAACGCCTCCTGGAACAGGTTGGGCTCGGCCTGCAACGCCGCGGAAAACGCCGCTTCGATCGGCACGAACAGCAACACGAAATCCAGGCTGTGCAAGCCTTCCAGGCGCTTGTAATCCTTGCCGGCCAGGCCTTTGACGTGATTACGCAGGGATAACACGTGCTGCTTCAACGCCGCCTGGCCGATCACCTCGTCATCCGCGCCAACATACTGTTGATAGGCGGTCAGGCTGACCTTGGAATCGACCACCACCTGCTTGTCACCGGGCAGCATGATCAACACGTCCGGCTGGAAGCGCTCGCCGTCCGGGCCTTTGAGGCTGACCTGGGTCTGATACTCGCGGCCCTTCTCCAGACCGGCGTGTTCCAGCACGCGCTCAAGGATCAGCTCGCCCCAGTTGCCCTGGGTTTTCTGGCCCTTGAGGGCGCGGGTCAGGTTGGTGGCTTCGTCGGACAGACGCAGATTCAGTTGCTGTAGGCGTTCGAGTTCCTTGGCCAGGGAAAAGCGCTCACGGGCCTCATTCTGGTAACTCTCTTCCACGCGCTTTTCAAAGGACTGGATGCGCTCTTTCAGCGGGTCGAGCAACTGCCCCAGGCGCTCCTGGCTGGTTTCGGCAAAACGTTGTTCGCGCTCATCAAAGATCTTGCCGGCCAGCTCGGCGAACTGCGCCCGCAGCTCGTCACGCGAGCCCTGCAGGTCGGTGAGGCGTTGTTGATGGCTGTCCTGTTGCTCACGCAGTTCAGCGCGCAGGGCGGCGGAGAGCGCGTCGAGGCGGCGCAGTTCGGTGTCCTTGGCGTTGCGGTCGAGGTTCCAGGCATGAGCGGCGTCGCGGGCGTTGTCGCGGTCGATCTGCAGCAGTTCAACTTCGCGGCGCACGGCAGCCAGGTCGGCTTGCTTGGCAGCATTGGCCTGGCTCAGGTCGCTGATTTCATCGCGGCTCGCATCCAACTGGGCGGCCAGGCCTTCCTGGGCCATCAGTGCCGTGGCCAGGCGCTCTTCGAGCAATTCCCAGCCGGTGGTACGCGCGGTCAACCGCCGTTGCAACTGCCAGCACAGAGCCAGTAGCGGCAATCCAGCGCCAGCGAGGCCCAGGGCAATACCTGTCCAGTCAAAAGCCATAGCCATTTCTGCCATCAGCGAAAAAGAGAGAGGTTAACGGAGCACAGGGCCTGGCGACAGCTCAGTCTTCGACCTGGCCCAGTTCACGCTGAGCGCGGCGGTCACCGGCACGGGCGGCCAGCCGCAAGAGGTCGTGACCGATACGGCGGTCGCGAGCGTTGCCGCATTCACGACACATCAGTTGGCCCAGACGGCTCTGGGCTGCGACCACACCATCACGGGCAGGCTGCTTGAGCAAGCGCCCGGCAAAGTGTTTGACGTTGGTGCTGTGCCCCAGGCGCGGACTGTCGAGCAACCACAAAGCGACTTTCAAAGAGAAACGCTTGGGTGCGGTAACAGTTTTGGGAGCGTCGGTAACAGAAGGTGATACTGAGCGAAACTTCATAAAGCACTGTGGGACAGATCGGAAGGCGCGCCACTCTACTCTTTTTTTCGTACAGGTAAAGCTGAAAAAACGCGGCACGCCCGTTCTAGAGCAAGCGCTCGGGACAATCCACAGAAGCTGTGGATAAGTCAGTGGACAACCCCGCTTAAACTCACGCAAAGGCCCATGGAGCGGGGGCCGCAGTCAAACTGACGATTTTTTCACCAATTAAAAAAAGCGAGATTTTTCATTGACTTAAATTTCCTTCGCAGGCTAAAGGCATCCCTGCGAAGCAGTTGACAGGTTGGTTACACACACCGCAACTAATGTGCACAAGTACCCATCCGCCGGTTATATCGGCGGTTTTTTTAAAGCGCGTAGTCGCAAAAATGTTACCGCAGGCGCGAATCGGCCACTTTTCAAATCCTGGCCGGCTCGCCACACTGCCCCACCGAAAGCGCTACGGTGAGTAAGCCGATGAAAGGGATATTGTTGTTCGCCGTGTTGCTACTGGCCATCTGTGCAACATCGTTGGGGATCAATGCGGCGCTGCCCTCCCCCGACGGTGCGTTGTTTGCCATCGCCATTCTGTTGTCAGCCGCCTTTACCGCCGTGAGCCTGTGCATCGAGTTGGGCGACGGCCGGATCAACGACATGCGCGACGTGATGAAGGTGATTGAGGCCGGCCAATCATTGCGCCTGACACTGGCGGCCTACGCCTTGGGATGCTCGCTGGCCGCAGCCGCCACGGTACTGGTCTATCGCGGCTTGCTGGGAGGCTGATTGAAGTTTTTTGGCTAGCACACTTTCTTTCCTTGTTTCAATCCGTTACTATCCGCGGCGTTAGTACCAAGCTGAAAGTCAATTCTGGTCGAACACCTCCCCCGAACAACGCGGGATCGACCACCTCGATGGTTTCCAGGTATCACTTGCGACGACACTGCCTTTGCACAAGCGAAGGGTGACGCGAAGTCTTGATACTCTGACCGAACCAACCTGCAAATTGATCAGGATCTTCACCCCGGGCCCAGAACCTTTGCCCCTGTTGTGTTGCCTGCCCTCCTAAGTACCTACCTGCCAGCCCAAGCGCGCCTAACTTATCAGCGCTTCAAACTGGCTGCTTTGTTCCAGTCGGTTTCTTCGTTCGATCAATCGTGATCAACGTCGCTGGAACGTTTTAATACGGCACGGTTCTTATCCGTGTCATTTGTAGGAACACCAATAATATGAACGCTCAAATCCATACTCAGGATGCCATTCGCACCCTCACCAACGCTTTTGCACCAATGAACTGCCTGATCATGGCCGCTCGCAAAGGCTGCTTCAGCTTCACCCTGGTCAACGAACACGGCATCGCTCGTCACAGCGAACGCCTGTACCCCGATCAATACTCCAGCGCAGAACCGCTGCAGGCCGTGATCGAGCGTACCCGTCAGGCACTGACGGCCTGATCGACCCGAGTCGCTGAAACACCAAAAACCCTGTTTAAAACACAGGGTTTTTTATTGCCTGAAGTTTCTGTGATGCGCTTTTTTACTCATTACGAATAGATATAAACGATATAACTAAATGAATAAGATGTTTTAAAAACAGTCCTTTACATCATAAATATGACACTACACTTCAACTCAAGCGGCATGATCCGCTTCCGGCAAGCCTGAGATCCGATCCATAGCTGCCAAGCCCCCTCTCTCAGGCTTCGCCGACCCTTTTCGTCACGGATTGAGGCTTGTATGGGTATCGCTGCCAGCGAATTATGTCGTTATGTGATCCGGCCGACGTTGATCTACCTGGGCCGCCATAACCCGACTGCTGAAGCCCTGCTGCTGGGCATCGCGGCCAGCCAGTCAGAATTGGGCTCGGCCCTGCACGACCGGCGCGGCCATGGCCTCTACAGCATCACCGAGCCACGCCATCGCGCCCTGTGGGACAACTACCTGGCGCCGGACCCGGAACGTGCCAGCCTTGTACGCGGGCTGGCCAGCCAACACGCCTTCCTCAGCGCGCCACAGCTTGAACTCACCGTAAACCTGCGTTACGCCACCGCCATCGCCTGGCTGCTGGTCGAACAACACCACCCCGCACTGCCACCCCCTGGCGATGTCTTGGCCATGGCGCGTATCTGGAAAGAAATATTTCACCCTCAAGGGCGACTGCGCGATTTCACCCAAACCTGGCAAAGCTGTGTTTCACCCATGAATCACGTGGCTTGTTGACCGGGCAATTTGCAAGATTCGTCAAAAAACCGCAATTTTGGTCGGATTGTCCTACAAAACCGCTCTATCTCCAGCATTTCAGCCTATAGCGCGAACTTAAATTTATTGTTACTTTCCGCAGCGGTGATCACCACGGAGTTCTAATAATGAAAAAAGTAATGCTCAAGACCACACTTAGCCTCGCCGTTGCCATGGCCTCTTCCCAACTGTTCGCAAGCGGTTTTGCCCTCAACGAACAGAGCGTCAGCGGGATGGGTACCGGTTTCGCAGGTCGCTCTTCTTCTGCCGATGATGCAAGCACTGTTTACGGTAACCCTGCCGGTATGTCGCGCCTGAATGGCCAACAAGTCACCGGCGGCGTCGCGGCCATCGATGCCTCGACCAATATCAAGGATACGGGTGGCGCTTCCAGCGGCACCAACAAAGGTGACATGGTTCCATTCACCGCCGTACCTTTCGGTTTCTACACCAACAAACTCAACGATCAGTGGGCTATCGGCTTCGGTGTCTACGCACCGTTCGGCCTGGTGACCGACTATGAAAACGGCTTC
The DNA here is from genome assembly GCF_053456465.1 of Pseudomonas acericola (SeqCode). Classification (NCBI taxonomy): domain Bacteria; kingdom Pseudomonadati; phylum Pseudomonadota; class Gammaproteobacteria; order Pseudomonadales; family Pseudomonadaceae; genus Pseudomonas; species Pseudomonas acericola (SeqCode). Next base: position 669,522 of record NZ_JBRFJB010000001.1, on the reverse strand, counting down.
CAGGGCCGTGGCTTCGGCAGCAAGAGCGAAGTGAAGGTCATGACCTTCCAGCCAACTGTCAGCTATGCATTCAACGACCGCGTGTCCATCGGTTTCGGTCCGACCATCAACCGGATTTCCGGCGTGCTGGAATCGGAAAAAACCCTGGACCCGAGATTCTCTGACACCAACGTCAAGATCAAGGGTGACGATACCGCCCTGGGCTTCAACATCGGCGTGCTGGTCCAGGCAACCGACACCACGCGCGTCGGCCTGACCTACCACTCCAAGGTCAACTACAAGCTGGAAGGTCATACCACCGTCAGCGGCCCAGCGCAGACCCAAGGTTTCCTGCGTAACAACCGTTACGATGCCTCGCTGAAGATCGAGACGCCGGAATCCTACGACCTGTCGGTGACTCAAGACCTGACTGACGCCTGGAAACTCTACGGCGGTGCAACCTGGACCCGCTGGAGCCGTCTGAAAGAGATCACCGTCAACAACGAAGGTGTGACCGGAGCCAACGGCGGCCTACTCGGCCCGAGCCGAATCGGCACCATCACCGAGAAACAAGACTGGCACGACACCTGGGCTTACGCCGTGGGCACTTCGTACCAACTGACCAAGCAGGTTGTGCTGCGTACCGGCCTGACCTTCGACCAGTCGCCAACCAACAACCAGGACCGCTCGCCACGTATTCCTACCGGCGACCGGACGATTTTCAGTGTTGGCCTGGGCTACGCAGTGATGGACAACATGACCATCGACCTCGCGTACTCCTACCTGAAGGAAGAGGACGTGAAGGTGAACAACACTTCCGCGCCATCCAGCTACCGCGCCAAGTATGAAAACAGTGCCAACGGTTTCGGCCTGGGCATGACCTACAAGTTCTGATTCAGAACCCTGTAAAAAAGCCCCGCTCTCCTGCAAAGGAGGCGGGGCTTTTTAGTGGCTAGCGATCAGGGTTTGGAAGCCAACGCCTTCTCCACGGCCTCGATCAGGTCCGGGCTGTCCGGCTTGGTCAAGCTGGAGAAGTCGGCAATCACCTTGCCCTGGCGATCTACGACGTACTTGTAGAAATTCCACTTCGGCGCGTTGCTCTGCTGCGCCAATACCTTGAACAGATGCACCGCATCCGGCCCCTTGACCTTCTGCGGTTCGGTCATGGTAAAGGTCACGCCGTAGTTCACGTAGCAGACCTTGGCGGTCTCCTCGCCGGTCTTGGCTTCCTGCTTGAAGTCATCGGACGGTACGCCGATCACCTCCAGCCCTTGATCCTTGTAACGCTGATACAGGGCCTCAAGCCCTTTGAATTGCGGGGCGAACCCGCAAAAGCTCGCGGTATTGACGATCACCAGGGGCTTGCCGGCAAAGCGCTGGCACAAGTCGATGGATTCCTTGGCCCGCAGCTTGGGCAATTGGCCCTCCAGCAACGGCGGGCAACTGGCGGCCATCGCAGCACTGCCAATGGCCATCAGCACGGGTACAGCGAGCCAGCGCATCTGCATGTCCTGTGTCCTTGAATAGATTCAGGCAACGAACTTAACAGATCGCCATGCCCAGTTGCATCAATGCCAGGCCACCGTGCTGCCAGCCCATCCAGGCCAGCACCATCAGGATCAACCCCGCCGCGATCAACAATCCCCGTACCGCTATGCTCATGCCGCCTCCATCTGCGCCTGCAAACGTGCCACCGGCCGCTCGCGCACCGGCCAGTTCAGGGCCGCAGCCATCAGACTCAATAGAATCGCGCCCTGCCAGATCAAATCGTAGTTACCGGTTCGATCATAGACCACCCCGCCCAGCCAGCCGCCCAGGAAGGAGCCGATCTGGTGGAACAGGAACACAATCCCACCGAGCATCGACAGGTTTCGTACGCCAAATAACGTCGCTACCGTGCCGTTGGTCAGCGGCACGGTGGACAGCCACAACAAGCCCATCGCCATGCCGAACAGGTACGCACTGACCTGGGTCACCGGCGCCCACAGGAACAACACGATGACCACCGCACGCAACAGGTACAACGCCGTCAACAAGCGCGGCTTGGACATGCGCCCACCGAGCCAGCCGGCGGTGTAGGTGCCGATGATATTGAACAGGCCAATCAACGCCAGCACGGTGGTGCCGGTGGTCGCCGGCAAGTGTTGGTCCACCAGGTAGGCCGGTAGATGCACGCCGATAAACACCACTTGGAAACCGCAGACAAAAAAGCCGAACGCCAACAGCCAGAAACCGGAGTGGGAGCAGGCTTCTTTCAATGCTTCACGCAGGGTTTGCTGGCCAGCCATCACTGGCAGCGGCTTGTCTTTGAGCATGCCGACCAGCGGCAGAATCAGCGCGACCATCAGGCCCAACGCCAGCAATGCGGCGGACCAGCCCAACCAACTGATCAAACCCAAGGTGCCCGGCACCATGGCGAACTGGCCAAACGAACCGGCAGCACTCGCGATGCCCATGGCCATGCTGCGTTTTTCCGGCGCTACGGCACGGCCTACCACGCCGAGAATCACCGAGAACGAGGTCCCGGACAGGCCGATACCGATCAACAACCCCGCGCTGAGGGACAATGACCACGCCGAGTCAGACAAGCCCATCAACACCAGGCCCACGGCGTAGAGCACCCCGCCGACAAACACCACTTTGGTCGCACCAAAACGGTCGGCCAACGCGCCAGCAAACGGCTGGGCCAGGCCCCACACCAGATTCTGCAAGGCGATAGCCAGGGCAAACGTGCCACGGCCCCAGCCGAATTCGGCGCTCATCGGCGCCAGGAACAGGCCGAAGCCGTGCCGCACGCCCAACGACAGCGCCAGGATCAGCGCACTCCCTAAAAGGATCCAACCACTGGTGCGCCACATCGAGGTCATTTCTTATTCTCCGCTCGCGGGTATATACCCGCTTGTATTCGAACAAACCCGCCGTCAGGCGAGTTCGTCCAGCAAGGCCAACAAGGTTTCGCGTTTTTCCGCGCCGAGTTGATCGATCAATTTCTGCTGCGCTGCTTCCCACGCCGGTAACGCGGCGGCCAAGCGCTCCTCGCCTGCTTCGGTCAACAACACCAAGCGGTTGCGCAGGTCATCGCCTTCCACCAACTGCACCAGGCCTTCGCCTTCCAACACCCGCAGGTTGCGCCCAAGGGTGCTGCGATCCAGGCCCATGGCTTCGGCCAGGCTGGAAATGCTCGGTTGGTCGAGACGTTGCAGGTTGCACAGCAAAGAATACTGCGCAACGTTGATCCCGAAGCCATCGAGAGCGCCGTCGTAGTGCCTGCTGACGCCACGAGCGGCGCGACGCAGGTTAGTGCATAAACATTGGGAGGCAAGCATGGAACGTGTATATACCCGCGATTAAGAGAATGCAAGAAAGTGTTACAGCGCCAAGCCGACCAAAACCGCGACTTCCAGCAGCTCCAGCAAGGCACCGGCGGTATCGCCCGTGGTGCCGCCCAGGCGTTTGACCATCAGGTGGCGCAGGCCGACAAAGCACAGCGCCGCGAGTAGCACGGCAATCCCGCCGCTGAAACCACCGATCAGCAGGCACGCCAGGCCGCTGAGGATCAGCACCTGTTGGCCGACAACTCTGGGCAAATGATCCGACAACGCCTGGCCCAATCCACCTGCGCGCACGTAGCGCGTGGTCAGAAACAGCGCAAGCATCGACGCCCGGCCGATCAACGGCGCGAGGATCAGCGCCGCGCCGTTGTGCTGCTCGATCAACGCCACCAGCGCGGTGAACTTGAGCAGCAACACCAAGCCCAGGGTGACCACGGCAATCGGTCCGCTGCGCGGGTCCTTCATGATGGTGAGGGTGCGCTCGCGGTCGCCAAAGCCGCCGAGCCAGGCATCGGCGCTGTCGGCCAGGCCGTCCAGGTGCAGGCCACCACTGAGCAGCACCCAAGCCGTCAACAGCAGCGCGGCATGCAGCAGCAAGGGCGCGCCCATCAACACCGCGTTCAACCCCCACAGCAACCCGCCGAACAGCAAGCCGACCAGCGGATAAAACAGCAACGAGCGCCCCAATTCCTGCGGCTGCGGCATACCCGGCAGGCGAATCGGCAAGCTGCTGAGAAATTGCAGGGCGATCCAGAACGGCAGCATCGTCAGACTCCTTCCTTCAACACGCCATCAGCCGCGACATGCAGGCTGAACAGCGCGCCGTGGCCGATTTCGACATTCAGCAGCTGCTCCCGGGGCAACCCGCGCGCGCGCGCCAGCAGCAGGCGCATCACGCCGCCATGGCTGACCAACAACACGCGCTCACCGGCATAGGCCTGATGCAAGCGTGCGACGGCGCCGAGCACACGCTCGGAAAAGTCGCTGACCGCTTCGCCCTGCGGCGGGGTGAAACTGTAAGGATCGGCCCAGAACAAGCCGAGCGCTTCGGCGTCGGTCTCCATCAGCGCCGCCGCGCTCTGCCCTTCCCAAGCGCCAAAATGCAGCTCTTGCAGATCCTTCTCCAGGCTCACCGGCACCTCAAGCTGCGCACCCAACTCATCGGCAAACCGCGCGCAACGCTGCAACGGCGAACTGACCACCCGATCCCACGGCCCCTGCGTCACCACGGCGGCGCGCATCTGCGCCCAGCCCTTGGCGGTGAGCGCGTCGTCCAGGCTGCCGCGCAGGCCACCGCCCAGTTCGGTTTCGCCGTGGCGCAGCAGGTCCAGGTGCAAGGTCATGCCGGGCGGTCTGCCACGGCGGCTTCGGCGAATGTCGCCATCTGGCCGTGCAGGGCACAGGCCAGGCGCAACAGCGGCACCGCCAGCGCCGCGCCACTGCCTTCGCCCAGGCGCAGGCCAAGTTCCAGCAGCGGTTGCGCGTCGAGGCTTTGCAGCACATGCCGATGACCCGGCTCGGCGCCCCGATGGCCAAACACCAGCCATTCGCGGCTCGCCGGGTTCAGGCGCGTGGCCACCAACGCGGCGACGGTGCAGATAAACCCATCCACCAACACCACGATGCCTTCTTGGGCGCAGGCCAGATAAGCGCCAACCAGCGCGGCAATTTCAAAGCCCCCCAGGTTGAACAGGGTTTGCAGCGCATCACCACGCTGCCCGGCATGCAGCGCCAGTGCGCGTTCGATCACGGCCACCTTGTGGCTGACGCCCTCGGCATTCAGACCGGTGCCCGGACCTGTCAGGTCGCTGACCTGGCAATCGAGCAACGCACACGCCAGCGCACTGGCGGCGGTGGTGTTGCCGATGCCCATCTCGCCGCCGATAAACAATTGCGCCCCGCCTTGCAACGCACGCAAGGCACTGTCGCGACCGGCTTGCAGGGCCAGGCGCCCCTGAGCTTCAGTCATCGCCGGGCCGTTGACGAAGTTAGCGGTGCCCGCGCCGATATTCAGGTGACGCACCCCAGGCAAGTCCAGCGTCGGCGTCACGGTGCCCAGATCGACCACTTCCAATTGCGCGTTCAACTGCCGCGCCAACACGCTGATCGCCGCGCCCCCGCTGACAAAGTTGTGCAGCATCTGCCCGGTCACTTCCTGAGGGAAGGCCGACACACCCTCCGCCACCACACCGTGGTCGCCGGCAAAGATCGCAATCCACAGTTGCTCCACCGAGGGTTTGACCTGGCCTTGCAAACCCGCCAACTGCACCGCCAACGCCTCCAGCTGGCCGAGGGAACCGGCGGGCTTGGTCAGTTGCTGCTGGCGTGCCAGGGCCTGTTCGTACGCGTTCGCGTCGATAGCCTTACAAGGGTTGAGCCACCAGGTGTCAGTCATAACGCAGTACCTTTCAAAGTCAGGGGCAGGCCGGCAACTGTCAGGACAACACGCTGACAACGCTCGGCCAAGGCTTGATGCAGCCAACCGGCTTCATCCACATAGCGGCGAGTCAATTCGCCCAGCGGCACGACACCCATTCCGGTCTCGTTGCTGACAAAAATGATTTCACCCGGCAGCGCGGCCAGGGTTTCCAGCAATTGATCTCGCTCGCAGGCCAGGCGCTGCGGGTCTTCGAGCATCAGCAGGTTGGTCAGCCACAGGGTCAGGCAGTCCACCAACAGGCAGACGTCGGCGGCGGCGTTTTCCCGCAGCACGCGGGCGAGTTCGATGGGTTCTTCGATCAGGCCCCAATGGTCAGGGCGGCGCTGGCGATGCAGGGCGACGCGCTCGTTCATCTCGCCGTCCAGGGGTTGGCTGGTGGCGATATAGATGACCGGCAGCGCGCTATCGCTGGCGAGTTTTTCAGCGAGGCGGCTCTTGCCGGAACGGGCGCCGCCGAGGATCAGTTGCAGCATAGGGTCATACCTCTAAGTCAAACTCGGTCAACTGTGGGAGCTGGCTTGCCTGCGATGCAGGCACTGCGGTGTATCAGGTGAGCCCGGTCAATGCCATCGCAGGCAAGCCAGCTCCCACAGTTAAATCCCGCATAGCTTGCGCAGCAATTCGGTATCCAGATGGTTTTCCACCAGATCCGCCAAGCGCTCGATATCACGCTCACGCAGCGCGTGGTAATCCACCTCCTGCACATCCTGCAACCCCGCCCAGCGCAGCATCGCGCTGCACGCTGCCGGCGTCTCGAACAAGCCATGCAGGTAAGTGCCGAGGATTTGCCCGTCTGCACTTTGCGCACCGTCGCTGCGACCGTCATCCAGCAACACGGCGGCGTTCACCAGCGCGCTGCCAGACGTCACGCCCGCGTGGATCTCATACCCACTGACCTCAGCGTCTTCCAGCAGCAACCGCCCACGCACATTGCGCAGTTGCTTCTCCTCCTCCAGCGTCGTGCTGAACGCCAACAACCCCAGGCCATCACTGGAGCCGGCCGGCCCTTCCAGGCCGAGCGGGTCATGCACCTGCTCGCCAAGCATCTGCAAGCCGCCACAAATCCCCAGCACCTTGCCGCCGTAGCGCAAGTGCCGCGCCACGGCGCTGTCCCAGCCATTGGCACGCAGATAGGCCAGGTCGCTGCGCACGCTTTTCGAGCCGGGCAGGATGATCAGGTCGGCCGGCGGAATCGGTTGGCCGGGGCCGACGAACTGCAAATCCACCTGGGGATGCAGGCGCAGCGGGTCGAAATCCGTGTGATTGCTGATGCGCGGCAACACCGGCACCACCACTTTGAGCACCTGGGCGGCTTTGTCGATCTGGCGTCGGTCGATGCCGTCTTCGGCCTCCAGGTGCAAATCCATCACGTAGGGCAACACGCCCACCACCGGTTTGCCGGTGCGCGCCTCCAGCCAATCCAGGCCGGGTTGCAACAGCGCAATATCGCCACGAAAACGGTTGATGATGAAGCCTTTGACCCGCGCCTGTTCAGTCGGCGAAAGCAATTCCAGGGTGCCGACCAGATGGGCAAACACGCCGCCGCGATTGATATCGGCGATCAGCAGCACCGGGCAATCCACCGCTTCGGCGAAGCCCATGTTGGCGATGTCATTGGCGCGCAGGTTGATCTCCGCCGGGGAGCCCGCGCCTTCTACCATCACCACCGGATAGGCTTGGCTCAAGCGTGCGTGAGACGCCAGTACCGCTTGCATGGCGATGGCTTTGTAGTCGTGATAGGCCACGGCGTTCATGCTGGTCACAGCGCGACCGTGGATGATCACCTGGGAGCCGGTGTCGCTGTTGGGTTTGAGCAGCACCGGGTTCATGTCGGTGTGCGGCGCCAGGTTGGCGGCCTGGGCCTGCACGGCCTGGGCACGGCCGATCTCGCCGCCTTCGGCGGTCACGGCGCTGTTCAGGGCCATGTTCTGCGGTTTGAACGGCGCCACCGCTACGCCCTGGCGGATCAGCCAGCGGCACAGTGCCGTCACCAGCGTGCTTTTGCCGGCATCGGAGGTGGTGCCTTGCACCATCAGCGTACTCATGAAGCGTCCTTATAGGCGGTCAGTGCCGCGTCGAGGCGCTGCCAGTCGGCCTCGGTGTCGGGCAGGCCGAAGCGCAGGCTGCTGTCATGCACAAACAGGCGCAGCAGGATGCCGCGCTGGGCCATGAATTCGTGCAGGCGCTCGGCGTGCGGGGTGATCAGCCATTGGAACAAGGCGCAGCCACCCTGGGGTTGAAAACCGTGGCGATCAAGCATGCCAAACAAACGCTCGGCGGCGTCGGCGCAGCGCTTGCGCTGGCGCGTATGCCCGGCCACGTCGAGCAGGCACTCCTGGCCGAGCACGCGGGTCGGCCCACTGACCGCCCACGGCCCGACCTGTTCGGCGAGCAACTTGAGCAACTTGCGCTCGGCCAGCACAAACCCCAGGCGCACGCCGGCGAGGCCGAAGAATTTGCCGAACGAGCGCAGCACGATCAGCCCGACCTGGTGAGCCTGGCTGGCCAGGCTCAGGTGCGGGGTGATGTCCATGAAGGCTTCATCCACCACCAGCCAGCCACCGCGCTGCGCCAGGCGCGCGTGCCAATCCAGCAGGCGCTCCGGGGTCAGGCTGAGGCCGGTGGGGTTATTCGGGTTGACCACCACCAGCACGTCGAGGCCGTCGAGAAAGAAATCGACTTCCTGTTCCAGCACTTCACGCACCACGTAACCGGCGCGGCGCCAGGCTTCGGCGTGTTCGGCATAACAAGGCGACAGCACGCCGACCTTGCCCGCCCGGCGCAGGCGCGGCAGCAACTGGATCGCGGCCTGGGAACCGGGCACCGGCAACACATGGGCGGCGCCGTAGTACTCGCTGGCGGCGCGCTCAAGGCCGTCGTCGGTCTCGGGCAAGCGCGCCCAGGCACGCAGCGGGATCTCCGGGATCGGCCAGGGCCACGGCGCAAGGCCGCTGGACAGGTCGAGCCAGTCGGCCTCGGCAATCCCGTACTGAATCGCCGCCTTGCGCAGCCGGCCACCGTGTTCAAGCATAGAATTGCGCCCCCGCGCAGAGAATCAGCAGCCACAACCATACGCCGCGCTGCACCAGCTGCCAGCCTCGGTCGATGGAATCCGCATCCGCCGCCGAGCCTTCGCCCAGTTGCGGACGCTGATGGACTTCGCCGTGATAAATCGCCGCGCCGCCCAGCTCGACACCCAGGGCGCCCGCCCCTGCAGCCATCACCGGGCCAGCGTTGGGGCTGTCCCAGGTCGGGCCTTGGGTGCGCCAGCATTTCAGCGCCAGGCGGGTTTTGCCCAGCAGCGCGTAGGTCAGCGCCACCAGGCGCGCAGGAATATAGTTGAGCACGTCGTCGATCTTGGCCGCCGCCCAGCCGAAACGCTCGAAGCGTTCGTTGCGATAGCCCCACATGGCATCCAGGGTGTTGCTCAGGCGATAAAGCACCACGCCCGGCACGCCGGCCACCACAAACCAGAACAGCGCGGCGAACACTGCATCGCTGCCGTTCTCCAGCACCGATTCAGTGGCGGCGCGGGCGACTTCGGTGCGGTCCAGCTCGCTGGTCTGGCGGCTCACCAGGTAACTCACGCGCTGGCGCGCTTCGTCCAGGTCGTCGCTACGCAGGGCCTGGGCCACCGGGATTACGTGTTCGCCAAGGCTGCGCATGCCGAGGGCGCAGTACAGCGCCAGGATCTCCAGGACCCAGCCGATGTAAGGCGCCCACGACAACGCGGTGGCGAGCAAGGTCAGCGGCACCACGGCGATAAACCACGCGGTCACGCCATGGCTGCGCCAGCCACGGCCACCGGTGTTGAAACGTTGCTCGATGCGCCCGGCGAAATTGCCAAACGCCACCAGCGGATGCCAGCGCTTGGGCTCACCCACCAGCGCATCCAGCGCAACGGCGGCGACACACAGCAAGGCCACACTCATTGACTCACTCCCCACATATTTTCATACAACATGTCACTCAGCGGCCGGGGTTCGGTCCAGCCTTCGAGTTGCAACATCGGTGCCGGATAGAACTCGGCCACCGGCCCCAGGCACAGCACGGCCAAGGGTTTCGCGCCGGAGGGCAAGCCCAGCAGATCGGCCAGGGCCTGGGGCTCGAACAGCGAGACCCAGCCCATGCCCAGGCCTTCGACGCGGGCGGCCAGCCACAGGTTCTGGATCGCGCAGGACAACGAGGCCATGTCCATCTCCGGCAAGGTGCGGCGGCCGAAGATGTGGCGTTCGCGATCATCCATCAAGGCCGCCACCAGTACCTCGGCGCAGTCGTGAATGCCTTCGACCTTGAGCTTCATGAAGTCGTCGGAGCGTTCGCCCAAGGCTTCGGCGGTGCGGATCCGTTCTTCTTCCACCAGTTGCTGAATTTGCCCACGCAGTTGACGGTCGCTGATGCGGATGAAGCGCCAAGGTTGCATCAGGCCGACACTCGGCGCCTGGTGGGCGGCCTGGAGCAGGCGGTGGAGCAATTCGGGGGCCACGGTGCCGCCGGTGAAGTGGCGCATGTCGCGGCGTTCGGCGATGGCGCGGTAGACGGCGTCGCGGTCGGCTTGGGGGAAGGCGTTGTCGGTCATGGCCCTATCGCGGGCAAGCCCGCTCCCACATTTGGATCGGTGAACACTGTCGAGATGGGAGCTGGCTTGCCTCTCTCATTTGGATCGGTGGACGCGGTCGATGTGGGAGCTGGCTTGCCTGCGATGGCGGTCTCCCGCTCTGGCGCAAACAGTGCCGCCACCGCCGCCGGATTCGACGGAAAGTAAAAGTGCACGTAGGAAGCCGTCATCCGCCCCTGTCGGTAAACCGCCTCGGCCCCACGCCCGCCATTGGGGCTCACGCCACGGGCAATCGGCGTGCAGTCTGTGCTGGTCAGGGAGTGATGATAGGTATGCCCACGCAGCACGCCTTCCGGTAACTCGACATTTTGCAGGGCCAGCGCGGCCAGCTTCTTCTGCATCACGGCGTCGCCCGGCAGCAGGCCGAGCAACTCGGCACGCTGGCCGGCGACATCGGTGAGCGAGTCCAGCAGGTACAACATGCCGCCGCACTCGGCGAGCAACGGTTTGCCGGCGGCGTGATGGGCCCGGATCGCGTCGAGCATCGCGGTGTTTTCCGACAACGCCTGGTGATGCAATTCCGGGTAGCCGCCGGGCAGATAGAGACTGTCGGCGTCAGGCAATTCACGATCATGGATCGGCGAGAAGAAGTGCAACTCGGCGCCCATCGCCCGCAACAGGTCGAGGCTGGCGCCGTAGGTAAAGGCGAAGGCTTCGTCGCGGGCCACGGCGATGCGCACACCGTCGAGCAACGGCTCGGCGGCGATGACTGCGGGCGCGGCGAAGGTCACCGGCGGCGGCAAGGCGACTTCGCAACTGCTGCCCAAGGCTTGGGCGGCGGCGTCGAGGCGCACGTCGAGGTCGTTCAGTTCGCTGGCTTGCACCAGGCCCAGGTGACGGCTCGGTAATTCGATGCCCGTCTCACGGGACAAGGCGCCGTACCAGCGCAGGCCTTCGGTGAGGCTGCCTTCGAGCAGTTGCGCATGGCGCAGGGTGCCGACGCGGTTGGCCAGCACGCCGGCGAACGGCAGGTCCGGCTGATAGCGCGCCAAGCCCAGGGCCAACGCGCCAAACGTCTGGGCCATGGCGGTGCCGTCGATCACGCCGAGGACCGGCACGCCGAAGTGGCGCGCCAGGTCAGCGCTGGACGGGGTGCCGTCGAACAGGCCCATGACGCCTTCGATAAGGATCAGGTCGGCCTCGCCGGCGGCTTCCCACAACAGGCGGCGACTTTCCTGCTCGCCCACCATCCACATGTCCAATTGATACACCGGCGCACCGCTGGCGCGCTCGTGGATCATCGGGTCAAGAAAGTCCGGCCCGCATTTGAACACGCGCACCTTGCGCCCCAGGTTGCGGTGCAAACGAGCGAGCGCAGCGGTGACGGTGGTTTTGCCCTGGCCGGACGCCGGTGCGGCGATCAATACGGCCGGGCAATGACGGGGCTGATTCAAAGTTCGACGCCCTTCTGTGCCTTGATGCCGGCCTGGAATGCGTGCTTGAGCATGCCCATTTCGGTGACGGTGTCGCCCATTTCGATCAATTCAGGCTTGGCGCCACGGCCGGTGACCACCACGTGCTGCATCGGCGGGCGCGCTTGCAGGTCGCTGAGCACTTGGTCGAGGTCGAGGTAGCCGTGCTTGAGGGCGATGTTCAGTTCGTCGAGGACGACAAGGCCGATGGACGGGTCTTGCAGCAGTTCGCGGGAAACTTCCCACGCGGCTTCGGCAGCGGCGATGTCGCGCTGGCGGTCCTGGGTTTCCCAGGTAAAGCCTTCACCCATGACGTGGAAACGCACTTGCTCGGGGAAACGGCGGAAGAACAGCTCTTCGCCCGTGCTGTTACGCCCCTTGATGAACTGCACCACGCCGCACTGCATACCGTGGCCCATGGCCCGGGCCAGCATGCCGAATGCGGAGCTGCTTTTGCCTTTGCCGTTGCCGGTCAGCACCAGCAGCAGGCCGCACTCGTTGGGGGAATTGGCGATGCGCTCGTCGATCACGGCTTTTTTGCGCAGCATGCGCGCCAGGTGGCGTTCGTCGCGGTCGGGGGAATCGGTCATGGCAGCTCTCCGTTGGGGCTGGACAAAAACGGCGGGCAGGAAAAAGAAAAAACAGACAGCCAAGCATCGCCCACCGTGATGCTGTTGGATGTTTCAGGCCGGTCTCCGGGCTCATGAATGGCGCGCTCTTTTGAGAGGCAGGCCAACGCTGCGCCTTCCCATATCGCCGGGCGATACAGTGGCAAAAGCAGCGTCTTGACTCATTTACCGTTGCGGGGGCAGCGCCGGAATTGCGGCAGCACTGTGTACAAGTGCGCTCGCTCACCGGCTTCCCTGTTTCACTCGGTCGACCCGTGGGTCACAGAGCACCTGGAACAAGTCGCGAAGGGTAGAGGGTTGGGGGTGGAGCGTCAATTAAAGCCGGCTGCGCACTTGAACCATCGGACCGCCGCGCGCCTCTACCCTTACAGGTATCCAGGAGAAAACCATGCACAAGACCCGACTTGCCCTACTGATCATGTGCGCAGGCGCCCTCGTCGCCTGCGGAGAAAGTTCGACCCTGCAAGTGTCTGACGGCACCGGCCCCTCCCCCAAGCTCCCGGAGCCGAACAAGACCCTGATCCCCACGGTCAACATCGCGCCCGCCATCGGCTGGCCTGAGGGCGCGAAACCAACTGCCGCTGCGGGCACCCAGGTGGCGGCGTTTGCCGAGGGCCTGGACCACCCGCGCTGGCTGTACGTACTGCCCAATGGCGACGTGCTGGTGGCAGAAACCAATGCGCCGCCCAAGCCAGATGATTCATCGGGTATTCGTGGCTGGGTAATGGAAAAGGTTATGGGGCGAGCAGGTGCTGGCGTGCCTAGCCCGAACCGCATCACCCTGCTGCGCGATGACGACCACGACGGCATCGCCGAGACTCGCACGGTATTTCTGGCCAACCTCAACTCGCCGTTCGGCATGGCGCTGGTGGGCAATGACCTGTATGTGGCGGACTCGGACAAGCTGCTGCGCTTCCCTTACCAACCGGGTGAAACCACGATCAAGGAAGCCGGCACCAAGGTCGTCGACCTACCCGGTGGCAGTATCAACCACCATTGGACCAAAAACGTGGTGGCGAGCAAGGACGGCAGCAAGCTGTACGTGAGCGTTGGCTCCAACAGCAACGTCGGTGAAAACGGCCTGCAGGCAGAAGAAGGTCGGGCGGCGATCTGGGAAGTGGACCGCGCCAGCGGCCAGCACCGCATCTTCGCCTCAGGCCTGCGCAACCCCAACGGCATGGCCTGGGAACCACAGAGCGGCAAGCTGTGGACGGCGGTGAACGAACGCGATGAAATCGGCAGCGACCTGGTGCCGGACTACATCACCTCGGTGCAGGATGGCGCCTTCTATGGCTGGCCGTTCAGCTACTACGGGCAGCATGTGGATGTGCGGGTCAATCCGCAAAACCTCGACCTGGTGGCCAAGGCGATTGCGCCAGACTACGCCGTGGGCCCGCATACCGCTTCACTGGGACTGACGTTTGCCGAGGGCAGCAAATTGCCTGCGCCTTTCACCAGTGGCGCATTCATCGGCCAGCATGGCTCGTGGAACCGCAAGCCTCACAGTGGCTACAAGGTGATCTTCGTACCGTTCGAGGCTGGCCAGCCCAAGGGGCAGCCGGTGGATGTGCTGACCGGGTTCCTCGATAAGGACGAGAAAGCCATGGGCCGGCCGGTGGGCGTGGTGGTTGATCAGCAGGGGGATTTGTTGGTGGCTGATGATGTGGGGAATAAGGTGTGGCGGGTGTCGGCGGCCAAGTAAGTAGGCTTCAGACCACCACAAAACCCATGTGGGAGCGGGCTTGCCCGCGATGAGGGAGTGTCAGTCAGCTGATGTATGACTGACACTCCGCAATCGCGGGCAAGCCCGCTCCCACAGTTGGATCGTTGTTCGAAACTAAGGATTGCGTGCCAGATTCCCTGGCAACACGCGCTTCGCACTCAGGTAAGCATTCTGCCAATACGCCTTGGACAAGGTGTCCAGCTTCACCGTACCGCCGGTTTGCGGCGCGTGTACGAAGCGGCCCTCGCCCACATAGATGCCCGCATGGCTAACCTGCGAACCACCGCCCGTGGCGAAGAACAACAGATCACCGGTTTGCAGGTTCTGCTCACTGACATCCTGCGCACGCATCACGATCAGCTCACGGGTGGTACGCGGCAAGGAGATGCCGGCGGCGTCACGAAACACAAAGCCGATCAGGCCGCTGCAATCAAAGCCCGAATCCGGCGTGTTGCCGCCCCAACGATAAGGCGTGCCGACCAGGCCCAGCGCGCGAAAGAGCACGTCTTCGGCTGCTGGCGAGAAATTCTGGGTGGCGTAGTTGAACACCGGCTTGGGCTTCACCGCTACGGGTGCAGGCGGTGGACGGCTGGCGCAGGCGCTGAGCAGCGCGGCGCAGACAATAAGGATCAGGCGGGCCGAGGTCGACATGTGCAGAACAATCCTGGTCTGGATGCGGCTTTCGCTGCCGAACGCTGAAAACCAGAACGCGCAAGCAAAGCTCGCGCGTACGGTTTACAACAATGTCCAGGGATTCTAGCGCTTACACGTCAAACTTCAAGTATCACTTTAAGTTTACTTGCTAGCGGTAACCGTGGTCGGGGCCATGGCGAGTGCGCGCTTGGCTTCGATGAAGGTTTTGCTCCAGTAGCTGTCGCCCAGGTTATCGACTCGAACACCACCACTGCGACGGCTGCTGGAGTGGATAAACTGGTTATCGCCCAAGTAGATACCGGCATGGCTTACGCGACCACGGCCAGCTGTACTGAAGAAAAGCAGATCACCGGGCTTGAGGTTGTTGCGCGCGACCAACGGTGCATTCACGTTGATCATCTCGCGAGTGGAGCGTGGCAGGTTCATGCCAGCTTCTTCGCGGAACAAGTAGCCGATGAAACCGCTGCAGTCGAAACCGGCTTCAGAGGTACCGCCGAAACGGTAACGGGTACCGATCAGGGACATGCCGCGTTCGAGGATGCTGTCGGCCAGGACTGGAAGCTGGTAAGGCTTGTTGCCGGCGAAGGCACCCAGTTCCTTTTCAGTCGCCAGCTCTTCTTCATAAACAGAAGCAGACTGTGCAGCGACGAATTTTGCCTGATTTTGAACCTGAGGTTTTTGCTGCTCAACCACCTGTTGAGGGTGGGAGGCGCAACCAAACAACAGGGTAACGAGTGCGAGAGGCACGAGGGGTGCGAAGCGATTTAGCATGGGCACGACCGTGGCTGATGTGTAAAGAAGCCGAGACTATGCCCTCTATCACATCGATTTGCAAATTCAATCGTGATCTATGTGACTTCTTGTTTGGACTATGACATCTAAGCCCTTAACACCCTATACGCGCCTTTTGCGTGGCCAAAACGGCCCAAACGCAGGTTTTCTGGCGCCTGGAATTTGCCAAAAGCCGCGGAAACAAAGGGCTGGCTACCAGCCGAGGGTTTCCTTGAGGAAGGGAATGGTCAGCTTGCGCTGGGCCTGCAAAGAGGCCTGATCGAGCTGTTCGAGCAAATCGAACAATGCGCTCATGCTGCGGGTACCACGAGTAAGGATAAAGTGCCCGACTTCATCAGTGAGGTGCAGGCCGCGACGGGATGCACGCAATTGCAGGGCGCGCAGCTTGTCTTCGTCGGAGAGCGGGCGCATCTGGAAGATCAGGGCCAGGGTCAGGCGCGACTTGAGGTCAGCCAGCTTCACCGGTAGCTCGCGCGGCGAGGTCGATGCGGCGATCAGCAAGCGCCGGCCGCTGTCACGCAGGCGGTTGAACAGATGGAACAACGCTTCTTCCCACTCCGCCTTGCCGGCAATCGCCTGCAGGTCATCCAGGCAGACCAGTTCGTATTGCTCAAGGTGATCGAAGATGCCGATGCCACGGTCCATCAATTCAGCCAACGGCAGGTAAACCGCCGCTTCACCCATCTGCTCAAAGCGCAGGCACGCGGCCTGCAGCAGGTGAGTACGCCCTACGCCGTGTTTGCCCCACAGATAGATCAGGCTTTCGGTCCACCCGGCGTCGGCTTCGCAGAGCCGCTCGACATAGCCGAGTGCAGCGGCATTGGCGCCTGGGTAGTAGTTGATAAAGGTGGCGTCGTCACGCAGACGCACACCCAAGGGCAGCTGAATCGGTTTCATGCTGACTGAACGGCTCCAAACGAACCGCTAGTGGCCTCTGTGTAAAGTTTGCAAAGTTTATACCCGTGAAGCCGGGCGCACAATGCAGCAGACCACAAGCAAAATCAAAGGTTTGCGTTAACTTGCCGGTTTTGCGCAAATTGTTTGACACCAGAAACAACAAACCCGGCCAGGCCGGGTTTGTGACACAAGGTTTACAGATCGGGGTCTTCGACGCCCGTGTACACATCCGAATCCTTGTACAGATCGTGCACATGGCGCACCAGCACCATGATCACCGCTGCCACCGGCAGTGCCAGTAAGATGCCAGTAAAGCCGAACAACTCACCGCCCGCCAGGATCGCAAAGATCACCGCCACCGGGTGCAGGCCGATCCGGTCGCCCACCAACAGCGGTGTCAGCACCATGCCTTCCAAGGCCTGGCCGACCATAAACACCGCGACAATCCCCAGCATCGGGTACAGGTCGCCGCCGAACTGGAACAGCCCCGCCACCAGCGCCGCGCCGATACCGATCACAAAGCCCATATACGGCACGATGGCCGCCAGCCCCGCGATCAGGCCAATCAACAGGCCCAGCTCCAGGCCGATCGCCATCAGGCCCGCCGCGTAGATGATCCCCAAGGCCAGCATCACCAGCAACTGGCCCCGCACAAACGCACCGAGCACCTCGTGGCACTCCTCCGCCAGGGAAACAATGCGCTCCTCGCGATTGCGCGGCAGCAGGCTGCGGATCTTGGCCATCATGATGTCCCAGTCACGCAGCAGGTAGAACGCCACCACCGGGATCAGCACCAGGTTGGTCAACCAGCCGATCAGCGCCAGGCTGGACGCCGTGGCCTGGCTGAGCACCATGCCGACAATGTCGGTGGTCTGGCCCATATGCTCGCTGATCGCGGCCTTGACCTTATCGAACTTCCAGAAGCCATCCGACAACCCCAACTTGGCCTGGGCCCACGGCATCGCCGTGTGCTGCAACCAGTCGAGCATCTGCGGCGCCAGCTCATACAGACGGAACAGCTGCTTGGCCAGCATCGGCACCAGCACCAGCACCAGGGCCGTGATGATCAAGGTAAACAGGGCGAACACCGCCACCACGCCCCAGGTACGTGACAAGCCGACTTTCTCCAGGCGATCCACGATCGGATCAAACAGATAAGCCAACAGCAACGCAACCAGGAACGGCGTCAGGATCGAATGCAGCAAGAAAACAAAAGCGCACAGCAGGACAATCCCGCCAATCCACACCCAACGACGCGTATCCGCCATAAACCACTCCATCGCTTCTATATAAGGAAGAACTTTTTACCAATGAAAGCGCAGTTGCGCCTGAGGCTCTGGAGCACCACCCGCCGCGACCGGCACTTCACCCGGCGCAACCTCCTGCAACTTGGCCAGGCCCAACTGGCTGCGCAACTGCTCGGCACTGCCATGGACCCGGTAAACAATGCGATTGCCATCCACCAGCAGCGGCTGGCCGCCAAACGGTTCGAGCAGATGCCCCAGGGCGGCGTAGCGCTCCAGCGTCATGCCCTGCACTTCCAGCAGTTGCTCGGTACTCACGCCGGGCTTGACCGCAAAGCGCGGCGCCAGCTTCTGGCTGACGGCCAGCATCACCGCATCGGCCACGGCAGCGGTATCGCCACCTTGGACGCTGCCCTGCTCGCTCTTGTCGCCCAACCATAAACGCCACTTGGCCTGCCATTGATTGCCTTCCTGGCGCGCATGCACCGCCAGCAAGGCATCCGCGCCGTAGCGCTCGGAGGCGGCGCGCAGTGGCGTGGCGTCGGCGCTTTCCAGGTTCGGCGCGGTGGCGACCACCTGTTCGTCCAGATCACCCAGCGGCAAGCGCAACGGCAAACCACGGTGCTGAGCCGCGCGGCGCAAGGCCTGGGCGACGCTTTGACCATCGCCCACCAAGCTACTGCCTTCGGTGGAGTCGTTCAGCCACCAGCCGAGGATCGACGGCCGGTTGCTGCCCCAGATCGACAGGCCGGCGTCACGCAAAGCACGGTCGGTCGTCACCGGGTCGAAATCCACTTGCAGGCTCTCGGGCGGGCCGGCGTCGTAGCCGTATTGGCTGATGATTTGCTGCGGGTCCTTGCGAATCGCCGCCAGGCCCGGGCCGTCGGCCGCCTTGGCGTCACCGGTGAGGCGGATCACCAGGGTCTGCACGGCGCGCTGGGTCGCTTGGTCGCGCTCTTGTGGCGACTGGCTGCTGACCGGTTCAAGTACTTGATAGAGGCCATTGAGGGTTTCGGCATGACTCGCCAGGCTGACCAACGACAAGCAGCCTACAAAGAAGAATTTACACAGACGCATGAAAGATTCCCGAACGACAAATTTAGCGGCTGGAACAGACCGCGTGAACTCGGTTGCGCAAGGCTGTGACCACAGCGACCGGTAAAACATTCACAAGGTCTTGGTAAGTTTTCGTACTGTCATAACGATAGCGGGTTCAAGGCTATACCTTAATACGCACCAAGGCAGAGCCGATTAGCATTTTTTTAATCGGCTTTTTTAACCTATATCGCCCTGCCCGTCGGCCCGAGGATGGCCGCTGCCCCTCAAGCCTGATAAAATCGCGCGCCTTCGCAGACCGTCAACGGCTGGGCCTTTTACCAAAAGCGCCTGCCCGCTCGGTCGTTACCCCTGAATCCCCCCTAAAGGCCTGGATCATGAGCAAGCAACCCTCCCTGAGCTACAAGGACGCCGGTGTAGACATCGACGCCGGTGAAGCATTGGTCGAACGCATCAAGAGCGTCGCCAAGCGCACTGCGCGCCCCGAAGTCATGGGCGGCCTGGGCGGTTTTGGCGCCCTCTGCGAGATCCCGGCTGGCTACAAACAGCCTGTGCTGGTCTCCGGCACCGACGGCGTGGGCACCAAGCTGCGCCTGGCACTGAACCTGAACAAGCACGACAGCATCGGCATCGACCTGGTGGCCATGTGCGTCAATGACCTGGTGGTATGCGGCGCCGAGCCGTTGTTCTTCCTGGACTACTACGCCACCGGCAAGCTCAACGTCGAGACCGCTACCCAGGTAGTCACCGGCATTGGCGCTGGCTGCGAACTGTCGGGTTGCTCCCTGGTCGGCGGCGAAACCGCTGAAATGCCAGGCATGTACGAAGGCGAAGACTACGACCTGGCCGGCTTCTGCGTCGGCGTTGTAGAAAAAGCCGAAATCATCGACGGCTCCAAGGTTGCCGCCGGTGACGCCCTGCTCGCCCTGCCATCGTCCGGCCCGCATTCCAACGGCTACTCGCTGATCCGCAAGATCATCGAAGTGTCCGGCGCCGACATCGAAAACATCCAGCTCGACGGCAAGCCACTGACCGACCTGCTGATGGCCCCGACCCGCATCTACGTCAAGCCCCTGCTCAAGCTGATCAAGGACACTGGCGCGGTTAAAGCCATGGCCCACATCACCGGTGGCGGCCTGCTGGACAACATCCCGCGCGTCCTGCCAAAAGGCGCCCAGGCCATCGTCGACGTGGCCAGCTGGCAGCGTCCTGCGGTTTTCGACTGGCTGCAAGAGAAAGGCAACGTCAACGAAACCGAGATGCACCGCGTGCTGAACTGCGGCGTGGGCATGGTCATCTGCGTGGCACAAGAGCACGTTGAAACCGCGCTGAACGTCCTGCGTGAAGCCGGCGAGCAGCCTTGGGTCATCGGCCAGATCGCCACCGCTCCAGAAGGCGCGGCCCAGGTCGAACTGAAGAACCTCAAGGCTCATTGATGTCCCAGACCTGTGATGTCGTGGTGCTGCTCTCCGGCACCGGCAGTAACTTGCAGGCCCTGATCGACAGCACGCGCACCGGCGACAGCCCGGTGCGCATCGCTGCGGTGATCTCCAACCGCAGCGACGCCTACGGCATGCAACGCGCCAGGGACGCGGGTATCGATACCCGCTCCCTGGATCACAAGGCTTTCGAGGGCCGCGAGGCCTTCGATGCCGCCTTGATCGAACTGATCGACGCCTTCAATCCCAAACTCGTGGTCCTGGCCGGCTTCATGCGCATTCTCAGCGCTGATTTCGTGCGCCATTACGACGGGCGCCTGCTCAATATCCACCCCTCCCTGCTGCCCAAGTACAAAGGCATGCACACGCACCAGCGGGCGCTCGACGCCGGCGACAGCGAGCATGGCTGCAGCGTGCACTTCGTCACCGAGGAACTCGATGGCGGGCCTCTGGTCGTACAGGCAGTGGTTCCGGTAGAGTCTGACGACTCGGCGCAGACCCTTGCGCAACGGGTTCACACCCAGGAACACAGGATTTACCCGTTGGCTGTACGCTGGTTTGCCGAGGGGCGGTTGATTCTTGGTGACCAGGGTGCATTATTGGACGGTCAGTTACTCGCGGCCAGCGGCCACTTGATTCGAACCTAGGAGATTTTATGCGTCGCGCCTTGCTCTTCGCTTTTGCTCTGTTTGCCTTGCCTGCCGTGCAAGCGGCAGACCTTCACCCTTTCTCCGTCAGCTATACCGCCGACTGGAAACAGTTGCCCATGAGTGGCTCGGCTGAGCGCAGCCTGGCCAAGAATGGTGATGGCACCTGGACCTTGAACTTCAAGGCTTCGATGATGATCGCCAGCCTTACCGAAACTAGCGTGATCGTGTTTGACAAGGACACCCTGCAACCGAAGAGCTACACCTTCGAACGCGGTGGCCTGGGCAAGGCGAAGAAGATCAACCTGGACTTCGACCAAACCGCGAAGAAAGTCACCGGCTTTGAAAACAAAGACCCGGTCAACGTAGCGCTGCAAAGCGGCATGCTCGACAAGTCGACCTACCAACTAGCCCTGCAACGTGACGTGGCAGCCGGCAAGAAAAGCATGAGCTACAACGTGGTGGAAGGTACCGACGTCGACACCTACGACTTCCGCGTGATCGGCCCGGAAAAGGTCCAGACCAAGGTCGGCTCCATTGACGCGATCAAGGTTGAGCGCGTGCGTGACCCGACGCAAAGCAAGCGCATTACCCAGATGTGGTTCGCCAAGGACCAGGGCGGCATCCTGGTTGCACTGCGTCAGGTAGAAACTGACGGCAAGGAATACAACATCATGCTGCAAGACGGCACCGTTGACGGCAAGGCTGTCAAAGGTAGCTGATGGACTGATGAACGAAAGAGCCTCGCTGAATGCGGGGCTTTTTTTTGCCTGTCGGTTTTGCTTTGAATCGTACGCCGCCATTGCAGGCAAGCCAGCTCCCACATTTGGAATGCATTCCCCTGTGGGAGCTGGCTTGCCTGCGATGGCGACGGCACGGCCAATACAGGCCTAGAGCCTGACCAGAACATGAAACTTCTGTCATAAAACTCCAGCCCCCACAACACAAACCCCCAATTCTCAAGGCCTGCAGCACTGTTGCAATTCCTGCAATGAATAGTTGCGCGAAAAGTCGGTTTACTTAGCAAGCTAACAAAACATATAAAAGAGGCCTGCGACGACTTGCCGCAGACCCACCAGAGATTGGAGCAAGCAGATGACTGTAAAAGTAACTGAACGCGACGATGCACATATGTCCCACGAAGCGCTGGGCCATGGGATTCACATCTGGGATGTACACCAACAAGACCTGCTGGTCGGCATGTTTCACAACGAGAGCGACGCTCATAACTATAAGAACGAGCTTGAGTCGCTTGAGATGAAACGTCAGGCAGAAAGCTCCTGAGTATTCGCAAGGCTCAGGTTCAAGGCCCACGCAGCCTGGATACCTGAAAACACAAAACCCGCCTCTTGAGCGGGTTTTGCATTGATAGGGCCGCTTCGCAGCCCAGCGCGAGCAAGCTCGCTCGCCACAATGTTGTTTCTATAGCCTTACCACATCAGATCGTCAGGGATCTGGTAGGCGGCGTACGGATCATCCTCATCCGGCACTTGGCTTTCGGTGAGGATGTTGAGCTGCACGATACGCTCTGGCGCGCGCTCCTGGATCTTCAGCGCCGCTTCACGCGGGATCACCTCGTAACTGCCACCGTGGTGCACGATCGCCAGGGAGCCGTTGCTCAGCTTGTTGCGCATCAAGGTGTTGACCGACAGGCGCTTGACCTTCTTGTCGTCGACAAAGTTGTAGTAGTCCTCGGTGGTCAGCTTGGGCAGGCGCGAGGTCTCGATCAGTTGCTTGACCTGGGCCGTGCGGGCCTTGGCCTCGGCTTTTTCCTGCTGCTGGCGGTTCAGCTCCTGATCGCGCTTGACCTTCTCGGCCTGTGCTTCCTGGGCCAAACGGGCCTGGGTGTCATCGGCCTCGATCTGGCCTTTGTGGACCAGACGCTGCTGCTTCTGCTTCTCTTTGCCGACCTGCTTGGCCTGCTTTTGGTTGACCAGACCTGCTTTGAGCAACTGATCGCGAAGGGAAATGCTCATGGTGCTTACTCACTTAGGCAGCCGCTCATCCGCAGCTGGACATGTTCTTTTCCTGGCGTTTGGCTTCGCCCCACAGGGCGTCCAACGTTTCGAGGGTGCAATCTTCTATGGGTTGATGCGTGTCGCGCAATGCCTGTTCGATAAATCGGAAACGTCGCTCGAACTTGGCATTGGCGCCACGCAGCGCAGTTTCCGGGTCGACCTTGAGGTGGCGGGCCAGGTTGACTGCGGCAAACAACAAGTCGCCGACTTCATCGGCGATAGCCGCCGGGTCGTTATCGGCCATGGCTTCAAGCACTTCATCAAGCTCTTCGCGCACGTTGTCCACCACCGGCAACGCCGACGGCCAGTCAAAGCCGACCTGGCTGGCGCGCTTTTGCAGTTTGGCCGCGCGGGACAGGGACGGTAGCGCCATAGGCACATCATCCAGCAGGGACAGTTGCTGTGGCGCGTCGGACTTTTCCGCACGCTCCTCGGCCTTGATCTGCTCCCAACGTTCCTTGACCTGCTCTTCGCTCAGTTGCGGGATATCCAGCGGCGCATACAGGTCACCGGTGGGAAACACGTGGGGATGACGACGGATCAGCTTGCGCGTGATGCTGTCGATCACGCCGGCGAATTCGAAACGCCCTTCCTCCCGCGCCAGCTGGCTGTAATACACCACCTGGAACAACAGGTCGCCCAACTCGCCTTGCAGGTGATCGAAATCGCCGCGCTCGATGGCGTCGGCGACTTCATAGGCTTCTTCCAGGGTATGCGGGACGATGGTGGCGTAGGTTTGCTTGATGTCCCACGGACAGCCGTATTGCGGGTCGCGCAGGCGGTTCATCAGGTGCAGCAGGTCTTCAAGGGAATACATCAGTCAATCTCTGCCCGTTTTTCCGTAACACTGAAAATCAAATGTGGGAGCTGGCTTGTCGGATCGCCGCACCGCTGCGATGCAGACACCTCGGTGTATCAGCAATACTGAGGTGATGCTATCGCAGGCAAGCCAGCTCCCACAGAAGCCCGAGCCCCACACTTCAAGGAGTGCGGTTACGCCGCGTCTCAATGATGTTCGGCAACTGGGAAATCCGCCCCAACAACCGCCCCAACGCGTCCAACCCCGGAATCTCGATGGTCAGGGACATCAACGCGGTGTTGTCCTCTTTGTTCGAGCGGGTGTTGACCGCCAGCACGTTAATCCGCTCATTGAGCAGCACTTGCGACACATCCCGCAGCAAGCCGGAACGGTCGTAGGCACGAATCACAATGTCCACCGGATAGGTGAGCACCGGCACCGGCCCCCAGCTGACCTGGATGATCCGCTCCGGCTCACGCCCGCCCAGTTGCAGCACCGAGGCGCAATCCTGGCGGTGAATGCTCACGCCACGGCCCTGGGTGATGTAGCCGACGATGGCGTCGCCCGGCAACGGCTGGCAGCAGCCGGCCATTTGCGTCATCAGGTTGCCCACGCCCTGGATCTGGATATCGCCGCGCTTGCCGGGCTTGTAGCCGGTGGCTTTGCGTGGGATCAGCTCCAGTTGCTCGCTGCCGCGTTCCGGCTCGACCAACTGTTGCGCCAGGTTGACCAGTTGCGCCAGGCGCAGGTCACCGGCACCGAGGGCGGCGAACATGTCTTCGGCGATCTTCATGTTGGCCTTTTCGGCCAGCTTGTCGAAGTCCACCTGTGGCAAGCCCAGGCGTGCCAGTTCGCGTTCGAGCAGGGTCTTGCCGGCGGCGACGTTCTGGTCGCGCGCCTGCAACTTGAACCAGTGCACGATCTTCGCCCGCGCCCGCGACGTGGTGATGTAGCCCAGGTTCGGGTTCAGCCAGTCACGGCTCGGCGTGCCGTGCTTGCTCGTGATGATCTCGACCTGTTCACCGGTTTGCAGGCTGTAGTTGAGCGGCACGATGCGCCCGTTGATCTTGGCGCCCCGGCAGTTGTGGCCGATCTCGGTGTGTACGCGGTAAGCAAAATCCAGCGGCGTCGCGCCCTTGGGCAAGTCGATGGCGTGGCCGTCGGGGGTGAAGATGTAGACCCGGTCCGGCTCGATATCCACCCGCAGCTGTTCGGCCAGGCCGCCGATGTCGCCGAGTTCTTCGTGCCATTCCAGCACTTGGCGCAGCCAGGAGATTTTCTCTTCGTACTGGTTGGACCCGGCCTTGACGTCGGTGCCCTTGTAACGCCAGTGCGCACACACGCCCAGCTCCGCCTCTTCGTGCATAGCGTGGGTGCGGATCTGCACTTCCAGCACCTTGCCTTCGGGGCCGATCACGGCGGTGTGCAGCGAGCGGTAGCCGTTCTCCTTGGGGTTGGCGATGTAGTCGTCAAACTCCTTGGGAATGTGCCGCCACAAGGTGTGGACGATGCCCAGCGCGGTGTAGCAGTCGCGCATTTCCGGCACCAGCACACGCACGGCGCGCACGTCGTAGATCTGGCTGAAGGCCAGGCCCTTGCGCTGCATTTTGCGCCAGATGGAATAGATGTGTTTGGCGCGGCCGCTGATGTCGGCATCGACGCCGGTAGCTTGCAACTCGGCGCGCAACTGGCCCATCACGTCGCTGATAAAGCGCTCGCGGTCGAGCCGCCGCTCATGCAGCAGCGTGGCGATCTGTTTGTATTGGTCGGGTTCGAGATAGCGGAAGGACAAGTCCTCCAGCTCCCACTTGATATGGCCGATACCCAGGCGATGCGCCAGCGGCGCGTAGATGTCGAAGACTTCGCGGGCGACGCGGTTGCGCTTTTCGTCGTCGGCGGTCTTCACCGCACGGATCGCGCAGGTGCGTTCGGCCAGCTTGATCAGGGCGACGCGCACGTCGTCGACCATCGCCACCAGCATCTTGCGCAGGTTCTCGACCTGGCCCTGGGTGCCCAGCACCATCGATTGGCGCGGGCTGAGGCTGGCGCTGATGGCGGCCATGCGCAGAACGCCGTCGATCAGCTTGGCCACCACGGCGCCGAAACGCTGGCTGACCAGCGGCAACGCGATATGCCCTTCACGCACGCCGCGATAAAGCACGGCGGCGATCAGCGAATCCTGGTCCAACTTGAGATCGGCCAGGATCTCGGCGATCTCGAGCCCGGTGCGAAAGCTGGAAGTGCCTTCGGCCCACAGGTTCTTCGCCGCATTGTCTTGCTGCTCAGACTCACGCGCGAACTCGCACGCTGCCTTCAAGGCTTCACGGTCCAGTGCCGGATCGACACTGATGGCATGGTCCAGCCATGCCTCCAGGTTGATACTGCCGTCGGTGTTGATCGGCTGGTGTGCTCTCACCTGTACCATCTTGCTTACCTTCCCTACGACGCACCTTCGATGCGCCAAAAATCATCGCTGACCTGCTTTACCTATTAAAGCTTACACACGCTCCCTGGCAGGTCACGGCCACGGAGAATGCAGGCCAGTCGGATTAAACGGGCATCCTAGCCCGCTTCAAATAACGCCATGGCCTCGACATGCGCGGTTTGCGGAAACATGTCGAGGATCCCGGCACGTTTTAGCCGGTAGCCTTGCTTGACCAACTCAACCGTGTCCCGCGCCAGCGTCGCCGGGTTGCAGGACACATACACCAGGCGCTTGGCCTTGAGGGTCGCGAGCTTGCGCACAACCTCCAGGGCACCATCGCGGGGTGGGTCCAAGAGTACCGCAGAAAAGCCCTGTTTGGCCCATTCTGCGTCGGTCAAAGGCTGGGACAAATCGGCCTGAAAAAACTGCGCATTATGCAAATTGTTGCTGACGGCATTGAGGGCCGCCCGATCCACCATGGTCTGCACACCTTCCACCGCCACCACTTCGCGCACTTGCTTGGCGAGTGGCAAGGCAAAGTTGCCCAGGCCACAAAACAGGTCCAGCACGCGCTCATCGGCCTGTGGCGCCAGCCATTCAAGGGCCTGGGCAACCATCGCCGCATTGACCCCGGCGTTGACTTGCACAAAGTCCCCTGGACGGTAGGCCAGTTCCAGATCCCACTGCTCCAAACGGAAACCCAGGACCGCATCAGCGTCCACCGGCTCCGGCTGGCCCTCGCCATGCAGCCACAACTGGGCTTCATGGAAAGCGCAAAACTCTTGCAACACTTGCAGGTCCGCTTCCGACAACGGCGCCATATGCCGCAGCAATACGGCGATGGACGTACCGCTGAACAGCTCCACATGCCCCAGCGCCTTCGGATTGCTCAGGCGGCGCAGCATGTTTGGCAGGCGCTGCATGATCGGTTGCAAGGCCTGTACCAGCACCGGGCAATCATCGATGGCAACGATGTCCTGGCTGGCGACCGCACGAAAACCGACTTCCAGGTGTTTCGCCTTGGCGTCCCAGCGCACCGCCACACGGGCGCGGCGGCGGTAGCCGAATTCTGGCCCGCTCAACGGCGCAGCCCATTCTTGCGGTTCGACACCGGCCACGCGCGACAGTTGCTCGGCGAGCATGCGCTGTTTCAGGGCAAGCTGTTCGCTATGGGGCAAGTGCTGCACGCTGCAACCGCCACAGCGGCCAACATGCGCGCACGGCGCCGGACGGCGCAGTTCGCTGGCCTTGAACACGCGCTCGGTGCGCGCCTCGACCACTTTGCCATGGGCGCCCAACACCCGCGCTTCGACTTCTTCGCCGGCCAGCGCGCCACTCACAAACCAGGTGCGGCCTTCGAAAAACACGATGCCACGGCCGTCATTGGCCAGGCGTTCGATGGTCAGGCGTTGTTTCTTGCCCACGGGGATCTGCGGGGCGCGGCTGCCGCCCGTCGGCTGGAAGCGCAGGCCTCTCTCGTGCTTGGCCATCAGTTGGGTTCATCGAAAATGCCGGTCGACAAGTAACGGTCGCCTCGGTCACAGATGACCGCGACGATCACCGCGTTTTCCACTTCCTTGGACAAGCGCAACATACCGGCAACAGCACCACCGGAGGACACGCCGCAGAAGATGCCTTCTTCACGGGCCAGGCGGCGCGTGGTGTCTTCAGCTTCACGCTGGGCCATGTCGATGATGCGGTCCACACGCGTGGCGTTGTAGATCTTCGGCAGATACTCCTCGGGCCAGCGGCGGATACCGGGGATGGCCGCGCCTTCCATCGGTTGCAGGCCGACGATCTGGATCGCCGGGTTCTGCTCCTTGAGGTAGCGCGAGTTGCCCATGATGGTGCCGGTGGTGCCCATGGAGCTGACGAAATGGGTGATGGTGCCCCCGGTCTGGCGCCAGATTTCCGGGCCGGTGGAGGTGTAGTGCGCCTCGGGATTGTCACCGTTGGCGAACTGGTCCAGCACCTGGCCACGGCCTTCGGCGGCCATGCGCTCGGCGAGGTCGCGGGCGCCCTCCATGCCCTCTTCCTGGGTCACCAGCACCAGTTCGGCGCCATAGGCGGTCATCGCCGCCTTGCGCTCGGCGCTGCCGTTGTCGGGCATGATCAAAACCATCTTGTAACCCTTGATCGCCGCGGCCATGGCCAGGGCGATCCCGGTGTTGCCCGAGGTGGCTTCGATCAGGGTGTCGCCAGGCTTGATCTGCCCGCGCAGTTCGGCGCGGGTGATCATCGACAGCGCCGGGCGGTCTTTGACCGAACCGGCCGGGTTGTTCCCTTCAAGCTTGAGCAACAGGGTATTGCTGGTTTCACCCGCCATGCGTTGCAAGCGGACCAGGGGCGTGTTGCCGACGCAATCGGCGATTGTTGGGTACTGCAAGGTCATGGCGTATTCGCAATCCAGACTGCGGGGGCGAACATCATACCGGCAAACGTCGGCGGGCCATATCACGCAAAGTAAGGTGCTTATGACTCAACGTCATAAGCCAGGATTTCAACCGATGACGAAGTCGCTCCACTCCTTGAGCGTCAGTTGCTGAACCAACTCGTTTTTGGCCTTTTGTCTGGTTGCTTGCAACACCGAGATATAGTCCAGGTACTCCCGTTCCGTCATCTCTCCTCGGCCCACTCGGTCGGTCGCAAGCTCCAAGGCGCGGTCATACCCCTTTAGGGCTGCGAGAAATCCATCCACGTATTTACGTTCCAGAAACGCCAACCAACCGCCCTCTTTCTCCACGCGCGCAGGCCAGTTCAGCCCAAGCTCTGCATGCAAAATACGCCTGCGGAGCTCATTCACCGAACGGGCATCCACCCCGACAACGGGTACCTCAAAACGCCCCGGCAGCGTCAGCGGCAGGTGCAGAGTCTGCGCCAGCGCGATGCGAAAGCTCAGGATCAAAAAACAAGCCCGCTCCCACGTTTGAGGGGCGAAATCCGCGAAGACATAGTGGTCCAACACATCGAGCCGGTGCATTGCCCGGTAGTAATGCAGAAAGCCCGATCCGGCAGTCTGTAGTGCCCCGTCAAGCATGCGCTGCGGCAGCATTCGCAATTCAAGTTCATGCAGGCATAACAACTGGCCATCAAGGCCACCTCTCCTGTAGCGATAAGCCCGCCAGTACGCAATCCTCTCCACGCCGTCCGGAAATTGAGCTTCGTCGATCAACGTCCAGATACGCCGCGTCACATTTTCCCGCAACGCACGATAGTGAGGGTCTACAAACCGATGGTCCTGTGCGATATCTGCCAGCAGCAGAAAAAAGTCATCGGCCATCGGTTGCTCTCGCAGCCCATCCCAACGAGCCTCACGTATTTGCACCTCGCCAGGCGCCAGCAGCGCCAGCCACCGGTCGGCGCGTAGCTCAATCGCAGCCGTTGGCTCCCACAGGCCGAAATCGACATCCGGCAGCCCTCGTCGCTCACCGATCCGGCGCAGCAATTGCCGCGCCTGGGCAGAAAGTGGGTTCCCACGAAAATTCATCGCACGATGCACCTCGGGATAGATGAACAGATCAGTCTGGGCCAACTCACTGATTTGATTGTCACGCAGGTCCAGGCTGCGCAACGCCGAAAGGGTCACGACGCCCCGGGGTAAACGGCTCAACCCAGTTGCTCGCAGGTTCAGCTCCCGCAGGTTCGTCAAGCCATAGAACGACAGGTGCTCATACGGGCCCCGGTTCAGGGGATTGAAGGATAAATCCAGGTATCTCACCGACTTCAACGCAGCCAACTGATAACCGCCCTGCAGACTGAACGTCAGCCGGTTGTGCGACAGATTGAGCACCGCCAAGCGGCTGAGCCCTTCCAGGTCCGGCAGACGCGTTAAGTGATTGCCCGTGAAATAAATGATGCGAAGGCCTGGAAAACTGCGCAGGAAGCCCGCCGGCAATTCGCTCAAGCGGTTGTTGCGCAGGCTCAGCTGCGTCACATGGCCGAAGTGCGCGCCCAGTGTTGGCAGGCTGGGGAGATCGAAATCGTCCAGATTGAGTTCTTCAGCGACTCCCCGCGTAAGCCCCTCCTTGGCCCAGCAGCGTTGAATCCGTGCCACCGCCAGGGCCCGCAAGCGCGCGGATGCGCTATCGGGGTCAGTGCTTGAAAGTGCATCACGCCACTGCTGCAATGCCACATCCAACGCGTGCCTCTCGTGTTCCAGGTAGGCAATCATTGCATTGCGCTCGCGCACTGAGTCACCCGCATCGAGCAGCATGTCCCACACCTCCCCGTCCGTCTTGCTCGGAAACAACTCACGCATCCTGACGATCTGCTCACGCTCAGCCGGGAGCCGATCATCCCCACCGCTCAAGGGGTAGCCAATACGCCCATCGGCAATACGTCGGGGCGGGTTGTAACGAGCCGGCTGGCGTATGCCCAACAGGCGGTCCATCTGTTCCACATGGCGAGCCAAATGGCTGGCAATGTCCTTGGCGATTTCGTTGGTGTCCGCCGCCACGGTGTACCCCAACGTCAGGGCCTCGGCGGGCGGCAAGCTGCTGAGCAGTGCCGCCAGGAACCCGTCGGGCTTTCCCGACGCTTGCAACCCACCGTTCACTCCCGGCACAAACACCTGGTAGCCAACGCCGACAGGTTTGAGCACGCGCTTGAGCGGTGCGTCGTCGGCACCAAGAACGTCAACCAACCGCTCACCGTTACGCACCTCGACGCGCAGGTGCGCAGGCCACGGTTTGATCAGCGCAAGCCCATGCAGCGCCAGCCTGGTGCTGTCCTCACTCGCGGCACCGAGCCGATAAATCCCCTCCAGGGCTCGGGCTTCGCGCACGTAGTGCGCCCAGGTATTTCCCAGTTCCGCCAAGCGTAATGGCACACGTCCCGCCTCAAGCGTTTGCCGCTCGGCCGCAGAAATGTACTGCACGCAATCTTCTGCAATACGGGCAGGCAACGTCGGAAACTGACGCTGCAGCGTACGGGCCAGCGGGTTGCCGGACTGCTCGCCAGATGGGCTCAAGGCCTTGAAAAACAGCTGCTCCATTTGCGGCGCGTCGATTTGCACCTTGGATTCGAGCACTGTGATTTGATCAGTGCGCGACACACCCGCACGCCCGACGAGATCGTCAGCGCGCTCAGGGCCTATCTCGTCGAGCACTTGGTCAAAAAAGCCTCGGCCCGTGCTTAGCCCTGCTGCGATGCGCTGATGGGTGTTGGCCCGTTCCACGGCGTCCATCAGCATCGCGGGAGGCGCCTCGTTGCGCACATGAACACGGCGCAGGATGTCCGAGGTGATCCCGCTGATCTGCTGGGTCCGTTCAATGCCATCCGGCGAAAACCCGCGCACCAGCGGCCCCAGCCGGTAAAACGGCCGCTGCCCCTCCCAGGTCAGCGGGTTTTCCCACTCATGGCGCCAGGCGCCGGCGCCGTTGTGAGTCAACGCAGGCGCATATGCATCGCTCAACGACGGATGCTGAATCCGCCAAGGCTGTGTTGGATCGGCCTGGGATACCTGGAAATACTCGCCTTCGATAAACAGGTAATGAGCCGAGCCCAAGCGGTACAAGCCCAGCGCGTCGGGCGCGTCGGTGATACCCGAGGTATCGGCCACCCATGCGTACGGCGCGATCTCACGCCGATACGGGTAAAACGAGCCATCGAGCGCACGATTGCGCAGCACCGCGCGGGCAATCCGTTCGCGCAGGTCGGCAATCGCCCGCCGCGCAGAGAGGCTTAGCTGGACGCGCTCAGGCCCGGACAACTGACGCACGATGGCGTCATAGAAGCTATCCACACCCGTCAGCATTTCACCGGTGCGCAGTGTGTGAGGGTCATACGGAGAAAACCGCCCCTGACGATGATCAATCACGACCAGCGCTCGATCCTTGCTGCCCTTGGCTACATAGGGCACGCCCCGCTCGGCCGGACTGACGACCACCCCTCGCCCGGTGAAATCACTCACCAGCCCCTGGGCGAACGCAGTTGCCCAATTCTGGGTTTGCCGGTCAAAGCGCCGCCCGTGGAAAAGCCCATCCACAATGGCCTCTCGACGCGCCACCCGGCGTGCGGCACGCAAGGCCAGGTACAACGCCTCAGGTTGCAACTGCGATTCCAGCAATTGTGTTTGCTGATGCTCGGACAATGGATGCTCACGCAGCACCTCAAGCAACCGCGCCCGGCTCAAGTGCGGGTGCAGCGCCTGCAATTGTGCAACCACCGCGGGGACACTGACCGCGCCCTCCACGCGATCTGGCAACAAACGACGCACCGACGCACTGGCGCCCTGCGCCGCCTGCCGACTGGTTTGGGCAAAGCGCGTGAGTGCGTCAAACAGATCGACACCCAGCGCCTTGGCCTGAGCCGCCAGGTGTTGGCGAATCAATGGCTCCCCCCCTGGAAACTGGCCGGGCAGCAATGCCACGATGGCGCTCGGCAAATGCGCAGTGAGGCGACGCGGCGTCGCGTAGGCGAATTGGTAGTTTTCCTGCACGATCAGGCTGACGGTAGCCGTCACCGGCTGCCTGGCATCCTTGGTGTAGCGGCGCACTTCCAGGCCTTGCTGGTTGGCAATGCTCAGGGCCGTACCCGCAGGCCAGTGCTCCAGCTGGGTCAGCAGCGGAGCCATGACGTCCACCGCGCCGACGGGTGTCGGGTGCCCGGGCGCAGCACCATCGGCGACCCACTGAATCAATCGGTCGGTCTCGAATCGGTGCGTCGCCTCCACCAACGAGGCCGACGGTGCGGCGCCCTCCCACACTTGGTTCAAGGTCTCGTGGCGGGTGCCACTGATATCGAGCAGGTTGGCCAAGGCCTCGGCGGGAGCGCCCTGGGTGCCGAGCATTCTTTCGAGCAACGGCGCGCCGGTCGGCTGCGGGGGGTCGGAAACGGTACTGCGCTTCTGCGACAGTTGCTGATACAAACGCCGATGGCGACGTTGGACGCTCTTGGCCACGCGAGTATGCAAACGGCCACTGACCAGCAAGTCCGCCAGGTCCATCAGCCCTTGCACCAGATCGCCAGGCTCACCCTGAATCGCCTGGAAACCGCCCTCCACCAGCGACTGTGACAGTGCAACGAACATCCCGAAGGCACGTGCCCGCCCCAAGCCTTTCAAGGCACCAGGCACTGGGATCAGCAGCAGGGCCAGGACCTCGTTGAGCACGGTCTGAGCCAGCTCGATCAGCGTCGACATGAAACCCGGCGTCGCGTTGGCGAGTTCCTGCAGATTGGCTTGGCAGCGCTCAATATAGAGATCGTGCAAGGCGACAATCGGCACTTTTTCCACGGAAGCCAGTACATAGCCGATCTGCCTGGGGTGATCGACTTTGGGAATCGACTGCGCCAGCGCATAGATCAGGCTGGCAAAAAACTCGAGATTATCCGGGCGCGCCGTAACCTTGGCGATCTGACTGAGGCGGGCACAGTCGCGCAACGACATCATCTGGTAAAGCCAATCGACCTTGCCCCTGAGGTAGAACCCATGAAAGGCGACGTGGAATTCTTCGCAGGCGATTCGGGCGCTGTCATGGTGACGCAAAGAGCCGCCGGGCCGGTTCGGGAAAAAACTGAATGCCCCCTTGCAACCAGTGACCGAAAAAACCAGGTGGGGAATGCTGAGGCAATCACCCGGCGGTGACGCTACGTATTGCCCGGTCAACCCCAGGGTTTGCGGCCGCCAGCTGATATTGTCCAATCCGTGAGGGACAAACACCCGCATCACTTCGGTATCGTTCCAGCGCACTGCGCCTGCCAACGCCTGTTTCACCTGGTGATATTTGGCCCGATCAACGTGACTGAGCCTGGTGTTTTTCAACGCCTCGATCAAGGCGAATTCAAACTCGGCACTGGCCAGGCCCATGAAGCTGCTACCCAGCGCAGCATTGCCGCGCAGCGCGTCACTCAATTGCTGTTTGAGTTGCCCTCCGAGGTCGAGCCGACGCACCAGCGCGATGAACTCGCCGGCGGTGGTGTCGATGCCGCTGTCGAGATAACTGGCCTGCGCCAAGCCGGTATGGCCCGGGTAGCTCCAACCGGTCAACCCGTCATAGTTGCGACAAGCGGCGTCCCACAGCGTGAGGCTTGCCACTTTTACCACCTCGTCCTCACGCGCTGCACGCCGGACACGTTGGGAGGACTGGAGATAGCGGGTATGTATTTTCGCAACCGTGGGATCGATGTCCTGCCCCGTCAACGTCTGGAGTTCGGCACGCAACGTCCCTATTGCCTGACGCTCAAACGCTTGGGTGAATTGGGCAGTTGCCCGCTCCACCGCCTGCTGGGCCTGGATCAAGGCCTTTTGCTGGCACACGTACTCAAGTTTTTCCTCTTCATTGAGGTTGGCGAGAAACCCGTCGAAGTTGCCCCGTATCGAGTCCAGGGCCTGCAAGGCGGTCCATTCTGGAGCCGCCATCAGCGGAGATTGTTGCTCTGCGATGAATTCGGACAGCGGATCAAGTGATGCTGCAGGGGTTATCGGCTCGGTCATTTTTCTGCTCCCAGAAAAAAGATCAGCCTAATCGGTCGCTGTTAGCCGCTCCGGTAGCTATGTAGCGCCAGGGCTCAGCCGTGGTTTTTTTCGAAGACGGCCGGCCCCATTGCGGCAATCTGCCCTTCGATCAACGCGTCAAATGGCTTGAGCAACGCCTCGAAACACGTCGGCGCCTCCAGCGTCTGCAAGGCCTGCACAATCGCTTCTACCGTCGACAATGCGCCCGGCGCCGGCGCCTTGCGCAGCCGGTAGCGCGAGACCGCGCCCTCGGCCAACGTCACCCGAGGCAACGCCGCCAGCAACGGATTGAGGTGCAACATCTTGCGTGCCTTGCGCCAAGTGCCATCGGGCACCACCAGCAACAGTGGCTGATCGTGCGGCGCATAGGGATGTATCGGCTGGGCGTCGTCCGCCGGAAACAACAACCGTGCCTGGTAGCCGGGCACGTTCAACAAAGTCGGCAAGTCATCAAACACCTCACCCACCACCAACTGCGCATTGTTCAACCCCAACGCCGCCAGCCGCGCGGTGTTGAGTGCATGGTTGACCTCGCTCGGATGCTGCAACAGCAACACGCGGGTGCGGCTGTCGAGGCTGGGAATCAGCGGGCACAGGCAGTGGGTGGTAGGCCGCAGGCACTGGGAGCATTGGGGTCTGGACATGATTTTTTCAGGCCTGGTTGAGCTGGGTTTTGAGCAGGTCGCGGAACGTCTGGATCAACGGTTCGCGGCTACGCCCCCGACGCATGATCATCGAGAACGGCGCCTGGTAGCCAAAAGTCGCCGGCAGCAAGACGCGCAGGTCACCCTTGTCGGCCCAGGCCTGGGCGTAGTGTTCGGGCAAATAGCCGATGTAGGCGCCGGACAGTACCAGGATCAGTTGCGCCTCCATACTTTCCACCGTAGCGGCGCTGTGCTTGAAGCCGTGGCGCGCAAGCTCCGCCTGGCTCCAATAGCCGCGACCGACCATGCGTTGCTGGGTGATGACTGGCTCAGGAATACGCCGCTCGTTGAACAACGGGTGGCGGGTGCTGCAATACAGCCAATGCTGCTCGCGGTACAGCGGCATGTAGATCAGCCCGCTCATGCGGTTGGAGAATGCGCCGATGGCCAGGTCGAGGCGGTTGTCCTGCACGCCGAGTTGCAGCTCGTAAGGGCTCATCACCGATAGGTGCAGGTGCACTGCCGGATGTTCCAGGCTGTAGGCACCGATGACCTCGGCGAACGGCAAGGCTTTGTCGCTGACGGTGGAGTCGAGCACGCCGAGCTTGAGGGTGCCGCGCAACTCGCCTTTCAACGCGGCGGCGTATTGCTCGAAGCCTTCCAGTTCGCCCAGCAGGCGCAAGGTTTCCTGATGGAACAACTCACCCTTGCTGGTCAGGCTGAACCCGCCGCGCCCGCGATGGCACAGCACCAGGCCCAACGCCGACTCCAACTGGCTCATGTAGGTGCTGATGGCCGAGGTAGACAGGTTGAGTTCGTGCTGGGCATTGGCGAACCCCTGGTGCCGCACGACACTGACGAAGATGCGCAGGAGTTTCAGGTCGGGCAAGGCGTTGGCCATCGGATCTCCAGATTCAGCTGATGCAACACAATCAAAACTGTGGGAGCTGGCTTGTCGGGTCGCCGCATCGCTGCGATGGCGGTGTAGCAGTGACAGAGATGTTGCCTGACCCACCGCAATCGCGGGCAAGCCCGCTCCCACATTTGCACGGAGTTTACCCCAGGGATTAGTTTAGAAAAATCTGAACTAAGTATTTGTCCCTGCCGATTCTTTCGCCACGGGGTATTTCGCAGAATCGGCCTCTAATAAACAAAACAACGATGAGGCACTCCCGTGGACAAGATTTTCCACCAACCACTGGGCGGCAACGAAATGCCGCGCTTTGCCGGCATCGCCACCATGATGCGACTCCCCCACCTTCAATCGGCCAAGGGCCTGGACGCTGCCTTTATCGGCGTGCCCCTGGACATCGGCACCTCGCTGCGCGCCGGCACCCGCTTCGGGCCGCGTGAAATCCGCGCCGAATCGGTGATGATCCGCCCGTACAACATGGCCACCGGCGCCGCACCGTTCGACTCGCTGTCGGTAGCCGATATCGGCGACGTGGCGATCAACACCTTCAACCTGCTCGACGCCGTGCGCATCATCGAAGAAGCCTACGACGAGATCCTCGAACACGATGTGATCCCGATGACCCTGGGCGGCGACCACACTATTACCCTGCCGATCCTGCGGGCGATCCACAAGAAACATGGCAAGGTCGGCCTCGTGCACATCGATGCCCACGCCGATGTAAATGACCATATGTTCGGCGAGAAAATCGCCCACGGCACCACCTTCCGCCGTGCAGTGGAAGAAGGCCTGCTCGATTGCGACCGCGTCGTGCAAATCGGCCTGCGCGCCCAGGGCTATACCGCCGAAGACTTCAACTGGAGCCGCAAACAGGGGTTTCGCGTGGTCCAGGCCGAAGAGTGCTGGCACCACTCCCTCGCGCCGTTGATGGCCGAAGTGCGCGAAAAAGTCGGCGGCGGCCCGGTGTACCTGAGTTTTGACATCGACGGCATCGACCCCGCCTGGGCGCCCGGCACCGGCACCCCGGAAATCGGCGGGCTGACCACCATCCAGGCCATCGAGATCATTCGCGGCTGCCAGGGCCTCGACTTGGTTGGTTGCGATTTGGTAGAAGTTTCGCCGCCTTACGACACCACCGGCAACACCTCGCTGCTCGGCGCCAACCTGCTGTACGAGATGCTCTGCGTACTGCCTGGCGTGGCGCATCGCTGATGAGCGCCCGCGAAGTGCTGCAAGCCGCTGCCGACCTGGTGGCGGCCTTCGCCCGCAATGACCGCGCCGCCTACTTCGGCGCGTTCACGGCCGACGCCAGCTTTGTGTTCTACACCCTGCCCCAGCCACTGCTCAGTCGCGATGCCTACCAGGCAGTGTGGGACAGCTGGCGCCGGGACGAGGGGTTCGAGGTGCTGTCGTGCACGTCGAGCAACGCCTTTGTCAGCCTGCAAGGTGACATGGCGATTTTTATGCATGACGTGGCCACCGAGTTGCGCATGCAAGGGGAGCAATTTTTTAGCCAGGAACGCGAGACCATTGTCTTCAAACGGCAAGGATCTCGCACAGAACAAAAAGAAGGCCTGTGGCTGGCCTGTCACGAACATTTGTCCGCTATGCCGGAAGGGCTGCCGCCCCCTTAGCCAATGTGATCGGAGCTGATCATGAATAATAAAAACAACGATAAAAGTATTCGCAAGATAGAAACCAACGGGGTCGAACAGATCCCGGACCACGAACGTACCGCCGGCCCCAAGGATCTGTTCCGCCTGATCTTCGGCGGTGCCAATACCTTTGCCACCGCCGTGCTGGGTTCCTTTCCCGTGCTGTTCGGCCTGTCGTTCCAGGCCGGGGTCTGGGCGATTGTCCTGGGCGTGCTGGTGGGCGCGCTGATCCTGGCGCCCATGGGCCTGTTCGGGCCGATCAACGGCACCAACAATGCGGTGTCATCCGGTGCGCACTTCGGCGTGCACGGGCGGATTGTCGGCTCGTTTCTGTCGTTGCTGACCGCGATTGCGTTCTTCTCACTGTCGGTGTGGAGTTCAGGCGATGCGCTGGTGGGCGGTGCGAAACGCCTGATCGGCCTGCCGGAAACCGACCTGACCCTGGGCCTGGCCTACGGCGTGTTCGCGATTCTGGTGCTGACCGTTTGCATCTACGGCTTTCGCTTCATGCTGTGGGTCAACCGCATCGCGGTGTGGGCGGCGAGCTTGCTGTTCCTGCTGGGCATCTTTGCTTTCGCACCGGCTTTCGACAGCCACTTCGCCGGCACTGTTGCCCTCGGCCAGACCGGCTTCTGGGCAGCCTTCATCGGCGCGGCACTGGTGGCCATGAGCAACCCGATTTCCTTCGGTGCGTTCCTCGGCGACTGGTCGCGCTACATCCCGCGTGAAACGCCGAAGATGCGCATCATGCTGGCCGTGGTGCTGGCGCAGATCGCCACCTTGATCCCGTTCCTGTTCGGCCTGGCCACCGCGACCATCGTGGCGATCAAGGCACCGGACTACATCGCGGCCAACAACTACGTCGGCGGTTTGCTGGCGGTGGCGCCGAGCTGGTTCTTCCTGCCGGTGTGCCTGATCGCGGTGATTGGCGGCATGTCCACCGGCACCACGTCGCTGTATGGCACGGGGTTGGACATGTCCAGCGTGTTCCCGCGCCTGCTGTCGCGGGTCAAGGCCACGTTGCTGATTGGGGTGATGTCGATTGCCTTCATCTTTATCGGACGTTTCGCCGCCAACCTGGTGCAGAGCGTCTCGACCTTCGCCGTGCTGATCATCACCTGCACCACGCCGTGGATGGTGATGATGATCATCGGCCTGATCGTGCGCCGCGGCTTCTACTGCCCGGATGACTTGCAGGTGTTCACCCGCGGTGAAACCGGCGGCCGCTACTGGTTCAGCCATGGCTGGAACTGGCGCGGGCTGGGCGCGTGGATACCGAGTGCGTTGGTGGGGCTGTGCTTTGTCAACTTGCCGGGACAATTTGTCGGGCCGTTGGGCAATTTGGCCGATGGCATTGATATCAGCTTGCCGGTGACGTTGGGGTTGGCGTCGGTGGTGTACCTGACCTTGCTGCGCGTTTTTCCTGAGCCGGCTGCGGTGTATGGCCCCGCCTTTGTGGCGAGGGAGCTTGCTCCCGTTGGGCTGCGTAGCGGCCCCAAAAAAGCCGGCTCCAGCTTCGCTGTCGAGCGGGAGCAAGCTCCCTCGCCACAACAAGCCTCTTCACCACAATAAAAAGACAATCGGAGAACCGCCGTCATGGCTTTGGATTTATTCGTCGTACTCATCTACGCCGCCGGCATGCTCGTGCTCGGCTATTACGGCATGCGCCGCGCCAAGACCCATGAAGACTACCTGGTGGCCGGCCGCAACCTTGGCCCGACCCTGTACATGGGCACCATGGCCGCCACGGTGCTGGGCGGGGCGTCCACCGTCGGCACCGTGCGCCTGGGGTATGTGCACGGCATCTCGGGCTTCTGGCTGTGCGCCGCGCTGGGCATGGGGATCATTGCGCTGAACCTGTTCCTGGCCAAGCCGCTGTTGAAGCTGAAGATCTTCACCGTCACCCAGGTCCTCGAAAAACGCTACAACCCCATGGCGCGCCAAGCCAGTGCGGTGATCATGCTGGCCTATGCGCTGATGATCGGCGTGACCTCGATCCTCGCCATCGGCACCGTGCTGCAAGTGCTGTTCGGCCTGCCGTTCTGGATCTCGGTGCTGCTCGGCGGCGGCGTGGTGGTGGTGTACTCGACCATCGGCGGCATGTGGTCGCTGACCCTCACCGACATCGTGCAATTCGTGATCAAGACCGTCGGCCTGATGTTTATCCTGCTGCCGATCTGCCTGTACCGCGTCGGCGGCTGGGATGAGCTGGTGGCCAAGCTGCCGGCGTCGAGTTTCAGCTTCACCGCGATTGGCTGGGACACGATCATTACCTACTTCATGATCTACTTCTTCGGCATCCTGATCGGCCAGGACATCTGGCAACGGGTGTTCACCGCCCGTGACGAAAAGGTCGCCAAGTACGCCGGCACGTTCGCCGGGTTCTACTGCATCCTCTACGGCCTGGCCTGTGCGTTGATCGGCATGGCTGCGCATGTGCTGATCCCGGACCTGGACAACGTCAACAACGCGTTTGCCGCGATCGTAAAAGTCTCGCTGCCAGACGGCATCCGTGGCCTGGTGATTGCAGCGGCACTGGCCGCGATGATGTCTACCGCCAGCGCCGGATTGCTCGCGGCCTCCACCGTACTGACCGAAGACCTGCTGCCACGCCTGCGTGGCGGCAAGCAGTCGAGCCTGGCGATCAACCGCCTGTTCACAATGCTGACCGGCATCGCCGTACTGGGCATCGCCCTGGTGGTGAACGACGTCATCAGCGCGCTGACCCTGGCCTACAACCTTCTGGTGGGCGGCATGCTGATCCCACTGATCGGCGCGATCTTCTGGAAGCGCGCGACCACGTCCGGGGCAATCACCTCGATGGCGCTGGGCTTTGTCACAGCGTTGGCATTCATGATCAAGGATGGGTTGGATGCGAACACGCCGATCTACTACAGCCTGGCGGTTGGGTTGGTGAGTTTTGTGCTGGTGAGTGTGTTGTCGCGCAAGCCTGAGGCGGTGGCGGCTAACGCGGTTTGATGCATTACAGGGTTTAGAGCGGTTTCTTCAGCGGGCACGACGTCGGATGTCGTGCCCGTTTTTTTGCCTGGCACAAAAACAACTGTGGGAGCGGGCTTGCCCGCGATTGCGGAGTGTCAGCCGACGAAGATGTCGCTGGTTCACCGCTATCGCGGGCAAGCCCGCTCCCACATGTTTAATCCCGCTTTGACCCAAAATTACCGGCGACGTGGCCGACGCTGCTCGTCATCGGTACGGATCGGCACCGGCTGCATCGGCGGCTCGATCAGGCCCAGTGCAACACCGAGGTCATGGAGCCAGTTTTGAATTTTCTCTTTCATGGTTGCCCCCTTTGAGGGTAATGCTGGCAGGCGCAAATTCTGTCGCCCTTTCCTACAGTGATAGTAGCCCTAAGTCCTACGTATTGCATGGACGAAACCACAACGAACTATTACTGAATTGATCTGAATCCTGACGGATCGCTCAAGCAATCGCCCGTGTGTCTTGCAGGACTTCGGCCTTGCCCGCTTGCTGCAAGTCGATCCATGCGTTGAGGTTAGCGCCGAGCATACCCTTTCGCCACATCAGCCAGGTGGTGGCAGTGGCAAAAGGCCCTGTCAGCGGATGAACGGACACGCTGTCCTTTCCGGGCAGGCTGTCGAGCATGGACTCAGACATCAGCGCCACCCCGGAACCGGCGATCACACACGCGAGCATGCCCTGATAGGACTCAATCTCGATGGCGCGCCCCATCGCCACACGCTCGTGGGAAAACCACGTCTCCAGCCGTGCGCGATAGGCGCAGCTGCGTCGGAACGTGAACACCGAACGCCCCGCAACGTCCTGCGGCCCATGCACCGGTGGGTGATCGGCTTCGCAGATCAGCACCAGTCGCTCTTCACACAACGGCACGCCATCCAGGGTGGCGATGGTGATCGGGCCGTCCACAAAAGCAGCATCCAGGCGACCGGTAATCAACCCTTCGAGCAACTCGCCGCTGGGCGCCGATTGCACCTGAAGGTTCACCATCGGATACGCCTTGTGATAGCGCGCCAGCAGCTTGGGCAAATGAACCGCTCCCGTGCTGTACATACTGCCCAGCACAAAATCGCCCGCCGGTTGCCCGCCCTGCACTGCGCCATGGGCTTCGTCATGCAAAGCCAGCAGCCGCGTGCTGTAGTCCAACAACACT
This sequence comes from Pseudomonas acericola (SeqCode), assembly GCF_053456465.1. Taxonomy (NCBI): domain Bacteria; kingdom Pseudomonadati; phylum Pseudomonadota; class Gammaproteobacteria; order Pseudomonadales; family Pseudomonadaceae; genus Pseudomonas; species Pseudomonas acericola (SeqCode). The sequence continues at coordinate 627,601 of NZ_JBRFJB010000001.1, read as the reverse complement.
TTGCCCGCCGGAGAAAGCTGCAAGCGCTGGCGTTCGCGTACGAACAACTCAACGCCGAGCTGTTCCTCCATCTGCTTGAGCCGGGTCGACAGGTTCGACGGCACACGATGCAGACGCTCTGCCGCGCGGGTGATGGAGCCCTCTTCCGCCACCGCTTGGAAAATGCGCAATTGACTGAACTCCATACCTTTCTCCAAAACTGAACAAGTTACTCACTATTATTCAATTTTACAGAAAGTCAATCCGCTTTAGCCTGAAAGTCATTCGCTGACCTGCAGGAAAACAGCCCATGTCGCCCCTGATTCGTTTACTCGCCAGCTTTATCGCCCTGATGATGGCCATGGGTATTGGCCGCTTTGCCCTCACCCCGCAAATGCCGCATTTGCTCAGCGAAGGGCAAATCGACCTGACCGGTGCCGGCCTGATCGCTGCGGCCAATTACCTGGGGTATTTGGTCGGGGCGGTGGATTCGATCTTCGCCCGCAGCCATCACCACGCTCGCGGCCGGCTCTATGGTGGGCTGTGGTTGTGTGTGCTGCTGACCTTGGCGTCTTACTGGGCCCATGGATTCTGGGCCCATCTGCTGTTGCGCTTCGGGACCGGCGTCGCGAGTGCCTGGGCGTTGGTGATGATCACCAGCCTGAGCCAACCGCTGGCGCTTGCCGCCGGACGTCCGCGCCTGGGCGCTCTGGTATTTGCCGGACCTGGGCTGGGGATTCTGCTCACGGGGTTGCTGGCACTGGGGTCTAACCTGCTCGGGCAAGACTCGGCCACCTTATGGCTGGTCTATGGGACGGTGGCGCTGGTGATGCTGTTGGTGGTCCTGCCCTTCCTTCCCCAGCCGGCACCGACGACTGCGGCCACCGTCACTGCGGGCAGCAATCAGAGCATTGCGCACCTGGGATGGATCTACTTTTTATTTGGCCTGGGCTACATCATCCCGGCGACCTTTCTGTCGCAGATGGCCAACGCGCAATTCAAAGGCGCCTGGCAGGCCGATCTGTTCTGGCCGTGCTTTGGCTTGGCGGCAGCGCTGGGGGTGGTTATCGCCAGCCTGCGCCGCAAGGACCCAAATACCACGCGTCGCTGGTTGATGGCGACGTTGTGGCTGCAAGCGGCTGGGGTGTTCGCCTGCCTACTGGGCAATGCCTGGGGCCTGGCGCTGGGCGTGCTGCTGTGTGGCGCGCCGTTCCTGGCGTGCATGCAGTTGGTGATGACGCGCCTGCGGGACATTGCCCCCAACGGCTATCAGCGCAGCACCGGGTTGCTCACCGCCAGCTTTGCCATCGGCCAGTTGAGCGGGCCGTTGTTGGCCTCGGTGAGCAGTCATCTAAGCGGCGGCCTGCACCCGGCATTGGTGATCGCCGGGTGCGGCCTGCTGTTGGCGGGTCTGGTACTCAGCCGGCAACCAACGGCACGGGCACGCGCAGCTGTTCCCTTCGTGCCAGCACCAGGAAAAACAGCCCACCCAGGAAGCACCCGGTAAACCAGGCGAAGTTGGCCATGCCCTGCAACGCCGGGGTAAAGGTGATCGCGACGCCCACCAACGTGGCCGGCACCAGCGCCTTGACCGCCGTCCAGTTCACGCCGCCGTCGAAGTAATAGCGCCCGCTGGGGCTGTCGTCGAACAACGCGTCCACGTCGATCTTCTGCTTTTTGATCAGGTAGAAATCCACCAGCAGGATGCCGAACAATGGCCCGATAAACGCAGCGAGGATGTCCAGGGTGTAGTGGATCATCAGCGGGTTGTTGAACAGGTTCCACGGGGTGATGAAGATCGACGCCACGGCGGCGATCATGCCGCCAGCGCGCCAGCTGATCTTGCTGGGGGCGACGTTGGCGAAATCAAACGCCGGGGACACAAAGTTGGCGACAATATTGATGCCAATGGTGGCGGTCACAAAGGCGAAGGCACCGAGCAGCACAGCCATGCTGTTGTCGATGCGCGACACGGTGGCAATCGGGTCGTGGAGCATTTCGCCAAACACCGGCAAGGTGCCCGAAACGATCACCACCGTGACCAGCGAGAACGCCAGGAAATTCACCGGCAGCCCCCAGAAATTGCCGCGCCGCACGTCGTGCATGCTGCGGCAATAGCGGCTGAAATCACCGAAGTTCAGCGTCGGCCCGGAGAAGTAAGACACCACCAGCGCCGTCGCAACAATCACCTGGCCGAACGCCTGCCAGCCAGACAGTGATTTTTCCGACAGGGTAAAGCTGATATTCGCCCAGCCGGCTTTCCACACGATCCAACCGGCCAGGGCAAACATGACCGCATACACCACCGGCCCCGCCCAATCGATAAAACGCCGGATGGAATCCATACCCGCCCAGAACACCGCCGCTTGCAACACCCATAGGCTGAGGAAGCCGAACCAGCCGAGGTAGGACAGGCCCGCGAAATGCGGTTCTGCGTAAACCGCCATCTGTGGGAAAAAGCGCAGCACCACGATGATCAGCGCGCTGGAAGCCAGATAGGTCTGAATCCCATACCAGGCCACGGCGATCAGGCCGCGAATCACTGCGGGAATATTCGCGCCGAACACCCCAAACGCCAGCCGGCAAATCACCGGATACGGCACGGCGGCTTGCTGGCTCGGCTTGGCCACCAGGTTGGCGATCAACTGCACGATGCAGATACCGGCAAGCAAGGCGATCAACACCTGCCAACTGGCCAGCCCCAACGCGAACAGGCTGGCGGCAAACACGTAGCCGCCGACGCTGTGCACATCGCTCATCCAGAAGGCGAAGATGTTGTACCAGGTCCACTTTTGTGGCAGTGGGCCCAGGTCCTGGTTGTACAGGCGTGGGCTGTAGCCTTTGGGCAATTGTTCGGTCATCGCTGGGCTCCTCGTCATACCGGCCTGCGCTGCCGTAGCGGTATGCATACGGTAGGCGGCATGGTTTGTATACGAAGCAGTCAGCAGAATGCGTGCCAATGGCACACAATCCCCTTGGAACGGCGCTCCAAAGGCAAGAGTCAGGGTTTGAGAGCTGGGTGTCGCTCAGCAACGGTGCATGAAAATCCTGTACACAATCATTACCGCACCCGATGTGCACATAAATATCCAACCGTGCAGCAAGCCGCCGTCAGGCAGGTGCCCCAGGCCATATCCATCAAGGCCAACCCGGCAGACCAGCCGTGCAGCGTGGCCCAGTTGCTCAAGTCATAGGTGCCATAGGCCACCAGGCCCAACAAGGCGCCCAGACGCGCCGCGCGCTGCCAACTAAAGCTGGGCAAGACCACGAAGACCAGGCAACCGAGGGCATAGAGCAAGTAAAACAGGATGGCGGGAAGCAGGCGCGGCTGATCAAGCATCAGCGGGCCAAGCAGGTTTTTGTAGGTCGGCCCCATGAGGACGCCGAGCCAGAGGCCGTCGAGGACCAGAAAGGCGAGCAAGGTGCCGAGGTAGGCGAAGATGGGTTTTCTGGACATTGAAACAACCTCTGTAGGCGCCGGCTGGCGCCTACAGAAGAGCAAAGCGCGATCAGCTTAGTTCAATGCGATCCGCATGAATCACGATCTGGCCCTGCTTGTAGAGGGCACCGATGGCCTTCTTGAAGTTGCCCTTGCTCACGCCGAACAAGTTGCTGATCACTGCCGGGTCGCTCTTGTCGCTGACCGGCAGGCTGCCGTTGTTTTCACGCAACTTGGCGAGGATCTTCGAGTTCAGGCTGGAAGCCGCTTCCTGGCCCACTGGCTGCAGGCTCAGGCTGATGTTGCCATCGGCGCGGATCTCTTTGATGAAGCCTTTCTCTTCCTTGCCCGGGCGCAGGAACTTGAACACTTCGTTCTTGTGGATCAAGCCCCAGTGCTTGTTGTTGATGATTGCCTTGAAGCCCATGTCGGTGGCTTCGGCCACCAGCAGATTGACTTCCTGGCCCACCTGGTAATTAGCCGGGGTCTTGTCCAGGTAGCGATCCAGGCGCGCGGTCGCGGTGATGCGCTTGGTGTGCTTGTCGAGGTAGACGTGCACCACGCAATATTCACCAGCGGTCATCTGGCGCTTTTCTTCCGAATACGGCAGCAACAGGTCCTTGGGCAAACCCCAATCGAGGAATACACCGATACTGTTGACTTCCACCACTTTCAAACTGGCAAACTCGCCCACTTGAACTTTCGGCTTTTCAGTCGTGGCGATAAGTTTGTCATCGCTGTCCAGATAAATGAAAACGTTCAGCCAGTCTTCATCTTCACTGGGAATATCTTTGGGGATATACCGGTTGGGCAAGAGGATTTCACCGTCTTGCGCGCCGTCCAGGTACAAACCGAAGTTAGTGTGTTTAACCACTTGCAAGCTGTTGTAGCGACCGACCAAAGCCATTTTTCAATACCCTCATTACGTGGGCGGCATTCTACCCGAGTTGCGCCCGCCACGCGCGCGCCCCTGAAAAATCGCGGGCTGGCGTGGCAAGCTGATGGCCCCGCCCCGCTCGTCTGATCAATCGGCTCGAATTTACTGCTACGCACGCCGCATCCAGGCGCGTGGTTTCGATTTAAAACAGTAAGTTAGAGGCTTATTTCAAAGATAAACTTTGCTTATTTCCAGACGCAGCGCTTATTCCTGGGGGATATTTGCCAAGCAATTGTCAAGTATTTCCTGTACGATGCCTGGCCAAGTTAATTTTCTACAGGTTAGTGGCCGCCATGCGCGTAAAAGCATCCAACAGCAAAGCAAAGCCAGCTCCCGCCGTTGAAACCAGCGAATCGATCAACAGCCAGATTGCTGCTTTCCTCAAGTCCGGCGGCGAAATCCAGCAAATTGCCAAGGGCGTGAGCGGCCAGACTTTCGGCCCGTCCAAGCAGATCAGCCTGGGCAAGAAGTAATATCGCGCAACACACCTGGTCCCTAAGCGCCTTGCCATCAAGGCGCTAGGACTAGAGCTCGCAACAACCTCCCGACATATCCAATCTCGCACCAATCGACGAACGGGGCTCAACCCCAGGCATTCGCCGGTATGCTTGCACACGTCTAGCACGGGCATCTTCCCGACTTTTTCTGTTACTGCTCCTCGCTTTTCATGGAGTGACGCATGTTCAAACCCTGCATTTTCCTGCTCACGGCCCTGGTCGCCAGCCCCCTTGCCGAAGCGCAGATCTTTCAGCGCGAATGGGGCGACTTCGACTTGAAGTTGGGCACCACGCCCAGCCGCAGCATGGCCCAGGGCCTGGTCAAACCCACCTCGCCGGGCAGCGATTCATTCCATGGTGGGCTCGACCTGAGCCACGACAGCGGCCTGTATTTCGGCCAGTTCTCACCCAGCATGGGCCTGTCGCCGGACAGCACCCTCGAAGTCGATTCCTACATGGGTTTTAAACATCCCTTCGACCAGACCCTGGGCTACGAAGTCGGCCTGATCCACTACAGCTACCCCAAGCTCAGCCCACTCGACAGCCAGGAGTTCTACGGCGGCCTGAACCTGCTGGGCAACCGCTTCGGCGCGTCCTTCAGCAATGACCCGGACCGCCAGGACAGCACCCTGTTTGCCGACCTCGGCGGCACGCAACCCTTCGGCATCGGCGTCAGCATGAAGTACACCACTCATCAGTTGGGCAGCCCGGTCGCCGTCGAAGGGGGCTCCATCCGCAGCTTCAGCGATTGGTCGGTGCAATTCTCGCGGGCGTGGATGGGCGTTGACCTGAACCTGATCTACAGCGACTCCAGCCTCAGCGGCGGCGATTGCTCGGCCTACTCTGGACACAACTCGCAATGCGATGGCCTGTTGACGTTGAAGGCCGCGCGGTCGTTTTATTGATGGGCTGAACTGTCGCGCCCCGCGCAGGTTCACATGCACACACCTCCTCTGCGCAAGGACTCGCCCATGCTGCGTCGGCTCAAATTCCTGCTGGTATTGCTGGCCCTCAGCCTGGTGCTCGGTGGCTGCAACCGCGTCGGCCTGGCCTATCGCAACCTGGATGTGATCATCCCCTGGACCCTCGGCGACTACCTGGAAATGAACGCCGGGCAGAAAAGTTGGTTCAACGACAACCTCAAGACGCACCTGGCCTGGCACTGCACCACCCAACTGCCGGGCTACCTCGACTGGCTGGACCGCCTGCAACAGATGGCCGATAACCGCCAGGTCAGCGACGCCGCACTGCAAGCCCGCACCGCCGAAGCCAAGCAGGCGATCGACGAAATCGCCCGGCAAATCACGCCGTCGGCCATCGAACTGCTGCAAGGCCTCGACGATCAGCAGGTACAAGACATGAACAACGCCCTGGCCAAGGACCTGCGCAAGCGCCAGGACGAATACCTCAAGCCGCCATTGGCCAAGCAGATCCAGGAACGCGCCGAACGCATGAGCAAGCGCCTGGACGCCTGGATCGGTCCGCTCAGCACCAGCCAGCAGAGTCGGGTCGACGCCTGGTCCGTCGCGCTGGGCGAACAGAACCAGGCCTGGGTCGGCAACCGCGCCCGTTGGCAGGCGCACTTCATCGCGGCCGTGCAACAACGCCACGACGCCGACTTCCCACAGAAAATCGAGCAACTGCTGGTGGACCGCGAAAGCCTGTGGACCCCGCAATACCGCAGCGCCTACGCACAAACGGAAACCGCCGCGCGCAGCCTGATTGTCGATCTGTTGGCCGAAAGCACCCCGGCGCAACGCCAGAAACTCACCCAGAAAATCGACAAGGTACGCAGCGATTTCCAGGCGCTTAAATGCCTCAAAAGCACGCCGTCCTAAGTGGGCGCCAAGGTGCCCAGCCACGCCACCAGACCCAGGATCACCACCACCGCCACCCACTCCAGGGCAATGCTTCGGCGCAGCGCCTTGAGCGCCGCCCCATATTCGCCCGCCGCCAGGGACCGTTGCAGCGACGGCGCCAAGTGCGAACGATTGAGTACCGCCAACCCCAGCATCAGGCCGAACAATCCCAACTTGAGGCACAGCAGCAGCCCATAGAGCCCACCCGTGAGGCCATCCAGGTTCGGCCCGACGACAAATAGATAATTGGCCACACCGGTGACCATCAACACCCCCACAAACCCGCTGCCAATACGCCCAAATCCTGCCAACGTGCGCGCCAGCGCCTGCACACGCTCGGCCTGGGGCAACGACCGACTCACCAGCAACAGCCCGAACGCCGCCAGTGCGCCGACCCAACCCGCCGCCGCCAGCAGGTGCGCGCTGTCGCTGAGCACATGCCAGAGCCGCAAGGTGCCTTCGTGCATCACGCCATGCCCGGTCCACGCCAGCGTGACCAGCGCGACACCGCCACACAGCGTGGCCAGCCGCGTATCCAGCACTACCAACACCAGCGCCACCACGCGCAACCACCACGTCCAGCCCAGTTCGGTCTGCCCCAGCATCATGTGCAGGTGCGCCCACAACGTCGGCCAATCCTCGGCGCCGCTCATGGCCTGGGTCATGGACAGCATCGACAACACCGAAAACAGCACCCCCAGGCCGGCCAGCACGCGTAGCAAGCGCTGCACACTCAACAGTCGGCGCTCGGCATAGAAGCCAAACAACCCCAGGCCAAACACCAGCATCAAGTCCGAATACAGCGCAAAGCGCAGCAACACCGGGATCAGTTCACTCATGGCTGGACGCTGAACACCACATTGCCGAGGATCGGGTGCGTATCGGACGACACGGCACGCCAGTCCACCTGATAGGTGCCGGCCGTCAGTGCTTGAGCGGGCTTGATCAGCATCACTTTGGGGTCAGTACTGGCAGCGACGCTGGCCTTCACCGGCATCGGCGCGTGGGCCATGCCCTGCATGCCGGTCATGGTCAGCTTGGCGCCGGAAAACTGCGTCAGCAGGTTTTCCGAGAAGTGCAGTTCAATCACTGCGGGCGCAGGGCCCTGGGCACCCGCAGCCGGAACGGATGAGAGCAGTTTGGGATGGGCGGTGACCGAAAGGCTGGTGAGCAACGCAGCGCCCACCAGCGCGGTTTTCAACATCGACATGCAAGGCTCCAAGCCGCTCATAGCGGCGGGTTATAGGAAGAGTGAAACGTCAGAACCACAGGCGCACACCCGCGACCCAGCGCCATTGGCTGGCGTCTTCGCCTTCATCGCGGGCGTATTGCGCGGTCTGGCCATAGCTGCGATGCCAGGTGAAACCCACGTAGGGCGCAAACTCGCGGCGCACCTCGTAGCGCAAGCGCAAACCGACCTCACTGTCGGCCAGGCCGGAACCGATGCCGCGCTGCGGGTCATTGCGCCCGTAGAAGTTGAGTTCGGCGGTCGGTTGCAGGATCAGCCGGTTGGTCAGCAGGATGTCGTAGTCACCCTCCAACCGTGCGGCGGTGCGCCCGGCTTCGCCGACAAACAGCGTCGCTTCGGCCTCGAAGTTATAGAGCGCCATGCCCTGCGCGCCGAAGGCAGCCCAGGTCTGCCCATCACCCGGCTTGAAGTCCTGACGCACGCCGCCGACCAGGTCCCACCACGGGCTGATGGCATGCCCCCACAGGGCCTGGGTCTCAGCGCTTTGTGTGCGGCCGGCGCTGCGCTCGCCCTCAGTGCGCAGCCACAGGCGGTCGATGTCGCCGCCGAGCCAGCCCTTCATATCCCAACTCAGCGCACCGTCACCGCCGCCGCCCTGCCACTCCAACTGGTTGATCAACAGCATCGAATTGACGCCACTGTCATGCACCATGTGCCCGCCGGGCGCGTTGTACACCGCCGCGCGATCGGCATCGGTCAGCACCGGGATCGGCGTACGGCTCTCGGTGGGTGCCGGTGTCGCCGCGCCCATGCTTTGAAATTCATCCGCCAGCGCCAGCGGGCCGCACACCAGCGCGATGACGACAGGCACCACACGATGGCTCATCCTCAGGTCCTTATTCATGCACGCGCACCTCACGGAACATGCCCATTTCCATGTGGTACAGCAGGTGGCAGTGATAGGCCCAGCGACCCAGGGCATCGGCGGTCACGCGGTAGCTGCGCCGAGAGCCGGGCGGCATGTCGATGGTGTGCTTGCGCACCTGGAACTGGCCGTTCTCGTCTTCCAGGTCGCTCCACAGGCCGTGCAGGTGGATCGGGTGGCTCATCATGGTGTCGTTGACCAACACCAACCGCACCCGCTCACCGTAAGTCAGTTGCAACGGCTCGGCAGCGGAGAACTTCACCCCATTGAATGACCAGGCGAACTTCTCCATATGCCCGGTGAGGTGCAGCTCGATGGTGCGACCGGGGTCGCGGCCGTCAGGGTCTTCGAAGGTGCTGCGCAGGTCGGCGTAGGTGAGGACGCGCCGGCCATTGTTGCGCAGGCCGATGCCGGGGTCGTCGAGCTTGGGCACCGGGCTCATGGCTTGCATGTCCACCAGCGGATTGTCCTGCTCGCTGGCCGGATGACTTTGCATCGCCATGGCGCTGTGATCCATGCCTTCCATATCCGCCATGGCACCGTGGTCCATGCCGCCCATGCCCATGTCGTCCATGGTGATCCAGGGGCGCGGATCGACGGCCGGGACTGGCGCAGTCAAGCCGGCCTGCCGGGCCAACGTGCCACGGGCAAAGCCGCTGCGGTCCATCGCCTGGGCAAACAACGTGTAGGCCGGCGCCGTGGGTTCGACCAGCACGTCAAACGTCTCTGCTACGGCAATGCGCAACTCATCGACGCTGACCGGCTTGACCGACTGACCATCGGCGGCCACCACGGTCATTTTCAGCCCGGGGATGCGCACATCGAAATAGCTCATCGCCGAGCCGTTGATAAAACGCAGGCGAATCGTCTCCCCCACCGCGAACAACCCCGTCCAGTTGCGCTCGGGCGGCTGGCCGTTGAGCAGATAGGTGTAGGTCTCGCCGCTGACGTCCGCCAGGTCGGTGGGGTTCATCTTCATCTGCGCCCACATCAGGCGGTCGGCGGCCGTGGCTGACCAGCCCTTCGCCCCCACATCGCGCACAAAGTCGCCCACGGTGGGTTTGTGCAGGTTGTAGTAATCGGACTGTTTTTTCAGGGTCTTCATCAGTGCGACGGGGTCTTCATCCGTCCAATCCGACAACATCACCACGTAGTCACGCTGGTAGCTGAAGGGCTCGGGCTCTTTCGGATCGATCACCAGCGGGCCATATACACCTTGCTGTTCCTGGAACCCGGAATGGCTGTGATACCAGTAGGTGCCGTGCTGCTTGAGGGTGAACTGGTAGACAAACACCTCGCCCGGCTCGATGCCCTTGAAGCTCAGGCCGGGCACGCCGTCCATGGTCGAGGGCAGCAAAATGCCGTGCCAGTGGATCGACGTGGGCTCGGCCAGGCGGTTTTTCACGCGCAGGGTCACGGTGTCGCCTTCGCGCCAGCGCAGCAGCGGGCCGGGCAGGCTGCCGTTGATGGTCAACGCCGTACGGTTGCGGCCGGTGAGGTTGACCGGGGTCTGGTCGATAAACAGGTCAAATTCGCTGCCCGCCAGCACGGTGGGCTGGCCGGGGCTGGTCAAGGCCCAGACCGGGCTGCGCCAAAGCCCGAGCCCGCCCAGCAGGCCGCCGGCGGCGAGGCCTTTGACAAAGGTGCGTCTGGAGGGTGTGGAATGCATGCCGATTCACGTCCGTCAGGGGAATGGCAGCAGATTAGGGGTGGCCGGCTGTCAGCCACCTTAGCGCCAGATTACCGATCTGACAGGTTCGCCTGGCACCGTAGCGGGTGCCGGGCGTCACTTTTATGAACTTTCCAGGCGGCGGCGACCTCCACTGGGATATCCCTGCCAAGGAGGTCCACCCATGAAAACCCTGATGAACCTGGCCATCGCGGCCACCTTGCTGACCGCCCTGCCCGCCTGGGCCTGTACGCCGGAAGAGGCCACGGCGAAGCGCGAGCAACTGGGACAGGAAGTGGCCAAGCTGACCGAACAGAACGCGACCAAGGCCAAGGAAATGAACGACGAGTTGCAGAAGATGGACTTGGATACGGAAAGTGCAGAGTTTCCTGACAAGTGCCAACTGATCGACGCCCGGCTCAAGGAACTCAAGGAAGCGGCGGCCAAAGCCAAGAATTGAAGCCAGAGGCTGGACACGGAGCGTCCTTGGAGGCATTCCCACGCGGAGCGTGGGAACGATCAGCGCGCATAAAAAAACCGGACAATTGTCCGGTTTTTTTCACATCAGCCCAACCTTACTCGGCGGCTGGTGCTTCTGGCTTGCGGCGCTTGAGCGGGGCCATGCCGTCCTTGCTGACGAGCGACAGGTTGTCGGTCTTCGGCCGGTTGGCGATCTTGCGCTTGGTCGGCGACTTGGCGCCGGTTTTCTTCTTGTCGCCCTTGGCGTCGGTCTTTTTCTTCTTCACGCCAACAGCCTTGCCCGACGCCTTGACCTTCTTCGGCCCGGTGTAGGTGCCTTTGACTTCCTTGATGGTGCGGCGCTCGAACGACTGCTTGAGGTAGCGCTCGATGCTCGACATCAGGTTCCAGTCGCCGTGGCAGATCAGCGAGATGGCCAGGCCATCGTTGCCGGCACGCCCGGTACGGCCGATACGGTGTACGTATTCGTCGCCGCTGCGGGGCATGTCGAAGTTGATCACCAGGTCCAGGCCATCCACGTCGAGGCCACGGGCGGCAACGTCGGTAGCCACGAGGATTTTCACGCCGCCGGCCTTGAGGCGGTCGATGGCCAGCTTGCGGTCCTTCTGGTCTTTCTCGCCGTGCAGCACGAACGCCTTGTATTCCTGGGCAACCAGGCGGCCGTAGATACGGTCGGCGGCGGCACGGGTGTTGGTGAACACGATGGCCTTCTGATAGGTCTCGTTGGCCAACAGCCAGTTGAGGATCTGCTCTTTGTGCACGTTGTGGTCGGCGGTGACGATCTGCTGACGCGTGGTGGCGTTCAGGTCGCTGACGTTGTTGACCTGCAAGTGCTCAGGGTTGTTCAGGACCTTGGCGACCATCTCGCGCAGGGTCGAACCGCCGGTGGTGGCGGAGAACAGCATGGTCTGCTGGCGATTGACGCACTCGGCCACCAGGCGCTGCACGTCGTCGGCAAAGCCCATGTCGAGCATGCGGTCGGCTTCGTCCAGCACCAGCACTTCGACTTCCTTGAGGTCAAGGTTGCCGGCGTTGAGTTGCTCGATCATGCGGCCCGGAGTACCGATCAGGATATCCGGCACCTTGCGCAGCATGGCGGCCTGGACCTTGAAGTCTTCACCGCCGGTGATGATGCCGGACTTGATGAAAGTGAACTGGGAGAAACGCTCCACTTCCTTCAGGGTCTGCTGCGCCAGCTCGCGGGTTGGCAGCAGGATCAGGGTCTTGATGCTGACGCGAACCTTGGCCGGGCCGATCAGGCGGTTCAGCACCGGCAGGACAAAAGCGGCGGTCTTGCCGCTACCGGTTTGAGCTGTCACCCGCAGGTCACGCCCTTCGAGCGCGAGCGGGATGGCCGCTGCTTGCACAGGCGTTGGCTCGACAAATTTAAGCTCGGCCACGGCTTTGAGCAGGCGTTCGTGCAGGGCGAATTGGGAAAACACGGGTGCTACCTCGAAGAAATACAAAATATCAGCGGCATAGGGTACCGGTTTCGGGCGTCCAAACCGAGTTTCTTTACGCGAACGGTGCTAATCAGCTGCTTTTTTGTGAGCACTTTTGTCTGTGAGGCCAACTTTGTAGCACTTCAATGCTCTAATCGCCCCGTCTTGTCCTACAGAAGAATCGGTTTCACCCATGGATATCAAACAGCTCTGGCTCAACGTCCAAGACCTTTGGGGCGCCCTCGATGAACACCCGCTGCTGCACGCCAGCCTCGGCTTTGTGGTGCTGCTGCTGGTGGCGCTGTTGCTCGGACGGGTGGCGCGCTACCTGATCCTGCACACGATCAAATTGCTCGGCCGCCAGCCGGCGCTGCACTGGCTCAATGACCTGCGGCACAACAAAGTCTTCCACCGCCTGGCGCAAATGACGCCATCGCTGGTGATCCAGTTCGGCCTGTACCTGGTGCCGGACCTGAGCAAGACCGCAATCCTGTTCATCGGCAACGTGGCCCTGGCGATCAGCATCCTGTTCCTGATGCTGGCCATGAGTGCCCTGCTCAACGCCCTGCTGGACATCTACGCCCGCACCGAACACGCCCGCACCCGCTCGATCAAGGGCTATGTGCAGTTGGCGAAGATGGTCTTGTACGTGTTTGGCGCAATCATCATCGTCGCCACCCTGATCGACCGTTCGCCACTGTTGCTGCTGTCGGGTCTGGGTGCGATGTCGGCGGTGATCCTGTTGGTGTACAAGGACACCCTGCTGTCGTTCGTCGCCAGTGTGCAGCTGACCAGCAACGACATGCTGCGGGTCGGCGACTGGATCGAAATGCCCCAGGTCGGCGCCGATGGCGACGTGGTGGACATCACCTTGCACACGGTCAAGGTGCAGAACTTCGACAAGACCATCGTCTCCATTCCTACCTGGCGCCTGATGTCCGAGTCGTTCAAGAACTGGCGCGGCATGCAGGCATCAGGCGGGCGACGGATCAAGCGCAGCCTGTTTATCGACGCCAGCGGCGTGCGCTTCCTGCGTGACGATGAAGAAGTGCGCATGACCCAGGTGCACCTGCTCACCGACTACATCGGGCGCAAGCAGGCCGAGCTCAAGGCCTGGAACGAAGCCCAAGGCCACAGCGCACAACTGTCGGCCAACCGTCGGCGCATGACCAACCTCGGCACCTTTCGCGCCTACGCCCTGGCCTACCTGAAAAGCCACCCGGATATCCAGCCGAACATGACCTGCATGGTGCGCCAGATGCAAACCACCGCCCAGGGCGTGCCGCTGGAGATCTACTGCTTTACCCGCACCACGGCGTGGGCGGATTACGAGCGGATCCAAGGGGATATTTTTGACTATCTGCTGGCGGTGTTGCCGGAGTTTGGCCTGAGCCTGTATCAGCAGCCGAGTGGCAATGATTTGCGCGCAGGGATGTTGCCGGCCTTACTAGGCGCCAGTCATTTGCCGACGCTGGAAAACAAATCGGCCTGACACCACCCACACAAGCCCTCTCCAACAGGGGGCTCAGTGGTGGACGGGCTGCTTGCGCACACCCAACCGACTGATCCACACCGCCGCCAAAATCACCAACCCGCCCAACGCCAACCGCCCCAGCGGCTCATGCTGGTTCCAGATCAGCAGGTTCAGCAGCAACCCCACCGGCACATGCAGGTTGTTCATCACCGCCAACGTGCCGCCCTGCACCAGGCAGGCGCCCTTGTTCCACCAGTACATGCCCAGCGCCGTGCTGACCAATCCAAGGAACACCAGCACGCCCCATTGCAACGGCGCTTCAGGCAAAAAGTTGGCCTTGCCGAACAGCAGGAACGCCGGCAGCACCACCAGCACTGCGCCCACATAGAAGAAGCCAAAGCGCCGGTAATGCGGCAGGTCACTCGGGTAGCGCTTCACCAAATGCTTGTACATCACCTGCCCGGCGGCGTAGGTGAAGTTGGCCAGTTGCAGCAGCAGGAAGCCACCGAGGAAGTGCGGGGTGATCTGGTCGAAGCGAATCACCGCCGCGCCCGCCACCGCCACCAGTGCGGCGACCAGCGCCCACGGGTTGAAGCGCCGATTGAGGGCGTCTTCGATCAGGGTCACATGCAGCGGCGTGAGGATGGTGAACAGCAGCACCTCCGGCACCGTGAGCACGCGAAAGCTCAGGTACAGGCATACGTAGGTCACGCCAAATTGCAGCGCGCCGATCACCAGCATGCCGCGCATGAACCCCGGTTCCACCGAGCGCCAGCGGGTCAGCGGGATAAACACCAGCCCGGCCAGCAGCACACGCACCAACACGGCGAAGTAGCTGTCGACGTGGCCGGCGAGGTATTCGCCGATCAAGCTGAAGGAAAATGCCTGAATCAGGGTGACAACCAGTAGATAGCCCATGCGCGCCTCGTTTCGAATGGGCGGGACATTAAAGGTTTTCGGCGGTTGAAGAAACTCAAGGCAAAAAAAACCCGACCTCGCTAAAGCGGCAGTCGGGCAGGAGCACTCAGGAGCAAAAAGTGCAAAGGGAGGTTCGATACGCGTACTTGAAGGGTTTGCGTGGGGCTAGATAAACATTGCGCGATTATCTGGCGATTAACGGATCACGCCACCTGTGCCAGCAAGGCCTTGGCGTGGTTAATGCCTTTTTCCTGGAAGTCGCCGCTCAGGTTCACACCTTCGGCATGAATGAAGGTGACGTCGTGGATGCCAATAAAGGCCATGACCTGACGCAGGTACGGTTCCTGGTGATCCGACGTGGCGCCGGTATGAATACCGCCGCGAGCGGTCAGCACAATGGCACGCTTGCCGGTGAGTAAGCCCTGCGGGCCGGTGGCTGTGTACTTGAAGGTCACACCGGCGCGCAGCACGTGGTCCAGCCAGGCTTTCAGGGTGCTGGGGATGGCGAAGTTGTACATCGGCGCCGCCATGACCAGCACGTCGGCGGCCAGCAATTCGTCGGTCAGTTCGTTGGAGCGGTCGAGGGAGGCCTGTTCGTTGCCATTGCGCTGGTCCGCAGGTTTCATCCAGCCGCCGAGCAGGTTGGCGTCCAGGTGGGGAACCGGGTTGAGCGCCACATCGCGCACGGTAATCGTGTCCGCTGGATGGGCAGCCTGCCATTGGCTGATGAACTGCTGAGTCAGTTGGCGGGAGATCGAATCCTGCTGACGGGCGCTGCTTTCGATGATCAGAACGTTAGACATGGCTGGGTAGGCTCCATCGGAAAATGCTGTAAGGCGATGGAGTGGAGATTAAACAGAGCCAATTCGATTAAAAAGCGCAAAAAACTGCTATAACCAATCTATAAATTTGTTTATAAGCGGAGTATTCCTATGGACATGCTCCGCTGCCGGGTCACTTCGGGCTGCACGCCAGGGCGATGCGCATCTTGAGAATGGCGCGGTTGAACTTGACCGTGGTGTTGGTGCTTTTACCCGCCGGCACCGTGACCTTGCGATTGCGCGGCGCTTCCGGGCCGTTGGTGAAGGTTACCGAGCACACGGCATCGTTGGTGCCGTAGTTATTCAGGCGGATAGAGCTGATGTCGCCGTCCACGTCGGAGGCGGTGTAGTCGATGCTCACGCCGTCGATCTTTTTTGTCACGTCGATGGGGTAGGCAAACGCGCTCATCGGCAGCAGCGCCAGCAGCACACAACAGAATTTTCTCATTCGGCAGTCTCCAATAAGGACCGCCAGCTTAGGACAAGAGGAACCCATCTTGAAAGCGCCCCGCGTTACCCTCGATCAATGGCGCACGCTGCAAGCCGTGGTCGACCATGGCGGCTTCGCCCAGGCGGCTGAAGCGTTGCACCGTTCACAGTCCTCGGTGAGCTACACCGTGGCCCGCATGCAAGACCAGCTTGGCGTGCCGCTGTTGCGCATCGACGGGCGCAAGGCCGTGCTCACCGATGCCGGTGAAGTGCTGCTGCGCCGCTCGCGACAGCTGGTGAAAAACGCCAGCCAACTGGAAGACCTCGCCCACCATATGGAACAAGGCTGGGAAGCCGAAGTGCGCCTGGTGGTGGACGCCGCCTACCCGAATGCGCGCCTCGTCCGCGCCCTCTCCGCCTTTATGCCGCAAAGCCGTGGTTGCCGTGTGCGCCTGCGCGAGGAGGTGCTGTCCGGCGTTGAGGAGTTGCTGATCGAAGGCGTGGCCGACCTGGCGATCTGCGGCTTCAGCATTCCCGGCTACCTGGGCACGGAAATGAGCGACGTCGAGTTTGTCGCCGTGGCCCACCCCGAACATGCCTTGCACCGCATGCATCGCGAATTGAGCTTCCAGGATCTGGAAAGCCAGATGCAGGTGGTGATCCGCGACTCCGGCCGCCAGCAACCGCGCGATGTGGGTTGGCTGGGCGCCGAACAGCGCTGGACCGTCGGCAGCCTGGCCACCGCCGCCGCCTTTGTCGGCAGCGGCCTGGGCTTTGCCTGGTTGCCCCGGCACATGATCGAACGCGAACTCGCCGAAGGCGTGCTCAAGCAGCTACCCTTGGAACAGGGCGGCAGCCGCCACCCAACGTTCTTCCTGTACTCAAACAAGGACAAACCCTTGGGGCCGGCGACGCAGATCCTCGTGGAACTGCTGCGCACCTTTGACACGGCCCCCTTGGACGCGCCTTTCGCCGCCCCCCAGCAAGCCTGAAACGGAGTTCACGCATGGCCTGGTTCGACCACGAAGGATGCAGCCTGCACTACGAGGAATACGGCCACGGCACGCCGCTGATCCTGATCCACGGCCTGGGCTCCAGCAGCCAGGATTGGGAGTTGCAGATCCCCGTGCTGGCCAGGCATTACCGCCTGATCGTGGTCGATGTGCGCGGTCACGGCCGCTCGGACAAACCCCGTGAGCGCTACAGCATCCAGGGTTTTACCTTTGACCTGCTGGCCCTGATCGAACACCTGAACCTACCGCCCGCCCACGTGGTGGGCTTGTCCATGGGTGGCATGATCGCCTTCCAATTGGCGGTGGACGAACCGAACCGGGTCAAGAGCCTGTGCATCGTCAACAGCGCGCCCGAGGTCAAGGTGCGCAGTGCCAACGACTATTGGCAGTGGACCAAGCGCTGGAGCCTGGCGCGCGTGCTCAGCCTGGCCACGATCGGCAAGGCCTTGGGCGACCGGTTATTCCCCAAGCCGGACCAGGCCGACCTGCGCCGCAAGATGGCCGAGCGCTGGGCAAAAAACGACAAACGTGCTTATCTCGCCAGCTTCGATGCGATTGTCGGTTGGGGCGTACAGGAACGACTTTCGCGGATCACCTGTCCAACTCTGGTCATCAGCGCCGACCACGACTACACCCCCGTGGCGCAAAAACAAAACTATGTAAAACTGCTGCCCAATGCGCGACTGGTGGTGATCGCAGATTCCCGCCATGCCACGCCCTTGGACCAACCCGAAGTCTTTAACGCAACCTTGCTCGATTTTCTAAAGACAGTCGAAACCACTACCCAGGATCACTGACCCATGCTGAAAAAAATCGCCTTCTTTGCCGGTTCTGTTCTGTTCGCTGCCAACCTGATGGCGGCCGAGCCTGCCAAGGCGCCCCACGTGCTGATCTCCACCACCAACGGCGACATTGAAATCGAACTGGACCCGGTCAAGGCGCCGATCAGTACCAAGAACTTCCTGGCCTACGTGGACAAGGGCTTCTACAGCAACACGATCTTCCACCGCGTGATCCCGGGCTTCATGGTCCAGGGCGGCGGGTTCACCGCGCAAATGTCGCAAAAACCGACCGAAGCGCCGATCCGCAACGAAGCCAGCAATGGCCTGCATAACGTACGCGGCACCTTGTCCATGGCCCGCACCAACGACCCGAACTCGGCCACCAGCCAGTTCTTCATCAACGTCGCCGACAATGCGTTCCTCGACCCAGGCCGCGATGCCGGTTATGCCGTGTTCGCCAAAGTGGTCAAGGGCATGGACGTCGTCGACATCATCGTCAACTCCCAGACCACCACCAAACAGGGCATGCAGAACGTGCCAATCGATCCTGTCCTGATCAAGTCGGCCAAGCGCATCGACTGAGGTCTGCAGGGAGTTTCGTGCGCGGCCCACAAGGCCGCGCGCGCATTTGAAAGGAGAGCCCGCCAGGCGGGCGTCAACCCTAATGCTCTATCGTCGTTTTGAACAACTGATCGATATTTTCCGCGACGCCCCCAGCGACGCCCCGCCCGATAAAGTCCTGCCCTTCTACCTCTATTACCTGCGTCAGGTGTGGCCGCATTTTGCCGCCTTGCTCGTCGTCGGCCTGATCGGCGCATTGATCGAGGTCGCACTGTTCAGCTACCTCAGCCGCATCATCGACCTGGCCCAGGGCACGCCGCCCGCGAATTTCTTCCAGGTGCACAGCACCGAGCTGATCTGGATGGCCGTGGTCGCCCTGCTGCTGCGTCCGATCTTCGGCGCCTTGCACGACCTGCTGGTGCACCAGACCATCAGCCCCGGCATGACCAGCCTGATCCGCTGGCAGAACCACAGCTACGTGCTCAAGCAGAGCCTGAATTTCTTCCAGAACGACTTCGCCGGGCGCATCGCCCAGCGCATCATGCAAACCGGCAACTCCCTGCGCGACTCCGCCGTCGCGGCGGTGGACGCGATCTGGCACGTGGCGATCTACGCCATCAGCTCCCTGGTGCTGTTTGCCGAGGCCGACTGGCGCCTGATGATCCCGCTGGTGACGTGGATCATCTGCTACAGCCTGGCCCTGCGCTACTTCGTGCCACGGGTGAAGGAGCGCTCGGTGATTTCCTCCGAGGCGCGCTCCAAGCTGATGGGGCGCATCGTCGATGGCTACACCAACATCACCACCTTGAAGCTGTTCGCCCATACCCAATACGAGCAGCAATACGCCAAGGAAGCGATCATCGAGCAGACCGAAAAAACCCAGCTGGCCAGCCGCGTGGTCACCAGCATGGACATCGTGATCACCAGCATGAACGGCCTGCTGATCGTCACCACCACCGGCCTGGCCCTGTGGTTGTGGACCCAGTCGCTGATTTCCGTCGGCGCAATTGCCCTGGCGACCGGCCTGGTGATCCGCATCGTCAACATGTCCGGCTGGATCATGTGGGTGGTCAACGGCATCTTCGAAAACATCGGCATGGTGCAGGACGGCTTGAAAACCATCGCCCAGCCCCTGGCCGTGGTCGACCGCGAAAACGCCCCGCGCCTGACGGTGCCCCGGGGCGAAGTGCGCTTTGAACAAGTGGATTTCCACTATGGCAAGAAGAGCGGGATCATTGGCGGGCTGAACCTGAAGATCCAGGCCGGGGAAAAGATCGGCTTAATCGGCCCGTCCGGCGCCGGTAAGTCCACCCTGGTCAACCTGCTGCTGCGCCTGTACGACCTGCAAGGCGGGCGCATCCTGATCGACGGGCAAAACATCGCCGAGGTTGCGCAGGAGTCCTTGCGCGAACAGATCGGCATGATCACCCAGGACACTTCCCTGCTGCACCGCTCGATCCGCGACAACCTGCTGTATGGCAAGCCAGACGCCACCGACGAAGAACTCTGGGCCGCGATCCACAAGGCCCGCGCCGACGAATTCATCCCGTTGCTGTCGGATTCCGAAGGCCGCACCGGGCTCGACGCCCACGTGGGCGAGCGCGGGGTGAAACTCTCCGGTGGGCAACGCCAGCGCATCGCCATTGCCCGCGTGCTGCTCAAGGACGCGCCGATCCTGATCATGGACGAAGCCACCTCGGCCTTGGACTCGGAAGTGGAAGCGGCAATCCAGGAGAGCCTGGAAACCCTGATGCAAGGCAAGACCGTGATTGCGATTGCGCACCGCTTGTCGACCATTGCGCGCATGGACCGCCTGGTGGTGCTGGAGAAAGGCCAGATTGCCGAGACGGGCAGCCATGCCGAGTTGCTGGCCCATGGTGGGTTGTACGCGCGGTTGTGGCAGCACCAGACTGGGGGGTTCGTCGGCATCGACTAATCATCTACAGCTCAAACACAGTCCAAAATGTGGGAGCGGGCTTGCCCGCGATAGCGGTGTATCAGTCGTCAGATTCATTGACTGACACTCCGCTATCGCGGGCAAGCCCCCTCCCACATTTGATTGAGCCTCTCCCAGATTCGGACACTGGATTTGTGCCACAACCCTGCTGTACTCAACGCAGTGCCCAGATAGGCGCTGTAGTAAGTGCAGGGAGCATCACAGTTTTACTGATTCGGTAGAGCGATCTATCAAGGACGTGTTCCATGTCTTTGTTCAAGCGTTCAGTCACGGAGAGTCTAGGTACGTTTTGGCTGGTGTTGGGCGGTTGCGGGAGTGCGGTGTTGGCCGCAGCGTTTCCGGCAGTCGGGATCGGTTTGCTGGGGGTATCCCTGGCGTTTGGGCTCACGGTGCTGACCATGGCGTTTGCCATCGGCCATATCAGCGGTTGTCACCTCAACCCGGCGGTGTCGGTGGGGCTGGTGGTGGGCGGGAGGTTCCCGGCCAAGGAGTTACCGGCGTACATCATCGCCCAGGTCATCGGCGGCACGGTTGCCGCAGCCTTGTTGTACTTCATTGCCAGCGGCAAGCCCGGCTTTGAACTGGCGTCGGGCCTGGCATCCAACGGCTATGGCGAGCACTCGCCCGGCGGTTACTCGATGGCGGCAGGGTTTGTCTGTGAGCTGGTGATGACGGCGATGTTCGTGCTGATCATCCTCGGCGCCACCGACCACCGCGCCCCGAAGGGCCTTGCGCCCATCGCCATCGGCCTGGCCTTGACGCTGATCCACCTGATCTCCATTCCCGTCACCAACACCTCGGTCAACCCCGCGCGCAGTACGGGGCCCGCCTTGATCGTTGGCGGGTGGGCGATCCAGCAATTGTGGATGTTCTGGCTCGCGCCGATCCTGGGTGCGGTGATCGGTGGTTTTACTTATCGATGGCTGGGCAAGGAGGAGCCGGCCTGAGGCACCGCGGGCTCAGCCCTGCCGATAAGGCAGGGCTTTTTTTCAGAATTGTCACACCCCCAAACAAACCACAAATCAAATGTGGGAGCTGGCTTGCCTGCGATGGCATCACCTAGGTATCACTGAAACACCGAGGTGCCTGCATCGCAGGCAAGCCAGCTCCCACATCGGCCTGCTGTGCCTGCATCTTCCGCG
Source organism: Pseudomonas acericola (SeqCode) (assembly GCF_053456465.1). Lineage (NCBI taxonomy): Bacteria > Pseudomonadati > Pseudomonadota > Gammaproteobacteria > Pseudomonadales > Pseudomonadaceae > Pseudomonas > Pseudomonas acericola (SeqCode). Next base: position 606,088 of record NZ_JBRFJB010000001.1, on the reverse strand, counting down.
CTACACCTGCCGATAAGGCAACGCACCCCGCGCCTCTTCGGCATACGCCACAATCCCCACCCGCTCACGGTCCAGGAAATCCTCCACGGCGTTCTTCAACCCCGCATGCCGCAAGTAGTGCCACGACCGCGTAATCACCGGTTCAAACCCGCGAATCAACTTGTGCTCACCCTGTGCGCCAGCATCAAAGCGTTGCACGCCATGGGCGATGGCGTAGTCCATGCCCTGGTAGAAACAGGTTTCGAAATGCAGGCGGTCGAACTCCGCCAGGCAACCCCAATAGCGGCCGTAGAAGCTGTCGCCACCGATCAGGCTGAACGCCATGGCCACCGGCCGCGTACCTTGCTTGGCCAGCACTACGCGGATCGCTTCGGGCATGCGCTCAGCGAGCAAGCTGAAAAACTCGCGGGTCAGGTACGGCGATTGGCGGCGCACTGCGTAGGTGTTGGCGTAGCAGGCGTAGACAAAATCCCACTGCGCTTCGCTCAGCTCATGGCCGTGCAACCACTCGAAGTCGATGCCCTGCCCGGTCACTTGTTCGCGCTCTTTGCGCATCTGTTTGCGCTTGCGTGAGCTGAGGGCGTCGAGGAAGTCCTGGAAGTCGCGGTAGCCACGGTTCTGCCAGTGAAACTGACAGCCAAGACGCTGCAACCAGCCCGGTTGCTGGGCCAACGCGTCATCGGCCAAACCGTCGGTGAAGTTGATATGGGCGCTGGAGAGCCCTTCGATTTCCAGGTAACCCGGCAGGCTTTTGAGCAGTTCAAAACCGTCCTTGGCACTCGCCGCCAACAGGCGTGGCCCGCTGACCGGGCTGAACGGCACGGCGGTGAGCAGCTTGGGATAGTAATCGATGCCGGCCCGCTCGCAGGCGTCGGCCCAACCATGATCGAACACGTACTCGCCATAGGAGTGCCACTTGCGATAACTGGGCAGTGCCGCCACCAGCTGCTCGCCTTCCCAATGCAGCAAATGTTCCGGTTGCCAGCCGGAGTGCGGGCCAACGCTGCCGCTGTCTTCCAACGCACTCAGGAACGCGTGCCGCACAAACGGCTGGGCGTCTGGCACCAGCGCATCCCAGGTCTGCGGGGCGATTTCGGACAGGTTGGTCAGACGTTGCAGCGGCATCGGCATTCTCGTTTCTGAAGGGCATGAAAGCCTCGCGAGTATCGCTTATCGCCGACCTTCGCACACGCTCGAATCGCCGGACAAGGCTCTAAAGCAATAGTTCCCATCATGAATAATTTGTCATGTAGATGACATCACTTCGCCACTGCTCCGTCATAAACGATCGCGATACTGACGCCTGTTTTTAGAGCGCCTGGTGCTACCGGGCGGCTATTTTTCCGTCCGTCATCGGTCGGTTGTGTCCTGGATGGTTTGCCATCCCTCCTCACTTTCGGAGATTGATATGCGTCTTGCTTCCACTAAAACTGCGGCGATCCTGTGCGGCGGCCTGTTGCTGGCCCTGAGCGTACCGGCCAACGCTGCAGTCGACGCTAAATTGCTCGACATGCTCAAGGCCAACGGCCAGATCACCAATGCCCAGTACAGCGAATTGCAAGCTGAGCTGGCACGGGATCAGAAAGAACAGCAGATCGCACGGCAAGCTCAACAAGAGACCAACGAACAGATCGCGGCCACCGCGAAGAAAACCAACGAACTGAGCAGCTTCGACCAGAAGCTGGCCTGGGCGGCCAAGACTCAATTCAAAGGCGACGTGCGCGTGCGTCAAGAGACCGTCAAGGTCGAAGGCTCGCCAAACAACGGCGGCAAGGACAAGGATCGCCAGCGCCTGCGTGCCCGTCTGGGTGCCTACACCGAGATCAACTCGCAAGTCGACACCGGTATCCGTATCGCCACCGGCAGCAGCGACGACGCCCGTTCCACCAACGTGGACCTGGACGGCTACTTCAACAAGAAAGCGCTGTGGCTGGACCTCGGCTACATCGACTACCACCCTGACCAGGTCAAGAACCTGCACGTGATCGGCGGCAAGATGCTGCAACCGTGGGTCAGCATGGGCGACGTGATCTGGGACACCGACGTGAACCCGGAAGGTCTGGCACTGACCTACAAATACCCACTGGGTGGCAGCGCCGAGCTGTTCGGTAGCGCCGGTAACTACAGCCTCAAAGACAACGTCAACGGCGAAGGCGTGCAATTTCGCAACGACATGCGCATGACATCCGGCCAGTTGGGCGCGCGTTTCGCCGTGACCGACAACCTGAAAGTGACCTTGGGCGGCAGCGTCTACGCGTTCCAGAACGACGAAGACAGCCGTTGCCCGACTGCCGGCTCCACCGCCTGCCTGACCCCACAGGAAACCATCCTGAACACCGTGGCCGGCAATGCCAGCGAATACCGCTTGTATGAAGGCTTCAGCCAGATCGACGTCGGCGGCCTGGCCGTACCGTTGTCGTTCTACGGTCAGTACGTACAAAACACCAAAGCCACTGAAAGCGACAAGGACACTGCCTGGTTGGTGGGTGCCAAGTCCAAAGTGTTTGGCTTGAACCTGGACTACAACTACCGCGACATCCAGCGTTACGCCGTGGTCGGTGGCTTCACCGACTCGGACTTCGCCGGCGGTGTTACCGGTTCGCGCGGTCACAAGTTCAAGGTCGGTTACGACATCGACAAGAACTTCGCCATCGGCGCCACTTACTTCCTGACCAAGGCCGATTACTCCAGCGCGCCAAACTACCGCGATGCCAAGGTCAACACCTTGCAGCTGGACGCAGAAGCGAAGTTTTAAGAGGGGCAGCGTAAGTTTCAAGCTGCAAGCTTCAAGGAAGAGCACGTCACTTGCAGCTTCAAGCTAACCGCTTGAAGCTGCTTTTCTACCAGTCTTGCGTGGTTGGATCGGTCCCCATCATCCGTTCGATCCCGCCACGCGAGCCTGCTTATTCCCCGCCTTTCTGATCCTTGAGCCGCTCGGCAGCCAGCTGCTGCGCCAAGGCATCCACATCCCCCACCGGCTCGTCCGGCAGTATCTTCAGCGTGGCCTGCATCAAGCGCATCTGGCGGATAAACCGTCGGCAGTTGGGGCAAAACATCAGGTGATGACGCACCAGCAAGCGCTCGCGAAAGGTCAATTGCCCATCGAGATAGTCACTGGAACGCGCCACTTGTTCTTTACAGGTCAGCATTCGCCCGTTTCCTCAAAATGCTCCACCGTGGCGAAGACTTTAAGCCGTGCTCGATGCAACAGCACACGGACATTGGAGAGAGAGAGCGTCAGAAGATTACAGATCTCTTCCAACTCCAGGCCTTGGCGTTCACGCAACACCAGCACGCTGCTTTGCAATTCCGACAGGCTCAGCAAGGTGTGTTCAAGGCAGTTGCGCAGTTCATCCTCGGTGAGCAGGGCTTCCGGGGTGTCCTGGTGCCAGGCATACGGGGCGACGGCCCAGTGGCCATCGTCGGGGGTAAAACGATCGTCACCAATCGTGCCGTGGGGTGATGGCAGATCATCCAGCAGCACTTCGCGGCGGTTCTGCTTGTAACGGCCCTTGGCGGCGTTGGCGGTGATGGTCAGCAGCCAGGTCTTGAGGCTGGAACGCCCTTCGAACTTGGAAAGGTTGCGGACCACCGACAGCCAGGCATCCTGGACGATTTCGTCGGCATGGCGCTGTCCGACGATGGCATAGGCCACCGCGCGCATGGCGCTCTGGTAAGTGGTGACCAATTCCTTGTAGGCCCGCTGCTCACCCTTGAGCAGGCGTTCAAGCAGGTGCGCGTCGTCGGCTGCTGCCATGGGCTACCTCAATGCGATAGGTATGAGATCTGGCTGTTGTGGGTGCTGGCTTTTTTGTGGGAGCTGGCTTGCCTGCGATGCAGACACCTCGGTCTGTCAGTCAGACTGCAGTGATGCCATCGCAGGCAAGCCAGCTCCCACATTTTACCGCGCCCGACAGACCAATCAGCGTTTGCGCAGGATTACGCTGCCAATTGAGTACCCAGCACCAAACGAGCTGAGCACGGCAACGGAACCCTTCGCCAGATCGTCCTGGTAAGTATGAAACGCAATCACCGACCCCGCCGAACTGGTGTTGGCATAGGTATCAAGGATCACCGGCGCTTCTTCCACCGTGGCCTCGCGGCCCAGCAGTTTTTTCACGATCAGGTGGTTCATGCTCAGGTTGGCCTGGTGCAGCCAGAAACGCTTCACGTCCGCCACGTCCAACTGGTTTTCCGCCAGGTGCACGCCGATCAGCTCGGCGACCATCGGGCACACGTCGCGGAAGACTTTGCGGCCTTCCTGCACGAACAGCTTGTCGGGTGCACCGATGCCCTCTTCCGCCGCGCGGTTGAGGAAGCCGAAGTTGTTGCGGATGTTATTGGAGAACTTGGTCAGCAGCTTGGTGCTGACCACGTCGAACTGGTGCTCGGACGTCGCCAGGTCGGCACGCTCCAGAATCACGGCGGTGGCCGCATCGCCAAAGATGAAGTGGCTGTCACGGTCACGGAAATTCAGGTGGCCGGTGCAGACTTCCGGGTTGACCATCAGGATCGCCCGGGCCTGGCCCAGCGCGATGCTGTTGGCGGCGTTCTGGATGCCGAAGGTGGCCGAGGAACACGCGACGTTCATGTCAAAACCGAAACCTTCGATGCCCAGGGCTTCCTGGACTTCGATGGCGATGGCTGGGTAAGCGCGCTGCAAGTTGGAACAGGCGACGATCACACCGTCGATATCGGCAGCGGTCTTGCCGGCGCGTTGCAGGGCCTGTTCGGCCGCGCCGACGGCCATCTGGCAGAGCACCGACCATTCGTCGTTGCTGCGCTCAGGCAGGCGCGGGGCCATGCGCTTGGGGTCGAGGATGCCGTCCTTGTCCATCACGAAGCGGCTCTTGATGCCCGAGGCTTTCTCGATAAACGCGGCGCTGGATTCGGTCAGCGCCTGCACTTCACCGCGCTCGATGGCGGCAGCGTTGTCGCTGTTGAACTGTTGCACGTAGGTATTGAAAGACTGCACCAGCTCTTCGTTGGAGATGCTGTTGGCAGGGGTGTACAGGCCGGTGCCGCTGATCACGACGTTATGCACGGTCGTTCCTCTAAATCTGTCAGGCAGGGAATGTTGGTACCTTCGTACCAAACTGTAAGTAGTCCGAATCCGCCCGGCGGACATCAAACTGGCATCGCTTTATTCCATCGCGCCGTGGCTGCACCAGCCAGCCCAAACCGACGATCCCGGCATTTATAGGCGCGAAGTTTGCCACAACCCTCGGAATTTGGCGCTATCTGCGGACAAACCGCCATTTTCCTGGATGTACCTGAACTGTGGGAGCTGGCTTGCCTGCGATGGCGGCGGGTCAGTTTGCACATCAGCAACTGATAGACCGCTATCGCGGGCAAGCCCGCTCCCACAGGGGATTGGGGTTTGGATTTGGGTCGGGCCTCAGGCCTCGACCAGGCTCCATTGCTTGCTCAGGCGTTTGTCGGAAATCGGCACCTTGGTGCCCAACTGTTGGCCAAACAACGACACCCGATATTCCTCCAACCACCAGCGGTACAACTCCAGCTGGGGATCGCGCTTGCCTTCCTGGGCGTGCTTTTTCAGGCGGTTCTCATACTGCGCCCACAAACCGGCCAACTCGCCGCTCCACACCCGGTCCTTTTGCACCTGGCTCGGCAATTTCTCCAGGCGCAGTTCGATGGCCTTGAGGTAACGCGGCAGTTCCTTGAACCACTGCGCCGGGGTTTCGCGGACAAAACCGGGGTACACCAGGTTACTCAGTTGCAGCTTGATATCGTTCAAGGCCACGGCCTGGGCCAGGTCGATCTTGCCTTTGAAACGCTTTTGCAGCGCGTGCCAGAGTTTCAATACTTCCAGGGTCAAGCGTGCCAGGCGCTCGGCGTGTTCGGTCCAGCTGCCACGCTTACGCTCGGCCAAGGCGGCCAAACCGGCACCATCGCGCGGCAGGCTGGCTTCGCCTTCCAGTACGCAGGTGTCGAGGCTGGCCAGCAGGATATCTTCCACCAGGGCGTCGATGCGCCCCAGTTCGCGGTACATCAGCCCCAACTCGGTAAGACCGGGCAATTTGCCGCGCAGGAACTTGGCCGGTTCCGCCAGTTGCTGCATCAGCAAGCGTTGCAAGGCGCGGCGATGCTGGAACTCAGCTTCGGCCGCCGTGGAGAAACGCCCTTCCTTGACCGTGCCGTTTTCTTCCACCAGTGCCGGATAGACCGTCATCGACAGGCCAGCAATCTTTTGCTGAGTCTTCTCGGCGACCGCCGCAAACACCTTGGCTTCCACCGGTTGCTGGCTTTTCGCGGTTTGCGGCACGGCCAGCGCGGCCTGGCTGGCTTCGGCGAAGCGCGCCGTCAGCTCGGCCAGGTCGCGGCCTTCGCCGAGGAACTTGCCTTGGCCATCGACCACTTCCAGGTTCATCTTCAGGTGGCTGTCCACCTGCTGCGCCGCCTCGGCCCAGGCTTCATCGCTGACCCGCGCGCCGGTCATGCGCAGCAGTTCACGTCCCAGCGCCTGAGGCAGCGAGCCCTGGCCGAATTCGATGCGTTGCAGGGCGGCCTTGACGAAATCCGGCACCGGCACGAAGTTCTTGCGCAGCGCTTTCGGCAAGTTGCGCACCAGGGCGATGCACTTGGCCTCGATCAGCCCCGGCACCAGCCACTCCAGGCGCTCGGGCGGCAACGCCGGCAACAGCGGCGCGGGCACGCGCAGGGTCACGCCGTCGCGCGGGTGGTTGGGTTCGAAGTGGTAACTCAAGGCCAGTTCCAGATCGCCCAGGTGCAGCGTGTCCGGGTAATGCGCGGCGGTGACTTCACTGGCCTCGCGGGCCAGCACGTCTTCTTCGCGCATGATCAGCAACTGCGGGTCTTTCTGGCTGTGGACCTTGTACCAGCTGTCAAAGGTCGCGGTCTGGTGGATCTCCGCCGGCAGGCGCGCATCGTAGAAGGCGTACAGGGTTTCTTCATCCGCGAGAATGTCGCGCCGGCGCGCCTTGGCTTCCAGCTCGTCGAGCTGTTCCAGCAGTTGCTGGTTGGCGGTCAGGCACTTGGCCCGCGACTGAATCTCGCCGCGCACCAGGCCTTCGCGGATAAACAACTCGCGCGACACCACCGGATCAATCGGCCCGTAATGCACCGGCCGACGCCCGACCACGATCAACCCGAACAAAGTGATCTGCTCAAACGCCACCACTTGGCCGCGCTTCTTCTCCCAATGCGGTTCGAAGTGGTTCTTCTTGATCAGATGCCCAGCCAGCGGCTCGATCCAGTCGGCGTCGATCTTGGCGACCATGCGCGCATACAGCTTGGTGGTTTCCACCAGTTCGGCGGTCATCAGCCATTGCGGGCGTTTTTTGCCGATGCCCGACGACGGATGAATCCAGAAGCGCCGCTGGCGCGCCCCCAGGTAATCGCCGTCTTCGGTCTTCTGGCCGATCTGGCTGAGCAGGCCGGACAGCACCGCCTTGTGCAGTTTCGGAAAATCCGCCGGTTCTTTGTTGATCGTCAGTTGCATGTCGCGGCAAATCAGGCTGAGCTGGCGATGGGAGTCGCGCCATTCGCGCAGGCGCAAATAGTTGAGGAAGTTCTTGCGGCACCAGTTGCGCAGTGGGCTGGCGGTCAGCTCCTGGCGCTGCTCTTCAAAGCCGCGCCACAGATTGACCAGGCCGGCGAAGTCCGAATCCGCGTCTTTCCATTGTGCGTGGGCCTGGTCGGCGGCTTGCTGACGCTCCGGCGGACGCTCGCGCGGGTCCTGGATCGACATGGCGCTGGCGACGATCAGCACTTCCTGCAAACTGCCGAGCTTGGCCGCTTCCAGCAGCATGCGGCCCATGCGCGGGTCCACCGGCAGGCGCGCCAACTGGCGGCCCAACGGCGTGAGCTGGCTGTTGCGGTCCACGGCCGAGAGTTCTTGCAGCAGGTTGAAACCGTCGCTGATGGCCTTGCCGTCGGGCGGTTCGATAAACGGGAAGTCGGTGATTTCGCCCAGGCGCAGGTGCAGCATCTGCAGGATCACGGCGGCGAGGTTGGTGCGCAGGATTTCCGGGTCGGTAAACTCCGGGCGGCCAATAAAGTCTTCTTCGCTGTACAAGCGGATGCAGATGCCCGGCTCGACCCGGCCGCACCGGCCTTTACGCTGGTTGGCACTGGCCTGGGAAATCGCCTCGATGGGCAGGCGCTGCACCTTGGCGCGGTAGCTGTAGCGGCTGATGCGCGCGGTGCCGCTGTCGATGACATAACGGATGCCCGGCACGGTCAGCGAGGTTTCCGCTACGTTGGTCGCCAGCACCACGCGCCGGCCCGGATGGGACTGGAAAATCCGCTGCTGCTCGGCCGGTGACAGGCGCGCGTACAGCGGCAGGATTTCGGTGTGCTTGAGCTGGGCCTTGCGCAGCATGTCGGCGGCGTCGCGAATCTCGCGCTCACCGGGCAAGAACACCAGCACGTCGCCAGGGCTGCGGCGCTCACTGCGCTCGTAGGCGGCGATTTCATCGAGGGTGGCGAGGATCGCCTGGTCGACAGTCAGGTCGTCCTCGACGCGGTTGCCCTCCTCGTCCTGCTCCAGGGTCAGCGGGCGGTACCAGGTGTCCACCGGGAAGGTGCGGCCCGACACTTCGACAATCGGCGCATCGTCGAAGTGCTTGGAGAAGCGCTCGAGGTCGATGGTCGCCGAGGTGATGATGACCTTCAGGTCCGGGCGACGGGGCAGCAGGGTCTTCAGGTAACCCAGCAGGAAGTCGATGTTCAGGCTGCGCTCGTGGGCTTCGTCGACGATGATCGTGTCGTAGCGTTCCAGGTAGCGGTCGTTCTGGGTTTCCGCCAGGAGGATGCCGTCGGTCATCAACTTGATCAGGGTGTTGGAGTCGCTCTGGTCTTCAAAGCGCACCTGATAGCCGACCAGCGCGCCGAGCGGCGTGGCCAATTCTTCGGCAACCCGGCTGGCGACGCTGCGCGCAGCGATCCGGCGCGGCTGTGTGTGGCCGATCAGGCCGAATTGGCCGCGACCGATTTCCAGGCAGATCTTCGGCAACTGCGTGGTTTTACCCGAGCCGGTCTCGCCGGCAATGATCAGCACCTGATGCTTGTTCAGCGCTTCTTTGATCTCATCGCGCTTGGCGGCAATCGGCAGGCTGTCGTCGTAACGAATCACCGGCAGGCTGGCACGCCGCGCCGTGACCTGGGCACAGGACGCCTGCATGCGCGCCACCCACTGCGCCAACTTGTCCTCGTCGGGTTTCTTGCGCAGCTCCAGCAACTGCCGACGCAAGCGGTGGCGGTCGGCGAGCATGGCGTGATCGAGGGTTTTGAGCAGTTGGTCGATAGTGGGCGCTTGGTCAGTCATCAGGTAGGCAAGGGTCGTCTATTTATGCAGGGGGCGGATTGTGGCAGAAAAGCGGTGGTGAGCGGCAAGCTTCAAGCGGCAAGTAAAAGCAGAGCGGCTCTTACTTGCCGCTTGCAGCTTATGGCTGCTCTTTCCTCTTATACGGAAACACATCAATGACCTTGCCCGCACGAATCGCCTCTTGCAGACCTTTCCAGTAATCAGCGTTGTACAGCTCGCCGTGCAGTTCATCGAACAGCTTGCGCTGGCCGGCATCGGCGAACAGGAACGGCGGGAACTCTTCGGGGAACACATCCAGCGGGCCGATGGAGTACCAGGGCTCGGAGGCCATTTCGTCCTCGGGGGTGCGCGGTGCGGGGATATGGCGGAAGTTGGCTTCGGTGAGAAAGCAGATTTCGTCGTAGTCATAGAACACCACGCGGCCGTGGCGGGTGACGCCGAAGTTTTTCAGCAGCATGTCGCCGGGGAAGATATTCGCCGCCGCCAGTTGCTTGATGGCCAGGCCGTAGTCTTCGAGGGCTTCGCGCACCTGGGCGGGGTTGGCGTTTTCCAGGTAGAGGTTGAGCGGGGTCATGCGCCGCTCGGTCCAGCAGTGGCGGATAAGCACCGTGTCGCCTTCGACTTCGACGGTGCCGGCGGCGACTTCCAGCAGTTCGGCCAGGCACTCGGGTTCGAATTTGCTGAGGGGGAAACGGAAGTCGGCGAATTCCTGGGTGTCGGCCATGCGTCCTACGCGGTCGACGCTTTTGACCAAGCGATATTTCTCGATCACGGTGGCGCGGTTGACGTTTTTCGACGGTGAAAAGCGGTCCTTGATGATCTTGAACACGGTGTTGAAGCCCGGCAGCGTGAACACGCTCATGACCATGCCACGCACGCCGGGGGCCATGATGAATTGATCGTCGGTGGTCGCCAGGTGGTTGATCAGCGCGCGGTAGAACTCCGACTTGCCGTGCTTGTAGAAGCCGATGGAGGTGTACAGCTCAGCAATGTGCTTGCCCGGCAGGATGCGCCGCAGAAAGCCGATGAACTCAGCCGGCACCGGCACATCGACCATGAAGTAGGAACGGGTAAACGAAAAGATGATCGACACATCGGCTTCGTCGGTGATCAACGCGTCGATCTGGATGCCCTGCCCTTCGCGGTGCAGCAACGGGATCACCAGGGGCCATTGTTCGTCGCGGGTGTAGATGCGTCCTACGAGGTAGGCGCCTTTATTGCGGTAGAGCACCGAGGAAAACAGCTCGACCTTGAGGTCGGGGTCTTTGCATACCCAGTCCGGCAGGTTCTCGCGCAGTTGCGCTTCCAGGCGGCGCAGGTCGGCGGGCAGGTCGGCGTAGGGCTCGCTGAAGCGATAGTCGGCGAAGACCTGCGCCAGCATCGCGGCGATGTTGCCCGCCGGTGCATAGGTGCGCGTTTGCGCCGCGCGCGCCCGGCGCAGGCTGGGCCGGGTGGTGTGGATGAACATGCAGCCGTCGCTGATCAGGTCATGGCTGAACAGGCCGCAGAAGATCGAGTTGTACCAGGTCTCGGACAGCTCATCGTCAAAGCGCAGGTCGATCAGGCCGATGTAGGCGCTTTTCACCAGGGGCCACAGGTCGATGTCCAGCAATTCGCCCTCGGCGAAGCTCGCGTGCAGGCGCGTGGTCACTTCGCCGACCTTCTCTTCATACAGGTTGATCCGCGCCGCAGACGCCGCCTGGCCCTGCTGCCACTGGGCCTTTTCGAAACGCTCGCGGGCGCCGTCGGTGATCTGGCGGAAGTGCTCGCGGTAATCGTCGAAGCCATCAAGGATCATCCGGGCGATGGCGAGGGCGGGCGTGGATGGCGACATGCGGGAAACCTCTACGGGTATCTGGAAGCACTGAGCTTAGCCAGTGTAGGAAGGCAGGAGAAGGACGATTTTTCCCAGCGCCTTGTACAACTTCGTTCACCTCGTACATTTATTTTCAATTTTTTTAATTCGACCAACCGGTCAATAAACGCACCAAAAAGTCGCAGGGTCTTTTCTCCACACGCCTGCAACGGCGCAGCCTGGCGCTGTGCGGGCGAAAAACCCGGCACCGCAATGGCCGGCACGGCTATGTAACCGTCTTGATACAACGTAAGGGAAACCCTGATTACCTCATTAGTGGCACTTTGCTATACAGCGCGCCCTTTCCCCCCTAACAAGGCTAAAAGGCCGGCCCGGGAACAGGTTCTAATCGCCCAAGGAGCATTGAGATGTCATTGAGGAATATGAGGATCGGCTTGCGTGCTGGTCTGAGTTTTGGGGTTTTGGCCAGTTTGCTGGTGATCGTTGGCCTGTTTGGCCTGGGCCAGATGGCCAAGCTGCGCGAAAGTGCGCTGGTCATTGAGCAATCGTGGATGCCGAGCATCGAGAATATCCACGACAGCGCCGCCTACGTGGCCAGCATCCGCCTGGAGGCTTTGCGCCTGGCGACCACCGACGAATCGCGGATTCGTGACACCAGCAAAAGCCTGCTCGGCCGCCATCGCAGCGAACTGCAAACCCTGCTGCAGCATCACGAAAGCCTGCTCAGCGACGCCGAAGAAGGCGAGAAACTCAAGCAGCTCAAGGTCAACGTGGACGGTTACCTCAGCCTGGTCGGGCAGATCGTCGCGCTGGTGGACAAGGATCAGCAACAAGACGCCATCGACCTGCTCAACACTCGCCTGGCGCCCCAGGGTGTGATCCTCAGCAAAAGCCTGGAAGAGCTGATCGTGTTCAACCAGAACGGCGTTGAAGCGGCAGTGGCGTCGGCGGCGCAGATGTACACGAACGCACAATGGGTGGTCGGCTCGATCATCGTGTTCGCGCTGCTGGCCACCCTGGTCCTGGCGTGGCTGCTGACCCGCAGCATCACTGCGCCCCTCGGCCAGGCGCTGAGCGTGGCGCGCACCATCGCCGCTGGCGACTTGAGCCAACCCATCGTGGTGCGCGGCAAGGATGAGCCGGCGCAATTGTTGACGGCCCTGGCCACCATGCAGGCGCAGCTGCAAACCACCATTCGTGGCATCAGCGAATCGGCGCAACAACTGGCCTCCGCCGCCGAAGAAATGAGTTCGGTGATGGAACAAAGCACCCGTGGCCTGCAAGCGCAGAACGATGAAATAGAACAGGCCGCAACCGCCGTGACCCAGATGAGCGCGGCGGTGGACGAGGTGGCGGGCAATGCGGTGTCCAGCGCCGAGGCGTCCAAGGCGTCCGACGAAGACAGCAAGCACGGCCACTACCAGATCAGCGAAACCATCAGCTCGATCCAGAACCTGGTGGACGAAGTGCTCGGTGCCTCCAATAAAGCCGAAGGCCTGGCGGTGCAGGCCCAGGACATCAGCAAGGTGCTGGAAGTGATCCGTGGCATTGCCGGGCAAACCAACCTGCTGGCGCTCAACGCCGCCATCGAAGCCGCCCGCGCGGGCGAGGCTGGCCGTGGTTTTGCGGTGGTTGCCGACGAGGTGCGCTCGCTGGCCCAACGCACCCAGGACTCCACCGAAGAAATCGAGCAGATGATCACCGGCATCCAGCAAGGCACCCAGGACACCGTCGGCGCACTGAACAGCAGCGCCGAACACGCCGGCCAAACCTTGCAACGGGCCAACAGCGCCGGCAGCGCCCTGGAGAAAATCACCGCCGCCATCTCGCAGATCAGCCAACGCAACCTGGTGATCGCCAGCGCCGCCGAGCAACAGGCCCTGGTGGCACGCGAGGTGGACCGCAGTTTGGTGAACATTCGCGACCTGTCCACCCAGACCGCCGCCGGTGCCACCCAGACCTCGGCCGCCAGCCAGGAACTGTCGCGTCTGGCGGTGGACCTCAATGGGCTGGTGACGCGGTTTGTCCTGTAAACAGTCGAGGGGGCGTGCAACACTCGCCGCCTGATTGATGTAGGAGAGTTCCGTGAGACCTGTCGACACCTTGTACCTGCTGGGGCTCGCCGCTATTTGGGGCGCCAGTTTCCTGTTCATGCGCATTATCGCGCCGGAGCTGGGGGCGGTGCCGACCGCGTTTTTCCGTGTGTCGATTGCGGCTGCCGGGTTGTTGGTGATCCTGGCAGTGATGCGGGTGAAGTGGGATTTCCAGGGCAAGTTCAAGACCGTCCTGCTGCTGGGGGTGATCAACTCAGGCATCCCGGCAACGATGTATTCAGTCGCCGCTCAGGTGTTGCCAGCGGGTTACTCGGCGATCTTCAACGCCACCACGCCGTTGATGGGCGTGTTGATTGGCGGGCTGTTTTTCAGTGAACGCCTCACCCCGTCAAAACTCGCCGGCGTCAGCCTGGGCTTGCTCGGCGTCGGCGTGCTGACCCGTGCGGGGCCGGTGGCGTTTGACCTGGAGCTGTTGATGGGCGCGCTGGCCTGCCTGGTCGCCACCACCTGTTACGGCTTTGCCGGGTTCCTGGCGCGACGCTGGCTGGATCAGCGCGGTGGCTTGGACAGTCGTCTGTCGGCCCTGGGCAGCATGCTCGGTGCGACATTGTTTCTGTTGCCGCTGTTTGCCTACAGCGCCATCAGCCATCCGCCCGCGAGTTGGGGCGGCTGGCCGGTGTGGGGTTCGTTGCTGGGGTTGGGCCTGGTGTGTACGGCGCTGGCCTACGTGCTGTACTTCCGCTTGCTCACCGCCATCGGGCCGGTGCGGTCGATGACCACTACGTTTCTGATCCCGCCGTTCGGGGTGTTGTGGGGGGCGTTGTTGCTGGGCGAGCCGTTATCGATGGCGCACGTGTACGGCGGGTTATTGATTGCCGGCGCGTTGTGGATGGTGTTGCGGCCAGGACGGCTGGCTAAAACCTTGTAGGACGATTACCGGAGTTTTCATGTGTCGCCTGTAGGACGGCCGCTATAATGCCGCCCAGATTTTTCCAAGGATTTCCCATGCTCGCACTGCCCTGGCTGTACCTGGCGCTTCTTTCCATTGGCTACGTACTGGCCCTGATCTATGGGCAACTGGGCCTGCTCGCCGGCATCTCGGTGGCCCTGTTGTTGCTGGCCGGGTATGCCGTGCGCCAGCAGCGCACCCCTTGGGCGCGCTACCTGGGCCACGGTTTGTTTATCGTGCTGGCCCTGGGCCTGGCGATGCACTGGCTACCGGGTTTCTACAATGGGCGCGGGATTGCCCCGCAGCGGTTTACCGCCGACGCGGTGCCCTTCTCCATGTACCTGAACCAGGACAAGCCGCTGATCGGCTTCTGGCTGCTGCTGGCCTGCCCGTGGATCGTGGCGCGCCGTTCGTTGCGCCTGTCGATCTGCGTCACCGCGCTGGCGTTGACCTTGACCGCCGTGGCCGCGCTGGGTGGCGCCGCGTTGCTGGGCATGATCAGTTGGGCGCCGAAATGGCCCGAGCAGGCGTGGCTGTGGGTGTTGAACAATCTGCTGTTGGTCACCCTGGTGGAAGAAGCGCTGTTCCGTGGCTACGTCCAGGGTGGGCTGAGCCAGCGTTTCAAACAGCTGCCCTACGGTGACAATCTCGCGCTGCTGCTGGCCTCGCTGCTCTTCGGCCTGGTGCACCTGGGCGCGGGTTGGCAGTGGGTACTGCTGGCGAGCATTGCCGGGGTCGGTTATGGCCTGGCGTATCGCTTCGGCGGCTTGGGCGCGGCGGTTGCCACGCACTTCGGCTTGAATCTGCTTCACTTCGGCTTGTTTACGTACCCGATGCTGGCCGGTTGATTGTTGCAAAAATAAGTTAAATAAACCCCTGCCCGTGCCGATAACCCCTGAAAGCCTTGCGGATTGAACAATCATGCGTAATAACCAACCCGTTACCCAGCGCGAACGTACCTTCCCCGCTCAGCAACGGTTGATCTCCACCACAGATGCCAAGGGTGTGATCACTTACTGTAACGACGCGTTTGTCGAGATCAGTGGGTTCACCCGCGAAGAACTGCTGCGCGCGCCCCATAACCTGGTGCGTCACCCGGATGTTCCGGGAGCGGTGTTTGCGCATATGTGGACCACGCTCAAACAAGGCTTGCCATGGATGGGCATTGTCAAGAATCGCTGCAAGACCGGTGACCACTACTGGGTTAACGCCTATGTGACGCCGGTTTTCGAAGGCAACCAGGTGGTCGGCTACGAATCGGTGCGCATCAAGCCCACCGCCGAGCAGATCCGCCGCGCCGAAGCGCTCTACCAACGCATCAACCAGGGCAAGTCGGCGATCCCCCAGAAAGACAAATGGCTGCCGGTGTTGCAAGACTGGCTGCCGTTTATCCTGGTCAGCCAGTTGAGCTTCATGATCGGCGCGTCGCTCAACTCCCACTGGGGCTTTGCCCTGGCGGCGGGGTTGTCGGTGCCACTGGGCCTGCTGGGCCTGAGCTGGCAACAGCGCGGCCTCAAGCGTTTGCTGCGCTTGGCCGAGCAGACCACCTCCGACCCGTTGATCGCGCAGATGTACACCGACAGCCGTGGCGCCCAGGCGCGCCTGGAGATGTCGATCCTCAGCCAGGAAGCGCGTCTGAAGACGTGCCTGACACGCTTGCAAGACACCGCCGAACACCTCAACGACCAAGCGGCGCAGTCCAACACCCTGGCGCACAACAGCTCCAGCGGCCTGGAACGCCAGCGCGTCGAGACCGAGCAGGTGGCCACCGCCGTCAACCAGATGGCCGCGACGACCCAAGAAGTCGCCAGCCATGTACAGCGCACAGCCGATGCGACCCAGGAAGCCAACCGCCTGACCGGCCGCGGTCGCGATATCGCCGGGGAAACCCGTGAGGCGATTCAGCGTCTGTCGGTGGCTGTTGGCGAGACGGGCGTGACCGTCACCCAATTGGCCAAAGACAGCGATGAAATCGGCGGCGTGGTCGATGTGATCAAAGGCATCGCCGACCAGACCAACCTGCTGGCACTCAACGCCGCCATCGAAGCGGCGCGTGCCGGTGAGATGGGCCGTGGTTTTGCCGTGGTGGCCGACGAAGTGCGCCAACTGGCCCAGCGGACTGCTGAGTCCACCGGGCAGATCCACGCCCTGATCGCCAAGCTGCAACAGACTGCCGCCGCCGCCGTGCAAACCATGGACGCCGGGCATCGCCAGGCCGAAGAAGGTGTGGCACGGGTGATGGAAGCGGATCAGGCGTTGGTGGGGATCAGTGAAGCGGTAGCGCATATCACCGATATGACCACGCAGATTGCGGCGGCGACTGAAGAGCAAAGCTCGGTGGCCGAAGAGATCAGCCGCAATATCAGCACCATTGCGCTGTTGGCGGACCAGACGTCGGAGCAGGCGTTGAATTCAGCGCAGTTGAGTGAAGAGCTGACGCATACGGCGAATACCCAGTATTCGCTGGTAGAACGGTTTAACCGGTAAACCACTGTGGCGAGGGAGCTTGCTCCCGCTGGGCTGCGCAGCGGCCCCAAAAGTTTGGGAGCGCTTCGCACTCCAGCGGGAGCAAGCTCCCTCGCCACAGATTTTACTCAGTGCTCATAAGAAAGCTGGAAACCTTCAACGCCGCAGCCGCCAAATGCTGCTCATGACTAAACCCCGAAACCTTCAACGGTTTCAAATCATGATCCCCCGCCACCAGCCACATCACCTCGATGCCCGGCGCTAACACATAACCCTCCACCGCCGCCCGATTGCCCAAGGCATCGCGCTCGCCCTGCACGATCAAGGTGCGCGTCTGCAACCCGGCCAGATGCTCCACCCGGGGTTTTTCCGGCTTGCCCACCGCATAGAACGGATAACCCAGGCACACCAGCCCATCAGCGCCCAACTCATCGGCCAACAGACTGGCCATGCGCCCGCCCATGGACTTGCCGCCCACCGCCAGTTTCCCAGCGACATGACGTCGCACTTGCGCATACACCTCGCGCCATGCTTCCAGCAGTTTCGGCGCCGGGTTGGGTGGACGTTTGCCGCCGTCCACACGGCGTTGGGCCATGTAGGGAAACTCAAAGCGCAACACGTTGACGCCGTGCGCGGCAAGGCGTGCAGCCATGTCGTTCATGAAGGCTGAGTCCATCGGTGCACCGGCGCCGTGGGCCAGGATCAGCGTCACAGGTTCATGCCCTGCAACGTTCGCTGCGACATCCCACAACCAGCCGTGTTCCCGCACACACTGCGCCCATTGATCCCCGTCAATACTGGCCTTGTGCTCTTTGCCCATGCTTGCCTCGCTATTTAGTCTGCCTATAACTCCAGCCCAAGTGCCGCATTTGCTTGGGTTGAACCGTGGATGGGGAACCATGAACACTACTTTAAGTACCGCCTATAACTACAAGGTGGTCCGCCAATTCGCCATTATGACGGTGGTGTGGGGCATCGTCGGCATGGGGCTCGGGGTTTTTCTCGCCGCCCAATTGGTCTGGCCTGCTCTGAATTTCGATTTACCCTGGACCAGCTTCGGCCGCCTGCGCCCGTTGCACACCAACGCGGTGATCTTCGCGTTCGGTGGCTGCGCGCTGTTCGCCAGCTCCTTCTACTCGGTGCAACGCACCTGCCAAACCCAGCTGTTTGCGCCGAAAATCGCCGCGTTCTGCTTCTGGGGCTGGCAGTTGGTCATCCTGTTGGCTGCGATCACCTTGCCGCTGGGCTACACCAGCTCCAAGGAATACGCCGAGCTGGAATGGCCGATCGACATCCTCATCACCATTGTCTGGGTGGCCTACGCCATCGTGTTCTTCGGCACAGTGATGAAGCGCAACACCAAGCACATTTACGTCGGTAACTGGTTTTTCGGTGCGTTCATCATCACCGTGGCCATTTTGCATATCGTCAACAACCTGGAAATCCCGGTCAGCCTGACCAAGTCCTACTCCCTCTACGGCGGTGCGACGGATGCCATGGTGCAGTGGTGGTATGGGCATAACGCGGTAGGCTTTTTCCTCACCGCCGGCTTCCTCGGGATGATGTACTACTTCGTGCCGAAACAGGCCGAGCGTCCGGTGTATTCCTATCGCTTGTCCATCGTGCACTTCTGGGCACTGATCACCCTGTACATCTGGGCAGGTCCGCACCACTTGCACTACACCGCGCTGCCGGACTGGGCACAGTCCCTGGGCATGGTGATGTCGCTGGTACTGCTGGCACCGAGCTGGGGCGGGATGATCAACGGCATGATGACCCTGTCGGGCGCCTGGCATAAGTTGCGCAGCGACCCGATCCTGCGCTTCCTCGTGGTCTCCCTGGCGTTCTACGGCATGTCGACGTTCGAAGGCCCGATGATGGCGATCAAGACCGTCAACGCCCTCTCCCACTACACCGACTGGACCATCGGCCACGTACACGCCGGCGCCCTCGGCTGGGTAGCGATGATCTCCATCGGCGCGCTGTACCACATGATCCCGAAAATCTTCGGTCGCGAGCAGATGTACAGCCTCGGCCTGATCAACGCGCATTTCTGGCTGGCCACCATCGGCACCGTGCTCTACATCGCCTCGATGTGGGTCAACGGCATCGCCCAGGGCCTGATGTGGCGTGCGGTCAACGAAGACGGCACCTTGACCTACTCCTTCGTCGAAACCCTGGTGGCCAGCCACCCTGGCTTCATCGTGCGGTTGGTGGGCGGTGCAGTGTTCCTCAGCGGCATGTTCCTGATGGCTTACAACACTTGGCGCACCGTGCGCTCGGCACAACCTGTCGAAGCCGCCACCGCCACGCAGATGGCCTGAGGAGTCAGTGATGAAACACGAAACGATTGAAAAGAACGTCGGCCTGCTGATGCTGCTGATGGTGCTGGCCGTGAGTATCGGCGGCCTGACCCAGATCGTCCCGCTGTTCTTCCAGGACGTCACCAATAAGCCGGTGGAAGGCATGAAGCCCTACACCGCGCTGCAACTGGAAGGCCGTGACATCTACATCCGCGAAGGCTGTGTGCAGTGCCACTCGCAGATGATTCGCCCATTCCGCGCAGAGACCGAACGCTACGGCCACTACTCGGTGGCGGGCGAAAGCGTCTGGGACCACCCGTTCCTGTGGGGCTCCAAGCGCACCGGGCCGGACCTGGCGCGCGTCGGCGCACGCTACTCGGACGACTGGCACCGCGCGCACTTGTACAACCCGCGCAACGTGGTGCCCGAGTCGAAAATGCCGGCCTACCCGTGGCTGGTCACCGCCGCGGTCGACAGCAGCCACACCGAGACCAAGTTGAAAGTGATGCGCACCCTCGGCGTGCCGTACACCGACGACGACATCAGTGGCGCCGTCGCCAGCCTCAAGGGCAAGACCGAGATGGACGCGCTGGTTTCGTACCTGCAAGTGCTCGGCACTGCCATCAAGAGCAAGAGGTGAGCCATGGGATTTGAATTCGATGCGGGCACCATCCGCGGCCTTGGCACGCTGGTCGTCGCCATCGCCTTTATCGGCCTGTCGCTGTGGGTGTTCAACAACCGGCGCAATGCGGAATTCGAGCAGGCGCGCCTGCTGCCGTTCGCCGATGAACCCTCTCCATCCGACGCTCAAGAAGAGCCTGCAATAAGGAGCACTCGGCCATGACCCTATTTTGGAGTACATGGATCTGCGTACTGACCCTGGGCAGCCTGATCGGCCTGACCTGGCTGTTGATCGGCACCCGCAAGGGCGAGACCAAGGGCAGCGTGGACCAGACCATGGGCCACGCCTTCGACGGGATCGAGGAGTACGACAACCCCCTGCCCCAGTGGTGGTTCATGCTCTTCGCCGGCACCCTGGTGTTTGCGGTTGGCTACCTGATCCTCTACCCGGGCCTGGGCAACTGGAAAGGCGTGTTGCCAGGCTACGAGGACGGCTGGACGCAGAACAAGGAGTGGGACAAGGAGATGGCCAAGGCCGACGCCAAGTTCGGGCCGATCTTCGCCAAATTCGCAGCCATGCCCGTGGAAGAAGTAGCGAAAGACCCGCAAGCGTTGAAAATGGGCGGTCGCCTGTTTGCCTCCAACTGCGCGGTGTGCCACGGTTCGGACGCCAAGGGCGCGTACGGCTTCCCGAACCTGGCGGACAACATCTGGCGCTGGGGCGGTTCGGCCGAGGCGATCAAGACCACTATCCTCAACGGTCGCCACGCGGCGATGCCGGCCTGGGGTGAAATCCTCGGTGAAGACGGCGTGAAAAACGTTGCCGCCTATGTGCGTCACGACCTGGCCAAGCTGCCATTGCCGGCAGACAACAGCGCCGACCTGGCCGCTGGCCAAGCCGCGTTCAACACCACCTGCGTCGCCTGCCACGGCCCGCAAGGCACTGGCATGGAAGCCATGGGTGCGCCCGATCTGACCAAACCGGCTGGCTACATCTACGGCACCAGTCTGGCGCAGTTGCAGCAGACGATCCGTCACGGCCGCCAAGGCCAGATGCCGGCGCAGGATGTGCTGCAAGGGAATGACAAGGTGCACTTGTTGGCGGCGTATGTTTACAGCTTGTCCCATGGGGAGCAAAAGACCGAGCAATAGTCAGTCCTTGTAAACCCGCGAGCCCCGCTCAGTGAAAACTGGCGGGGCTTTTTTGTGGGGACAATATTGCCACCCGCGCCGCCAAGGTAGTAACGTGCCTACATTCACCCTGACTCGGGGAGCTATCCCATGACTATCACCACTATTTCCAGCCGCGAATTCAACCAAGACACAAGCGGTGCCAAAAAAGCCACGCGACAAGGCCCGGTTTTCATCACCGACCGCGGCAAACCCGCCCATGTACTGCTAAGCATTGAGGACTACCAGAAATTGACCGGACTGAACGCCGACATCGTTGACTTGCTAGTCATGCCGGACGCCGCCGATATCGACTTCGAGACCGAACGCGCCGTGATCACTCATCGCCCTGTGGACCTTTCTTGATGTATCTACTCGACACCAACGTTATTTCCGAACTACGTAAACCCCAGGCAGACGCGAACGTCGTCGCCTGGGCCAAGAGCGTCATCGCACCGCGCATGTTTATCTCAGTGATTACGTTGAAGGAGTTGGAAACGGGAGTGCTACGTATGGAACGGCGCGACCCGGCCCAAGGCAAAGTCTTGCGCACCTGGCTCAAGCGCCATGTGATGCCGGCGTTCGATGCTCGAATCCTGCCGGTGGATGCGGCCGTTGCACTGCGTTGTGCCCACCTGCATGTTCCCGACCAGGCGAACGAGAGCGATGCCCTGATCGCGGCGACTGCTCTGGTGCACGGACTCACCGTTGTCACACGCAATGTCAGTGACTTCAAATCCAGTGGCGTGACGGTGATCAATCCCTGGGACGAATAACCGGGCTTTCACCCGCCGAGACTTCGCGACCTTTTGTCACACCCCCTCCAAAGCACAACTTTCCCCTCCCGCCATTCGGGTCTACGCTTCCCCCACAGCGGGCCGGTTCTGGTGTACGCGACGACTGCCGTTGCGACCCGAAAAAATTCCTGTCCACTTGATCAGCTTTCGAACTCCGACTTTATCCTTACGTAAAACAGGGAAAGGGCGCAGAATCTGGCGTGGAACGCCTTGACACAGGTCAGCGTTGCGTTGCATTGGCCTCTCGCTTTCTACATACTTGCGGCCGATTTTTACCTATAAAAAAACCTAAACCGTGGAACCTTAGAATGAGCACAGCAATCAGTCCGACTGCTTATAACTATAAGGTAGTCCGCCAGTTCGCCATCATGACGGTGGTCTGGGGGATCCTTGGCATGGGGCTCGGGGTGTTCATCGCCTCGCAACTGGTCTGGCCGGAATTGAATTTCGGCTTGCCCTGGACGACCTTCGGTCGCCTGCGCCCGCTGCACACCAACCTGGTGATTTTCGCCTTCGGTGGATGTGCATTGTTTGCCACCTCCTACTATGTCGTGCAGCGAACCTGCCAGACGCGACTGATCTCCGATGGCCTCGCCGCCTTCACCTTCTGGGGCTGGCAAGCCGTGATCCTCGGCGCCATCGTCACCCTGCCCCTGGGCTACACCACCACCAAGGAATACGCCGAGCTGGAATGGCCCATCGCCATTTTGCTTGCCATTGTGTGGGTGACCTATGCCGTGGTGTTCTTCGGCACCATCGTCAAGCGCAAGACCAAGCACATCTACGTGGGCAACTGGTTCTACGGCGCCTTCATCTTGGTCACGGCGATGCTGCACATCGTCAACCACGCCTCGCTGCCGGTCAGCCTGTTCAAGTCCTATTCGGCCTACGCCGGGGCGACGGACGCGATGATCCAGTGGTGGTACGGGCATAACGCGGTAGGGTTTTTCCTGACCACGGGTTTCCTGGGGATGATGTACTACTTCGTGCCGAAACAGGCCGAACGTCCTATTTACTCGTATCGCTTGTCCATCGTGCACTTCTGGGCGCTGATCACCCTGTACATCTGGGCCGGCCCTCACCACCTGCACTACACCGCGCTGCCGGATTGGGCGCAGTCGTTGGGCATGGCGATGTCGATCATTCTGCTGGCCCCGAGCTGGGGCGGCATGATCAACGGCATGATGACCCTGTCGGGCGCCTGGCATAAGTTGCGCACCGACCCGATCCTGCGCTTCCTGGTGGTATCGCTGGCGTTCTACGGCATGTCGACCTTCGAAGGGCCGATGATGGCGATCAAGACCGTCAACTCGCTGTCCCACTACACCGACTGGACCATCGGCCACGTACACGCCGGCGCCCTCGGTTGGGTGGCGATGATCTCCATCGGCGCGCTGTACCACATGATCCCGAAACTGTTCGGTCGCCCGCAGATGCACAGCGTCGCGCTGATCAATGCGCACTTCTGGCTGGCCACCATCGGCACCGTGCTCTACATCGCCTCGATGTGGGTCAACGGCATCACCCAGGGCCTGATGTGGCGTGCAATCAACGATGACGGCACCCTCACCTACTCCTTCGTCGAAGCGCTGCAAGCCAGCCATCCGGGTTTCATCGTGCGCGCCCTGGGCGGTGCATTCTTTGCCTCCGGCATGTTCCTGATGGCCTACAACGTGTGGCGCACCGTGCGTGCCGCCGACCCGGTAGAAGCTGAAGCCGCCGCCAAGATCGCCGTAGTGGGAGCGCACTGATGAAGCATGAAGTAGTCGAGAAGAATATCGGCCTGCTGGCCTTCTTCATGGTCATCGCCGTGAGTATCGGCGGCCTGACCCAGATCGTTCCGCTGTTCTTCCAGGACGTGACCAACAAGCCGGTCGAAGGCATGAAGCCGCGCACCGCCCTTGAACTGGAAGGCCGCGACGTCTACATCGCCAACGGTTGTGTCGGCTGCCACTCGCAGATGATCCGCCCGTTCCGCGCCGAAACCGAACGCTACGGCCACTACTCGGTCGCCGGCGAAAGCGTGTGGGACCACCCGTTCCTGTGGGGTTCCAAGCGCACCGGCCCGGACCTGGCCCGTGTCGGCGGACGTTACTCCGATGACTGGCAGCGCGCGCACTTGTACAACCCGCGCAACGTGGTGCCTGAGTCGAAAATGCCGGCGTACCCGTTCCTCGTGGAAAACAAGCTCGACGGCAAGGACACCGCGAAGAAGATGGAAGTCTTGCGCACCCTGGGCGTGCCCTACACCGATGAAGACATCGCCGGTGCAGCCGCAGCCGTGAAGGGCAAGACCGAAATGGACGCATTGGTGGCCTACCTGCAAGGCCTTGGCACCATCATCAAAAGCAAACGGTGACCTACATGGATATCGGGATGATTCGAGGCCTGGGCACCGTTGTGGTGATGGTGGCCTTTGTCGGCCTGGCGCTGTGGGTGTTCAGCCCCCGCCGCAAGTCGGAGTTTGACGACGCAACCATGCTGCCCTTTGCGGATGATCCCGAAGCCATCAAGCACGTCGAGCAAGCTTCTAGGAGTAACAAAGAATGACTACGTTCTGGAGTCTGTACGTCACAGTCCTCAGTCTGGGAACCATCTTCGCCCTGACCTGGCTGTTGCTGTCGACCCGCAGGGGGCAGCGCAGCGAACAAACCGACGAAACCGTCGGCCACTCGTTCGACGGCATCGAGGAGTACGACAACCCGCTGCCTAAGTGGTGGTTCATGCTGTTCGTCGGCACCATCATCTTCGCCCTCGGTTACCTGGTGCTGTACCCGGGCCTGGGCAACTGGAAAGGTGTGCTGCCGGGCTACAACTACCTCGACAACGACAAGCAAACCCCTTTCGCCAACGGCCAGACCGGCTGGACCGGCGTGCACGAATGGGAAAAGGAAATGGCCAAGTCGGAAGCCAAGTTCGGGCCGATCTTCGCCAAATTCGCGTCGATGCCCATTGAAGAAGTGGCCAAGGACCCGCAAGCCTTGAAGATGGGTGGCCGTTTGTTCGCCTCCAACTGCTCGGTGTGCCACGGTTCCGACGCCAAGGGCGCCTACGGTTTCCCCAACCTGACCGACGCCGATTGGCGCTGGGGCGGCGAGCCGGCAACCATCAAGGAAACCATCCTCAAAGGCCGCCACGCAGTCATGCCAGCCTGGGCTGAAGTGATTGGCGAACAAGGCGTGGCCGATGTGGCCGGCTTCGTGCTGACCAACCTCGATGGCCGCAAGCTGCCGGAAGGCGCCAAGGCTGACGTAGCCAACGGCGAAAAACTTTTCGCCACCAACTGCGTGGCCTGCCACGGCCCGGCCGGCAAAGGCACCCCAGCGATGGGCGCGCCCGACCTGACCCACCCGGGTGCGTTCATCTACGGTTCGAGCTTCGCGCAATTGCAGCAGACCATCCGCTATGGCCGTCAGGGCCAGATGCCTGCGCAGGAGCAAATGCAAGGCAACGACAAGGTGCATCTGTTGGCCGCGTATGTTTACAGCCTGTCCCATGGGGACAAAAAGGCTGAGGAACAGTAAACACACCGCAAAACAATGTGGGAGCGGGCTTGCTCGCGAAAGCGGTCTGTCAGTAACGGATAAGCCGACTGACACAGCGCTTTCGCGAGCAAGCCCGCTGCCACATTGGTTCTCCAGTGTTTTGGGGACCGTGCCGGAAAAACCGACCATACTTGCCCATTCAATTGATCCAGATCATGTAGGTCGCCCCCGTTCAACATCATCAGGGGCGTATCATTAGGCCACTGCAACACCCCCAATTTGACCCCGACCGGCACGTACTGGCCGAGGCAAATCTCCACCGCCGTGGGATGCAATGATGAGCGACCAAATACCGGTACATGACGTTACCCCCCCAGCCAAGACCATCGATCTCTACGCCTCGCGCGAGAAAATCTACACCCGCGCCTTCACCGGCCTGTTCCGCAACCTGCGCATGCTCGGCGGCGCCGGGCTGTTCCTGCTCTACTTCGGCACGGTGTGGCTGAACTGGGGCGGTCACCAGGCGGTGTGGTGGAACCTGCCAGAGCGTAAATTCTTTATTTTTGGCGCCACTTTCTGGCCCCAGGACTTCATCCTGCTCTCGGGCATCCTGATCGTTGCGGCGTTTGGCCTGTTCTTTATCACGGTGTACGCCGGCCGCGTGTGGTGCGGCTATACCTGCCCGCAAAGCGTGTGGACGTGGATCTTCATGTGGTGCGAAAAGGTCACCGAAGGCGACCGCAACCAGCGCATCAAGCTCGACAAGGCGCCGATGGGCGCCAACAAGTTCCTGCGTAAATTCAGCAAGCACACCCTGTGGCTGCTGATCGGTTTTGTCACCGGCATGACCTTTGTCGGCTACTTCTCGCCGATCCGCGAACTGGTGTTCGATTTCTTCACTGGCCAAGCCGATGGCTGGTCGTATTTCTGGGTGGGTTTTTTCACCCTCGCCACCTACGGCAACGCCGGCTGGCTGCGCGAACAGGTGTGCATCTACATGTGCCCGTATGCGCGCTTCCAGAGCGTGATGTTCGACAAGGACACCCTGATCGTGTCCTACGACCCACGCCGAGGCGAACTGCGTGGCCCGCGCAAAAAAGGCAGCGACTACAAGGCCGAGGGCCTGGGGGATTGCATCGACTGCACGATGTGCGTGCAGGTATGCCCGACCGGGATCGACATCCGCGACGGCCTGCAAATCGAGTGCATCGGCTGCGCGGCGTGTATCGACGCCTGCGACAACATCATGGACAAGATGGACTACCCGCGCGGCCTGATCAGCTACACCACCGAACACAACCTCTCCGGGCAAAAAACCCACAAGCTGCGCCCGCGCCTGATCGGCTACGCGCTGGTGTTGCTGGCGATGATCAGCCTGCTGGTGGCGGCGTTCTTCATGCGTTCGCTGGTGGGCTTCGACGTGAGCAAGGACCGCGTGCTCTACCGCGAAAACGCCGAAGGCCGCATCGAAAACGTCTACAGCCTGAAGATCATGAACAAGGACCAGCGCGACCACACCTACGTGCTCGACGCCGCAGGCCTGCCCGATCTCAAGCTGCAAGGCCGCCGCGAAATCAAGGTGGCCGCCGGTGATATCGTCAGCATGCCGGTGGAACTGTCCAGCGCGCCGGAGCAATTGCCGTCAAGCACCAACGAGGTCAAATTCATCCTCACCGATGCCGACGACCCCGACGTGCGTATCGAAGCCAAGAGCCGATTCATCGGCCCTCAAGTCCGTTAAACATAGAGAGCAGAACAATGCCCGTAGCGACTGCCGCAAGCCCCTGGTACAAGCACCTCTGGCCCTGGATCATCATTGCGATCCTGGCCTGCTCGGTAACCTTGACCTTGTCCATGGTGACCATCGCGGTGAACAACCCGGACAACCTGGTCAACGACAACTACTACGAGGCCGGCAAAGGCATCAACCGCTCGCTGGACCGCGAACTGCTGGCCCAAACCCTGCAACTGCGCGCCAAGGTGCACCTGGACGAGTTGACCGGTGAAGTCGAGCTGCACCTGACCGGCAACAGCAACCCGACCACCCTGGAGCTCAACCTGATTTCCCCGACGCAGCCCGAGAAGGATCGCAAGATCAACCTGGCCCGCAGCGACAGCGAACCCGGCCGCTACATCGGCCAGGTCACCGACAAGGTCGAAGGCCGCCGTTTCGTCGAACTGCTCGGCGTGGAAGGCGACCGCACCTGGCGCATGTTCGAAGAGGAACAGGTCAGCCACGACAAGGACTTGCTGTTGGGGGATGAGCCGCTGCAAGGTGCCGAAGACCTGAAGAAGTAACAGCACCCATGATCGTTCCCACGCTCCGCGTGGGAATGCAGCCCGTGACGCTCTGCGTCACAAAAGCGGACGCAGAGCGTCCAGCGAGGCGTTCCCACGCAGAGCGTGGGAACGATCAGCGGAACCGAACCATGACCAGCCCCACCCCCTGCTACCACTGCGCCCTACCCGTCCCCGCCGGCAGCCGGTTCACCGCCCAGATCCTCGGCGAACGCCGCGAGCTCTGCTGCCCCGGTTGCCAGGCCGTGGCCGAAGCCATCGTCGCCGGTGGCCTGGAAAGCTATTACCAGCACCGCAGCGAAGCCTCCGCCAACCCCGACGCGCTGCCGGTGCAACTGCTTGACGAACTGGCGCTGTACGACCGCGCCGACGTGCAAAAACCCTTCGTGCGCCACGAAGGCGAACTGGCCGAAACCACCCTATTGATGGAAGGCATCAGCTGCGCCGCCTGCGGCTGGTTGATCGAAAAACACTTGCGCCGCCTGCCCGCCGTGGCCGAGGCGCGGCTGAACCTGTCCAACCATCGCCTGCAAGTGCGCTGGGCCGACGGGCAGTTGCCGCTGAGCCAACTGCTCGGCGAGCTGCGCCATATCGGCTATGCCGCCCACCCTTATCAAGCGGACCGCGCGGCCGAACAACTGGCCAGCGAAAACCGCCTGGCCTTGCGCCAGCTGGGCGTGGCCGGGCTGCTGTGGTTCCAGGCGATGATGGCGACCATGGCCACCTGGCCGGAATTCAACATCGACCTGAGCCCCGAGTTGCACGTGATCCTGCGCTGGGTGGCGATGTTCCTGACCACGCCCATCGTGTTCTACAGCTGCGCGCCGTTTTTCAAAGGTGCGATGCGCGACTTGCGCACACGCCACCTGACCATGGATGTGTCAGTGTCCCTGGCCATCGGCGGGGCGTATCTGGCGGGGATCTGGACCGCCATCACCGGCGTCGGCGAGTTGTATTTCGATGCGGTGGGCATGTTTGCCCTGTTCCTGCTCGCCGGCCGCTACCTGGAGCGCCGTGCCCGGGAACGGACGGCCGCCGCCACCGCGCAATTGGTCAACCTCTTGCCCGCGTCGTGCCTGCGCTTGAAGAGTGACGGCCAGAGCGAACGCATCCTGCTCAGCGAACTGGCCTTGGGGGATCGCGTGCTGGTGCATCCCGGCGCAGTGTTGCCGGCAGACGGCGTGATCCTCGACGGCCAATCCAGCATCGATGAATCCCTGCTCACCGGCGAGTACCTGCCACAACCGCGCCAGGTTGGCGATAGCGTCACCGCCGGCACCCTCAATGTCGAAGGGGCGCTGACCGTCGAAGTACGCGCCCTCGGCCACGACACGCGCCTGTCCGCCATCGTGCGCCTGCTGGAACGGGCCCAGGCGGAAAAACCGCGCCTGGCGCAAATCGCCGACCGCGCCGCGCAGTGGTTCCTGTTGTGCTCGCTGATTGCCGCCGCCGTGATCGGCCTGGTGTGGTGGGAGCTGGACGCCTCCCGCGCGTTCTGGATCGTCCTGGCGATGCTCGTCGCGACCTGCCCCTGCGCGCTGTCGCTGGCCACGCCCACCGCCCTCACCGCCGCCACCGGCACCCTGCACAAACTCGGGCTGTTGCTGACCCGCGGCCATGTGCTGGAAGGCCTGAACCAGATCGACACGGTGATTTTCGACAAGACCGGCACCCTCACCGAAGGCCGCTTGGCCCTGCGCGCGATCCGCCCCCTGGGTACGCTGGACAGCGATGCCTGCCTGGGCCTCGCCGCCGCCCTCGAAAACCGCTCCGAACACCCGATAGCCCGTGCCTTTGGCCGCGCCCCGCTGGCCGCCGACGAAGTGCTCAGCACCCCCGGCCTGGGCCTGGAGGGCCGTGTCGGCGAGCGCCGGCTGCGTATCGGCCAGCCCGGTTTTGTCTGCGCCCTCAGCGGTTGCCCGATCCCCGCCTCACCGGACGAAGCCGGGCAATGGCTGCTGCTGGGCGACACCCACGGCGCCCTCGCCTGGTTTGTCCTCGATGACCGTTTGCGCAGCGACGCCCCGGCCCTGCTGGCGGCGTGCAAGGCGCGCGGTTGGCGCACCTTGTTGCTGTCCGGGGACAGCTCGCCGATGGTGGCCAGCGTGGCGGCCGAATTGGGCATCGACGAAGCCCGTGGCGGCCTGCGCCCGGACGACAAGCTGCAGGTGTTGCAACAGTTGCATCAGCAAGGCCGCAAGGTGCTGATGCTTGGCGATGGGGTCAACGATGTGCCGGTCCTCGCCGCCGCCGATATCAGCGTGGCGATGGGTTCGGCCACCGACCTGGCCAAGACCAGCGCCGACGCGGTGCTGCTGTCCAACCGCCTCGACGCCCTGGCCCAAGCCTTCACCCTGGCGCGCCGCACCCGCCGGGTAATCATTGAAAACTTGCTGTGGGCCGGGCTGTACAATGGCCTTATGCTGCCGTTTGCTGCCCTGGGTTGGATCACGCCGATCTGGGCGGCGATCGGCATGTCCCTCAGTTCGTTGACCGTGGTGCTCAACGCCCTGCGCCTGACTCGCCAGCCGAGCGCGCCTGCCGCCAGCGCCCCTACCGTCACCCGCCCGCTGCCGGCATGAGCCGGGCGGGCATGGAGTACCGATGCCAGCTCTCTACGTGATGATTCCAGCGGCGCTGCTGTTAGTCGGCGTGGCCATCTACATCTTCTTCTGGGCGGTGGACAGCGGCCAGTACGACGACCTCGACGGCCCGGCCCACAGCGTGCTGTTTGACGACCAGGACCCCAACCACCTGGCCGCCGTCGACGAAGCCAACGGCCCCGAACAGCCCCCCAAAGACCCGCCCCATGCTTGAATTGGCGCCGCTGCTGGTCTCCGCGCTGATCCTTGGCCTGCTCGGCGGCGGCCATTGCCTGGGCATGTGTGGCGGGCTGATGGGCGCTCTGACCCTGGCGATCCCCAAGGAGCAACGCAGCCGCCGCTTTCGCCTGCTGCTGGCGTACAACCTGGGGCGCATCCTCAGCTATGCCACCGCTGGCGTCCTGATCGGCCTGGCGGGCTGGGCCGTGGCGGATAGCCCGGCAGCGGTGTTCATGCGCGTGCTCGCCGGTTTGCTGCTGATCAGCATGGGCCTATACCTGGCCGGCTGGTGGAGCGGCCTGACCCGTATCGAAAGCCTCGGGCGCGGCCTGTGGCGGCATATCCAGCCGATTGCCAACCGTTTGCTGCCGGTGTCCAGCCTGCCGCGCGCCTTGCTGCTGGGCGCGCTCTGGGGCTGGTTGCCGTGCGGGTTGGTCTACAGCACCCTGCTGTGGGCGGCGAGCCAGGGCAATGCGCTGGACAGCGGGTTGTTGATGCTGGCGTTTGGCTTGGGCACTTGGCCGGTGCTGCTGGCCACCGGGCTGGCGGCTGAACGGGTCACCGCGTTACTGCGCAAACGCAGCATAAGGATGGCGGGCGGCTTGCTGGTGATTGTGTTCGGGATTTGGACGTTACCCGGCCCGCATCAGCACTGGCTAATGGGCCACTAAATCGCCATGTGGCATAGCGCCGCTCCCCGTTGATGCAAATCAAGATGCCATCCCCGCCACGCCCCTAGACTCGGCCCATTAGCCTATCCGGGGGAACGCCCGCATGCTCGACGCCATTCGTTGGGACACCGATCTGATTCACCGCTACGACTTGGCGGGGCCGCGCTACACGTCCTACCCCACCGCCGTACAATTCGACAGCCAGGTTGGCACGTTCGACCTGCTCCACGCCCTGCGCGATAGCCGCAAGGCCGCACGGCCGTTGTCGCTGTATGTGCATGTGCCGTTCTGCGCGAACATCTGCTACTACTGCGCCTGCAACAAGGTCATCACCAAGGACCGTGGCCGCGCCCATGCCTACCTGCAACGGCTGGAGCAGGAGATCCAACTGGTGGCCTGCCACCTCGACCCCAAACAGCCGGTAGAGCAACTGCACTTCGGCGGCGGCACCCCGACCTTTCTTAGCCACGACGAACTGCGCCAGGTCATGGGCTGCCTGCGCAAGCACTTCAATCTGCTCGACGATGACTCCGGCGACTACGGCATCGAGATCGACCCGCGCGAAGCCGACTGGGCGACCATGGGCCTGTTGCGTGAGCTGGGTTTCAACCGCGTGAGCATCGGCCTGCAGGACCTCGACCCCGAGGTGCAACGGGCGGTCAACCGCCTGCAAAGCCTGGAAGAAACCCGCGCGGTGATCGATGCGGCGCGCACCCTGCAATTTCGCTCGATCAATATCGATCTGAT
Source organism: Pseudomonas acericola (SeqCode) (assembly GCF_053456465.1). NCBI lineage: Bacteria > Pseudomonadati > Pseudomonadota > Gammaproteobacteria > Pseudomonadales > Pseudomonadaceae > Pseudomonas > Pseudomonas acericola (SeqCode). Next base: position 574,579 of record NZ_JBRFJB010000001.1, on the reverse strand, counting down.
CTACGGCTTGCCCAAGCAAACCCCGCTCAACTTTGCGCGCACCGTGGAAGAAGTGATCAAGCTGCAACCCGACCGCCTGTCGGTGTTCAACTACGCCCACTTGCCGGAACGCTTCATGCCCCAGCGGCGGATCAACACCGATGACCTGCCCTCCCCGGCGGAAAAACTGCTGATGCTGCAAACCACCATCGAACAGCTGACCCAGGCCGGCTACCGCTACATCGGCATGGACCACTTCGCCCTGCCGGACGACGAGCTGGCCATCGCCCAGGAAGAAGGCACCTTGCAACGCAACTTCCAGGGCTACACCACCCACGGTCATTGCGACCTGATCGGGCTGGGCGTGTCAGCCATCAGCCAGATTGGCGACCTGTACTGCCAGAACACCAGCGACCTCAACGCCTACCAGAACACCCTGGCCAGCGCGCAACTGGCCACCAGCCGGGGCTTGGTGTGCACCACGGACGATCGCTTGCGCCGGGAAGTGATCCAGCAGTTGATCTGCAATTTCAGCCTGGCATTCGAGAAGATCGAACAGGCCTTCAACATCGATTTTCGCGGGTATTTCGACGACATCTGGCCGCAACTTGAGGCGATGGCCGCCGACGGCCTGATCGAACTGGATGCCCAGGGCATTCGCGTGTTGCCGGCCGGACGCCTGCTGGTGCGCTCGGTGTGCATGGTGTTCGATGCCTACCTGGAGCACCAGAATAGGCAGCGGTTTTCACGGGTGATTTGAGCGCGGTTATTTCATTGCCAGGCTGGCGGCCTTGATCGCGTCGCCGGCACTCAGGTCCTTCATCGCCTTGGTCAAGGACGCCTGGGCACTGGTCAGGCTGGCCTGCAGCGCACCCAACGCCGATTGCAGGGCAGTGGCCTTGGCCCTGGCCTGATCGGGGCTCAAGCTTTTGTCAGCCATGACCGCCGCCATTTCCGCCTGTTTCTCGGCGATCTGCTTCTTGATTTCGCGGATCATCTTCAACAGCTGTTTGACGTTGTCTGCCAGGCCGCTGTCGTCGATGTCACTGTTGGAGGTTTTCTCGGCCGCCGCCGCTTTCATCGCCGCACCGGAAATAACCACTGAGACCGCAGGTTTGGTCTCGTCGGTGGCCTTGGGATCGGCGGCGTCGGTTTTAGCAACGGGCTTTTTTGTATCTGGCGTCGTCGTAATCTGCGTGCGCATTGCCAGGTCAAGCGTTAGGGAAGCCATCTTGTGAACATCCAGGTTCCAGGGTTGATAGCAAGCCATCGGCACCTGGCGAAAATTCTTTATACCCCTGCCGGTTTTTTGTACAGGCTGGCCTCACCCTCCCTCAGTGCGTTACCCTTACGTCTTATGTGTGTTTTCCCACAAGGATTTAAGAAATGTCCGAGCCAGTTAAACTGCGCGCTCACAGCCAGGCTCATTGCAAGGATTGCAGCCTGGCCCCCCTCTGCTTGCCACTTTCGTTGAATTTGGAAGACATGGATGCGCTGGACGACATCGTTAAACGTGGCCGCCCACTGAAAAAAGGCGAGTTCCTGTTTCGCCAGGGCGACAAGTTCGATTCCGTCTATGCAGTACGTTCCGGCGCGTTGAAGACGTTCAGCCTGAGCGACAGCGGCGAAGAGCAGATCACCGGTTTCCACCTGCCCAGCGAACTGGTCGGGCTGTCCGGCATGGACACCGAGATTCACCCGGTGTCGGCCCAGGCGCTGGAGACCACGTCGGTGTGCGAAATCCCCTTCGAACGCCTCGACGAACTGGCCCTGCAATTGCCGCAGCTGCGCCGCCAGTTGATGCGCGTGATGAGCCGCGAAATTCGTGACGATCAACAAATGATGCTGCTGCTGTCGAAGAAAACCGCCGACGAGCGCATTGCTACCTTCCTGGTCAACCTGTCCGCACGTTTCCGCGCCCGTGGTTTCTCGGCCAACCAGTTCCGCCTGAGCATGTCGCGCAATGAAATCGGCAACTACCTGGGCCTCGCGGTGGAAACCGTGTCCCGCGTATTCACCCGCTTCCAGCAGAACGAACTGATCGCCGCCGAGGGCAAGGAAGTACATATCCTCGACCCGATCCAGCTCTGTGCGCTGGCCGGTGGCTCGCTCGAAGGTTAAGCGAAAGGCTGATCCAGACACCTGTGGCCGCGCCAACCGGCGAGGCCGCAGGTATACTTCGAGTCCGTTTCCAGCCCCAGGACTCTTCGACGATGATCGCTGATTCGTTCGACATCAAATCCCTGATCCGCCCCGTAATCGACTTCCCCAAGCCTGGGGTGATCTTTCGTGACATCACGCCGCTGTTCCAATCGCCCCGCGCCCTGCGCCTGGTGGCCGATACCTTTGCCCAACGGTATGTCGAAGCCGACTTCAGCCACATCGGCGCGATGGATGCGCGGGGCTTCCTGATCGGCTCGATCATCGCCTACCAGTTGAATAAGCCGCTGATCCTGTTCCGCAAGCAGGGCAAACTACCGGCCGACGTGCTGGCCGAGGGTTACCAGACCGAATACGGCGAAGCCTTCCTCGAAGTGCATGCCGACAGCCTATGTGAAGGCGACTCGGTGCTGATGTTCGATGACCTGATCGCCACGGGCGGTACCTTGATAGCGGCGGCGAATCTGGTGCGACGCATGGGCGCGAAGATCTTTGAAGCGGCGGCGATTATTGATTTGCCGGAGCTGGGTGGCTCGCAGCGGTTGGAAGATATGGGGATTCCGACGTTTTGTTTGACGCAGTTTGCGCTGAGCGAGCAGTAACGGTTTTTTCGGGCGCCTGTACTGGCCTCTTCGCGGGCAAGCCCGCTCCCACAGTTGACCGAGTACATTCTTTGGAATGCGGTCGAATGTGGGAGCTGGCTTGCCTGCGAAGAGGCCCTGAAAAACATTACAAAACTACAGCCCCATCTGCTTGCTGATGATCTCGTTCATCACCTCCCGCGTCCCCCCACCAATCGACAGGATGCGATTGTCGCGATACAGCCGCTCCACCAGGCTGCCACGCATATACCCCTGCCCGCCCAGGATCTGCACCGCGTCATAGGTCACCCGATCCGCCGTATCGGTCGCCAGGTTCTTGGCCATGGAAATCTCCTTGATCACACTCTTGCCCGCCGCCATCTTCGCCGCCTGGCGATAGGTGAATTCCCGCGAGACTTCCACCGCCGTGGCCATTTCCGCCAGCCGGTGCTTGAGCACCTGGAATTTGCCGATGGGCCTGCCGAACGCTTCACGCTGAGCGGCCCACTTGAGGCTTTCTTCCAGGGCCATCTGCGCCGTCATGTTGGCCATCAGCGCCAGGGCCAGGCGTTCACTCTGGAAGTTGCCCATGATGCAGGCAAAGCCCATGTTCTCGGCGCCGATCAAGTTGCCTACAGGCACGCGGCAATCGTCGAAGAACAATTCAGCCGTGTCCGACGCCCACCAGCCCATTTTCTTCAGGGGTTGGCCGACGGTGAACCCGGGGGTGTTTTTTTCGATAAGTAGCAGGCTGATGCCGGCAAATCCCGGGCCGCCGGTGCGCACGGCGACCGTGTAGAAGTCGGCGCGGATGCCGCTGGTGATAAAGGTCTTGCTGCCACTCACCCGGTAGTAGTCGTCATCACGGACGGCGCGGGTTTGCAGGTTGGCCACATCGGAACCACCGCCCGGCTCGGTGACGGCCAGGGCGATGATCTTCTCGCCCGCCAGCACCAGAGGCGCCACGCGTTCGCGCACCTCGGCCCGCGCCCATTTGACGACGGGCGGCAGGCCGATATCCAGCGAACCGAGCCCGGCCACCACGCCACCAGAGCCACAGCGCATCAACTCCTCGCTGGCCGCAACCTTGGCGAACAGATCCCCTTCATGGCTGCCGCCGACGGCTTCGGGGTAGCCGATACCGAGGATCCCCGCCGCGCCGGCCTTGAGGTACAGCTCGCGGGAAAAGCTCTCGGCCTCCTCCCATTGCTCGATCCCCGGCAGCATCTCGCGCTCGACAAAACGGCGCACGCTGTCGCGGACCAATTGGTGGCTGGGGTCGAAGTAATCCTGATAGGCAGACATCGGCAAGCTCCACGGTGAGGTGGAGGGAAATTACCAAGCGCTTGCTTGGTTATCAAGCCAGACACAAATATCACCAACACTACAAAACTACTGTGGGAGCTGGCTTGCCTGCGATAGCGGAGTGTCAGGCGACATCAATGTCGCTGTTCCACCGCAATCGCAGGCAAGCCAGCTCCCACAGAAGCCAGCGTCCACATTGGGGGTTGCCGTGTTGCTTAGAGCGCGATTGGCTTGCGACCGGCAAACGAATGCGCCAACGTGCCGCCATCCACCAATTCCAACTCGCCCCCCAACGGCACGCCATGGGCGATACGCGAGGTGATCAAGCCTTTGTTGGTCAGCAGTTGCGCGATGTAATGCGCCGTGGCTTCGCCTTCCACCGTCGGGTTGGTGGCCAGGATCACCTCGGTAAAGGTGCCCTGCTCTGCAATCCGCGCCACCAGTTGCGGGATGCCAATCGCCTCCGGCCCCAAGCCATCCAGCGGCGACAGGTGGCCCTTGAGCACAAAGTAGCGCCCGCGATAACCGGTCTGCTCCACCGCGTACACATCCATCGGCCCTTCCACCACGCACAGCAGCGTGTCGTCGCGGCGCGGGTCGGCGCATTGCGGGCAGAGGTCTTCTTCGGTGAGGGTGCGGCACTGGCGGCAGTGGCCGACGCCGGTCATGGCCTGGCTCAGGGCCTGGGCCAACCGGGTGCCACCACTGCGGTCACGCTCCAGCAGTTGCAGCGCCATGCGCTGGGCGGTTTTCTGGCCGACGCCGGGCAAGGTGCGCAGGGCGTCGATCAGTTGGCGAATCAGGGGGCTGAAGCTCATGGGCGAAGGGTCCGACAAAACAACGAGACGCGGTTTATACCCGCGCCCCGGATTAGCGTCAAATGCTCAATCCTGCGCGACGCGCACCACCAACTTGCCGAAGTTGCGCCCTTCGAGCAAACCGATAAAGGCTTCGGGCGCCTGCTCCAGGCCGTCCACCACGTCTTCGCGGAACTTCACCTTGCCCTCGCGCACCCACGGCGCCATGGCGCTGATGAACTCCGGGTGGCGGTCGCCGTAGTCGTCAAACACGATAAAACCCTGGATGCGCACGCGCTTGGTCAACAACGTGCGTTGCAGTGCCGGCAGCCGGTCGGGGCCACTCGGCGGCTGATGGGTGTTATAGCCGGCGATCAACCCGCACAACGGGATGCGCGCCTTGGGGTTGAGCAACGGCAGCACCGCGTCGAACACCTTGCCGCCGACGTTTTCGAAGTAGATGTCCACGCCCTTGAAGCAGGCCTGGGCCAGTTCATCGGCGAAGTCCGCGCTCTTGTGATCGATACAGGCATCAAAGCCCAACTCTTCCACCACGTAGCGGCACTTGTCCGCACCGCCGGCGATACCGACCACACGCAAGCCCTTGAGCTTGGCCACTTGCCCTACCACCGAGCCCACCGCGCCGGACGCCGCCGCCACCACCAGGGTTTCGCCAGCCTTGGGCTGGCCGATATCCATCAGGCCCATGTAGGCGGTCATGCCCGGCATGCCGAGCACGCCCAAGGCCATGGAGGGGCTGGCGAGGCCCTTCGGCACCGGTATCAGGTTGTGTCCGTCGGAAATGCTGTGGCTTTGCCAGCCGGTGGCACCGACCACCAGATCACCCACTTCGAATTTCGGATTGCGCGACTGCTCGATACGGCTGACAGCGCCGCCGGTCATCACTTCGTCGATTTCCACCGGAGCGGCGTAGGACGGCGCGTCACTCATGCGTCCGCGCATGTAGGGGTCGAGGGACAGGTACAAGGTCTTTAGCAGGACTTGGCCGTCTGCCAACTCCGGAAGATTCACACGCTCCAGGCGGAAGTTTTCCGGGGTGGGGGCGCCCACGGGGCGTGAGACCAGGACAATGCGCTGGTTCAAAGTCGGTTGTTGAGGCATCTGGGGCTCCTTTCGCGAATCCATCGGTATAAGGTGCAGACCATGATAGAGCGGTTGGGGTTCGATGTTTTATCCGTAGCACCGAGGTGACTGCATCGCAGGCAAGCCAGCTCCCACATGGGTCGTGGCGCGCGCAAAAAAAATGCCAGGCACATGGCCTGGCATTCGAGTGTAGCTAAGGCTCGCGAATCAGAACGGCAGCTTCATGCCCGGTGGCAGTTGCATGCCAGCGGTCACGCCGCCCATTTTTTCCTGGCTGTTGGCTTCGATCTTGCGCACGGCGTCGTTGACGGCCGCGGCGAACAGCGCTTCGAGCATTTCCAGGTCGTCTTCGCCAACACCTGGCAATACGCTTGGGTCGATGCTCACGCGTTTGATGTCGTGACGACCGGTCATCACCACGCTGACCATATCGCCACCGGCTTTACCGGTGACTTCGGCGTTGGCCAGTTCTTCCTGCATCTTGGCCATCTTTTCCTGCATCTGCTGCGCCTGCTTCATCAGGCCGGCCATGCCACCTTTCATCATGGGAATCACCTCAAAGTACGTGGATCAAGTTAGTAGCCCGGTGTCAGGATGCCTGGGGCACCGGGGCTTCGACAGGTTCAATAGTATCGTGACGGACGACCGCACCGAACTGTTGCATCATTTGCTGGATGAGCGGATCAGCGTGGATCGAGTCCTCGGCTTCGCGCTGACGGTTGATGCGCCGGCGGGTCGCGGCCTGGGCCGGGGTTTCCTGCTCAGGCTTGATCAACTCGATGGCGATGGTCAGCGTGCGCTCATGGTACTGGTTCAGTGCGTCATTCAGGCGACGTTGCTGGGTGGCGTTGAACAGGGCGCTGTGGGCCGGGTCCAGGTGCAGTAGCCAGTGGTCGCCGTCAATGGCGATCAGCGTGCAGTTGGCGGCGATGCTGCCGGTCATGCCGGAGATCGGCAGTTTCGGGAACAGTTCCAGCCATTGCAGGGCCAGGCCGGTGGCCGGCGCCGCAGCGGGTTCCGCCTCGGGCTCGGGGGCTGGCTCGGCGGTGTGCTCGCTGGCCAGGTCGTCCAGGTAGCTGTAGGCCGAATCCATGTCCGGCTCGATGTAGTCTTCGTCCAGCGGTGGTTCGTCGTCGTCGATACCCGGCACAGCCGCTTCAACCTGGGCGACGGTCGGCTCCGGCACGGGTGCAGACACCCATTCAGGGGCGTCGGGCACCGCGCTGTCCGGGGTCGGCGTGGGCATTGGCGTCAGCTCGGGCTGTTCGCCGGTGGTTTCCAGCACGGGCTCCACGGCCGGCTGTTGCTCGGCTTCGGGTTCGGCCTCGGCTTCCACCGGGTCGTTCCACGGCAGGTCAACGACCGGCGCGGGCTCGGGTTCGGATTCAACAACCGGTTCCGGCGCGACCACCACCGGCTCGGGAGCCGGTGCGGGTATAGCAACCACTGGCGCGACAACCGCCGCGCCAGCCACTGGTTTGGCGGAATCAACTGTGGCCTGGCTGATCCCCACTGGCTTTAGCGGCTGTCTCGGCGCATCTGCCGCGTCAGCGGGCCGGAACGCCAGCATGCGCAGCAGGACCATTTCGAAACCACCTCGCGGGTCTGGCGCCAGGGGCAGGTCGCGACGACCAATCAGGCCCATCTGGTAGTAGAACTGCACATCCTCGGCCGGCAGCGCCTGGGCCAGGGCCAGCACGCGGTCACGGTCGCCGTGACCGTTATCGACGCCTTCAGGCAAGGCCTGGGCGATGGCGACACGGTGCAGCACGTTGAGGATTTCCGAGAGCACGCCGTTCCAGTCCGGGCCTTGCTCCGACAGGTGGCGCACGGCTTCGAGCAACGCCTTGGCGTCGCCTTCGATCAGCGCGTGCAGCACGTCGAACACCTGGCCATGGTCGAGGGTGCCGAGCATGGCGCGCACATCGGCGGCCATGACCTTGCCTTCACCAAAGGCGATGGCCTGGTCCGTGAGGCTCATGGCGTCACGCATCGAACCATCGGCGGCACGGCCGAGCAGCCACAGCGCGTCGTCTTCGAACGGCACGTTCTCGACGCCCAGCACGTGGGTCAAATGCTCGACCACGCGCTCGGGGGTCATGTTTTTCAGGGAGAACTGCAGGCACCGCGACAGAATCGTTGCAGGAAGTTTCTGCGGGTCGGTGGTGGCCAGGATGAATTTGACGTAGGGCGGCGGCTCTTCCAGGGTTTTCAACAAGGCGTTGAAGGAGTGGCTGGACAGCATGTGCACTTCGTCGATCAGGTAGACCTTGAAGCGGCCGCGGCTGGGCGCGTACTGCACGTTGTCCAGCAGCTCGCGGGTGTCTTCGACCTTGGTGCGGCTCGCGGCGTCGATCTCGATCAGGTCGACAAAGCGCCCTTCGTCGATTTCCCGGCACACCGAGCAGGTGCCGCAGGGCGTCGAAGTGATACCGGTTTCACAATTCAGGCATTTGGCAATGATGCGCGCGATGGTGGTCTTGCCCACCCCGCGTGTACCGGTGAACAGGTAGGCGTGGTGCAGCCGCTGGCTGTCCAAGGCATTGATCAGAGCCTTGAGCACATGGGTCTGGCCGACCATTTCGCGGAACGAGCGCGGACGCCATTTACGTGCAAGAACCTGATAACTCATCGAAAACCGTCGCAACTGGGAAGCGGAAGCCGGTAATGCTAGCGGAGCAAGGGGGAAATTGCATCCGGCACGCTCGCCTAATCTGACTAAGCTCATCGCACTGGCCCCGAAAAGGCCTGAACCCGGAGAGCATATGCGCGTAGTCCTGGGCGCTTTATGGATGATTGCCACGGCTAGCCTAGCGGCGCCTGCACCGCTGCGCTTCTCGGTTTCCGACAGTTGGGCGATGCCCATGGTGCAACTGGAGGACGGCCGGCCCACACAGGGCATTTTGTATGACTTGATGTCTAGCCTCGCCACCCAGGTCGGGCGCCCGGCGCACTTCCACGTGCTGGCACGGGCGCGCATCGCCGCCGCCATGGAGCACGGCGAGATTGATGTGCGTTGTTATGTCGCCCAGGCGTGGGTCGATGACATGTCCGGCGACTACACTTGGAGCATTCCGCTGTTTGTGCAGCGCAACCTGCTGGTCAGCACCCATGTGCCCGCGCAGACCGTGGAGTTGAGCAAGCTGGCACCGCAGTTGATCGGCACGGTGCTCAACTACCGCTACACCACCCTCGACCCCTTGTTCGCCAGCGGCCAGCTCATCCGTGACGACGCCCGCAGTGAAGAGCAGGTGCTGCACAAACTGGTGGCCGGTCGCTTCAAGTACGCGGTCACCAATGAATGGATACTCGACCGCTTCAACCAACGCCTGGCGCCCGGTCGGCGCTTGCATAAAGTCGCGGTGATCGAGGAGCAAAGCCTGGGCTGCACCGTGCGCAACGACCCGAATGTGCCGGTGCAACGCATCCTGCGCACCTTGTTGCGAATGAAAATGTCCGGCGAAATCGACGACATCATCCAGCTGTACACCGGGGAGCACGCAGCCAGCGCCCCTCCAGACTGATCGCCGCCACACTGGCCAGCACGATCACCCCGCCCAGCACCACTTGCGCGGCAATGTGCTCGCCGAGCAGCGTCGCAGCCATCAGCATGGCCACCGGCGGGATCAGGTACATCGCCACCGACGCGCGGCTGACCTCGACATGCTTCAACACATAAGCCCAGGCCAGGTACGCCAAGGCGCTGGGAAAAATCCCCAGTACCAGCACCGCCAGGTTCTCCGGCAACGGCGCCTGCGCCACGGCGGCGGGCAGGCCGGGCAGGTTGACGCACAGCATCAAGGTGCCCGCCCACACCATGTAGCACGCCATCGTCAGCGGGCTGTAGCGATGGGAATAATGCTTCTGGATAGCGAAATACACACTCCACGACAGCGCCGCCAGCAGGATCAACAGGCCACGCGGGTCGATGTCTGCCACGCCCTGATCGCCCCAGATCACCACCAGCACGCCCAGCAAACCGAGCAACACACACCCCCAGCGCCAGGCGCTGACCCGCTCCTTCAAGGCGAAAAAAGCGATCAACACGCTGAACAGCGGCGCCGACTGCGCCAACACGCTGGACGCCGCCGCCGTGACGAACTGCTGCCCATAGTTAAGGCTGGTGTGGTGCAGAAACACGCCGAAAAAACCCAGCACCAACAACCACGGCAGATCCCGCAGGCGCGGCCGGCCGATCCCCATCACCAGCGCCACGCCGCCCATGAACAGCGACGCAATCAGAAATCGCAGCAAGGCCAATTGCCCGGGGCTGTAGCTGTGCAGCCCCATGTGCACGCCAATCGGCGAATAAGCCCAACAGAGGATGACGCTGGCAACCACTAGCGTAAGCTTCACGGGTGACGGGGATTTCATCGAAGGCATCCAGAAACAGGGAAGGAATGCCGTCAGTCTTGACCCCGGTAACGCGCAGGACAATTAACCGTTTCTGACTTCTGCAATCACTGGAACTGAGCAATGGAACTGGCCCAACTGAAGATGGTGCGAGCCGTGGCGCAAACCGGCAGCGTGGCCCAGGCCGCCGTGCAATTGCACTGCGTGCCGTCCAACATCACCACGCGCATCAAGCAACTGGAAAACGAGTTGGGCACGCCGCTGTTTATCCGAGCCGGACGCGGGCTGGCGATCAGTGCCGCCGGCGAGATCTTCCTGGAGTACTGCGAACGCATCCTCGCGCTGGTGGACGAATCCAAACGCGCCGTGGACGCCAACGCCATCCCCCGTGGCACCTTGCGTATCGGCGCGGTGGAGTCCAGCGCCAGCGGGCGCCTGCCGCCGCTGTTGGCGGAGTATCACCGGCGCTACCCGGACGTCAGCCTGGAGTTGGTGACCGGCGCCTGGAGCCAACTGCTCGACGACCTGCAACACCATCGCCTGGACGTGGCACTGGTGGCCAGCGGCGGCAAGCGCGCCAAGCTCGAGCACAGCGTGGTCTACAGCGAACGCCTGGTGCTGATTGCCAGTGCGTCCAGCGCGCCGATCCATAGCGCCGAAGACCTGGCCGGGCGCACGTTGCTGGTGTGGCCACCGGGCTGCCCCTATCGCGCGGCGCTGGAGAACTGGGTCAAGCCCCAGGCCTTCAAGCCAAGCATTGCCAGTTACGCCAGTTGGGGCACGATCATTGGTTGCGTGAGCGCAGGGATTGGCGTGGCGTTGGCGCCGGAGGGCATTTTGGCCCGCTATGAGCAGGCCAATCAGCTGGCGTCGTATCGGTTTGAGGAGTTGCAGGCGGTGGACAATCTGCTGTTCTGGCACGCGGACACCCAGCGGCATCTGGCCAGGGATGCGTTCGCCGGGCTGCTACGCGAAACCTTCGGCTGATGTGGTAGCAGGCTTCTGTGGGAGCTGGCTTGCCTGCGATGCAGGCACCTCGGTGTGTCAGACCTACCGAGGTGATGCCATCGCAGGCAAGCCAGCTCCCACAGTGCAGGTCAGCTTCCAGGGGCCTTCAAGCGCGCATATTGATCCTGGCTGATCCAGCCAGTAAACGAACGATTCTGCGCATTGATGAACTCAACCTGCGCCCAGCCATCCTTGAAGGCCAGTACCCCGACCACATCATCCTTGACGATATACGGACGCTTGGCCGCCTTGGCCCCCGGGGTTTTCAGCAGGTAAACCTTGTCGGCGGCCACCGTCACCAAACCAATCCACTGTTTATTCGCGGTCTGGGTCAGGTCCAGCCCCGTGGCAATTTCCGGCATCAGCACATTCATGCAGCCGGCATGCTGGCGGCCCTGTTCCACGGTCAAGGTCACGCCGTCGGCGGACGGTGTCACGCTGCCAGGGTAGGCATCGACGAGCCAGGTGGTCAGTTCGTTCCCGCTGCCTTGTAGGTAGAACGCGCATCTGCTGACGCCCTCCCCCAGTTCTTCCGCGTAAAAACCTTCCACCCGGTGCTCGGGCGTCACCGCCAGCATCAGCCCTTCATACATGCCCGAATGCAGCGCAGGCGCACCCGCAAATGCCGGGGCCACGGCGCACAGCGACAACACACCCATCGTCAGAACACGCATCATCTTATTTTTTCCCTTCAAGTGCGTTGTAGGCTTTTTCGATAAGCACGTCATAGTTACCGTAATCCTTGCCGTTATAGTTACGCGCCATGGCCACGTAATCCTTGTCTTTCATGGCTTTCATCAGTGTCGGGCTCTGACTGCAAAAACTCAGGAACGCTCTAAGTTGGCTGCCGGCATTGATCTTTAATGCCGCGACAAACTCAAACACCGTCTTGTAACCGCACGCCGCGAAGTTAAAACCCATCACCTGAAACATGCCCCAGGACGCCGACATCAACGCCGCTTCCTGATCCAACGCAAAGGCGGTGGCCATGGTCTCCCAGGCCTTGACTTGATCCTTATTATTGACCTGCCACTGCGGCCCGGCTTTTCGCACATAGGGATACGACAGCAGCGGATGCGCCTGGTCGTAGATGTGTTTGGTGTACTTGCGAAACAGGTGCCCCTCAAAAGCGATCACCGGCAACTTCGCCGGCCCGAACCCCGAGCGCCCGCCCGATTCAACCGTGGCGAACGCCTTGATGATATTGACCGAGATGCCGTTGCCCAACTGCTTGGCGGCGTTCTGGAAGTCGCTTTCAGTCAGGGTCATGCCCCCGTCGCACGTGGCCTGGAGCACCAACTGGCGGTTGCGCCGCTCGGCCTCGACCATGGCGCGCATGCGGTCCAGGTACACATTGACCGTGGCCTGCACCGCATCGCCCTGGTTATTGCCGAACACATTGAGAAAGCTCGGGATGCGCATCGCCGGGAAGGCCTTCACCGGCACTTTCACCGCTTCTTCGATCAGGCTGTTGAAGGTGCGGCCCGTCGGATCGATCACCCCATCGGGGTGCGCGTACTTGAGATGGCGGAACTGATACTGGCTGATGCACTGCACCAACTGGCCGTCGCACTTGCCGTTCTCGGCAAGCGGAAAACCCAGCTTGGGAATGATCAGATTGAATAAATACTGGATGCACTGCACATCGGCGGGCAAGTTGCGGGCTTTACCGGGGGCGCCCACCGACGCACTGATAAGTCGGGGCAACCCTTGCAGGCTTTTCATCACAAACATCCTTGTTAGTTAAAGAAGTGATAGCACTTCAATATCAATTCCGCACACTTGTCACATTCTGAAACAAGCTGGCGGCGCAAACTAACAAGGTGGTTTTGGCTTGTAAAGTGGGGGAATTTAAAGTTGTGAGACAGGCGTCATCGCTGCGCAATAAGTTGAGCAGGTGGCTAGATAAAAGATTTTTTGATTTGACGCAGAAGAGGTACTGCAAGGGAGAGCGTTATGGAGGCAACCCCACCAGCCACACCCCGGCACACAATGTTCCCGCTGTGGCTGCTGCCTTCCGGCTCTGACCAGGTTCACGGGTAATCGTTGCGGGGGGACCGATGGGGTCACCATAACGACGCCTGCCTCTCGGCAAGCGGGGCCATTGTACCGATCTCATCGGAAGTTACAACCGTTCGCTCCAGATTAAAAATAGCTGATGGCTCAAGCACTTGCCCGTGATGCAGGCGACGCGGTCGGTCAGCTGGACCGAGGTGATGCTATCGCAGGCAAGCCAGCTCCCACAGAAAAGCCATTTCACTGGGCCTGTAGGACCTCATCCGCCCTTCCGCCCTCCTCCTGGATGACCAAGTGGATAAAGTGCAACTTGGCAATCACCGCCGGTGGCAGCACGAAGGGATAGAAATCCGGCTGGCCCATGCTGCGTGACAGTTCGTTGAGCATGCCGGCCAGTTCGATCCAGGCGTTGACGAACGACAGGAACGCCACGCCGCCAGGATGTTCGGGGTCGTAGAGGGTGCTGAGGGGGAACGGCTGGTAATCCAGATCCATCTCGCGGGCGCTCATGCCAAAGCCGAGCGCCGTATCGACTGCATCCATCATGTGCAGGTAGTGAGCCCAGGTTTCAGCCCAGTCTTCCCAAGGGTGCATGGTAGCGTAGGCGCTGACGCAGGTCTGTTGCCAGCCGGGGCGCGGGCCGTTCTGGTAGTGCTGGTCGAGGGCGTCGGCGTAGCTGGCGCGTTCGTCGCCGAACAGGCGGCGAAACGGTTCAATCCAATGGGTATTGGCGATCAGGCGATCCCAGTAGTAATGGCCGACCTCATGGCGAAAATGCCCCAGCAAGGTGCGGTAAGGCTCACGCATCTGTACGCGAACTTTCTCACGGTGGGCGTCGTCGGCTTCCTTGATGTCCAGGGTGATCAGGCCATTGGCGTGGCCGGTCATGGGCGCGTTGCCTTCAAGGTCGATACCGACAAAATCGAAGGCCAGGCCCGTGTCTTCGTCGACGCTCTTGGGCACCACTTGCAAGCCGAGGCTGATGAGCTGGGCCACCAGGCGGCGCTTGGCGATCTCCACTTTGCGCCAGCGTTCGGGGTTTTCCGGGATAGACAGGTCGGGGATGGTGCGGTTGAGGCTGCACGCCACGCACAGCGGCGCGGTGCTATGGGCGGGGATCAGCCAGTTGCAGGCGGCCGGGGTGTCGAGGTTGGCGCAGCGGCGGAAGGCGCCGGCGTCGAGATTGCCGTCTTGTAGCCACGTGCCTTCCACGGGGCCGGGTTGCAGGGAGGCGAGCCGACTTTGTTGCGGCTGGTAGCCCAGCAGCGCCTGGCAGGCCAGGCATTGGCTGTTGCGAAAGAACAGGGATTGGCCGCAGCGGCATTGCCATACCTTGCCGTCGCGAGACGGCCCGGCCACGAAGGGGGCGGCGATGCGTGAACTGAGCTGCTCGAAGTAACGGAACATGGCGATCTCTCCCCTGGATGACTGAGACTAGATCATTTCCCGCGTAAGATCGTTCCCACGCTCTGCGTGGGAACGCCTCTTGTGACGCTCAGCGTCACGCTTTGGGCGCAGAGCGCCCGGGGCTGCATTCCCACGCGGAGCGTGGGAACGATCATCATCAGACGGTGATGTTGTGCTTGGCCAGGAAGGCGACGAAGGCTTCTTCGTCGAGGACCTTGAGCCCCAGTTCGCTGGCCTTGGCCAGTTTTGAACCGGCACCCGGCCCGGCCACCACGCAGTGGGTTTTCGCCGAGACGGAACCCGCCACCTTGGCACCGAGGCTTTCGAGCTTGTCCTTGGCCACGTCGCGGCTCATCAGCTCCAGGGAGCCGGTGAGCACCCAGGTGTGACCGGCTTCGGGCAGGCCTTCGACGACCTTTTTTTCGCTCTCCCAATGCATGCCGAAGTCTTTGAGCTGCTGCTCGATGGCCAGGGCGCGGTTGGCGTTATCAGGATTATCGAAAAACTCACGCACGGCCTTGGCCTGCTTCTCGGGCAGCGCCTGGCGCATGTCCAGCCAGTCGGCCTTGATTACGCCTTCGAGGCTGCCGAACTTGTCCGCGAGTTTCTGCGCTGCACCCGGGCCGACGCTAGGCACGTGCAGCTTGTCGAGCAAGCCGCCCAAGGTGGTGCTGGCGGCGAACTCGGCGCTCAGGTCGCCCTGATCCTGCAATTGCAGGCCGCACTCGTCCGGCGACAGCAGCGCGCCGATCACCTCCTGGTTGTGGCTGTCTTCAAAGAAACTGTGGATCTCGTGCGCCACTTCCAGGCCCACGTCCGGCAAGTACGTCAGCACTTCCGGCAAGGCCTGCTGCACGCGCTCCAGGGACGCCAGGGACCGCGCCAGCACCTTGGCCGTCTCCTCGCCCACGTCGGGGATGCCCAGCGCATAGATAAAACGCGCCAGGGTTGGTGTCTTGCTGTTTTCGATGGCCGCGATCAGCTTCTTGCTGGAGATGTCGGCGAAGCCTTCCAGGTCGATGACCTGCTCATACTTGAGCTTGTAGAGGTCGGCCGGCGAGCCGATGAGTTTTTCGTCCACCAATTGCTCGATGGTCTTGTCACCCAGGCCGTCGATGTCCATGGCACGGCGCGAGACAAAGTGGATAATCGCCTGCTTCAACTGCGCGCCACACGCCAGGCGCCCGACGCAGCGGTACACCGCGCCTTCGCTGACGGTTTCCTTGCCCTTGCTGCGCTTGACCAGTTGGGTGCGTTCCACATGGGAACCGCACACCGGGCAGCTTTCAGGAATCGGTACCGCGCGGGCGTCTTGCGGGCGGCGTTCGAGCACCACGGAGACGACTTGCGGGATCACGTCACCAGCACGGCGGATGATCACGGTGTCGCCGATCATCACGCCCAGGCGCGCCACTTCATCCATGTTGTGCAAGGTGGCATTGGACACGGTAACCCCCGCGACCTTGACCGGCTTCAAGCGCGCCACCGGGGTGACGGCGCCCGTGCGGCCGACCTGGAATTCCACGTCGAGCAGCTCGGTCATTTCTTCCAGTGCCGGGAATTTATGCGCGATGGCCCAGCGCGGTTCGCGGGCGCGGAAGCCCAGCTCGCGCTGGTAGGCAATGCTGTTGACCTTGAACACTACGCCGTCGATCTCGTACGGCAGGCTGTTGCGGCGCTCGCCGATGTCGCGGTAGTAGTCGAGGCAATCCTGAATGCCCTTGGCCAGTTTCAGCTCGTGGCTGATGGGCATGCCCCACTTTTGCAGTTGTTGCAGGTTGCCGATATGGGTGTCGCTGATGTCGGTGGTCACGCCGTAGCAGCAGAACTCCAGCGGGCGGCTGGCGGTGATCTTCGAATCCAGCTGGCGCAGACTACCAGCGGCGGCGTTGCGCGGGTTGGCGAAGGTTTTGCCGCCGACTTCCAACTGCGAGGCGTTGAGCCGCTCGAAGCCGGCCTTGGACATAAACACTTCGCCACGCACTTCCAGAGTCGCCGGCCAGCCGCTGCCGTGCAGTTTCAGCGGGATATTGCGTACCGTGCGCACATTGACGCTGATGTCTTCGCCGGTGGTGCCATCGCCACGGGTGGCGCCGCGCACCAGTTCGCCATCCTGATACAGCAGGCTGACCGCCAGGCCGTCCAGCTTGGGTTCGCAGCTGTATTCCACCACCGCGCCACCGCCGAACAGATCACCGGCCGGCAGGTCGAGACCTTCAGTCACACGGCGATCAAATTCGAGCATGGTGGTTTCATCAAACGCGTTGCCGAGGCTGAGCATCGGCACTTCGTGCTTGACCTGGGTGAACGCCGACAACGCCGCACTGCCCACCCGCTGTGTCGGCGAATCCCGCGTAACCAGGTCCGGGTGCTCGGCCTCCAGGGCCTTGAGTTCGTGGAACAGCCGATCGTACTCGGCGTCCGGGATGCTCGGCTCGTCAAGGACGTGGTAACGGTAGTTGTGCTGATCCAGTTCAGCGCGCAGTTCGAGGATGCGGGTGTGGGCGGCGGTCATGGGTGTTCTCTCATAAAGCAAAAGAGCAGCCGAAGCTGCTCAATATGTTAGTGCACGGATTCTACAGACAACGCTTAAGCTCAGGCCTCAGCGTTTCTGTGTCAGGGCGCGACGCTCGAACTCGACGATGCGCTGACGGTAATGTTCGATGGTCTGCGCGGTGAGGACGCTGCGTTGGTCGTCCTTCAGCTCGCCGTTCAGTTCCTGGGACAGCTTGCGCGCTGCGGCCACCATCACGTCGAACGCTTGTTTCGGGTGACGCGGGCCTGGCAGGCCGAGGAAGAAGCTCACGGCCGGGGTGCTGAACAGGTCGATGTCGTCCAGGTCAAACGTGCCCGGCTTGACCGCGTTGGCCATGGAGAACAGCACTTCGCCGTTACCGGCCATGCTTTCGTGGCGGTGGAAGATATCCATCTCGCCAAAGCGCAGGCCGCTTTCGAGGATGTTCTGCAACAGCGCTGGGCCTTTGAAACCGGCGGCGTCGCGGCAGATCACGCTGATCACCAGGACTTCTTCCGCGGCCGGCTGGTCGTTGACTGATTGGCGCGGCGCGGGCTTGCCGACGTTTTCATCCGGGAAGTCATCGTCGCGGCTGCTGAAGCTCGGGCCATCATCGACGTCGAGGTTCAGGTCGCCCTGATGTGGCTCGGCCACGGCAGCGCTGGCACGCTTGCCACGTTTGGACGAAGGCTCACGGGCTTCACGCAACGGCGCGCTCATCGACGGCAGGTCGTGCTCGTCCAGTTGCGGTTCTTTATGGGTATCCAGCACACGGGGCGGCCCCAGCAGCTCGGCGGCGCCGTCGTCGTCTGGCAGGTTGGACAGGTTGCGGTCCAGGCGGAATTTGAGCTTGCCCTTGCCACCGCGCATCCGGCGCCAGCCATCAAAAAGAATACCGGCAATGACAATAATGCCGATGACGATCAGCCACTCGCGCAGACCGATTTCCATGTAATCCCGTGCCTCTAATAAAAAATGCTGAAAAATAAGGGGTTTAGCACCGTGCAAACCGCTTTAAAACGTGGCGCCAACTCTATGTTCTGACTGACGTTTTGCCCACGCACACGAAAAATTGACATTAAACTAGCACGACCAAAGATAACTTTACACCGTCTGTCAAAATGCCTTGAACAATTATGTCGTTAGGCCATCTTTGCCAGACCGGTAAAACACCTTACATCCTGCTGAAAATTCTCTTTCGAAGCCTGGGTCAGGATTCCACCATCGCCATTGCTTCTTCCACATCCACCGCCACCAAACG
This sequence comes from Pseudomonas acericola (SeqCode), assembly GCF_053456465.1. Lineage (NCBI taxonomy): Bacteria > Pseudomonadati > Pseudomonadota > Gammaproteobacteria > Pseudomonadales > Pseudomonadaceae > Pseudomonas > Pseudomonas acericola (SeqCode). The sequence goes on along the minus strand of NZ_JBRFJB010000001.1, from coordinate 556,093 downwards.
CGAACAACCCGGTTCATGCATCGTCACGCCCATCAACTGATCAGCCATTTCCATGGCGATCTTGTTGTGGGTGATATAGATGAACTGCACGGTCTGGGACATCTCTTTGACCAGTCGTGCATAGCGTCCAACGTTAGCGTCATCCAGCGGCGCGTCAACTTCGTCGAGCATGCAGAACGGCGCCGGGTTCAACTTGAAGATGGCAAATACCAGGGCCAATGCGGTCAGGGCTTTTTCGCCGCCGGACAACAAATGGATGGTGCTGTTCTTCTTGCCCGGAGGCCGCGCCATGATCGTTACCCCTGTATCGAGTAGATCTTCGCCCGTCAGTTCCAAGTAAGCGCTGCCACCGCCGAAAACTTTCGGGAATAACGCCTGTAAACCGCTATTAATCTGATCAAAGGTATCTTTGAAGCGGTTGCGGGTTTCCTTGTCAATCTTGCGGATCACGTTTTCCAAGGTATCCAGGGCTTCGACCAAGTCGGCGTCCTGCGCGTCCAGATAACGTTTACGCTCGGATTGTTGCTGGTATTCGTCGATAGCCGCGAGGTTGATCGCACCCAGGCGCTGGATACGCGCGGCAATCCGCTCAAGTTCTTCTTCGGCGTCTTTCTCGTTGGCCTGGGTAGTCAACGTATTGAGCACGCCGTGCAAGTCGTAGCCGTCTTCGAGCAACTGGTCTTGCAGGGTCTTGCGGCGCACGGTCAGGGCTTGCCATTCCATGCGCTGTTGTTCGAGCTGGCCGCGGATCAACTGGGATTGCTGCTCGGCCTGGGTCCGGCGTTTCTCGGCGTCGCGCAGTTCGCGGTCGGCGTCTTCCAGGGCGATTTGCGCGGTCTTGAGTTCTTCGTCGACGGTCATGCGCTTGTCGAGCAATTCTTCAAGCTTGAGGCGCAACTCTTCCAGCGGCGCTTCGCCCTCTTCCAGGTTGAGGCTCAGTTGCTCGCGTTTTTCGGTGAGGCGTTCGGACTGCATCTCCAGGCGTTCAAGGGCCTGGGCGGTGGACGCGTGCTGGGCCTTGAGCGAGCCCAGGCGCACCGCCAGTTGGTGCGCGTGGTCCTTGTGCTGACGGGCTTCCTGGCGCACGCGGTCGAGGCGTTCGCGCAGGCTGTCACGCTGGGCCAGCAACAGTTCGCGCTGCTCGGTGTCGAGGGCCATGCTGTCGAGGGCTTCCTGCAATTGCAGGCGCGCTTCGCCGATCTGTTCGTGCTCCAGGGCGCGCTGTTCGCCCATCTCGGCGACTTCTTCGTCGAGACGGGTGCGGCGCAGGGTCAGTTGTTCGGCCTTGGCCTTGCTCGCGGAGAGCTGGGCCTTGAGTTCACCTTGCTGGCGCGCTTCGTCCTGCAACAGGCGGCGCAGGTGTTCACGACCGGTCTCTTGCTGGCGCTGGGTGGCGCGCAGGGTTTGCAGTTGGGTTTCCAGGCTTTCCAGGGTGGCTTCGCGCTCTTCGCGCTCGGCGATCAGGTTGACGATTTCCTGGCCACGGGCCAAGACGCCGCTTTCCGCTTCGCTGGCGCGGCGCACCCGCAGGAAGTGCCGGCCAACCCAATAGCCGTCGCGGCTGATCAGGCTTTCGCCGGCGCCGAGCTGGCCACGCTGGGCCAACGCTTGCTCAAGTGATTCAACCGGCTTGACCTGGCCCAGCCACGGCGACAGATCAATCGCCGCCTCAACCTTGTCCAGCAAACTACCCGGCACCCGTTTGCCATCGGCAGCGGGGCTGAGCAAACGCAGGTCGCCCTGGGCAAAACCGGCCAGGTCGAAGCCGCCAAAGTCATCCACCAGCACGGCTTGCAGGTCGGCGCCCAGCACGGTTTCCACCGCCAGTTCCCAACCCGCTTCGACTTTCAAACCTTCGGCCAGGCGCGGGCGCTCGGCCAGATGCTGGTCGCGCAGCCATTCGGCGGTGCCGGTGTCGGGGTCCAACGCCGCTTGTTGCAACGCCTCAAGGGACGCCAGCCGGCCATTAAGCCGCTGCAAATCGCCCTGGGCCTGCTGCTGCGCCTGGGTCGCCTGTTGCAGTTGCTGACGCAGTTGCTCCAGGCGCTCCACTTGTTGTTCTTCGCTGGCTTCCAGCTCCTCAAGCGTCATTTCGCTTTCGGCCAGTTGCTCGCTCAGCTCCATGATCGCCGCGTCTTCCGGGTCGGCGGCGAGCAGCACGCGCTCTTCCTGCAAGCGGCGCTGGCGCTCGGCCAAACGCTCCATGCTGGTTTCCAGTTGCTGGATGCGTGACTGCTGCACCTCGGCCTGGCGGCGCGGCTCGGCGGATTGCAGGTTGAACGTGTCCCACTGCTCCTGCCAGCCGTGCATGGTGCTTTCGGATTCTTCCAGGGCGGCGGCGGCTTCTTCGGCGGCGGCGTTGGTAACTTCCTGCTCGGGGGTGAGCATGTCCAGCTCTTCGCCGAGGGTCAGCAGCAACGTGCGGTCGTGGCCCAGGTGGGATTCGGTCTCCAGGCGCGCGCGTTCGGCTTCCTTGAGATCGTCCTGCAACTGGCGCAGGCGTTGCTGGCCGTGCTGGATGCTTTGTTCCACGCGGGCGATATCGCCGCCCACCGAATAGAAACGGCCCTGCACCAGATTGAAGCGCTCAGACAAATCATGGTGCCCATCACGCAGGCGTTCGATGCTCGCGTCGGCATTGCGTTGCTCGGCCACCAGCGCTTCAAAGCTGATTTCCTGGGTGCCGATGATCGCCTCGCGCTGGCCGACCTGCTCGTTCAACGCCTGCCAGCGCAGGGCCGACAGTTGTGCCTTGAGCTGGCGCTCTTCGCCCTTGTATTCCTGATACTTCTCGGCCGCCTGGGCCTGGCGGTGCAGGCGCTCCAACTGGCGCTCCAGCTCTTCGCGCAGGTCGGTGAGGCGGGCGAGGTTTTCGTGGGTGCGGCGGATACGGTTTTCAGTCTCGCGGCGGCGCTCCTTGTACTTGGAGATGCCGGCCGCTTCTTCGATAAAGTTGCGCAGGTCTTCGGGCTTGGCTTCGATCAGCTTGGAGATCATGCCCTGCTCGATGATCGAGTAGCTGCGCGGACCCAGGCCGGTGCCGAGGAAAATATCGGTGATGTCCCGACGGCGACACTTGGTGCCGTTGAGGAAGTAACTGTTCTGGCTGTCGCGGGTCACTTTGCGGCGGATCGAGATTTCCGCGTAGGCCGCGTACTCGCCAATCAAGGTGCCGTCGGAGTTGTCGAACACCAGTTCGATGCTCGCCTGGCTCACCGGCTTGCGGCTGGTGGAGCCGTTGAAGATGACGTCGGTCATCGACTCGCCGCGCAGGTTTTTCGCCGAGCTCTCGCCCATCACCCAACGGACGGCGTCGATGATGTTCGACTTGCCGCAACCATTGGGCCCGACCACCGCCGCCATATTACTGGGGAAGTTCACCGTGGTCGGGTCGACGAAGGATTTGAACCCCGCCAGTTTGATGCACTTGAGCCGCACGTTTAGGCGTCCGCCAACGCAGCGATGACCAGCGAGCAACTGCGCTCGCCGTAGGCCGACAGCACCTGGCGAATCTGTGGCAGGTCACGGGCGAGGACGGCGGCGAGCAATTGCTCGAACAGCACCAGGTATTCGCTCATGGACGCCTTGCGCTGATCCAGGGCCAGGTAATAGGCGCGGTTCATCGCCGGTTGCAGGTTTTCGACGGTTTCCTGCAAGTACGGGTTGTTGGCGAACGGGTACGCGGCGCGCATCACGTTGAAGCTTTCTTCGACGAAGGCGCGGATGTCCTGGCGCTCGAAATTAGTCACCAGGCGCTGCTGGATTTGCACGAAGGGCGCCATGTCGGCCTGGGTCTGCCAGCCTTGGGCGACTGCATTGCCGAGCAGGATGTACAACTCGCCCATCAACGTGCACAGGCTCTGCACTTTGTGTGCGGTGAGTTCGGTGACGTGGGCGCCACGGCGCGGCAGGATCGCGATCAGGTGGCGGCGTTCGAGGATCAGCAAGGCTTCGCGCACGGAACCACGGCTGACATTGAGTGCCAGCGTGACCTTTTGCTCCTGGATCCGCTCCCCAGGCTTGAGTTCGCCGCGAATGATGCGTTCGGCGAGGTGGTGAGCGATTTGCTCGGCGAGGCTGTCCGGCGCCTTGAACGTCATGTTTTACCTTCAAAATCTTCTATCGATACAAGCGCGGCAGTGTAGCGCATTGGCCCGCTGATGGCGCTACGCCCACCGTGGCTAATTTGGCACGGAATAAGCAGCGTTGAAAACTCAAAAGCCCCTGAAAACGCCGGTTCCAGAAGACTGGACCATAATTGAAAGTGTTGCGACCGGATTTTCTTGACCTTCTGGTCAGAAAATCGTTGACCGAAAAGTCAGACATGACTAGATTCGGCGCAAAGCGGTTAACAACAATAATGAGTCTGCGAGGCCTTCCGTGATCCAGTTTTTACTTAACCAGGAACTCCGTAGCGAGCACGCCCTGGACCCCAATCTCACCGTGCTCAACTACCTGCGTGAGCACCTGGGCAAATCCGGTACCAAGGAAGGCTGCGCCAGTGGCGACTGCGGCGCGTGCACCGTGGTGGTCGGCGAGCTGCACACCGACGCTCAAGGCGCGGAGCAGATCCGTTATCGCAGCCTCAACTCGTGCCTGACCTTTGTCTCGTCCCTGCACGGCAAGCAATTGATCAGCGTCGAGGACCTCAAGCACCAAGGCCAATTGCACAGCGTGCAACAGGCGATGGTCGAGTGCCACGGCTCGCAATGCGGCTTTTGCACCCCCGGTTTCGTCATGTCGTTGTTTGCCCTGCAAAAGAACAGCGACGCCCCCGACAGCCAAAAAGCCCACGAAGCCCTGGCCGGCAACCTGTGCCGCTGCACCGGTTATCGGCCGATCCTCGCCGCCGCCGAACAGGCCTGCTGCAACAAGCCGCAGGACCAGTTCGACAGCCGCCAAGCCGACACAATCGCCCGCCTCAAAGCCATCGCGCCGACGCAAACCGGCGAACTCAACAGCGGCGACAAACGCTGCCTGGTGCCACTCACCGTGGCCGACCTGGCCGATCTCTACGACTCGTATCCGCAAGCACGCCTGCTGGCCGGCGGCACCGACCTGGCGCTGGAAGTCACCCAGTTCCACCGCACGCTGCCGGTGATGATCTACGTCGGCAATATCGAAGAGATGAAGCGCATCGACGACTTCGCCGACCGCCTGGAAATCGGCGCCGCCACTGCCCTCTCCGATTGCTACACCGCACTGCACCACGAATACCCGGACTTCGGCGAGTTGCTGCACCGCTTCGCCTCCTTGCAGATCCGCAACCAGGGCACCCTCGGCGGCAATATCGGCAACGCTTCGCCAATCGGCGATTCGCCGCCGCTGCTGATCGCCCTCGGTGCGCAGATCGTGCTGTGCAAGGGCAACACCCGGCGCACCTTGGCGCTCGAAGATTACTTCATCGACTACCGCGTCACCGCGCGCCAGGACAGCGAATTCATCGAGAAGATCATCGTGCCGAAGGGTCACGCGCTGTTCCGCGCCTACAAGGTTTCCAAACGCCTGGACGATGATATTTCCGCCGTCTGCGCCGCGTTCAACCTGAAGATCGACAACGGCGTGATCCGTGAAGCCCGCGTCGCCTTCGGCGGCATGGCTGCCACGCCGAAACGCGCGAAAAGCTGCGAAACCGTGCTGGTCGGTGCTACCTGGAACAGCGCCACCGTGGAAAAAGCCTGCGCCGCCCTGGCCGAGGATTTCACCCCACTGTCGGACTTCCGCGCCAGCAAGGAATACCGCCTGCTCAGCGCGCAGAACCTGCTGCGCAAATACTTCATCGAACTGCAAACGCCGCACATCGAGACTCGGGTGACCGCTTATGTCTAACCATCACGCCGTCGTTAAAACCCAAGCCGAACTCGCCGAGCTGTTCGCCCAGGACCTCACCTCCGGTGTGGGGCGCAGCGTCAAGCATGACAGCGCCGCCAAGCATGTTTCCGGTGAAGCGCAGTACATCGATGACCGCCTGGAATTCCCTAACCAGCTGCATCTGTATGCGCGCATGTCCGACCGCGCCCACGCCCGCATCATCAGCATCGACACCGCGCCGTGCTACGCGTTTGAAGGCGTGCGCATAGCAATCACCCACGAAGACGTGCCCGGCCTGAAAGACATCGGCCCGCTGATGCCCGGCGACCCGTTGCTGGCCATCGATACCGTACAGTTCGTCGGCCAAGTGGTGCTCGCCGTCGCCGCCCGTGACTTGGAAACTGCACGCAAAGCCGCGATGGCGGCGGTGATCGAATACGAAGACCTGGAACCGGTGCTGGACGTGGTCGAGGCCTTCCGCAAGAAACACTTCGTGCTCGACAGCCACACCCACCAACGCGGCGATTCGGCCAGCGCACTGGCGTCGGCGAAAAACCGTATCCAGGGCACCCTGCACATCGGCGGCCAGGAACACTTCTACCTGGAGACCCAGATCTCCTCGGTGATGCCCACCGAAGACGGCGGCATGATCGTCTACTGCTCCACGCAAAACCCCACCGAAGTGCAAAAACTGGTGGCCGAAGTGCTGGACGTGTCGATGAATAAAATCGTCGTGGATATGCGCCGCATGGGCGGCGGTTTCGGCGGCAAGGAAACCCAGGCCGCCAGCCCGGCGTGCTTGTGCGCCGTGGTCGCGCGCCTCACTGGCCAGCCGACCAAGATGCGCCTGCCGCGCGTCGAAGACATGCTGATGACCGGCAAGCGCCACCCCTTCTATATCGAATACGACGTGGGCTTTGACGACAGCGGCCGCCTGCACGGGATCAACCTCGATCTGGCCGGCAATTGCGGCTGCTCGCCGGACTTGTCCAACTCGATCGTCGACCGCGCCATGTTCCACTCCGACAACTCGTATTACCTGGGCGATGCCACGGTCAACGGCCACCGCTGCAAGACCAACACCGCGTCCAACACCGCCTATCGCGGCTTCGGCGGCCCGCAAGGAATGGTCGCCATCGAAGAGGTAATGGACGCCATCGCCCGCCATCTGGCCCTCGATCCGCTGGCGGTGCGCAAGGTCAATTACTACGGCAAGACCGAGCGCAACGTCACCCACTACTACCAGACCGTCGAGCACAACCTGCTCGAAGAGATGACCGCCGAGCTTGAGGCCAGCAGCCAATACGCCGAGCGCCGCGAAGCGATCCGCCTGTACAACGCCCACAGCCCGATCCTGAAAAAAGGCCTGGCGCTGACCCCGGTGAAATTCGGTATTTCGTTTACCGCCAGTTTCCTCAACCAGGCCGGCGCGCTGATCCACATCTACACCGACGGCAGCATCCACCTGAACCACGGCGGCACCGAGATGGGCCAGGGCTTGAACACCAAGGTCGCGCAGGTGGTAGCCGAAGTGTTCCAGGTGGAAATCGACCGCGTACAGATCACCGCCACCAACACCGACAAGGTGCCCAACACCTCGCCGACTGCGGCCTCCAGCGGCGCCGACCTGAACGGCAAGGCCGCGCAGAACGCCGCCGAAATCATCAAGCAGCGCCTGGTGGAATTCGCCGCGCGCAAGTACGACGTAAGCGAAGCGGATGTGCAATTCCACAACGGCCATGTGCGCGTGCGTGAACAGATCCTCACGTTTGAGGCGCTGATCCAGCAGGCGTATTTCGCCCAGGTGTCGCTGTCGAGTACGGGCTTCTACAAGACCCCGAAAATCTTCTACGACCGCAGCCAGTCGCGCGGTCGGCCGTTCTACTACTTCGCCTTCGGCGCGGCGTGCTGCGAAGTGATCGTCGATACCCTGACCGGCGAATACAAGATGCTGCGCACCGACATCCTCCACGACGTGGGCGCCTCACTGAACCCGGCCATCGACATCGGCCAGGTGGAAGGCGGGTTTATCCAGGGCATGGGCTGGCTGACGATGGAAGAGCTGGTGTGGAACAACAAGGGCAAGCTGATGACCAACGGCCCGGCCAGCTACAAGATCCCAGCCGTTGCCGATATGCCGCTGGACCTGCGGGTGAAGCTGGTGGAAAACCGCAAGAACCCGGAAGACACGGTGTTCCATTCCAAGGCCGTGGGTGAACCACCGTTCATGCTCGGGATTGCTTCGTGGTGTGCGATCAAGGATGCGGTGGCGAGTTTGGGTGACTATCGGCATCAGCCAAAGATCGATGCGCCGGCGACGCCGGAGCGGGTGCTTTGGGGCTGTGAGCAGATGCGGCAGTTAACGGCGGCTTCGCCTGTGGAAACTGAAACCGAGTTGGCTTCGCTTTAGGACCGAGGTGCTGCCATCGCAGGCAAGCCAGCTCCCACATTTTGAACTGTGAACACCGTCAAATGTGGGAGCTGGCTTGCCTGCGATAGCGGCCTGACTGACAACAGAAATGTTGAGGTAGACATGAACAACTGGATCAGCGCCCTCGCCCACCTGCAAACCAGCGGCGAACCCTGCGTACTGGTAACCATCATCGAAGAACTCGGCTCCACGCCGCGCAACGCCGGTTCCAAGATGGTCATCAGCGCCGCCCAGACCTTCGACACCATCGGCGGCGGGCACTTGGAATACAAGGCGATGCAGATCGCCCGAGACATGCTTGTACGTGGTCAGCAGAACACCCATCTGGAGCGCTTCAGCCTGGGCGCCAGCCTGGGCCAATGCTGCGGCGGGGTGACCGTGCTGTTGTTCGAGCCCATGGGCCAGGTGCAGGCCCAGATCGCGGTGTTTGGCGCCGGCCATGTCGGCCGTGCGTTGGTGCCGCTACTGGCCAGCCTGCCGTGCCGGGTGCGCTGGATCGATTCCCGCGAGCAGGAGTTTCCAGAACATATCCCCGAAGGCGTGCGTAAAATCGTCAGCGAAGAGCCGGTCGATGAAATTGCCGACCTGCCAGTGGGCAGTTACTGCATCGTCATGACCCACAATCACGCGCTGGACCTGGAGCTCACCGCCGCCCTGCTCAAGCGCAATGACTTCGCCTACTTCGGCCTGATCGGCTCCAAGACCAAACGGGTCAAGTTCGAACACCGCCTGCGTGATCGCGGCTTCGACGCCGCACAGTTGCAACGCATGCGCTGCCCCATGGGCCTCACCGAGGTGAAGGGCAAGTTGCCAGTGGAGATCGCGATCTCCATCGCCGGCGAAATCATCGCCACCTATAACGCCAATTTCGGCCAGCACACTGCGAGTGCCGAACCGATTGCCAAACTGCTGCCGGCTTCGCGTCGCAGCCAAGCCATTTGAATTGAGATGACCATGCCTTTGACTCGCAAAGCCTACCGTGCCGCCATCCTGCACAGCATCGCCGACCCCGCTGAAGTGGGCATCGAAGCCTCTTATGAGTATTTCGAAGACGGCCTGCTGGTGATCGAAAACGGCAAGATCAGCGCCGTCGGCCCTGCCAGCGATTTGCTGCCGACCCTGCCTGCCGATATCGACATCACCCATCACCAGGACGCCCTGATTACCCCCGGCCTGATCGACACCCATATCCACCTGCCGCAGACCGGCATGGTCGGCGCCTACGGCGAGCAGTTGCTGGACTGGCTCAACACCTACACCTTCCCGTGTGAAAGCCAATTCGCCGACAAGGCCCACGCTGAGGAAGTAGCCGACATCTTCATCAAGGAACTCCTACGCAACGGCACCACCACCGCGCTGGTGTTCGGCAGCGTGCACCCGCAGTCGGTGAACGCGTTCTTTGAAGCGGCGGAAAAGCTCGACCTGCGCATGATCGCCGGCAAGGTGATGATGGACCGCAACGCCCCGGACTACCTGACCGACACCGCCGAATCGGGCTATCAGGAAAGCAAGGCGCTGATCGAGCGCTGGCACGGCAAGGGCCGCCTGCATTACGCCGTCACGCCACGTTTTGCGCCGACCAGCACGCCGGAACAACTGGCGCTGGCCGGGCAACTGCTGGGGGAATACCCGGACCTGTACATGCAGACTCACATCAGTGAGAACAAGCAGGAAATCGAGTGGGTCAAGGCGCTGTTCCCTGAGCGCAACGGCTACCTGGACGTGTACGACCATTACCAGCTGCTCGGCGAACGCTCGGTGTTTGCCCACGGCGTACACCTGTGTGACGACGAGTGCGCGCGGCTGGCGGAGACCGGTTCGGCGGTGGCGTTCTGCCCGACGTCGAACCTGTTCCTCGGCAGTGGTTTGTTCAACCTGCCGATGGCGGAAAAACATAAATTGAATGTAGGACTGGGCACGGACGTGGGCGGCGGCACCAGCTTCTCGCTGCTGCAAACGTTGAACGAAGCCTACAAGGTCATGCAGTTGCAGGGCGCGCGGTTGAGCCCGTTCAAGTCGTTGTATCTCGCCACATTGGGCGGTGCGCGAGCGCTGCGCCTGGAAGACAAGATCGGCACGTTGCAACCGGGGACGGATGCGGACTTTTTGGTGTTGGATTACAACGCCACGCCACTGCTGAGCTATCGCTTGAAGCAGGCGAATGACATTGCCGAGACGTTGTTTGTGCTGATGACGCTGGGGGATGATCGGACGGTGTTGCAGACGTATGCAGCCGGACAATTGGTGCACCAACGCTAACTTCAAAACCACCACAAAACAAATGTGGGAGCTGGCTCAGCTCCCACATTGTTGATCGGGTTTACAGTTTTACTGAGGAGCGCCCCGGCTTCTTGGTCTGCAACAAATGCGAAAACACCGCATGCAAATCATCCGACGCGCTTTCCTCATCGAGGTTGAGCTTGCTGTCGATGTGATCCATGTGATGCATCATCAAATCCACCGCCAACACCGCGTCCCGCGCTTCGATCGCGTCGATCAACTGGGTGTGTTCATCATACGAACAGTGCGAGCGGTTACCGCTTTCGTACTGGGCGATGATCAACGACGTCTGGGACACCAGGCTGCGCTGGAAGCTGATCAGCGGTGCGTTCTTCGCCGCTTCGGCCAGCTTGAGGTGGAATTCGCCGGAAAGACGGATACCCGCACCCCGGTCGCCACGGGAAAAGCTGTCGCGCTCGTCGTTGACCATTTGGCGCAACTCGGCCAGTTGTTCGGCCGTGGCGTGCTGCACCGCCAATTCGGTAATCGCGCGCTCCACCAGACGCCGCGCCATGAAGACCTGGCGGGCCTCTTCGACACTCGGGCTGGCCACCACGGCACCGCGATTGGGCCGCAGCAACACCACGCCTTCATGGGCCAGACGCGACAGCGCGCGGCGAATGATGGTGCGGCTGACGCCGAAGATTTCGCCCAGTGCCTCTTCACTCAATTTGGTGCCGGGTGCCAGGCGTTGTTCGAGGATCGCCTCGAAGATATGCGCGTAGACGATATCGTCCTGGGTTCCGCTGCGACCGGCCTTGCCGGCTCGCGGTTGTTTCTTGAGAGGTTGCAACTGTTCGTTCATGGGCACTCGGTTTGGAGAACGGCGGCGAATTAACGGTAATACGGCAACAACGGGTTGCTGGCAAGTATCACCTAAAAACATGGCACATTGTACACAACCGTATGCGCCAACACACTGTACGGCTGTTTGTGGCCTCGGCTGTATTGCAATGAGTGGTTACGTTTGAGTTTAGGCTTGAATCCGCTTTTTCATAGGTAGAAGGAACACCGCTCCATGACCGATGCCACCCAAGCGCCTCTGCGCCCGCTGGCCGACACCTCACCGTCGGCTGTCGTCGCCGGTTTTATCGCCATGATGACCGGCTACACCAGCTCCCTGGTGCTGATGTTCCAGGCCGGACAAGCCGCGGGCTTGACCACGGCGCAAATTTCTTCCTGGATCTGGGCGATTTCCATCGGCATGGCGGTGTGCAGCATCGGCTTGTCGCTGCGCTACCGCACGCCGATCACCATCGCCTGGTCCACACCCGGCGCGGCGCTGCTGATCACCAGCCTGGGTGGAGTGAGTTACGGCGAGGCGATTGGCGCCTACATCACCTGCGCGGTGCTGGTGACCATCTGCGGGCTGACCGGCAGTTTTGAAAAGCTGGTCAGACGCATCCCGGCGTCATTGGCGGCGGCCCTGCTGGCGGGGATTCTGTTCAAGATCGGTAACGAGATCTTCGTCGCCGCCCAACACCGTACCGGCCTGGTGCTGGGGATGTTTTTCACTTACCTGATCATCAAGCGCCTGTCGCCACGTTACGCGGTGTTGGCTGCGCTGGTGATCGGCAGCCTATTGTCAGGCTTGATGGGGCTGCTGGATTTCAGCGGCTTTCACCTGGAAGTGGCGACGCCGGTGTGGACCACCCCGCACTTTTCACTGGCCGCGACCATCAGCATCGGCATCCCGCTGTTCGTGGTGGCGATGACCTCGCAGAACATGCCGGGCGTCGCGGTGCTGCGGGCCGACGGTTATAACGTGCCCGCCTCGCCGTTGATTACCGCCACCGGCCTGGCGTCGCTGGTGCTGGCGCCCTTCGGTTCCCACGGCATCAACCTGGCGGCGATCAGCGCGGCGATCTGCACCGGGCCCCACGCCCATGAAGACCGCAACAAGCGCTACACGGCGGCGGTCTGGTGCGGGGTGTTCTACGGGATTGCCGGGGTGTTTGGCGCGACGCTGGCGGCACTGTTCGCAGCCTTGCCCAAGGAACTGGTGCTGTCGATTGCGGCATTGGCGCTGTTTGGCTCGATCATCAATGGCCTGAGCATCGCCATGAATGAGCCGAAGGAGCGGGAAGCGGCGCTGATCACCTTTATGGTCACGGCGTCTGGCTTGACGCTGTTTTCCATCGGGTCGGCGTTCTGGGGGATTGTCGCGGGGGTGTTGACGCTGTTGATTCTGAACTGGCGCAAGGCATAAAAAAACGGCGACCCTCAGGTCGCCGTTTTTTTCAGTATCACTTAGCCGCGTTGATCGGCTTTTCCGGATACCACACGTCCAGCAGCGGGCTGACTTCAGCGCTTTTCAGTTCGCTGCGGCCTTTGAGCCAACTTTCAACAGCGGCACGCTGTTCTTCGCTGACCGAGCCACGCTTCTGCAGGCAAACCAGACCGAAGTCATCGCCGCCGACATAGCCCAGAAGGTTGGCTTCCATGGCTTCTTTGATGAATGCTTCGAGGAAAGCATCGGTAGCTTCTTCACTCAGGTCTTCTTTGAAGTCCAGGTTCAGTTCGAAACCCAGCTCTTGAAATTCATCAACGCACAGTTTTTTGCGCAGACGCTGGGAACGGTTAGTCGCCATTGGAACAATCCTCTTAAGTAATAACGGGCGGCACTTTAGCAGTTTAAGGCGGCGATTGCCCGACTCTCTGGGACGGGCGGCAAATTGCCTGCAAAAAAACGCCGATTTCCAGCTATCGTTCAGCTACAAGAGGCCCCACCTTGGGGCATAATGCCGACACTTTCGTGACCAATGAGGGATTTTTCTTATTTACCCCTCGCCTTTTTCACCCTCCTCAGCAGTAGGGTTTTATTCTCTATGATCAAATCTTTGCGTCCATTGCTCCTTGCCGGTCTTCTTCTGCCACTGGCCTTCTCTGCCACCGCCGCCACCGTCAACAACACCCTGCCGCCGAACGTCCAGCAGGCACTGTCCAAAGCCAAGCTGCAAAACAACGCACTGTCCCTGGTGATGATCCCCCTGAACGGCCCGGGCACGCCGACCATCTTCAACGCCGACGTTTCGGTCAACCCGGCCTCCACCATGAAGCTGGTCACCACCTACGCCGCCCTGGAAATGCTCGGCCCCAACCACCAGTGGAAAACCGAGTTCTACACCGACGGCACCCTCAGCGGTGGCGTGTTGCACGGCAACCTGTACCTCAAGGGCGGCGGTGACCCCAAGCTGAACATGGAAAAACTCTGGCTGTTGATGCGCGACCTGCGCGCCAACGGCGTGCAGCAAGTCACCGGCGACCTGGTGCTGGACCGTGCCTTCTTCAAACAGCCGCTATTGCCCGAGTTCAATGACGACGGCAACGACGAGAACAAGCCCTTCCTGGTCAAGCCCGACGCCCTGTTGGTCAACCTCAAGGCCCTGCGCTTCGTGACCCGCAATGACTCGGGCCGGGTGATCGTGTCGGTCGAGCCGCCGATTGCCAGTATCCGTATCGACAACCAGGTCAAGGTGTCCAACACCAAGCAGTGCACCGGCGACGTGCGCTACAACCCGGTCACCGCCGCCGACGGCAGCGTGACGGTCACCGTCAGCGGCCAACTGGCCGATGGCTGCAGCTCGCAGACTTATCTGTCGCTGCTCGACCACGCCACCTACACCGCCGGCGCCGTGCGGGCGATCTGGCAGGAACTGGGCGGCAGCATCCAGGGCCGCGATATCCAGGCGCCGGTGCCGAAGGACGCCAAGGTCCTGGCCCGTGCGTTCTCGCCGGACCTGGCGGAAATCATCCGCGACATCAACAAATACAGTAACAACACCATGGCCCAGCAGTTGTTCCTGAGCCTGGGCGCGCAGTTCCGCAACGATGCCGACGGCGACGACGCCAAGGCCGGCCAGCGCGTCGTGCGCCAGTGGCTGGCGAAAAAAGGCATTACCGCGCCGCACCTGGTGATGGAAAACGGTTCCGGCCTGTCCCGCGCCGAACGGGTCAGCGCCCGCGAAATGGCGGCGATGCTGCAAGCCGCCTGGAAAAGCCCTTACGCCGCTGAGTACATCAGCTCACTGCCGATTGCCGGCACCGACGGCACCATGCGCAAACGCCTGAAGACCACGGCCATGCGCGGCGAGGCCCACGTCAAGACTGGCACCCTGAACACCGTGCGCGCCATTGCCGGGTTCAGCCGCGACAACAACGGCAACACCTGGGCAGTGGTGGCGATCCTCAACGATCCGAAGCCGTGGGGCGCCTCGTCGGTGCTGGATCAGGTGCTGCTGGACCTGTATCGCCAGCCGAAACTGGCGGCGGCTGCGCCCGTTCTCTGACCCTGGAAGGCAGAGTGTCAGACTGATAAACCGCTATCGCAGCGATGCGGCGACCCGACTAGCCAGCTCCCACAGTGGGTGGGGTTCACAAAGCAAAATGTGTGTGAACCCCACCCACTGTGGGAGCTGGCTTGCCCGCGAATGCAGTGCATCAGTCACCTGATAAATTGGCTGACCCACCGCTTTCGCGAGCAAGCCCGCTCCCACATTGGGTACTGCGTCAGCCTTCAGGCCCGTACCCGCTCCGCTTCTACCCGATCCCGACCGGCTTGCTTGGCCACATACACCGCCGAATCAGCGCGCAGCAACAACCCATCAATCCCCTCATCAACGCGCCAACTGGCCACGCCAAAGCTGGCGGTGACAATACCGACCGGCTCCATCGGCTCGCTGCGCAGCGACTGCCACAACTCCATCGCCAGGCTGTAGGCCTGTTCGCCATCGGTGTTGGGGCACAGCACCATGAACTCTTCCCCCCCCAAACGGCAGAACACGTCGGTACGCCGCAGGCGCACGCTGATGCGCTTGCACAACTCCTGCAACACGCCGTCGCCCACGCCATGCCCGTGCTGGTCGTTGATCCGCTTGAAGTGGTCGATATCCAGCATGATCAGCGACAACGACCCCGACACCCGATTGAGCCGCACCATCTCGGCCTTGAGGCGATCCTGGAAATACCGACGGTTATGAATACCCGTCAGGGAATCGGTAATGGACAGGGCGCGCAGTTCTTCCTCAACCCGTTTCAAGTCGGAAATATCCGACACATAGCCGTGCCACAACGTACCGCCTCCCGGTAACTCTTCCGGAGTAGCTTCGCCGCGAATCCAGCGCACGCCCCGCTGCGGCAACTGCACCCGATATTCTTCACGCCAATGGCTCAATTGCAGCGCCGACAAGCGAATCGAGGCCCGCACGCGCTCGATGTCCAGTGGATGAATACGGTCCAGCGCCTTGCTGGCGTCCTGTTGCAACACGCCCGGTTCGATCTCATAGATATCGCGTATGCCATCGCTGGCGTAGATAAAGCGCCAGTTGTCCTTGGGCTCAAGGGTGAACTGGAAGATCCCGCCGGGGACATGGGCACTGAGTTTTTTCAGCAGGCGATCCCGTGCAGCCAAGGCTTCGTAGGCACGTTTTTGTTCGGTGATATCCAGGTAAATCGCCAAGTGCCCCACCCACAAGCCATGGTCATCCAGCAACACCGTGGCCAGCATATTCACCGTCAACTGGCTGCCATCCTGGCGTTTCAAGGTCCACTCGCGGGCCTCGTGCTGGTGGTCGGGGCTTTCTACCAGCATTGCCTGGCTCGGCGGGATGCGCTTGCCCATGACCATGCTCAGGCTGGCGGCGCGCGCCTCCAACTCAGGTGCCAGGTGCAGGCTTTCCAAGGTCAGGCGGCCCAGCACATCCTCGGACTTGAACCCCAGCATCTGCTCGGCGCCGGCATTGAACGTATTGATCACGCCGCGCAGGTCGGTGGCAATGATCGCGACTTGGGTCGCCGCGTTCAGCACGCTGCGCAACTGACCATGGGCGCCGCGCAACTCCAGTTCGCTCAAGCGCAATTGCTCAGTACGTTGTTCGACCATTTTCAGCGCGCGCTGACGCTGGCTGACCAATACATAGAGCAACGCGCTGAGCAGCAGGCTGAGCAGGCCGCCCATGGTCAGGATCGTGTTCATCGAGGAATGGTTGGCCTGGTCGAACACCTGGCTCGCTTGCAGGCTCAGGGCATAGACGTGATCGCCCAGGGTCAGGCGGCGCGCAGCGGCCAGGTCGCTGCTGCCCGGCGTGTTGCTGGACGCGTACAGCACGCGCTTCTGGGTGTCAGAGGTGTCGATGATCTGCATCACCAGGTTGTCGCGGTTTGGCTTGGGCAAGCCATCGGCCACCAACTGCCGCATGCTGATCACGGCCATCACAAAGCCATAGGCCTCGGGCTGGGATTGTTGACTGTCCGGCAGCTTGCTGACGGGTGCTACCAGCAATACGCCGGCGGCATAGGACGGTTCCACCCCCACCAGTTGCATGGGTTGCGACACCGCCATCTTGCCGGTCTTCAGCGCACGCTCAAGGGTTGAACGGCGCAGCGGCTGGGCCAGCAGATCAAAGCCCAACGGCGAACCGAGCAGGCTCTGGGTCTGGCTGTAGAGCACCGGCACGTACTCATCGCGTTCGGGCGCAGGGGCCAACTCGCCCGTGGCGTCCAGCTCGCGAATGACAAAGGGCTTGCCGCGCTGGCGTGACACCTCCTGCTCAAACGCGCTGCGCTGCTCGCGAAACACCCGCGGCGCCCAGGAATAGGCACGGGCGCGCAGCAGCAGGGGCTGGGCGAAACCGTCGAATTCTTCACGGGAGACGTCGCCGGAATTGACGAAGAAACGCCGCAGGCTACCCAGGCGTTGCTCCTGGTCCTCGAAGCGCTCTTGCAAGCGGCTGTAACGCTCATTGACCAGCAACTGAAAGCGCTGGCGCAGCTGTTGCTGATAGAGATTGGACGCCGCCCACGCGACGATCAGCGTCAGCGCAGCCCCCGCCAATAACACCACCAATGCCACCAGCCAAGCCGATGCCTGCTCACTGATAAAACCAAGGATTTTCGGGCGAACGGCTTGCAACGGCATAGGCAACACTCACAACGCCAGCGTGCGGGGGGTGTCACTTTGGCTAGGCGTTAAGTTATAGCCATCGGGCCTGTATTTGACCAGCGTAAAAAAGCCGCAAGGCCGGAATATTCCAGGCTTGCGGCTTTTAGTGACGGCGATCAGCGTGCGGTGATTTTCCACGCCCGGTGGATCTTCGCGTTACGCGCGAAATCCGGGTCGATGGTCTTGTCGCTGATTTCCTCGACCGCGTAGCGTTCGCTGAGGTTGTCCTCCAGCGCGAACTTACGGAAGTTGTTCGAGAAGTACAGCACGCCGCCCGGTGCCAGGCGGGCCATGGCCAGGTCGAGCAACTGCACGTGGTCACGCTGCACGTCGAAGATACCTTCCATGCGCTTGGAGTTGGAGAAGGTCGGCGGATCGATGAAGATCAGGTCGAACTCATCGCGGCTGGCTTCCAGCCACGCCATCACATCGCCCTGCTCCAGACGGTTCTTGTCGGAGAAACCGTTCAGGGAGAAGTTTCGACGCGCCCAGTCCAGGTAAGTCTTCGACAAGTCGACGCTGGTGGTGCTGCGCGCGCCGCCCTTGGCTGCATGCACGCTCGCGGTGGCGGTGTAGCAGTACAGGTTGAGGAAACGCTTGCCCGCCGCTTCTTTCTGGATGCGCATGCGCATCGGGCGGTGGTCGAGGAACAGGCCGGTGTCGAGGTAGTCGGTGAGGTTGACCAGCAGCTTCACGCCGCCTTCGCTGACTTCGGTGAACTTGCCCTGGGCGCTCTGGCGCTCGTACTGCTTGGTGCCGCTCTGACGCTCGCGACGTTTGACGACGACGCGGCTCTTGTCGATGTTCAGCGCCTGGGGAATCGCGGCCAGGGCATCGAACATGCGTGCGGAGGCTTTTTCCGGGTCGATGGACTTCGGCGCGGCGTATTCCTGGACGTGCACCCAATCGTGGTACAGGTCGATGGCCATGGAGTATTCCGGCATGTCGGCGTCGTACACGCGGTAGCAATCCACGCCTTCACGCTTGGCCCACTTGCCCAACAACTTGAGGTTCTTTTGCAGGCGGTTGGCGAACATCTGCCCGCCTTCGCTCAGGCGCGCCTGTTCAACCACCGGCGCCGGGGCTGGCTTGATCGGGTTGCCGTTCTTGTTGTACTGGCGCTCTTGTGGCTCAACCGGGGCTTGATCGTAAGCGGCTTGCTCGCGTTCGGCCTGACGTTGCTCCGGGGTGCGGCGCTCGCCGGTGACGAACTGGTCCGGGTTGACCTTGATCAGCAGCAACTTGCACGGCAACGCGCCGTTCCAGAATGAGTACTGCTTGTGACTGCGGATGCCCATGCGCTTGCCCAGGTCCGGCGCGCCGGTGAACACCGCCGCTTCCCAGCCCATGCACGCCTGGCGCAGACGCTCGCCGAGGTTCTGGTAGAGGTACAACAGGCTGGCTTCGTCACCCAGACGCTCGCCGTACGGCGGGTTGCAGATGACCAGGCCTTTCTGATTCTGGTCCGGGCGCGGCTCGAAGGTGCCGACTTCGCCCTGGTAGACCTTGATCCAATGGCTCAGGCCGGCGCGCTCGATGTTGTTACGAGCAGGCTGGATCAGACGCGGGTCGGCTTCATAACCACGCACCCACAGCGGCGGCTTGTTCATGCCGATAGCGGCACGTTCCGACGCTTCGGTGTGAAGTTTCTTCCACAGCGCCGGGACGTGACCGAGCCAGGTGGTGAAACCCCACAGCTCGCGGTTCAGGTTGGGCGCCATGTCGGCAGCGATCATCGCGCCTTCCACCAGGAAAGTGCCTACGCCACACATCGGGTCAGTCAGCGCGCCGCCTTCGGCAGCAATGCGCGGCCAGCCGGCACGGATCAGGATCGCGGCGGCCAGGTTTTCCTTCAACGGCGCAGCGCCCTGCTGCAGGCGGTAGCCGCGCTGGTGCAGGCTGTGGCCGGAGAGGTCGAGAGAGAGGATTGCCTCGCCACGGTCCAGACGCAGGTGAATGCGCAGGTCCGGGTTGATCTTGTCGATGGACGGACGTTCGCCGGTCGGGGTGCGCAGCTTATCGACAATCGCATCCTTGACCTTCAGCGCGCCGAAGTGGGTGTTGTCGATGCCCGAGCCGTGACCGCTGAATTCCACGGCCAGGGAACCGTCGGGGACCATGTGTTCGGCCCATTCGATATCCAGCACACCGTGGTAGAGGTCTTCGGCGTCCTTCATCGGGAAGCGCTTGAGTACCAGCAACACGCGGTTGGCGAGGCGCGACCAGAGGCACAGGCGATAGGCGGTTTCCATGTCGGCCATGCCGCGCACGGCCGAGGTGTGCTCGCGGGCTTCCTCAAGGCCAAGCCCGACGGCTTCCTCGATCAGCAGGCCTTCGAGGCCCTTGGGGCAGGTGAGGAAGAGTTCAAAACGGTCCGACATGGGGCATTCCAGGCTTTTCAGCAATAAATGAACGGGCGACGCATCGCCGGCTCGGTTTTTAATCAAGCACTTTTCTTGAAGAGTGCTCGCGTGGCACGAATGTGCCGTCCCACCCCGCCTGCCGGGCCTTGAGGCCGTGGTTGACGGGGCAGATAGATAATGCGACGTAACAAAAGGAAATATTCCGACCCTTCGTCGAATAGTAACCGACTGCAACGGGCGGGAATTCTCACTAAAGGATTAAACCCATCCTCTTTGCAGGGTGCATCATAGCTGGCTTTGCCCATTAAAAGGGGCGAAAAGCCATCCCAGCTTATGGCTATAGCATCGTTATCGTTACGTGCTTATGACAAAACGATCATTGAATCCATGTGACCTATTGGTTAGAACTCAACACAGGTTGGCGCCGTAACGACGCCGACACATAGGCTCGCCACGCCGGCAGCGAGCCCACCAACGGCAGAAAAACTCTGCCCGGCCCCAGACGAGGCCGAAGGATATCAAGACAGTCAACAAGTGAGGGAAACACCCTATGAGAAGACTTAAGCGTGATCCGTTGGAAAGAGCATTTTTACGCGGATATCAATATGGCGTTCATGGCAAATCCCGTGAGCTTTGCCCATTTACTCTACCGTCGGTACGCCAAGCCTGGATCAACGGCTGGCGAGAAGGACGCGGCGACAACTGGGACGGTATGACTGGCACTGCGGGAATCCACAGACTCAACGAACTTCACGCCGTCGGCTAATCAGGGCATTCAATTCCGACATACACTGTTGAAGATGTAACGACTTAACCATGCACGTCCTATCCGGGCGGCGGGCTTCGGCCCAGGGGGCTCCTTTATGGAGCCCTTTTTATTGGGTGGCTTCAGGCCTTTGGCAGTGCCGCGATGGCATCCACCGACTGGCGAATCAACGCCGGGCCCTTGTAGATAAACCCGGAATACAACTGCACCAGGCTGGCGCCAGCGGCAATCTTCTCAGCGGCGTGCTGGCCTTCGGTGATGCCACCGGCAGCGATGATCGGCAAACGCCCGGCCAGTTCGGCTGCCAGCACCTTGACGATATGGGTACTTTGCTCACGCACCGGTGCGCCCGACAGGCCGCCCGCTTCGTCGCCATGGGCCAGGCCTTCGACGCCAACCCGGCTGAGGGTGGTGTTGGTCGCGATCACTGCGTCCATGCCCGAGTCCACCAGGGCCTGGGCCACCAGTACGGTCTCTTCGTCGCTCATGTCCGGGGCAATCTTGATCGCCAACGGCACGCGCTTGCCATGGCGCACGGCCAGGTCTTCCTGGCGCTGGCGCAATGCTTCGAGCAATTGCTTGAGGGAGTCACCGAACTGCAGACTGCGCAGGCCCGGGGTGTTGGGCGAGCTGACGTTGACGGTGACGTAGCTGGCGTGGGCGTAGACCTTGTCCAGGCAGATCAGGTAGTCATCCACCGCACGTTCCACCGGCGTGTCGAAGTTCTTGCCGATATTGATCCCGAGGATGCCCTTGTACTTCGCCGCCTGAACCCGCGACAGCAAATGATCCACGCCCAGGTTGTTGAAGCCCATGCGGTTGATGATCGCCTCGGCTTCCGGCAGGCGGAAGATACGCGGCTTGGGGTTGCCCGGCTGTGGGCGCGGGGTCACGGTGCCGATCTCGACAAAACCGAAACCCAGCTGCGCAAAACCGTCGATGGCCGCACCGTTCTTGTCCAGGCCAGCCGCCAGCCCGACCGGGTTGGGGAAGTCGAGCCCCATTACCGATACCGGCATTTTTGCCGGCGCCTTGCATACCAGGCCATTGAGCCCCAGGCGGCCACCGGCACCGATCAGGTCCAGGGACAGATCGTGGGAGGTTTCCGGGGAAAGTTTGAACAACAGCTGGCGGGCCAGGGTATACATGGGCGGGCTAGACTCGGATGGCGGCGAAAGGTGGCGACGATTATAGCCGGGGTGGCGTGCTGCATGCGAGGCGTGCCGCCAATCGTCATGGGCGATTGGCAACCAGCTCTTCGTAGCGTGCCCAGATCTTCTGCGCGTATTGCATGCGCAAGGCGTCACGCTTGCGGCCCGCTCCTCCACCGACGTTATAGGAGCCGACGGCCGTCCAGTTGTAACCAAAGCGCTGGATGAACTCGGTCAGAATCGACGCTGCCACCTCCACCGAGAGACAGGGCTCGCTCAACAACCGCTCTTCCGTAATACCCTGCTTCAGCAGACGGGGCAGATGAATGCTGTTGATCTGCATCAAGCCGATATCCCGTGTGCCATTGCGGTTGGCTTTGTTGATGGTCTGCGGGCGGTAACCCGACTCGACAGCAGCGATGGCCTGCAGCAGCTCCGGCTCAAGATCATAACGGCTGGCCACTTCATCCCAGCAGTAGGCCAGTGCCGGGCTGCTGCCCATCAACAAGCTAAAAAACAGGCCCTTGCCCCAGGTTTTAAACATTGTTGACCTGACCACACACCGCACACACATGCGCTACCTGCCGCGCATCGACACTTCCCGCGTGCACCGGGCAAGTAAACCGATACCCCCGGCCATAGATCGTCTTGATAAACCCCTTGTCGGCCTTCAAGTGCTTGCGTAACGAATAAATGCAACGTGTCAGTGACTCCTCGGCCACCTCTCCCCTGGGCCATGCGAGTTCCAGCAAGCGGTCCTTGGTCATCAGCATGCCACCAGCCCCCAGCAGCAACCGCAGCACCTGGCCCTCCTTGGGGGGCAACTGAACGTCTGTCCCGCCACCCGTCAACCGACCATCACCATGCAAGGTCCAGTGGGCAAAAACGAGGGACGTCGCTGATCCGTCAATCACGGCCGCCATACGCACCTCTGTATCCAACTACTGACATTGAAATCCTTATTTCCTGTACTGGCTCACCCGCCAACATCACGACTATAAGAAGCAGCCCTACGCCCCGCGCTAGGGAAAAACCCATTCATCTGGCGCTTTTCGCAGCTGCTCGGTAGGAGAATTCTTTATCTGGTCCTAGCGAGGGACCCAATCCTGATAAACCTCATGCAACTCGACTCCCAATCGATCCTCCAATTGCACCAACTCTCCCAAAGCCATCAACTGACCATTAACCCGCACCTCCACGCAGCGAATGACTTCAGGTGCCAGCGGCAACACCTTCCCTACTGCAAACGTCGCCAGACGCTTGCGACTGACCAGTTGCTCTTGCAGAAGTATTTCCAGGTGCATGGACAAGCGCCCTATTCATGGAGAAATTTCGCGACCCCGCTGCATGAACGCGCGATGCACATGCTCATGCTGCTCCGCCGTCAGGGGTAATGGCACAGGAGGGGCGGTCAGGATCTTGGGTTCGTCTTCGGCGCCGACCTGCCACAACGAGACCTCATCCCGCCGGGTGAGTACATCCAGCTCCGCGACCCATTGCTTGATGAGACTCACCTGATCGGGCTTGCCCTGGATCAGCAGGCTGTTGGTGTCTGGGTAGGCAACGAACATAAGGCTGCCGTCAGCCAGTTGAGCTTTGTGCACGCTGGACAAGCGGGCTTCGATCATTGAAGCCATCCCCGGCACGCTGATGGTGTCCGTACCCACTCCATACTGACGATCCGCCACATCGACATTGAACACCTGCACCACGCCAATGGCGGGCAACTCCACACGCGGCGGGACGGGCGGCCGATCCATCAGTTGCGCCAGGCGCAGCACCTGATCGACATAGCTGGGCGGCCCCGTGACGGAGAGCATGCGCTCACCGCTTTTACGCAAGGGATAGCTGGGCTCATCCAGCCCCGTATGCCGCATCAGGCTCCGCAGCCTGTCGACGGAAATGTGCCGTAGCGCCACCGCCGAGTTCCTCACCTCATCGGCTTGGTAGAGATAGAGGACTTGCCCATCGCGATGCCAGATCAGGCCCTCCTGCATGGCCAGCACCTCCAGCACCTGTTGCGGCGCATCAAAATCAAACAGGCCACTGACGTGCAGGCGCGCGACTTTGCGGCTGAGCACCACCGACAGACCCAAGGGCACCGAGAGCGCCGTAAAGAACCGCTGCGAGTCTTCCTCCTGCGCCCGGTAGGCCTCGCCCCTGGCCGCACAGGTGCCCAGCAATAACGCAGCGCACAACAACCAGCTGCACAGCCGGTGGCGGGTCATCCTTGCTGGGAATTCACTCTTCACCTTGGTTATTCTCGGCGGCCTGGCGTGACAAAGCGGCCATACTGAGAGCCAGCCAGTTTTCAATCTTGACGAAAAAGTGACGGCCCGCCCTCTTCCCCTGGCCATGGCATGTGCATTGCTAGACACACTCCTCAGAGCGCGCGCCAACGAAGGCACGGGCCTACGAACAAAGGCGTCGTTACCCTGCAATGGCCTCTAGCGCCATCCGAGGGAACGACGCTTTTTTTTGAGAGAAAAGGCAGGTGCTGATGAACGAACCGGCAGATATCCGCCCGGGAAAAGACCCACTGGCTTGGGTCAACGGCAGTGACGCGCCGGAAAAGAGCAGCCTCGACCTGGGCTTCATGGCCTTGAGCGATTGCGCCTCACTGGTGGTCGCCGCCACCCAGGGCTTCGCCCAACCCTACGGCCTGACACTCAATCTCAAGCGCCAGGCGTCATGGGCCAACCTGCGCGACAAACTGGTCAGCGGCGAACTCGACGCCGCCCACAGCCTGTACGGGCTGATCTATGCCGTGCACCTGGGCATCGGCGGCGTGGCGCCCACCGACATGGCGGTGCTGATGGGGCTGAACCAGAACGGCCAGAGCATCAACCTGTCCCACACCCTGCAACAGCAAGGCGTGGTCACTCCTGAGGCACTGGATCGCCATGTGCACCAAAGCCGCACAAAACTGACCTTCGCCCAGACATTTCCCACCGGCACCCACGCCATGTGGCTGTATTACTGGCTGGCGAGCCAAGGCATCCACCCGCTACAGGACGTCAACAGCGTGGTCGTGCCGCCGCCGCAAATGGTCGCGCACCTGCAAGCCGGACGTATCGATGGTTTTTGTGTCGGCGAACCCTGGTCCGCCAGCGCGGTGCAACAAAATCAGGGCTTTACCCTGGCCACCACCCAGGCGATCTGGCCAGACCACCCGGAGAAAGTCCTCGGCTGCACCCAGGCGTTTGTCGACCAATACCCCAACACCGCCCGCGTGTTGGTGATGGCCATCCTCGAAGCCAGCCGCTTTATCGAACAAAGCCAGGAAAATCGGCGCTCCACCGCCCAGTTGCTCAGCGCCCGCGACTACCTTGACGCGCCCCTCGACTGCATTGAGCCGCGCCTTTTGGGCACTTACGACGACGGCCTCGGCCACCAATGGCAAGACCCCCATGCCCTGCGTTTTTTTGCCGATGGCGAGGTGAACCTGCCGTATCTCTCGGACGGCATGTGGTTCATGACCCAATTCCGTCGCTGGGGCCTGTTGCGCGAAGACCCGGACTACCTGGGGGTTGCCCGCCAGGTGCAGCAATTGAGGCTGTACCGCGAGGCCGCCAGCGCCGTCGGCGTCGCCCCCATCGCCCAGGACATGCGCAGCAGCCAATTGATCGACGGCAAGATCTGGGACGGCGCCAACCCCGCCGCCTATGCGCGCAGTTTCCGTCTGCACGCCATGAGTGATCCTACCGGCCGCCAGGCCCTGCGCTGACAGGAAGACCGATATGTTGCGAATCCTGTTGATCAATGACACCCCGCGCAAAGTCGGCCGCCTCAGGGCTGCGCTGATCGAGGCCGGGTTCGAGGTGATCGATGAGTCCGGCCTGACCATCGACCTGCCCGCGCGCGTCGAAACGGTGCGCCCGGACGTGATCCTGATCGATACCGAGTCACCCGGCCGCGACGTGATGGAACAAGTGGTGCTGGTCAGCCGCGACCAGCCCCGGCCCATCGTGATGTTTACCGACGAGCACGACCCGAATGTGATGCGCCAGGCGATCAAGTCCGGCGTCAGCGCCTATATCGTCGAAGGCATCCAGGCCCAGCGCCTGCAACCAATCCTCGACGTGGCCATGGCGCGCTTCGAGAGCGACCAGGCCCTGCGCGCCCAGTTGCAGGCCCGCGACCAGCAGTTGGCCGAGCGCAAGCGCATCGAGCTGGCCAAGGGCATGCTGATGAAAATGAAGGCCTGCAATGAGGAAGAGGCCTACACGCTGATGCGCCGCCAGGCCATGAGCCGCCAGCAGAAACTGATCCAGGTGGCGGAGCAGATTATCGCCATGAGCGAGTTGCTCGGCTGATCTGGCTCAGCTCTTGCTAAAGGATCACTACAGGTAACCAACGGCGGTTGCCCCTCCACGACAAAGACGTCGCACATCCGGTTTGCCCCTCGCGAACCCGGTGGCGGCGTTTTTGCGTTTTGGCCCCAGCGCTTGGGGCCGGTGGGGCGGCCTTCGCCGGCAGCTCCATCACCAGGCCTTCTTATAAGACTCCCAACCGTTGAGGTGCGTGATGAAATCAAGCTTCTGGAAATCCGGGCACACCCCGACCCTGTTTGCCGCGTTCCTGTATTTCGATTTGAGCTTCATGGTCTGGTATTTGTTGGGCCCGCTGGCGATCCAGATTGCCGCCGACCTGCACCTGACCACGCAACAACGCGGCCTGATGGTCGCGACACCGATCCTCGCCGGTGCGGTGCTGCGCTTTTTGATGGGCATGCTGGCCGACAAACTGTCGCCCAAGACCGCCGGGCTGATCGGCCAGGTGATCGTGATCGCGGCGTTGTTCGGCGCCTGGAAACTCGGGATTCACAGCTACGAACAAGCCTTGCTGCTGGGGGTATTCCTCGGCATGGCCGGTGCGTCGTTTGCGGTCGCCTTGCCACTGGCGTCCCAGTGGTACCCCGCTGAACACCAGGGCAAAGCCATGGGCATCGCCGGCGCGGGCAACTCCGGCACCGTGTTTGCGGCGTTGCTGGCGCCGGTGCTGGCCGCCGCGTTTGGTTGGAGCAACGTGTTCGGCTTTGCCCTGATCCCCTTGATCCTGACCCTGATCGTCTTCGCCTGGCTCGCGCGCAACGCCCCGGAACGGCCAAAAGCCAAAGCCATGGCCGACTACTTCAAGGCCCTGGGCGACCGCGACAGTTGGTGGTTCATGTTCTTCTACAGCGTGACCTTCGGCGGCTTTATCGGCCTGGCCAGCGCCCTGCCCGGCTATTTCAATGACCAGTACGGCCTGAGCCCGGTGACGGCCGGCTACTACACCGCTGCCTGTGTGTTTGGCGGCAGCCTGATGCGCCCATTGGGCGGCGCCTTGGCTGATCGTTTCGGCGGGATTCGTACCCTGCTCGGCATGTACGGCGTGGCGGCGGTCTGTATTGCCGCGGTGGGCTTCAACCTGCCGAGTTCCTACGCGGCTCTGGCGCTTTTCGTCTGCACCATGCTCGGCCTCGGCGCAGGCAATGGCGCCGTGTTCCAGTTGGTGCCGCAACGTTTCCGCCGTGAGATAGGTGTGATGACGGGCTTGATCGGCATGGCCGGTGGTATCGGCGGCTTTGCCCTCGCGGCGGGAATGGGCGCGATCAAACAGAGCACCGGCAGCTATCAATTGGCCCTGTGGCTGTTCGCCAGCCTCGGCGTGCTGGCCTGGTTCGGCCTGCACGGCGTGAAACGGCGCTGGCGCACCACCTGGGGCTCGGCCGCCGTGACGGCCGCGCGCGTCTGATGAGCCTGCGACTGAGCATCGCCCAGGCCAGCGCCATCGGCCCACGGCCGGAAAACCAGGACGCGCTGCGGGTGGTCACGCCCGTGGCCGAACTGGCCGCGAGCAAAGGCTACCTGTGCGCGCTGGCCGACGGCGTGAGCCAATGCGCCGACGGCGGCCTGGCCGCCCGTTCGACCTTGCAGGCGCTGGCCCTCGACTACTACGCCACGCCGCAGACCTGGGGCGTGGCCCAGGCGCTGGAGCGCTTGCTGCTCGCGCAGAATCGCTGGCTGCAAGCCAATGGCGGCGGCCAGCCACTGCTGACCACCCTCAGCGCCCTGGTGTTTCGCGGCCAGCGCTTCACCCTGGCCCATGTCGGCGATTGCCGGGTGTATCGCTGGCTGGAGGGCGAGTTGCAGCGCATCAGCGAAGAGCATGTGTGGGAACAACCGGGCATGCAGCATGTGCTCAAGCGCGCCCTCGGCCTGGATCAACACCTGGTGCTGGATTTTCTCGATGGCGAACTGCGTGAAGGCGAGTGCTTCCTGCTGGTGAGCGACGGTGTGTGGGCCACCTTGGGCGACAACAGCATCAACACGATCCTGCGTGAGCAAAGCGACCTCGACGTGGCGGTCAACACCTTAGTCAACGCCGCGCACCTGGCCGGCAGCCAGGACAACGCCAGCGCCTTGCTGGTGCGTATCGACACACTCGGCGCCGCGACCCTCGGCGATGCACTGGTGCAGTTGCAGCAGTGGCCGCTGCCGCCGCGATTAAAAGCCGGACAACACTTCGAAGGCTGGCAAGTGGAAAGCCTGCTGGCCCAGAGCCAACAGTCACTGTTGTACCGGGTGCGCGATGCCCAACAGCAACGTTGGCTGCTGAAAACC
This sequence comes from Pseudomonas acericola (SeqCode), assembly GCF_053456465.1. Taxonomy (NCBI): domain Bacteria; kingdom Pseudomonadati; phylum Pseudomonadota; class Gammaproteobacteria; order Pseudomonadales; family Pseudomonadaceae; genus Pseudomonas; species Pseudomonas acericola (SeqCode). The sequence goes on along the minus strand of NZ_JBRFJB010000001.1, from coordinate 527,743 downwards.
CTGCCGCTCAACCGTGACGACGACAACGATGCGGGCCAGGCCTTGCTGTCGGAGGAATGGTTTTTGCGTCGCGTCGCCGGGCGTGCGTTTCCTGAAGTCCATGCCGCTAGCGCGCGACAGCATTTGTACTACGTGATGCGTGAATATTCTGGGCAAACCCTGGCGCAGTTGTTCCAGCAACAAGGCCCATTACCCCTGGCGCAATGGCTGTCCATCGCCGAGCGATTGGTGCGGGCGGTGGGCATGCTGCATCGACGGCAGATCCTGCATCGCGACATAAAACCGGAGAACCTGTTGCTGGCAGACGACGGCGAACTGCGCGTACTGGACTTCGGCCTAGCCTACTGCCCAGGGCTCTCGGAAGACCGCGCCCACTTGCTGCCCGGCACCCCGAGTTTTATCGCCCCCGAGGCCTTTGCTGGCGAGCATCCTACGGCTCAACAGGATTTATACAGCGTTGGTGTGACGCTGTATTACCTGCTGACCGGGCATTACCCCTACGGTGAGATCGAAGCCTTTCAACGGCCGCGCTTCACCCAGGCCGTCAGCGCCAGCCGCTACCGTCCCGACCTGCCCGAGTGGCTGCCCCTCAGCCTGGAGCGGGCAGTCGCCGCTCAACCCACACAACGTTACGAAACGGCCGAGGAGTGGCTGCGGGCCCTGGAGCAGGCCGACCGCCGCGAATTGAGCGTGCGCCCCAGACCGCTGCTGGAGCGTGAACCGCTCAAGGTCTGGCAAACCCTGGCGGCCGTGTCTTTGCTGCTCAATCTGGTGCTGCTGTACTGGCTGTTGCACCACTAGAGGGCGAAACAACCTCGCCAGATCCGGCGCGAACCCAATAAAACCGGCGGCTGGCCAACTTGGCACAAGCGCTGCATTAGCTTCCCCAACACCATACATATAGCCGCCCCTTCAACGACGAAGGGCCGTGCTTCCCGAGAGAACGGGACCAGGACAAAGGCGTCCTCGCTAGCTAACTAGCGGGGACGCCTTTTTTGTTTGCGCGCGATTTGTCGAGCCATTGCGGAGAACGACATGAAAAAACTCAAATTGGTGATGATCGGCAACGGCATGGCCGGGGTTCGCACCCTTGAAGAATTACTCAAGTTGAGCAGCGACCTGTACGACATCACCGTGTTCGGCGCCGAGCCCTACACCAACTACAACCGGATCCTACTGTCGCCAGTGCTGGCCGGAGAACAGACCTTCGATGAGATCGTGCTCAACGACCTCAGCTGGTACCTGGACAACCACATCAAGCTGCTGCTCAACCGCAAAGTGGTGCAGATCGACCGCGTCAAACGCGTGGTTATCGCCGAAGACGGCAGCGAAGCCGAATACGATCGCCTGCTGATCGCCACCGGCTCCACGCCGTTTATCCTGCCGATCCCCGGCAATACTTTGCAGGGCGTGATCGGCTACCGCGACATCGCCGACACCCAAGTCATGATCGACACCGCCAAGACCCACAAGCATGCGGTGGTGATCGGCGGTGGCCTGCTCGGCCTGGAAGCCGCCAACGGCCTGATGTTGCGCGGCATGCACGTGACCGTGGTGCATATCGGCGAGTGGCTACTGGAGCGGCAACTGGACAAGACCAGCGGCCAATTGCTGCAAACCGAGCTGGAAAGCCGTGGCCTGGTGTTTCGCCTGTGTGAACAAACCCAGGCGCTGCACGATGCCGGCAATGGCCGCGTCGGCTCGGTGCAATTCAAGAACGGCGACATCATCCCCGCCGACCTGGTGGTGATGGCCGCCGGTATCCGGCCCAACACCGAACTCGCGGAAAAATCCGGCATCCCCTGTAACCGTGGGATTCTGGTCAACGACACCCTGCAAACCTACGACCCGCGCATCTATGCGATCGGCGAATGCGCCAGCCATCGCGGGATCGCCTACGGCTTGGTGGCGCCGCTGTTCGAACAGGCCAAGGTCTGCGCCAATCACCTGGCCCAGCTGGGTTTTGCCACCTACAAGGGCTCGGTAACCTCGACCAAGTTGAAGGTCACCGGTATCGATCTGTTTTCTGCCGGCGATTTCATGGGCGGCGAAGGCACCGAGACCATCACGCTCTCCGACCCGATTGGCGGCGTGTACAAGAAGCTGGTGATCAAGGACGACATCCTGGTCGGCGCCTGCCTGTACGGCGACACCGCCGACGGTGGTTGGTACTTCCGCCAGATCCGTGAGAACCATGCCATTGGCGAGATCCGCGACCACCTGATGTTCGGCGAAAACGCCCTGGGTGACGTAGGCCATCAAGGCCAGGACAAGGCCATGAGCATGGCCGACAACGCCGAGGTCTGCGGCTGCAATGGTGTGTGCAAGGGCACCATCGTCAAGGCGATTCAGGAACAGGGGTTGTTTAGTGTCGATGAGGTGAAAAAGCACACCAAGGCGGCCAGCTCTTGCGGCTCTTGCGCTGGCTTGGTGGAGCAGATCCTGATCAACACCGTCGGCGGCGCGGCTGACGTCAAACCGAAAAGCGAAAAAGCCATCTGCGGTTGCAGCGACCTCAACCACGGGCAAATCCGCCAGGCCATCCGCGACCAGCACCTGCTGACCATCGCCGGCACCATGAGCTACCTCAACTGGCGCACACCCAACGGCTGCGCCACCTGCCGCCCGGCGCTGAACTACTACCTGATTTCCACCTGGCCCGGCGAAGCCAAGGACGACCCGCAATCGCGCCTGATCAACGAACGGGCCCACGCCAACATTCAAAAAGACGGCACCTACTCCGTAGTCCCACGGATGTGGGGCGGTGTGACCAATCCCTCAGAACTGCGCCGCATCGCCGACGTGGCTGACAAGTACAACGTGCCCATGGTCAAGGTCACCGGCGGTCAGCGCATCGACTTGCTGGGGATCAAGAAACAGGACTTGCCAGGGGTGTGGAAAGACCTCGACATGCCGTCCGGCCACGCCTACGGCAAATCCATCCGCACCGTTAAAACCTGCGTGGGCAGCGAGTTCTGCCGATTCGGCACGCAGAATTCCACGCAGTTGGGCATCGAGCTGGAGCATGACCTGTTCAATATGTGGTCGCCGCACAAGGTCAAGTTGGCGGTGTCCGGTTGCCCACGCAATTGCTCGGAAGCCGGGATCAAGGACGTGGGAATCATCGGCGTCGACTCCGGCTGGGAGATGTACATCGGCGGCAATGGCGGGATCAAGACCGAAGTCGCGGAGTTCTTCGTCAAGCTGAAAACCGCCGAAGAAGTACGCGAATACAACGGCGCCTTCCTACAGCTATACCGCGAAGAAGCCTTCTACCTTGAGCGCACCGTGCACTACCTGCAACGGGTCGGCATGGAGCACATCAAGAAAGCCGTACTGGAAGACCCCGCCCGCCGCCAGGCCCTCAACGAGCGCCTGCAATTCTCCCTGTCGTTCGAACAAGACCCGTGGAAAGAGCGCCTGGAACAACCGCTGCTGAAAAAGGAATTTGATGTCATCCCCGTCCAACAGCTGGAGGTGCCGGCATGAACTGGCTGAATATCTGCGCCCTCGACGAGATCAACGTACTGGGCTCGCGCATCATCCAGGGCCCCAAGGGCGACATCGCGATTTTTCGTACCAGTGACGACGAAGTCTTCGCCCTCGACGACCGCTGCCCACACAAGGGCGGTCCGTTGTCCCAAGGTCTGATCTACGGCAAGCGCGTGGCCTGCCCGCTGCACAACTGGCAGATCGACCTGGCGTCCGGCGAAGCCCAGGCGCCGGATATCGGTTGCGCCCACCATCACCCGGCCCGCGTGGAAAACGGCCGGGTGCTGCTGGCCCTGCGGGACGCCGTGTGATGAACCGCCAGACCACCGCGTCCACCTGCTGCTATTGCGGCGTGGGTTGCGGCGTGCTGATCGAGCATGACGGTGCGCAGATCCTCGGGGTGACGGGCGACCCGCACCACCCGGCCAACTTCGGCAAATTGTGCAGCAAGGGTTCCAGCCTGCACCTGACCGGCGACCTGTCCGCCCGCGCCCTGTACCCGGAGCTGCGCCTGGGCAAAGGCATGGCCCGCGCGCGCAGCGACTGGGACACGGCCCTGGATCACGCGGCAAACGTGTTCGCCGACACCATCGCCGAACACGGCCCAGACAGCGTGGCCTTCTACATCTCCGGGCAACTGCTGACCGAGGACTACTACAGTTTCAACAAGCTCGCCCGGGCATTGGTGGGCACCAACAATATCGACAGCAACTCACGGCTGTGCATGTCCTCGGCGGTGGTCGGCTACAAACGCAGCCTGGGGGCCGATGCGCCACCGTGCAGCTATGAAGACCTGGAGAACAGTGACTGCGTGATGATCGTCGGCAGCAATATGGCCTACGCCCATCCGGTACTGTTCCGACGCTTGGAGGAAGCCAAGGCGCGCCGCCCGCAGATGAAAGTGCTGGTGATCGATCCACGGCGTACAGACACCTGCGATCTGGCTGACCTGCACCTGGCGATTTTGCCGGGCACCGATGTGGCGTTGTTCCATGGCATTTTGCATCTGCTGCTGTGGGAAGACTGGATCGACCGCGGGTTTATCCAGGCCCACACCGAAGGCTTGGCCGAGCTGAAACGCCTGGTGCATGACTACACGCCGCAGATGGTCTCGCAGCTGTGTGGGATCAGCGTCGAGCAACTGCGCCTATGCGCTGAGTGGGTGGGCACCTCCAGCAGTTTCCTGTCGTTGTGGTGCATGGGCCTTAACCAGTCCACCGCCGGCAGCGCGAAAAACAGCGCGCTGATCAACCTGCACCTGGCCACCGGGACGATTGGACGGCCGGGTTGTGGCCCGTTTTCCCTGACGGGGCAGCCGAATGCCATGGGCGGGCGCGAAACGGGTAGCTTGTCGAACCTGCTGCCGGGGCATCGTGAGGCGGCGAATCCTGAGCATCGCGCAGAGGTCGCGGCGTATTGGGGCGTGGCGTCGTTGCCCGCCACCGTTGGGTTGAGCGCTGTCGAACTGTTCGAGCAGATGCAGGCTGGCAAGATCAAGGCGGTGTGGATTGCCTGCACCAACCCGGCCCAATCGCTGCCGGACCAGAACACCGTGCGCGCGGCCTTGGCAACCTGCCCTTTTGTGGTGTTGCAGGAAGCCTTTCACACCACTGAAACGGCGGCCTATGCCGACCTGTTGCTGCCCGCCGCCAGTTGGGGGGAGAAAGAAGGCACGGTGACCAACTCCGAACGGCGTATTTCCCACGTCCGCCGCGCCATCGCCCCACTGGGAGAAGCACGGCCGGATTGGGCAATTACCGTGGATTTCGCACAGCGCCTGGAGCATCGTTTACGCCCGGGGCGTGAGAGCCTGTTTGCCTTCGAGCAGCCAGCGCAGATTTTTGATGAATACAAACGGCTGACCCGCGGGCGCGATCTCGACCTGTCGGGCATCAGCCACGCCTTGCTCGACAGCATCGGCCCACAGCAATGGCCGTTTCCTGCCGGTGCGCAGGCCGGCACCTCACGCTTGTACACCGATGGCCACTTTCCCACCGCCAGTGGGCGCGCGCAGTTTGTCGCCGACCCTTACCGCGCGGCCAAGGAACAGCGCGACGCGCGCTTCCCCTTGACCCTGATCACCGGCCGCCTGCGTGACCAGTGGCATGGCATGAGCCGCACCGGCACCGCCGCGCAGCTGTTCGGCCATGTCAGCGAGGCATTGTTGAGCCTGCATCCAGACGAAATGCGCCGTCATCGCGTGAAAGACGGTGATCTGGTCAACCTGAAAAGCCGTCGCGGCCAAGTGATCGTTGCGGTCAGCGCTGACGACAGCGTGCGCCCTGGCCAGGCGTTTCTGCCGATGCATTGGGGGGATCGCTTTCTCAAAGGCGGCGTGAATGCCCTCACCCAGCCGGCGTTCGATCCGCTGTCGAAACAGCCGGAACTCAAGCACAGCGGTGTGCGCCTGGAGGCAGTGAGCCTGCCGTGGCAGTTGTTCGCCTTGATCGAGGGCGATGTGCAACAACACTTTGCTGCGTTGCGCCCGCTGTGCGAGGAATTTGCCTACGTCAGCCTGAGCCTGGCCGGACGCGAGCGCCCGGCCCTGCTGCTGCGTGCGGCACACAGCGAAGCGCCCGACTTGCAACTGCTGACGCGTATCGACGAATTGCTCGGCCTCAACGACGGCCCGGTGATGGCCTATGACGACCCGCGTCGCTCTATTGGCAAGCGCGTGAAAATCGAGAAAGGCCGGATCACGGCGCTGCGCCTGGCCGGGGAAACCCTGGCGCGCCACTGGCTGCAAAGCCTGTGGTTGGAGGGGCGTACCGACGATCAACTGCGGCGCTGGCTGTTAGCGCCACTCAGCGCACCGCCGGGAGGCGCGGCGGCCAGCAGCAAGGTGCTGTGTAACTGCAAGAACGTCAGCGAGAACGCTGTGTGTGCCGGCATTGCCCGTGGCCTGGAGTTGGATGGGCTCAAGCGGGAGTTGGGTTGCGGCACGCAATGCGGCTCCTGTGTACCGGAAATCAAACGTCTGTTGGCCAGCAATCCGCAGCCAATCGCAATCAGTGTGTGAGGGGAAGAACATGAGCGCAAAAGTCTGGCTGGTGGGTGCAGGGCCCGGCGACCCGGAGTTGCTGACCCTCAAGGCGGTAAGGGCGATGAATGAAGCCGATGTGGTGCTGATTGATGATCTGGTCAACCCGGTGGTGCTGGAACATTGCGCCGGTGCCCGGGTGATTACTGTCGGAAAGCGCGGCGGTTGTCGCTCGACGCCGCAGGATTTTATCCACCGCCTGATGCTGCGTTATGCACGCCAGGGCAAGTGCGTGGTGCGACTCAAGGGCGGCGACCCGTGCATTTTCGGTCGGGGTGGCGAAGAGGCGATGTGGCTGCGTGAGCGTGGGGTCGAGGTGGAGTTGGTCAACGGCATCACCGCCGGCCTGGCGGGGGCGACGAATTGCTCGGTGCCCCTCACGTTGCGCGGTGTCAGCCGGGGCGTGACGCTGGTGACGGCGCATACCCAGGACGACAGCAGCCTCAATTGGCGGGCGCTGGCCGAGGGCGGGACGACGTTGGTGGTGTATATGGGCGTGGCGAAGCTGGAGGAGATTCGTCAGCAATTGCTGGAGGGCGGCATGGCGGCGGATATGCCGGTGGCGATGATCGAAAATGCCTCGTTGCCCCAGCAGCGCGAGTGTCGCAGCACGCTGTTGCGGATGCACGAAGACGCCCAAGACTTTGCCTTGAAAAGCCCGGCCATCCTGGTGATTGGCCAGGTTGCGGCCAGCGGGCAAGCGGCCTATGTGGCGGCAGCGGTCAGCGCCTGAGGCAAATTGCAGGCGAAAAAAAGCCCGGCCTAAGCCGGGCTTTTTTCTACCACTCAGCTAATTACTTAGCTTGAGTTTCAACCGCTGCTTCTACGCGACGGTTAACAGCACGACCAGCTTCAGTTGCGTTATCAGCAACTGGGCGGGATTCGCCGTAACCTACGGAAGTGATACGGCTAGGAGCAACGCCGTCTTTAACCAGGACTTGCTTAACAGCGTCAGCACGACGCTGGGACAGCTTCTGGTTGTAAGCGTCTGGACCTACGGAGTCAGTGTGACCAGCCACTTCTACGCGAGTGTCTGGGTACTGAGCCATGAAGTCGGCCAGGTTTTTCACGTCGCTGTAGCTGTTAGGCTTAACAACGGATTTGTCGAAGTCGAACTTAACGTCCAGCTCAACACGAACAACCTGAGCAACCGGAGCTTCTGGCTCTGGAGTTGGCTCTGGAGCTGGTGCTGGGGTAGGAGCTGGAGCAGCTGCGCCAGCGTTACCGCCGAAGTTTACGCCCAGGCCAACCAGTGCGGAGTAATCCCACTTGCCGTTGTCCAGACCGTAGTCAGCTTCAACACCGGCACGAGCGTACAGGTTGTTGGTGAAGTAGTACTTCACGCCAGTACCGACGGTAGCGAAAGTAGTTTGATCGCGACCGCTGTGGCCGTCAGCTTTGACGTTGCCACGGCTCTGGTGGCCGAAACCGCCTTCAACGTATGGACGCAGGCTGTCTACGCCAGCTTGACCGAAGTGATACTGGGCAACCAGGCTGCCGGTATCGCCTTTGATCTTCTGGTTACCAGTACCGTCGTTCGAACGGGTGTGGTTGGTTTTGTCGTAGGACAGGTTCAAGGACAGGTCGTCGGTCAGGAAGTAACCGATGCGAGCGCCAGGATTGAAGCCGTCTTCGATGTGCTTGACGCTATCGTTGTACTGCTTCTTGTAGAACAGCTCGCCTTCAACTGCGCCTTGGCCTTGTGCCAGAACGCCGAAAGAAGTAGCGGCAATAAGAGAACCAATGGCCAAGCCCAAGGTGTTTTTCAGTTTCATCCGTTAAATCCCCATCTGGTGATTGTAAAGCAGTCCCACAAACCGGGGGACAACTCGGCGACAAGTCTAACAGAACTTGCCTACACGTAAGAGATATTTGCCACGCACTAAGTTTCAGTCTCGCCCGCAAATTTCTCACGTAATTTATCTAGAGCACGTTTGTAACGCATTTTTGTAGCACTCAAACCCATGTGCATGATGTCAGCGATTTCCTGAAATTCCAGTTCTGCGACAAATCGTAGCACCAGGATTTCGCGGTCAATCGGGTTCACATACACCAACCAGCGATCGAGTCCAGCCTTGTCCTCGGGTGCCGGCGTCTTTTCTTCAGACGCCTCCTCAAGGGGGTCCAGACTCAAAGCGTCCATCAAGCGACGCTTTCGCCGTTCCTTACGATACTGCGTGATGCACTCGTTGTACGTGATGCTATATAGCCATGTCTTGAACTTCGATTTGCCCTCGAAGTTCTTCAACCCATACAGCACCTTGAGCATCACTTCCTGACAGACATCATCCGCATCTCTATCGTTCCCTAAATACCTTGAACAAACGTTGAACAGAGTGCGTTGATATCTGCGCATCAATTCTTCGTACGCGCGAGTTACGTGAAACAGCTCCGTGTGCGAGCGCGCGACCAACTCCTCATCAGAGAGCTCACGGGGGTCATAGCGCGTGGACAGCGTTTGGGCTTTATTCAAAACAAGTCGTGCCGACAGTCAGGTCAATGTCCGCTACAGCCCGGTCAGCCGGGTTTGCGGCGGCGTACATTAGCAGGGTTTGCCGGGTTAGCGGCTACTGACCTGCTGTTCCAGGAGAATCCGATTGGACAACGACACCAGGTCGCCGTCATCGGTCAGCACCGTCGTCTTGACTGTGCCGATCTCCTCGATTTGCCCTTCGACCTCGCCTACACGCACCTGTTGCCCAACCTGATACAACTCACGCACATAGATTCCCGCAAGAATCTGCCCGGCAATTTCCCGGCTTCCCAAGCCCATGGCCAGCGCAACGGCCAGACCAACGGTAATCAAAACGATCACAATCACGTGGTTGAGCAGGTCAGTCTTGACCTCCAACTGGCTGATCGCGACCGAAATACTTATGATGATCACCAGGCCCTGGGCAATTCGCCCAAGGCCCGCGGCATAGTCCAGCCCCACGCCTTCAGCGGCCCCGCGCACCAGGCCATTGGCCAGTTGCGCCAGTAAAACGCCTACCAGCAGTACCAGCGCGCCACCGAAAACCTTCGGCAAATACAGCGCCAGCATGTCGAGCGTAGCTGAAACTCGCTCAAGGCCAAGGGATTGAGCCGCAGAAACCAGAAAAATCAGCAAAACGAACCAATAGACGATCTTGCCGATCAGCGTGGAGATCGGCACTTGCAGCCCGGCACGACCCAGCAGCTTGGTCAGGCCGGTGCCTGCCATCAAGCGGTCGAGGCCAAGTTTGGCGAGGAGTTTGGACAGCAGGGTGTCGAGCAGCTTGGCCACGACAAAACCCAGCAGCACTAGTACCAGGGCACCAAACAGGTTGGGAATGAAGTTCGCCACCTTGGTCCACAATGCGGTCATCGCGGTGACCAGGCTCTGGGTCCAGAGATCAAGTTCCATATTCAATCAGCCTTATCAGCAGTGCGAGCAAGAGGTTTACGACGGGAAACCGGTGATACGTGGGCCGAACCGTTGTTCAGGGCCATCATCAACGCCGGCACCCAACGCCCGAGCAGGCCGAACAAATCACCCGCCCCTACCTGACGGTTGGCGGTTTTCAACACGCGGCCCAGGCAGGCATCGTCGTCACGGTTGGACGGCGAAGCATTGAGCATGTCACGCAAAGACTGTTCGAACGGATCGTGCATAAAGACCTCTCGCAAGTGTTTTAAAAGACGAGGGTTAAATTCTTGGGGTCACATAGGCCCCTTCCTACGTTCAGGTCATATTCAGGTCAAACCCAGCGCAATCGTCGAAATAGCCACCATTGCCCCAGTGCCACCGACACCATCAACAGGCATGCAATCACAAACCCATAGGGGCTGGCGGAGAACGGAATCCCGCCCACATTGATACCCAGCAAGCCGGTGAGAAAGCTCATCGGCAGGAAGATCCCGGTGATGATGCCAAAACGGTACATCGTGCGATTCATACGCACGCTCAAGCGCCGGTCTTCGGCTTCCAGCACAAGCCCCACGCGCTCCCGGGTCAATTCAAGCTCTTCCAGGTAGCGGGTCAGGCTGTTGTTCAATTCGTTCCAATAGTCGGCATCGTCGTCGCAGAACCACGGCAATTTGATCCGCGTCAGCTGGGCAAAAATATCCCGCTGCGGCGCGAGGAATCGCTTGAGCCCCGCCGCTCGCCGACGGATCTGCAAAACGCTGCCATGCTCCGGGGTATACCGTTCGTCGGTATCGAGTTTTTCTTCCTCGGCATCGACGATTTCGGACAGGTCGGTGACCAGATCCTGCACTTTATTGGTCAAGTACTGCGCCATATAAAGGATAAGTTCTGACGCCGTTTTAGGACCTTTGCCATCCGCCAATTGCACCAACAGCTCATCGGTGGCGCGCAATGGCCGCAAACGCAGGGAAATCACCCGACTGGCCGCCGCAAAGATGCGCACCGAGACCATGTCTTCCGGCTCGGCGCCCGGATTGAGGTTGACCCCGCGCAGGAACAGCAGCAACTCGGCATCCGGCAGCGGCAGCAGGCGCGGGCGGGTGTTTTCCTCCAGCAACAGGTCACAGGCGAATTCGCTCAAGCCACTGGATTTGCGCAGCCAGGTCTGCGTCTGGGGATGACTGCGATCCCAGTGCAGCCACAGGCTTTCCTGGGGCTGCAGTTGCAAGTCGTCGAGCTCAGTCCGGGCAATCGAACGCGCACCGCCTTTACCGTCCAGCACCAGGGCATGCACCAGCCCCCATTGCGCGTTTTCTTCCTCGAACATCCTCACCCCATCGGCTATTGCGGTTTATTCAGGCATTTTCAGCGGGCTTGGCGACACGATCACACCGTTGTTATCGGCATAGATGTATTCACCCGGGCGGAACGTCACGCCGGCAAACGTGACCACCACGTTCAGGTCGCCGATGCCGCGCTTGTCGGTTTTCATCGGGTGGCTAGCCAGCGCCTGCACACCCAAATCGGTCTGCGCGATGACATCGACGTCACGGATGCAACCGTAGATCACCAGCCCTTCCCAACCGTTTTTTGCGGCCTTTTCAGCGATCATGTCACCCAGCAAGGCGCGGCGCAGGGAACCACCACCATCGACCACCAGCACCTTGCCGGAGCCCGGCTGGTCGGCTTGTTCCTTGACCAACGAGTTATCTTCGAAGCACTTGATAGTGACGATCTCACCACCAAAGGAGTCTCGGCCGCCGAAGTTGCTGAACATCGGTTCGACAACCTGTACCAGCTCCGGGTAGGCGTCGCACAGGTCGGGGGTCACGTAATGGTTCATCGAAAAAATTCCTTTCTGTCAAAGAAGTGTCTTTCAAGGAAGTACCGGTAAAGGCGGACAAGGAACATCCCACTCACCTCGCCGTAACGCAATAGCCACTGCGCGACTGAATATGACCAGAAGCGCTCAGCGCGTCATATCTTAGCCGCAACCGTAAAGGAGCGAAACGCCCGTGGTTGAGCGCCTCATCAAACCTCAGTCGCAGCCTCGACCGAGGCCCCGAACAAAGGTGTGAGTGGATCCTTCAACCATTGCGCCACCAACGGCCACACTTCAACCTGTGCAGCTTTGCTGACCAGCATCTCAACGTGCCCGAAATCCCCGGTAAACCCTTGCTGGCGCCCCAGGCACAGATACTGGCGATGTTCGGAGCCGATCTGCTCGAACAGCTTGCGACAGGCCCAGTCCGGGTCTTGATGGTCGCCGGCAGCGCTCACAGCCAAGAGCGGCACCTCGACGTCGGCCAGGCCTTTCCACCAATCATTTTTACCTTCGCCAAAACGTCCAAACAGGCCGTTCCAGCGCATGGCTTCGATCAGCACGCCCGCCGGTTCGTCCTCCGGGCCGCGCTTGAACCGTGTGCCGGAAATCTCGCCGAAGCGTTTCAACAGCAAGCGGCCAGTCCACTCCAGCGGCGGCAGTTTCAACGGCCAATGCGTGCGACTGACCTGGCAGCCAAACAATGCCACCGACGCCACTGCCGGCGCGCCCAAGTGTTGCCCACCCAGGGCCGCAGCCAAGCTGGTGGCGCCCAACGAATGACCGAGCCAATGCGGGATCTGCCCGCTTTGCTCACGCACAAACGCGCCAATGGCCGGCAAATCGTAGCGCGCATAGTCCGCGACACGGTTGCGCGCGTAGTCATGATTGCGCTTGGACAGGCCATGCCCGCGCATTTCCGGGATCCACACATCAAACCCCTGACGGGCCAGGTGAGCGCCCAGCCCGAGCCCCTTGGGCGAATACCAAAAGCGTCGATTGGAAAAACTGCCGTGCAACAAAATAACGGGGATGCCCCGGTTTTCCGGGACATCAGCCAGGCCCAAACGGGTAACCGCCAGCTCGACGGTGCCGTCGGGACTGTTACCGGGTTTGAGGCGATAGACATCTTCACTCAGGTCGCCACGACGTTCAGCGCTGATCAAGGCGACGGGAAACAGGTTGCTGCTGCTTTGCATAATGCTCTTGCACAAAAAAGGGCGGCGTCCGCGAGGAGGCCCGCCCTGTACAGATAAGAATGCCGGCCACCCTCAACGAGTGACCGGCACTTTTGACGTACCGACCTTAGGCGGACGCTTGGCCTTCCGCCAGGAAGAACCAGGTTTCCAGCACGGAATCGGGGTTCAGCGAGACGCTCTCGATACCTTGTTCCATCAGCCATTTGGCCAGGTCCGGGTGGTCGGAAGGGCCTTGGCCGCAGATACCGATGTACTTGCCGGCCTTGTTGCAGGCCTGGATGGCGTTGGCCAGCAGCTTCTTCACCGCAGGATTTCGCTCGTCGAACAGGTGCGCGATGATCCCGGAGTCGCGGTCCAGGCCCAGGGTGAGCTGGGTCAGGTCGTTGGAGCCGATGGAGAAACCGTCGAAGAATTCCAGGAACTCTTCGGCCAGGATGGCGTTGGACGGCAGCTCGCACATCATGATCACGCGCAGGCCGTTCTCGCCACGGGACAGGCCATTTTCAGCCAGCAGGTCCACCACCTGGCTCGCTTCACCCAGGGTGCGCACGAACGGCACCATGATCTCGACGTTGGTCAGGCCCATCTCGTTACGCACGCGCTTGAGGGCGCGGCATTCCAGCTCGAAGCAGTCGCGGAACGCTTCGCTGATGTAACGCGAGGCACCACGGAAACCCAGCATCGGGTTTTCTTCTTCCGGCTCGTACAGCTTGCCGCCGATCAGGTTGGCGTATTCGTTGGACTTGAAGTCCGACAGGCGCACGATGACCTTTTTCGGGTAGAACGCCGCCGCCAGGGTGCTGATCCCTTCCACCAGCTTCTCGACGTAGAAACCCACCGGGTCGTTGTAGCCGGCGATGCGCTTGTCGACGCTTTCCTTGATGTCCAGCGGCAGGCCGTCGTAGTTCAACAGGGCCTTGGGGTGCACGCCGATCATGCGGTTGATGATGAACTCCAGGCGGGCCAGGCCCACACCGGCGTTCGGCAGCTGCGCGAAGTCGAAGGCGCGGTCCGGGTTGCCGACGTTCATCATGATCTTGAACGGTAGGTCGGGCATGGCGTCGATGGAGTTTTGCTTGATGTCGAAGCCCAGCTCGCCTTCAAAGATGAAGCCGGTGTCGCCTTCGGCACAGGAAACGGTGACGCCCTGGCCGTCCTTGAGCAGTTGGGTCGCGTTGCCGCAGCCCACGACCGCAGGAATCCCCAGTTCACGGGCGATGATCGCCGCGTGGCAGGTACGCCCGCCACGGTTGGTGACGATGGCGCTGGCGCGTTTCATCACCGGTTCCCAGTCCGGGTCGGTCATGTCGGAGACCAGTACGTCACCTGGCTGGACTTTGTCCATTTCGGACACGTCCTTGATGATCCGCACCTTGCCGGCGCCGATGCGCTGGCCGATGGCACGGCCTTCTACCAGCACGGTGCCGGTTTCTTTCAGCAGGTAGCGTTCCATGACGTTGGCCGAAGTGCGGCTCTTCACGGTTTCCGGGCGGGCCTGCACGATGTACAGCTTGCCGTCGTCGCCGTCTTTGGCCCACTCGATGTCCATCGGGCACTTGTAGTGCTTTTCGATGATCATCGCTTGCTTGGCCAATTCGCTGACTTCAGCGTCGGTCAGGCAGAAACGCGCGCGATCAGCTTTGTCGACGTCAACGGTTTTCACCGAACGGCCGGCCTTGGCTTCGTCGCCGTAGATCATCTTGATGGCCTTGCTGCCCAGGTTGCGGCGCAGGATGGCCGGACGACCGGCTTCAAGGGTGTGCTTGTGGACGTAGAATTCGTCCGGGTTCACCGCGCCTTGTACGACGGTTTCCCCCAGGCCGTAGGCGCCGGTGATAAACACCACATCACGGAAGCCGGATTCGGTATCAAGGGTGAACATCACGCCGGCGGTGCCAGTTTCCGAACGCACCATGCGCTGCACGCCGGCAGACAGGGCTACCAGCTTGTGGTCGAAACCTTGGTGTACACGGTAGGAAATCGCGCGATCGTTGAACAGCGAGGCGAACACTTCCTTGGCCGCGCGGATCACGTTTTCCACGCCGCGGATGTTCAGGAAGGTTTCTTGCTGGCCGGCGAAAGAGGCATCCGGCAAGTCTTCGGCGGTGGCCGAGGAACGCACGGCAACGGCCACGTCCGGGTTGCCAGCCGACAGTTCGGCGAAGGCGGTGCGGATTTCTTCGTTGAGCTTCTCGGGGAACTCGGCGTCCATGATCCATTGACGGATCTGGCTGCCGGTCTTGGCCAGGGCGTTGACGTCATCGACGTCCAGTGCGTCCAGCGCGGCGTGGATCTGAGCGTTGAGGCCGCTCAGTTCGAGAAAATCGCGGTAAGCCTGGGCCGTGGTGGCAAAACCACCCGGCACCGAAACACCAGCGCCTGCAAGATTACTGATCATCTCGCCGAGGGATGCGTTCTTGCCCCCCACGTGCTCTACATCATGGACGCCGAGCTTATCGAGGGAAACTACGTACTCTACCAAGGTGATCTCTCCACTAACTGTGTTGGAAAAGCTCAGGACGCCGGCTGCTCAGTAGGAGCTTTCGCCAGCGCTTGTGGCCTGGACCTGGAAAATAAGTGAGAATGCGGCCCACTGCGGGACGGCAAAATCGCGCCTATCATATCCAAGATTCGTCATCAGCTTAAGGCCCAGGGCTCAAATGAAACGATCTGCTTTCTTTATCTCCGACGGCACCGGCATCACCGCCGAAACATTGGGTCAAAGCCTGTTGGCGCAGTTCGAAAACATTACCTTCGCCAAATTCACGCGGCCTTATATCGACAGCGTGGATAAAGCGCGGGCCATGGTACAACAAATCAATCTGGCGGCTGAAAAAGACGGCTTTCGGCCGATCATTTTCGACACCATTGTCAATCAGGACATTCGTGAGATCCTCGCGACTTCCAATGGTTTCATGATCGACATCTTCTCGACGTTCCTCGCGCCACTGGAGCAAGAGCTGAGTGAACACTCCTCGTACTCGGTAGGAAAGTCCCATTCCATTGGACACAACTCCAACTATATGGAGCGTATCGAGGCGGTGAACTTCGCCCTCGACAACGACGACGGCGCCCGCACGCATTACTACGACAAGGCCGACCTGATCCTGGTGGGCGTGTCTCGCTGCGGCAAGACGCCAACTTGTCTGTACATGGCCATGCAATTCGGCATCCGCGCGGCCAACTACCCGCTGACCGAAGACGACATGGAGCACCTGACGCTGCCTGCGGCCTTGCGCTCACACCGGCACAAGTTGTTCGGCCTGACCATCGACCCGGACCGCCTTACCTCGATCCGCAACGAGCGCAAGCCCAATAGCCGTTACTCCAGCTATGCGCAGTGCGAGTTCGAAGTGCGTGAAGTAGAAAATCTGTTCCGTCGCGAGAATATTGCGCATATCAATTCCACGCACTTTTCGGTGGAAGAGATTTCCGCGAAGATTTTGGTGGAGAAGGGTGTGGAGCGTAGGTTCAAGTAGTTGTGTTGCCTGGGTTGGCCCCTTCGCGGCATAGGTATCTACACAACTTTGAGCATGACTGCTGGACCTGTGGCGAGGGAGCTTGCTCCCGTGACGGCCTGGCAGTCGGGCGATTTTTACCGGGTGTAAATCGGCTCTACTGTGGGAGCTGGCTTGCCTGCGATAGCTAGGTGTTAGGCGCTGAGGTTTTTTGGCCGGAGTACATATCCGTTATTTAGGTAACGGCTGATATTGGTTCCGCCCTTACGGCGGCTCACTTTTGAAGAGCGCAAAAGTAAGCAAAACGCTCTTGCCCCACCACTCGGCACCTCGCCTAGGCTCGGTGTGCCCTCTCTCCGGCCAGCGTGGTTAACGGGGCGCCTAAGATCAAAAGCCAGAGCCAGAGCCAGAGCTTCGGGTTTTGTCAGGTCCAATAGTTGTGTAGATGCCTATGCCCATCGCGGGCAAGCCCGCTCCCACATTTGACTGCATTTACATATCAAAATGTGGGAGCTGGCTTGCCTGCGATGAACGATAACGCGGTAACCCTGCCTACAACTGAAACCGCCCCCCACCCTGCCCCAGCGCCGTCGCCAACGCATCAAACCCCGCCAACAACAGCTGATCATCCCCCGATGTATTGCAGACACTCGCCCGAATAAACTGCGGCACCGCCGTCTGCCCTACGGCAAACGCCTCGGCCGTGGCGATCAGGTAATTATTCTGCTTAAGCTCCGCCTCGATTTCCGACGCGCGCCACGGTTCCGGGACTTCAATCCAGAAGTGCGGGCTGTTGAGGTGCGTGCGGTACTCAAGCCCGGCCAACAAGTCCTCGACCAGGGTTTTGCGGCGGCTGATCTCGTTGATCTGCTGACGCAAGAGATATTCCGCAGTGCCATTTTCGATCCACTGCGTCGCCAGTTCCAGCGTGACCGGCGTGGCCATCCAGCAGGTCGAACGCAGCGCCGCCGAGATACGGCTGACCAACGCCGGCGGCGCATGCACGTAACCCACGCGCAACCCAGCCGACACCGCCTTGCTCAGGCTGCTGATCAAGATCGTACGCTCGGGCGCGAAATAACTGAGGGGCGGCGGACGATCTTCCACCAACACGCCGTGAGCCTCGTCTTCGAGCATCAGCAGGTTGTGTTCGCGACAAACCCTGGCCAACGCTTCCCGGCGCGAAATCGACAGGACCGCCGTGGTCGGGTTCTGGATGGTCGGTGTGCAATACAACGCCGAAACCCGGTGGTTACGACAGACTTCGTCCAAGGCCCCCGGCAGCACGCCCTCCTCGTCCATCTCCAGACCGATCAAGCGCACGCCAAGCATGCGGGCTGCGGTGATCAACCCCGGGTACGTCAATTGCTCGGTGACCACCGTATCGCCCGCGCGCAGCAACGCCATCATCGCGCAGAGCAAACCATGCTGGCCGCCATTGACGCAGATGACCTGCTCGGGAATCGGATGAAAGTCACGCTGCACCAGCCATTGCGCGCCCGCTTCGCGGTAACGCGGCAGGCCGGCATCGGGGGTGTAGGCGCTGATGTCCTGGAGGAACTTGGCGTTGGTCGCCAAGGTTTGCAGGCTCTGGGAAAGAAAGGCCGTCTCTTGCCCGGGGATATGCATGTTGCGGCTCATGTCGAAGAACTGGCGCGGCTCCTCACTGAAGTTGCGAAAACCTTCATCACGTTGGCGCTCCATCCCACGCTTGCGTACGAAAGTGCCGTCACCCACCCGCGCCACCACCAACCCCAGGCGTTCCAGTTCGCCGTAAGCCCGGCTGATGGTGCCGATGGTCACCCCAAGATTGTCGGAAAGCACCCTGTGGGGCGGTAGCTTTCGTCCTGGTTCAATCAGCCCTTCAAGGATGCCCCGCTCCATGACATCGGACAGGCGCTTGTACTTCACGCCCTGCCCGCTGGACAACCCTTCACGCATAATTGACACCATGTCAATATTTGTTTTGACAGCCATCTTTCGCCCTAATAGTGTGCTTTTACGGGTTCAATCGCCGAATTTAATAACTCATTACAAGTTCAATATAGAGTTCAATTCCGGCTCAGGGAAGCAATAAACGATGCCAATGTCCGCCGTTCTCGAAAACGCTGAAAAAACCAAATCCCAGAAACAGTGGTTGGCCGGCCTGGTCACCAGCCTGATGTTTCTCATCGTGTGCCTGAGCTGGGGCACCACCTGGCTGGGGATCAAGATCGCCGTGGAGAGCGTGCCGCCGCTGACGTCCGCGGGCCTGCGCTTCCTGATCGCCTTCCCGCTGTTCCTGTGTTTTGCCCTGGTGCGTCGCGAGCCGATCCTGTTCCCCCGGGAAAGCCGCTGGTTCTTTGTGTTCGTGACCCTTTCCTACTTCAGCGTTCCCTATTACCTGCTCAACTACGGCGAGATGCATGTGTCGTCCGGCCTGACCGCCCTGCTGTTCAGTTGCATGCCGGTATTCATCCTGATTTTCTCCGCGCTGTTCCTGCGCGAGCGCATCTACTTCTCCCAGGTGGTCGGTATCGGTATCGGTTTCGGCAGCCTCTACATGATCATCAAGAGCCAGGGCCTGCACCTGGACCACGCCGAGTTCTTCGGGGTGCTGGCGATTCTGACCGCCGCGATCATGCACGCCTTGTGCTACGTCATTACCAAGCAAAAAGGCAGCGCCATCAGCGTAATCACCTACAACACCCTGCCCATCGGCATTGCCGGGCTGATGCTGTTCGTGGCCGGGCTGTGGTTTGAAACCCCCAGCTTCGACAGCATCACCCTGCGCTCCTGGAGTGCGCTGTTCTACCTCGGCCTGGTCGCCTCGGTCGGCGGTTTCATCGTGTACTTCATGCTGCTCAAGCGCCTGAGCCCGATCATCCTGTCGTTCGTGTTCATCATCTTCCCGGTGTTCGCGGTGATCATCGGCGCCTGGTACGAAGGCGTGGCGATTTCCCGCGACCTGATGCTGTATTCGGCCATCCTGCTGGCCGGTTTTGCGATCACCAAGTTGCCGGTTGAAAAACTCCTGGCCAAGAAAAAATGACCTTTAACAGACGCGAGAGAAACATGGACGTCCTCCGCCCAAAAGCCCTGGAACAGATCTACGCCCACGCCAGCCGCAGCTATCCCGAGGAATGCTGTGGTTTCGTCTTCGCCGATGGCAGCGTGCATCTGGGCAGCAATATCCAGAACGAGCTGCACCGCAAGAACCCCGAGATCTACCCGCGCACCGCCGCCAACGGCTACACCTTCTCGGTGGCCGACACCCTGCTGCTGAACAAGGCGTTTCGCAGCGATAACCCGGTGGTGGTGATCTACCACTCCCACCCCGACGTCGGCGCCTACTTCAGTGACGAAGACCAGGACAAGGCGCTGTTCATGGGCGAACCGATCTTCCCCGTGAGCTACCTGGTGGTCGATGTTCGCCAGGGCCAGGCCCTGTGTTCAAAGCTGTTTGCCTGGGATGGCAAGCAGTTCGCCCTTAACCCTTTCAACGACCTGCACACGGAGTTGTCCATGAACGCTGTCTCTTTCCCCGACATTCTGGTTCGCGTGGCCAGGCTGCCAGAATCGACCCTTGAGGGCACCGGATCGACATTGCGCGAAGTCATTGAAAACCTCTGCAACAGCCACCCGCAATTGCGCCCGCACCTGTTCCACGAAAAGAACAACCAGCTCAAGGAACACTTCCTGTTTACCGCCGAGGAAGAGTTGATCGGCGCCGACGATCCACTCCCCGGGAAAGCCCGGATCGAAGTGTTGCTCGCCACATCCGGCGGCATGGATGTGCAGACGTTGAGCAATGAAGAAGTACAACGCTACGTGCGCCACATCACCCTGCCGGGCGTCGGCCGTGAAGGCCAGTTGAACCTGAAGAAAGCCAAGGTGCTGATCATCGGCACCGGCGGCCTGGGCTCGCCCATCAGCCTCTACCTGGCGGCGGCCGGCATCGGCACCCTCGGGCTGGTGGATTTCGACGTGGTGGAAAGCAGCAACCTGCAACGCCAGATCGTCCACGGCAACAGCACGTTGGGCATGCCCAAGGTCGAATCCGCCAAGCAGCGCCTGCAAGACCTCAACCGTCACATCCAGATCAACGCCCACGACACCGCCCTGAATGGCGACAACGCCCTGGAACTGGTGGGTGCCTACGACCTGGTGATCGACGGCACCGACAATTTCGACACCCGCTACCTGGTCAACGACGCCTGCGTCCAGCTGGGCAAACCCTTGGTGTACGGCGCCATCTACCGTTTCGACGGGCAGATCAGCGTGCTCAACTATAAAGGCGGGCCGTGCTACCGCTGCCTGTTTCCCCAGGCGCCGCCCGCCGAGCTGGCGCCCAATTGCAGCGCCGGTGGCGTGATCGGCGTGTTGCCCGGTGTGGTCGGGATGATCCAGGCCACCGAGGCGATCAAGTTGCTGATCGGCATCGGCGAACCCTTGTCCGGCCGCTTGATGCGCTTCGATGCGCTGGCGATGAAATTCAGCGAGATCCGCTTCAAGCGCCGCGCCGACTGCCCGTGCTGCTCAGAGCTGCGCCACAGCGCAACCCAGGCACCGGCGGTGTGCGCCGATGCCGTGCCGAGCACACCGTCACTGGCCGCAGAACGCTACATCAAGCCTCGCGTGCTCAAGCAACTGCTCGAACACCACCACAGCGCCGACGTACTGCTGGACGTGCGCGACGCCAGCGAACTGGAAGTGTGCAAATTGCCTGGGGTGGTACACATCCCCCTGGCCGAGCTGGATGGGCAACTCGACAGCCTCAGCCGCGACAACACCCACTACCTGATCTGTTACGCCGGTACCCGCGCCGAGCAAGCGGCCACCACCCTGTTGGCGGCCGGCTTCGCCAACACCAAAGTCCTGCAAGGCGGCATGAAGCATTGGGTGCGCGACGTCGAACCCGACATGCCTTTGTATTGAGCCGGGGGCTGACTGATGCTGCATAACTCCATTCTCGACGTCATCGGCCATACGCCGATCGTACGCCTGGCACAGTTTTCCGAAGACCTCGGCATCGAGGTCTATGCCAAGCTCGAATCCCTCAACCCGGGCGGCAGCCACAAGGCGCGCATCGCCCTGGGCATGATCCTCGATGCCGAGCGCCGTGGCGTGCTGATCCGTGACGCCGGGCAAACCATCATCGAGCCCAGCGGCGGCAACACCGGCATTGGCCTGGTGATGGCGGGCAACGTGCTGGGCTACAAAGTGGTGCTGGTGATCCCCGACAACTACAGCCCCGAAAAGCAAAAGCTGCTGCGTCTCTACGGCGCCAAGGTGGTGCTGTCGGACAGCCGCCTGGGCAACAACTCCCATGGCGAAAAGTGCCTGGAACTGCAACTGGAAAACCCCAGCTACGTGATGCTCAACCAGCAACGCAATGGCGCCAACCCGCAAACCCACCGCGACACCACCGCACCCGAGATCCTGCGCGCCTTCGGTGAACGGCGCGCGGACTACTTCGTAAGCGGCATCGGCACCGGTGGCCACATCACCGGCATCGGCGAAACCCTCAAGGCCGCCTGGCCGGAGCTGCGCGTCATGGGCGTGGAGCCGGAAGAATGCGACCTGCTGAAAAACCAGCACGCGCCGCACCATATCCAGGGCCTGTCGATTGGCCTGATCCCCAGCATCCTCAACCTGGATGTGCTGGACGGCATGCTCAAGGTGTCGCGCCAGGAGTGCATCGACATGATGAAACGCATCATGCGCACGGATGCCATCAGCCTGGGCCTGTCCTCGGCCGCCAACATGGTGGCCATCGCCAAGCTCGCCCCGGAGCTGCCCACCGAAACAGTGGTACTGACCATGGTCTACGACAATGCCGACAGCTACCTGCCCAGTTTCGAATAAGCGGTTTCCCAACCATCCAGAATGCGGGGGTGCCTCCATGGGGGGCTTTATTGACATGCAACAGCTGCACGATGAGTTGCTCACCCACCTCATCAAGACCCTGACGCCAACGCAGATGAAGCAGCTGGAACCGCACCTGGCGCCTTTGGTGCAGAACGCCGCCCAGGCCGTGGCCGAAGACTTGATCGCCTACGCCTACCGTGACCCGGCGTCACGGGGCCGGGGTGAACTGATCCTGGAGTCCTACGCCTCGTTCAAGGCCGTGCTGTTCTATCGCCTGGCGCACCTGGTGTGGAACTTCCCCGACCAGGTCAACGGCGTGTTCTCGCGCATTGCCCTCAAGCTCAGCAACCAGGGCAAGATCCTCTCCGGCGCCGAGATCCACCCGGCGGCGCGTATCGGCCGGCGCTTTGTGCTCGACCACGGCTACGGCACGGTGATCGGCGAAACCTGCGAGATCGGCAACGACTGCTACATCCTCTGCGGCGTGACCCTCGGTGCCCGTGGCATCGCCAACAACCCGGACGGCAAGCGCCACCCGCGCCTGGGCAATAACGTCGAAGTCGGCTCCGGCGCGCGCGTGCTGGGCTATGTGCTGATCGGCGACAACGTGTTTATCAGCCCGTCCTGCGTGATCACCCAGGACGTGCCGGCGGGCACCAAGGTCAAGGTGGTCAACCAGGTGCAACTGCAAAGAAACGACGAGTCCGAGCACAGCAATTACCTCGGCGCCTTTGCCCTCGACGAGCGCCTGCACGTGGTCGGCGAAATCAACGCCAACCACAAGGTCACGGTGCTGGACGCCGACTTTCACCCCTTGCCGGGCTTGATGCTGGAGCCGACGGTGAAAGAGCGCCACCACCTGCAATTTCGCCTGCACCGCATTGAAGCCGATAGCCACCTGCCGCGCCTGCCCCTCAACCTGAAGGTCTGCGGCCCGGAGTTTGAAATCACCCTGCTTTCCCCACCTGGCTTGAGTGCAATGGTGCGTCACCTGTTGCAAACCAGCCCTTTGAACGTCGGAGGTTGAACATGTCCGTACACACCATGGAAACCCTGGCGCTGTTCGACAGCGCGCCCTACCAGAATGCGTTCAGCGCTCGGGTCATCGCCGTCAGCGAACACGGCATAGCCCTGGAGCACACGCTGTTCTATCCCACGGGCGGCGGGCAGCCAGGTGACACCGGCCACTTCACCCTGGCCGATGGCACGCGGGTCGAGGTCGTCGGCACCGTGCGCGACCCGGTGCTGCGCTCGATCATCTGGCACCAGGTGGAACACTGCCCCGAACAATTGACCTCGGGGGTGCAGGTTGACGCCGGCCTCGATTGGGAACGGCGCTACCAGCACATGAAGATGCACACCTGCCTGCACCTGTTGTGCTCGATCATCGACGCCCCCGTGACCGGTTGCAGCATCAGCGCCGACAAAGGTCGCCTGGATTTCGACCTGCCGGAAATGACCCTCGACAAAGACAGCATCACCCGCGACCTGAATGCGCTGATCGAACAGGCCCACACGGTGAAGGCCCTGTCGATGCCTGCCTCGGAGTATTCGACCCTGCTGCAAATCACCCGCACCCAGGCGGTTGCGCCGCCGGTGGTGCAAGGCTCGGTGCGCATCATTGAAATTGCCGGGGTGGATATCCAGCCGTGCGGCGGCACCCATGTGATCAACACCGAGGAAATCGGCCGGGTGTTCTGCGAAAAAATCGAGAAGAAGAGCAAGCACAACCGCCGCGTCATCCTGCGTTTTGAATAACCCTCAAGCGGCTGGAGCGCCAATGCCCCAGCCGCTTTTCGTACAGCGAACTGACAGGAAATTTATCCGCTTGTAACATTCAGAAACGTATCATTCCACCAGCAGCCATCGTCCTGATGTGCTGCTACCCAGCTCTCGCAGAAAGCGCACCCGCCCGCCTTTCGAACAGAAGCTAAGCTCACCCCGTCGCCCCCCCACTGAACCTGAACGCAGCAGGAATGACTGCCTATGAATAAAGTGCTCCGTCACTACATACCAGCCTCCACCTTGCGCTTGCTGCCCAATCGTTGGGACCTGGTCGCCCTACCGCTGGTGATCGGCTTTCTGCTGTTTTTTTCCATCACTGCACGGGAAACCTGGGCGCCCATCGACACGTTGCAGAGCGAGGTCATCTCCCTCGACCCGGCCAACCTGCCGGAATACGCCATGCGCACCACCCTGCGCATGCTCGCGGCGATGGTGGCGGCACTGGTGTTCACCTTCCTCTACGGCACCCTGGCGGCAAAAAGCCGGCGCGCCGAAAAACTCCTGGTGCCGGTGCTCGACATCCTGCAATCGGTGCCGGTGCTTGGTTACATCTCCTTTACGGTGACCTTCTTCCTGTTGCTATTTCCCGGCCGTGTGCTCGGCGCCGAGTTTGCGGCGATCTTTGCGATCTTCACCAGCCAGGCCTGGAACATGACGTTCAGCTTCTACCAGTCACTGCGCATGCTGCCCCATGACCTGGTGGAAGTGTCCACCAACCTGCGGCTCTCCGGCTGGCAACGCTTCTGGAAGCTTGACGTGCCCTTCGCCATGCCCGGCCTGGTGTGGAACATGATGATGAGCATGTCCGGCGGCTGGTTTTTCGTGGTCGCCTCCGAAGCCATCACCGTCGGCGACAAGACCATCACCCTGCCCGGCGTGGGCTCGTACCTGGCCCTGGCCATCGCGCAGAAAGACCTGCATGCCGTGGGCTACGTGATCCTGGCGATGATCGCGGTGATCCTGATCTACGACCAGTTCCTGTTCCGCCCGCTGGTGGCCTGGGCCGACAAGTTCCGCATGGAAACCACCGCCTCCCAGGGCGCCGCGCCGCAATCCTGGGTATTGAACCTGATCCAGCGCACGCGCATAGTCCAGCGCATCCTGCGTCCTATCACCCGCACCATCAGCCGTATCGGCAATAAGCGCTTCAGCCTCGCCGGCGGTGCGCTCAAGGCACTGCCAGCGGAATCGCCGGCGGCGTCCAAGGTGATCGATTGGGTGTGGGGTTCGTTGATTGCCGTGCTGACCGCCTACGCGCTGTACCACATCGTGATGTACGTCGGCACCGAAGTGACCTTCGCCGAGGTCGGCCATGTGTTCGTGCTGGGCTTGATTACCCTGCTGCGGGTCAGCGGGTTGATCCTGATTGCCTCGCTGATCTGGGTGCCGCTGGGCGTGATGATCGGCCTGCGCCCGCGCCTGGCGCAAAAGATCCAGCCCGTGGCGCAGTTCCTCGCGGCGTTCCCGGCGAACCTGCTGTTCCCGGTGTTTGTCATCGTGATCCTGCACTACCACCTCAACCCGGACATCTGGCTCAGCCCGCTGATCGTGCTCGGCACTCAGTGGTACATCCTGTTCAACGTGGTGGCCGGTGCCAGTGCGTTTCCCAATGACTACAAGGAAGCTGCGGCCAACTTCCGCATTCGCGGCTGGCTGTGGTGGCGCAAGGTGATGCTGCCGGGGATTTTCCCCTATTACGTCACCGGCGCGATTACCGCCTCGGGCGGCGCATGGAACGCCAGCATCGTTTCCGAGTACGTGTCCTGGGGCCAGGACAACGTGGTCGCCCACGGCCTTGGCGCCTACATCGCGCAAACCACCGCTGCCGGCGATTTCCCGAAGATCGCCCTGGGCGTGGTGGTGATGTCGATCTTTGTGGTGGCCTTCAACCGCGCGGTCTGGCGCCCGATGTACGCCCTGGCTGAAAACAAACTGCGTCTGAATTGAGGGGGATTCACCCAGATGACTACCACTACCGAACACAGCGCCGACACCCCGCAAATCTATTCGCTGAAGAACGTGAACCGGGTGTTCGGCAAAGGCAAAGACGAGCTGCAAGTGCTCAGTGGCGTTGACCTGAGTCTGCACGAAGGCGAGATCGTCGGCATGCTCGGCCGCTCCGGCTCCGGCAAATCCACCCTGCTGCGCATCATTGCCGGGCTGATCCAGCCGTCGTCGGGCGAGGTGCATTACCACGGCGTGCCGCTGACCGGCCCGGCCGAAGGCGTGGCCATGGTGTTCCAGACCTTTGCTCTTTTCCCCTGGCTGACCGTGCTGGAAAACGTCGAAGCGGGCCTGCAAGCCTTGCAGGTCGAACGCAAGGAAACCCGCCGCCGCGCCCTGGCCGCCATCGACCTGATCGGCCTGGACGGTTTTGAAAACGCCTACCCCCGCGAACTGTCCGGCGGCATGCGCCAGCGCGTCGGCTTTGCCCGTGGCCTGGTGGTCAACCCGACCCTGCTGCTGATGGACGAACCCTTCTCCGCCCTCGACGTGCTCACCGCCGAAACCCTGCGCACCGATTTGCTGGACTTGTGGAGTGGCAAGCAACTGCCGATCAAGTCGATCCTGATCGTGACCCACAACATCGAAGAAGCGGTGCTGATGTGCGACCGCATCCTGGTGCTGTCCTCCAACCCCGGCCGTGTGGTCGCCGAGATCAAGGTGCCGTTTGCCCACCCACGCAACCGGCTGGACCCGACCTTCCGGCAAATGGTCGATGACATCTACGCGCTGATGACCGACCGGCGCAGCGCCGATGCCAGCGCCGGCAAGCCCGAGTTGAAAATGAGCAGCCTGCTGCCAGAAGTCTCCACCAACCTGATGGCCGGCCTGATCGAAACCCTCGCCGCCGAGCCCTACAACGGCCACGCCGGCTTGCCCACCGTGGCCGAGCGGCGCTTGCTGGAAGTCGACGACCTGTTTCCCGTGGCGGAGATGCTCGAACATCTGGGCTTCGCCGAACTCAAGGGCGCCGACATCACCCTCACCGACGCCGGCAAGTTGTTTGCCGACTATGGCACCCAGGAACGCAAGACCCTGTTCGCCGAACACCTGATCCAGCACGTACCGTTGGCCGCGCGCATTCACCAAGTGTTGCTAGAGCGCAGCGGACACCGCGCGCCACGGGTGCGTTTCGAGCAGGAGCTGGAGGACTCGATGACCGAGGCGTTCGTGGAAAAAACCCTGGAAAGCGTGGTGGCGTGGGGAAGGTATGCGGAGATTTTTTCGTATGACGACCATACCGAGACGTTTAGCCTGGAAGACGTCGAAGGCAGCATGTAACTCAGCCCCCTTGAACAACACAGAACAAAGTGTGGGAGCTGGCTTGCCTGCGATAGCGGCCTAACAGTGCCAGATGTGTGGCTGACCCACCGCTATCGCAGGCAAGCCAGCTCCCACAGTTGACCGCGTTGTTATTTAAATGACGAACAGGTCCATGAACCGATTCACCGGCGTGGCCTCAAGCTTCGCCTGATCCTTGCACAACGCAAAAATCTCCCCGCTGCGCTGCGCCGTAAACCGCGTAGCCAGGTTGGCCTTGAACTTGTCTTCCAGCAACGGAATACCCTCCACCCGGCGGCGGCGATGGCCAATCGGGTATTCCACCGCCACTTGCTCGGTGCTGGAGCCGTCCGTGAAAAACACCTGCACCGCGTTGGCAATGGAGCGCTTGTCCGCTTCCAGGTATTCGCGGCTGTAACGCGGGTCTTCGACGATGACCATCTTGTCCCGCAGCGCGTCGATGATCGGGTGCGCAGCGTGGAATTCATCTTCGTACTGCTCGGCCACCAAGTTGCCGAACGCCAGCGGCACGGCAGTCATGTATTGCAGGCAATGGTCACGGTCGGCGGCGTTGGCCAGTTGGCCGACCTTGGAAATGATGCGGATCGCCGACTCATGGGTGGTGATCACGATGCGCTCGATGTCGTGCAGGCGATCCTTGACCAACGGGTGCAGCGTCACGGCGGCTTCGCAGGCGGTTTGTGCGTGGAATTCGGCGGGGAAGCTGATCTTGAACAGCACGTTTTCCATCACGTAGGTGCCGTAGGGTTGGGACAGGCTGAAGGCGCGCTTGTCCTCAGGCTTGAGGGCCAGGTCCTTGTTGGTGTGACTGAACAGCACGTCGTAGAAACCCCATTGTGGCGCGCTCAACACGCCGGGGATGCCCATCTCGCCACGCAAGGCGATGTCGGCCAGGCGCACGCCGCGACTCGATGCATCCCCCGCCGCCCACGATTTGCGCGAGCCGGCGTTCGGCGCGTGGCGATACGTGCGCAGCGCTTGGCCATCGACAAAGGCATGGGACAAGGCCGCCAGCAGTTGCTCGCGGTTGGCGCCCATCAGCTTGGCGGTCACGGCGGTGGAGGCGACTTTCACCAGCAACACATGGTCGAGGCCGACACGGTTGAAGGAGTTTTCCAGGGCAATCACGCCCTGGATTTCGTGGGCCATGATCATCGCGTCCAGCACCGCGCGCACGGTAAGCGCCGCATCGCCTTGAGCTACACGTTTTTGCGAAAGATGGTCGGCCACGGCGAGAATGCCGCCGAGGTTATCCGAAGGGTGGCCCCATTCGGCGGCGAGCCAGGTGTCGTTGTAGTCGAGCCAGCGCACGATGCAGCCGATGTCCCAGGCGGCCTTGACCGGGTCGAGCCGGAACGAGGTGCCGGGCACCCGTGCGCCAAACGGTACCACCGTGCCTTCGACAATCGGTCCCAGGTGCTTGGTGCACTCCGGGAAACGCAGGGCCAGCAGGCCGCAACCCAGGGTGTCCATCAGGCAGTTGCGGGCCGTGTCCAGCGCGGCCGGGGAATCGATCCGGTAGTTGAGGACGTAGTCGGCGATGTCCTGCAAGACCTGGTCGTAGTCGGGGCGGTTGTTCTGGTCGACGTTGGCGCTCATGGCAGTACTCCAAAAAAGGGTTGGGGTTGGTCCTCGGGCTCACGGTTGTTAGAGAGCAGATCTTGATCGCCTGCCTTGGAATAGAAACTCTATGTAGGTAGTCCCCTGTGGGAGCGGGCTTGCCCGCGATGGCGGTGGGTCAGCAAACCTGTTGTAACTGATCTACCGCTATCGCGGGCAAGCCCGCTCCCACAGGGGTTAGTGTGATGTTTTAGAAGGCATCACCGGGGATGCGCACAAAGCCCTCCATCAACACCCGCGCACTGCGGCTCATGATGGCTTTTTTCACCACCCACTCCCCGTTGACTTCACTGGCCTCGGCGCCCACCCGCAACGTGCCGGACGGATGCCCGAAGCGCACCGCATTACGCTCCACACCACCCGCCGCCAGGTTGACCAGGGTGCCGGAAATCGCCGCCGCCGTGCCAATCGCCACCGCTGCCGTGCCCATCATCGCGTGGTGCAGCTTGCCCATGGACAGCGCGCGCACCAGCAAATCCACATCAGCGGCCTTGATCGCCTTGCCGCTTGAGGCCACGTAGTCCGCAGGTTTGGCGACAAACGCGACTTTCGGCGTGTGCTGGCGCTGGGCGGCTTCGTCCAGGTGTTTGATCAGGCCCATGCGCAACGCGCCGTAGGCGCGCACGGTTTCGAACATCGCCAGGGCCTTGGGGTCGCTGTTGATCGCGCCTTGCAGCTCGGTGCCGGTGTAGCCGAGGTCTTCGGCGTTGATGAAAATCGTCGGGATACCGGCGTTGATCAGCGTCGCCTTGAAGGTGCCGACGCCGGGTACTTCCAGGTCGTCCACCAGGTTGCCGGTGGGGAACATCGAACCCCCACCGCCCTCTTCTTCTGCCGCCGGGTCCATAAATTCCAACTGCACTTCGGCGGCCGGGAAGGTCACGCCGTCCAGCTCAAAGTCGCCGGTTTCCTGTACCGCACCGTCGGTGATCGGCACGTGGGCGATGATGGTCTTACCGATATTGGCCTGCCACACGCGCACCACGGCCACGCCGTTGCGGGGGATGCGGGACGGGTCCACCAGCCCCGCGCTGACGGCGAACGAACCCACCGCCGCCGACAGGTTGCCGCAGTTGCCACTCCAATCCACAAACGGTTTGTCGATGGACACCTGGCCGAACAGGTAGTCCACGTCGTGATCGGCGCGGGTGCTCTTGGCCAGGATTACCGTCTTGCTGGTGCTGGACGTGGCGCCGCCCATGCCGTCGATCTGCTTGTCATAGGGATCGGGGCTGCCGATCACCCGCAGCAGCAGGGCATCCCGCGCGGCCCCCGGCACCTGCGCCACGGCGGGCAGGTCGGTGAGGCTGAAAAACACGCCCTTGCTGGTGCCGCCACGCATATAGGTGGCGGGAATCTTGATTTGCGCTGCATGTGCCATGGTTACCCCTCAGGCCGTCGCCGCCGATTCCAGGAAGTCCTGGGCAAAACGCTGCAACACGCCGCCCGCCTCGTAGATCGACACTTCTTCAGCGGTGTCCAGGCGGCAGGTCACCGGCACTTCGACACGTTCGCCATTCTTGCGGTTGATCACCAGGGTCAGCGTCGCACGCGGGGTGCGCGCGCCGATCACGTCATAGGTTTCACTGCCGTCGATGTTCAAGGTGTTGCGGTCGGTGCCCGGCAGGAACTCCAACGGCAGCACGCCCATGCCCACCAGGTTGGTGCGATGGATGCGCTCGAAACCTTCGGCGGCGATCGCCTCCACCCCGGCCAGGCGCACGCCCTTGGCCGCCCAGTCGCGGGACGAGCCCTGGCCGTAGTCGGCGCCGGCAATGATGATCAGCGGTTGCTTGCGTTCCATATAGGTTTCGATGGCTTCCCACATCCGCGTGACCTGGCCTTCAGGCTCGATCCGCGCCAGGGAACCCTGCTTGACCTTGCCGTTTTCCATCACCATTTCGTTGAACAGTTTCGGGTTGGCAAACGTGGCGCGCTGCGCGGTCAGGTGGTCGCCGCGATGGGTGGCATAGGAGTTGAAGTCCACTTCCGGCAAGCCCATTTTCGCCAGGTATTCGCCGGCGGCGCTGTCGAGCATGATCGCGTTGGATGGCGACAAGTGGTCGGTGGTGATGTTGTCCGGCAGCACCGCCAGCGGGCGCATGCCCTTGAGCGGACGCGCCCCGGCCAGCGCGCCTTCCCAGTACGGCGGGCGGCGGATATAGGTGCTTTGCGGGCGCCACTCGTACAGCGGCGCGACTTTCGGGCCGGTGTCTTCGTGGATCGCGAACATCGGGATATACACCTTGCGGAACTGCTCCGGCTTGACTGAAGCCTTGACCACCGCGTCGATTTCTTCGTCGCTTGGCCAGATGTCTTGCAGGCGGATTTCCTTACCGTTGGCGTCGAGACCGAGCACGTCTTTTTCGATGTCGAAGCGGATGGTGCCGGCAATCGCATACGCCACCACCAACGGCGGCGAAGCGAGGAAGGCCTGCTTGGCGTACGGGTGAATGCGCCCGTCGAAGTTGCGGTTGCCCGACAACACGGCGGTGGCGTACAGGTCGCGGTCGATGATCTCTTGCTGGATCACCGGGTCGAGTGCGCCAGACATGCCGTTGCAGGTCGTGCAGGCAAACGCCACCACGCCGAAACCGAGTTTTTCCAACTCATGGTCCAGGCCTGCGTCTTCGAGGTACATCGCCACGGTTTTCGAACCCGGCGCCAACGAGGACTTGACCCACGGCTTGCGCGCCAGCCCCAGCTTGTTCGCGTTGCGTGCCAACAGGCCGGCGGCAATCACGTTGCGCGGGTTGCTGGTGTTGGTGCAACTGGTGATGGCCGCGATGATCACCGCGCCGTCGGGCATTTGCCCCGGCACATCGTCCCACTGGCCGCTGATGCCCTTGGATGCCAAGTCGCTGGTGGCGACGCGGGCATGGGGATTGCTGGGACCTGCCATGTTGCGCACGACGCTGGACAGGTCAAACGTGAGGCCGCGCTCGTATTGCGCGCCCTTGAGGTCATCGGCCCACAGGCCGGTGTGGCGGGCGTATTGCTCGACCAGGGTGACTTGTTCGTCTTCGCGGCCGGTGAGTTTCAGGTAGGCGATGGTTTGCTGATCGATATAGAACATCGCCGCCGTCGCACCGTACTCCGGGGCCATGTTGGAGATGGTCGCGCGGTCGCCCAGGGTCAGGGCCGAGGCGCCTTCGCCAAAGAACTCCAGCCAGGCGCCGACCACTTTCTGTTTGCGCAGGAACTCGGTCAGCGCCAGCACCATGTCGGTGGCGGTGATGCCCGGTTGCAGCTTGCCCGTCAGCTCCACGCCGACGCTTTCCGGCAGGCGCATCCACGACGCGCGGCCGAGCATCACGCTCTCGGCTTCAAGGCCGCCGACGCCGATGGCGATCACGCCCAGCGCGTCCACGTGGGGCGTGTGGCTGTCGGTGCCGACGCAGGTATCCGGGAAGGCCACGCCCTCACGCACCTGGATCACCGGAGACATTTTCTCCAGGTTGATCTGGTGCATGATGCCGTTGCCCGGCGGGATCACATCGACGTTCTTGAAGGCCTTTTTGGTCCACTCGATAAAGTGGAAACGGTCTTCGTTGCGGCGGTCTTCGATGGCGCGGTTTTTCTCGAACGCGTCCGGGTCGAAACCACCGGCTTCGACAGCCAGGGAGTGGTCAACGATCAGTTGGGTCGGCACCACCGGGTTGACCTGCGCCGGGTCGCCACCTTGCAGGGCGATGGCATCGCGCAGGCCGGCGAGGTCGACCAGGGCGGTCTGGCCGAGGATGTCATGGCATACCACGCGGGCTGGGAACCACGGGAAGTCGAGGTCGCGCTTGCGCTCGATCAACTGGCTCAGGGACGCATTGAGGGTGGCCGGGTCGCAACGGCGCACCAGGTTCTCGGCGAGCACGCGGGAGGTGTACGGCAAGGTGGCGTAGGCGCCGGGGGTGATGGCCTCGACCGCCGCACGGGCGTCGAAGAAATCCAGGCGGCTGCCGGGGAGCGGTTTGCGAAATTCAGTGTTCATCGTCAGGACTCGGTCACGGTAGGTTCACAGGGCGAACGGTCGACACTGGCCTTGCTTCCTGTGGGAGCTGGCTTGCCTGCGATGGCATCCCTGCGGTGTGGCAGGTACACCGAGTTGATCCCATCGCAGGCAAGCCAGCTCCCACAGAAAAGCACAGTGGCCGGTGTGCTCGGTTCATCCCACTCAGCGACGTTCGATTGCCACGAACTTGCGCTGCTCAACGCCGATGTACTCGGCGCTTGGACGGATGATGCGGTTGTTGGCACGCTGCTCGAACACGTGTGCCGCCCAGCCGGTCAGGCGCGAGCAGACGAAGATCGGCGTGAACAACTTGGTCGGGATGCCCATGAAGTGGTACGCCGAGGCATGGTAGAAGTCGGCGTTGGGGAACAGTTTCTTCTGCTCCCACATGGTTTTGTCGATGGCTTCGGAGACCGGGAACAGCACCTTGTCGCCCACTTCGTCAGCGAGTTTTTTCGCCCAGCCCTTGATCACTTCATTGCGCGGGTCGTTGTCTTTGTAGATCGCGTGGCCGAAGCCCATGATCTTGTCCTTGCGCGCCAGCATGCCGAGGGTGCCTTCGACGGCGTCTTCGGCCGAGCTGAAGCGCTCGATCATTTCCATCGCCGCTTCGTTGGCGCCGCCATGCAGCGGGCCGCGCAGGGAGCCGATGGCGGCGGTGACGCAGGAGTACAAATCCGACAGGGTCGAGGCGCACACGCGGGCGGTGAACGTCGAGGCATTAAATTCGTGCTCGGCGTAGAGGATCAGCGACACGTTCATCACCTTGACGTGCAACTCGCTCGGCTTCTTGCCGTGCAGCAGGTGCAGGAAGTGGCCGCCGATGCTGGGCTCGTCGGTCACGCAGTCGATGCGCTTGCCGTCGTGGCTGAAGCGGTACCAGTAGCACATGATCGCCGGGAACGCGGCGAGCAGGCGGTCGGTCACGTCGTGCTGGGCGCTGAAGTCTTTTTCCGGTTCGATGTTGCCCAGGAACGAACAGCCGGTGCGCATCACGTCCATCGGGTGGGCGTCGGCGGGGATGCGTTCCAGCACTTCCTTCAGGGCTTGGGGCAGGTCGCGCAGCGTGCTCAGCTTGGCGCTGTAGGCGGCCAGTTCGGTTTTGCTTGGCAGCTCGCCGTACAACAACAGGTAGGCGACTTCTTCAAACTGCGCATCGGCGGCCAGTTCGCGCACGTCGTAGCCGCGATAGGTCAAGCCGGCACCGGCCTGGCCCACGGTGGACAGTGCGGTCTGCCCGGCCACCTGGCCACGCAGGCCGGCACCACTCAGTACTTTTGCTTCAGCCATGTCTGTTCTCCAATCTTGTATTTATAAGGAGGCGCGTTTGTTACTTCTTGGCAGCAAACAGCGCGTCGAGCTTCTGCTCGAAGGTGTGGTAGTCGATGCGATCGTAAAGCTCCATGCGGGTTTGCATGGTGTCGATCACGTTCTGCTGGGTGCCGTCGCGGCGGATCGCGGTGTAGACGTTTTCGGCAGCCTTGTTCATCGCACGGAACGCCGAGAGCGGGTACAGCACGATGGAAACATCGGCAGCTTTCAATTGTTCGGTGGTGTACAGCGGCGTGGCGCCGAACTCGGTGATGTTGGCCAGGATCGGCGCTTTCACCCGGGCGGCGAACAGCTTGTACATCTCCAGCTCCGTGATGGCCTCGGGGAAGACCATGTCGGCGCCGGCTTCGATGCAGGCGGCAGCGCGCTCCAAGGCAGACTCCAGGCCTTCGACGGCGAGGGCGTCGGTGCGCGCCATGATCACGAAGCTGTCATCGGTGCGCGCATCGACGGCGGCCTTGATGCGGTCGACCATTTCCTGCTGGGACACGATTTCCTTGTTCGGGCGATGGCCACAACGCTTGGCGCCGACCTGGTCTTCGATGTGGATCGCGGCCGCGCCGAACTTGATCATCGACTTGACGGTGCGCGCAACGTTGAACGCCGACGAACCGAAGCCGGTGTCCACGTCCACCAGCAGCGGCAGGTCGCAGACGTCGGTGATGCGGCGCACGTCGGTGAGCACGTCATCCAGGCCGGTGATGCCCAGGTCCGGCACGCCGAGGGAGCCAGCAGCCACACCGCCACCCGACAGGTAGATCGCCTTGAACCCGGCGCGCTTGGCCAGCAGCGCATGGTTGGCGTTGATCGCGCCCACCACTTGCAGAGGGTGCTCACTGGCGACGGCGTCACGGAAACGCTGGCCTGGGGTGCTCTTATTATTGGAACTCATCATTCACCTCGTGATTGGGCTGCGCCGTCGGGGAAGTGACGGGCGATGTTGCGTTTGGATGCGCCGATGTGGCGGCGCATCAACAGTTCGGCCAGTTCACCGTCGCGATCGGCAATCGCGTCCAGAATGCGGTGGTGCTCGGCAAAGGCCTGGCGTGGACGATTGGGGGTGGCGGAGAACTGGATGCGGTACATGCGCACCAGCTGATACAGCTCGCCGCAGAGCATTTGCGTGAGGGTGCGGTTGCCGGCGCCCTGGATGATCCGGTAGTGAAAGTCGAAATCGCCTTCCTGCTGGTAATAGCCGACGCCGGCCTGGAACGCTTCGTCGCGTTCATGGGTGTGCAGCACTTGGCGCAGTTCTTCGATCTCGGCATCGGTCATGCGCTCGGCGGCCAGGCGACAGGCCATGCCTTCGAGGGATTCGCGGATTTCATAGAGTTCGATCAGCTCGGCGTGGCTCAACGACACCACCCGCGCGCCCACATGCGGCACGCGCACCAGCAGGCGCTGGCCTTCCAGGCGGTGGATCGCCTCGCGCAGCGGGCCACGGCTGATGCCGTAGGTGCGCGCCAGTTCCGGCTCGGAGATCTTGCTGCCGGGGGCGATCTCGCCCTTGACGATGGCGGCCTGGATACGCCGGAAGACGTTCTCGGACATGGTCTGCGAGTCGTCTTGTACCGCCACTGGGGTTTCCAGCTGATCCAGCATATTGTCGACACCTTTAAAAGCAATGTCGCAAAAACTAGCCAATCAGCCCTGGATAGTCAAAGAATAAATGAACATTGTCGACAATCGTCTAATAACCCCTTCCGCACCCCAACGGGGCATGGCCGCCTGCCAGCGCTGGCGCCAAAAAAGCATCATGTTAGAATGCCCGCCGCTTTTGCCTGACATCACCTGATGAAACGGCGCACGAGGGAGTTTGCGCAGCAATGCCAGTCGCCTTGAACTCAACATCGCACTGCACCGCCTCGGGATTTATGACACTCAAGCCCTTCCTTCTATTGATCAGCCTGCTGCTTGTACCGGGCCTTGGCGTAGCCGCCGAGAAAACCGTGTATGGCCTCAACGAATACGCCAAGTTGGCGGGTATCGACCTTGAAGTCGCCGCCAAACTCGACACCGGCGCCAAGACCGCCTCCCTCAGCGCCCGCGACATCAAGCGTTTCAAGCGCAACGGCGAATCCTGGGTGCGCTTCTACCTGGCCATCGACACCGCCCATTCCCACCCCATCGAACTGCCCCTGGCCCGCGTCAGCAAGATCAAGCGCCGCGCCGGTGACTACGATCCCGATGAGGGCAAGAACTACACCGCTCGTCCGGTGATTGCCCTCGAGGTGTGCATGGGCACTGCTTTACGCAGCATCGAAGTGAACTTGACGGACCGCAGCACCTTCCAATACCCGCTGCTGATCGGCTCCGAAGCGCTGAAACGCTTTGATGCGCTGGTCGACCCCAGTCTTAAATACGCAGCAGGCAAACCCGCCTGCGCCACCGACGCTCATACCGCCGAGTAAACCGAATGCGCTCTCTGACCCTGCACCTGAAAATCCTGATCACCATCCTGGTGGTGCTGGGTATTTCGGTCACCGCCTACCAGATCTTCGTGCTGGGGATCCCCGTCACCGAGGACGCCACCGACGACTTGTGGAACATCGACGCCAAGGTCGAGTTCGTCGCCAACCCGAAAGACCCGGTGAAGATCCAGATGTTCGTGCCGCCGCTGAGCCGCGACTTTGTGAGCCTCAACGAGAGTTTTATCTCGAACAACTACGGGGTCAGCGTCAACCGCATCGACGGCAACCGCAAAGTCACCTGGTCGGCACGCCGCGCCAAGGGCAACCAGACCCTGTACTACCGCCTGGTGCTGACCAAGCGTTACAGCGGTGAAAAGGTCAAGGTCAAGGGCCCGACCTTCCGCGACAGCATCGCCGTCGAAGGCCCGGAGAAAATCGCCGCCGAAGCCCTGCTGGCGCCGATCCGCCAGCACTCGGCCGACGTCGAGACCTTTATTACCGAAGCGATCAAGCGCACCAACAACCTCAACGACGACAACGTGAAGCTGCTGCTGGCGGGCGACCCGTCGACGCCGCACAAGGCCAAGATCGTCGAGCTGCTGCTGTCCATCGCCCACGTGCCGGTGGAAAAAGTCCACACCATCCGCCTCGTCGCCGACCAGCCGCAAACCCCGGAATTGTGGCTGCGCAGTTTCAATGGCAATGACTGGCTGTACTTCAACCCGGAAACCGGCGAACAAGGCCTGCCCGCCGACCGCCTGCTGTGGTGGACCGGCGATGAAAACCTGATCACGGTGGATGGCGGCAAGAAGGCCATGGTGACCTTCAGCCTGAACAACAGCGAGATGAACGCGATTCGCCTGGCCAAGCTGACGGACGAAAACACCGACGCCAACTTCCTCGAATACTCGCTGTACGGCCTGCCGCTGCAAACCCAGCAGACCTTCATGATCATGGTGATGATCCCGATTGGCGTGCTGGTGATCCTGATCCTGCGCAACCTGATCGGCCTGCAAACCCTGGGCACGTTTACCCCGGTGCTGATCGCCCTGGCGTTCCGCGAGACGCAGTTGGGCTTCGGTATTGTGCTGTTTACGATTATTACGGCGCTGGGGCTGTCGTTGCGCTCCTACCTGGAGCATTTGAAGTTGCAGATGCTGCCGAGGCTGTCGGTGGTGCTGACGTTTGTGGTGGTGTTGATTGCCGCCATCAGCCTGTTCAGCCACAAGCTCGGCCTGGAGCGCGGCTTGTCGGTGGCGCTGTTCCCAATGGTGATTTTGACCATGACCATCGAACGCCTGTCGATCACCTGGGAAGAACGCGGCGCCAACCATGCGCTGAAAGTGGCGATTGGTACGCTGTTCGCGGCGTCCCTGGCGCACCTGATCATGAGCGTGCCGGAGTTGGTGTACTTCGTATTTACCTTCCCGGCGATCCTGTTGATCCTGGTGGGTTTCATGCTGGCCATGGGTCGTTATCGCGGTTATCGCCTGACCGAGCTGGTGCGTTTCAAGGCGTTCTTGAAGGCTGACAAGTAATGTTCGGTTTCTGGAAGACCTGGAAAGCCCTGGAAGCGCGGGGAATCATGGGCATCAACCGGCGTAACGCCGACTACGTGCTCAAGTACAACAAGCGCAGCCTGTACCCGATCGTGGATGACAAGATCATCACCAAGGAACGGGCCATCGCCGCTGGCATCCACGTGCCGGAAATGTACGGAGTAATCTCCACCGAGAAGGAAATCGACAAGCTCGACGAGATCATCGGTGGGCGCAGCGACTTCGTGATCAAGCCCGCCCAGGGCGCTGGCGGCGACGGCATCCTGGTGGTGGCGGACCGCTTCGAGGGGCGCTATCGCACGGTGTCGGGCAAGATCATCAGCCACGAAGAGATCGAGCATCAGATCTCCAGCATCCTCACTGGCCTGTATTCCCTGGGCGGCCACCGTGACCGCGCGCTGATCGAATACCGCGTGGTGCCCGACCAGATCTTCAAGAGCATCAGCTACGAAGGCGTGCCGGATATCCGCATCATCGTGCTGATGGGCTACCCGGTGATGGCCATGTTGCGCTTGCCGACACGCCAGTCCGGCGGCAAGGCCAACCTGCACCAGGGCGCCATCGGCGTGGGTGTGGACCTGGCCACCGGCCTGACCCTGCGGGGCACCTGGCTGAACAACATCATCACCAAACACCCCGACACCACCAACGCGGTGGATGGCGTGCAACTGCCCAACTGGGACGGGTTCATGAAGCTCGCGGCCGGTTGCTATGAGTTGTGTGGGCTGGGTTATATCGGCGTGGACATGGTATTGGACCAGGAGAAAGGCCCGCTGATCCTGGAACTGAATGCGCGGCCGGGGCTGAATATCCAGATCGCCAACGACTGCGGCCTGACCTTGCGCACCCATGCGGTGGAAGCGCGCCTGGAAGAGTTGAAGGCCGCTGGCGTGACGGAAACGCCAGAAGAACGGGTGAAGTTCGTGCAGGAGATGTTTGGGCATATTCCGCCGGTTGAAGGCTGAAGACCGCGTCGACTGCATCGCAGGCAAGCCAGCTCCCACAGTTGACCGAGTACACCCTTTGGAATGCGGTCAACTGTGGGAGCTGGCTTGCCTGCGATAGCATTCGTACAAACACCCCATCCATCAGAATGTGCCCACATTCCAGCTACCCCTAGGACCAAATCCAGCGGAGGACTACAATCCCCTCCCCACGCTAACGGCTGATCCATTCCGCGCATGCTGACCTGCTCCGTACACCCACTGCCCTACCGCGCCAACCCCGCCGCGTATTTTTCGGCCATTCGCCATGCACCGGGCTCGGTGCTGTTGGACAGCGGCCGACCCGCTGCCGAACGTGGGCGTTATGACCTGCTCAGCGCCTGGCCTTTGGAAACGTTGACGGTATCGCCTGACGAAAGCGGCAGCTCGTTTCTGCAACGCTTACGGAAGAACCTCACACAACTGGGCGAAGTGAATTTACCGGCCGGTTATGAACTGCCCTTTGCCGGCGGCTTGATCGGCTACCTGAGCTACGACTTCGGCCGCCATCTGGAGCAGATGCCAACCTTGGCCGCAGACGACCTGTACCTGCCAGATGCACGCTTTGGGCTGTATGCCTGGGCGCTGATCAGCGATCACCAGGCGCAGACCAGCCAGCTTGTATTCCATCCCACGCTGGCCGACAGCGAGCGGCAACGCTTGATAGCACTGTTCAGCACGGGCATGACCGCCCCCCCCGCCACCTTCAAACTCCAAGGCCCCATGGCCCCGGACCTCAGCGCCGAGGCGTACCGCCAGGCCATCGTGCGCATCCAGGACTACATCCAGGCCGGCGACTGCTACCAGGTCAACTTTGCCCAGCGCTTTCGGGCGCCGTGCAGCGGTGATCCGTGGGTCGCTTACTGCGCCCTGCGCGCAGCCTGCCCTACGCCCTTCTCGGGGTTCCAGAGCCTGCCCGATGAGGGCGCCGTGCTGAGCCTGTCGCCGGAGCGTTTCGTGCACATCAGCGAACGCCACGTCGAAACCCGCCCGATCAAAGGCACCCGCCCCCGCGGCCTGACGCCAGAAGAGGACGCCGCCAACGCCGCCGAACTGCTGGCCAGCCCCAAGGACCGCGCCGAAAACCTGATGATCGTCGACTTGCTGCGCAACGACCTCGGCCGCACCTGCCGCACCGGCTCGGTCAGCGTGCCGGAGCTGTTCAGCCTGGAAAGCTACCCCAACGTGCACCACTTGGTGAGCAGCGTCATCGGCATACTGGCCGACGACAAAGACGCCCTCGACCTGATCGCCGGCAGCTTCCCCGGTGGCTCCATCACCGGCGCGCCGAAGATCCGCGCGATGCAGATCATCGACGAGCTTGAGCCGACACGGCGCGGGTTGTACTGCGGTTCGTTGGTGTACCTGGATGTGCGCGGCGAGATGGACAGCTCCATCGCCATCCGTAGCTTGCTGGTCCAGGATGGGCAGGTTTGTTGCTGGGGCGGCGGCGGGATTGTCGCGGACTCGGAGTGGGAGGCGGAGTATCAGGAGTCGCTGACGAAGGTGCGGGTGTTGTTGGAGACACTGGAAGGTTTGTAGTGACTGGGCTGGCCTCTTCGCGGGCAAGCCCGCTCCCACATTTGACTGCATTCTCATGTTGGAACCCGGTCAAGTGTGGGAGCTGGCTTGCCTGCGATAGTGCCATCAGCCGCGCTGAACGCCTTACAGACTCAACGACCGATTCGACGCCTTGATAAATTCCAGCTTCAAATCCTCAAACGTATGCACCGCCGGGAATTGCGGGAACTCACGGATCACATTCTCCGGCGCATGGAACAGAATCCCACGATCAGCCTCGCCCAGCATGGTGGTGTCATTGTAGGAATCGCCGGCAGCGATCACGCGGTAGTACAGGCTTTTGAAGGCCAATACCGACTGGCGCTTGGGATCTTTCTGGCGCAGCTGGTAACTCACCACGCGGTCGGTTTCATCGGTGATGAGGCGGTGACATAGGAGGGTCGGGAAGCCCAATTGGCGCATCAGCGGCTGGGAGAATTCGTAGAAGGTGTCCGACAGGATCACCACCTGGAAGCGCTCGCGCAGCCAGTTGACGAACTCGATGGCACCGTCCAGCGGCTTGAGGGTGGCGATCACTTCCTGGATGTCGGCCAGCTTGAGCCCGTGCTCATCGAGGATGCGCAGGCGTTGCTTCATCAGCACGTCGTAGTCGGGAATGTCGCGGGTGGTGGCCCGCAGGGATTCAATACCGGTTTTTTCAGCGAAGGCGATCCAGATTTCCGGGACCAGCACCCCTTCCAGGTCGAGACAGGCAATTTCCACAAGACACTCCCATTAGATGTTGTTAGTTGAGCGAGCAAAAGGACTGCCGAACTCTAGCGATTCATGCTCGCCGCCGCAACGCAGAGCGGATTTTGATACCATCGCCCACCTATAGAGCGCTTAGCGCCACTGACCTTGTAGGAACCGTGCTGATGACCCAAGCCTTCGACGTCGCTGAACTCGCCGCGACTTATGCCAACAAGTCCGCCCAGGACATTCTCAAGCTGGCGTTCAGCCAGTTCGGCGATGACCTGTGGATTTCCTTCAGCGGTGCCGAAGACGTGGTGCTGGTGGACATGGCCTGGAAGCTGAACAAGAACGTCAAGGTGTTCAGCCTCGACACCGGCCGCCTGCACCCGGAGACCTACCGGTTCATCGAGCAGGTGCGTGAGTTCTACAAGATCGACATCGAGCTGATCTCGCCGGACCAGACCAAGCTGGAACCCTTCGTCAAGGAAAAGGGCCTGTTCAGCTTCTACAAGGACGGCCACGGCGAATGCTGCGGCGTGCGCAAGATCGAGCCGCTGCGCCGCAAACTCTCCGGCGTCAGTGCCTGGGCCACCGGCCAGCGTCGCGACCAGAGCCCCGGCACCCGCAGCCAGGTGGCGGCGCTGGAGATCGACGCAGCCTTCTCCACACCGGAACGCACCCTGTACAAGTTCAACCCGCTGGCACAGATGACCAGCGAGGAAATCTGGGGCTACATCCGCATGCTGGAACTGCCCTACAACAGCCTGCATGAGCGCGGTTTTATCAGCATCGGCTGCGAACCGTGCACCCGTCCGGTGTTGCCGAACCAGCACGAGCGCGAAGGTCGCTGGTGGTGGGAAGAGGCGACGCAGAAGGAATGTGGGCTGCATGCGGGGAACATCATCAGCAAGGCTTGATGCAGTAAAAAATGTGGGAGCGAGCTTGTGTGGGAGCTGGCTTGCCTGCGATAGCGGTGTATCAGTGATGAATGTATCAACTGAAACACCGCAATCGCGGGCAAGCCCGCTCCCACATTTGTTTTCGTATTGGTTA
Organism: Pseudomonas acericola (SeqCode); assembly: GCF_053456465.1. NCBI lineage: Bacteria > Pseudomonadati > Pseudomonadota > Gammaproteobacteria > Pseudomonadales > Pseudomonadaceae > Pseudomonas > Pseudomonas acericola (SeqCode). The sequence goes on along the minus strand of NZ_JBRFJB010000001.1, from coordinate 485,186 downwards.
CTTAAGGTGTACACACAAATGTAACCATCGGTGCCATTTATGTGTGCAATTTTCCTTTATCCGCACCAATACGTAACACCTCTTCCCGCCTATCTTTCCCGCTTGTGAATCCCCCTCTTCCTGCCGAAAAATAAATACCTGTTCAATCGGTCAATTTATATCTCTTCTAATTCAGTCAGTTATTTAACCAACCTATAAAAACGAAATTAACCAAAGTTTTCATAGAGCAAAAACTGGCACGCATGTGGCTTAAGGTGAAAAGTGCTTTGTATACAATAAATACAAAACCTACATACACTTTGCCATCCGCGGATCTCTCGCAGATGTGCTGGAGCCTGCCGGAATGCGTACAAGTCTCTCGAATAACATCGCACTGGATCTGCCCTCCTCCCTGAACCCAGCGGCCGAGGGCCCCGGCCCGTTGGTGCTGAGCCCGCGCCTGCACAACAAGGACCTGGCCCCCACCAAGGTCGAAGGCCGACGGTGGGGGCGCTATAGCATCTTCGCACTGTGGACCAATGACGTGCACAACATCGCCAATTATTCGTTCGCCATTGGTTTATATGCCTTGGGCTTGGGCGGTTGGCAGATTTTGCTGTCCTTAGGCATCGGTGCCGCACTGGTGTACTTCTTCATGAACTTGTCGGGGTATATGGGCCAAAAGACCGGTGTGCCGTTTCCGGTGATCAGTCGGATCAGTTTCGGCATTCATGGCGCGCAGATTCCGGCCTTGATCCGCGCGGTGATTGCGATTGCCTGGTTTGGTATTCAGACCTACCTGGCGTCGGTGGTTTTCCGCGTCTTGCTGACGGCGATTCATCCAGGTTTTGCCGACTATGACCACGACTCGATCCTCGGCCTGTCGTCCCTCGGCTGGGCGTGCTTCGTGGCGATCTGGCTGGTGCAACTGGTGATCCTGGCCTACGGCATGGAGATGGTGCGCCGCTACGAAGGTTTCGCCGGGCCGGTGATTTTGCTGACGGTGGCGGCATTGGCCGGCTGGATGTACTTCCAGACGGGCGGCAACATCGCCTGGTCGATCCGCGAACCGCTGAGCGGTGGCGAGATGTGGCGCAATATCTTTGCCGGTGGCGCGCTGTGGCTGGCGATCTACGGCACGCTGATCCTCAACTTCTGTGATTTCGCCCGCTCTTCGCCGTGCCGCAAGACCATCCAGGTCGGCAACTTCTGGGGCCTGCCGGTGAATATCCTGGTATTTGCCGCGATCACCGTGCTGCTGTGCGGCGGGCAATTCCAGCTCAATGGCCGAGTGATCGAAAGCCCGACCGAAATCATCGCCGCGATCCCCAATACCTTCTTCCTGGTGCTCGGCTGCCTGGCGTTCCTGATCGTCACCGTGGCGGTGAACATCATGGCCAACTTCGTCGCGCCAGCGTTTGTGCTGAGCAACCTGGCGCCCAAGTACCTGAACTTCCGTCGCGCAGGGCTGATCAGCGCCACGGTCGCGGTGCTGATCCTGCCGTGGAACCTCTACAACAGCCCGCTGGTGATCGTGTATTTCCTCTCTGGCCTGGGCGCGCTGCTGGGGCCGCTGTACGGGATCATCATGGTCGATTACTGGCTGATCCGGAAAAGCCAGGTCGACGTGCTGCAACTGTATAGCGAAGACCCGAACGGCGTTTATTACTACAGCCGTGGCGTCAACTTGCGCGCAGTGGCGGCGTTTATTCCCGCAGCCGTGATCGCCATTCTCCTGGCCCTGTTGCCCGGTTTCGCCAGCGTGTCACCGTTTTCCTGGATGTTTGGCGCCGGTATTGCAGGGCTGCTGTACCTGCTGATCGCCAAGCGCCAGCCGTTCTACGCCGATGTCAGCGGCGAAAGCATTGCCGTCGATAACGTCAGCCATTAATCAGGGACATTCCATGCGCATCCTCGTGGTCAACGTCAACACCACCGAATCCATCACCGAAACCATCGCCCAGCAGGCCCGCGCCCTGGCCGCGCCGGGCACCGAAATTGTCGGGCTCACGCCCTACTTCGGCGCGGAATCGGTGGAGGGCAATTTTGAAAGCTACCTGGCCGCCATCGCAGTGATGGACCGGGTGATGGCCTACGATCAACCCTTCGACGCGGTGATCCAGGCCGGCTACGGCGAGCACGGCCGCGAAGGGTTGCAGGAGTTGCTGAACGTGCCGGTGGTGGACATCACCGAAGCGGCCGCCAGCACCGCGATGTTTCTGGGCCACGCCTATTCGGTGGTGACCACCCTCGACCGCACGGTGCCACTGATCGAAGACCGCCTGAAACTCGCCGGGTTGTACCAGCGTTGCGCCTCGGTGCGAGCCAGCGGCATGGCGGTGCTGGAGCTGGAAGAAAACCCGCTGGCCGCGATGGAAGCCATCGTGCGCCAGGCAGAACTGGCGATCAGCGAAGACAAGGCCGAGGTGATCTGCCTGGGCTGCGGCGGCATGGCCGGGCTGGATGAGCAGATTCGCCAGCGCACCGGCGTGCCGGTGGTGGATGGAGTGACGGCGGCGGTGACCATTGCGGAAGCGTTGGTGCGGCTGGGGCTTTCTACTTCCAAGGTCAGGACGTATGCGACACCACGGCCGAAGAAAGTCATTGGCTGGCCGGGTCGGTTCGGGCGGTAGACCGAGGTGCGGCCATCGCAGGCAAGCCAGCTCCCACAGGGGAACGCATTTCAACGTTGGAATGCGATCAACTGTGGGAGCTGGCTTGCCTGCGATGCCGGCGACTCGATCTACCAGACTCATTAAACCGCACTAAACCGCCGCCCCCACTGCTGCTCGGCAAACTGCTCAATGATGAAATCCACAAACGCCCGAGTCTTGCCGGGCAACAACTTGTGCTCGGCGTAGTAGATGGAAATGTTGCCGTCATCCACATACCAGTCCGGCAACACCCGCACCACCGCGCCACTGTCCAGGAACGGCACGGCCATCGGCATGCTCACCAGCGCAATGCCCAGGCCTTGGGCGCTGGCGCAGCAGGCGGCTTCGGAGTCGCTCATGGTCATGCTCGGCTTGAGCACCAGCGGGCGGTGTTCTCGCTCGATGCTGGTCAGTTGCCACGAACGCACGCGCCCGGTTTGCGGGGAGCGGATCAGGATGCCGCTGCAGCGCGCCAGGTCTTCTGGTGCGTTGACCGGCGGACGTTGCGCCAGGTAATCCGGCGCGGCCACCAACACCCGATGGGCCGGCGTCAACTTGCGCGCCACCACGCCCTGGGGCAGCTCAAAACCGCCGCCGATCGCCGCATCAAAACCTTGGCCGATCAGGTCCACCTGGCGGTTATCGAAATGCCAATCCGGGCTGATATCCGGGAAGCGCTGCATGAACGCCCCCAGCAACGGCACTACGTAGCGATTGCCAAACACCGTGCCCATGCTGACCTTGAGCGTGCCCACCGGTCGCCCTTCGGCGCTGGCCAAGTTGGCCACGGCGTTCTGGATGGTGGTGAGGCTGCCACTGACTTCCTCAAGAAACAGTTTGCCGGCTTCGGTAAGGGTGAGACGTCGGGTACTGCGCTGAAACAGGCGCACACCGAGGCGCGCTTCCAGCTTGGCAACACTCTTGCCGACCGCCGCCGGGGTGAGGCTCAGGTGCCGCGCGGCCTCGGCAAAACTGCCACCTTCGGCGCTGCGCACAAAGCATTCGATACTGCCAAAGCTTTCCATATCGCCTCACTCTAAACTTTTGGTTTACACAGACTATAGCAATCACGGTCTATCGGGCGGGACGGGTGAGGTCGATACTCGGCTCCAACAACAAGGCATTCCGCCTTGAACAGCTAGGAGATCGACATGACCACACAAAACCTCAGCGGCAAAGTCGCCTTGATTCAAGGCGGTTCCCGCGGCATCGGCGCGGCCATCGTCAAGCGCCTGGCCGCACAGGGTGCAGCGGTTGCCTTTACCTACGTCAGCTCGGCCGCCAAGGCTGAAGAATTGCAAAACAGCGTGATCAGCGCCGGCGGCAAAGCCCTTGCGATCCACGCCGACAGCGCCAATGCCGAGGCGATCCGCAACGCAGTCAGCGCCACCGTCGAAGCCTTTGGGCGCCTGGACATCCTGGTGAACAACGCCGGCGTACTGGCCATCGCACCGCTGGAAGACTTCAAGCTGGAAGATTTTGACCAGACCCTGGCGATCAATGTGCGCAGCGTGTTTATCGCGACTCAGGAAGCGGCCAAGCACATGGGTGATGGCGGCCGGGTGATCAATATCGGCAGCACCAACGCCGAGCGCATGCCCTTTGGTGGCGGTGGGCCGTATGCGATGAGCAAGGCAGCGCTGGTGGGCCTGACCAAGGGCTTGGCACGGGACCTGGGGCCGCGCGGCATCACGATCAACAATGTGCAGCCAGGGCCGGTGGACACGGATATGAACCCGGCGAACAGTGACTTTGCCGAAAGCTTGATGGGGTTGATGGCGGTTGGGCGGTATGGGCATGTTGAAGAGATTGCCAGTTTCGTTGCCTACCTGGCAGGTCCAGAGGCCGGCTACATCACCGGTGCCAGCCTGACCATCGATGGTGGCTTCAGCGCTTAAGACTTCAGGAACACTGCAAAACCAACTGTGGGAGCTGGCTTGCCTGCGATGGCGTCTTCAAGATCGCTATCGCAGGCAAGCCAGCTCCCACATTTTTTTGACCGCGTTTATTCAGCGCAGGGGCGGCAGGCCGTAAGCCGCCAGGTCAAACTCCGCAAGTTTGCGGATGATCTGGTCGGCATGCTGGTACTTGCTGTCGGCCATGGCCTCGTCCGGCACGGCGATGGCGGTCATATTGGCGGCCTTTGCAGCGGTCACACCGAACGGCGAATCCTCGAACACCAGGCAATCCTCGGGCGCAACGCCGAGGCGGCGGGCGGCGGTGAGGAAGATGTCGGGCGCCGGCTTGGCGGCGCCGACTTCCGGGTCATCGGCGGTGACGATGGTGTCGAACAAGCCAAACCATTCGCGGTGCAAGGTGGTCTTGTGGCCAAACGAATTGCGCGAAGAACTGGTGCCAACGGCAATCGGAATGTTGTGCGCCTTCAAGTGCCGCACCAGCGCTTCGGCGCCGGGCATGCCCAGGGCCTGGGGAAAGCGCTCGCTCATCAACGGTTCGCGAATCACCAGGAACTCGGCCGGTGTGATCGGCAGATCCAGCGCCTTGACCACATACTCGGCCAAGTCCTGCGCGCCACGGCCGATGATGTGCTGCTTGATCCCCCAGTCGTAGGTACGACCGTAACGTTCAGCGATGATCTGTGTGACTTCGGTGTAGATGCCTTCTGTATCCAGCAACAAACCGTCCATATCGAAAATCACGGCCTTGATCGGGCCGGCGGTACGCGGTGCGTTCATCAAAACAGATCCTTGGGGGGAAGGACTAAAAGGATTCAGCACAATAACGGCCACGCTTGCCGGCAGGCAACCCTTTAGACTGTGCGCCTCTCCTTTTGAAGTGACCATGATGCTCTACCGCCTTGCCGCCGACAGCCTGGTGCTGTTCCACCTCAGCTTTATCCTGTTCGTGTTGTTTGGCGGGCTGCTCGCCCTCAAATGGCGCCCGGTGCTGTGGCTGCACCTGCCCGCTGTAGCGTGGGGAATCGCCGTCGAGGTGCTGCACCTGCCCTGCCCGCTGACCCGCTGGGAAAACCTTCTGCGCCACCTCGCCGGGCAGGACGGCTATGGCGCTGGGTTTATCGAGCACTACATCCTCGCGCTGATCTATCCCGCCGGGCTGACGCCGGATATCCAACTGGTGCTGGGCGCGGTGGTGGTGGCGATCAACGTCGCGGTGTACGGCTGGCTGATCCGGCGTTACGTACAGGCTTGAGACAGCTCGGCTGGTGAAGAATCAGGCTCCCTCAATCCGTTCGTAGCCACCGCCATGTCCGAAGCCTTCGAAGTCCCCAGCCCCCACGAAAAACACATCGAACACACCACCGAACATGCCCACGGCCGCGGGGACAATTTCGCCAGCCGCATTGCGGTGATGACCGCACTGATGGCCACCCTCGGCGCCATGCTCAGCTACCAGGCCGGCTCCACCGAAAGCGAAGCGGCGATGGACAAGAACAACGCCGCCATCATCAAGACCGAAGCCGCCAACCAATGGAACTACTACCAGGCCAAATCCAGCCGGCAGAACCTGGCGGAACTGGCCACCCACATTCCCGGCGTGGACGCGGCGCATTACCAGGACGAGATCGAGCGCTACAAGAGCCAGAAAGAAGACGTGCGCAAGCAGGCCGAGAAGCTTGAGGCCACCTCGAAGGAATGGGATGAAAAGTCGGAACAGGCGCTGCATCAGCACCACCGCTGGGCCCAGGCGATGACCGCGATTCAGATCGCGATTTCGCTGGCGGCGATTACGTTGCTGACGAGGAAGGAGTGGTTGAAGCGCATGTCGTATGCGGCGGCGGGTGTGGCGGTGGTATTGGGCAGCCTGGCGTGGCTACATATCTGACACACCGCAGTCCCAATGTGGGAGCTGGCTTGTGTGGGAGCTGGCTTGCCTGCGATGACGGTGGCTCAGCCAGCACATTTTGCACTGTCACTACACCACCCCATCGCTATATAGTAAAAAGCATAACGAAAAAACCTACACAAGCCGAGGAACCGCTGGTGACCGCACAACCCAAGGAAGCCGTGGGCGCCGCCTACAACATAGAATCCATGCGCTACGCCCAAGCCATGACCTGGCAAGCCATCGAACAACTCGCCCAACGCATCCGCCCGGGCATGCTTGAATCCCAAGCCCGCGAACTGGGCAAACACGTCCTCGCCGACCTCGACATGCAACGCATCTGGCACCCGCTGCTGGTGCGCTTCGGCGCCAACACTTTGAAAGCCTTCAACCAGCGCTCCGAAGGCGACCCGGTACTGGGCGAAGACGATATCTTCTTCATCGACATGGGCGCCGTATGGCAAGGCCACGAAGGTGACGCCGGCGCCACATTCACCACCGGCAACGATGCAGAAATGATCGCCTGCGCCAGCGCCGCCAAAGCGCTGTTCGACCGCGTCCAAGCGCGCTGGAAAAACGACCAGGTCGTCGGCCTCGAACTCTACCGCTACGCCGAAGAACAAGCCCAGGCCATGGGTTGGCAACTGAACCTCGACATCAAGGGCCACCGCGTCAGCGACTTCCCCCACGCCATCCACCGTGGCGGCGACCTCGGCGACTTCGAGCACTACCCGAATGCGGGATTGTGGATCCTCGAAATCCAGATCGCCCACCCCAGCAAACCCTACGGCGCTTTCTACGAAGACCTGCTTGCCTGACCCTTTAAGGAACCCAAATGGAACGCTCCACCGAGACTCCCGTGCTGCTTTTTTCCTACGGCACATTGCAGGACAAAGCCGTACAACTGGCCAACTTCGGCCGCGAACTGGCGGGCCAGCACGATGCAATGCTCGGCTACACAAAAAGCTGGGTAGAGATCACCGATCCCGAAGTGCTGGCCACCAGCGGTAAAACCCATCACCCGATCGTGGCGCCCACTACCGAAAACGGCGACAGCGTGGAGGGCATGGTCTTTCAGATCACCGAGAAAGAACTGGCCGCGGCGGATGCGTATGAAGTGTCGGACTACAAGCGGGTGTCGGTAGCCCTGGCGTCAGGGCTGACGGCTTGGGTGTACGTGCAGGCATAATGACTCATGGGGGCCTGACCACTCGCCGGCCCCCAGCCAAGCACGCTTTCGACCCAAACCTTCTTTATGAAAAGGGCCATCTATCAATGAGGATGTCACTCATCGCTGCGTTGGGATTTTTATCGCTGATACACGCGCCACTCTCCCTCGCGGAGAACATCAACGGTAAGAATCTCTTTTCGCAGCGATGCGCCATGTGTCACGGGGCCGACCTCAAAGCCACAGGACCACTGGCCAATAAAAGCACCCCGCCTACGCCCAACCTGACCACACCCGCCTTCAAGAAACGGTTGGGTGACTATCCGGGCGTCATCGTGTCTTCGATCATACTTCGCCCCAATGGCGACTTGATTCCACGCACCTTGCGGGAGAATGGGGTAAAGCTCGCGCCGCATACGTGGACCATCCAGGACCTGCGCGACTTGAATGAATACATGAGCGGGGCGATCACAAAAGCCCGATGAGCAGGCTGAAAAGGCACAGTAATAAATTAGGGAACGTCTGATATTCGTAGGCTTTGATGCTGAATAGAGTGCTTCATTCTTCAGATAACTCTATCGGTATCAACATGATGTTTTGGAAAAGTTTATTGGCCAGTGCTGCCACAGTATTGCTGGCCTGCTCAGCCGGGCCTGCTCAGCCGGGGCGGCGAGTGCGGCATCTAGTTGCGGCATGACCGGTGGCAACCCCCTTACCGTTAATTTCGGGAAAAATCTAGCGCAGGGAATTACGACCCCTCAGGATGTACCTAACGGAACGGTTCTTTACAAGGAAACTTCCGCACAATTTCCAAAGTTTGACTTTAGATGCACCGATGGAATGATTGGGTTTAACGTCAATCCTGCTTTGGGTAGTGTGACCAGCGGATCGGTCTTTCCTTTAGGGGTGCCAGGGCTCTCTTTCAGAATACTTTTTGACACCTATTATACAAACGCACCAAAAGTTGAATACGGCAACATCACCTGGTTCTACCCCGCCTCAACCTACACCCTGGAAATCATCAAGTCTGGCGACCTCTTATCGCAAAGTCCGGTCCCTGCGACCTCACTCGGCATTTTTAAAGCCAACCAAGTACAATTAATCAATTTCAACCTGATCAATCCCGTGACTGTGAACTCTGCATCCTGCCAAACGCCCTCGGTATTTGTGGCGATGGGTGACGACTATCAATTGTTTGAGTTCGATAACACCGGCGACGCACCTCGGCCGATAAAATTCGACCTGTCGTTGAACAACTGCCAACGCGGAATACAAAAAGTCACTTACCAACTCCAGGCCAATACTCCGGTGATCGACGCGCAAAAAGGCATTGTCGCACTGAGCGGCGCATCAACCGCCAAAGGCATCGGCTTGCAGCTGCAGAACGATGCAGGCCAACCCATTGTGCTAAACACCCCTTATACGTTCAGCGGGTTCAATACCACGGGTACCGACTTCAAAATCCCTTTAAACGCCGCTTATATTCGCCTCGCGGACAGCACCCTTCAAGCCGGCAGTGCCAATTCGGAAGTTACCTTTATCGTGAACTACCTATAACGAGGAAGGTCGTCTCATTTACCCCAGAAACGGCCATTCAAACATCGTGAACTCGCAACCTCCGAAATCCATTTAGCCCCCCCTCCACTGCCGCCCCAAGCGCATCGCTGGCCAAGGTCAGCCACTCATCCGGCAGGCTCTTTTTGCGCAGCCAAATAGAGCCCCAGTCCCAGATCTGTCCCATACGGCCATTTTTCAGACGCCAGAAACCACAAACCCCCGGTTTCCTCTAGGAAAACCGGGGGTTTGTGTTTACTTAATGTGGCGGTGAAGGAGAGATTCGAACTCTCGATACAATTTCTTGTATACACACTTTCCAGGCGTGCTCCTTAAGCCACTCGGACACTTCACCGTATCTCGTCAAACTAGTTCAGTCTGTCGAGGCGCGCTAATGTAGTCGAAAGCCTTTCAGATGGCAAAGGTTTTTTTCAGAATTTTCATGCGCTTAGCGGGATATGCCATTTCACGCCCGGCAAGGGGCGGTGTTTCTGCCATTCTCAGGCACCGGCAGCGTGCATCTGGTTCGGCTGTTGTGCCCTGCCCCAAGGCTGCCCAGCGTGGGGCAGGCGGGAAAAGTCTGACTGGGTAGTCAGTCATGGCGCTTTACCGAGGCGAGCGTGGTGGGTAACGTCTGTGCATGCTCGTCTATAAACAGCCTATCTATAACAAGTCCTACAAGGAACCGCGTCATGAGTGAGTTGATTGCTTACCACCTCGAAGACGGTATCGCGACCCTGACGTTGAGCAACGGCAAGGTGAATGCCATTTCTCCCGATGTGGTCAGTGCGTTTAATACAGCGCTGGATCAGGCGGAGAAGGATCGGGCGGTGGTGATCATCACCGGCACGCCGGGGATTTTGTCCGGTGGTTATGATTTGAAGGTGATGACCGCCGGCCCTAAAGAAGCAATCGGTTTGGTGACGTCGGGCTCGACGCTGGCGCGCCGTCTGTTGTCGCACCCGTTCCCGGTGATTGTGGCGTGCCCTGGGCATGCGGTGGCCAAGGGCGCGTTCCTGTTGTTGTCGGCGGATTATCGGATTGGGGTCGAGGGCCCGTTCAGCATTGGCCTGAATGAAGTGGCCATCGGCATGACCATGCACCACGCCGGAATCGAACTGGCGCGGGATCGTCTGCGCAAGTCGGCGTTTCATCGTTCGGTGATCAATGCCGAGATGTTTGACCCGCAAGGCGCGTTGCAGGCTGGCTTCCTGGATAAGGTAGTGGCGCCTGAAGAACTGCACGCTGCCGCCCTGGAAGCCGCACGGCAGTTGAAGAAGATCAATATGAATGCGCACAAGCACACCAAATTGAAGGTGCGCAAAGAGCTGCTGGAGGCGTTGGACGACGCCATCATCCAGGATCAGGGCCATAACCTGAGCTGACCGCCTACAGCCGCAGCAGCAGAGCCCGACCTTGAGTCGGGCTTTTTCTTACAAATAAATCCGAAACACCTTTAGCCGCTCTAGCCAGCTGCTGCTGGCACATGTTGAAACATGTACTAAAACATCGCCTATCTCCTACCTCTACAGGGGTAATTGCCGAATACAGTGCACATCCGTACACTGCGCCACCTTTTGTCTCGATAGGCCGTGTCGATGCTCTTTCTGTTGCGTATGTTGTTGATGGGCCTGCATTTTATGATCGCGGGTGTGCTGGGCGTTCTCGTCGGGATCTGCCGGCCGTTCAACCCGGACAACAGTCGCCTGTGCGCACGCCTGTACGCGCTGCCGGCCATGTGGATCCTGGGGCTGAACGTCAAGACCGAAGTGGACTCGCTGCGCAACAAGCCCAGCGGTTGCGTGATCATCGCCAACCACCAGTCCAACTATGACCTGTTTGTGTTCGGCAACGTGGTGCCCTATCGCACCGTGTGCATAGCCAAGAAAAGCCTGAAATGGGTGCCGCTGTTCGGCCAGTTGTTCTGGTTGGCGGGCAATGTGCTGATCGACAGGGGCAACGCGCACAAGGCGCGCCGGGCGATGCTCACCACCACCGATACGCTGCAACACAAAGACACGTCGATCTGGGTGTTCCCGGAAGGCACGCGCAACCTGGGCAAAGGGCTGCTGCCGTTCAAGAAAGGCGCGTTCCATATGGCGATTGCAGCCGGCGTGCCCATCGTGCAGGTGTGCGTGAGCAATTACGTCACGCAGATGCGGCTAAATCGCTGGAACAGTGGTGATGTGCTCATACGCTCGTTGCCGCCGATTCCTACGGCTGGGATGACGGTGGATGACGTGCCGAGGTTGATGCAGGCGTGTCAGGGGCAGATGGAGGCTTGTATTACGCAGATGGATCTTGAGTTGCGGGTGGGCTAAGCCTTTGGGGGCGCTTCGCGCCCCAGCGCGAGCAAGCTCGCTCGCCACAACAAGCTCGCTCGCCACGACAACAACGGAACGCCTTTCAGGCTAAGCTGCCCAACACCTGTCCTCCTAATAAGAAGTGATCAGCACCATGGGTAGAGTTGTTGCGGCCGCCGTCTACAGCGCCGGTAAGAAAGTTACTGATATCACCCTCGACGAAGGCGCAGCCTGGGCCGCCAAACCCGACCACTTTGTATGGATCGGCCTGGAAGAACCCAACGCCCAGGAGCTGGCCAACCTGCAACGCCAGTTCAACCTGCATGAACTGGCCATCGAAGACGCCCTGGAGAAACACAGCCGCCCGAAGCTGGAAACCTTCGGCGACGCGCTGTTTATCGTCACCTACTCACCGGTGCGCGAGAACGGCAAGCTGGTGTTTATCGAGACCCATATCTTTGCCGGCAACGGCTACATCATCACCGCACGTAACGGTCACTCGGCGTCCTACGGCTTTGTGCGCCAGCGCTGTGAGGCGCGGCCGCTGTTGCTGGAGCATGGGGAAGATTTCGTACTCTATGCGCTGCTGGATTTCGTCACCGAGAACTACCAGCCCGTCAGCGAAGCGATCCATGCCGAGATCGATGAGCTGGAGCGCAATGTGCTGTGCAGCTCATTGAGTGAACGCGACATCCAGAAGATTCACGGCCTGCGCCGCGATGTGCTGCGGCTCAAGCGTTATGTGGCGCCGATGGTGGAGATCAGCCAGGAGCTGCAGAAGCTGAGCTTCCCGTTTATCGACAAGAACATGCGCCCGTATTTCCGTGACGTGCAGATCCACGTGACGCGGCAAATGGAAGACCTCACCACCCTGCGCGATATCGCCAGCCAGACCATCGAGATCGGTGTGTTGCTGGAGGCCTCGCGCCAAAGCGTGGTGCAGCGCAAGTTCGCCGCGTGGGCGGCGATCCTCGCGTTCCCCACGGCGGTCGCGGGGATTTATGGGATGAACTTCCAGAACATGCCCGAGCTGCAATGGCACTACGGCTATTTTGCGGTGCTCGGGTTTATCGCATTTGGCTGCACTGGGTTGTGGGCCAGCTTCAAGCGTTCGGGCTGGCTTTAAGCCACAGCGCCTGGTTTGTGCGCGACAAAACGCATCATCCATTCCGCCACGGTCACGCCGTGGTGGTCATGCTCCAGGCTCGCCACACCGCTGCTGTAGATTTTTTCGCCGAGGTTCTGCTGGCGAATATCCAGCAAGGCGCGGGAGTAATCGTGGATAAACTCCGGGTGGCCCTGGAAGCACAAAACCTGGTCATTGATGTGGTACGCGGCAAACGGGCAGAAATCGCTGGAGGCGATGACAGTGGCGTTTTCCGGTAGCGCGGTGACCTGGTCCTGGTGGCTGATCAACAGGGTCAGTTCCTCCACCACCGGGCTGATCCACGGCGCCTTAGCGGCCATTTGATAGTTGTGGATGCCCACGCCCCAGCCTTGGCTTGCGCGCTCGCTCTTGCCGCCCAGCAGCAGCGCCAGCAATTGGTGACCGAAGCAGATGCCCAACAGTTTGTCACCGCGCTCGTAGCGGTTGAGCAGGTAGGTCTTGAGGGTCTGGATCCACGGGTCGGTGCCGAACGAGTCGGCCTTGCTGCCGGTGACGAGGTAGGCGTCGAACACCTGGTCGTCCGCCGGGTAATCGCCGTTCATCACGTTAAATACGGTGAACTCGGCCGCAATCGGCTGCTGGGAAAACAGACGCTGGAACATCTGCCCGTAACCCTGATATTGATCCACCAACTCCGGGCGCAGGACATCGGTTTCCAGAATGCAGACGCGTAGCGACATAAAAAATACCTGACACGGTGATGGGAATAATGCACACCTCAGAGCCTGCCTTGAAATACCCCTTCAAGGCAAGCCCTGCCGGTGCGCCCATGCCCTAGAAACTAGCACCCTGCGCGGCTTTTTCCAGCAGCAACGCCGGTGGTGTGAAGCGCTCGCCATACTGCTCGGCCAAATAGCGGGCGCGGGCAATGAAATCGTTCAGACCATACTGGTTGATGAACTGCAACGCGCCGCCACTCCACGCGGCAAAGCCGATGCCGAAGATCGAGCCGACGTTGGCGTCAGCCGTGGACATCAGCACGCCCTCCTCCACACAGCGCACGGTTTCGATGGCCTGGATAAACAGCAAGCGATCACGCACATCTTGCGCTGAAATGCGTTGCCCAGGCCGTTCAAAGCGGTTTTTCAGTTCAGGCCACAGCTGCTTCTGACCACCGACGGGATAATCGTAAAAACCGCCGCCTGCCGCCTTGCCCAAGCGCTTGTACTCGTTGACCAACAAATCAATCACCACCGTCGCCGGATGCGTCGGCACGACCTTGCCTTCGGCCTGTAGATCCTTGGCCGTCTGCTGTCGGATATGGTTCATCAGGCTGAGGGACACTTCATCGGATACCGCCAACGGCCCCACCGGCATACCGGCCTTGCGCGCTTCGGTCTCGATCATTGGCGCGGCCACGCCTTCGCCAAGCATGGCGATGCCTTCATTGGTGAAGGTGCCGAACACCCGCGAGGTGAAGAAGCCGCGACTGTCGTTGACCACAATCGGGGTTTTCTTGATTTGCAGTACGAAGTCGAAACCGCGCGCCAGGGTTTCGTCCGAGGTGTGGGCGCCTTTGATGATTTCCACCAGGGGCATCTTGTCCACCGGGCTGAAGAAATGCAGGCCGATAAACTTGCCTTGATCCGGCACGGCCGTCGCCAGCCCGCTGATGGGCAAAGTCGAGGTGTTGGAGGCGATCACCGCGTCCGTACCGACTACGCTTTGCGCCGCAGCAGACACCTTGGCCTTGAGTTCGCGGTCTTCGAACACCGCCTCGATGATCAGATCGCAGCCCGCGAGGTCGGCGTCCGCGGCCGTAGGATGAATCCGCGCGAGGATGGTTTCCCGCTGCTCCGCGGTCAATTGCCCACGGCTGACTTTCTTGTCCAGCAACGCCGCCGAGTGTGCCTTGCCCTTTTCGGCGGCCGCCAAGTTGATGTCCTTGAGCACCACCTCGACCCCTGCACTGGCGCTGACGTACGCGATACCCGCGCCCATCATCCCGGCGCCGAGCACGCCGACCTTACGCGTGACATAAGGCGCAAAGCCTTGTGGCCGCGAGCTGCCGGCGTTGATTTCATTGAGTTGGAACCAGAAGGTGCCGATCATGTTTTTCGCCACTTGCCCGGTCACCAGTTCGGTGAAGTAGCGGGCTTCGATCAAATGCGCAGTGTCGAAATCCACCTGGGCTCCTTCCACGGCGGCACACAGGATCTTCTCCGGGGCGGGGAAACAGCCCTGGGTTTTACTGCGCAGGATCGACGGCGCAATGGCCAGCATCTGCGCGACTTTCGGGTTCGACGGCGTACCGCCGGGGATTTGGTAACCCTTGTTGTCCCACGGCTGCCTGGCCTCGGGGTTGGCCAGGATCCAGGCGCGGGACTTGGCCAGCAACTCATCGCGATCCGCCGCCAGTTCATTGATCAGCCCGGCCTGCAACGCCTGTTGTGGCCGGACTTTTTTGCCCTCCAACAAGTACGGCAAGGCCTTTTCCAGCCCGAGCAGGCGCACCATGCGCACCACGCCGCCACCGCCAGGCAGTAAACCCAGGGTGACTTCCGGCAGGCCGAGCTGCACCGACTTGTCGTCCAGCGCGACGCGGTAATGGCACGCCAGGCAAATCTCCCAGCCGCCGCCCAGCGCTGCGCCATTGATCGCGGCGACCACCGGCTTGCCGAGGGTTTCCAGGCGGCGCAGTTGCGCTTTGAGCACCCGTACGCCGTCGTAGAAGTCCTTGGCGTGGGCCTTGTCGACCTTGATCAGTTCATTGAGGTCGCCGCCGGCAAAAAAGGTTTTCTTGGCCGAGGTGATGACCACGCCGGCCAGCGTGTCTTTTTCTGCCTCCAGGCGCTCGACCGTCGCGGCCATGGCCTCGCGGTATACGCCGTTCATGGTGTTGGCGCTCTGGCCGGGCATGTCGAGGGTCAGCACGACGATCTGGTCCTGGCCTTTTTCGTAGCGAATGGCTTGGGTCATGATGGATTCCTTGGGCTCAGAGCCGTTCGATAATGGTGGCGATGCCCATGCCACCGCCGACACACAGGGTGGCCAGGCCGTAGCGCTGCTGGCGTGTTTCCAGCTCGTCGAGCAAGGTGCCGAGAATCGCGCAGCCGGTGGCGCCCAAGGGATGGCCCATGGCGATGGAGCCGCCGTTGACGTTGACCCGGGCGGCGTCGATGCCCATGTCCTTGATGAATTTGAGGACCACCGAGGCAAACGCTTCGTTGACTTCAAACAGGTCGATGTCTTCCACGCGCAGGCCGGCCTTGGCCAGGGCCTTGCGCGTCGCCGGCGCAGGGCCCGTGAGCATGATGGTCGGGTCGGTGCTGGTCACCGCCGTGGCGACGATGCGCGCCCGGGGTCGCAGGCCCAGTTCGCGGCCCTTGGCTTCGGAGCCGATCAACATCAGCGCGGCGCCGTCGACAATCCCGGAACTGTTACCCGGTGTGTGAACATGGTTGATGCGCTCCACATGGCTGTAGACCCGCAGCGCGGTGGCGTCGAAGCCCATCTGCCCGATCATTTCAAAGCTGGGCTTGAGCTTGCCAAGGCCTTCGAGGGTGGAGTCGCCACGGATGAATTCATCGTGGTCGAGCAACACGATGCCGTTCTGGTCCTGCACTGCGATCAGCGATTTGTTGAAAGAACCATCCGCACTAGCCCTGGCTGCTTTCTGCTGGGAATGTAGGGCGAAGGCGTCCACATCCTGGCGCGTGAAGCCTTCCAGGGTCGCGATCAAATCTGCGCCGATACCCTGGGGTGTGAAGTGGCTGTGCAGGTTGGTTTGCGGGTCCAGCACCCAGGCGCCGCCGTCGCTGCCCATGGGCACACGGGACATGGACTCGACGCCACCGACCACTACCAGGTCTTCAAAGCCGGAACGTACCTTCATCGCGCCAAGGTTCACCGCTTCCAGGCCCGAGGCGCAGAAGCGATTGACCTGCACGCCGGCGACGCTGATGTCCCAGTCCGCCACCAGCGCGGCGGTCTTGGCGATGTCGGCGCCCTGGTCGCCCACGGGGGTGACGCAGCCGAGGACGATGTCATCCACCTGGTGCGTGTCGAGGTCAGCGCGCCGCGCCAGCGCACTGAGCAGGCCGGCCACCAGGTTTACCGGCTTGACGCTGTGCAAGGCGCCGTCAGCCTTGCCTTTGCCACGGGGCGTGCGTATCGCATCAAAGATCAAAGCTTGGGTCATGACGTCCTCGAACCGCTGTGCATGTGTGCCCCTTACCTTAGGCCCGATTGACACGGTTTCAATGACGGATGCGCTCATTGCTTTTGACCCCCACGCTCGGACGAACGGTAGGCCGCACACGCCATCAGCGGGTTAATCGTTTGAGCTGTCTAGCCAACGGTCTGGCGCCAAGATGGCGTTAAGCCTCATGCCGTTTTTAGCGCAAATATCGATTAGCTGATATGAAATGGATCTAAGCCACGCAGAACGAGGGCTCTAAGGTTGAATCAGTAGGAGGCTGCTGCCGGGTTTTGCTGGAGCAGCTGTAAGAAAAGTGTCATGCCACAGCGTGATACTGAAATTGACCGGCACGTATTTGACGCTCAGGAATAACAACAAAAGGCAGTCAGCCATGTTCAAACATTCGAAAGCACGTCAGGCGGGACTTATTCTGTTCGCAACCACACTGATTCTGATCTTGCCCAATCTGACCAAGGTCATTGGGTGACCCTTCAGCCCACACATTCCGTGCACACACAGCATCAGGACTGCAGCTTTTGGCAGCGCCTGCCGGGACATTGCGCATAGCGGTCCTGTTGCAGGCGCTGTCTTTTTGCCTGCGCGTTTCCGGTATCGTGGGCGCCATCGCCACTTTGTATCGGGCCTTCCTCTTGAAATCGATCCTCGCCCTCCTCGCCTTGCTCTTCACCCTGCCGGTCGCGGCGGCGCCATTGAGCGTCGAACTGGACCACGCCAGCAAGACCTGGCAGACCGCCGAACTGCTCAAACACCCGGATGCGCAAACGGTGCAGATCGTCGATGACGTTTCCTACAAGCGTGCCATGACCTATCGCGCTGTGCCCCTCGCGGTGCTCCTACCGGGCCTTGACCCGCAGAGCCATGTGCAAGCGGTTGCCCTGGATGGGTTCGCCGCCGAACTCGCTGCTGCCCCATTGCTGGAGAAACGAGGCGCCCGCGCCTGGCTGGCGGTGGAGGACCCAGCGCAACCATGGCCCGCGCTGGCACCGGGCAAACCCAGCGCCGGGCCGTTTTACCTGGTGTGGACGGACCCGCAAGCCGGCCATATCAGCCCGGAACAGTGGCCCTTCCAGGTCGCCGCGATCAAGCAGTTGAAGAGCGTGGCCGAGCGGTTTCCGGCCCTGCTGCCAGACCCGAGACTGGCCGCCGATGATCCGATCAACCGGGGCTTTGCGCTGTTCCAGAAGAATTGCCTGGCCTGTCACCGGCTCAATGGCGCCGGCGATGCGCAGGTGGGGCCGGACCTGAATATTCCCTACAACCCCACGGAGTATTTCGGCGGGGATTTCCTCAAGCGTTATATCCGTGACCCGCAAAGCCTGAGGCACTGGCTGCAGGCGAAGATGCCGGGGTTTGCGGCGAGTGTGTTGCCGGATAATGAGCTGGATTTGTTGGTGGGGTATTTGAAGCATATGGCAGGGCGTAAACAACAACCCTGAACACGCCGAAAATCAACTGTGGGAGCTGGCTTGCCTGCGATAGCGGTGGATCAGCTAAACAGGTACTGGCTGACAGTCCGCTATCGCAGGCAAGCCAGCTCCCACAGGGGTTTGGCTGTGCCTGTGAGAGCACTGTCGCCCTACCAACAAGCTACCTTCACCTACTGTTGCTGCACCGCAATCACCGGCGTCGGCGCCACGAATACCTTGGCATGCATCTGCTCATGCCCGCCGCCACGGCGCATGCCGCGCACCGGGCAGGCGTCGAGGTAGTCCAGGCCCACGGCCAGCTTCAGGTGCCGCTCGGGCCGTGCGAGCTGGTTGGTCACGTCAAAGCTGTACCAGGCGTCATCCAGCCAGGCTTCAGCCCAGGCGTGGCTGGCCAGGTGCGCGCTGTCTTCTGTGTACAAATACCCCGACACATACCGCGCCGGCACGCCCAGGCTGCGGGCGCATGCCAGGAACGCGTGGGTGTGGTCCTGGCACACGCCCGCATGGCCGGCGAAGGCTTCGGCAGCGCTGGTGTCCACTTCGGTGGCGCCGGGGGTGTAGACCATCGAGTGGTTGAGGGCGTGCATCAGGTCGATCAACGCAATGCGGTCGCGGCGCTGATGGCAGTGCAGCAAGGCAAAGTTGCGCAGCGCCTCGTCGGCCTCGGTCAGGCGTGTGCTGCGCAGGAAGGGAAACGCCGACTGGCTCTCGTGTTCGGCCTCGCGCAGCTCGTCGATATCGACCTGGCCACGGGCGCCGATAATGATGGCGTCGTGGGGTTCGTCCAGGGTCAGCACGTGCAGGATATTGCCGAACGGGTCGACTTGGGCGCGCACCGGGCGGGGCAGGTCGAGCTGCCAACTGAGGACGTGCTGGCGCTCGCTGTCGTGGGGCGTGAGGCGCAAGTACTGGATGCTTGCGCGAACCTGGTCGTCGTAGTGGTAGGTGGTTTCGTGGCTGATGGAGAGTCTCATGCGGCCTCCAGGTAGGAACTGTAGATGGCGTCGCCTAATTGGCGTACCAAGGGGATAAAGTCGGTCAGCCAGGCGTGCAGGCCTTCCTCGAGGATTTCATCGATGGCGGTAAAGCGCAGGCGCGCGTCCATCTCGGCGGCCAGGCGCTGGGCCGGGCGGCCGTTGAGACCGGGCAGGCTGGCGAGAATCTGGTCGATTTCTTCACTGCAGGCCCGCAGCGAGCGCGGCACATCGGCGCGCAACAGCAGCAACTCGGCGACTTGCCGCGCGCCAGGCGCATCACGGTAGATCTCGGTGTAGGCCTCGAACGACGACAGCGCGCGGAGCAAGGCGCTCCATTGATAGTAGGCGTGGGCGGTGCCGTCGGTGACCGCTGCGGCCTGGTCGCCGGCCATTTCGTAGCGCGCATCCAGCAGGCGCAGGGTGTTGTCGGCCCGCTCGATAAAGGTGCCCAGGCGAATAAACCGAAAGGCATCGTTGCGCATGATGGTGCCGTAGGTCGCGCCACGGAACAGGTGGGAACGTTCCTTGACCCACTCGCAAAAGCGGCTCATGCCGTAGCGGCTCAGGCCTTGCTGGGCGATATCGCGAATATCCAGCCAGGTGGCGTTGATGTTTTCCCACATGTCGGCGGTGATTCGCCCACGCACCGCATGGGCGCTGGCCCGCGCCGCGCCGAGGCAACTGTAGATGCTCGCCGGGTTGGCCGCATCCAGGGCAAAAAAGTGCAGCAGATGTTCGGCGTGCAGTTCACCGTGGCGCTCGCGGTAATCATCCAACGTGCCGGTGATCAGCAGCGGCATCGCCAGTTCGTGCAGGCCATCACCGCGCCCGTCCTGGGGCATCAGCGACAACGAATAACTGACATCGAGCATGCGCGCGAGGTTTTCCGCGCGCTCCAGGTAGCGCGACATCCAGTACAAATCCGAGGCAGTTCTACTCAGCATGGCATCAGTCCTCCACCACCCAAGTGTCTTTGGTGCCGCCGCCCTGGGACGAGTTGACCACCAACGAGCCTTCGCGCAACGCCACGCGGGTCAAGCCACCAGGCACGACGCGGGTTTCCTTGCCGGACAAGACGAACGGGCGCAGGTCGATATGGCGCGGCGCGATCCCGTTTTCGACAAAGGTCGGGCACGTGGACAAACACAAGGTGGGCTGGGCGATATAGGCGTGGGGCTTGGCCTTGATGCGCGCGCGGAAGGCTTCGATCTCCGCCGCTGTGGACGCAGGGCCCACCAGCATGCCGTAACCGCCGGAGCCTTGGGTTTCCTTAACGACCAGGTCCGGCAGGTTGGCCAGCACGTGGGACAATTCGTCGGGCTTACGGCACTGGAAGGTCGGAACGTTCTTCAGGATAGGTTCTTCATCCAGGTAAAAACGGATCATATCGGTGACGAAGGGGTACACCGACTTGTCATCCGCGACCCCGGTGCCGATGGCGTTCGCCAGCACCACGTTGCCGCAGCGATAGGCCGCGAGCAGGCCGGGCACGCCGAGCATCGAGTCGGGGTTGAACGCCAGCGGATCAAGGAAGGCGTCGTCGAGGCGGCGATAGATCACGTCCACCGCTTTGGGGCCGTCGGTGGTGCGCATGAAGACACGGTCGTCGCGCACGAACAGGTCGGCGCCCTCCACCAGTTCCACGCCCATTTCCCGGGCCAGGAAGGCATGTTCGAAGAATGCGCTGTTGAAGCGCCCGGGTGTCAGCACCACCACGCTGGGATTGTCCAAGGGGCTGGAGCTTTTCAGGGTGTCGAGCAGCAGGTTGGGGTAATGGTCGATCGGAGCGATGCGCTGGGCGGCGAACAGTTCGGGGAACAGGCGCATCATCATCTTGCGGTCTTCGAGCATATAGCTGACGCCGCTCGGAGTACGCAGGTTGTCTTCGAGCACGTAGTAGGTGCCGTCGCCATCACGTACGAGATCGACCCCGGAGATGTGGGAATACAGGTCGCGGTGCAGGTCCAGGCCCTGCATCGCCAACTGGTACTGCTCGTTGGCCAGCACCTGCTCGGCGGGGATGATCCCGGCCTTGATGATGCGCTGCTCGTGGTACAGGTCGGCGAGAAACATGTTCAGCGCCTTGACCCGCTGGATGCAGCCGCGCTCGACAATCCGCCATTCGCTGGCAGGAATGCTGCGCGGGATCGTGTCGAAGGGGATCAGGCGCTCGGTGCCCTGTTCGTCGCCGTAAAGGGTGAAGGTGATCCCGGCCCGGTGAAACAGCAAATCGGCTTCGCGCCGGCGCTGGGCCAGCAGTTCAGCAGGGGTTTCAGCCAACCAGCGGGCGAATTCGCGGTAATGGGGGCGGACCTGCCCTGCCCCATCGTACATTTCATCGTAATAAGTGCGGATCATGCCGTACTCCTTGTCACCCGGACGCAAGAACCATCGCAAGGCCCGTGCCAGCGGCATAAACACTTAAAAATCAGTGAGTTGAATAAAAACAGAAATCCACCCGCACCGTCCTGGTGCGCAGAATGCCCGCCGTCCTGTCGTACGCTTCATCGCAATGCGAGCTTTGACTATCAACAGCATAGCCAGAGTTGATTTCACTGCCCGGCCACGCCTGCGGATAATCGCGCTCATCTGCTGAACCCGCTCCTTTCAGCACATCGCTCTTCCCTTTAGGCCACCCTCGTTGGGTGGCTTTTTTTTGGTGCTGAAAAAAGGCGCGCAAGTTCCGAAAAGTTTTCCTACGGCACAAACAAAATCGGCCGACCCAAAGGTCAGCCGATACGCTGTGTTTCTCATACTGCTACATGGGTAACCCACGCACCTCCTGCTTGACGCCCCAGCCTTCGATGATCCCGCCGAGAGGCTCAACCACGGCTTCAAAGTCTTGCTCGAAGTTGCCTATGCCGTCGTAGGTGGCAAACATGATCTTGCTCAGTTCCAGGTACCAGGCGCCATCGTCGCGCGCGCTGACCTGGGCATTCAGGGATTCCCCGCGAAACTCACCCGCAGCCCTGCGCGCCCGTTCCTCATCCGGGAAAATGGCGTAGAACTCAATGGGGTGAAAACGCGAGAAGTCGAAGCCGCCTTCTTTCATGCGGCGCAGAACGTTGGTGCTGATGTCTTCTTGATAGGCTGTGCTCATGAAAAGTGCTCCTCTAACCGATGGATAGACTTTCCGTGCTTCCCGAAGCCCACGCCGCAATAGCGTGGGTACGACGGCAATAACAACACCGCTGGAAAACAAGCATGTAGCTGACAAGACCAGACCTTAGCGATTCATTCGCTGATCTCGATTGCAGAGTAGCGCGAAGCTATCACCTCCACCAGAGGCGCTTTTGTGGCAATCAGGGAATGTTCAGGCGGCGGGCGAGATGTCGAGGATTTGAATGCTGTTCTGGTCTTTGAGGATCTTGACCGTCGGTTCAGGCTTGCGCCCCTCAAGGTCGTTGAGGTCAAGTTCGGCGGCCACCGGCACCAGCTTGTTGCGGATCATGTGCGCGGCGTCTTCGAGGCTGGGTTTCTCATTGCAGGCGAACTGCTCAACCGAGGTTTCGCCGTGATCGTCAACGAAGGTAATTTTCCACGTTTGCATCGGTGCCTCCTCGATAAAGCCCGCGTGTGGGCTCACATCTATCTGGACCTTGAGGGTTCGCCAAACGTTCCACCCAAGGCCGGAGGCACCTGATCAACTGCGCTTACTTCTCAGCGTGATCCTTGAGGGCTTTCAAGGTGTTGAACGGTGCGTCCACCACGAACTTGTTGGCCAACCACGATGGCACGCTACCGCCTGGCTCGGTGTGTACCTGATAGGTGACTTCGGTCAGGTTGTCGCCTTTGGGCACCAGTTTCCAGAAACCTTCGACCTGGGCGACACGCACGTAGCCTTTGACTTCCGGCTGGTAGGTGGGCACTTCCAGCAGCTTGCGGGTGAGCGTGCCGTCGGCGGCCTTGGAGGTGGTGATCTCCAGGATGGAGTCACGGTCGGTCACCGGGAACGGGGCCTTGAACTGGGTGTAGGTCCAGCTCTTGTCGCCTTCCTGCTTGAGCAGTTTTTGCGATTTGCACTCGTGAATCCAGGAGCAGGCGCCCGCCACGTCTTCTTGCAGCGCCTGGATCTTGGCCACCGGTGCCTTGATCGTGGTCACACCGCGATACGCCTTGTACTTGGAGCCGGCGACTTCGCTCAACGACACCTTGATCCCGTCTTCGTCCTTGGCGACCTGCCAATCCTCAGCCTGGGCAGTGGCAGCAAACATCACCGTAAAACCGCACAACACAGCCATTCGTTTCAGCGAACCCATTGTTGTATTCCTTATTGTTGAAGTTCCGATAGTAAAGCCCATCAAGCCGCCGTCATCTGCTCCCACCAGCCGATCAAACGGATTGCATCGGCCTGGTCGGTGCCGCAGACCTCGATATCCGCCTTGAAATCACTGCACACCGCCGGTCGCTCCGGTTGCCCGAACAGTTGGCACAGCTGTTCGACCGACAGGTGCAGGCAGCGTTCGCCCGCCGGTTTGCCCTGTGGCATTCCGGGGAGTGGCGAACTGATGGAGGGGGCGATGCAGCAAGCGCCACAGCCTTCACGGCATTTCATGACCAGCAAGTCCTCGACGACTCAATGTGGATGGCCGGGCTAGAGTACGCCCTTAAACAGCCGTTTTAAAATGGTCTAACAGGGGTTTTTCGCAGAAAACAAAAGTGACTGACCAGTCTGCGACAGATGGTCGAAGGGCGCCGTCACGTTTGTGGGAAAAGTTTACTGCTTGAACTCGAATTCCAACGCTGCGCCTTCCACTTCACGGCGCTCTTCGTTGCGCAGTTGCAGCTTCATCTCATTGCTGAGCAGGCGACCGTTGATCTGGAAGGCGCTGTTGTCGGTGGGTTTCTCACCGAACATCGGCGGCAGCAAGGGCACGCTCTTGGGTTTGGGCATGGTGCCAATGGGCTGCAAGTGCCTGACCATGTCCGAAGGCAATGACAGGTCTAACTGTGCCGGTGGCAATTTGGTCTGGGCGACTTCGCTGGCGGACTTGCTGGCTTTCGCTGCGCGCTTTTTCACTGCGGGGGTCTTCTTTTCCGCCACTGGGGCTTTTTTCGCCGGGGTCTTTTGCTCGGCAGCGGCAGGTGCGCGTTCCGTCACAGGCGCCGCCGCCAGCGCGGTGCCGACGTTGCACAGGCTTAACAGGCCAATCACCCACACAGCGCGAAAAATAGAGTTCATATCGCCAACAGCATTAACGGCAGAGGGCCATATGCTCGCTTGTTGTGCGCGGCATGACAAGCGTGGTGATTAGCCCGCTACCGATCATGCCCCTGTTGCGGGGTTCAAAAGCCCGCTGCGGTTTCCTGGCACAACTGGCTGGCGAGCATCCCCAAGGTCATCAGCGCACGCTCTGCCTCGCGGTTCCACGGCGTGCCGCAGTTGAGGCGAATACAGTGGTTGAACTGCTCGGTGTTACTGAAAATCAACCCCGGCGCAATGCTGATGCCCTGTTGCAGGGCGCGCACGTGCAGTTCCTGGGTATTGACCCGCCCCGGCAAACTGACCCACAGGATAAAACCACCACTGGGGCGGGTCATCTGCGTGCCTTCGGGGAAGTACTGCTGCACCGCCAGCTGGAAGGCGTTGAGATTTTTACGGTATTCCTGGCGGATATAGCGTAGGTGGCGATCATAACCACCGTTTTCCAGGTAGGCCGCGACGCCCATCTGCGTGACGCTGCACGCCGAGTGGGTGCTGAACATCTGCAAGCGCTGGATTTCCTGCTGGTACTTGCCGGCAATCATCCAGCCGATCCGCACGCCCGGGGACAAGGTCTTGGAAAAGCTCGAGCAGTAGATCACCCGATCCAGGCGGTCATAGGCTTTCAGGGCCTTGGTGCGGCCGACTTCGAACATCAGCTCGCCGTAGATATCATCCTCGACGATCTGGATATCGAAATCCGAGGCCAGGCGCAGCAACTGTTTCTGCCGCTCCTCGGGCATGGTGCCGCCCAGAGGATTGCTCAGGCGCGTGGTCAGCACCAGGGCCTTGATCGACCATTGGTTGGCCGCCAGTTGCAGGGCTTCCAGGCTCATGCCCGACGCCGGGTCGCTGGGAATCTCGATGACCTTGAGGCCGAGCAGGTCAGCCAATTGCAACAAGCCGTAGTACGTCGGCGACTCCGCGGCGATCAGGTCGCCGGGGCGCGTCAGCACACGCAGCGACATCTGCAATGCATCCACACAACCGTGGGTGATCACTACTTCGGACGGGTCCACCACCACGCCCGCATCGCGCATGCGGATCGCCACCTGGCGTCGCAGCGGTTCGAAACCAGGGCTGAACATGTAGCTGAACGCCCGTGGGCTCTGGAAGCGCGTGACCTTGGCCAACTGCTGATGCAGTGCGCGCACCGGCAGGTAATCGACACTCGGCACAGCGGCGCCCAACGGGAATACGCCTTCGCGGCGCGACTCGACCAATACCTGCTGGATGATGCTGCTGCGGGTGACCAACCCTGGGCGCTCTACGCGGGCGATGTCTGGCGTCGGCGCGGTGAGCGCGGGCGTCTGGTGCACGTAGTAGCCGGACTGCGGCCGCGCGCGGATCAGCCCCTGGTCTTCCAGGTTGGCGTAGGCCTGCAACACCGTGGCATGGCTGACGTTGAGCTGGGAGCTCATCTTGCGCACCGAAGGCACACGCTCGCCCGGTTGATAGACACCGCGCCGGATATCCTCAGCCAGTTGCTGGGCGATACGTTGGTAGAGCAAAAGATTGGTCATGACGCAGCACTCGATTTCACGGGTATTTTATTTTTGTGTGAAACATACCGGCACAGTTTAGAAGTGTACGGGGACAGTTGCCACAATAGTCGAGCGCGGGCGGGAGTGACAGTAAAAACTGTAGGGGTAGTGAAGCGTTTTTTGGGTGTACACCCAACAAAATGTGGGAGCGGGCTTGCCCGCGATAGCGGTGTATCAGCAGAAAAATTCTTGACTGACCCACCGCAATCGCGGGCAAGCCCGCTCCCACATAGGCTCGCGTCCACATTTGGATGGGTGTCTGGCTTTTAGCGAGCGGCGCCGAGCTGGCCTTTTTCATCGGAGAACACAATCTCTACCCGACGGTTCTGCGCCCTGCCCCGCTCGGACGCATTGGCCTCCACCGGATACTGGTCGCCATACCCTTCGACCTGGATGCGTTTTTCATCGATCCCTAGGTCCACCAGCACATCGGCCACCGATTGCGCGCGGTCACGGGACAGTTTGAGGTTTTCCTGCTCGCCACCGGTGCTGTCGGTGTAACCCTCGATGCGCACCACACGCTTGGGGTTCAGTTGCAGGAACTGGACGATTTTCAACACTGTGCGGTTCGCCGAGTTTTTCAGCTCCGCTTCGCCGGTATCAAACAACACGTCGCCCAGGGTCATCACCAAACCGCGATCGGTCTGGGTGGTGGTCAGGCTGGCGATCTGTTCTTCGAGCCATTTGCCCTGCTGCTGCACGCTGGTCAGTTTGTTTTCACGCAGGGCCAGTTGCAGGCGTTGGCGTTCCAATTCGAGCTTGGCGCCCCGTTCGGCGTTCAGCGCCTGCTCGGTGTGTTCGCGAGCGATGGCGCTGTAGCGCTGGCTCAGGTAAGCGTAATGCGCGACGTCGTTGCCGCTGCCCCAGTAGCTGGACAGGCGGTCGGCACGGGCCAGGGATTCGCCGGCGCGGATCACATCCTTGGGCGCAAAACGCAGCACGTTGGCGTCTTCCTTGACCTTCTGGAAGTCGCTGCCCGCCTGCTGCAACGCCTGCTCACTGTTGGGATGGCTGGCACAACCGCCCAACACCGCGCTACTCACCAGCAACGCACAGCTCAGACCACGGATCAGCGGGCTCATTGGGCTTCTCCCAACTGCAGCTGTTTGCGCAGGCGCGTGATGCGGGTGTTAAGCACGTTCAACTGCTCCTGGCTCTTGCGGGTCAGCACTTGGGCTTCGGCCAGGCGCGCATCCAGTTCAGCTTGTTCGGCGCGCATCCGCGCGTTTTTGTAGGACTCATCAGCCATGCTGCCCTGAGCCCGGGCGAATTTGGCTTCAGCCAGTTTCAGTTCAGGCGATTCATCCGCGTTGGCCCCCACGGCACTGGCTTGTTCCAGGGCTTGCTGGGTGAGGCGCATTTGTTCAATCGGCGCAGGATCGCTCGCACATCCCGCCAGAGCAACAACGGCGAGGGCCGCGAAAAGAGGTCGAAGAGTCACTGAAAATCCTTACTTTGCTGGGGTGCCGACAGGTTGCTGCAATTGCGCTTTCCAACGTTCCAGATTGCTCTGCAACGCTGCTTGCGCCACACCGGAGGCCGACAATTCTGTCATCTTTTTGGCCAACTGTCCGCGCAGCCACGGATCATTGCAGGCCGAGTTGTGGGAAATCGCCAGGTACAGGCCGGGCTGATCGACCGGCACTTCACGCGCGATCAAGTCATTGCTCATCCCCAGGGTCTGGGCCATGGCCATGCCGGAGTAACGTCCGGCGAGGACGTAGTCCACTTCGCCAAGCAGCAGTTTCTGGAAGGCCGGCGTCAAGCTGGGCAAGCGTTGCAGGGTGAGTTGCTGGCCGGCGAAGGTTTCGAAACCGGCGCTCAAGCGTGCACGCTCCGAGACCGC
Source organism: Pseudomonas acericola (SeqCode) (assembly GCF_053456465.1). Classification (NCBI taxonomy): domain Bacteria; kingdom Pseudomonadati; phylum Pseudomonadota; class Gammaproteobacteria; order Pseudomonadales; family Pseudomonadaceae; genus Pseudomonas; species Pseudomonas acericola (SeqCode). Next base: position 457,397 of record NZ_JBRFJB010000001.1, on the reverse strand, counting down.
GCCCTTGTGGCCGTGCAGGTCGGCGGCGGTGGTGTAGGCCAGCGCCGAGTCCTTGCGTGTCCACACCAGGTAATCGGTCTGCACCAGGGCCGGGTGGATGTAGTCGAGGGTGTCCAGTTCGCCCAGGTTCAGCGGCGCATCGGCGAGGATGTCCATGCGCCCGCTGCGCACTTCGTCCAAGGCCAGGGAGCGTTTGCCGCCGTAGAGCAGGTCAATCTTCAGGCCGAGGTCCTTGGCCACTTGTTGCAACACATCGGCGGTGGCACCGATCAGGCGCGTGGGGTCTTGGGGGTCGCGCCAGAGCAAGGGCGGTGCGTCCGGGCTGCCGGTGATCACCAGGCGCTCGCATTTGCCGGCGGCCAGCGTCAGGCCTGGCAGCAGCGTGAGGCCTAGCAGTACAGTCCAGCGACGCAATTCCATGGGGAAGTTCTCCAGCCAGTCAAAAAAAAACCCGGTCACAAGGACCGGGCTCTTTATAAGTGAAGCGGCTGGATTAGACCAGCTTCTCCAACTCAGGTACGGCGTCGAACAAGTCCGCTACCAGGCCGTAATCAGCCACCTGGAAGATCGGTGCTTCTTCGTCCTTGTTGATCGCAACGATCACTTTGGAGTCTTTCATACCGGCCAAGTGCTGGATCGCGCCGGAGATACCGACGGCGATGTACAGCTGTGGCGCGACGATCTTGCCGGTCTGGCCGACCTGCATGTCGTTGGGTACGAAACCTGCGTCAACGGCCGCGCGGGAAGCGCCGACCGCAGCGCCCAGCTTGTCGGCCAGGGCGTACAGGTGTTTGAAGTTGTCACCGTTCTGCATGCCACGGCCGCCGGAAACGACGATCTTGGCAGCGGTCAGCTCAGGACGATCCGACTTGGCCAGCTCTTCGCCGACAAAGCTGGAGGTGCCAGCGTTGTGGGCAGCAGCGACGGCTTCAACGGCAGCCGAACCACCTTCAGCGGCAACCGGGTCGAAACCGGTGGCACGCACGGTGATGACTTTGACCGAAGCAGTCGATTGCACGGTGGCAATGGCGTTACCGGCGTAGATCGGGCGCTTGAAGGTGTCAGCGCTTTCAACCGAGATGATCTCGGAGATCTGGTCAACGTCCAGCTGCGCGGCAACGCGTGGCAGGATGTTTTTGCCGTTGGAGGTAGCGGCAGCCAGGATATGGCTGTAGCCAGCGCCAAGCTCTGCGATCAGCGGGGCAACGTTTTCCGGCAGCTGGTGAGCGTACGCGGCGTTGTCGGCCAGCAGTACTTTGCTCACGCCAGCGATTTTCGCGGCGGCTTCAGCCACGGCGCCAGCGCCTTGACCTGCAACCAGCACGTGGATGTCACCACCGATTTTAGCGGCAGCGGCCACGGTGTTCAGGGTGGCCGGGGCCACGACCTTGTTGTCGTGTTCTGCGATTACCAAGATAGTCATGGTTAGATTACCTTCGCTTCGTTTTTCAGTTTCTCGACCAGTTCAGCCACCGACTTGACCTTGATGCCCGCGCTGCGTGCAGCCGGTGCTTCAACTTTTACAGTCTTGTTGGTAGAGGCGGTGGAAACGCCCAAAGCTTCAGGAGTGACCGACTCAAGCGGCTTCTTCTTGGCTTTCATGATGTTTGGCAGGGACGCGTAGCGCGGCTCGTTCAAACGCAGGTCGGTGGTGACGATGGCCGGCAGTTTCAGGGAAACCGTCTGGGCGCCGCCGTCGATTTCACGGGTCACAGCAACGCTGTCGCCGCTCACTTCGACTTTGGAGGCGAAGGTGCCTTGGCCGTAACCGGTCAGGGCAGCCAGCATCTGGCCAGTCTGGTTGTTGTCGCTGTCGATGGCCTGTTTGCCGAGGATCACCAGCTGGGGCTGTTCCTTGTCGACAACGGCTTTGAGCAGCTTGGCCACGGCCAGGGAGGTCAGGTCTTCAGCAGACTCGACCAGGATGGCACGGTCGGCACCCAGTGCCAGGGCGGTACGCAGCTGCTCTTGAGCAGTGGTAGGACCGATGGAAACCACGACGATTTCAGTTGCCACGCCTTTTTCTTTCAGGCGTACGGCTTCTTCCACGGCGATTTCACAGAAAGGGTTCATCGACATCTTGACGTTAGCAAGATCGACGCCGGAATTGTCCGCCTTGACGCGAACTTTCACGTTGTAATCGACAACGCGTTTGACAGCTACAAGAACCTTCATGGATTCCTCGTTACTCTCCGGTGAAAAGAAAGTCGCCTAGGCGAACCTGGCGGTTGATGCTCATCGGCACACAAGGGCACCTCCAAAACCTTCGGCAGTGACCTTGCTCACGGGAAGTGATGACCGTTCGTCAGTGGTGACTGAGAGGTCATTCTTTATCGCGGCGTGTAAACTGCGCGCCATCATTTGGGCACGCATGCCTTTAGCCTGTCTTTGGACGTGCTCTTGAAACCCGCTGTCTGCCTACGGTAAGCGCAAAACCGACCGTATATTGACCGGAACACCTATTCTGGTCAATACGCCAAAATAGCCAGTCATAAGCCGCGTTGCTTTGATTTACCTAGCCTGCGGCCGATTCAAACAAACGTTTGTATTGGACGCTAGCAGTGGTCTATATATAATGCGCCACCTAGAGAGAAAGGTGGGTCGGGCCTTCGCGCCAGACGACACCAAACCTCCACCCCATTAGAAAAAAAGCCTGTTGAGCCTTGAGTAGGAGATAACCTGTGGAACGCGAATACATGGAATTCGACGTGGTCATCGTCGGCGCTGGCCCGGCGGGCCTGTCTGCCGCCTGCCGACTGAAGCAGAAGGCCGCCGAAGCCGGTAAGGAAATCAGCGTCTGCGTGGTCGAGAAAGGCTCCGAAGTCGGCGCCCACATCCTCTCCGGTGCCGTGTTTGAACCACGCGCCCTGAACGAACTGTTCCCGGACTGGAAAGAGCTCGGCGCCCCGCTCAACACCCCTGTGGTGCGCGATGACATCTATGTACTGCGCAGCCCCGAAGCGTCCACCAAGGTTCCCGACTTCTTTGTGCCCAAGACCATGCACAACGAAGGCAACTACATCATCTCCCTGGGCAACCTGTGCCGCTGGCTGGCCCAGCAGGCCGAGAACCTCGGCGTGGAAGTCTACCCAGGCTTCGCCGCCCAGGAAGCGCTGTTCGACGAAAACGGCGTAGTGCGCGGGATCATCACCGGTGACCTCGGCGTCGACCGCGAAGGCCATCCAAAAGAAGGCGTCTACACCCCGGGCATGGAGCTGCGTGGCAAGTACACGCTGTTCGCCGAAGGCTGCCGCGGCCACATCGGCAAGCAACTGATCCAGCGCTTCAACCTGGACAGCGACGCCGACGCCCAGCACTACGGCATCGGCCTCAAAGAAATCTGGGAAATCGACCCAGCCAAGCATCAGCCAGGCCTGGTGGTCCACACCGCCGGCTGGCCGCTGGACATCATGAAGAACGAGAACACCGGTGGCTCGTTCCTCTATCACCTGGAAAACAACCAGGTGGTGGTCGGCCTGATCGTCGATCTGTCCTACAGCAACACCTTCCTGTCGCCGTTCGATGAGTTCCAGCGCCTCAAGCATCACCCGGTGCTGGCCCAGTACCTGGAAGGTGGCAAGCGCATCAGCTACGGCGCCCGTGCCATCTGTAAAGGCGGCCTGAACTCGCTGCCGAAGATGGTGTTCAACGGTGGCGCGCTGATCGGTTGCGACCTCGGGACCCTGAACTTCGCCAAGATCAAGGGCAGCCACACCGCGATGAAATCCGGCATGCTCGCCGCCGACGCCGTGGCCGACCGCCTGTTCGCCGACTCCGAAGGCGGTGACGAACTGACCGCTTACGTCGACAGCTTCAAATCCAGCTGGCTCTACGAAGAACTGTTCGCCAGCCGCAACTTCGGCCCGGCGATGCACAAGTTCGGCCCGATCATCGGTGCCGGCTTCAACTGGTTCGACCAGAACATCCTCGGCGGCAAGATGCCGTTCACCCTGCACGACACCAAGCCGGACTACGCCTGCTTGAAGCTGGCGAAAGACAGCCAGAAGATCGACTACCCGAAACCCGACGGCAAGCTGAGTTTCGACAAGCTGAGCTCGGTGTTCCTCTCCAGCACCAACCATGAAGAAGAGCAGCCGTGCCACTTGAAATTGAAAGACCCGAGCATCCCGATCGGCACCAACCTGCCGCTCTACGATGAACCGGCGCAGCGCTACTGCCCGGCCGGCGTGTATGAGGTGATCACCAAGGAAGACGGCGAGAAGCGCTTCCAGATCAACGCCCAGAACTGCGTGCACTGCAAGACCTGTGACATCAAGGACCCTTCGCAGAACATCACGTGGGTTACGCCGGAAGGCGCGGGTGGGCCGACTTACCCGAATATGTAAGGCCAACTAAGGCTCCCAGATGGGGGCCTTTTTTATAGCTGACACAGCTCCCACATTGACCAGTGTTGAATCATTAAAAGTCAGGCAGCCCGCTCTTCGCCAGGGTTACGCTCGAAGTAACGCTTATATTCCCGACTGAACTGCGACGTACTCTGATACCCCACGCTATGCGCCGCCTGCGCCACGCCCATGCCTTCCACCAGCAGCAACTGCTGCGCCTTCAACAACCGCAGACGCTTCAGATACTGCACCGGCGACAACAACGTGCAGCGCTTGAAATGCTCATGAAACGTCGACGCACTCATGTGCGCATACCCGGCCAACGTCTCGATATTCAGCGGTTCGTCAAAATGCGCATGCAGGTGATTCAGCGACGTGGCAATCCGCGAAAACTGCCCTTGCTGTTCCACCAACGCCCGCAACACATCCGCCTGGGGCCCGCGCAGCGCAGTGAACAACAATTCACGCACTCGCGCCGGGCCCATGATCCGGCTTTCCAGCGGATCGTGCAGGCACTGCAACAACCGCTCGACGCAACCGCGCATGGCGTCGTCGAGTACCACTGAGCTCATCGACTCCAACGTCTGCGCCGTTGGCGGCGGCCCGGCCTGAATGCCCATGGCCATCACCAACTCGCCCAACACAACGCGATCGATGCCCACCGTCACGCCGTACAACGGCGCATCCGGCGCCATGGCAAACGTCTCGCATTCGAACGGCACCGGCATGGCCTGGATCAGGTAATGCCCGGCGCCATACTCCAACGTGCGCGGGCCCAAGTAGGCGAGTTTGCTGCCCTGGGCCACAAACATCAGGCTCGGCTCATAGATCTGCGGCCCGCGTGCCACATCGCAACTGGCGCGCAACACCTTCACGCCCGGCAGGTTCGTCGGGGAGAAACCGTCGCAGGGCGTAAGCCCCTCGATCAAGGAGACCAGCGTGGCGTTGGCGTCGAGATGGCGGGTCAACAACATGGCAAAAAACTTCGCGAAAAAGGGATGAGAGCATCATCGCAGGTCTGGCGACACATAAATCCAAACACGGGGCACTCCCGGACGAATAGGCATGAGACTCGGAGCAATCGCCATGGCCGCTGCATGGCTCGGCGCGGAGAATGCGCCGCCTCTCCTGTGATTGTTTTTGCGAGGTTTCCCCATGTACACCGCCATCGGTTATGCCGCCCAGTCGGCCACCACTCCCCTCGCCCCCATGTCCTTCCAGCGCCGCAGCCCGCGCGTGGATGACGTGGCGATCGAAATCCTCTACTGCGGCGTGTGCCACTCCGACATCCACCAGGCGCGCAACGAGTGGGGCATCGCCGTGTACCCGCTGATGCCGGGCCACGAGATTGTCGGCAAGGTCACCGCCGTCGGCGCCAACGTCACCGCGCATAAAGTCGGCGACCTGGTCGGCGTGGGCTGCATGGTCGATTCGTGCCGCCACTGCGAAGCGTGCAAGTCGGACCTGGAGCAATACTGCCTCGAAGGCCCGACCATGACCTACGCCACCCCGGACCGCGTCGATGGCAGCAACACCATGGGCGGCTACTCCGACAGCATCGTCGTCAGCGAGCACTTCGTGGTGAAGATCCCGGCCAAGCTCGACCTGGCCAGCGCCGCGCCAATCCTCTGCGCAGGCGTGACCATGTACTCGCCGATCAAGCACTACGGCATCAAGGCCGGCGACAAAGTCGGCGTGTTGGGCATGGGCGGCCTCGGCCATATGGGCATCAAGCTGGCCAAGGCGATTGGCGCCGAGGTGACCCTGTTCACCCGCTCCGCGAGCAAGGCCGAGGAAGGCCGTCGCCAAGGCGCCGACCATGTGATCGTGTCCACCGACGCTGAGCAGATGAAAGCCGCCGCCGGGCACTTCGACTTCCTGCTGGACACCATCCCGGTGCAGCACGATCTGAACCCCTACCTCGACGTACTGCGCTTTGACGGCGTGCACATTCTGGTGGGCCTGATCGAGCCGGTGGATCCTCCGGTCAACGCCGCCAAGCTGATCCTTGGCCGCAAAGTGCTGGCCGGTTCGCTGATCGGTGGCATTGCCGAAACCCAGGAAGTCCTGGATTTCTGCGCCGAGCACGGCATCAGCTGCGACATCGAAATGCTCGATATCCGCAACATCAACGAAGCCTACAGCCGCATGATCGCAGGCGACGTGAAGTACCGCTTTGTCATCGACATGGCGACCCTGAAGGTCTGATCAGGCCTTTGCGCCCAACTCCGCTGACAGCCGCGCTGCGACCTGTTTGATCACAGGGATCAGCTCGGCCATTTTTTCCAGCGGCATGTAGGGCACGGTACTGGCGATGCTGATGCCGGCGACGATTCGCCGGCTGGCATCGCGCACCGGTGCCGCGACACAACGGATCGACGGTTCGTTGTCTTCCAGATCGAACGCAAAACCACCCACCACGTATTCGCGCATGCGCTGCTCGAACTGCGCCCAGGATTGCTCCGGGTGCTGCGGCCACTGCAGGCTTTTGCCGGCAACCGGCTGGCTCACTTCGTACAGGCGCTGCCACTCTTCCACCGGGTCATCCAACAACAACGCCTTGCCGATCCCGGTGCGCGCCAACGGCATGCGATGGCCGACCCGCGAGCGCATTTCCGGGCCATTGCGGCCGGGGTTCTTGTGCAGGTAGAGCACGTCATCGTATTCGCGAATGGCCAGGTGGATGGTGTCGCCGGTCAGCGCCGACAACTCGTCCAGGTACGGCACCGCCAGGGTCACCAACGGCAGTTCCTCGCGAGCCTGGAAACCCAGCTCGATCAGCTTCGGCCCCAGCAGGTAACCGACTTGCGGCACCACGCGCAGGTAGCGCTCCTCCACCAGGCAACTGGCCAGGCGGTGGGTGGTGCTGCGGGTCGTGCCGATGCGCTTGGCGATCTCTTTGAGATCCCGCGCACCGGCCGCCACTGCGTGCACCACGCCCAGGCCACGGAGCAGGGTCTGGGTGCCGGTGGGGGCGGTGTCTTTGGTGGGGGTGGGGGCGTTTTCCTGCATGTCGGGCCTATAAGTGTGAAAGCGCGGGCATTATGGCAAATACCGAACCTCAATACAGTGGAGTTCCCAATGTGGGAGCTGGCTTTTGTGGGAGCTGGCTTGCCTGCGATGCGGGCGCCTCGGTGAGTCAGGTGTACCGAGGTGATGCTATCGCAGGCAAGCCAGCTCCCACATTTGAGCTCCACTGTTCTTGAGAGCGTATTTTCAGCGTTGTTTCATGCGGTCGATGATCACCGCCAGCAACAGGATCGAGCCCCGAATCACATATTGGTAAAAAGTATCAATGTTCTTCAGGTTCATCGCATTCTCAATGATCGCCAGAATCAACACCCCGGCAATCACATGCCGGATCATCCCAATACCACCGCTCAACGACACGCCGCCCAGCACGCACGCCGAGATAACCGTCAGCTCGAACCCCTGGCCAATCATCGGCTGGCCCGAGGTCATGCGCGACGCGAGGATCACCCCCGCCAACGCACCGATCAAGCCGTGCACGGCAAAGATGATGATCTTGGTGCGATCAACATTCACCCCCGCCAGCAGCGCCGCTTCCTGGTTGCCACCGATGGCCATGGTGTTGCGCCCGTAGGTGGTGTAGTTCAGCAGCCAGCCGAAGAACACAAAACACAGCACGGTGATGATGATCGGCACCGGCACGCCCAGCAGTTGGCCGTTGCCGAACACAAAGAAGCGCTCATCCATCACCCCCACCGCTTTGCCGTTGGAGAAGATGTACGCCAGGCCCCGCACGATCTGCATGGTCGCCAGCGTCGCGATCAACGCGTTGATGCGCAGCTTGGCAATGACGATGCCGTTGATCAGCCCCACCACCAGGCCCATGGCCAACGCCGCCGACACGCCGAGCACCACGCTGTCCGTATCGTGAATCACGATGCCCGCCACCACGCCGGCGCAAGCAATCACCGAGCCCACCGACAAGTCAAAATGCCCCGACGCCAGGCAGAACAACATGGTGCACGCGGCAATACCGACGGTGGAAATCGCCAGGCCCAGGCCGCGCATGTTCAGCGGTGAAAGGAAGTTATCGATAAACAGCGCGCTGAGCACAAAGATGCCCAGCGCCGCGAGCAGCATCACCCAGTCATCGAGGAACTTGCGCTGGTTGAAACCCGGCCAGAAGCCCTTTGCAGTTTTAACTTCAGACATCATTCACCTCGAATTCTTCAAGCCCGCGAACGCGGGAGAGCCAGTTGCAACAGCCGCGCTTCATCCGCCTGGTCGCGGCTCACTTCGCCGGTCAGGGCGCCTTCGCTCATCACCAGGATACGGTCGCTGATGCCCATCACTTCCATCAGGTCACTGGACACCACGATCACCGCAATGCCCTGGGCCGCGAGGTTATGGATGATCTGGTAAATCTCCGACTTGGCGCCGATATCGATACCGCGCGTGGGTTCATCCAGCAGCAGGACTTTCATCGGCATCGACAGCCAGCGGCCGAGAATGGCCTTCTGCTGGTTGCCGCCCGAGAGGTACATGATTTTCTGCTCGGCATTCGGCGTCTTGACCTTCATCGCCTTGATTTGATGCTCTGCGTTGCCCTTTTCCCAGCCTTCACGCAACAGCCAACCGAACGCGGAATGGGCGCCCCGGGCACTGATATTGATGTTCTCGGCAACGCTGGAGAGCGGGATGATGCCTTCCTTTTTGCGGTCCTCGGGGCACAGCAACACCCCGGCGCCGATGGCATCGCGCGGTGAATGCAGGTGCAGTTTTTTGCCACAGAGTTCCAGGCTTCCGGCGGTGCTGCGGGTCAAACCGCTCAACACGCGGAACAGCTCGGTGCGCCCCGCCCCCACCAACCCGAACAGGCCGAGAATTTCACCTTTGCGCACGTTGAAGCTGATCGGCTCACGCAGGCCGGGGCCTTGTAAACCATCGACCTTCAACGCCACTTCGCCGTGTTCGCGCGAGCGGTAATCGTAGATGTCCTGGATATCGCGGCCGACCATGCACGTCACCAACTGATCATGGCTCAGCGCGCGCATGTCGTCGAAGGTGCGTACAAAACGGCCGTCCTTGAACACCGTCACCGCATTGCAGATACGGAACACTTCCTCCATGCGGTGGGACACGTAGAGCACCACTTTGCCCTCATCGCGCAGGCGCGTGATGATCGCCATCAGCCGGTCGATTTCCCGCGCGGAGAGGCTGCTGGTGGGCTCATCAAAGGCGATCACATGGGCGCCACGGGACAGTGCCTTGGCGATTTCCACCAGTTGCCGTTGGCCCAGGGACAGGCGCCCCAACTTCTCAGCCGGGTCGATTTCATCCGCCAGGCCCTTGAGGCACGCCAGCGCCTGCTCGCGCAACTGGCGGCGATTGACCACGCCAAACCGCGACGGCAAGTGCCCGAGAAACAAGTTCTCGGCCACGGTCATTTCCGGCACCAGATGCAGCTCTTGGTGAATCACCGCCACGCCACTGGCGATGCTATCGGCGGCGTTTTTGAAGGCCATCGTCTGCTCGCCAATGTGCAGCGTGCCGCTGCTGGGAATGTAGGCGCCGCCGAGGATCTTCAGCAGCGTCGACTTGCCCGCGCCGTTCTCGCCCATCAGCGCATGCACCTCGTGCGGCCGCGCTTCAAAGCTGATCTGCGCCAGGGCCTTGACCCCGGGAAACTCTTTGCCGATGCCGTTGAAGCGCAGGGCCGCGCCGGTCATTTCCACAGCCCGATCTTGGTCAGTTCTTCCTGGAAGTTAGCGCGGGTGATCAGGGTTACTTCGTCCATGGCCGTGTACTTCGCCGGTTCCTTGCCGGTGGTGACCCACTCGTACATCGCCAGCGCGGTGTTGTAGCCCTCGATGTGCGGGCTCGGCAGCATCGAGCCGAAGAAACCGCTGTCGGCCTTCTTCAATTCGCCGATGGCGTCGGTGCCGTTGATGCCGATGCCAATCACATTGGCCGCCTTGAACCCGGCGCTTTCGGTGGCGCGCACGCCGCCGAGCACGGTGTTGTCGTTCATGCCGCCAATGATCAGGTTTTTCGCCGCGCTGGGCAGTTTGACCAACGCCGAGTTGGTGGCGTCCATGCTGCCGGGGACGTCGAGGGTTTTCAGCGCGGCGGTGAGGATGTGGTCCTTGGGAATGCCGGCTTCTTCAAGGGATTTGATCGAGCCGTCAGTGCGTTTTTTACCGGTGTCGAGTTCGTTGTAGGTGTTGATCACGGCGTAGGTGTCTTTCCAGTCCCAGCCGCGTTTTTTCGCTTCAGCGGCCATCGCCGCGCCCTGCTTCTGGCCGACTTCGAAGGCCGCCATGCCGAGGTACGGCACGTCTTCCATGAAGTTGCCCTTGGCATCGACGAAGCGGTCATCCACTGCCATGACTTTCAATCCGTTGGCCTTGGCCTTGGCGACAATGGCCGGGCCGAGGGACACGTCCGGCGGGCAGATCACAAAGCCCTTGGCGCCGTTGGCGGCGAGGCTGTCGATGGCCGAGAGGGTCTTCTCGCCATCGGGCACGGCGATCTTGATCACCGTGAAACCGTGCTCCTTGCCGGCTTTTTCGGCGAAGGCCCATTCGGTCTGGAACCAGGGTTCTTCGGCCTGCTTGACGAGGAAACCGATCTTCACTTCTTCGGCCGATACGAAGCCGCTGAATGCGACGGCAAGGGCCAGGGTGCCGAGTGTCTTCTTCAACATGAACCACCTCTTCTTGTTATTGGAAAAGTGTTAGTCGTGGTACATCACAGACCGCCCGCCATCGATCATCAGGCAGGTGGCATTGATAAAGGGCGCCTCGTCGGTGGCCAAAAACAGCGCCGTCATCGCCACCTCGACCGGCTGGCCGATGCGCTTGGGTGGGTGCAGGTCGAAGGCGCGCTGGCGTTCGGCGTGGGGGTCGGCAAAGCCGTTCCAGTAATCGACGTTGAGTTGGGTTTCGATATAGCCCGGCGCAATGGCATTCACGCGGATGCCCTTGGGCGCGTATTCGATGCCCAGCGCGCGGGTCAGGCCGAGCAGGCCATGCTTGGCCACGGGGTAGGGAAAGCAGCCGGGGATGATGTGGCTGGAATGGGTGGAGGCGATATTGATGATGTTGCCGATGCCCTGCGCGATCATGTGTGGCAACACCGCGCGGCAGCCGAACCAGGCGCCGTCGAGGTCGATGGCGAAGCAGCGCCGCCAGTCTTCGTCGCTCATTTGCAGCGGGTCACGGAACACGTTGACCCCGGCGCAATTGACCAGCACATCCACGCGACCGAAGCGCGCGATGGCCAGGTTGACCAGCGACTGCCATTGCTCGTTTGAGGTGATATCGACGGCTTGCGCGTAGATTTCAGCGCCGCGTTCGCGCCAGTGGGCGGCGACTTTCTCGACTTTTTCAGCCTGGATATCAGCGATGACCAGGCGCGCCTGCTGGGCCTGGAAGCACGCGACGATGGCCTCGCCAATGCCTTGGGCGGCGCCGGTGATAATCACCACCTTGTCTTTGAGCCGCTCGCCATAGGTTGGCTCGGGCACGGCGGGGAGTGACAACGGTTGTGCCTGCATCGCTTCACCTGTTTTATTTTTGGTAGTGAGTGCTGATGCAGGCGACTATAAACCGATCTTTTGAAACATCTCAATATATAAATTTGCATCCCATATATTGAGCTAATCACAAAAAAAATGTGGCAACCCAATCTTCTGTGGGAGCAGGCAAGCCAGCTCCCACAGAAGATTGGGTTCCCACAGGGAGTTGGGTTGCCACATTTGAACTTCAGCGTTTTCTAGCCCAGCGCAAAATCCCGCAGCGCATCGCCTTCCATGCGGTAACGCACCCATTCTTCCTGCGGCTGCGCGCCGATGGATTTGTAGAAGGCAATCGCCGGTTCGTTCCAGTCCAGCACGCTCCACTCGAAACGCCCGCAACCATTGTCAAAGGCGATCTTGGCCAGGTGGCGCAGCAACTTCTTGCCGGCCCCGCCACCGCGTTGTTCCGGGTTGATGTACAGGTCTTCGAGGTACAGGCAGTTGCTGCCCAACCACGTGGAATAGCTGAAAAAGAACACCGCGAAACCAATCGGCAAACCGTCACGCAAACAGATCAGGCCATGGGCGGTGGCGCCCTCGCTGAACAGGCTGCGCTCGATGTCCACCACGCTGGCGATCACTTCGTGCCGGGCCTTCTCGTACTCGGCCAGCTCAGTGATGAAAGTCAGGATCTGCGCAGCATCGCTGGGCACGGCGGGGCGAATCTCGATGGTCATGGGCGAGCCTTGGGCAATTGCAAAGCACACATACTAAGGGGGTTTGATGACTGATTGCAGTGCATTTTCATGGGCAGCGTTACTCCGTCGCCGGGTAACGCTGGCACCAGCAACCACACAACAATCGCCCTGAGCGTGCGTGGTAAAAAGTTGCGCATAATTCCAACGACTTCCAGGCCTTCCCATGCACGCCTCATCCCCGGTGAGCACCAAGCTGTTCGCCCTGTTTTGCCTTGCCAGTTTTTTGCTGTCGCTGTCTTACGGCTCGACCTTTTTGCTGTCGCTGCTGATCCATACACGCGGCGGTGACGAGCACGATGCCGGCAATGTGATTTCCACGGCGATGCTCAGCACCTTTGTGGCGGTGATGATCTCCGGGCACTTGTCCGATGCATGGGGCGCGGCCCGCACGATTGCCGGGATGGGCTTGCTGTTGGTGGCGGCCTGCCTGGGTTTTGCGCTGATGCCCGGCTTTGGCCAGGGCTTGCGGGTGTTTGGCCTGGCCTTGGGCTTGGGTTGGGGGGTGTTCTACACCTTGGGGCCGATCATCGTCGCGATGCTGGTCGCACCGCAGCAACGGGCCAAGTACTTCGCATTGCTGTCGGGCAGCATGATGAGTGGCATCGGTGCCGGGCCGTTGTTAGGGCGGGCGGCGAGCGCGCTGGGGCTGCCGCTGACCACGGCGTTTTATATCGCCGCACTGGCGAGCCTGGTCGGCGTACTGGTGTTTTGGCGCCTGAGCCGGCATCTCAAGCAAGAAGCGGCGGTGGCAAAAATCTCCTGGGCCGCCACGCGCCAGGTGCTGTCCTCCAAAGCGGCGTTCGCGATCATCATGGTCGGCCTGGGCGGTTGCGTATTTGGTGGGTTGTCGTCGTTCCAGACCAGCTATGCGGCGGCGCACGGGTTGGACTATTCGCTGTTCTTTGCCGGCTTCCTCAGCGCGGCGATCACCAGCCGCTTGCTGATCGCCGGGTGGGTGGTCAAGCGTGATGCCTACGCGGCGGCGTGTGTGTTGTCGGGCCTGATGCTGTTGTCGGTGTTGATGTTTGGCTTCACCGTGTCGGGGCCCTTCAGTTACCTGCTGGCGGCGCTCACCTTGGGCGTGGGTTACGGCCTGACTTACTCGGTGATCAACGGCTTGGTGGCCAATGAAGCACCGGCGGGCACCACGTCCCAGGCGCTGTTGCTGTTCAGCCTTGGGTATTTTGTCGGGGTGTTCGGGTTTCCGTTGCTGGCGGGGCGGATCATCGTCGAATACGGGCTGGCGACCTTGCTGCTGACGATCGTGGCGGTGGCGCTGTGCAACTGGTTGATCACCGTGGCGCGACTGATCTGTCGCCGTTCGTCGCCAGCCCGGCACCAACAGCCAATGGGGGCGGACCAATAGAGGGTAAGGACAATAATCCTAAGGAGACACACTCATGAAGCATTCCCAGTTTGCTGCCCTCGCCCTCACCGGCCTGCTGTCTGCGGTTTCCCTGAGTGGTTTTGCGGCCACGTCGTCCACCGGCCCGACCAATCCGTCTACCAGCGAGACGCAGAAATCCATGGGCACCGGCATGGAGATCAACGGCGGCGCCGTCGACAACAGCAACAGTGCCGACCCGCACACCAAAGGCCAGGACACCCAGCGCCAAGCGCCCGCTGCGGTGGGCAATGGCAAGATGGGGCCGGCGGTGAATGAGCCGAAGGTGCACAAGGATGACAACCTGCCGGGTGCGCCGAAGCAGCCGGCAGAATAAAACCAAATGTGGGAGCGGGCTTGCCCGCGATGGCGTCCTGTCAGCCGATGATGATGTGGCTGATACACCGCTATCGCGGGCAAGCCCGCTCCCACAGTTTTGATTGGGTTTATTCAGTGAGAAGCGCGTCGACTTCGGTGGTGCCGGGGGACGTGGCCGGGCCCCAGCGTGTCACGGCCAGCGCCGCCGCCGCATTCGCTCGGCGCGCCGCTTGGGCGGGTGTCAAACCCCTCGCCAACCCAGCGATAAATACGCCGGCATGGGCGTCCCCTGCGCCATTGCTGTCCACGGCCTTCACCTTGAAGCCCGGCACATGCTCGGCATTCACCCAGCAACCATTCGGCCCATCGCGCACCACGCGCAATGCGCCCTCGGGCAGATGGCGTTGCAGTTCGCCCAACGCCTGTGCCAGCGTATTCGCCCCCGTAAACGCCAAGGCTTCCGGGCCATTGCTGGTCCAGATGTCGATGCGCGGCAGCAACGCGACCATCAATGCCGAATCCGGCGCCCTGACCAGCGGGCCCGGGTCGAACACCACGCGGATTTCACGCGGCAGCGCCAGCAGCCAATCGAGCAACGCCTGCGCCTTGCCGTCGAGCAACAGGCTGTAGCCGCTGACGTACACATAGTCGTCCGCACGCGGCAGCACGCCGGCCAAATCCTCGGCGCTCAACTCGCCCTCGGCGCCGAGGTGGGAAATGAATGTGCGCTCGGTGCTCGCCTCGGTCAGCGACACGCATAAGCCGGTGTCTTTATCCGGGCTGGCCGCCAGGGCCATCTCTACCCCTTCGGCCTGCATCGCCGCGCGCGCCAGGTCGCCAAAACGCCCATTGCCGTGGCGCCCGAGGTACACCACCGGCAAACCGTTGCGCTTGGCGGCAGCCATCACGTTGAAACCGCCGCCGGCTTCAAAACTGGCAGACCGCGCCAGCACATCGCCGCCGCTGACGGGCAGGGAATCCAGGGCCATGACCAGATCGACGATGACCTGGCCGGTGTGCAGCAATCTAGACATGGTGGCTCTCAACTATCGCCGGGCGACGATCAGCCGCGCCGCCCAATACCGCATAAATCCCGCCGGCCACCAGGAAGGTCACGATCCAGCCCAGGCCGTTGTGGCCCAACCAGGAGTCGGACAACGGCCCGGCGAACCAGATATTTTCGGCGGTGGTGCCAATGGTGGTGAAGCTGAAACCCAGCACAATCGCCACCGCCCACGCGCCGAACGCACGCCATTCCACGCCGCCGCGATACCAGTAGGCGCTGCTCGGGCTGACGTCCAGCAAGTCCTTGGGGCTGTAGTAGTGACGGTGAATCAGATCGACCACGAATATCCCGACCCACGCGGTAATCGGCACCGCCAGCAGCGAGATGAAGGTGATGAACGGGCCGTAGAAGCTGTCGGCGATCAGCATGAAGTAGATGGAACCGGCAAAGATCGCGACGATATCGACGATCACCGCGTGCACGCGCTTGACCTTCAAGCCGAGGGTCAAGGTGGTGAGGCCCGCCGAGTACACCGAGAGGTTGTTGGACAGCAGCAACCCGCCGAACGCCGTGATCAGGTACGGCACGGCCATCCAGGTCGGCAGCATGTCGCGGATCGCGATGATCGGGTCGGTGGCCGAGGCCAGGTCATTGTTGCCCACCGACAGCAAGCCACCGAGGGTGATCAGCAACACCAACGGAATACCCGCGCCAAACGCCGCCGACGCCACCAGGCGCACGGCCTTGACGCTGCGGTGCTGGTAACGCGACATGTCGGCGCCGGCGTTGGCCCACCCAATCCCGGTGCCCGCCGCCATGGTGCCGACGCCGATGATCATCGCGCTGAGCGGCGCCGGAGTTGCATTGAACACGGCACTCCAGTCGATGGTGGCGCACAGGAAGCCGCCCACCAGCAGGTTCAGGGCGCCGAATACGTAGGTCGCCCACTTCTGGATCACCAGCAAGGTGGCGTGGCCCAGGCCGGAGACCGCCAAGGTCAACAGCACAAAGATAGCGATGAACAGCAGTGTCAGCAGGGGTGCACTTTTCGCGGCGACGGGCGAACCAAACAGGATCGAACACAACGACAGCAGCACGAAGGCGGCGGTGGTGGTGTTGACGGTTTCCCAGCCCAGGCGCGACATCAGCGAGACCAGCGTCGGGCCGATATTGCCGCGCACGCCGAAGATCGCCCGGGACAGCGTCAGGCTCGGTGCACGGCCACGTCGGCCGGCGATGGAGATGATGCCCACCACGGCAAACGAACCGGCCGCGCCCAGGATCGCGACGATGATCGCCTGCCAGATGGCCAGGCCACGAAACGCCACCAGCGTCGCGCCCAATGGCAAGCCGAGGATGCTGATATTGGCCGCGAACCAGACCCAGAACAGCTGCAGCGGATGGCCATTGCACTCGCCTTCCGGGACCGGCTCGATGCCGCGTGTTTCCAATTGCCCGGCGTTTTGGCCGGAAGAGGTGTTGCTCATGAAGGGATACTCCGGGTGCCGATATTGTTGTGGTTGTGGCAATTTTTACTGGGGTGCTGGCTTGTGTGGGAGCCAGCTCCCACATTTTGATCGGTGTTGCTTATCGCAATGCGAGTAACCCTTCGACCAACGGCTGTAGATCCAAACCATTGACCCGCTTGACCTGCTCCACCATCACCTGCGGCCAGCACTGCATGCCCAGGCAGGCACCCAGCATGGCGCCGAGAATCGCGGCAATGGTGTCGGTGTCACCGCCAAGGCTGGCAGCAAGGCACAATGCTTCGAAGGCAATCATCTCGCCCACCGCCACCTGTTGGGCCAGGGCAAACGACACCACCACCGATTCCTGGGACGCAACCGAGGTGCCGATCAACTCGTAGAGCAAATCCGCAAACAACGCTTTGTCGCCACTGCCGACGCTCAAAGTGCGCGCCCAACTGATGCGGGTAGAGATGCGCCCGCCCGCGATCCAGTGGCCGTGCTGCTCGGCCTGCTGGGCGACCTGGGTGCCGATGTTCAGCGCTTCACCCAGGTCCACGCCGTTGATGCCGGCCGAGACCACGGCCGCCACGGCAGCGGCGCTGGAGATGCCCAGGCTGGTGTTATGGGTGACCTGGCACGCCTGGATCACGGCCTGGATAAAGTGCGCGGGGTCGCTGACATCGGCGGCAATACCGACGGGCGTGATACGCATCGCCGCGCCGTTGGTAGTGCCGTAGCGCCCGGACTCTTCCGGCGTGTGGCCAGCGAGGATCATGTCGATCGCGCGTTTGGTCGAGGGGCCGAGCAAGTCCTGGGAGCCCTTGGCGCGCATCACCGCTTCCCAGTCGATCAGGCGCTGGGCGAGCACGGTGGGTTCGATGCGGCCTTGGCCTTCCACCAGCAACTCGCCCACCAGGATCGCCTGCTCGGTGTCATCGGTGATGGAACCGGCGGGCATGTTTGGCGCGATGGGTTGGTCGGCGCCGGCATCTTCCAGCGCGGTGATGGCTCCGAAGCGGGCGCGCACTTGCTCGCGGCTCAAGGACTGGGTCGGCATGCCCAGGGCGTCGCCCAAAGCCAAGCCGTAGAAGGCGCCGAGGGCGCGGTTGTGCGGGGTCATTTCGAATTCCCAAATTGCAGGTGCAGGCGAAAGTGCAGTGGGTCGAGCAGGCTTTCGACATGTTCCATAAAGCGCTCGCGACGGTCATAGGTGGTGCGCGAGGCCTTGAGAAACACGCTGCCGGCGGGACGGCCGAGCAATTCGGCATCGCCATCACTGAGGGGCTCGGCACCGATCCACTGGTCACCTTCCGCACCCACATAGCCGTAGGCCGCCAGGGTGATGGTCAGGGAGTTTTCGATCAGGCCGACTGTTGGCAGGCTTTCCAAGCCGCCGGACGCTGGCATCAGCGAGCGCTCCAGGGACACGGCGGTGCCATCGGTGGTGTAGCGCAGGCGGTCGAGGGCAATGAATTGGTCGCTGCCGAAACGGCTGAGCAGGTCCGGCCGGGTCACGGCTTCGAGGCGCAGAATATCGGTGTTGATCCGCGCGCCCGTGTCCGCCAAGGCCTGGGCCCAGCCGCTGCGCTGGTCGAGCACCATGCCGTCAAAGGTGACGATGGAGCCGACACCGCTCTGGGTGGCGATGTAGTTGCGTCGCTTGAGTTCGGCGAGGGCCTCACGCAGGGTGCCGCGACTGACCGCAAACTCTTCGGCCAGTTGATGCTCACCCGGCAACAGAAAGCCGTCGACCATCACCCCACCTTCGATTCGGCGGATCAGTTCATCGACGACGCGTTTTTTCTTATCAAATCGGACATGTCTAATCATGTACAAATTGATAACCGAAAGCCGCCGTTGGCAGCAAGCGAATTATTTCAGGGAGATGAAAAAACCGGCCTCAGGGTTCCAGGCCAATGGGGAAAAACACCCCGCCGCTCCAGACGCCCAGCCACTTCTGACCGTTGATCGGACGGCTCACCGCCAGCTCCACCAGTTGGTAGAACACGTTGCGATGCACGAGGGCTTCGAGGTTGGTGCGTACCCGCAGATACGGTGAAGGCTCCTCGGTGAGCGGGTCGATGACCACACGCAGCGGGTGCTCCATGCCGGCGTCGATCGTCTCGTCGACATTGCTGGTAAAGCGCAGCACCTGGCTTTCGCCCTGCCCTTCGACCTCCAGGATCAGCGCGACGAACGGCGCATCTTCGACGCTGATGCCGACTTTTTCCACAGGGGTGATCAGGAAGTAATCATCGCCATCGCGGCGGATGATATTGGAGAACAGCTTGACCATCGGCTTACGCCCGATCGGCGTGCCCTGGTAGAACCAAGTGCCATCGCGAGCAATGCGCATGTCGATATGGCCGCAGAACTCCGGGTTCCACAGGTGTACCGGCGCCGGTCCCTTGCCCTTGGGCAGTTGGGCCAACAGATCGTTGGCCTTGGCGGAATCGGTCATGGGCATCTCCTGTGTCTTACTGATCGCTCATGCCCAGCAGGCCACGGGCGTACTTGGCCAGGGGGCGGGCGATCAGGTCTTCTGGCTTGTTGTCGTGGAACGTCAGTAAACCGCCACGGCTGCGAATGCGCACAGTATCAATCAAATACTGGGTGCTGGTCTCGATCAGCATGACCTGGATCACACCGCTGTCGAGGCCGACGCGGTCGAGGGCTTCCTGGTCGGCCCACTCGTCGGCGTTGCCGATGCGGTCATCGGCCTTGGCGAAACGGCAGTACAACAGGTAATGGGCGCCGGCGGCACGGGCTTCGGCCATCGCCTGTTCCAGGCCTTCCGGCTGGCGGGCGCGGCGCACCATGGGGAAGTATTCGATGAAGCCGTTGAAAGCTTCTTCGGCCACCACGTTCGGGCGCGGGTAGGCGCTGCCGGGCGGCACGAAGGCGCCCTGGGCGATAAAGATAAAGGAGTCCGGCTGCACGCGGATCGAGTTGGTACGACGGGTATCGCTGTGGTCCAGCAAGCCGGCGTCGCTCATCTGATAGCGGGTGCCTTCGGCCATATCGCTGACGGTCATGCAACCACTCAGCGTCAATGACGCCAGCAACAAAACCAGACTACGCATCCTAATCCTCCAGAAGCCGGTGACGGAAAACCGGCGAATGGGCGTGAGATGCAGAATTTGGGCCAGTGGGACGGCTTCAAGCTTCAAGCTTGGGGCTTCGAGCTTCGGGCTCGGCGTCAGCCGCCAATAATCTTCATAATCGTCGCACCGCCCGAGAACGCCACTTCCTGCTTGTCGCCCAGGGCTTTCATCAGCAACCCTTGCAGCGCCGGCAATGCCTGGTGGCGCGGCTTGTCCAGCAGGTCGCCTACATAGTGGCGGTTGCTCGATGACAGGCAGCCATGCAGCCAACCGGTAGACGACAGCCGCAGACGCGAACAGGTCCGGCAGAACGGCACGCTTTCATTGGCGATCACGCCAAAGTAGCCCTTGCCAGGGATTTCATATCGCACGGCGGTGGCGTCCACCGGGGCATTGGCTTGCAGGTATTCGTGGCGCTCGCCAATCAGGCTGAGCAATTGCTGCAAGCTGACGAATTGCTGCAAAAACGCATTGGAATCCTTGGCCAGGTGGCCCATGCGCATCAACTCGATAAAACGCAGCTCGTAGCCACGTTCCAGGCAGTAGTCGAGCAGCGGCATCACCTGGTCCAGGTTCTGGCCGCGCAACGGCACCATGTTGACCTTGATCTTGATCCCGGCGGCGCGGGCCTGGTCCATGCCGTCGAGCACGGTGGCGAGATCGCCGCCACGGGCGATGCTGCGGAAGGCATCGGCGTCCAGGGTGTCGAGGGAGACGTTGATACGCTGGATGCCGGCATCCAACAGCAGCGGCAGTTTGCGCGCCAGTAACTGGCCGTTGGTGGTCAGGCTGATATCACTGAGGCCCATCTGCCCCACCGCGCCCATGAAGGCTTCCAGCTTGGGACTGACCAGCGGCTCGCCGCCGGTGATGCGCAGGCGGTCTATGCCCGCCGCTTCGATCAGATATTCGACGCCCCGCGCCATGGCCTCGGCCGAGAGTTCGTCCTGGGCAGCCACCAGCCGCTTGCCGTTGGGCACGCAGTAGGTACACGCATAATTGCAGGCTGAGGTC
Organism: Pseudomonas acericola (SeqCode); assembly: GCF_053456465.1. Classification (NCBI taxonomy): domain Bacteria; kingdom Pseudomonadati; phylum Pseudomonadota; class Gammaproteobacteria; order Pseudomonadales; family Pseudomonadaceae; genus Pseudomonas; species Pseudomonas acericola (SeqCode). The sequence goes on along the minus strand of NZ_JBRFJB010000001.1, from coordinate 436,509 downwards.
AGGCTGATCCGCAAATTGCGAAAACGCCTGCCTTGACGATCAACGATCATGGATCACTCCGGCAGAGGATGATTCGGGCGCGCTAAAAGCTGACTGATAAATCAGCTTTTAGCAAGAGTCCTTGCCTGAGTATATTCCTGGGGTACTGCGTCTGGCAGTAAATCCTTACGCAGCCGGCGGTTCAGCCGGTGGCAGTTCGCTGCTGTGCTTGCGCTTGTTGCCCATGCGCACGCCGATATCCATCAGGAACTGGAAGAAACCTTCCTGATCTTCCAGCACATTGCTCCAGAACGGCGAGTGGTACAGCGCCACCGCTCCATGCACCAACGCCCAGGCGGCGCAGTAGTGGAAATACGGCGGCACGTCTTCCAGCTTGCCTTCGCTGATGCGGCCCTTGATCAGCAGGGTCAGGCGTTCGAAGTTCGAGGCACGGATCTTGTGCAGCTCCTCGACCATTTCCGGCACCTGATGACCCTTGACCACCTTTTCTTCCAGGCGGTCGAACAGGCGGTAGCGTTGCGGGTCGCGCATGCGGAATTCGAAGTAGGCGCGGGACAGGGCTTCCTTGTCCTTGTCCACATCGGCCGAATGTAGCAGCTCATTCAAGTCGCGCTCGTAGTCGAGCATCAGGCGCAGGTAGATCTCGGCCTTGGACTTGAAGTGCTTGTAGATCGTGCCTTTGCCGATACCCACGGCATCCGCGATCATCTCGACGGTGACGCTGTCTTCACCTTGTTCGAGAAACAACTTGAGCGCGGTGTCGAGAATTTCCTGCTCACGGCGGCGAAACTCACGGACCTTACGGGGTTCTTTGTGCATGAGAAAGAGGTCTGCAAAGGTGACTGTGGGGAGGGTTGCGCAGGGCCACGAACACGTGGCGATACGATTTACCCGGTGCGAGGGATTATCCCGACTGAACGGTCGTTGGGCAACGCCTATGTGAACCCGCCGCACACTTAAGTTTCAGCGCGCCAACGATTTCATCGCTTGCAGTCAGAAATCATACGTAACAAAGGCACCTGTACACCCGCTTAATGAGAACTCAAGCGAAGCGCGCGTATTCCAAATCTGTTTAAAAAACGACCAGTCGCGACTGGACTGAATCAGATACTGATCAATACTTGAACTGTCGGCGCGGCATCTCCCCCAAGTGACGCGCTGACCCTGGGTACCGACGGACTGTGTGCCCTGTTTTACTCCTAATGGTCTTAGCCCGGATTCACCCCCCAGAACCCGGGTTTTTTTTGCCTACGATTTAACGTGGGCCAGCGGGAACAGGCGCTTGAAGTTCTCGGTCGTCTGTTCGGCAAAGCGCTCAACGGACTCACCGCGCAGCATCGCCAGGTAATCCGCCACATCCCGCACATACTCCGGCAGGTTCGGCTTGCCGCGATGGGGAATGGGCGCCAGGTACGGCGAGTCGGTTTCCACCAGCAGGCGGTCGGCCGGCACTTGGCGTGCCACGTCACGCAAGGCGTCGGCATTGCGGAAGGTGACAATCCCCGACAGGGAAATGTAGAAACCCAGGTCCAGGGCCGCCTTGGCCATGTCCCAGTCTTCGGTAAAACAATGCAGCACCCCGGCCTGGGGCAGCGCGGCTTCGCGCAGCAGGGCCAGGGTGTCGGCGCGGGCGCCACGGGTGTGGACGATCACCGGTTTGCCGGTCTGCTGGGCGGCTTGCAGGTGCAGGCGGAACGAGGCCTGCTGCAACTCGGCGGCTTCGGGCTCGTAGTGGTAGTCCAGGCCGGTTTCGCCAATCGCCACCACGCGCGGGTGGTTGAGTTCACCCAGCAACCAGTCGAGGGCCGGGGCTTCGCCGGGCTTGAGGTCCAGCGGGTGGATGCCCACCGAACAATCCACATCGGCATAACGCTCGGCCAGGGCTTTGACGTCGGCAGCGTTGTCGGCGCTGACGCCGATACACAGGAAGTGCCCTACTCCGCGCTGGCGCGCTGCTTCAAGGGCGGCGTCGAGGGAACCGCCGTGTTGGGCAAGGTCGAGGCGGTCGAGGTGGCAATGGGAATCTACGAGCATAGGTAGTTACGACTTAAATCACAGAGAGTGTCTGGCCGACGATACACCCGCCGGCCACGGAATTTAACGGCGGCCGAGCAGGCCCACCCATTGCACCAGCAGCGCTTCGAGCAACAGCACGCGGTTGAGGTTGGCCTTGCCGAGCACCTTCTGGCGCTGGGCCAGAATCCAGTCCTGAATGTTGAGCACCTTGTCCTGGGCGCTTTTCTGCGCGAGGTACTGCACGACTTTGCGCATGTCCGGCAGGCCCAGGCCATGTTCATCCTGGGTCAACTGGTAGCGCAGGATCAGGCTCGACCAGTCACAGAACCAGTCGAACAGCAGCAACAGCGGAATATCCTTCCAGGCCGTCTCGGCCAATTGGGTGGCGGACAGTTCCTGCTTGAGCAGTTTCTTCACGCCATCTACCACCAACGCGCGTTGTTCACGCACGCCTTGGGCCTGCAATTTCAGTGCGGCCAGCGGCGAACCGGCGGCCAGGGTGAGCAATTCGGCCCGCTCGTCTGCGCTGCATTCCGGCAACGCCTGCGCCAGCCACTCAAGGCTCATGGCCTCGCTCGGCAACGGGCAGGCCTGCTGTACGCAACGGCTGCGGATCGTCGGCAGCAGACGGCTGGACTGGTGACTCACCAGCAACAACACCGTATCGCCGGACGGTTCTTCCAGGCTCTTGAGCAAGGCGTTGGCGGCGTTGATGTTCATCGCCTCCACCGGCTCGATCAACACTACTTTGCGCCCGCCCATCTGCGCGGTCTGCACCACGAAGCTGACGAGGTCGCGGACCTGATCGACCTTGATCGCCTTGTCGGCTTCCTCGGGTTCCAGCAAGTAATTGTCCGGGTGGCTGCCCGCCTTGAGCAGCAGGCAGGATTTGCACTCGCCACAGGCTTCCAGGTTGACCGGACGCTGGCACAACAGGCTGGCCATCAGGCGTTCGGCGAGCGCACGTTTGCCAATGCCAATCGGCCCGTGCAACAGGTAGGCGTGGGCATGCTGGGCACGTCCCGCCAATTGTTGCCAGAGGCTGTCCTGCCACGGGTAGGCTTCAGCCACGGGCACGCTCCAGCAGGGCCGGCAGCAAGGCATCGATGGCCTGTTGCACCTGGGTCAGCGGCTGGGCGGCATCCAACAGGTAGTAACGCGCGGGCTCGGCCTTGGCGCGGGCGAGGAATGCGCTGCGCACCGCGTCGAAGAAGGCACGGCCTTCCAGCTCGAAGCGGTCCAGGCGACCCCGGGCGCTGGCGCGGGCCAGGCCGACTTCCACTGGCAGGTCGAACACCAGTGTCAGGTCGGGACGCAGATCGCCTTGCACGAACGTTTCCAGCGTGGTGATGCGCTCCAGGCACAAACCCCGGCCGCCGCCCTGATAGGCATAGGTTGAATCGGTGAAACGGTCGCAAATCACCACCGCACCGCGGGCCAGCGCCGGGCGGATCACTTCGGCCAGGTGCTGGGCGCGGGCGGCGAACACCAGCAGCAGCTCGGTGTCCGGGTTCATCGGCTCGTCACCCGGGGCCAGCAGCACGTCGCGGATGCGCTCGGCCAGCGGCGTGCCGCCGGGCTCACGGGTCAACACCACCTCGATGCCATCAGCGCGCAAACGCTCGGCCAGGTAATCGCGGTTGGTGCTTTTGCCGGCGCCTTCGGGGCCTTCCAGGGTAATAAACAAGCCAGTCACAGGCAGTCCTTAGTCAGAGTCATTGCGGGCTTTGCGGCTCGGCGGGCGTGTCGGCGGGCGTATCAGCCGGAGGCGTTGCCTCTTCCGCCGGTTTTACCACGGGCGCCGGGCTGGAGCGGTAATCGGCGCGGCGCTTGAGTTGGAACTCACGCACGGCGGCATTATGCGCATCCAGGTCATCGGAGAAAATATGGCTGCCATCGCCCCGGGCGACAAAATACAGGCTGCTGCCCGGCACCGGGTTCAGCGCGGCATGGATCGCCTCGCGGCCGACCATGGCGATCGGCGTCGGCGGCAAACCGGCAATCATGTAGGTGTTGTAGGGGTTGGCTTCCTTGAGGTGGGCGCGGGTCAACTTACCGTTGTAGCGCTCGCCCAGGCCGTAGATCACCGTCGGGTCGGTCTGCAGCAGCATGCCGATCTTCAGGCGGCGCACAAACACACCGGCGATCTGGCCGCGCTCTTCCGGCACGCCGGTTTCTTTCTCGACCAGCGACGCCATGATCAGTGCTTGATAGGGCTCGGTGTAGGGCGCATCGGCGGCGCGTTTGCTCCACTCCTGGGCGAGGACATCGTCCAGGCGGTTGTAGGCTTTTTTCAGGAACTCGACGTCGGTCATGCCGCGTACGAAGCGATAGGTGTCGGGGAAGAAGCGGCCTTCCGGGAATACGCCGGGGTGGCCGAGTTTTTCCATGACTTCGCTGTCAGTCAGCCCCGACAGGGTTTGTACGATCTTTTCGTGCTTGGCCAAGGCCGAGCGAACTTGGCGGAAATTCCACCCTTCCACCAGTGTGAGGCTGTATTGCACGACTTCGCCGCGCTGCCACAGGCCGATCAAGCCCTGCGCCGTCATGCCCGGGGTCATGCGGTATTCGCCGCTGTGCAAGGGCTGGCCATCAAGGTTGAAGCGCCAGTACAGGCGCAGCCAGAACGCGCCGTCGAGCACGCCGTCGGCTTCCAGGCGATTGAAGGTGCCGGTGGGGGTCGCCCCTGCCGGAACGTCGAGCAATTGCTCCTGGGTCAGGTTCAGGGGCTGTTTGAGGGCAGCGTCGTATTTCCAGGCGCCATAACCCAACAGCAAGGCCGCCGAGAACACACCGACCAGCAGCAGTACAACCAGTTTTCGTATCAACTCAAATATCCAATAGCGCGCGAACAATGCCCTGCAGTTTACGGGTGAGCGGCCCAACCGGCCAGCTCATCGCAGCGCAGTCGCGCACCGGCCAAATGCCATAAACGCTGTTGCAGACAAACACTTCGTCAGCCAGCTGCAACTGCTCCAGGCTGATGTCAGCCACGGCCACCGGGACGCTCAGGGTCTGCGCCTGGGCGAGGATCTCGGCGCGCATGACGCCGGCAACCCCGCAACGCGTCAGATCAGCGGTTAGTAACAAGCCGTTGCACACGAGGAACAGGTTGCTGAACACACCTTCGATGACACGACCAGACACATCCAGCATCAAGCCTTCGGCGTGCTCGGCATCCTGCCATTCGGTGCGGGCAATCACTTGTTCCAGGCGATTGAGATGCTTGAGGCCGGCCAGCAAGGGTTGCTCGGCCAAACGGGTGGCGCACGGAAACAGACGGATGCCGTCAATGCCATGGGCTGGGGGATAGGTTGCGGGCGGACTGCCCTGCAAGATACGGCGCACCGGGGCGCCGGGGTTGATGCCATAACCGCGCAGGCTATCGCCGCGAGTGAGGATCAACTTGAGCACGCCATCGCCAAGGGCGGCGGCATAGGCCTGCACTTCGCTGCGGATCAACCCGTGATCCGCAATGAAAGCGAGGCGCCTGCAGCCGTCGTCGAGACGTTGCAGGTGACGGTCGAGCAGCACGGGCTGCCCAGCCTTGACGGCGATGGTCTCGAACAGCCCATCGCCATAGGCCAGGCCGCGATCTTTCAGGGGCACGTTGTCCGCTGGCTGACCGTCGACCCAGCTGTCCATCACTCGGCGAACCGGCGGAACACCAGGGAACCGTTGGTGCCACCAAAGCCGAACGAGTTGGAAATCGTCACGTCGATCGGCATCGGCTGCGCTTCGTGCGGCACGAAGTTCAGGTCGCAACCTTCGTCCGGCTCATCCAGGTTGATGGTCGGCGGAGCGACCTGGTCCTTGATGGCCATTACGCTGAAGATCGCTTCCACTGCGCCCGCCGCACCCAACAGGTGACCGGTCATGGACTTGGTGGAGCTGACCGCCAGCTTGTAGGCGTGCTCGCCGAACACCGACTTGATGGCCTCGGCTTCCGCCAGGTCGCCGGTCGGCGTCGAGGTGCCGTGGGCGTTGATGTACTGCACCTGGTCGGCATTGATCTTCGCATCGCGCAGGGCATTGGTGATGCAACGCGCAGCGCCGGCACCGTCGGACGGTGGCGAGGTCATGTGATAGGCGTCGCCGCTCATGCCAAAACCGATCAGCTCGGCGTAGATCGTGGCACCACGCGCCTTGGCGTGCTCCAGCTCTTCCAGCACCAGGGCACCGGCACCGTCCGACAGCACAAAGCCGTCACGGCCCTTGTCCCACGGACGGCTGGCACGGGTCGGCTCGTCGTTGCGGGTGGACAGCGCACGGGACGCGCCAAAGCCGCCCATGCCGAGGCCGCAGGCAGCCATTTCGGCGCCACCGGCAATCATCACGTCGGCTTCGTCGTAGGCGATGTTGCGCGCCGCCATGCCGATGCAATGCGTACCCGTGGTACACGCCGTGGCAATGGCGTAGTTAGGCCCCTGTGCACCGAGGTGGATGGACAGAAAACCGGAAATCATATTGATGATCGAGCCCGGCACGAAGAACGGTGAAATTCGACGGGGGCCAGTATCGTGCAGGATGCGGCTGGTTTCTTCGATATTGGTCAGGCCACCAATACCTGAGCCCATGGCCACGCCAATGCGGTCACGGTTGGCGTCGGTGACTTCCAGGCCGGCGTTACGCACTGCCTGAAAACCGGCTGCCAGGCCGTATTGAATGAACAGGTCGAGCTTGCGGGACTCTTTGATCGAGAGATATTCCTCGACATTAAAACCCTTTACCGAGCCGCCAAAACGGGTGGAATAGGCAGAAAGGTCCGTGTGTTCGATCAGACCAATACCACTGCGGCCAGCCAGAATGCCCTGCCAACTGCTCGGCACATCCGTACCCAGTGGCGACAACATACCCATACCGGTGACTACGACGCGTCTACGCGACACAGCACTCTCCTTTTTCTAATGACGACACTTTGCTTCAGGTTCACTTTTCGTCAGGCCTAAAGAAAAAACCGCACGCTGTAACAGCAGTGCGGTTTTTCCCAACAGCAAGCGACGACTAAAAACTATTACGCCTGATGGCTGTTGATGTAGTCGATAGCAGATTGAACGGTAGTGATTTTTTCAGCTTCTTCGTCCGGGATTTCGGTCTCGAATTCCTCTTCCAGAGCCATCACCAGCTCAACGGTGTCAAGGGAATCGGCACCCAGGTCTTCTACGAAGGAAGCAGTGTTGACCACTTCTTCTTCTTTAACGCCCAGTTGCTCGGCAACGATTTTCTTGACGCGCTCTTCGATGGTGCTCATACCTTGTTTAACTCCTAATGGACAAATTCAGGCAGCTGGCCAGTGGGTAAGTGTATAGAAAGCCTTTTCAGCTTTTCAACTGAAAGCTTCACCACGTACCCGATCGGCCACCCGCCTCTAAATTAAGTTGCAGCTTTATAACGGATTTTAGACAGCTCGTATGACATTTTTTTGAAGCGATCCGTCACAATTTAACTCATGTACATCCCGCCGTTCACCGGGATTGTAGCCCCAGTCACGTATGCCGCACCGTCGGATGCCAGGAAAGACACCACATTCGCGATCTCTTGAGCCTGGCCCAGACGGCCCAGCGGAATCTGCGTCAGCAAGGCTTCACGCTGTGCTTCCGGCAGTTCGCGGGTCATATCGGTGTCGATGAACCCAGGGGCCACCGAGTTGACCGTAATCGACCGCGAACCGACTTCACGTGCCAATGCACGGCTGAAACCTTCCAGACCGGCCTTGGCGGACGCGTAGTTTACTTGGCCTGCGTTGCCCATGGCACCCACTACGGAGCCAATATTGATAATTCGACCCCAACGCGCCTTGGTCATGCCGCGCAGAACGCCCTTGGACAGGCGAAACAGACTGTTCAAGTTGGTATCGACTACGTCGTACCACTCGTCGTCTTTCATGCGCATCATCAGGTTGTCACGGGTGATACCAGCGTTGTTCACCAGAATAGCCGGCGCGCCGAACTCTGCCGTGATCTGGGCCAATACAGCGGCCACGGATTCATCGCTGGTCACGTTCAGCTCAAGGCCAGTGCCTTGCACGCCGTTTTCCTTCAGGGTCGCGGCGATACGCTCGGCGCCCGAAGCGGAAGTGGCGGTGCCGATCACAACGGCGCCCTGACGGCCCAATTCCAGGGCAATCGCCTGGCCAATGCCACGGCTGGCGCCGGTAACCAGTGCAACTTTACCTTGCAGACTCATGCAGGCTTCTCCCAAGTTCGAAAATAAAGGCTCAGGCCAGTGCTGCACGAGCGGCAGCGAAGGCATCCGGGGTATTGAGGTTGGCAGTCGACACGCCGTCGGCGCAACGCTTGTTCAGGCCGGCCAGGACTTTGCCCGGGCCGCACTCGACCAGCTCGGTGGCGCCATTGGCAGCCAGGGTCTGGACAGATTCAACCCAGCGCACTGGCTTGTAGAGTTGCTCCAGCAGGTCGCGCTTGAGGGTGTCGAGGTCGGCAGCCACGGCCGCGCTGACGTTCTGCACCAGCGGGATCTGCGGTGCCTGCCAGTTGATGGCGGCGATGGACTCGGCAAAACGCTCGGCTGCCGGGCGCATCAGCTCGCAGTGCGACGGCACGCTCACTGGCAACGGCAACGCGCGCTTGGCGCCACGGGCCTTGCAGCCTTCGATGGCGCGCTCAACCGCGGCCTTGGCACCGGCGATCACGACCTGGCCAGGCGAGTTGAAGTTCACCGCGCTGACCACTTCGCCCTGGGCCGCTTCGGCGCAGGCTTCGATCACCACGGCATCGTCCAGGCCCAGGATAGCGGCCATGCCGCCCTGCCCGGCAGGAACGGCTTCTTGCATCAATTGGCCACGACGCTCGACCAGCTTGACCGCTTCCGCGAGCGTCAGGCTGCCCGCCGCTACCAGGGCGCTGTATTCGCCCAGGCTGTGACCGGCAACAAATGCCGGACGCGTGCCGCCCTCTGCCAGCCACAAGCGCCACAGGGCGATCGAAGCGGTCAGGATGGCCGGCTGGGTTTTATCGGTTTGATTGAGTTGCTCTTCCGGCCCTTGCTGGGTCAGCGCCCACAGGTCGTAACCCAGGGCGTCGGAAGCTTCCTTGAAGGTATCCAGGATCAGCGGGTATTGCGCGCCCAGCTCGGCCAACATGCCGAGGGACTGCGAACCCTGCCCTGGAAAGACGAATGCGAGGGATGTAGACATGTAACAAGCCCCTAATGATCTGGTCGTCAAAAATGAACGCGCCTACGGTGGGAGCGCACGAAACTGACAGATTGGATGGTCAATTGAACTGGCCGGTCACATTTAAGCATTTCCGGGCCGATTCGCCTAAGGCAACAGATCCTCGAGACGGCCGTGCAAGCGCTGTGGCAGGTTTTCCTGGATCTCGATCAGGGCCCGCGCAATCGCGCTTTGAAAGCCTTCCACACCGGCCGAGCCATGGCTTTTCACCACGATGCCCTGTAAGCCGAGAAAGCTCGCACCGTTATGCCGTGCGGGCGCCAGGTCAGCCTGCAAGCGGCGCATCAATGGCAGCGCCAAAGCACCCACCAGACGCGAAGCGAAGCTCTGCTTGAACAGCGCTTCAATGCGCGTGGCGATCATCGTCGCCAGGCCTTCACTGGATTTAAGCAGGATATTGCCGACAAATCCGTCACATACCACCACATCCGCTTCGCCACGGTACAAACCGTCCCCCTCGACAAAACCGATGTAATTCAAGCCGCGCGCGCCCTGTAACAACGCGGCGGCGAGCTTGACCTGCTGATTGCCCTTGATGTCTTCGGTGCCGATATTCAGCAACGCGACACGCGGTCGGGCCACGCCCAATGCTTCGGCGGCCACCGAACCCATCACCGCGAACTGGAACAGATGCTCGGCACTGCAATCGACGTTCGCGCCCAGGTCCAGCAACTGGCAATAGCCTTTCTGCGTCGGAATCGCTGCGACCATCGCCGGCCGATCAATGCCCGGCAACGTCTTGAGCACATAACGCGACAACGCCATCAACGCGCCGGTGTTGCCGGCACTGACACAGGCTTGCACCTTGCCATCACGCAACAGCTCCAGAGCCACGCGCATTGAAGAGTCAGGCTTGCCACGCAGGGCAGCCGCCGGCTTTTCATCCATGGTGATGGTTTCGCTGGCTGGCGTAATCGTCAGGCGCGCGCGATCCACCGCCGGATGGCTGGCAATCAGGTCTTCAAGTAAGGAGAGTTGACCGACAAGGGTCAGGTGCAGCGAGGGCGTTGCAGACAGGCTGGCGATGCAGGCCTGAACAATGCTGCGGGGACCGAAGTCCCCGCCCATTGCGTCTATCGCGATGACTAGAGCAGACAAGTGATTACTCGTCAGCGCCCTTGTCGATCACTTTACGACCACGGTATACGCCTTCTGGCGATACGTGGTGACGCAGGTGAATTTCACCGGTGGTTTTTTCTACAGACAGAGTGCTCGCCGTCAGGGCGTCGTGCGAACGACGCATGTCACGGGCAGAGCGGGATTTTTTGTTCTGCTGAACAGCCATAATTGATTAACTCCTAAACGTTTGGGTCACGCTTTAACTGCGCCAATACACTGAACGGGTTGGACCGCGTTACCTCGTCCTCGCTCGGTTCGAGCTCGTCATCGAGCCCCTCCGGCTGCTGGCATTCTTCCGGATGATGAGCAGGCACAATGGGCAAGGCGAGCAAAAGCTCCTCCTCGATCAGTGCATGCAGATCCAATGGATCTTCGCCCAGTTCCAGCACGTCATAACCTTTCGGTAACGACTGGGTATTCGCACCCTCCTTCACCACAGCGTAACTGCATTCGCTGTGAATCGGCAGGGTGACCAGCTCAAGACAACGCTGGCAAACCATTTTGACCTCGGTGTCGATAAAGCTGTGAATTACCACAGATTTACGTTCATCTCGTTCAAAAACGAATTTAGCCTGCACCGTACCGACAGTGTCGGAAAGCGGGTCGCAGAGTCTCTCCAAATCGGCCAGCAGCAATTCACCTTGAAGGGAAGTGCCACGATCTGCCAATTTGCGCGGGTCAACGTGAGGTGGAATCGGGTCATTCAACATAGGCGCAGCATTATAGGGATGCACCCAGCCATGTCAAAGGAAATTCAGCCCTGTCCGTCACCTGGACTCCTCGCTAGAATCCGCGACTGCCTTGAGGAGACGCCCATGCTGCCTTTATTACTCGCTTCCAGCTCGGTTTATCGCCGGGAATTGCTCGGCCGCCTGCACTTGCCGTTCATCTGCAGCTCGCCGGATATAGACGAAAGCCATCGCGCCAATGAGTCCGCCATCGAACTGGTCAAACGCCTCGCCGAAGAGAAAGCCCGCGCGCTCGCCGTCGCTCATCCGGGGCACTTGATCATTGGCTCCGACCAGGTCGCAGCGCTCGACGGACGGATCATCGGCAAGCCGCACACCTTCGAGAACGCCCGAGAACAGTTGCTGGCCGCCAGTGGCAAGCGCGTGAGCTTCCTGACCGGCCTGGCGCTGCTCAACAGCGAGACAGGGCACTGCCAGGTGGACTGTGTACCGTTTACGGTGCAGATGCGCGTACTGGATGCCGAGCGAATCGAGCGTTACCTGCGGATCGAGCAGCCGTATGACTGTGCGGGCAGCTTCAAGGCCGAAGGGTTGGGGGTGAGCTTGTTCCAGAGCACCGAAGGGCCGGATGCGACCAGCTTGATCGGGCTGCCCCTGATTCGACTGGTGGATATGCTGCTGGCCGAAGGCGTACAGACCCCCTAAGCCCACCACAAAACCAAATGTGGGAGCGGGCTTGCCCGCGATGAGGGCGGGCCAGCCAACATTGATTTTGACTGACCCACCGCTATCGCGGGCAAGCCCGCTCCCACATTTTGGATCTAAACCTGCCTTGAGGTATCAGCGCAGGGTCGGGCCCTGGAAGCCCATATACAGCGCGAGTTTCTCTGCCACGCTGGCACCCAGCTTCTTGGAGAACCGGTCAAACGGCGATTCCTGCACAGTGAAGTCCACCAACTCTTTCTCGCCGATCACATCCCGCGCTACCGAACTGGCGCTGCCCAAGCCATCAATCAGGCCCAGCGGCAACGCTTGTTCGCCCGACCAGACCAACCCGGAAAACAGCTCTGGATGATCCTTATCCTTCAGACGATCGCCACGCCCTTGCTTCACGCTGGCGATGAACTGGCGATGGGTAGTGTCGAGCACGCCCTGCCAGAACTGGGTTTCATCCGCCTTCTGCGGCTGGAACGGATCAAGAAACGATTTGTGCTCACCCGAGTTGTAGGTGCGACGCTCCACCCCCAGCTTCTCCATGGTGCCGACAAAGCCGTAACCGGCCGCCGTCACACCAATGGAACCCACCAGGCTGGCCTTGTCGGCATAGATCTGGTCGGCGGCGCTGGCGATGTAATAGGCGCCGGAGGCCCCCAGGTCGGAAATCACCGCGTACAGCTTGGTATCCGGGTGCAGGGCGCGCAGACGGCGAATCTCGTCATACACATAACCCGACTGCACCGGGCTGCCGCCAGGGCTGTTGATGCGCAGGATCACGCCCTTGACCTTGGGGTCTTCAAACGCGGTGCGCAGGCTGCCGACAATATTGTCGGCGCTGGCGGACTCCTTGTCGGCAATCACCCCGCGCACTTCGATCAAGGCAGTGTAATTGCTGCCACGGGTGGCGCTTTTCTCCATGTCCACCAGCGGGCTGAACAACACCAGCATGCCGAACAGGTAAGTGAAGGTCAGCAGCTTGAAAAAAATCCCCCAACGCCGCGAACGACGCTGCTCCTGGACGCTGGCCAGGAGGGTCTTCTCCAGCAGCTTCCAGCTCTTGTCGTCACCACTCTGGGCCTTTTCGGGCGCTTTCCACTCATCACTCATGCCATTAACCCCAGCAAAGACTTATTGAGCCCGGCCGAGCCAGGCCTGCAATTCGGAAAAATGATCGATCGTCAGCCGCGGCTCGTATTGCTGCAAGGCCTCGGCGGCCTGGGCACCATAGCTGACCGCAACACTGTCCATGCCAGCATTGCGCGCCATCATCAGGTCAAAGGAAGCATCACCCACCATCAACGCCTGGCGCGGCGATACGCCGCAATGGGCCAGGATCTGCTCCAGCATCAGCGGGTGCGGCTTGCTGGCGGTTTCATCGGCAGCACGGGTGATGTCGAAATAATCTTCCCAACCGTGGGCCTTGAGCACACGGTCCAGGCCGCGACGGGCCTTGCCGGTGGCGACGGCCAATTGGTAGCCCTCGGCACGGAACGCGGCCAGGGACTGCACCACCCCTTCGAACAGCGGCGAAGGCTCGGCCTCCAGCGCAATGTAGTGATCGGCGTAGTGCTCGCGGAACGCAATCAGCTCAGCGTCGCTGATCTCGGGGTATAGGGTGCGGATCGCCTCAGGCAAACCCAGGCCGATAATGCCCTTGACCGCGTGATCCGTGCACAGCGCATAACCCGAGCGGGTCGACGCGGCGTGCATCGACTCGACGATCCGGCCAATGGAATTGGCCAGGGTGCCATCCCAATCAAAAATCAGCAGCTTGTAGTCAAGGTGCGACACTCAAACGCTCCACGGTCTTGGCCCACATCTCATCGACCGGGGCCTGCAGCTTCAATTCGCCGCCATCGGGCAGCGGCACAGTGAGCATGTAGGCGTGCAGGAACAGGCGCTTGCCGCCCAGGTCGCGGATCTCCTTGGAGAAGTCCTCGTCACCGTATTTGGTGTCGCCGGCAATGCAATGCCCGGCGTGCAGTGTGTGCACACGAATCTGGTGAGTACGACCGGTCACCGGCTTGGCCTCGACCATCGTGGCGAAGTCACCGAAGCGGCGCAGCACCTTGAACAGGGTCAGAGCCTCTTTGCCCTCCTCGTCCACTTCGACCATGCGTTCGCCGGAGCGCAGGTTGCTCTTCTGCAACGGCGCACGCACGCTCTTGATCGAGCTGGCCCAGTTGCCGCGTACCAGCGCCATGTAGCGCTTGTCCACGCCATCGCCACGCAGCGCGGTGTGCAGGTGGCGCAACATGCTGCGCTTCTTGGCGATCATCAGCAGGCCGGAGGTGTCACGGTCCAGGCGATGGACCAACTCCAGCTCCTTGGCATCCGGGCGCAACTGACGGAAGGCTTCGATCACGCCGAACGTCAGGCCGCTGCCGCCATGCACGGCAATGCCGCAGGGCTTGTTGATCACGATCAGCTTGTTGTCTTCGAAGACAATCGAGGCTTCCAGGCGCTGCAACAAGCCCTGGGCCAATGGCACAGGCTCGTCACGCTCGGGCACGCGTACCGGCGGCACGCGGACGATATCGCCCGCCTGCAGCTTGTACTCGGGCTTGATCCGGCCCTTGTTCACCCGCACTTCACCTTTACGCAAGATGCGGTAAATCAAGGTCTTGGGCACGCCTTTGAGCCTGGCCAGGAGAAAATTGTCGATGCGTTGGCCGGCATATTCCGGCGAGACCTCAAGCAGCTGGACGCTGGGGGTCTGGGGGGCGGTAGTCGTCATGCCGGCGATGATAACAATTTTTTATGGAATTGAAGCACTTAATCATTGCTGCTATAGTCGCGAACGCCGCCAAAAGCGGCCTGGCCAGAGGACATGCGGCACACAGCCGGCCCTGACCATCGCAATTCATCAGGACGCGAGGCCGTCCTACGGGGCTTTCGCCACCTTGGAAAGCTCAGGATTGTAACGAGCGCAGGTGACATGAGGCCTGAAGCGAGTGCAGAAAGCAGAGTGAATACTCGCGTTTTGCGCCGATATTTACGGCCAGTTCACAAAGTGCAGTCAGTCTTGAGCCAGACCATGGCGAATGCTTCGGAAACAACGCCTGTTAAGAGCTGAGTGAGAGCGCAATCGCCCTCACCCAGTCTTGTTTAGCCATGAGCGTGTTCTCCCCATTGGAAAACACGGTAAATGCCAACCCGCTGCGGATTCTGCGCGCGGCAGCACCCGAATTATCAGGGATACGTGTAGGGTGGAGATGCACAACCGTCGGACCGTGTAGCACTAGGCTTATATTTAGACGCTTCATCTCGTCCACAGTCGCCGGTTGATTCCTCCTCCTGACCTTAGCTTTTGTTGAAGTGGTGCCTTTGTCACCACCGCTAACAAGCAGGACGCGTCCGTCGCGATACCGGCCCAATTGGCCTGTATTTGCTGGACACTGGAGTGGCCAACCACTCTTGACGCACCTGACACCGACCGTGAGAAGTCGTGTGTGCCGAACGCCGTTTCCGGCAGCCCGGAAACCGACGGTACAACATGAAAAGAATGCTGATTAACGCAACTCAACCCGAAGAGTTGCGTGTTGCACTGGTAGATGGCCAACGCCTCTACGACCTGGACATCGAATCCGGTGCACGCGAGCAAAAGAAGGCCAACATCTATAAAGGCCGTATTACTCGCATCGAACCAAGCCTTGAGGCTGCCTTTGTCGATTTCGGCTCCGAGCGCCACGGCTTCCTGCCCCTTAAAGAAATCTCCCGCGAATACTTCAAGAAAGCCCCTGAAGGTCGCGTGAACATCAAGGACGTCCTGAGCGAAGGCCAGGAAGTCATCGTCCAGGTCGAAAAAGAAGAACGTGGCAACAAGGGCGCAGCCCTGACCACCTTCATCAGCCTGGCTGGCCGTTACCTGGTCCTGATGCCGAACAACCCACGTGCCGGCGGTATTTCCCGTCGCATCGAAGGCGAAGAGCGCAACGAACTGCGTGAAGCGCTGAACGGCCTGATCGCACCCGCCGACATGGGCCTGATCGTGCGCACTGCCGGCCTGGGCCGCAGCAGCGAAGAAATGCAGTGGGACCTCGACTACCTGCTGCAACTGTGGACCGCCATCAAAGAAGCGTCCCTGGATCGTTCCGCGCCGTTCCTGATCTACCAGGAAAGCAACGTGATCATCCGCGCCATCCGCGACTACCTGCGCCAGGACATCGGCGAAGTGCTGATCGACAGCGTTGAAGCCCAGGACGAAGCCCTGACCTTCATCCGCCAGGTGATGCCGCAGTACGCCAGCAAGATCAAGCTGTACGAAGACAGCGTGCCGCTGTTCAACCGTTTCCAGATCGAAAGCCAGATCGAGACCGCCTTCCAGCGCGTGGTCGAACTGCCTTCCGGCGGCTCCATCGTGATCGACCCGACCGAAGCCCTGGTGTCCATCGACATCAACTCGGCGCGCGCCACGAAAGGCAGCGACATCGAAGAAACCGCCCTGCAGACCAACCTGGAAGCGGCTGAAGAAATCGCCCGCCAGCTGCGCCTGCGTGATATCGGCGGCCTGATCGTGATCGACTTCATCGACATGACCCCAGCCAAGAACCAGCGCGCCGTGGAAGAGAAAGTCCGCGAATGCCTGGAAGCCGACCGTGCCCGCGTACAAGTCGGCCGTATCTCGCGCTTCGGCCTGCTGGAAATGTCCCGTCAGCGCCTGCGTCCATCCCTGGGCGAAAGCAGCGGCATCGTCTGCCCGCGTTGCAACGGCACCGGCATCATCCGTGACGTTGAATCGCTGTCCCTGGCGATCCTGCGCCTGATCGAAGAAGAAGCCCTGAAAGACCGCACCGCCGAAGTCCGCGCGCAAGTGCCGATCCCGGTTGCAGCCTTCCTGCTCAACGAAAAACGCAACTCGATCACCAAGATCGAACTGCGCACCCGTGCCCGTATCGTGATCCTGCCGAACGATCACCTCGAGACGCCGCACTTCGAAGTACAGCGCCTGCGTGACGACAGCCCGGAAGCCCACAGCGGCCAGTCCAGCTACGAAATCGCCGCTGCCGCAGCCGAAGTGGAAGAAGTCCAGCCAGCCGCCGCGACCCGCACCCTGGTTCGCCAGGAAGCAGCGGTCAAGACTGCCCCGGCCCGCGCCAACGCTCCGGTTCCGACCGAAGTTGCCGCACCGGTTGCCGCGCCGGCCGCGCTGCCTGAGCCGAGCCTGTTCAAGGGCCTGGTGAAGTCGCTGGTCAGCCTGTTCGCCACTAAAGAAGAGCCTGCTGCTCCGGTTGTGGTTGAGAAACCGGCCGCCGAGCGTCCAGCACGCAACGAAGAGCGTCGCAACGGTCGCCAACAGAGCCGTAACCGCAACGGTCGCCGTGACGAAGAACGCAAGCCGCG
Organism: Pseudomonas acericola (SeqCode); assembly: GCF_053456465.1. Lineage (NCBI taxonomy): Bacteria > Pseudomonadati > Pseudomonadota > Gammaproteobacteria > Pseudomonadales > Pseudomonadaceae > Pseudomonas > Pseudomonas acericola (SeqCode). Next base: position 419,430 of record NZ_JBRFJB010000001.1, on the reverse strand, counting down.
CGAAGAGCGTGCGCCACGTGAAGAACGCGCACCGCGTGAAGAACGTGCCCCACGTGAAGCCCGTGAAGAAACCCCAGCCGTAGCCCGCGAAGAACGTGCACCGCGTGAAGAACGCGCACCACGCACTCCACGCGCCCCGCGTGAAGATCGCAAGCCACGTGGCGAGCGTGAAGAACGTGTGCGTGAACTGCGCGAGCCGCTGGACGCAGCACCGGCTGTTGCCGCTGCTGGCGCCGCCGCTGTTGCTGAAGAGCGCCCGGCTCGCCAGCCACGCGAAGAACGCGCGCCACGTGAAGAACGTGCTCCACGCCCACCGCGTGAAGAGCGTCAGCCGCGTGCCGAGCAAGCCGCTGCCAGCGAAGACGAAGAAGTGCTGACCGCTGAAGAGCAGTCGCAGGAAGACGGTCAAGACGGCGCCGAAGGCGATCGCCCACGCCGCCGCTCCCGTGGCCAGCGTCGCCGCAGCAACCGTCGTGAGCGTCAGCGTGATGCCAACGGCAACGTGATCGAAGGCTCGGAAGAAGCCGGCGAGAACGCCGAAGCCGCCACCGGCGAAGCCACTGGCACCGAACTGGCTGCCGGCCTGGCCGTAACCGCCGCCGTTGCCAGCTCGGTCATCAGCGCACCTGCTGAAGCCCAGGCGCACGAGCAAGCTGAACGCGCTACCGCTGCCGTCGAAGAAACCGCCGCAGTTGAAGCGCCAGTCGCCGAAACCCCAGTGGTAGAAGCGCCGGCGGTTGAAGCGCCAGTCGTGGAAGCCATCACCCCAATCGAAGCGCCGGTTGTTGCCGACGTGGAAGTTGCACCGGTTCAGGAAACCCTGCCAGCCGTTGAAGTGGTTGCGGTTGAGCCAACCCCAGTGGTTGAGCCTGAGCCAGCGGTTGAAGCGGTGGTTGAAGCCCCGGTTGTCGAAGCGGCTCCAGAAGTGCGCGAAGTTCGTGAAGAACAGACCGCCTTCCAGTGGACTGCCGAACCTGCCGCTCCGGTTGAAGCGCCAGCGCCTGCCCCAGTGGTAGAAGAAGCGCCGGCTCCGGTTGCCGAAGAAGTCGTGGTAGCAGAACCTGCGCCAGTGGCTGAACCTGCACCGGTGGTCGAGCCTGCGCCAGTGGTTGAAGTGGCAGTGGTTGCCGAGGTCGCCGCCGTGGTGATTGAAGCAGCTCCGGCCAGCGCCCTGACCGAAAACGGCCGTGCGCCGAACGACCCACGTGAAGTGCGTCGTCGTCGCAAGGAAGCTGAAGCAGCGGCAGCCGCCGCTGCACAGGAAGCAGAACACGAGACCAAACCTCTCGTCTGATTCCATCAGCGACTAAAAAGCCCCGCCTGAGAGATCAGGCGGGGCTTTTTTATGCGTCCTGCAAAACGCTGGAGATCCAATGTGGGAGCTGGCTTGCCTGCGATAGCGGTGGTTCAGTCAGCACATCGCTTACTGACAGACCGCTATCGCAGGCAAGCCAGCTCCCACACAAGCCGTGTTCCCACATTCAAATCGGTTTGAAGTTCAACGACTGCGGCACGTCCACATCCCACAGCACACCGGGATCATCCACCACAACCTCATGCACCGCCGCCCGCGCAAACAACGACCTGGCCCCACGATCACCGCTCAGCGCCATCAACCCCGACCCAAACGCCCGGCCAAACGCCACGGGATGCCCGTACTGCCCCGCCTGCACCGGCACACTGATGCCGTCGACGACCAGTCCATCGATCACCCGCTCAATACTCGCCGACCGAATGAACGGCATATCCCCCAACACCACCAGCCAACCCTCCGCCGCGCCGCTGGCCGCAACCGCCGCCGCCAGGCTATCGCCCATACCTGCCGACTCCAACAGGAGCACCTCGCAACCATAGGCTTTGGCCAAACGAATGACCTCAAGCCGCTCCGGCAAGGTCACCACCCAGCGCCGCACAATGCGTGCAGGCAGATTCAACAACACCTGTTCGATCACCGAGCGCGTCACGCCGTCCAGGCCCACGCAATCCGCGAGCAACTTGTCCTGGCCTGCCTCGGCCCGGAACCGGCTGCCCTGCCCCGCCGCCAGCACAATTGCCGTGACCGTCACGCCGCCACACCATTCTTGATCGCCACAATTTGCGCCAACAACGACAAGGCAATCTCCGCCGGCGTATGGCTGCCGATGTACACGCCAATCGGCCCGTGCAAGCGCGCAATCGCCTGCGCCGACAACCCCAGTGCTGCCAGGTCTTCGCGGCGTTTCTGGCTGTTGACCCGCGACCCGAGGGCGCCGATATAGAACGCGTCAGAATTGAGCGCCGTGAGCAACGCCATATCATCGAGGCGCGGATCATGGGTCAGGCAGACGATGGCTGTGCGCTCGTCGGTCTGGATGGTCAGCACTGCTTCGTCAGGCATGCCCGGGACAAAGCGGCCGTGCTGTTCTTCCCAGCCGTGGACGAACTCGGTACGCGGGTCGCAGATCAACACCTCGAAATCCAGCAGCCGCGCCATTTGCGCCACATAGCGCGACAACTGGCCGGCGCCGATCAACAGCAGGCGCCAGCGCGGGCCGTAGATGGCGCGCAGGCGTTCGCCGTCGAACGTCAGCGCATCGGCCTTGCTCGCGGCGCTCAGCGTGACCTCGCCGGTGCTCAGGTTCAGCTCGCGAGCGACCATTTGATGATCCTCGCAACGCGCCAGCAGCTCTGCCACCCACGCCCACTCCTCCACCCGCTCCTCGGTCAGGCGCAAGGTGCCGCCGCACGGCAGGCCAAAGCGCGCCGCCTCATCGCGGGTGACGCCGTAGGTCACCAACTGCACGGGCGGCCCATCATCAGCCAGGCGGCCGTCGTACAGCCGGGCGATCAAGTCATCCTCGATACAACCACCGGACACCGAGCCAATCACCACCCCGTCGCCGCGCAAGGCCAACATCGCCCCCGGTGGCCGCGGCGCACTGCCCCAGGTCTGCACGACGCTGTACAACACCACACGCTGCCCGGCGCGGCGCCATTCGAGCACGCTGCGCAGGACATTCAGATCCACGCTGTCCATCAAACCTCCAGCAGGCGTCACAACAAAAAACCGATTCACTCACTGTAAAACAAATAAACCGCCAGAAACGCAAACGCCCCGAACAGGTCGGGGCGTTTGTGCGTAGCGGTGGGCGTCAGTTCACGCCATCAGCGCCTTACTTGACGGTCGGTGCAGGGCCTTCGGCCACGCCCAGGTCGTCCAGTTCGCGGGTTTCCGAGATACCGGTACCGCCAGACGCCAGCTCGCTTTGCAGCTTGTCGGTGTCCAGTTCCTTGACCCACTTGGCCACAACGATGGTGGCAACGGCGTTACCCACCAGGTTGGTCAGTGCGCGGGCTTCGGACATGAAGCGGTCGATACCCAGGATCAGCGCCAGGCCAGCAACCGGCAGGTGGCCTACGGCCGACAGGGTGGCAGCCAGTACGATGAAGCCCGAACCGGTCACGCCAGCAGCGCCTTTGGAGGACAGCAGCAGCACCAGCAGCAAGGTGATCTGGTGGGTGATGTCCATGTGGGTGTCAGTCGCCTGGGCGATGAACACGGCAGCCATGGTCAGGTAGATCGAAGTACCGTCGAGGTTGAAGGAGTAGCCCGTTGGAATCACCAGGCCTACTACGGATTTCTTCGCGCCCAGACGCTCCATCTTGATCAGCATGCGTGGCAGTGCGGATTCGGAGGAGGAAGTACCCAGTACGATCAACAGCTCTTCACGGATGTAGCGGATCAGCTTGATCACGCTGAAACCGTGAGCGCGGCAGATACCGCCCAGCACGACCAGCACGAACAGGATGCAGGTGATGTAGAAGCAGATCATCAACTGGCCCAACTGCACCAGCGAACCGACGCCGTAGGCACCGATGGTGAACGCCATGGCGCCCAGCGCACCGATTGGCGCGAGCTTCATGATCATGTTGATGATGTTGAACATCACGTGGGCGAAGCGATCGATGAAGTCCAGTACTGGCTTGCCGTAGGCACCCAGGCGGTGCAGGGCGAAACCGAAGATCACCGAGAACATCAGCACTTGCAGGATGTCGCCGTTGGCGAAGGCGCCGACGATGGTGTTCGGGATAACGTTGAGGATAAAGCCGACGATGCTCTGGTCTTTACCGGCGGTCACGTAGGCCGCGACTTTGGAAGCATCCAGGGTCGCTACGTCGATGTGCATGCCGGCGCCCGGTTGCACAACGTTTACCACGATCAGGCCGATCAGCAGCGCGACGGTGGAAACGATTTCGAAGTACAGCAGCGCGTAGCCGCCGGTCTTGCCCACCGATTTCATGCTTTGCATGCCAGCGATGCCGCTGACAACGGTGCAGAAGATGATCGGGGCGATGACCATTTTGATCAGTTTGATAAACCCGTCACCCAGCGGCTTGAGGGCCACGCCGGTGTCCGGGTAGAAGTGACCGAGCAAAATGCCGATTACGATGGCAACGATCACCTGGAAATACAGGGATTTGTAGATTGGCTGACGAGTCGTCATTGCAAAGTTCCTCAATCGTCCCGTGTGGCAAAGATCCGCCATTGCCCACGACACTTCAATTGCGAACCCTCCTGCACTGGAGGGATTTGTTGTTTGCGAAGCCTGTAGGTCCAGGCCTGCGCTGTAGTCCTTATCGCAAACGCCGTGCCACTTTGCGCAAAATGCCTGAAGGCCTTTAGACATCAGGGTTGCGGGTTTTCAGGCGCCGTCCATGGCGCCGAATCAGGTGGCGGATTTCCGCCCGCTCATCCAATCCCGTCCTACAATTTGGCGGATATCCGCCTTGTCGCCCCATCCGCCGGTGGCTAACATCCGCCACTCCATGGACGAGGCCTTCGCATGCGTGAACGTACCATCGCCAGTCACTACGCCAGGGCCGCGCTCGGCGGTGCGCGCCGGGCGGGTTACGACTATTCGGGGCTGTTGCAGCAGGTGGGGATCACCCCGGAACTGCTGAGCAAACCGCGCGCGCGCATTGCCCCCGAGCAATTCACCCGGTTGTTGCAGATGCTCTGGCTGGGGCTGGATGACGAATACCTGGGCTTCGCCGAAGGCCCGAGCAAGCGCGGCACCTTCGCCATGATGTGCCACGCGCTGATCCACTGCCGCACCCTGGAGAAGGCGCTGGAGCGCGGCTTATTATTTTATAGCCTATTCCCACAGGGCCCGCGCTGGCAGCTGACGCGCGACGGCGACATGGCCTGCTTGAGCCTGGACGACTCAACACTATGGGACCCGGATCACTTCCTGAGCGAATGCCTGCTAGTGATCTGGCATCGCCTCGGCAGCTGGCTGATTGGTCAGCGCATCCGCCTGCACCAGGCCACATTCAGTTACCCGATGCCGGCCCACGCCAGCGAATACGACCTGCTGTTTCCCTGCGCCCTGGAATTCGGCGCACCGCACAGCAGCCTGGTGTTTCCCGCGCGCTACCTGAGCCTGCCGCTGTTGCAGGATGAGCGCACGCTCAAGCACTTCCTGGAGCGCTCACCGGCCGACCTGCTGTCACGGCCGGACGAAGGCGACAGCTTGAGCAGCCAGCTACGCCGCCTGCTGAGCCGCGACCGCACGCCCTGGCCGGATCTGGAAGCGGTCGCCCAGCACCTGCACATCAGCCCGCAGACGCTGCGCAGGCATCTGCGTGAGGAAGGCACCAGCTTCCAGGCACTCAAGGATGAGCTGCGGCGGGACATCGCCATCTATCATTTGGGGCGGGCGGATTTGTCGTTGCAGGAGATTGCCGAGCAGTTGGGGTTTTCCGAGCCGTCGGCGTTTCACCGGGCGTTCAAGAAGTGGACGGGGGTGACGCCGGGGGCTTATCGGGCGCAGGAGAGTTAGAGACATGTTGGATGGGAGGGCCTCATCGCGGGCAAGCCCGCTCCCACAGTTGACTGCATTTCAAATTTGGAACGCGGTCGAATGTGGGAGCTGGCTTGCCTGCGATGAGGCCAGTACAGCCAAAGGAAATCACAAAGCCGGAAAATGAATCTTGAACGCCGCTCCACCCAACGGCGAATCCCCCAAGGTCAGCCGCGCGCCGTAACTCTCTATGATGTCCTTGACCACCGCCAACCCGATCCCCTGCCCCGGATGCTGGCGGTCCAGCCGTTCGCCCCGTTGCAGAATCCGCGCGCGCTGGTCCGGCGGTACACCCGGCCCATCATCTTCAATGCATAACTCGCTGCCTTCGAGGCTTTCCACCACGCGGATGCGCACTTCGCTCAAACACAGGCGATAGGCGTTTTCCAGCAGGTTGCCGAGCATTTCCAGCAAAGCGCCCTTCTCGATCGGCACATAGCACTCGTCCGGCAAGTCGAAGGCCACGGTGACGCGCTTGTCGCGGTAGACCTTGTCCAACGTGTCGCACAGGCTTTGCAACACCGGTTCCAGACGCACCTGGTGGCGCACCAGGCCGCTTTTGCGCAGGCTGGCGCGCTGCAATTGATAGCTGATCTGTTGGCTCATGCGCTCGATCTGCGATTGCAGCACCCAGGCCTGATCGCGGTCTTCGGGGCGCTGGGCCATGTCTTCGCTGACGCCTTGCAACACGGCGAGCGGGGTTTTCAGGCTGTGGGCCAGGTCATCCAGGGAATCGCGATAACGCGCCCGTTGCTCGCGCTCGCTGGCGAGCAAACGGTTGAGGGAGCCGGTGAGGCGCAGCAATTCACGCGGGTGTTCTTCGGAAAGACTCTCGCGGGTGCCGCCTTCGATCTGGTCCAGTTCCTGGCTCAAGCGCCGCAAGGCTTGCAGGCCCCAGGTCAAGCCCAGCCACAGCAACGTCAACAGCACCAGCAAGGCCGCGCCGAAACCCAGGTAGAGGTTTTCCCGCAGGCCTTCGAGGGTCAGCTGGTACTCACGCACCGGTTGCAGGGCAACGATACTGAACGCCGCGCTCTTGCCACCGAGCAGCTTGACCTCCACGTCATAGACGAAGAATTCCTGGCCATTGGCCTCGCGAATCCGCGCAAACTCATTACCGCGCCCGTCGTAGCGCGGCTTGTAGTTGATGTTTTCTTCTTTGGTCGCCCGCGAGCGCCATACCAGATGGCCCTCGCGGTCGTAGATATAACCGAGCAGGCGGCTGTCAGTGAGGTTGAAACGTTCGTCGGGCAACTGCGCCGGCATCAGCAGGCGGTTGTTTTCCACCCGCGCGGCGGAGATCAGCGTGGTGACGTCCGACGCCAGGCGTTGCTCGATGGAATCCTGCAACGCCAGGCTGAACGCGCCTTGCATCGCGGGGAGCAAGCCCAGCATAAACAGCACGGCCAGGGTGGCGGCCGCCAGCATCAGGCGCACGCGTAGCGAGCGAATCAACGGCAGCGCTCATTGAACAGGTAGCCCAGGCCGCGCACGGTGTCGATCGGCTTGAACCCTGCCGGGCCTTCCAGCTTGCGGCGCAGGCGGCCGACCAATACTTCGATGACGTTTGGATCGCGCTCGTCGTCATCCGGGTAGAGCTGCTCCATCAGGCGGTCCTTGGCGACCACCTGCTGGTGATGACGCATGAGGTATTCGAGGATGCGGTATTCGTAGGCCGTCAGCGCCAGCGGTTGTTCGTCGAGGGACGCCTGCTTGCGGTTGAGGTCGAGCATCAACGGCCCGGCCACGATGGTCGACTGGGTAAACCCGCTGGAACGGCGCAGCAGCGCGTTCATGCGCGCTTCCAGCTCTTCGAACTGGAACGGCTTGACCACGTAGTCGTCGGCGCCGGCGGCGAGGCCTTCAACCTTGTCCTGCCAGTTGCCGCGCGCGGTGAGGATCAGGATCGGAAAGGTCTTGGCCTGGGTGCGCAACTGGCGGATCAGGTCCAGGCCGCCCATGCCGGGCAGGCCGAGGTCGATGATCGCCAGGTCATGGTTGAATTGGCCGGTCTGGTACAGCGCCTCTTCGGCATTGGCCACAGCTTCAACCACGTGTCCGCTGTCGGTCAGGCGGGTCAACAGGTGATGACGCAGCAGCGCCTCATCTTCCACCACCAGCAATTTCATAAGGCTCTCCAAAGCAAATCAACTGTCCGACAGAGGGATATCATAGCGGCCCTGCAGGTCTTGCGGGCGCAGTTTAGTGCCATTGTAGTGGCCCGTCAGGTGTTCGTAGCCAGTGCGGTACGCCGGCTGAGGGGCAGTGAAGCCCAGAGATTGGCCCCACGGCGTGGGCTGGCTGCCGGCGTCTTCGAAGCTGACACGCTGGATCAGCGTGCTGGATTTCTTGGTCTTCTCGCTGCCAAATGCCGGAAAGAAGCCGTCGACGGCCTGGGCCCCAGAGGTGGCACTGAGCATGGTCAACGCCAACATCAGCTTTTTCATCGCAGTCATGGTGCTTACCTCTACGCGTTTGGCGGTTGAGGCCAGACTACGCAGGCGCCCCTGAACTCCCCCTGAACGGGCTCTGAACCGCACCTGAACCGCTGCGGGCTATCCGCCGGTGCCGCAACTCGGCAAAATAGCGCCCATGACGCCCCTACCCGCTTGCTGCACCCCACTCGACGCCCATTGGCCACTGCCCGCCCCCTTGCCCGGCACGGTACTGCTGAGTACGCGCTTCGACCCGGCCTTGCTGGCCGATGGCGACTTCCAACGCAGCGCCGTGCCGCCACCGCCGAGCATCCAGCGCTCAGTAGCCAAGCGCCAGGCCGAATTTCTGGCCGGCCGCCTGTGTGCGCGTGCGGCGTTGCAACAACTGGATCAGCTCGACTGCATCCCCGCCATCGGAGACGACCGCGCACCGGTGTGGCCTGGGCATATCAGCGGCTCCATTACCCACAGCACCGGGCATGCGGCAGCGATTGTCGGGCATAAGGCACAATGGCGCGGGCTGGGGATGGACCTGGAGAATGTGATGCCGCTGGAACGGGCGGAGCGCCTGGCGGGGGAAATACTCACTGCCGACGAGCTCAAGCGCATGGCCGATGTGCCGCGTGAACAGCACGCGCTGCTGGTGACGCTGACGTTTTCGGCCAAGGAGAGTTTGTTCAAGGCGCTCTACCCGATTGTGCAGAAGCGTTTTTATTTTGAGCATGCCGAGGTGGTGGAGTGGGATGAATCGGGGGCTGTGCGGTTGCGGTTGCTGACGGATCTGTCCAGTGAGTGGTGTTTTGGCAAGGAGTTGGTGGGCCAGTTTGTGGTGGCGGATGGGCAGCTGTTGAGTCTGGTGGCTGTCGGCGCTTGATAGATCGCTATCGCAGGCAAGCCAGCTCCCACAGTTGACCGAGTTTCAACTTTGGAATGCAGTCAACTGTGGGAGCTGGCTTGGCTGCGATGAGGGCCTCAAGGTTTCTCCTGATCCCTGGGCCAACTCAAACTGAAGCAAGCGCCACCCAGGTTGTTGCTCTTGCCAATCAACGCCCGCCCGCCATGCCAATAGATAATCCGCCGCACAATCGACAACCCCAACCCATGCCCGCCCGATGCGCGGGTGCGGCTGTCGTCCAGGCGCAAGAACGGCGTGAAGATGCGCTCCCAGGCGCTTTCCGGCACTCCCGGGCCGTCGTCTTCCACATCAATGCGGCAACGCACCTGCCCCACCTGATAACTGATCATCACCCGGCCCTGGGCGTGCCGCATGGCGTTGCTCACCAGGTTTTGCAGGGCACGGTGCAGGTAGCGCGGCTCGGCTTCGACCCAGGCGTCGTCCCAATGCGCCGAGGACAGGCAAATGCCCCGGCTGACCGAGACCTGCGGGCGAAGTGGCGATAATTCGCCGATCACCTGGTCGAGCAACGCACTGAGGTCGACGCGCTGGAAATTCAGCTCCGGCGCGCCCTGCTCCAGGCGCGCATAGGTGAGCATTTCGTCCACCAGGCCATCGAGGTCCTGGATGTCGCTGTCCATGCCCTCCAGGTATTTGTGCCGCGCTTCCGGCGTGGTGGCCTCGCCGACCATCTCCAGGCCGAAACGCAGGCGCGCCACCGGTGTGCGCAATTCGTGGGACACGGCACGCACCAGTTCGCGCTGGATCGCCAGCAATTGCTGCAAGTGCTCGGCCATGCCATTAAAGGCCGCCGCCAGGCGCCCCACCGAGTCGGCGCCACGGGCGGGCACGCGCACTTCCAGGTTGCCCTTGGCGATGCGTGTGGCGGCGGCTTCCAGGCCTTTGAGGCGCCGCTCCAGCTGGCGTACCAATAGATAGACGATCAAGCCGATCAGGGTCAGGCCGATCAACGCGATGAGGATCAGCCATTGCGGCGGGTAAGGGCTCATTTGATACAACGGGCCGATTTCCAACACCCACGGCGTGCCGACCATGCCGGCAAACACGCGGATCGAATCGCCGCCCTTGCCCAGGGCCATCACCGTGTCGCCTTCCGCGACGCGACGGCGCTGATCGTCATCCATATCGGCCTGGTCGAGGGCCATCAGGTGCATCTCGAAACCAAAACCCTTGGCTTCCTTCAGGTCGGCCAGGCGTTGCGGCTGTTCGGCGACGGGGTAGCGCACCAGTTCATCGGCCAGCAGGTAAATCGTCGCACGGGCCAATTGTTCGCTGATCTGCTGCACTTCGCCGGTCAACACCAGCGACTCCTGCTCGCTGACCAGGCGCAGCACCCGCGCCGCATGGGGGCCGGTCTGCTGCACCAGGACCTGGCCGCGTTGCAGGCGGTTGCGCTGGCTCAGGTCCAACTGCGCATCGCTGAGGCTGCGCAGTTCCAGGGGAATGCCGAGCAAGCGCTCCCAGACCGCCAGGGCGCGCTGGCGCTCGATGGGGCTCATCGGCTTGAGGTTGTCGCCCATCAGCGCAAAGGTGCCGTGGGCCAGCCGCTCGCGGTACTGGCCGCTGCGCACCTCGTTGAGCAGGTGCAGGGCCAGCACGCCCAGCAGCGCCACCAGGATCAGGGCCGCGCACATGCCGCCATAGATGCGCAGGAAGATCGAGTTCACAGCGGCATGTCGGCGGCGGCTTCGGGGACGAACAGATAGCCTTTGCTGCGGATGGTCTTGATCAGGCGCGGGTGGATGGGGTCGTCGCCTATTTTTGGGCGGATGCGCGAGATGCGCACATCAATGGAGCGGTCCTGGCCGTCGTAGCCGATGCCGCGCAGGGCGATGAAGATTTCTTCGCGGGACAGGATGCGCCCGGCATTCGCCACCAACAGCCATAAAAGGTCGAACTCGGCGCTGGTCAGCTCGATACTGCCGTCCTGCAACCAGGCCTCGCGCAGGGCGTTGTCCACCACCAGCGGGCCGAATTGCAGGCGGCGCTGGTTTTCGACGATGGCGGGCTCGGTTGGCTCGCTGCGCCGCAGCAGGGCCTGGATGCGCGCCAATAAGAGGCGTGGGCGCACGGGTTTGCACACGTAGTCGTCGGCGCCCATGTCCAGGCCGAGCACCTGATCCATGTCGTCGGTGCGGGCGGTGAGCATCAGGATCACGCCGTCGTAGCGCTCGCGCACCTTGCGGCAGATGCTCAAGCCATCTTCGCCGGGGAGCATGAGGTCGAGGATCACCAGGTCGGGTTGTTCGGCGATGATCCGCGCCGCGGCCAGGGCGCCGTCGCCTTCCACCGAGACGCGCAGGCCGTTGCTTTCCAGGTAATCACGGGTCAACTCGGCCAATCGCTCGTCGTCCTCGACGATCAGTATTTGCCAGGCTTCTTGCTCCACGGGTGGTCCTCGTTGTTATTAGAAAGTTGTCGAGATAGCACAGCTTATTTGTAATCTTTTGAGGGCATAACAGAGGCCGATTGTAGCCATGCTCACGGCCTGTAGCACAAGGCGGGAAATCCATTCGGTGATCGCGATAATTTGTGATAGGGTTCGCGCCCTTCGAAAATGGCCCAGCGGTTTTGAGCCGGAAATATTTCATGACAAACGGCGTAACGCAGCAGTAATGCGGCCTACACGCTGATTGGACCTTTCATACACATTTTACCCACAGCGTTATCCACAGGTTACTGCGTTGCCAACCCTTCCGAAACGCATTATCTTGTACCTCGGCGACACGACAGACCCTATATGTGGGGTTTTTGACCAAATCGCCCAACCACACAAGTGGTTCGAAATTCAAGGGTTTTATTGCTAGCGCAGTAGGGAACCAACCGATTTTTCAGTAGACCAAACCGCTCACGCGGATGGCAGCTGTTTCCCATTCCCCGATATGGAAAACGGTACGGGTGTTGCAGGAAGAGCCTGGCACTCGCAATCAAATATAGAACGTGGAGACAACCCCCCATGCAAACCGACACAACTCGCGAGAACCCGCAAGGCTCCGTGACGCAGGCCGCTGATTCGAACCTGGATCTGTCCGCCACCGCACCTGGCCAACTGCGCGTGATCAAGCGTAACGGCACTGTCGTTCCTTACACCGATGACAAAATCACCGTCGCCATCACCAAAGCGTTTCTTGCAGTTGAAGGCGGCACCGCTGCCGCTTCGTCGCGTATCCACGACACTGTTGCCCGCCTGACCGAACAAGTCACCGCGACCTTCAAGCGTCGCATGCCATCGGGCGGCACCATCCACATCGAAGAAATCCAGGACCAGGTCGAACTGGCCCTGATGCGTGCCGGCGAGCAGAAAGTGGCACGCGACTACGTGATCTACCGTGACGCCCGCTCCAAAGAGCGCGCCGTGCGCACCCCGGCCGAAGAAGCCGCCGTGCAAGCTCACCCGTCCATCCGCATCACCCTGGCCGACGGTACGTTTGCACCGCTGGACCTGGGCCGCCTGAACACCATCATCACCGAGGCCTGCGAAGGCCTGGAAGAAGTCGATGGTGACCTGATCCAGCGCGAAACCCTGAAGAACCTGTACGACGGCGTGGCCCTGACCGACGTCAACACCGCCCTGGTGATGACCGCCCGTACCCTGGTTGAACGTGAGCCGAACTACTCGTTCGTGACCGCGCGCCTGCTGATGGACACCCTGCGTGCCGAAGGCCTGGGTTTCCTCGGCGTTGCCGACAGCGCCACCCACCACGAGATGGCCGACCTGTACGCCAAGGCGCTTCCAGCCTATATCGCGAAAGGTATCGAATTCGAATTGCTGAACCCGATCCTGGCCACCTTTGACCTGGAAAAGCTCGGCAAGGCAATCAACCACGAGCGCGACCAGCAGTTCACGTACCTGGGCCTGCAAACCCTGTACGACCGTTACTTCATCCACAAGGACGGTATCCGCTTCGAACTGCCGCAAGTGTTCTTCATGCGCGTGGCCATGGGCCTGGCGATTGAAGAGAAGCACAAAGAAGACCGCGCCATCGAGTTCTACAACCTGTTGTCGTCCTTCGACTACATGTCGTCCACACCGACACTGTTCAACGCCGGTACCCTGCGTCCACAGCTGTCCAGCTGCTACCTGACCACCGTGCCGGATGACCTGTCGGGCATCTACCACGCGATCCACGACAACGCCATGTTGTCCAAATTCGCTGGCGGCCTGGGCAACGACTGGACCCCGGTGCGCGCACTGGGTTCGTACATCAAGGGCACCAACGGCAAGTCCCAGGGCGTTGTACCGTTCCTGAAAGTCGTCAACGACACCGCCGTAGCGGTCAACCAGGGCGGCAAGCGCAAAGGCGCTGTGTGTGCCTACCTGGAAACCTGGCACATGGACATTGAAGAGTTCATCGAGCTGCGCAAGAACACCGGTGATGATCGTCGTCGTACCCACGACATGAACACCGCCAACTGGATCCCTGACCTGTTCATGAAGCGTGTCTTCGACGACGGCCAGTGGACCCTGTTCTCGCCTTCCGAAGTACCAGACCTGCACGACCTGACCGGCAAGGCCTTCGAAGAGCGCTACGAGTACTACGAAGCCCTGTCCCAGTACCCGGGCAAGATCAAGCTGTTCAAGACCATCCAGGCCAAAGACCTGTGGCGCAAAATGCTGTCCATGCTGTTTGAAACCGGCCACCCATGGCTGACCTTCAAAGACCCGTGCAACCTGCGCAGCCCGCAGCAGCACGTGGGCGTGGTCCACAGCTCGAACCTGTGCACCGAGATCACCTTGAACACCAACAAGGACGAGATCGCCGTTTGCAACCTGGGCTCGATCAACCTGCCGAACCACATCGTCAACGGCAAGCTGGACACCGCCAAGCTGGAACGTACCGTCAACACCGCAGTGCGCATGCTCGATAACGTGATCGACATCAACTACTACTCGGTGCCACAGGCGCAGAACTCCAACTTCAAGCACCGTCCGGTCGGCCTGGGCATCATGGGCTTCCAGGACGCGCTGTACCTGCAGCACATTCCTTATGGTTCGGATGCTGCGGTCGAGTTCGCCGACAAGTCCATGGAAGCGGTCAGCTACTACGCGATCCAGGCTTCCTGCGACCTGGCCGACGAGCGCGGCGCCTACGAGACGTTCCAGGGTTCGCTGTGGTCCAAGGGCATCCTGCCGCTGGATTCGCAACAGATCCTGATCGAAGCCCGTGGCCAGAAGTACATCGACGTTGACCTGAACGAATCCCTGGACTGGGCGCCGGTACGTGCCCGTGTGCAGAAAGGCATTCGTAACTCCAACATCATGGCCATCGCACCGACCGCAACCATCGCCAACATCACTGGCGTATCGCAGTCGATCGAACCGACCTACCAGAACCTGTATGTGAAATCGAACCTGTCGGGCGAATTCACCGTGATCAACCCGTACCTGGTTCGCGACCTCAAGGCTCGCGGCCTGTGGGACTCGGTCATGATCAACGACCTGAAGTACTACGACGGTTCCGTGCAGCAGATCGAGCGCATCCCGCAAGAACTCAAAGAGCTCTACGCGACTGCCTTCGAAGTGGACACCAAGTGGATCGTTGACGCCGCCAGCCGTCGTCAGAAGTGGATCGACCAGGCCCAGTCCCTGAACCTGTACATCGCCGGTGCATCGGGCAAGAAGCTGGACGTGACCTACCGCATGGCTTGGTACCGTGGCCTGAAAACCACTTACTACCTCCGTGCCCTGGCTGCGACCAGCACCGAGAAATCGACCATCAACACCGGTAAGCTGAACGCTGTTTCCAGCGGCAACCACGGTGATGATTCGGTTCTCGCCGCCCCTGCCGGCCCGGCGCCAGTGCCAAAAGCCTGCGCGATTGATGAGCCGGATTGCGAAGCTTGCCAATAAGCTGAGCCGGTGAGCGCCAACAGGCGCTCACCTGAAACCCCCGCCAAGCCCCCTGGGTTTGCCGGGGGTTTTCTTTTATGGGCATGACAAAGACCTCTTCTTGCAATGCAATCACCTGTGGGAGCTGGCTTGCCTGCAATAGCTCTGTCAGTTAATGCATCTCTGGCTGATACACCGCCATCGCGGGCAAGCCCGCTCCCACAGGGGTTTGGCGGTGTACCTGCTTCCTGAGCCTGACACACATCCAACTGTGGGAGCTGGCTTGCCTGCGATGGCGGTGGGTCAGCCACATAGCTATCGCAGGCAAGCCAGCTCCCACACGCCACCCACAAAAAAGCCCCTCATATGAGGGGCTTTTTGTTGAGCGCTACCGCATCAGGTCATCTGGATGATGGTCTGCATGATGGTGCTCTGGGTGGAGATGGTCTTGGCGTTCGCCTGGTAGTTGCTCTGGGCCTTGATCAGGTCCACTAGCTCGTTGGTCAGGTTGACGTTGGAGTTCTCCAGGGAGTTGGCCACGATCGAACCCAGGGTGCCGGCTTGTGGAGCGTCGTAGCCCGGCTGGCCCGATGCGAAGGTCTCTCTCCACGTCGTGCCGCCGGCAGGTTGCAGGCCCTGCTCGTTGTTGAAGCTGGCCAGGGAGATCTGGCCGATGGCCTTGCTCTGCTGGTTGCTGAACGTGGCGAACAGAACGCCGCTGCCGTCGATTTTCAGGCCGGTGATCTGGCCGGTGGCGTAGCCATCGGTGATCGGCGGGTTACGGTAGCTGGCCGAGTTGTACTGGGTGATGTTGGACATGTTGACCGCGATGCCGTCTTTGTTCGCCGTCGCGTTGTTGGCCTTCCACACCCCGCCGGTCACGGTGCCCGGCACCCAGTCCTTGATGGTCAAGGTCGTGCCCGCGACACCAGCCGTCACGATGCTCTTGAGATTACCGGCACCATCGAAGGTCACGGTCGAAGGTACAGGCGCCTTCATGTCCGGATCGGTACCGGTAGGCGGCGTGCCGTCAGGGTTGCGACCATCGATCAAGGTGTAGGACTGCCATACGTTGGCGTCCGTTTTCACCATGTACTGCACCATCGGGTGGGCATTGCCCTGGGAGTCGTACAACGTGGTGCTGTAGGACGTGGTGAAGGTATCGGTCTTGAGCGGATCAAACGGCTTCTTGGACTGATCGATAACCGGCTCCGAGGAGTTCAGGTTACTGGTGGAGTCCACCTTGGTAGACGCCTTTGGCGGCAGGTTCGCCAGGTTCAATTGCAGGTCGACCAGGCCGCCCTTGGCAATCTTGCCATTGTCGTCAGCCGCATAGCCTTGCAGGCGCGAAGTACCGGTGTTGTTGGTGATGTAGCCGTCTTTGTCGGCACGGAAGGCACCGCTACGGGTGTATTCCAGCGAACCGTCGCTGGCCTTCTGTACGAAGAAGCCGCCGCCCTGGATCGCCATGTCCAGGATGCCGCCGCTACCGTTTACGTCACCTTGGGTGAACTGCTGGGACACTGCCGCCAGGTTCACACCGTTGCCGATGCTGTTCTGGCCGGTGCCGAGCTTGGACGCCGCGTAGATGTCCGCGAATTCCGCACGGGACGATTTGAAGCCAGTGGTCGCGACGTTGGCGATGTTGTTGCCGGTCACGTCCAGTTGTTTGTTGGCCGCATAGAGGCCGCTAAGGCCGATGTTAAAAGACATGTTTCTCTCCCTCTGCCGTATTTAGCCGGCTCTATGTACCGATAGTCTGAATTTGCGACAGCTTGACGCTGCCCATGCCGCCTGCAAGGTTCAGCAGCATTTCGCCGCCGGTCTTGCTCAAGGTCACGCTGGTGACCGTTGCTGGCAGCGACGTTGCCAGGGCGACTGCTTCGCCCTTGTCATTCTTGGTGGTGGCGGTAAAGGTGTAAGTGCCAGCAGCGGCGACCTCGCCTTTGTCGTTCTTGCCATCCCAGATAAAGTCGGCCGTGCCGGCGCTCTGTGCGCCCATATCGACGGTGCGTACCACATTGCCGTCTTTGTCGGTGATCTTCACCGAGACGTTGCCCACCGCCGAGGTGACTGCGACGGAACCAGTCATACTCTTGCTCGTATCCACCAGGGCCTTGTCGGTCTGGGTGATGATCGAACGCCCCACCAGCGACGACGCTTGCAACGCTTGCGACGAGCTGAAGTTGCTGGAGATCGCATTCACCGAGTCGTTCAGGGTGTTGATGCCTTCCAGGCTGCTGAATTGCGCCAGCTGGGCCACGAACGCGCCGTTGTCCTGGGGTGACAGCGGGTTCTGGTTCTTCAACTGCGTAACCAGCAGTTGCAGGAACGCATCCTTGCCCAGGGACTGGTTGCCCGTGGCGGCAGTGGCGGTGCTCGCCACATTGTTCGTAGCAGTCTTGACCTTGGAATTGAAAAGGTCCTGGACCGCCGTGTTGGTACTGGTATCAACAATGGCCATTATTTGGCGCCCCTTATCACTGACCCAGGGTCAGGACCTTCTGCATCATGGTTTTGGCGGTGTTCATCATTTCCGCGTTGGTCTGGAACGAACGGCTGGCGGAAATCATGTCGGCCATTTCCTCGACCACGTTGACGTTGGGGTAGTAGACATAACCCTTTTCGTTCGCGGCGGGATGGTTGGGCTCGTAGCGGGCTTCCAGGTTGCTCTGGTCTTCAACCACACCCAGCACCTGCACGCCGGAACCGGCATTGCCCTGGTCCTGGAACAGCGAATCGCTGCCACCGGCCTGGCCGCCCTGGAACATGGTGGCGAACACCGGGTGACGGGCGCGGTAGGTCTGGTCAATGCTCGACGACACGGTCTCGGCGTTGGCGATGTTACTGGCGACGGTGTTCAGACGCGTGGTCTGCGCGCTCATGCCACTACCGGCAATATTGAAAACACTGGACAGGGACATGGCTTACTCTCCACGCAGGGCTGACATCAGCCCTTTGAATTTGCTGTTGAGCAGGGTAAAGCTTGCCTGAAAGTTCACTGAGTTCTCGGCGTAGGCCGATTGCTCCAGCTGGGCGTCGACGGTGTTCTGGTCGATCGACGGCTGCATCGGCGTGCGATACAGCAGCGACTCATCCCCACTGCTCAGGCCTTGCGCTTCGATATGACGGTTGTTGGTCATGTTCAAGGCGAAGGTGCCGTTCTTGGTCTTGTCCTGCTGCGCAGCGAGCACGGCGGAGAAGTCCAGGTCCCGAGCCTTGTAGTTCGGGGTATCGGCGTTGGCAATGTTGTTGGCCAGGACTTCGGCACGCTGGGCGCGAAAGCCCAGGGCTTGTTCGTGGATACCGAGCGCTTTATCGAAGCTGATGCTCATGGCGGAAACCTTTAGGCTGACCTGCTGTTCGTTAACAGGGTTATAGCAAGGTGTGTGCCAGTTTATGCAGAGCCCGTATTTAAAGGGTTTGAGGGCAGGTTGCCGATGGCAATGCCAGAAAAGCGGCAAGCGGTTTCCGCGTAGCGCCAGTAAAGCGGCAATCCGCGTTGCCGCTATCAGGAGGATTGCCGCAAAACAAATGTGGGAGCGGGCTTATGTGGGAGCTGGCTTGCCTGCGATGCGGGCACCTCGGTTTTTCAGTTAGACCGAGGTGATGCTATCGCAGGCAAGCCAGCTCCTACAGAAGCCTGGCTCCCACATTTTTGGTCGAGTGAACCCGGACTTACTTGGCCTGGTAGATGATCCCAGGACTGCACTGCACCATCTGGTAATGATCCGGCAAACCGTTCAGCGCTTCGGAAGCACCGAGGAACAGATAGCCGCCCCGCTTGAGCGTGCCGTGGATGCGCAACAGGATGTCTTTCTTCACTTCGGCCGAGAAGTAGATCAGCACGTTGCGGCAGAACACCATGTCGAACTTGCCCAGGCTGGCGTAGCTGTCGAGCAGGTTGAACGAGCGAAACTCCACGCGGCTCTTGATCGGCGCCTTGACCGCCCAACGCCCTGCCCCTTTCGGGTCAAAGTAACGTTGCAGGCGCTCCTGGGACAAACCCCGGCCCAAGGCCAGGCTGTCGTACTCGCCGGTCTTGCAGTTGGTGAGCATGGTGCCGGACAGGTCGGTGGCAACAATCTGCGCACCGGCCTTCAGTTGGCCCATGTTGGTCCGCTCGAACTCGTCGATGGACATCGAGATCGAATACGGCTCCTGCCCCGAGGAGCAGGCCGCCGACCAGATGCGCAAGCGCTGGCCCGGGCTGGCCTTGATGGCTTCCGGCAGCACTTTGCTCTTGAGCACTTCAAACGGGTAGGTGTCACGAAACCACAGGGTTTCGTTGGTGGTCATGGCATCGACCACCATTTCCTTGAGCCCGCTGCGCGGCTGCCCCTGGATACGTTGAACCAGCTCGCCCAACGACTTGATGCCCTGCTGTTCCATCAGCTTGTTGAGACGGCTGGATACCAGGTACTGCTTGTTTTCACCGAGCAATATGCCACAGGCTTTTTCCAGGAAGACCCGGAACTGTTCGAAATCCAAATTACCCGTAGACAATGATACCGCCTCTTAAATCGTGTGACCGCCAGGGGAAATCCCCTAGCCGTGATCTGCTGCCTTGATCCGGTCAACAACCCGGTTTGCCAGGTCATCCGGGCGGAATTTGGCCAGGAAGTCATCGGCACCGACCTTCTTGACCATCGCCTGGTTGAATACGCCCGACAATGAAGTATGCAGGATGATATGCAATTTTTGCATGCGTGGATCGTTGCGTATCTCGGCCGTGAGGGTGTATCCGTCCATTTCCGGCATCTCGATGTCGGAAATCATCATCAAGAATTCTTCTTCCGGCTTTTTGCCTTCATCGACCAGTTTGCGCAGGTAGTCCAACGCCTGGCGCCCATCATTGAGGGCCACCACGTCTACGCCGACGGTTTGCAGGCAACGGGTCACCTGCTTGCGCGCCACCGAGGAGTCATCCACCGTCAGCACACGCAGCGAAATCGCCTTGTGCGCCGTCTCGGCGTCGACCACACCGACGGAAATCGATTCCGAGGTAGGCGCCACTTCGGCGAGGATCTTCTCCACGTCGATGATTTCCACCAACTGGTTATCCACCCGCGTCACCGCCGTGAGGTAGTGATCGCGGCCGGTGCCCTTGGGCGGCGGATGGATCTCTTCCCAGTTCATGTTGACGATGCGCTCCACCGAGCGCACCAGGAAGCCCTGGGTCTTGGTGTTGTACTCGGTGATGATCACGAAAGGGTTTTCGCGGTCCTGCAAACCTGCCGAGCCGGTAGCCAGGGACAGGTCAAGGATCGGAATGGTCGCGCCACGGATGTTGGCCACGCCACACACCACCGGGCTGGACTTGGGCATGATCGTCAGTTTGGGGCACTGCAACACTTCCCGCACCTTGAACACGTTGATGCCATACAGCTGTTTGCCATCCAGGCGAAAAAGCAACAACTCCAGGCGATTCTGCCCTACCAGCTGTGTGCGCTGGTTTACTGAATCCATTACTCCTGCCATGCCTTGACTCCCACGCTAAAACCTTTGGCCATACCTATAAGGGCAGTGACGCGCACCCAACACTAAACGGCACGAGCTTTGCTATTTATTGGTCATGGATATTAAAACGACAGTTTCCCGACACCTTGACCTGACACGGTATTGCCGCTTGTTTTGCGTACCGCTGGCGCTGCTTGCCTTGGGCTTGGGCACCACGGCCCGCGCGGACAACGTCACCTTGCCTGATCTACTTATCGGCGTCACCCAAGGGTTTCTTGAGTTCACTGTAGAAGATTATCTGGCGACCACCCAGACGCCCGGGCGTTATGAAATCCAGGTCAACCAACTCGACCCGCGCCTGCGCATGCCGATGTGCGACAAGGAATTGACAGCCACCCTGGAAAGTCCCGCCCAGCCGATTGGCCGCGTGACCGTAAAAGTACGCTGCGAGGGCGCTGCGCCGTGGACCGTGTTCGTGCCGGCGCAGGTCAAACTGTTCCGCGATGTGGTGGTGGTGGCACGGCCGCTGAAGCGCACCGGCATAATCGGTTTCGACGATGTTGTGCTGCGTGAGCGTGATATCAGCCTGATCAGCCAGGGCTATCTCACCTCGGTGGATCAGGCGGTCGGGCAAAAATTGACCCGACCAGTGGTCACCGATCAGGTCATTACCCTGGTGCATCTGGAACAGGCCGAGGTTATTCGCAAGGGCGACCAGGTGGTGATTTCCGCCAGCAGCGGGGCCTTGCAGGTAAAAATGCCGGGGGAAGCGCTGTCCAATGGCGGCATGAGTGAACAGATCAGGGTCAAGAACCTCAACTCCAACCGCGTGATCAAGGCACGGGTGACGGCACCCGGCCAGGTCGAGGTGGCTTTATAGAGAACTGGTATCAGGCGCCAGCTTTTCCTACACTGTGTACCAGACGTGTGCGCATGCAGGTTTATTGTCAATCGAGCCTAAAGTTTGTCCGGGTATGGCCGAAAACATGGCAAGCGTCCAAATACCCAGAGGTTTTTTTATCATGGTCATCGATTTCAGTCGTTTAAATAATTCCCAGGCGTTGCCCGGTTCTACGCGCACCAGCAGTGCCAAGGACAGCGCAGAAGCCAAGTCCCAGGCGCTGCCCGCCAAGGCAGAACAGGCCGGCGCGAGCCAAAGCGGGGAATCCGTACACCTGAGCAATGAGGCTCAACAGTTGCAGAAGGTCACTGACTCGCTGCGCGATCAACCGGTTGTCAACAGTGCCCGCGTGGCCGAGTTGAAACAGGCAATCGCCGATGGCAGCTATAAAGTCGACAGCAACCGTGTAGCCAGCAAGCTGCTTAACTTCGAAGCCGAGCGCTAGGCAAAGGCCTGCGCCGGGCTTTTGGACGCTTAAAACCCAAGGCCAGCCATGCACCACGACGAAACCCTGCTTCAACTGATCATTGATGATCTGGCGCCGACGCAACAATTGCTCGAGCTGCTAAAAGAAGAATCCCTGGCCCTCTACGGCCGGGATATGCGCTTGCTGGAAGAAATCCTGGCGCGCAAACAGTCGCTCATCGTGCTCCTCGAACAGCATGGCAAGAAGCGCAGCCAGATCCTGGCCAGCCTCGGCCTGCCCACCGATCACGACGGCCTCAGCCAACTGGCCAGTCATTCCTCCGTCGGCGACGAGTTGCTGGCGCAGAGCCAGGCACTCAATGAGCTGCTCAGCCAATGCCAGGAAGCCAACCTGCTTAACGGTCAGTCGATCCAGCTTCAGCAAGCCACGACCGCCAACCAGTTGCGTATACTCCATGGCGGCGAGCCACCGGCCCTGTATAACGCCCAAGGCTCCACCTCACGCCTGGTCAAGCCAGGCACCCGCAGCCAAGCCTGACGCCGGTTTACAGCGCGCCCTATCCAAGGCGCGCTACATGCTGGCAAAATGCCGGTTCTTGCGTGTAGTCGTATTTTGTCTGGAGATGGAAGAACCGTGTTCAACGCCCTTAATGCGGAAGATACACCGCAGCCACCCAAGGTACTCACTACACCTCTGGAAATTGTCGGCACCCTGCGGATGCTGCAAGAAAGCCACGACCCGCTGATCATTACCTTCCACGAACGCAGCCAACGCTTCCAAAGCTACCTGGTGGACGTCGACCGGGACAGCAAGACCCTGGCACTGGACGAAATGATCCCGCGCGATGGCGAGCGCTTCCTGGAAAGCGGCGAACCGTTTCGTATCGAAGGCTTCCACGAAGGCGTGCGCGTCGCGTGGGAAAGCAACGGCACCTACACCGTCAGCGAAAAAGACGGCCACCGTATCTACACCGGCAGCATGCCGGACGAGGTGGTCTACCATCAGCGCCGCAATGCCTTCCGCGCCGCGCTGAAGCTGGCGCAACTGGTGAACATCGAGCTGGGCGGCGAGAAACTCAAGGCGCCGGTCAGCGGTAAGCTGCTGGACATCTCCGCCACCGGCTGCAAATTGCGCTTTGAAGGCGACATCTCCGAGCGCTTGCAACTGGGCCAGGTCTACGATCGCTTTATCGCCGCCCTGCCCTTCGGCAGCATGACCACCTCCGTCGAACTGCGTTACCTGCACTTCGAAGAAAAGATCAACACCACCTTTGCCGGCGTACGCTTCCACAACATGAGTGGGTTGGTGCAACGCCAGGTCGAACGCTTTGTGTACCAGCTGCAACGCGAAGCACGGCGCTTTGACAAAGACGACGACTTTTAAGCCTTAAAGCACGCCGCAAAAAAACGGGTAGATCCTCATGGGATCTGCCCGTTTTTGCATTCAGGGACGCGCCCTGCTCAAGTCATGGGGGTGTTCTTCAGGGCCCAGAGGCTCCGGTGGGCCTTCGAATGCAGGCTCATCTACTGGCGGCTGCTCGGTTTCAGGTACGGGCTCTTCCGGCACAGCGGTTTGCATCTGCTCCTGCACCACCTGCTCGTCTACCCGCGGGTCCAGCGCAGCCACCAGCGGCGAGCTGGACATGCTGTCAGGCATCGCCACGTGATGCAGCGGCGCATCATCCACCTGATGCAGGTTGGTCACCGCCTTCGGCCGTATGCGCCACACCAGGATCAGCGCACACAAGCTGAAGAACGCGTACAGCATCTGACTGCCGAAGAGCTTCATCACCACGCCGGCCAACAGCGGCCCGATACTGGCACCGACACCGTAGGTCACCAACAGCATAGCGGTCAGCGACACGCGGCGGTCACCCTC
Organism: Pseudomonas acericola (SeqCode); assembly: GCF_053456465.1. Lineage (NCBI taxonomy): Bacteria > Pseudomonadati > Pseudomonadota > Gammaproteobacteria > Pseudomonadales > Pseudomonadaceae > Pseudomonas > Pseudomonas acericola (SeqCode). The sequence continues at coordinate 395,740 of NZ_JBRFJB010000001.1, read as the reverse complement.
AACATGGTCGTTGGAAAAGGCCACGGCCAACGGGTAAAGACAGAACTGCACCAGTGAACACAGGAAGCCCGCCACGAACAGCACCTCCAGCGGCACCTGCGTCATGATCGCCAACGGCAACGCGGCGACCGCCAGGCACAAGGCAAAACAGCGAATCAACAAGGCCCGGTCATAACGGTCGGACAACCAGCCCAGCGGCCACTGCACCAGCAGGCCGGCAAAAATGCAGGAACCCATGAACAGACCGACCTGCTCCGTCGTCAGCCCTTGCTGGGAGGCGTAAAGCGGCGCCAGACCGTAGAACGAACCAACGATCAACCCCGCACCCAGCACCGTACTCAGCGACTGCGGCACCCGCTTGATAAAGAAGCGCGGCTCCATCGGCGCAGGATGCAGCGGCGCCGGGTGAATCCGCCGGGTCATGGCCACCGGCACCAGGCACAGGGCAAAGCACAGCGCGACCAGCATCAGCAATTCCAGACCGAGCTGGGGATGCATCACCAGGATCAACTGCCCCAGCACCAGCCCCAGGTAGGAAGCGATCATGTAGCCGCTGAACACCACGCCGCGCTGCTTGGCGTCGGCCTGCTCATTGAGCCAGCTCTCGATGACCATGTATTGGCACATCATCCCCAAGCCGACGATGATCCGCAGCACAATCCAGGCCGGCAGCCAGTCGATCAGGCCGTGCCCCAACACCGCCGCACCGACGATCCCGGCACAGGTGGCATACGCACGAATATGCCCGACCCGGGCGATCAGGCGGTGCCCGATCTTGCCACCCAGCACCAGGCCAAAATAGTTGGCCGCCATCAGCGCACCGACCCACAGGCTGTCCACATGGTCGGCCGCCAGGCGCAAGGCCAGGTAGGTACTGAGCAGGCCGGAGCCGATCAGCATCATCAAGGAGGCGAAATAAAGGGCTCGAAAAGATTTCCAGATCTGGCGCATCGGCGTTCCGAGCGGCTCCTTGCAGTGAGGGACAGGGCTATCGGCATGATAGTCCTGGGTGACGGACCCGGACAGGCGGCAAATGCTGTTTCCGGGGATTATTTTGCTTAACCGTCAGACGTTGCCCGGCTGCCTGTCAGATACACAGATAGCGATAAATAAGCCGGGCACCTGCTGTGAACCCAGAACCGCGGCAAGGTTCGGCGCGTCTTTGACGAACGCCCACAAAAAAGCCCCGCCAGAGTGATCTGTGCGGGGCTTTGGATCTGGTGTCCCAGGGCCGGTTCGAACGGCCAACCTTCCCCTTAGGAGGGGGATGCTCTATCCAATTGAGCTACTGGGACAAATCGCCGTCGCTGCGCCAGGGGCAGTGCGACGGACGGCGTGCATGTTAACGGCCGAGGTGGGTTTTGTCATGTCGTCCGTAGGCTTTTTGAGTGTAGGCCGCTGCCTGCCTGGGCGACTACAGCCTGCCCCAGCAAATCCAGGCACTTGGCGCCATCGTGCAAAATGCACTCTCCCAAAATGCCATCATTGCAAATTGCAATAAAACAGACCTGCAAATAACATCTAAACCACTGATTTAATTGAAATAAAACGTTGGCACGGGTTCTGCAATACCTCTCCTACAACACCCATTTGGCAACGCCAGCCACGGAGAACATGATCATGAACAGCGCGCTTCTGTTAGCTCTCAATACCGTGGCCCTGGCCGCATTGGTGATGTTCCACTTCCAATCGAGCAACAGCGAAGACACCGCGCAGTTGCACCAGCCCGTGCCGCATCACTTGCAACAGCGCCCGCAATTGGCCGTGATGACCGCCAAGCCACAATCCGACATCCATCTGACACAGGGCACTCAAGCAGCGCCCTCCTCCGAACATTGGGTTTTCTGAGGGCGTACCCATGAGCAAGCCTGCCTGGATGTTCCTTTGCTTGACCTTGGCTGCTGCCATTCTGGGACTCAACGTCAACGCCCAAGATGAGCAAACCACATCCTTTATAGCCAGCGGCGTGTTTGCCAGCCTTCTCTTGCTGACCCTCATCGTCGGCCGGCGGATCAAATTCGACCCCGTATTGCGCTGAGCCGCCCCCTTCCCATCGCCTACCTTATGTCGCCTCGCGCTAGTAAATCGGCAGATTGCCACTAGTCTTAAAATTAAGGGCAAAAGGCCACATTGCTATAGGATGTGCGCCCTTCAACCCTTTTGCGGCCGGGGTATAAGCGAAAATTGCTGGATGAGGTTTTTCGTCGAAAAGTTTTCCAACCAGTCCGCAAAAAAGCAAATCAGTGCTGGCATTAAGCCTGTAGGCAGTTCAATATTTGTCACAGAATTGACGCCAAGGAACTGGCAAATCTGAGGCATGATGCGGCCTCTTTGCAATTCAGGTTGAACTTTGGTCGTGAGCCTTGTCTTAACTCTCATCGCTTGCGGCCAATTCCAAAAACCGCTCCCCTGAACTAACCGGTTAAATATATGCGCCCATTGAAACAGGCAATTTATTCCAGCCGTACGGCTGACAAGTTCGTCGTACGTCTGCCAGACGGAATGCGGGAACGCATTGCCGAGGTGGCTCGCAATCATCACCGCAGCATGAACTCCGAAATCATCGCGCGCCTGGAGCAAAGCCTTATTCAGGAAGGTGCGTTGGGCGAAGAGTTGAGCATGCGCCTGGACAGCCCCGAGCTGTCGCTGCACGAACGCGAACTGCTGCAGCGTTTTCGTCAGCTCTCCCACCGCCAGCAAAATGCTCTCGTCTCGCTTATCGCGCACGACGTCGAGGCGGCCGCAGAAGCCAATTGATAGACAACTGAAAGCCGAAGCCAGCTAAGTGCTGGCTTTTTTTTGCATGGAATTTGTAAAGGGAATGCAACAAGGGGGCAGAGTTGCCCCCTCAGGATAGGATCAGAGCAGGAAGATTGTTGCCAGACCCAGGAAGATGAAGAAACCACCACTGTCGGTCATTGCAGTAATCATCACACTGGCACCCATGGCAGGATCGCGCCCAAGGCGCGCCAGGGTCATGGGGATCAACACCCCCATCAGCGCCGCCAACAGCAGGTTGAGCGTCATGGCAGCCGTCATCACGACGCCAAGCGACCAACTGCCGTACAGCAAGTAAGCCACCACACCGATCACCCCACCCCACACCAGGCCGTTGATCAGGCCCACTGCCAGCTCCTTACGCAGCAAGCGCGATGAGTTGGCAGTACTCACCTGGTCCAGCGCCATGGCGCGCACGATCATGGTGATCGTCTGGTTACCCGAGTTGCCGCCGATCCCGGCCACAATCGGCATCAGTGCCGCGAGCGCCACCAGCTTCTCGATTGAGCCTTCGAACAGCCCAATAACCCGCGACGCAATGAAGGCCGTGATCAGGTTGACGGCCAACCAGGCCCAACGGTTTTGCAGTGAGCGCCAGACCGAGGCAAAGATATCTTCCTCTTCACGCAGACCCGCCATGTTGAGGACTTCAGTCTCACTTTCTTCACGAATCAAGTCGACCATTTCATCGATGGTCAAACGGCCAATCAACTTGCCGTTCTTGTCGACCACCGGGGCTGAGATCAAGTCATAACGCTCAAACGCCTGCGCAGCTTCGTAGGCATCTTCGTCCGGGTGAAAACTCACCGTATCGCTGGCCATCAGATCCGCGACTTTCTTGTCCGGGTCATTGACCAGCAAACGCTTGATCGGCAGCACACCCTTGAGGATGCCTTCGTAATCCACCACGAACAGCTTGTCGGTGTGACCTGGCAGCTCTTTGAGGCGACGCAGGTAACGCAATACCACTTCCAGGCTGACGTCTTCGCGGATAGTGACCATCTCGAAGTCCATCAGGGCGCCGACCTGATCCTCGTCATAGGACAGCGCGGAGCGTACTCGCTCACGCTGCTGGCCATCGAGGGCCTCCATCAGCTCATGCACGACATCACGCGGCAGCTCAGGGGCCAGGTCAGCGAGTTCGTCGGCATCCATCTCCTTGGCTGCAGCCAGGAGCTCGTGATCGTCCATGTCGGCGATCAGGGTTTCACGTACCGAGTCGGATACTTCGAGGAGGATGTCGCCGTCGCGGTCAGCCTTGACCAACTGCCAGAGGGTCAGTCGATCATCAAGCGGCAAGGCTTCGAGAATGTAGGCGACGTCGGCGGAGTGCAGATCATCGAGTTTGCGTTGCAGCTCGACGAGGTTTTGCCGGTGAACCAGGTTTTCGACGCGGTCGTGGTTCGGACCTTCCTGGCGATGCGTGAGGTCTTCGACCACGCGCTGGCGCTGCAGCAGCTCGATGACTTGAGCCAGGCGATCCTGCAGGCTTTCTTGTGTTTTCTTTACTTCTACTTCGGTCATAGGCGAACTCCACTCCCAGCAGCGGGGCACGCCGGAAGGATCAATCAGTCAATTCATGATTGGTAAAACGGGGTACTGAGTAACTACTGGGTAAGTCCATGGAGGTATTCCACAAGCCCCGGCGGGGCTGACGGGCGCAATGATACACCGCCCGACCGCTTTAAACGTTAAAAAACTGGAAAGAACAAGCGCTTGCGAGCAAAAGCTGAGCAACGGCTGGATCTATGAACTGCGACGACGCAGCCCGAAAGGAAAACACATGACATAGGAGAAAAGATAAAGCCTGGGATAAATCCTACTCAAACCCCAGACGGCAAAAAGCCCGCACTAGGCGGGCTTTTTGTTTGTATGGTGCACTCGACAGGATTCGAACCTGTGACCGCTCGGTTCGTAGCCGAGTACTCTATCCAGCTGAGCTACGAGTGCAGATTGTGTTTTTAGACCAGATCACAACTGGTTGGAGCAAAGTCACCTGCATTGCTGCAACTGACTCTTAAATGGTGCACTCGACAGGATTCGAACCTGTGACCGCTCGGTTCGTAGCCGAGTACTCTATCCAGCTGAGCTACGAGTGCATTTGTTGCCGCGCATTATAGGCCGTTCAATCTCTATGTAAAGCTATTTTTTCGTTTATTTTCAACAACTTACGAAAAAACCAGATTGCAACGTACTAAGCAAATAATGGCGGAGAACGGGGGATTCGAACCCCCGACACCCTTTTGAGGTGTACTCCCTTAGCAGGGGAGCGCCTTCGGCCACTCGGCCAGCTCTCCGCAACACGGGGCGTATATTAACCACGTTCTTCCCCGTTTGCAAACATAAAAAACGATAAAAATTAAAGGCTTGGTTCTTCGTCCTTCTCTTTCTTGATCCGCAGGTAGATTTCCTCGCGGTGGACCGCTACCTCTTTCGGAGCGTTAACCCCAATACGCACTTGATTGCCTTTGACGCCGAGCACGGTCACGGTGATTTCGCCATCACCGATAATCAGGCTTTCTGCGCAACGACGAGTCAGAATCAGCATACCTTTCTCCTCACGCATTTCAGTTCAGGAACAACAGTCTGCAAAAAAAAGGCGTTCGACCTACAACCTGATGGCCATAGCCCTACCCGCCTAAGTATTGTCGAGCCCACGCAAAAGAACATGCGCCCTACAAAAAAAGGAAAGGCGCGGTAAACCGCGCCTTCCTGGCCTTACATCACTCGCCCTGTCGGGCCGGAGCATCCAGCTCGAACGCGGTATGCAGCGCGCGTACAGCCAACTCCAGGTACTTCTCTTCGATCACCACCGAGACCTTGATCTCCGATGTGGAGATCATCTGGATGTTGATGCTCTCCTTCGCCAGGGCGCCGAACATGCGGCTGGCAACGCCGGCATGGGAACGCATGCCCACGCCCACGATCGACACCTTGGCGATCTTGGTATCGCCAACCACTTCACGCGCGCCAATCTCGCTGGCGGTGTTCTCCAGGATCTTCAGCGCCGCATCGTACTCGTTGCGGTGCACGGTGAAGGTGAAATCGGTGGTGTTATCGTGGGAAACGTTCTGCACGATCATGTCGACTTCAACATTCGCGTCGCTGATCGGGCCCAGAATCTTGAAAGCCACGCCCGGGGTGTCTGGCACGCCACGGATAGTCAGCTTGGCTTCATCACGGTTGAAAGCGATACCGGAAATGATCGGCTGTTCCATGGATTCCTCTTCATCAATAGTAATGAGGGTGCCCGGACCCTCTTTGAAGCTGTGCAATACGCGCAGCGGAACGTTGTACTTGCCGGCGAACTCCACCGCGCGGATCTGCAACACCTTGGAACCGAGGCTGGCCATTTCCAGCATCTCTTCAAAGGTGATCTTATCCAGGCGCTGGGCCACGGACACCACACGCGGGTCAGTGGTATAGACGCCGTCCACATCGGTGTAGATCTGGCATTCATCGGCCTTGAGAGCCGCTGCCAGCGCCACGCCGGTGGTGTCCGAACCGCCACGCCCGAGGGTGGTGATGTTGCCGTGCTCGTCAACACCCTGGAAGCCCGCTACAACTACCACGCGCCCTGCTTTCAGATCAGTACGAATTTTCTGATCGTCGATCTGCAGGATGCGCGCCTTGGTATGTGCGCTGTCCGTAAGGATGCGTACCTGGCTGCCAGTGTAGGACACCGCCGGCACACCGCGCTTGTTCAGCGCCATGGCCAGCAAGGCGATGGTCACCTGCTCACCGGTGGACACGATCACATCCAGCTCACGCGGCAGCGGCGGTTGATCACCGCTGATAGCCTTGGCCAGGTCGATCAGGCGATTGGTCTCGCCGCTCATGGCCGACAGCACCACCACCAGGTCGTCGCCGGCATCACGGAATTTCTTAACCTTGTCGGCCACCTGCTCGATTCGTTCGACGGAGCCGACCGAGGTGCCTCCAAATTTCTGTACGATCAAAGCCATTTCTAAGCCGCCTCAGCCCGTAAAGGGGCGCCCAATAAACCAATCTTCCAGCACCTGCGCGCGCCCATGACTAGACCATGGGCGCGCCACCAGTGCCTTAAATACCCGCTTCGACAAACGGCACGGTCAGGGCCAGGGCCGCGTCCAGGGCACCGGCGTCTACACCACCGCCTTGTGCCATGTCTGGACGACCACCGCCCTTCCCGCCCACTGCCGCAGCGGCTTGCTTCATCAAATCACCGGCCTTGAGTTGGCCAGTCAGGTCCTTGGTTACACCGGCAACCAGAACGACCTTATCCTCATGGACACCGCCGAGCAGGATCACTGCGCGGCCGAGCTTGTTCTTCAACTGATCGACCAAGGCCAACAGCGCCTTGCCGTCCTGGCCGTCCAGACGCGTCGCCAGGACTTTCACACCCTTGACGTCCAGGGCCGTGGCCGACAGATCGTCGCCCGCCGCGCTGGCTGCCTTGGCTTGCAACTGCTCCAGCTGTTTCTCCAGGGCGCGATTGCGCTCCAGCACAGCGGACAGTTTGTCGATCAGGTTGTCGCGGCTGCCCTTGACCAGGCTGGCCGCTTCCTTGAGTTGTTCTTCGGCGGCATTCAGGTAGGCCAGGGCCGCAGCGCCGGTCACTGCCTCAATACGGCGTACACCGGACGCCACGCCGCCTTCGCTGATGATTTTCATCAGGGCGATGTCACCGGTACGGTTGGCGTGAATACCGCCACACAGCTCCACCGAGAAATCGCCGCCCATGCTCAGTACGCGCACGCTGTCGCCATACTTCTCGCCGAACAGCGCCATGGCGCCCTTGGCCTTGGCGGTCTCGATGTCGGTTTCTTCGGTTTGCACCGGGGTGTTCTTGCGGATCTCGGCGTTGACGATGTCTTCCAGCGCCTTGATCTGCTCAGGCTTGATCGCTTCGAAGTGGCTGAAGTCGAAACGCAGGCGCTGGCTATCCACCAACGAGCCTTTCTGCTGGACGTGATCGCCCAGGACCTGGCGCAATGCCGCGTGCAGCAAATGCGTGGCCGAGTGGTTCAGTGCAGTGGCGTGGCGTACATCGGCATCGACCTGGGTATCGACCGGCGCACCGATCGTCAGGTTGCCCAGCACCATCACACCGTGATGCAGGAACGCACCGCCGGTCTTGGTGGTGTCGCGCACGTCAAAACGGCCCGACGTCGAACTCAGGAAGCCACAGTCACCGACCTGGCCACCGGATTCGGCGTAGAACGGCGTCTGGTCCAGGACCACCACCGCTTCTTCGCCTTCGTTCAACACATCGACCGACTTGCCGTCTTTATAAATGGCGACGATCTTGGCCGAACCCACGGTGGCGCTGTAGCCGGTGAACTCGGTCGGCACATCAACCTTGACCAGGGTGTTGTAGTCCAGGCCAAAAGAGCTGGCGGAACGCGCACGCACACGCTGGGCTTCCATCTCACGCTCAAAACCGGCTTCGTCGATGGTCAGCTCGCGCTCACGGGCGATGTCGGCGGTCAGGTCCATCGGGAAGCCGTAGGTGTCGTACAACTTGAACACTACGTCGCCCGGGACCACGGTGCCTTTGAGGCCGGCCAGGTCCTGTTCGAGAATTTTCAGGCCGTGGTCCAGGGTCTTGGAGAACTGCTCCTCCTCCGCCTTGAGCACGCGCTCGATGTTGCCTTGCTGCTGCTTGAGCTCCGGGAAAGCTTCGCCCATCTCGGCAACCAGTGCCGCGACGATCTTGTAGAAGAAGCTGCCGGTGGCGCCCAGCTTGTTACCGTGGCGGCAGGCGCGACGGATGATGCGGCGCAGCACATAACCACGGCCTTCGTTCGACGGCAGCACGCCATCGGCGATCAGGAAGCCGCAGGAACGGATGTGGTCGGACACTACCTTGAGCGAAGACTGGCTTTCATTGGCGCAGCCAATGGCCGCTGCCGAGGCGCTCAGCAGGTTTGTGAACAGATCGATTTCATAGTTGGAGTGCACGTGCTGCATCACCGCACTGATCCGCTCCAGGCCCATGCCGGTGTCTACCGACGGCGCTGGCAACGGATGCAACACGCCATCGGCGGTGCGGTTGAACTGCATGAACACGTTGTTCCAGATCTCGATGTAGCGGTCGCCGTCTTCTTCCGGCGAACCCGGCGGGCCACCCCAGATGTCGGCGCCGTGGTCGTAGAAGATCTCGGTGCAAGGGCCGCACGGGCCGGTATCGCCCATGGTCCAGAAGTTGTCGGAAGCGTACGGCGCGCCTTTGTTGTCGCCGATACGGATCATGCGCTCTTGCGGCACGCCGATTTGTTGGGTCCAGATGTCATACGCTTCGTCGTCCGTGGCATACACGGTGACCCAGAGTTTTTCCTTCGGCAGCTTCAGCACGCCAGTCAGGAAGGTCCAGGCGAAGGTGATCGCATCTTTCTTGAAATAGTCGCCAAAGCTGAAGTTGCCCAGCATTTCGAAGAAGGTGTGGTGACGCGCGGTGTAACCGACGTTTTCCAGGTCACTGTTCTTGCCGCCGGCGCGTACGCACTTCTGGCTGCTGGTGGCGCGGGTGTAGGCGCGCTTTTCCTGGCCCAGGAAGCAGTCCTTGAACTGGTTCATCCCCGCGTTGGTGAACAGCAGGGTTGGGTCATTGCCTGGGATCAAAGAGCTGGAGGCTACACGGGTGTGGCCTTGCTCTTCGAAGAAGCGAAGGAAGGCTTCACGGATTTCTGCGCTTTTCATTAGGTTCTTCCACGGAGGCTGCGGCCAAAGGCCAGTGCGCAACATCATCAGACGGAGCGACGGCAAAGGGCCGCATTATATCGGCCCTTTGCCGGTGGTACAGCGTGTTTATACGATTGAAACGTTCAATTAGACGGTGTGCAGGCTCATTTGCGCGAAAATTCGACGAATGTCGCCAGCACCTGTTCGATCTGCGCGCGGCTCACATCCAAATGGGTGACCATGCGCAGGCGCGGTGCGGCGCTCAACTTGATCCCGCGCTCGGCGGCAAACGCCTTGAGCGCCTGGGCCTGGTCGCCGATCTGTACGTAGACCATATTGGTCTGCACCGGCTCCACCGTGTAGCCGGCCTTGCGCAGCTCATCCCCCAGCCATTGCGCGTTGGCATGGTCGTCGGCCAAGCGCTGCACCTGGTGATCCAGCGCGTACAGCCCCGCCGCCGCCAGCGAGCCGGCCTGGCGCATGCCGCCGCCGACCATCTTGCGCAAACGCCGCGCCTTGGCGATCAACACCTGCGAGCCGCACAGCACCGAGCCAATCGGCGCGCCCAGACCTTTGGACAGGCACACCGAGACCGAATCGAAATACCCGGCGATCTCCCGCGCATCCACCCCCAGCTTGACCGCCGCGTTGTAGATCCGCGCGCCATCCAAGTGCAGCGCCAGGCCATGCTCACGGGTAAACGCGCGCGCCTTGGCCAGGTATGCCAGCGGCAGCACCTTGCCTTGCATGGTGTTTTCCAACGCCAGCAAGCGCGTGCGGGCGAAGTGGAAATCGTCAGGCTTGATCGCCTCCAACACCTGGTCCAGGTCGAGGGAGCCATCCGCCTGCACCTCAAGCGGTTGCGGCTGGATCGAACCGAGCACCGCCGCGCCACCACCTTCGTATTTGTAGGTATGGGCTTGCTGGCCGACGATGTATTCCTCGCCGCGCTCACAGTGCGCCATCAGCGCCAGCAGGTTGCTCATGGTGCCGGTGGGCACGAACAACGCAGCCTCGAAGCCCAGGCGCTTGGCCATTTCGGCTTCCAGAAGGTTGACGCTGGGGTCTTCGCCATACACGTCGTCGCCGCTGGCGGCGTTGGCCATGGCGTCTCGCATGCCGGGAGTGGGTTGGGTCACGGTGTCGCTGCGCAGGTCGATCACAGACATGAAACAGGCCTCTTACGGAGTGGATAAGTCCTTTTGAAGGTCATTACTGCGGGCAACGCCACGGAATATCAAGCCCCGGGCATATTCAATCGAATACCAACCAAACAAACCGATATAGCCTATCGATACGGCAGCCGTGCAGTTTTTGAAAAACCATGATAAAAACTCTCCGCCGCCAGGGTTCTGGTGGCAACGTTCTCAGGGCGGGGTGCAATTCCCCACCGGCGGTAATTACACGCAATGTGTATAGCCCGCGAGCGCTTGGCGCCTCGAACTGCTCACGCGGGGCGGCGCCAAGGTCAGCAGACCCGGTGTGATCCCGGGGCCGACGGTCATAGTCCGGATGAAGAGAGAACGGGATTGGCACCTAAGGGCCGCTCGTCTTGCGTACCCTTAAATCCCATTCGATTCATATCGCCCTGTTTTTTTCTTAAACAGGAGTCAGAACATGCAACCCACCGCAATCGACAGCAAAAGCAAAAACCATCACGGCGAGCGCGTCGCATTTATCCAGGCCTGCTGGCACAAGGATATTGTCGACCAATCGCGCAAAGGCTTCCTCGCCGAAATGATCGCCCAGGGCTACCAGGAATCGGACATCGATTTCTTCGAAGTCGGCGGCGCCTTTGAAATGCCCCTGCACGCCAAGCTGCTGGCCAAGACCGGCCGCTACGCCGGTATCGTCGCCGCCGCGCTGGTGGTGGACGGTGGCATCTACCGTCACGAGTTCGTCGCCCAATCGGTGGTCAGCGGCCTGATGCAAGTGCAGCTGGAAACCGAAGTGCCGGTGTTCTCGGTATCGCTGACGCCGCATCACTTCCATGCAGGCAGTGAGCACCACACCTTCTTCTACGAGCACTTCGTGCACAAGGGCCAGGAAGCTGCACGTACCTGCGCCGACACCCTGCACAAAGTCCGCGCCATTCGTCGCAGCGAGCAGAAGCTGGCCGTCTAAATCCAGGCCTGCGCAAACGCCCCGCTCACGTCAGTGACCGGGGCGTTTTCATTCAAACATCTACCACCGCCCCTCCGAGCAGATACGGTCTAGTGAGCCACCGGCTGATCCCCAGCCCTCCACTCATCAGAGACCTGTCACACCATGACCCGCCCCCTCTTTGTGCCTGACACCCCCAGCGCGACCTACGCCATACATGGCGGCTGCCTATCTCTCAACGACTTGGGACTGAACCCCATCCTGCCGTTATCCTCCGAGGATACGATCTACCTGGACAGCCACCTGAACGTGGCACGCATTAGGTTGCGTACGATGAACCACAAGCCCCCTATGGATGACCTGCTGCGCTTCACCTTCAAGACCGAGCAAAACACCCTCTGGCTCACGGCCGTGCAGGACCATCTGCATTTGTACGTAGCGAAGGTGCTTTACCGGATAAAGCCCTCATCCCAAAAGCAGGTCATTGTTCTCAATACCCGTGAGGGTGCTGACTCGGTGTACATCGATGATGGGATAGAAAACCCCGTCGTCATCAGATCCGGTCCTGGCGATGACTACCTGTGCGTCGGCGGCCGGCACACCACGCTGCTGACCGGCGAAGGCGACGACAACGTGAGGATCACTTCGGGCATCTGCAACCTGGACACCGGCAGCGGTGATGACAGCATCCAAATTTCCAGCGCTGAAACCACGCGGGTATACGCTGGCGAAGGCGATGACCGTGTTCAGGCAGGCAGCGGACTGAGCTTTGTCGACGGCGGCCCCGGCCAAGACACCATCACCGGCGGCAGCGGGCATAACATTCTCAGTGGTGGCGACGGTAACGACGTCATCACGGCCGGCACCGGCACCCACGCGATCTACCCGGGCCGAGGTCATGACCGTGTCTGCGGGCTGAAACCGATCGACACGGTCTACAGCCAGGCCGATACCACCCTGGTCGCCATCACCAACGCTCAACGCCGTAAGTGGATGCTGGAAAAGCTCAACACCCTGCCTTTACCGTCCGTGGATCAGATTATGGCGGTGCTGATGCCAGACGACCCCAACGCCATTCATCACATACCGGTCGCGGCGAGCGATGCGGGCAAAGTCGGGGTACTTATCGAGGGCTCGCCGGAGTTCATCGCGCGGGTCGAGGCAGACCTTGCAATATTTCGCCTTTCACCCAACGGCCAAAAACTGCTGCAGGCGTTGGATAAAGCAGCGCAATTGGGCGGCAAAGCCGTGCGGATTGAGTACTTTGAAATGGCGAACGCGTCATTCAGCCTCTCTTCCACCACCGATCAGCCGATCATCCGCGATGGCCAACCAGGCACACCAGACTACGGCGGGCTAGTGAAATACAACCCAAACTTCAGCCCATCGGGCCTGCTGCCGATCATTGGCCTGTATCACGAGTTATGCCACGCCTATAACGCCGTCACCGGCACGGCGGTTTCAGGGAAAACAGCGGAAGCATATGGCGATCAAACCGTACAGACGCCCAATATAGAGCGACAGGCCGTGGGCTTGCCGATCGCAATGGAGCCGTTTGACTTCGACTTGGACCCCACTACACCGCCGACGCAAACCAACCCGCAAGCCTTCACCGAAAATGGCATCCGCAAAGAGTTCGGACTGCCGTTGCGCACCTCCTATGCATCGAAGGACATTGGCAACTAAGCCAACGCTTCACCCAGGCTAGGTACGATCAAAATCCCCGCCCGCAGGCCATTCTTGACCTTCGGGTTGGGGAAGATAATGCGTGCTCCCTCCTCCTCAATCACCCAACGCGTCTTGGCCACGTCTTCGGCCAGCAAAAAGCCCTTGGCCAACGGTGAGAAATTTTCCACATCGGCCGGCAGGTGCAACAGGAAGGCGTCACTGTGCTTGATCACTTCACGGGACACCGCAAACAGTAGCAAGCCATCGAGACTGTCGGTGGCCGGCTCGATGCCTTCGATAATCTGCTTGAGGCGCGTCTCCAGGCGTGACACATCCACACCCTGGTTTTGCCCGAACGGCCGCGCCTTGCCCAACTCAAGGGTGAAGGCCTCGGCGTCCAGTTGCTCGTAGGTAAAGGCGGTGAAGGTAATGGAGGTCTTGTTTTGCAGCAGCACCGCTTGCATGCCGGCACCGTTCAGGCGCGCCAGCTCGCGTCGCGAATGCTGGCGCCCGTCCTTCCACGGGTACAGCGCAAACTGCTCGATCTTCGAGCCGCGAATCGCGGTATGCAGGTCGTAATGCAGGCGCCAGCGGTCAGGCAAGCTGAAAAAGCTGCGGGCCAGTTGCTCAAGCTCGGCGGCGCGCATGGCCTCCGGGCCGATGTTTTGTTCGTGACGGCCGTTGAACAGCCGGTTGACGTCCAGTTCGAGGTAACGCTCGCCGCGACGCATGGCCTCGGGGTTGCCGAACAGGAACAGAATACGGTTGCGGGGCTTGATCTCCCCACGGGCGATGCCATGCAACAGGCGGTCGAGCAGTTCGATCGGCGCCGTTTCGTTGCCATGGATGCCGGACGACAGCAGCAGGTCGCCGCCGTTGTCCTTGCCCTGCGGCGGGCGCACTTCAAGCGCGCCCTCGCTGAGCCAGCGCATCTGCACGCCGTCGACAGTCAGTTGAATTTTTTGCGCCGGTTCACGACCGGCGAGGGTCAGTTCAAGCAGTTTGCCGAGGGCGAGCATAAGCAACTTCTCTTAGTGATTGCAGCCTGGGCCGTGGACGTGATCGTCGTCGTCACCTTCAACGTCGGCCGGTTCCATTTCCAGTTGCAGGCTCATCAGGTTGGTGGCCAGTGGGCGCATCAGCAGATTGGCGTATTCGGCGTCGCCTTCTTCCACGTCCACGCCGATCAGCAGCTGGCCACGGCCGTCGTGCTGGATCCAGATTTCCTTGCCCTGCCACACCACGGCGACGCGGGTGCAGGAGGTTTCCAGCTGGGTGCCGTCGGTGTCTTCAAGAATCAGTTTCAGGGTGTCGGTGGTCATATATAACTCTCAGCCGTGCGGCGTTTAATTGATCTGGAAAGGATAAACCGAGCCCAGTTTAAGGATTTGCGTCAGTTCATCCAGTGCCGTCCGGCATTCAAGCAACAATTGCGGGTCAGCCAGATCGGTTTCCCGCAGGCTGTCGCGGTAGTGCTTGCCTACCCACTGGGTCAGTGTTTCGTACAACGGCGCGGTCATGATAACGCCTGGATTCACCGCCGCCAGTTCCGTTTCATTCAACGCCACGCGCAAGCGCAGGCATGCCGGGCCACCGCCGTTCTGCATGCTTTGCTTGAGGTCGAAGACCTTCACTTCACGGATCAGCCCACCGGCAGCCGTCAAGCCTTGCAGGTAATGCCACACGCGTTCGTTGGCGCGGCATTCTTCCGGCACGATCAGCAGCATCGAGCCATCGGCGCGGGTCAGCAATTGGCTGTTGAACAGGTAGGAACGCACCGCGTCCTCGACGCTGACCAGGGCGCGGGGCACGCAGACCGACTGGAAGTTGCCGCCCAGCTTGCCTAACTTGGCTTGCAGCTCAGCCAGCATCTGTTCGGTATTGAGGAACGCATCCTCGTGATAGAACAGCACTTCGCCGTTGCCCACCGCAATCACGTCGTTGTGGAACACACCGGCATCGATCACAGCCGGGTTCTGCTGGGCGTAGACCACGCCTTCTTCCTTCAGGCCGTGCAAACGCGCAACGGCCTGGGAGGCTTCGAGCGTCTGGCGCGCCGGGTACTTTTGCGGCGCCGGGAAACGGCTGTCGAACGCACTGCGGCCGAACACAAAAAACTCCACACCGGCTTCGCCGTACTCACGGCAGAAACGCGTGTGGTTGGCCGCGCCTTCGTCACCGAACTGCGCCACTGCCGGCAACGCGGCGTGGTGGGCGAAGTGCTTCTGATCGGCAAACATCGCCCCCAGCACGCGGCTGGTGGTCGGGTGTTCGATGCTGCGGTGGTATTTGCAGTTGAGGTTGGCGGCGGTGAAATGCACGCGGCCATCGGCAGTGTCGGCGCTGGGGCTGACCGTGGCGGCGTTGGCCACCCACATGCTCGATGCGGAGCAGCTTGCCACCAGCAACGGCATGGCATCCTTGGCGGCTTGCTGGATGACCTGGGCGTCGCTACCGCTGAAACCAAGGCTGCGCAAGGCGGCCACATCGGGGCGTTCCTGCGGCGCGAGCACGCCTTGGACAAAGCCCATGTCCGTCAGGGCTTTCATTTTTTGCAGGCCCTGCAACGCCGCTTCCTTGGGGTTGGAATGCTGCTGGCTGTTGCTCTGGGACGCGACGTTGCCGAAGGACAAACCGCCGTAGTTATGGGTCGGCCCCACTAGACCGTCAAAATTGACTTCATAGGATTTCATCGGCGAGGCTCCACGAACATCTGTTTTTATAGGCATCAACTGCGATTTCTAAATCACCGCAACTCTATATCTGCAAACCCGATCAATGTGGGAGCTGGCTTGCCTGCGATGGCATCACCTCGGTGTATCTGAAAGACCGAGTCGTCTGCATCGCAGGCAAGCCAGCTCCCACATTGGGTCGGTGGCATCTTTAGTTCAGGGTAATACCTGGGGTCAGTGTTGCTGGAACTACCAAGCTTGGCGTTTCCAACGACGCCACCGGATACGCACAATAATCCGCCGCGTAATACGCACTGGCGCGATGGTTGCCCGAGGCCCCGACCCCACCAAACGGCGCAGTACTCGCCGCGCCGGTCAGTTGCTTGTTCCAGTTGACGATCCCCGCGCGGCTTTCCAGCCAGAACTGCTGGTAACGCGCTTCGGAGTCCGACAACAAGCCAGCGGCCAAGCCGTATTGGGTGTTGTTGGCCTCGGCAATCGCGCCTGCAAAATCAGCGTAGCGAATCACCTGCAACAGGGGGCCGAACAGTTCTTCGTCTTCGCGCTCGGTCACGCCGGTCACATCGATAATGCCAGGGGTCAGCAGCGCGGCCTGCGCCTGCGGCTGGGTCATTTCCAGCAGCGCCACGGCGCCGTTGGCGAGCATCAATTCCTGCGCTTCCATCAACGCTTTGGCCGCCGCCAGGGAAATCACCGAGCCCATGAATGGCGCTTGCTGCTGATCAAACGCGCCCACTTCGATCGTCGCGCTGACCGCCACCAGGCGCGCCAGCAACGCATCGCCCCACGCACCTTCCGGCACCAGCAGGCGACGGGCACAGGTGCAACGCTGGCCAGCGGAGATAAACGCCGACTGGATAATGGTGTAGACCGCCGCATCCACGTCGGCCACTTCATCCACCACCAGCGGGTTGTTGCCGCCCATTTCCAGGGCGAGGATCTTGTCCGGGCGCCCGGAGAATTGCTGGTGCAGATGATTGCCGGTGCGGCTGGAACCGGTGAAGAACAACCCGTCGATCCCAGGATTCGCCGCCAGGGCGATACCGGTTTCCCGCGCGCCTTGCAGCAGGTTCAACACGCCCGCCGGCAAACCGGCTTCGATCCAGCACTGCACCGTCAGCTCGGCGACTTTCGGCGTCAGTTCGCTCGGCTTGAACAGCACGGTATTGCCCGCCAGCAACGCGGGGACGATATGCCCGTTGGGCAAATGACCGGGGAAGTTGTAAGGGCCAAACACCGCCACCACACCGTGAGGCTTGTGGCGCAGCACGGCGGTGGCGTCGCCCAGCGGGCCGCTCTTCTCGCCGGTACGCTCGCGGTAGCTTTGCACCGAGATGGCGATCTTGTTCGCCATGCTGGTGACTTCGGTAGCCGATTCCCACAGCGGTTTGCCGGTTTCCTCACCGATGCAGTGGGCGATTTCATCTGCGCGTTTTTTCAGGGTGGCGGCGAAGGTTTCCAACACACCGATGCGCTCTTCCAGCGAACGCTTGGCCCAGGCCGGGAACGCCTGGCGTGCGGCCTGCACGGCGGACTCAACCTGCTCGGCGGTGGCGCCATTGCCGGCCCACAGCACTTGCTGAGTCACCGGGTTGCGCGATTCAAACAGCTCACCCTGGCCGGCCAGCCAGCTACCTGCGATATACAACGAATTCATTATTTCGACTCCCGGGCAGCAGACAACGGAACAGCACGCACTTGATCACCCACCACCAGTTGCAGGCGCTTGGCGGTCTGTGGATCGACCACCAGCGTGCCTGCCGCCAGACGGGCCGGAGCGGCCGTGATGCGGCACTCCTCGCGCTTGCGGTTATGGATCAGGAACGGCGTGGCGTCGTCCCCCGGCGTGCCGATGGCCAGCACCAGCGATTGGCTGTCGCGCACCGCACGGATCTTGCTGGTCTCACATTCCACCGCCGGGCCCGCGTCGAAGATATCGACGTAGCCCTGGTAGCTGAACCCTTCGCTCTTGAGCATGCTCAGCGCCGGCTCGGTGTCCGGGTGGACCTTGCCGATCACGTTGCGCGCATCCTCGGACAGGAAGCAGCTGTACAGCGGAAATTTCGGCATCAGCTCGGCGATAAACGCTTTGTTGCCCACACCGGTGAGGTAGTCCGCCTGGCTGAATTCCATCTTGAAGAAGTGCCGGCCCAGGCTTTCCCAGAACGGCGAACGCCCGGCGTCGTTGGACACACCGCGCATCTCGGCGATGATCTTGTTGCCGAACAGCTGCGGGAACTCGGCGATAAACAGCATGCGCGCCTTGGCCAGCATGCGGCCGTTGAGGCCGGTGCGGTAATCGGCGTGCAGGAACAACGAGCACAGCTCGGAGTTGCCGGTGAGGTCGTTGGCCAAAAACAGCGTCGGGATCTCGCGGTAGATATTCAGCTCCTGGGAGGCGCTGACCGTCAGTCCGACCCGGAAGTTGTACCAAGGCTCGCGCAGGCCGACGGCGCCAGCGATGGCGGAAATGCCCACCACGCGGCCTTCGTCGTTTTCCAGCACAAACAGGTAGTCGGCATCGCCGCGCCCGGCTTCGCCGCGAAAGGTCTTCTCGGCCCAGCCGACCCGGTGGGTCAGGCGCTCTTCGTTGGCCGGCAAGGTGGTGAGGCCGGTGCCAGTGCTGCGCGCCAGATCAATCAGGGCAGGTAAATCGCTGCTGCGTACGGGACGAACGATCATGCTATCTCCTCAGACGGGCCGCTGTTGCCAGCCACCCGCGAAACTCTGTGTTTAAACCGCAACCAAACGCACGCTGGCACCTTCACCGACACCCAGCGCTTCCGCCGCGGCCAGGTCCAGGGTCACTGGTTTGCCGGGCGCGTAGTCCAGCTCCAGCAGCACCGCGCGGTAATCCTGCAACGAGGCATTGCTCACCAGGTACTGGCGGCCGACCCCCTTGGCCATCTCGCCGATTTTCACCGGCACCACGCGGCTCTGGGCGATGGAGCGAATGCCCGAAACCCGTGCATGCAACGTCGGGCCACCGTCGAAGATATCGATGTAATGGTCGGTCTCGAAGCCTTCGCGCATCAGGATGTCGAAGGTGATCTGCGCACGCGGATGCACCTGGCCCATCGCCTCTTGGGCTTCGTCCGGCAGCAGTGGCACGTAGATCGGGTAGTGCGGCATCAGCTCGGCGAGGAAGGTACGGCTTTTCAGCCCGCACAGGCGTTCGGCGGCGGCGTAGTTGAGGTCGAAGAAGTTGCGACCGATGGCGTCCCAGAACGGCGAGTCACCGTTCTCGTCGCTGTAGCCGACGATTTCGGTCACCACCGAGTCGGCAAAGCGCTCGGGGTGACTGGCGACGAACAGCAGGCGGCCACGTGAATTGAGTTCCGACCACGGTGAACCGACCAGCTCGGGCACCACGTAGAAGCTGGTGAGCAGGCTGTTGCCGGTGAGGTCGTGGCACTGGGAAAGCACGTGGATCTTGTTGTGGATCTTCAGCTCGCGGGAGGCGTGCACGAAGGTCTCGTTACGAAAACTGTAGAAGGGTTCCGAATAGCCGGCCGACGCGACAATGGCCGAGCAACCGGCGAGCTTGCCGGTCTCGGTGTCTTCGAGCACAAAGAAATAGCTTTCTTCACCGTTGAAACTCACCTCGGCCGCGAAGGACGCTTCGCTGGCGGCGATCTTGTCGCTGAGGCGTTCGACATCATCCGGCAAGGAGGTGACACCAATCGGGCTGTCCGCAGCCAGACGCTGTACCTCGCCCAGATCAGCCATTTGCGCGGGGCGCATCACCAGCATGGTGTCACTCCTTAACTCGAAAAACTCATAGAGGAAAAAATGCCGGGCCGGTCCTGTTCAACACAGGTCCAAATGTGGGAGCGGGCTTGCTGTGTGGCGAGGGAGCTTGCTCCCGCTGGGCTGCGCAGCGGCCCCAAAATCTTGGGAGCGCTTCGCACTCCAGCGGGAGCAAGCTCCCTCGCCACAAAAGCCCGCTCCCACACTTGATCCGGTCCGGCCAATCAGATTTGTGTAAGGGTTTTTACTGCACGTTCAAAACGGTCAAGACCTTCAGTGATATCCGCCTCTTCCACCACCAGACTCGGCGCAAAACGCACCACGTCCGGGCCGGCTTGCAGGATCATCAGGTTTTCTTTCTCGGCCGCGTTGAACACGTCCTTGGCCTTGCCTTTGAACGCGTCGCTCAGCACGCAACCGAGCAACAGGCCCATGCCGCGTACTTCGGTGAAGATGCCGTACTGCTTGCCGATCTGTTCCAGGCGCGCCTTGAACTGAGCGTGCTTGGCGTTCACGCCGGCCAGCACTTCGGGGGTGTTGATCACGTCGATCACCGCTTCGGCCACCGCACACGCCAGCGGGTTGCCGCCGTAGGTGGTGCCGTGGGTGCCGACCACCAGGTGCTTGGCCAGCGCTTCGGTGGTGAGCATCGCCGCGATCGGGAAACCGCCGCCCAGGCTCTTGGCGCTGGTGAGGATGTCTGGCGTCACGCCGTAATGCTGGTAGGCGAACAGCTTGCCGCTGCGGCCCATGCCTGTCTGTACTTCGTCGAACACCAGCAGCGCGTCGTTCGCGTCGCACAGCTCGCGGGCGCCTTGCAGGTAAGCCAGCTCGGCCGGCAGTACGCCGCCTTCGCCCTGGATCGGTTCCAGCACCACCGCGCAGGTCTTGTCCGACACGGCGGCCTTCAGCGCAGCCAGGTCGTTGTAAGGCACGTGGGTGATGCCGGTGATTTTCGGACCGAAACCATCGGAGTACTTGGACTGGCCACCGACGTTGACGGTGAACAGGGTACGGCCGTGGAAGCTGTTCAGCGCGGCGATGATCTCGTACTTCTCAGTGCCGAAACGGTCGAACGCCACGCGACGGGCCAGCTTGAACGCGGCCTCGTTGGCCTCGGCGCCGGAGTTGCAGAAGAACACACGCTCGGCAAAGGTGGCGTCGATCAGCTTGTGGGCCAGGCGCAGGGCCGGCTCATTGGTGAAGACGTTGGACACGTGCCACAGCTTGTTGGCCTGTTCGGTCAGAGCACCGACCAGCGCCGGGTGGGCGTGGCCCAATACGTTGACCGCGATGCCGCCGGCAAAGTCGATCAGCTCGCGACCCGCCTGGTCCCATACACGGGAACCTTCGCCACGCACAGGGATGAAGGCGGCAGGTGCGTAGTTAGGCACCATGACCTGGTCGAAATCGGCACGTTGCACCGGGGCTTGCTCAACGGACATCGGAGTCTCCTGAAGAGGAACGCCTGCCTGGACATGGCGGGCGATGCAGGGATTGTAAGGACAGTTTTCAGTGGGGCCTTGTCGCCAAGCGACAACTTCTTATAGCGCCAACCCGCGTTTTTGGCGGGTTTACGCCAATGCGACAAATACCGTCGCAAAGGCGCAGTTTAAACTAACTATCTAGAGCAGGCGGCGTGAAACGCGCTGATCTACTGATGCGCTTTCCTGCTATCAGAGATTGAGCATGAGTACATCTTCGTTCACCGATGACGCCGACCAGCCCGACAGTCATTACCAACTCCTGAAAAACGCCATCCCGACCTGGCTCGGCAGCGCGTCGAGCGTCAAGCGCCAAGCCCTGTCCAAGGCCACGCCCCGGCCGCTGCCGATCACCGCCGAATTCAAGCGCCTGAACGCCGCCCACTGGGAAGCACAAAACGCGGTGGATAGCGCGCTCAAACAGCTGCAAGGGCCCCGCGCCTTTGCCCGCGCCATGCTAGAAGAGGCGCTACTGACCCGCTATGGCGTAGACCTCAACAGCGAGACCATCTACCTGCGCCTTTATATTCCCCAACACGTGCCGTGGTTTTCGATCCCGTCCGGCGCCGCGCGCACCTGGACCGTATCGCTGCTGGATGCGGCCCTGCACAACTTCGAACATGGCGAGACCGTAGCGGGCGCCTACGAGGCCGACTCGACCTTCATTAGCCAGCCCGACGCCAACGGTCAGTTCGATACCCAGCCCGCCATCCTGGAAAAAATCAGCATCACCGACTTCACCGGACTGTGCCGAGAGCTGGATATCGGCGCGCACTATCAGACCTACCTGCGCACCCAACTGGGCCTGACGGAACCTGTCAGCGCCGCCGTGCTGCAAGCCAACGTCGACGCCAGCCACAAAGCCGCCCTGCGCAGCGCCCTGCACCTGGCGCGCCTGCGCGGCGACATCCAGCCGGACTACGCACAGCAGATCGAAAACCTGCTGCAAGGTCGCAGCGCGCTGACCCTGGGCAACCTGCCACTGCACTGCCACCGTTTGCAGATGATGGACGCCCCGCTCACCGGCATCCTGTTGTTCGCCCCAGACCTGGAAACCACCCGCTCCGTGCAGCGCCTGGTGGCCTGGGTGCCGGACGATCCGCAGCATCCGCTCAAGGAATACCCCTCGGCCCTGGCCTTCAAACAGGAACTGACCCGCCAACTGCGCGACGCCGACTACCAGGCGTTTTTCAGCCGCTTCGTCGCCCATGCACAGCGTGGCCTGTTCTTTGCCAACTTGAGCCAGCGCCTGGGCCGTATCACCTGGCACCCCACCGAATACGGCAGCGGCCTGGCGCCCTGGCGCCGCGAACCTACCGACGATCCCAAGCTGCAATTTGTCGCAACCGCCGTGCAGGGCGACGTGTGGCGGCACCTGTACCAGCAAAAGCTCAACCGGATCCTCAACGACGCGCGCACCCAGGCGGTGTCCACGGCGACGGTCGACCGTAACGCGCGCTGGGCCCTGTGGGACTCGGCCGTGAACGTAGCCTCGTCGATCCTCAACGCCGTACTGCTAATCGTCGCGCCGTTTGTTCCGATGTTTGGGGAATTGATGCTGGGCTACATGGCCTGGCAACTGCTCGATGACGTCTTCGAAGGCGTGGTCGACTGGGCCGAAGGCTTGCCCAAGGAGGCCTTCGGGCACCTGATGAGCGTGCTGCAAGCGTTGGTGCAACTGGGTGCGTTCGGCGTGGGCACCACCATTGGCGTCGCCCAGTTGCGCAAGGTGCTGCCGGCGGAGGTGATCGCGTTCATCGACCGTTTCAAGCCCGTCACCCTCGCCAGCGGTGCCAAACGCTACTGGAAACAGGACCTGGCGTCCTATCAACAAAAAATGCGCCTGCCGCCACGCCTGGGGGTCAATGCGATGGGCCTGCATCAAGTGCGCGCCGAAACGATCCTGCCCCTGGAAAACCAGCTATACGCCGTGCGAGCCCTCGCCGACGGCAAGCGCCATGTGATCAAGCACCCCACCCGCGCCGATGCCTACACCCCCAGCCTGCAACACAATGGCGCCGGGGCCTGGCACACCGAGCTTGAAGCCCCCGCGCAATGGGATCGCGCCACCTTGCTGCGCCGCCTGGGCCACGGCGTGGAAAGTTTGAATGAAGGCGATCGCGACCTGGCGCTGCGCCTCAGCGGCGTCAACGAAAACGCCCTGCGCCAGATGCATGTGCGTGGCGATCCGGTGCCACCGCTGCTGGACGATACCCTGGCGCGCCTGAGCATCGACCGCAACCTGCAACGCCTGATCGACCGGCTCGACAGTGATGATCCGGCCCAGCACGCACAAGTCGACCCCCAGGACGAACTGCAATTGCTCACCACCTATGGCGACTGGCCCAAGACCCGTTCGCTGCGCATACTCGATGCCACCGGCAACACCGCCTGGGAATATGGCGACAAGCGCATGCCGGTGGTGCAGATCCACGAGGCGCAGCTGGCCAATGGCGAGCTGCTCAAAACGCTGTTGCAAGCCCTGAGCCCGGAGGAGATCCACGAACAATTCGGCGAACGCGCAGCCGACCCCGAATTGAGCCTCGATAACCGCATCAAGCAACTGCGCAAAAAACTCGCCCGACAGGCCCGGACCCATCGCCGCGCCCTGTTCGATTCGCGCTACGCCCAACGGCAAGTCACCACCGACGCCCACGCCCAACACCTGATGCAGACCGCCCCCGACCTGCCGGCAAGCGTCACGACTCAACTGCTCGCCCAAGCCAGCGGACGAGAACTGCAAGCGTTGGACAACCGCAGCACACCCCCACGTCTGGCCGATATGGCTCGCAGCGTGCTGGACGAACTGCGCGTCAACCGCGCCTATGAGGGCCAGCATCTGGAAGCGGTGCACAACCTCGACACCGATCGCCTGGCACTCAATACCCTGAAACTGCTGCCAGGCTGGTCGGCCCAAGTGCGACTTGAGGCCACGCACCTGTCGCCCAAGGGCAGCGTCTGGCTACAGATTGGCCCGGAGGATGCGCCGGTGCGCCGCACACTGGTGCGTACAGCGTCGGACCGTTATGTACCCCACGATGAAAAAGGCGCACTGTTCGGCGAAACCGATCTGTACACCGCGATTCTCAACGCCCTGCCGGACGCGCAACGTGAGGCGCTGGGGATCGACATCACCCAGGGTGCCGAACTCAAACAGCGCCTGCGCCATAGTCCGCTGGCGCGTGATGAGCTGCGCACCGCACTGATGATTGAGCCGCGGGAGCCGGCGCGTGAAACCCTGCGCCTGCTGGGCAGCGATACGGGGTACCCGGTGCGACCGGCATCCGCCAACCGCCAGCCCACCTTGCATGAACGTGCGACCCGCTTGTATCCGGCCCTCAATGAGTACCAGATCCAGGACCTGCTCACCCATTTGCGCACCTTGCCCGGCGGCCCCGCCAACGCCCTCGACGCCCTGGCCGCAGAATATGCGCAACTGCTCACTGACCTGGAGGCCTGGGAGCAACAGATTCCCACCCAGCACCCACGCACCGGCAACCCGTTGTCGGCGGCGCAACAACGCGGCGAACGCCGTGACCGCCGCCTTATCGCCTCGACACTGCGGCGCTGCTGGCGGCGCGAATCGATGATTGATCATTATTATGGCGACCCGGCGCGCGACGGCCACACCCTGCGCCTGGACTCGCCCACATTGGGTGCATTGCCCGTACTGACGGCCAACTTCGACCATGTGTCGCTGCTGACCCTGGCCGGCAGCACCGATACCACAGGCGTCAACGCATTCCTGGGGCGCTTTCGGCAATTACGGCACCTGCGTGTGGATGGCTTCGACCTTGGCTCGCCGCCGGTAGAAATCTACCCCATGCCACGCCTGGTCACCCTGGACCTGAGCAATTGCAACATCGCCCTCACCCCCACCAGCCAGGCACAGATCGCCGCCTTGAGCCGCTTGAGGAACCTGGTGCTGTTCGGCAACCCACTGGGACGAGTGCCCAGCGTACGAGGCATGCCCGCGCTAACTCATATCGACCTGTCGCAAACCGGCATCACGCAACTGCCCGATGGGCTGCTCAGCCGCCCCGAGCTGCGCCTGGGCCTGTTCAGCGGCAATCAACTGCGCGAGCTACCCGACGAACTGTTCGAGCGCCCGGCCAACCAGCCGGACGAATTTGATTTCAGCGACAACCCGCTGTCGGCCGAGACCATCAAGCAGGTCAAAGCCTACTTCCAACGCTATGACACCTACTGGGAAATCGATGCCCCACAAGGCGACATTCGCGACGCCCAAGCGCTGTATCCGAGCCTGAATCAAGATGAACTCAATCGCCTGGTCTACAGCTTGCCCGGCTCGTTGGAGGCCGGCCGAATCGAGTTGGCAAGGTTGGCCGGCGAGCTGCAAACCCTGCAAGAACAGCTCGCCCACTGGGAACATGCGCCCGGCCTGGGCGCACAAGAGTTCGCCAGACGCATTGCCCTGCGCAACCTGCTGGAAAAGAGCTGGCGCCGCGAACCGGCGGTGCGCGGCGAACCCGTGCACGCGCTGACCATCACCAGCAACCTGGCGGGTGAGCTGCCCACCCTGAGCGCCACCTTCAGGCATATCAGGGCGCTGAAGCTGGAAGGCACAGGGCAGGCCATCGAACTGAGCGGTTTGCTTGAACGTTTACCAGGGCTGCGCATTCTCAATGTCGGCAACGTGGTGCTGGGGGATATTCCGCCGAAAGTCTTTGATGTGGCCAACCTGTGGGTGCTGACCTTGAGGAACTGCTCAATCACCCTGTCTGCCAGTTCTCGCGCAGCCCTGGAGCGCATGACACCGCTGCAACACTTGAACCTCAATGGAAACCCGCTGGGAGTCTGCCCGGACTTCACCCAACTGCCGGGCCTGAATGCGATTTTTCTGGAAGACGCCGGGCTCGATTCGGTACCCACCAGCCTGCTGGCGCCGATACAGCGCCAGTTCATCAACCTCAGGGCCAATAGGATCGAGCAATTGCCGCCCGCCCTGTTCGCCCTGCCGGATAGCGTCAGCCAGGCCTTCGACCTGTCCGGCAACCCGCTGTCGCAGCAGGCGCTGGAACAGATCAAAAGCTACCACCAACGCACTCAGGAACACTTCAAGGCCCAGGTTCCGGCCGCACAGCGCAACTGGGCCAAACGCCTGTACCCAAAGATGGGCGACACCGCCGCGGACAGCTTCGTGTTTGGCCTGCCAGGCCGCATGGCTGATGTGGACGCAGCATTGAGCGGGCTCGAAACCGACTACGAGCACTTGACCACCGATCTACAGGAATGGGCCACTCACGTACCCAGGCTGCATCCGGTTCTTGGGGTGGCGCTGGACATCGGCACCCGCGCCCAGGAGCAGATCAACCGGCTCAACTTCAAGCGCCTGGTGGAAGAGGCCTGGCGCCGGGAAAGCGCGCTGGACGAAGAAAGCCTGGATGACCACCCCACCCACTCGCTGGTGATCGACACCCCGATCATGGGCGCCCTGCCGGAGTTGCGCGGGAGCTTTGAGCACGTCACCACGGTGGAATTCAACGGCGAGGCCACCACCACCCAGGTCGATCAGTTCCTGCGGGGCTTTGCGCACGTGCAAACCCTCAGGTTGAGCGGATGCAGCCTGGGCGGCCTGCCCGCCGCACTGTTTGAACTGCCATCGTTGACGACGCTGGAGTTGCGTCGGTGCGCCATCACGCTGACCCCGACCACCGCACAATCAACGAGCGACCTGCAATCCCTGGAGTTCCTGGAACTGAGTGACAACCCCCTGGGCCACGCGCCGGACGTGAGTCACTTGCAGGCGTTGACCTCATTGCACCTGCGCAACACCCGCCTATCGCAGCTGCCGAACGGCGTGTTCCAACTGGCCAATCTGCAAAACCTGGACGTGAGCCGCAACCTGATCCACGAGCTGGCGCCCGACCTGCTGGACATGCTGCAAAACTTCCACGAGGACAGCGACCTGAGCGCCAACCCCTGGTCGACGCAAAGCCTGGAATACCTGCGTGAGTACTACCGAAGGACCGGCATTGATTTCCAGATCACGGAAGTCACCCTGGACGCCCAGGGCAACCCATTGCAGCCGCCACTGGAAGAACCAATGGATGAGGAGTAACAGCTAGCCCCGCTCGGCGGGCACCGACGACAGCTCAAACGGGCTGCTGCTGCGGCGCTGGTTGCGGTCCTCACGAGGAGTGGCGCCGAAGAAGTTGCGGTAGGCGCTGGAGAAGTGCGGCCCCGAGGAGAAGCCGCACGACAGGCCGATCTGGATGATCGACTTGCTGGTTTGCATCAGCATCTGGCGGGCCTTGTTCAGGCGCAGTTCCAGGTAGTACTGGCTGGGGACGCGGTTGAGGTATTGCTTGAAGATCCGCTCAAGCTGTCGTCGCGACACGCACACGTGCTGGGCGATTTCGTCGGTGGTCAGCGGTTCTTCAATGTTGGCTTCCATCAGCAACACCGCCTGGGTCAGCTTGGGATGGCTGGAGCCCAGGCGGTTTTGCAGCGGAATGCGCTGGCGCTCGCCGCCTTCGCGGATGCGCTCGACCACCAGCTCTTCGGAGACGGCACCGGCCAGTTCGGCGCCATGGTCACGGGCCAATACCGCCAGTAACAGGTCGAGCACCGACATGCCACCGCAGGCGGTGAGGCGGTCGCGGTCCCAGTCGAACAGGTGGCTGGTGGCGATGACCTTGGGGAAACGCTCGGCAAAATCGTCCTGCCAGCGCCAGTGCACAGCGGCGCGGTAGCCGTCGAGCAGGCCGAGTTGGGCCAGCGGATAGACACCGGCCGACAAACCGCCGATCACGCAACCGGCGCGCACCAGTTGCTTGAGGGCCGTGCTGAGCTGGGAAGCGATGGCCGTCGGTGGCTCATCCGCCAGCAGGAACAGTTTCTGGAAGCCTTCCAACTTGCCGGCCCACGGTTCGCCCGGCAGTTGCCAGGCGCCCTCGATGGACGGCTCGGCGAGCAGGAACGACAGCTCGTAGACCACATCGGGATGCACCCGCTGAGCAACGCGCAAGGCCTCCTCAGCCAGCGCAAGCGTGAGTGCTTTTGTGCTGGGCCAAATCAGGAAACCAATGCGATGGGCGGTCATGGAGGGCTATCCGAAGCGAGTAACAGTAATGAAGACAGGGGCTAATGCTAGCCGGTAAACCAACACAAATCTTAAAAGCTGATGAGTTTCCAACTGTGGGAGCTGGCTTGCCTGCGATAGCGGTGGGTCAGTTGGCACATTTGTTTCTGATACACCGCTATCGCAGGCAAGCCAGCTCCCACAAGGGATTGGGGCCAGCCTCAAGACTGTGGAGCATGCACTAATTCAGTGCACAAAAGCAGCCTTGATTATTTCAAGCTACCCGACAAAAACTGCTGCAAACGCTCGGACTGCGGGTTCACCAGCACTTCACGCGGGTTGCCGCGTTCTTCGACGATACCTTTGTGCAAGAACACCAACTGGTTCGACACTTCACGGGCAAAGCCCATTTCGTGGGTCACCACCACCATGGTGCGGCCTTCCTGGGCCAGGTCCTGCATCACCTTGAGCACTTCACCGACCAGCTCCGGGTCGAGGGCCGAGGTGGGTTCGTCAAACAGCATCACCTCCGGTTCCATCGCCAGGGCACGGGCAATCGCTACGCGCTGCTGCTCACCGCCGGACATATGGCCTGGGAACGCATCCTTGCGATGGCCCACGCCGACTTTGGCCAGGTAGTGCTCGGCCTTTTCCCGGGCGTCTTTTTTCGACATGCCCAGTACGTGTACCGGCGCTTCCATCACGTTTTCAATAGCCGTCATGTGCGACCACAGGTTGAAATGCTGGAACACCATGGACAGGCGCGAACGCATGCGTTGCAACTGTTTAGGGTCGGCGGCCTTCATGGCGCCGTCCTTGTTGGCCACCAGTTTCAGCTCTTCGTTGTTGAGCAGAATCTTGCCGGCGTGGGGTTGCTCCAGCAGGTTGATGCAGCGCAAAAAGGTACTTTTGCCCGAACCACTGGAACCGATGATGCTGATCACATCACCGGCCGCGGCGGCCAGGGACACACCTTTGAGCACTTCATGACTGCCATAGCGTTTATGCAGGTCTTGGACTTCAAGTTTGTACATGCGGTCGGTTCTCACAAAAACAGGTGGTCAGTCGTTGAGCAAGCGCCCGTGACGCAGCGCTTCGCGCCCCGCCACCTTGGCCAGCCAGAAACCCGCTTGGGCATATCGTAGCCGTTCAACGGCAAACAACACCCCGGACGTGCCCGCGCAGATAATGCTCACGCGGTCTTCCAGGGGATCAATCACTTCAAAAATCGCTTCGCCTGCTTCTACCCAGTCACCGGCTTGACGCAGGTAACTGATCACCCCGGCGTGGGGCGCAAACAGCAACTCGGTGCCTTCGAAGGGCATGCCTTCGCAGGGTTCGTGTTGCGGTGCGGGCCACTCGCCTTTGATCAAGCCTTGTTCGGCGAGGAACGCGAGAATGCCTTCGGCGTGAGAGATCGCTTCGTCGCGGCCGGTGTCGGCTTGACCGCCCAACTCCAGCGTCGTCGCCAGGCACGCCAGCGGGATTTGCGCCTCGGGGAACGCGCGGGACAAGCGCAACCACGGCAACGAACAGGCTTCATCAAACGAACTGCCGCCGGAATCTTCCGCCAGCAGGCCGACCTTCACATTCAGATGCGCCGACAACGAACGCCACTGCGGCCAGTGTTGCGGCAGCGCGTACATGTGCAGCGCGGCTTCGGCGTCGCAATGCAGGTCGAGTACCACGTCTGCCGTGCAGGCGTGGCTCAGCAAGATGCGTTGCATGCCTTGCAGCTGGCTGCTTGGCGCGGGCAATGCGTCCAGTGCAGCGCTCATCGCCTGGCGGATCAGGCGCACGTTGGCGTGGGGGTCGTCCCCCAGCTTGCCGTCGAGCAGCGCGGCAACCGGTTCGCTCAACTCGACGAAATCACGGTTGAAGTTCTTGCCACTGCCCACTTCGAAACGCCCCTGGTGACTGCCTTGCAGCAACTGGCCAAGGCCCATCGGGTTGGCCACTGGCACCAGCTCGATCACGCCGTTGAGGGCGCCTTGCTGTTCCAGTTCAGTTAGGCGTTTTTTCAGCTCCCAGGCGGCGCGCATGCCAGGCAATTCATCGGCGTGCAGACTGGCCTGGATATAGGCCTTGCGCTCGCCGTGGCCGAAGCGGAACACGCTCAGCTGGCGCTCGCAACCCAGGTGGCCCCAGGGCAACAGATGATCGATACGTTCCATCTCAATGCTTCCGTGGAGCCAGGTAGCTCAGCCAGCGGCGCTCGGCCAACTTGAACAGGCGCACCAGGATGAAGGTCAGGCACAGGTAGAACACGCCAGCGGTGATATAGGCTTCGAACGGCAGGTAGAACTGGGCGTTCACCGTGCGCGCGGCACCGGTGATGTCGATCAGGGTGACGATGGAGGCCAGGCTGGTGGTCTGCAACATCATGATCACTTCGTTGCTGTACTGCGGCAGCGCGCGGCGCAGGGCCGACGGCAGCAGGATGCGGCGGTACAGCTTATAGCGCGACATGCCCATGGCCTTGGCCGCTTCGATCTCGCCATTCGGTGTGGCCTTGAGGCTACCGGCGATGATTTCGGCGGTGTAGGCGCTGGTGTTGATCGCAAACGCCAGGCACGCACAGAACGTGGCACTGGACAGCAGCGGCCACAGGAAGCTTTCGCGTACCGCTTCGAACTGGGCCAGGCCGTAGTAGATCAGGAACAACTGCACCAGCATCGGCGTGCCACGGATCACATAGGTAAACAGCCAGGCCGCGCCGTTGACCACCGGCTGCTTGGACACGCGCATCAAGCCCAAGGGCAAGGCGGCGAGCAGGCCGAAGAACAGTGAGATGGCGAGCAGTTTCAGGGTGGTCAGCAAGCCGCCAAGGTACAGCGGCATGGCCTCCCAGATGACGTTGTAGTCGAAGATCATAGATCAGCCGCCCTTACGCCTACCGAGTAGCGCTTCTCAAGGTGACGCAAGGCCAGCAACGACACGCTGGTGATCACCAGGTACATCGCCGCCACTGCGAGGAAGAAGGTAAAAGGCTCGCGAGTGGCGTCTGCCGCCTGCTTGGCCTTGAACATCATGTCTTGCAAACCCACCACCGAGATCAGCGCAGTGGCCTTGGTGAGTACCAGCCAGTTGTTGGTAAAGCCGGGGATCGCCAGACGAATCATCTGGGGCACCATCACCCGGAAAAACACCTGGAAACTGCTCATGCCATACGCAAGGCCGGCCTCGGCCTGGCCCTTGGGAATGGCCATGAAGGCGCCACGGAAGGTTTCCGACAGGTAGGCGCCAAAGATGAAACCCAGGGTGCCGATACCGGCGGCCAAGGGGTTCAAGTCAATATAGTCGTCGTAGCCCAGCATCGGCGCGACGCGGTTGAGCAGGTCCTGGCCGCCGTAGAAAATCAGCAGGATCAGCACCAGGTCGGGGATCCCGCGGATCACCGTGGAGTACAAGTCACCCAGCCAGGCCAACCAGCGCACCGGCGACAGGCGTAACGCGACCCCGATCAGACCCAGAACAATGGCCAAGGCCATGGACGACAAGGCGAGCTGAAGTGTCAACCATGCGCCATCGAGGATGACGGCCCCGTAGCCTTTCAACATGATTCAGGTCCTCGAAAAGGGGGATGAAAAAATGGCGCAAACCGCAGGAATTCTGTTGCTTGCGCCATTTCGGACAGACAGCTAGGACGATTTACTGGGCTTCAGGCCCGTAGATGTCGAAGTTGAAGTACTTTTTCTCGATTTCTTTGTATTTGCCATTGGCACGGATCGCGGCGATGGCAGCGTTGATGCGGTCCAGGTTTTCCTTGTCGCCTTTACGCACCGCGATGCCAATGCCGTCACCGAAGTATTTGGCGTCGGTGAAGGATGGGCCGGTGAACGCGTAGCCTTTGCCGGCGTCGGTCTTCAGGAAGCCGTCTTCCAGCAGGGTGGCGTCGGCCACGGTACCGTCGAGGCGACCGGCAGCCACGTCCAGGTAGATTTCGTTCTGGGTGCTGTAAGGAACAATGGTGGCGCCTTTTGGAGCCAGCACTTCCTTGGCGAAACGGTCGTGGATCGAACCACGCTGCACGCCGATTTTCTTGTCTTTCAGCTCAGCCAGGCTGTCGCTGACTGAAACGCCTTCCTTCATCACCAGGCGCGCCGGGCTCAGGTAGTAGCGTTTGGTGAAATCGACGGACTTCTTGCGGTCGTCAGTGATGGACATGGACGACAGGATCGCGTCGATCTTGCGCACTTTCAGCGCAGGGATCAGGCCGTCGAACTCTTGCTCAACCCACGTGCACTTGACCTTCATCTCTTCGCACAGCGCGTTGCCGATGTCGTAGTCAAAACCCACGATGCTGCCATCCGGCGCCTTCGAGGCAAACGGAGGGTAAGCCGCTTCGATACCAATTTTCAGAGGCTTCTCATCAGCGAAAGCCTGCATGGACAGCACGGACAGCGCCAGGGCGCCCAACAGCACGAGTTTCTTCATCTTGGGACTCCATCGGTATAGGGCAAAACAGCAGTATGAGCCATGGCCCACGATGCGACTTAAGGAAAACCGAATTGCGGTGCTGCGTCCTACACCAGTTACACACTGGAGACGACGAGCGAGTGATCGGCATTCTAACGACAGGCCGGAAGCCGATATTTCCTCAATGCGACAACAATTTACAGAAGCACTGAGAAAGCGGTTCCAGCACATTGACAGCTTCTGATTTTTATGCAGAAGCAAAAGATATTAAACCTGTAGATACTGCAAATTGCGGGCCTATTATTCGCAAACCCTTCTGGGACGGCAAGTCTGGCGTTTAATCTTATTTACGAGGGTGTCTAAAACGCGGCTTTTCGGGGCATGGGTGTAGCACATTGCCTCATGTTTGGGCGCTGGGTTACACATTTGGCAACGCCGGTAACATTCAGAAACCTCCTACGAGAGAAACCGATATTTATTGGCTTGAGGGTTATGGGGACCTGTCAGAGCACCGCCAGCATTGATTGGCAATGCATCCCCATGTGGGAGCTGGCTTGCCTGCGATAGCGGTGATTCAGCTGGCAGATATGTAGCTGACTCACCGCTATCGCAGGCAAGCCAGCTCCCACATTTGATCTCCATTGGTGTTGAGATCCCACAAAAAAGCCCCATCCGGCTTACACCGAACGGGGCTCTGTACCACCAACCCGTCTTACGCGACGTTCATGGTCTTGTGCGTCTCGATCAAATGCGCCACCACACCCGGGTCCGCCAAGGTGGAGATATCCCCCAACCCGTCGTACTCGGCCGTGGCAATCTTGCGCAGGATCCGCCGCATGATTTTCCCCGAACGCGTCTTCGGCAAGCCCGGCGCCCACTGGATCACGTCCGGCGAAGCAATCGGCCCGATTTCTTTGCGCACCCAGTTTTTCAGCTCCAGGCGCAGCGCTTCGTTCGGCTCTTCGCCATTCTTGAGGGTGACATACACATAGATGCCCTGGCCCTTGATGTCATGCGGCACACCGACCACCGCCGCTTCGGCGACTTTCGGGTGGGCAACCATGGCACTTTCGATCTCGGCGGTGCCCATACGGTGGCCGGACACGTTCAACACGTCATCCACACGCCCGGTGATCCACCAGTAGCCGTCTTCGTCGCGACGGGCGCCGTCACCGGTGAAGTACATGCCACGGAAGGTCTTGAAGTAGGTATCGACAAAACGATCATGGTCGCCGTACAGGGTGCGCGCCTGGCCCGGCCACGAATCGAGGATCACCAGGTTGCCTTCGGCAGCGCCTTCGATGATGTTGCCCAGGTTGTCCACCAGTGCTGGCACCACGCCAAAGAACGGCCGCGCCGCCGAACCCGGCTTGAGCGCGTGGGCGCCCGGCAGCGGGCTCATCAGGGTGGCGCCGGTTTCGGTCTGCCACCAAGTGTCCACGATCGGGCAACGGGATTGGCCGACGTTCTTGTAGTACCAGTCCCACGCTTCCGGGTTGATCGGCTCACCCACCGAGCCCAGCAGGCGCAAGCTGCTGCCGTCCACGCCTTCGCAGGCGGCGGTGCCGGACGCCATCATTGCGCGAATCGCGGTCGGTGCGGTGTAGAGGATATTGACCTTGTGCTTGTCGACGATCTTGCCTACGCGGGTGATGTCCGGGTAGTTCGGCACGCCTTCGAACAGCAGCGTGGTCGCGCCATTGGCCAGCGGGCCGTAAACGATATAGGTGTGGCCAGTGACCCAGCCGACGTCGGCGGTGCACCAGTAGATCTCGCCCGGACGGTAGTCGAACACACGCTCGTGGGTCAGCGCCGCGTAAAGCAGGTAGCCGCCGGTGGTGTGCTGCACGCCCTTCGGCTTGCCGGTGGAGCCGGAGGTATAAAGGATAAAGAGGGCTTCTTCGGCGCCCATCTCTTTAGGCGCGCAGACCGTGCCGGCCACTTTCATCAGGTCTTCGTACCAGATGTCGCGATGCTGGTTCCACTTGATCGCGCCGTTGGTGCGTTTGCACACGATGACTTTCTGAATGCTGCTGGTTTCCGGGTTGGTCAGGGCGTCGTCGACGTTGGCCTTCAGCGGAATCTTCTTACCGGCGCGGATGCCTTCGTCGGCGGTGATCACCACCTTCGACTTACAGTCGATGATGCGACCGGCCAGGGCTTCCGGCGAGAAACCGCCAAACACCACGGAGTGAATCGCACCGATGCGGGTACACGCCAGCATGGCGACCACGGCTTCGGGGATCATCGGCATATAGATAGTCACCACGTCGCCGCGATGCACATCCTGGCCGCGCAAGGCGTTGGCGAACTTGCAGACTTCTTCATGCAGCTCGCGGTAAGTGATGGTGCGGCTTTCGGAAGGGTCATCGCCTTCCCAGATGATGGCTGCCTGGTCGCCACGCTCGGCGAGGTGACGGTCCAGGCAGTTGTAGGAAACGTTCAGGGTGCCATCGGCAAACCACTTGATATCGACATGGTGATCGTCGAACGAGGTCTGCTTCACCGCGGTGAAAGGCTTGACCCAGTCAAGGCGCTTGGCTTGCTCACGCCAGAAACCGTCGGGGTTGACCACCGACTGCTGGTACATGGCCTTGTAGGTCGCCTCGTCGGTCAGCGTGTTGGCTGCTACTTCGGGGCGAACGGGGTACAGGGAAGCCGCACTCATCTTTCTTACCTCGGTGACAATAGTTGTTTTTGTATGCCCTGTTGTAGCCGGGGCTGCCCCATAGAACCATTCGACGATGGTAGTAACAAGCCCCTACATTTTGCCCTGCTATCAGCTTTGACTGCTCTGGCCCGCGGCCCGTGGCGCTTTGCGCCAGGATGAAAAAAGCTTTACCACGGGATTGTTACAAAAACCGCCAACAGTGTTTATCAAAAGCACGGGTATATGAATATAACCCGCAGGCCTAGAATCACTTCCGCCAACACAGGCACTGTGATTAACACCGCAACAGCCCCCACGAAGGCAACGTTAATCCGAAACAACCAACCCTAAGTTACACACGCGGCCTCACAAGGGCCCCGTGACCCCTTTCGCCCTGAATAAGGTAAATACAGAAATGAAAGCTCTAGTAGTTATGGCCCTCAGCAGCTTGTGCGCCACCGCCGCCCTGGCCGACGAAGCCCCGACTGACGTAGCTAGCCGCAACGCCCCGATTGTTGAAGACTACACTTACAGCACCCACCTGGATGTGGCCAAAGTATTGTCCATGAGCAGCATTCCAGAAGTCTGCGAAGTTGTACCGGTGAAGATGGAATATGAAGATTCGCAAGGCCAGCGTCATATTCTTAATTACCATGTAATGGGTAATGGTTGCTCTAACGGATAACAACTTGGTGAGTGCAAGTTGAACCTGATCTTATTCGCCGCAAGAAATCGTTCTTGCGGCAAAAAAACCGTCCCCTCCTCCCCTCGCTGCGCCCCCTCGAAAAAAATCCTGCCGCTCGTCCCTCCAGCCAACCCCAGCAAACCCGCGCCTTGGCTTGAAAAGCAGGCTTTTTGTCTGCGATCCGTGACCATCCGCCACAACACAAAGCCGATTTTTTCCCTATAATGCGCGGGTAAATCGGGCCTGCAATATCCCTTTACACTGGGATGAAGAGCCAGACCTGAGGCCCCGCTGGAGCAAACACCTGCGCTCCGCCCCTCAAGCCTCAAGCAGACCACCCGTAACCCTGATTCCGTTTAATGCCTGCGCGAGCTGTTGCAAGAAACGATTCCTTAAGATCCACCGCGGCCTCTGGGCCGTGTGAACACCCAACCATCCGGTTTCACACGGGCACCTTTGAGCCCTCACGCAGGAGACGACACGTCATGCTGAGCTGGGACGAATTCGACAAAGAAGAAGAAGGCGAAGTTGCCACCAAAGGCGCCAACGCCGGCCACGCCACCGAAGCCAACATGGACCGCCTCGACGGTGCTGGTGCCGCCGCCGCCGTGGAAGCGCGCGCCGTCACCGCCAACGACTCCGCCGCCATCATCCGCGCCAAGGCCGCCCTCGACAAACTCGACATCGCCGAAGGCCTCGCCGAGCTCGAAGGCGCCTCCGCCCGTGTCGCCGTTGACGAAAAGCGCATGATTAACTGCCGCGCAGACCTCAACCAACTCGTGCCGTTCAAGTACGACTGGGCCTGGCAGAAATACCTCGACGGCTGCGCCAACCACTGGATGCCGCAAGAGGTCAACATGACCGCCGACATCGCCCTGTGGAAAAACCCCGAAGGCCTGACCGACGACGAGCGCCGCATCGTCATGCGCAACCTGGGCTTCTTCTCCACGGCGGATTCGCTGGTCGCGAACAACCTGGTGCTGGCCGTTTACCGCCTGATCACCAACCCGGAGTGCCGCCAGTACATCCTGCGCCAGGCCTTCGAAGAGGCGATCCACACCCACGCCTACCAGTACTGCATCGAATCGCTGGCCATGGATGAAGGCGAAATCTTCAACATGTACCACGAGATCCCATCGGTCGCGAAAAAGGCCGCTTGGGGCCTGAAGTACACCCGTTCGATCTCCGATCCGAAGTTCGAAACCGGCACCGTCGACACCGACAAAGAACTGCTGCGCAACCTGGTCGCCTACTACTGCGTCCTGGAAGGCATCTTCTTCTATTGTGGCTTCACCCAGATCCTGTCCATGGGCCGCCGCAACAAAATGACCGGCGTGGCCGAGCAGTTCCAGTACATCCTGCGCGATGAGTCGATGCACCTGAACTTCGGTATCGACGTGATCAACCAGATCAAAATCGAAAACCCACACCTGTGGGATGCCGAGATGAAGGAAGAAGCGACCCAGATGATCCTGCAAGGGACCCAGCTGGAAATCGAATACGCCCGCGACACCATGCCGCGCGGCGTACTGGGCATGAACGCCGCGATGATGGAGGACTACCTCAAGTTCATCGCCAACCGTCGCCTGTCGCAGATTGGCTTGAAGGAAGAATACCCAGGTACGACCAACCCGTTCCCGTGGATGAGCGAGATCATGGACTTGAAGAAAGAGAAGAATTTCTTTGAGACCCGAGTGATCGAGTACCAGACTGGCGGCGCGCTGAGCTGGGATTGATTCCTGAGCCAAGCAGCATCCAGAAGCCCTGACGTGTTCAGGGCTTTTTTATGTCCCGTGATTGGCCATTTCTTGAAGCACATCGCACCAGACACTTGGCGCAGAAGGGTTCGGATC
Organism: Pseudomonas acericola (SeqCode); assembly: GCF_053456465.1. Lineage (NCBI taxonomy): Bacteria > Pseudomonadati > Pseudomonadota > Gammaproteobacteria > Pseudomonadales > Pseudomonadaceae > Pseudomonas > Pseudomonas acericola (SeqCode). The sequence continues at coordinate 357,949 of NZ_JBRFJB010000001.1, read as the reverse complement.
GCACCAGCAATGCTGTAGCCTTGTGCTCCAATTGCCATCAGCCATTGATACGCGAGCAAATGCCTGTTGTCACAGCTGATGCACTTCCAAAAAAATTAGATAGGACCGAGGCCAACCCGTGAACCCAGACATGCTCGAAGCCGGCCCCGCTGATGCCAAAGTACTTTCCGTCTTTGACTTCGACGGCACCCTGACCCACCACGACAGTTTTGTGCCGTTCCTCAAGTTTGCCTTTGGCAAGGCTGAGTTCTGCCGGCGCATAGTGAAGCTGGCGGTGCCCGGGCTGCGGTTTCTGCTGCGGCTGACCAGCCGGGATGAGTTGAAGGCGCAGTTGATCCGCACCTTTATGACCGGCGTGGAGAAGGCTTGGGTGCAGCAGCAGGCGCAGGCCTATTGCCAGGCGTATTGGAACAAGTTGATGCGCCCGAGTGGCTTGCAGTCGGTGGCGGATGAGTTGAAGTCCGGCGCGGTGGTGACACTGTGCTCGGCGTCGCCGGCGCTAGTGTTGCAACCGTTTGCCGATCGGCTGGGGATCAAGTTGATTGGCACCGAGCTTGAGGTGGTCGACGGGGTGTTGACCGGCAAGCTCACCGGGAATAATTGCCGGTGTGAAAACAAGGTGCTGCGCCTTGAAGCGGTGTATGGGGACCTTGGGGAGTATCGGCTCAGGGCCTGGGGCGATACGCGCGGGGATCGGGAGTTGTTGGCGGCGGCGCAGGATGCGCATTTTCGGCATTTTCATACGAAGAAGAAGCGGGCTCGGTTGCAGCGGTGATGCCAGTGGATGGGGTGGGCAAGAAGATTGAGTCGATCCCTTCGCAGTCTCGCTAGGGCTCGACAGCTCCCACATTTGATAGCTTCTGTTGCTGATATTTAGGGCAAATCCCGCTATTAATAGCGAAACCTCTCACGGACCCGAGCCCCATGAAATTCGACACGGCCTACAGCCTGAGTCTCGATGAAAAATTGTCGATCTACGACGTCCGAGACCTGAATTTCGACGAAACTGCGGATTTCGACTCCGACAAGGACCGTTTCCTCTGCCCCAACGACGAATGCCGTGCCGCATTCGATTCAGGTAATGCGCTGAGTACCTTCAACGCAAAAAACGTCAACTACCAGCGCACACCGCACTTCAAGAACAAGACCGGCACCCGCCATATCGACGGCTGCCGTTATGCCAGCACGCACAAGGCCGCATCGGGTGAAAGTGACGACGAGCGCGAGGACAATTTCCCATCGGAGTTTGTGCTCACCCGACGTCAGTACGAACGCAAAGCCCCCCTCGCCGGCGTTGAGGGAAACACCCCGCAAGATCCAACGAAAGCCCCTTCAAGCCCCAGCAGTGCCGCCCACGCAGGCAGTGAGGCCATCCCGGACAAAACCAGCGTGTTCGCCCACCCGGTGGAGTGCTACGTGTCGAATATCGACGACAAGGACAAGCTTAAAAGCATGCCCTTGAAGATCGGCGACCATACCGCGACCTACTGGACATTTTTCAAGAAGATCGAATACCTGCAAGACAACAAGGGCCTGATCTACTGGGGCAGGATCAAGACGATCAAGGACTACACCAGCAGCTTTCGCATCGACTTCGAAAAGAAGGTGTGGCTCGACAAGAAGCCTTATTCGGTGAACGTCTACCTGAGTAAAAAACTGATCGAGAGCTACCGCAAGCGCAAAGCCTTCCTGGAACAGATCAAGGCTGCGGCGGACAGTGAACAGCCGTTGTATTGCTTCTTTTACGGCGTGACGCCGGAGCTGAAACAGGTGCCCAGCAAGAAGAATCCCGAGCAGACGTTCGGGGTGTTCAGCGCAAACATCGAAAACCTCGACCATCTGATTATTCGGGAGGCGCAGGGGGTGGAATAGCTGCTCGCCGGGAACCCATAAAAAATCCAGTTGATAGACGGTCAAAACAACTGTACAAAAACACAGTATAGTTTGCCCTCCCCCGTCAAACCCTGGAGAAACCCCATGTCCTCCCTGGCAATGAGCTCTTTCGTAGAACAGCAGATCGTCCTGCACCAATTCACCGCCAAGCACAGCGCACAGGCCCGCGCGATGCTGGGCTGGAGCCGCGAAGACCTGGCCCGTCAGGCAGGCGTGGCAGTAGAGGCGGTGCAACGCTTTGAAAGCCATGCCGACGTGGAGGATGAAACCCGTTTGACCCTGGCGTTTCGGCTGGAGGCGGAAGGGCTGGTGTTCTTCCCGGGGTTTGCGCCGGGATGGGGGGTGAATGTGCGCAGGTCTCCCCCCGCCCCTACCGAACCTGCCGAGCCCGGTATTATCTCGCGGCTGATGAGCTCAACAGCAGTGTCCGTTGATTCACCAACCCCTCATCCGAACGGTGCGTAGAAGGCAGCCGTATTGCCAGCCGATCAGAGCACCGTTTTAGTGGACACTTGAGCCGCCTGCTCATACCCACGGGCTACAGCGAGCAATTAATGCTGGAGGTATTGATGCGCTTGAGTGTTGGCTGGTGGTCCGTCGCAGCGCCATCGCGGTCGTCGTTGAACTTGACCAAGTCGGTCAGTGATTTTACAGGCAGTCGGCGGTGGGGCTGCCGCTAATTGCCGGGCGGCTTGTTGGAGAATCGAATGCACACCATAAGCAACTCCTGAGGTCAGAAATAACGAAGGATCAAGGTCGATCCGTCCGACAGTCCAAGAACCCCAGCCCCCCCACGCGTTAAGACCATGGCCACTCACGGTGTGGGATGGTTCAACGCGCTCTGTAATGATGCCCTACATCTGCGAAACCTGCTGGCGATACGCCTGAGCCAGCACGGCCAACGAGTCTCGCGACCACCTCGCGCCATAGAAGCGAAGTTTCACGCCATCCTCCAGCGACACGCAGAGGCTGGGATACCCGCTCCGGCAGGCATCATGAAACGCGTCGCTCAGGTCCTCCGACACCAACGCATCAAGGCAATGCCGGGTCACGAGAGCATCGATTTCGTTGATGACCTGCAAGGTAAATTCAAGGTTATGGTCCGCACGCTGAGCATCCACCTCAACCAGTTGCGCGCCGGCCTGACGCAGGATGTCGAAGGCTCGGCGCAAGGCGCGACTGTGTTCGATAGGTTCGACATGACCACCCTGCACATACCGCCCGGCAAAACCGATGCGCCACCCGGCGAGCGTCTGGGGAACGGTGAAGGTGGTGTTATTCAGTACCAAGGGGACTTCGACCATCACTGGCCCCGTCGGCTCGATACCACTCAGGGCGATAAGCGACAACGAAGGGTCGCGTGCAGGCTTCATCAGCGGGGCCAACGCGTTGTATCCCGGAATACGCACAGCGCCCTCAGAGTGTTCAGTACCGAAGACGATACCGGCCGGGTTCACTTTGTCGGGTTTTACAGGCGTCTGCGCAGACTCAAGGCCACCACCTTCCCCTGCCGCAGGCAACACCTGCTCGTGCCTGCACGAAACGCCCACTTGCCAGCTCTTCCTACAATCGCGCTCCATCAGCACCTACCCCGGAAAATGACTTTGCCGGGATCATCCCATTCTTGGCTGACGCTTGTCGCAACGCTGAAACACCCTGAAAACTCCTTTTTGCCTGCGCACTGGGCCTCAGCCCGCAACCTGCTCCTGCACGCCTTGAGTCTCCACCTCCAACCACCACGCATGCCCACGTTCAGGCTGGTTCAGGCTGAACGCCTGACCCATTGCCGGCGTGGTGATCGACACATTGCGCTCCCACGCCAGGGCCATGATGCGGTCGAACGGTTCGTGCCAGGCATGGAACGCCAGGTCGAACGTGCCGTTGTGGATCGGCAGCAACCAGCGCCCCTTGAGGTCGATATGCGCTTGCAGGGTTTGCTCCGGCTGCATGTGTACGTGGGGCCAATCGACGTTGTAAGCGCCCGTTTCCATCAGCGTCAGATCAAACGGGCCGTATTGCTCGCCGATGCGTTTGAAGCCATCGAAGTAGCCGGTGTCACCGCTGAAGAAAATTCGCCGCGCGCCATCGATCATCACCCAGGAGCACCAGAGGGTCTGGTTACCATCAAACAGACCACGCCCGGAAAAATGTTGCGCAGGGGTGGCGACGAAATGCACGCCATCTACCTCAGTGCCCTGCCACCAATCCAGTTGCCGCACTTTATCGGGATCGACGCCCCACTTGACCAGAATGTCGCCGACGCCGAGCGGCGCTAGAAACCAGCGGGTCTTCTCGGCCAATTGGACGACAGCCTTGTGATCAAGATGGTCGTAATGATTGTGGGAAAGAATCACTGCCTCCAAGGGTGGCAGCTCTTCAAGGCTGATCGGCGGCTGATGGAAACGCTTGGGGCCGGCCCAACTGAACGGCGAGGCGCGCTCGGCAAACACCGGATCGGTGACCCAGAACTTGCCGCGCATTTTCAGCAATACGGTGGAATGCCCAAGGCGAAACACACTGTGGTCAGGCGCAGCCAGCAATTGCTCGCGGGTCAGCGGTTGCACCGGGATCTTGCCCACCGGTCGCGTGCTGCGTGGTTTGTTGAACAACATGTTCCAGAAAATGCGCAAGGTCTTGCCAAAGCCACCGTGCTGCACGGGAGCGTCGTTGCTGAAGTGGCTTTGTTCCTGCTCGGCAGGTTTACGCGCCTTGGGCGAAGGGGCAACACGGGATGAGATCGTGGCCATTACCAGGTGACTCCTACGGACCGCTCAAAAGTTACACTGCACAGTGTAGTTTCAAGATTGCAACAAAAGCCGGAACAAGTAAACTACCGAGTGTAATTTTCCCGAAAGAGCCGAACACTCGCCATGACTGCCCCTCAACGTCTCACCGACCGCAAACGCGAAGCCATCGTGGCCGCCGCCATCGCCGAGTTTCGCGCTAACGGTTTCGAGGTCACCAGCATGGACAAGATCGCCGCCACCGCCGGCGTTTCCAAGCGCACGGTGTACAACCACTTCCCGAGCAAGGAAGAGTTGTTCGCAGAAATTCTCCATCAACTCTGGGCCAGCAGCGTCGCGCAGTTGGACGTGAGCTACGCCAGCGACCGCCCGCTGCGCGAGCAATTGCGCGGGTTGCTGGAAGCCAAGATGAAGATGATGGCGGACGCCAATTTCCTCGACCTGGCCCGGGTCGCCATCGCCGCCACCATTCATTCGCCGGAACGTGCGCAAGACATGGTCACCCGCCTGAGCCAACGCGAAGAAGGGTTTACCCAGTGGGTCCGCGCCGCCCAGGAAGACGGCCGGCTCAGTTGCACCGACCCGGCCTTCGCCGCCCACCAGATCCAGAGCCTGCTCAAGGCGTTTGCGTTCTGGCCGCAGATCACCCTCGGCCAACCCACCCTGGACGCTACCAGCCAGGCCAGCGTGATCGAGTCGGCCATCGACCTGTTCCTGGCCGGCTACGAAGTGCGCGCCCCGCAGCCGTCGTAAAACCTATCGTCGAAACGACATCCCAAGTCGCTTTTGACGCATTCGCCCTCTGTTTTGCGCAAATGGCCTGTAAGGCCACTGATTATTGCGTTGCAAATAACTGACAATAATCAACGTATTATCCGATCAACGGTGAACCCGGGATCGCGCACTGTTGCATCTGCAAAATTGAGCTGACTCAAAACTTATGGAAAACAGACAAGGCAAAGGGCTTTCGTTTGCCAAGCGTATCTACAAGCCAAGGATTATTGGCCTGGGCATCGGCAGCATCAGTGTCGCCGCCGCCCTTTACCCGCTGGCCATGCCCGGCTGGGTCTGGGCGTTCCTGCTGTTCAACGGCTTTGCCTGGGCGCACGTGGCGTATCAGCTTTCAACCCGCGCCCAATTCCCCTACCAGGCCGAACAACGCAACCTGATCTACGACTCGTTTTTCGGTGGGTTCTGGGCGGCTGCCACCCAGTTCACGCCCCTGACCGCCGTAACGATCCTGTCGATGATGGCCATGAACAACGTCGCCGCCGGTGGCAAGCGCCTGTTCCTGCGCGGCCTGCTGGCACAGGCCGTTGGCGTCGGCGCTGCATGGCTATTGTTCGGCGCCCGCTTCAACGCGGATGTCAGCCTGCTCCAGGTCTATGCCTGCCTGCCGATGTTGACCCTCTACCCGATGGCCATCGGCACCGTCTGCTATCAATTGGCGATAAAACTGTCAGAACACAAGCGTGCCCTAAGCGCGCTGAGTCGCACCGATAGCCTCACCGGGCTGCTCAACCACGGCTCCTGGAAAGACCTGTTGCACATCAAGTTCCACAAGTGCCAGCAACAACAAAGCCACGCCACCATCGCCCTGATCGACATCGACCACTTCAAACAGATCAACGACACCCACGGCCACATCGTCGGTGACGCGGTCCTGCGGCAACTGAGCCTGGAATTACGCCGCAACCTACGGGAAAACGACTTGGCCGGGCGTTACGGGGGCGATGAGTTCTGTGTGATTCTTCCGCAAATGCCATTGGAAGAGGCTGCGCAAGTGATGGAGCGCATGCGCGAAACCTTCGGTAACTATCGCAACCCGCAGATCCCTGAATTGCGCGTGAGCCTGAGCATCGGCCTGGCCGATTTCCAGCCCGGCTTCAGCGATGCCGCCATGTGGCTCAACGCCGCGGATCGTGCGCTGTACGCCGCCAAAGCCACCGGGCGTAACCGGGTCAATATCAGCGCCTATGCCGTGGCCCATTCCGCGTAAGTTGTCCGACGACACCTCGTCTGAATTTCCTACCCGCCACCCACGGCGATAGCATAATGCCGCCATTGGTCGCCTCCGGTGAAAAGTGCCTGCCCATGGCCGAACTTCTGACGCACCGCGCGACTCTGAACCCCGTTGTTCCACCCCCGCTGTCAGCACCCGGAAGCTGACAATGAGCAAGTCAACCGTAGGGCCCGGCGCCCTACGGGGGCAGGCGACTTTGCATGGATAACCCCGAAGCTTGCTTGCCCGAGCACCCGACTATGCTATTCAACGCCTACAAAAAAACCATCAGCACCCTGCAACACACAGTCGCCCAACAGGCCAGCCTGCTGGATGCCATCGAGCGCTCCATGGCAGTCATCGAGTTCGACCTGCAAGGCAACGTCCTGCGGGCCAACGACAATTTCCTCAAGACCATGGGCTACCGCGCCGAACAGATCCTGGGCCAGTCCCACCGGCTTTTCTGCACGCCCGCCTTCGCGCGCAGCGCCGAGTACAGCCAGCTGTGGACGAACCTGCGCAATGGCCAATTCCAATCCGGCACGTTCGAACGCGTGGCGGGCACCGGTCAATCGGTGTGGCTGGAAGCCAGCTACAACCCGGTACGTGACGAGGCCGGCCGCGTGGTCAAAGTGGTGAAGTACGCCATGGACGTCACCCCGCGCATGCAGGCCGAAAGTGAAGCCAACGCCAAGTTGGACGCCATCGGCCGCGCCATGGCGGTGATCGAGTTCAACCTCGACGGCACCATCCTCACCGCCAATGAAAATTTCCTACAGCGCATGGGCTACAGCCTCACTCAGATCCAAGGCCAGCATCACCGCCTGTTCTGCACGCCGGAGTTAGCCAACAGTTCGACCTACAGCGACTTCTGGCGACGCCTGAACCAGGGCGAGATGTTCAGCGGCCAGTTCGAGCGCGTGGATAAACACGGCCAGACCGTCTGGCTCGAAGCCAATTACAACCCGGTGCACGACGCCAGCGGACGCCTGTGCAAAGTGGTCAAGTTCGCCTCAGACGTCACCGCCATGGTGCAACAACACAGCGCCGACGCAGCCAGCGCGGCCCAGGCGTATCACATCTCCCTGAGCACCCGCGACATCGCGGAAAAAGGCGCCGAGGTGATACAGCAAACCGCCAGCGGCATGCGGGAAATTGCCGCCGACATTGACGGCTCTTCCCAATTGATCGCCAAGCTCGGCGAACGCTCGCAACAGATCACCGCCATCGTCAACACCATTCGTGGCATTGCCGACCAGACCAACCTGCTGGCGCTGAACGCTGCCATCGAAGCGGCGCGTGCCGGCGAGCAGGGTCGGGGCTTTGCCGTGGTGGCCGATGAAGTGCGGCAACTGGCAGCGCGCACCAGCGGTTCCACCGCGGAAATCTCCAGCATGATCGCGATGATCCAGGACGAAACCCGCCAGGCCATCCACAGCATGGACGGCACCCGCGACCGCGCCGCGCAAGGCGTGGACCTGGCCAACCGCGCCGGCACGGTGATCCTGCAGATTCGCGAAGGCACCAGCGAGGCGGTACAGGCGGTGAGTGCGTTCGCCAATGAACGCGGCGGCAGCTGACCCGATCTTCATGCGTAGGGGCCGAGGGCTCGGTCTATAGTGTTTGCCTGTCTCTATGTTGATGATCCGAGCCCGCCATGACCCCAGATAAACCCGAAGTCGATCACCTGCGTTTTCACCGCCCCCACGCCCACCTGGCGCCGACCTTTGGCAACGATACCTTTGCCCTCAAGGCCGAAGCCTTCGCGCGCTTCTTTGGCACGCCGACCTTCCTTGGCGCACAGACCGCCATCGTGGTGTTGTGGGTAGTGCTGAACATGACCGGCGTCACGCACTTTGACGTGTACCCGTTTATCCTGCTCAACCTGGCCTTCAGCCTGCAATCCGCCTACGCCGCGCCGTTGATCCTGCTGGCCCAGACGCGCCAGGCCGCGCGCGACAAGGCCCAGTCCGACGCCGACGCGCAGCACCGCGAAGCCTTGGCCGTGGCCAACACCGAACGCCAGGCGCAGGCTGCACAGACCACCAAGCAGTTGCTGGAATTGCTGGAGCAAAACACCCGGCTGACGGAAATGACCAAGCAACTGACCGAGCGCATCGAAACACTGACGTGTGAAATGCACGAGCAGTTCGTACGAAAGCCTCAAGACCACTGATGAACCCCTGTGGGAGCGGGCTTGCCCGCGATAGCGGTGTATCAGCTACTGAATCAGCCACCTGACAGTCCGCTATCGCAGGCAAGCCAGCTCCCACACAAGCCAGCTCCCACATTAGATCCGTGTTGTGCTTACAGCCCTGCCCAACTCATCAAACAACGTCACCACCGAGCGCAACGCCCGGCAATCGGGGCGGGTGAGCAGCCACAGCGCCGTGTCATGCCCGGCCAACGCCGGTCCCAACGGTTGCAACCCGCCATCCAACAAGAAATCCGGCAACGCCGCCACGCCCAACCCAGCACGCACCAGTTCGGTGACCGATAACATGCTGTTGCAGCGGTAACTGAGGCGTACACCCGGCAAGTGCTCGCGCCGCCAGGCGACCGTCGGGTGATCCGGCAGGAAGTCGTCCGGCGCGATCCACGCCAATTCGGCCAGCTCACGCCCCGCATGCAGGCGGGCATACCCCGGGCTGGCGCAGACCTGATAGGCGACTTCACCGAGGCAGCGTCCTACAAGGTGCTCCGGCGGTGTCTTGGTCAGGCGTAGGGCAATATCCGCATCGCGGCGGCTGAGGTTGGCGAAGTCATTCGAGGTACTCAGCTCCAGGGTCAGCGCCGGGTAATCCGGCATGAACTGCGCCAGCGCCGGCAGCAACAAACCTTGCAACACCGAGTCGGTACAGGTCAGGCGCACGGTGCCGCTGATCACTTCACCGCCCTGCTCCACCCCAATGCGCGCAGCTTCCAGGGCTTGTTCGGCGCGCTCGGCCTGCTGCGCCAGGTCCCGGGCCAGGCTGTTGGGCAGGTAGCCCGTGCGGCTTTTTTCAAACAGAGTCTGGCCCAGCGCCGCCTCCAGGCGCCGCACGGCGCGGAACACCGTGGACACATCCACACGCAATAACGCCGCCGCTCGCGCCAGGGTGCCACCGCGCACCAGCGCGAGGATCAGCGACAAGTCCGCGTGTTCGATTTGATAGTGCGTCAGTGCATTGAACATATGGGTAAACGCCAATATTGATTGCGCGAACGCCAATCTATAGTGCGCTCCAGGACACCACAAGCCATGGGAAGCACATGATGCAAAGCACGACGTTGAACCTCGCCCTGATCGGCGACTACAACCCTGAAGTTACGGCACACCAGGCTATTCCCGTGGCGTTGCAACAGGCCGCCGACTCACTGGGCCTGACGGTTCACCTGCATTGGCTCGATACCGATACGCGCCCGTCACTGCACGGCTTCGACGGTTTCTGGTGCGTGCCCGCCAGCCCTTACCGTGACATCGACGGCGCACTGCGGGCGATCCGTTTTGCCCGCGAGCAGCGGAGACCTTTCCTCGGCACCTGTGCCGGTTTTCAACACGCGCTGCTGGAATATGCGCGCAACGTATTGGGTTGGGCGGATGCCGAGCATGGCGAGTTGGCGCCCGATGCCAAGCGCGCCGTGATCGCGCCGTTGAGCTGCGCGTTGGTGGAAGCGACCGACAGCGTGCGTTTGGTGCCCTACACCCGTATCGCCGAGGCGTACGGCTTGTTGGATCTGCACGAGGGTTACCATTGCCGTTACGGGGTAAATCCTGCATTTCTCGATGCCCTGCTCGAAGGCAACCTGATCCCCAGTGGCCATGACGCAACGGGCGATCTGCGTGCCGTGGAGCTACTCGACCACCCGTTCTTCGTCGCCACCCTGTTCCAACCTGAACGCGCCGCGCTCAAAGGCATCACCCCGCCACTCGCCGTGGCGTTGCTCAAGGCTTGCCAGGCGGTGTCGGAATGATCGCCAACACGCCTGCCCCGCCCTACTACGCGGTGATCTTCAGCTCGCTGCGCACCGAGGGTGACAACGGCTACGGCGAAGCCGCCACACACATGCTGGAACTGGCGCGTGAGCAGCCAGGGTTTCTCGGGGTGGAATCGGCACGGGAGGATGGGCTGGGGATTACCGTGTCGTATTGGGAAAGTGAGGCGGCGATCCTGGCGTGGAAGCAGAACGCCGAGCATAGCGCCATGCGCGAACAAGGGCGGGCAAGCTGGTATTCAGCGTTCCAGACACGGGTATGCAAGGTCGAGCGGGCCTACACATTCCAAAACTGAAATGCGGACCCTGTGGGAGCTGGCTTGCCTGCGATGGCGGTAGTGAATTCAACACTGTCATCGCAGGCAAGCCAGCTCCCACATTGGGTTCTCTATAACATCGGAAATGTGTTGTGACTTAACTCACTAGGCTACGCAACGCACTGATCTGCGGAATTTCCACCCGGCGCATATACACCCGCAGCGGCTCGCTGATGTTGATGCGGTCGTCGATATTCTGGTCCAGCAGCAACTGGATACGCTCGCGCGACAAGGTCATGGTGTCGTCCGTGGCCGGCAGCCAGACAAACTCGGCGGTGGGGATGATGCCGTCATCGGCCACGTCCATGCCGAAGGAGTCTTCGCTGAAACGCACGATGTATTGCCCGGTCTTGCGGTTCAGGCCAACAAAACCGTGGAGTTGGTCAGCGGCCTGGCAGATAAGCTCGGAAGTGATGCGCATGGTAAACCTCACTGAAAAGTCCCACTGGGACTGGAAAGATGGTTTACACGCGTGGCAGAAATTGCAGCCCTCTAATGGGGCAGCTTCGCGCAAGATTACTGCAATGCTCCACAAAAAAACCGAGAAAATTGGCGCCCGCGCACGTTAATGTCGGTTTGGTGATAGCGCCATTCGCAATCAATTGTTAAAAAGGAGGCCTTCTAAAAGCTACCTCCTCGAAAGGACTTCGCATATGCCTGTCACGTTTACCAAGAGCGCCCTGCTGCTCGCACTGATGCTGGGCCTTGGCCAGGCACAGGCTGCCGACCCGATCAGCCCGGCTGAATTGGCAACCAACGAAGGCATTCCGTACCCCGCGGTTATCGCCCACCGTGGCGCATCCTACGACGCTCCCGAATCCACTGCGGCTGCTTACAAGGTCGCCCGCGACCTGGGTGCCGACTACCTGGAAATGGACTTGCAGCGCAGCAAGGACGGCGTGCTGTTCGCCCTGCACGACAACAACCTGCAACGCACCACCGACGTGGCCACCAAGTTCCCCGAGCGCAAAGACGCGCCGGCCAACGAATTCACCTGGAAAGAACTGCAAACCCTCGACGCCGGCAGCTGGTTCAACGCCGCCTACCCCGACCGTGCGCGCCCTGGTTTTGTCGGCCTGAAAATCCAGAGCCTGGACGACATCATCAAGATCGCCGAAGGCAACCCGCAGCACAAACCCGGCCTGTACATCGAAACCAAAGAGCCGAAGCAATTCCCGGGCATCGAAGCCGACCTGAAAAACAAGCTGCTGGATAAGGGCTGGTTGAGCTCCGCCGGTTCCAAGCTGGGCAAGAGCAATACCGGCGTCGGCCAGGGCAAGGGCCGCGTGGTGCTGCAAACCTTCGAAACATCCAGCCTGGTCGAGCTGCAAAAAGAAATGCCGAATACCCCGAAAATCCTGCTGTTGTGGGTGGGTGAAGGCAGCATCGAGCCAAAATCGAAGCAGACCTTCGCCGAGTCCGGCGAAACCACCAAGGCCGCCTACTACGCCAAGCAAGAGCCGAAAGACGCCGCCGAGTTCGAAAAGTGGGTCGACGAAGCCAAGAGCCTGGGCGCTATCGGCACCGGGCCTTCGGCAGAGCTGACCGCTCACAGCGATCAAAGCTATTCGGACCTGGTCAAGCCTGAGATGAACAAGCTGACCCACGACAAAGGCCTGCTGGTACATGTCTACACCGTCGATGAGCCGGTGGACTTCGACAAAGTGATGAAGGCCGGCGTGGATGGCATCTTCACCAACCGCGCCGCCGAACTGTTGAAGTTCTACAAGCGCTGGCCGTCGTCCAGCGTGCAAGACCTGCTGAACGACTATAAGTACTGAGTGAAGGCCGAATGGTCGGGCCGTTTGTGGTTGGGCCCTGACTACGGCCTGATCCTCGGCGAGCTGGGGCGCACCGCGCCCCATGCGCACTATGCGCATCAGTTGATGTGCTCCACAGGCTCACCGATCACGGTCAGCCTGGATGGCCAGATCACCACGGCCCAGCGCCTGTTTATCCCCTCGCGACAAACCCACGCCATTCTTGAAACCCAGGGTGAGGTGACGGTGTTGTATGCCGAACCTGCCGTGTTTGATATTGCCCCTTTGCTGCACGCGGACCTGTCTCTGGAGGCCTTGCGCCAACTGCCCCGGCGCAGCCTGGATGACCCGCGCCTGGAGCGCGCCCTCAGCGCCCTGGACCAGCAGCTGGGTGGCAAGGTATCGGCCCAGGCGTTGGCCGAGGCGGCGCACCTGTCGCTCAGTCAGTTGGAGCGCCTGTTCAGCCATCGCCTCGGCGTGCCCGTGCGCCGCCTGGTGCTGTGGCGACGGCTGCGTGTCGCCCTGCAATTGGCCCTCGCCGGCAACACGCTGACCCAAGCCGCACACGGCGCGGGGTTTGCCGATTCGGCGCATTTCTCGCGAACGATGAAGCAGTTGTTCGGCGTCACGGCGGCGGCGTCGTTGCGCCAGTTGGACGTGCGACTGCTAGCGTAGCGCGTCGGGCAACGGCGGCTCCTTGCGGGTACGCACCGGCATAAACGGATCACGCAATTGCGCACCATAGTCCACTGGAAAATCCGGCCGGCTGCCAATGCCCAAATCCCCCGGACCCATGCGGTAGTCATCGCGGTAAAACGCCGTGCCCAACAGCCAGTCCCACAGGTTGAAAAACAAGCCGAAATTCACATCCCCGGCGCGGCCGTATTTCATATGGTGGAAGCGATGCACCGGCGCCCAGGCGAACACCCAGCGCAACGGCCCCAGGCGCATGTCGACATTGGAATGCTGCAACAGCAATTGCACGGCAATCGCCAGCGCCAGCAACAGGGCCACGTCCAGGGGAATGCCCAGCAGGATCAGCGGCAACAGGCCGGCCGAGGCTTCAAGCATTTGATGCAAGGGATGCTTCATCAAACCGTTGAAACCATAGAGGCGCTGCACGCTGTGGTGCACCGCATGCAAACGCCACAACGGCGCGATGCGATGGCTGGCGTAGTGCATCAAGGTGATGCCCGCGTCGGCCAGCACGATGGCCATCAGCAGCTGCTGCCACAACGGCCAGCCACGCGGCCAGATACCGTCGAACGCCAGCAACGCGGTGAGCCCCGGCAGGATCAACAGGCCCAGGGCGTTAAGGGTTTCGTTGACCAGCGCATGCAAGGTGTCGCGGCGACGATCGCCCAGGCTGCGATTCCACTGCGGTTCGTAGGGCAACCACCGCTCCGCCAGGAACGACACCGCCACCGCCGTCGAAAAAATCAACAGCAGCCACTGCGGCTGGCAGAGTGCCCAACCGACAAAGCCCAGCAGAAATGCCGGCGCGTAGATCCAACTGACAAACCGTTTCATCCGAGTCTCCCTTTAAATGAGGACCCAGCATGAAATCCCGCGCGCCTCGCCGATTGAACAAACTGCGCAACCGCTTGAATTAATTAAGGGTGAATTAAGTTGCGCTGGCTAACCTGAGGCCACTTAAACAGCTCACCCGAAAAGGACACACACGATGAAAACCCTGAACGCTTTGTTCGCCGCCACCGCCTTGACCCTGACTGCCGGCCTGGCCCAAGCCGACGTGCGCCCTGACCAGATTCCAGGCCTGTTGCAGTCCGGCGCGGTGAAGCCTTTCGAGCAACTCAACAAAGACGCCCTGGCCAAACACCCTGGCGCCACCATCAATGACACCGAGCTGGACGACGAAGCCGGTCGCCTGGTCTACGAAGTGGACCTGACCGACACCAGCGGCAAGAAGTGGGACATCAAGCTCGACGCCAAGACCAGCGAAGTGCTGGAAAACAAACTGGATACTTGATCAAACCGCAGACTGCACCCGTGGCGAGGGAGCTTGCTCCCTCGCCACAAGTTGATTCCTCCACCTTTCAGATTGGGTCAGGCACCCAACCGCGCCGTCACCTCATTCAACTCCCCCGACAACCCCCGCAAGTTCAGACTCGCCGCTTCCGTACGCTGCACGTTATCCATATTCGCCGTGGCCACCGTGGTGATCTGCGTAATGTTGCGCGAAATATCCTCGGCCACCGACGTCTGTTCCTCGGCCGCCGTCGCAATCTGCCGGTTCATGTCACGAATCGCCTCCACCGCCTCGGTGATATGCGCCAGCATCGCGCCGGCCTGGGTCACCTTCTCCACGCTCTCATCACTGCACGACTGGCCGCTGACAATCGCCTCGGCCGCATCCACCGCGCCGGTTTGCACCGCGTGGATAATCTGGTTGATCTCGATGATCGAAGCCGCCGTGCGTTGCGCCAGCGAGCGCACTTCATCGGCCACCACCGCAAAACCACGGCCCGCTTCGCCGGCACGCGCCGCTTCAATCGCCGCGTTCAACGCCAGCAGGTTGGTCTGCTCGGCAATCGCACGAATCACTTCCAGCACCTTGCCGATGCGCACGCTGTCGGTTTCCAGCTGGCGGATGATGGTGCCAGTGTTGAGGATTTCGTTGCGCATCTGGCCGATGGTAGCGATGGTGATTTTCATCACTTCACCGCCTTCGCGGGCCGAGTGATCCGCCTCATCGGCGGCGCGTGAAGCGCTGGCGGCGTGGCGCGCGACTTCCTGGGCCGTGGCCGACATTTCGGTCATGGCCGTGGCCACCTGGTCGGTGCGGTTGAACTGCTCGTGGGTGCCGGCGCTCATCTGCCCGGCGATCGAATTCAACTCGCCGCTGGCGCTGACCAGGTCGGTGGCGCTGCGCTGCAAGCGGCTGAAGGTTTCGGCGAGGAAGTCGCGCAAGGTGTTGGCGGCGGCGGCCAGGTGCCCGAGCTCATCCTGGCGACGGCTGGCCACGCGCTCGGCAAAGCGGCCGTGGCTCAGTTGGGTCACGTAGTCGATCAAGCCGCGAATCGGCAGGATCAGGTTGCGGTTGATCAGCCACAGGCTGAACAGGCCGATCAACACACCGGACAGCAGCATGATCGCCAAGCCGACGATCACCGTGCGATCGGCGTAGGCACTAATGGCCAGGGATTGTTTCGCACCTTGTTCACGCAAGTCGCTGACCAGCGCGCTCATCTGATCACTGGCGGCGCGGTCCACGCCTTTGACGGCAGCGTCGCCAGCGGTCGCATCACGGCCAGCGGCCACATAGGCGTCGCGGCCTTTCTGGTAGGCCACGCCGAGTTGCTGGTGTTCCTCGCGCAGGGCTTCGATCCGCCGGCTCAAGGTGGCATCGTCACGGGTCTGGGCGACCAGCCGGGTGAGGATGCCTTGCACATCGCGCTGGCGGTCCTGGAACTGGCCCCAGTATTTCTCCATATCCTGGGGCTGCTTGCCGCGCAGCAGGACGTTTTTCCATTCCTGCACTTGCACCTTGAATTGCAGGTTGGCCTCGTCGATCAGCTGTGAGGTCTGCAATGGCCCGTCGATCAAACTGCGATAACTCTGCACCCCGTTGGAGAGGAAGTTGAAACAGGCCAGGGCGATCAACAGCATCGCCAGCAGGCTGCCACCGAGCAGCGACAGGATTTGTGCTCTCAAGGAGGTTCGCAAAACATTCATCGGGGTAAAGCCTCGATACAGGGAATTGGTGCATGCACGCCATAACATCCCTGTCATCAAAGGCACCGCCCATCCACAGCGGTTCTACCCGCTTGAATCGGCCGCGCCAGACGCTTCTTGAACGCTTCCTGACAAATGGTCAAATTAATGTCACAGCGGCGAAATAATTAGAAAACTGTCACAAAACTGTCAAATCCACTTGCAATGATTCGCCTACGCGAACCTGTGAAACGTCCTACAGGCGCTTTGTCTGCGAGCCGCCATGAACCACAGCATTGACCACAGCCACCAAGATCCCGATCTGTTTGGCTTGCTTTACGGTTTCCGTTTTCGCCCCGGCGAAAAAGGCGAGCAGATTGATTCGGCCACCGCCCTGCGGGCCTTGCAGCAACCGGCCGACCCGGAAGAGTTTTTGTGGCTGCACCTGAACCTGGCCCACGCCGCGTGCGAGCGCTGGATGCAGACCCACCTGGAATTGCCCGAAGAATTCTTCGAGGCCTTGCACGAAGGCTCGCGCTCCACCCGTATCGAACACGTGGACTCGGCCTTGCTGGCGGTGGTCAACGACGTGGTGTTCAACTTCAGCAGCATGGTGTCCTCGGATATTTCCACCCTGTGGGTCTGCGCCCGCAGCCGCTTGCTGGTCAGCGCGCGCCTGCAACCGCTGCACTCGGTGGACAAGCTGCGCTCGTCGGTGAAGGCCGGTGAACGCTTCCGATCGCCGTTGGAATTGCTGGTGCATTTGCTGCGCGACCAGGGCGAAGTGCTGACCCAGATCGTGCGCAAGACCAGCATCAGCGTCGACCATATCGAAGACCAGTTGCTGTCTTCACGCCTGTCCACCAACCGCGCCGAACTGGGCGCCGCCCGCCGCGTGCTAGTACGCCTGCAACGCCTGCTCGCGCTGGAACCGGGCTCGCTGCTGCGCCTGCTCAACCGCCCGCCGCAGTGGCTGCAAAAGGAAGACGTGAAGGAGCTGCGCAAATCCACCGAGGAGTTTGCGCTGATCATCAATGACCTGATGGCCCTCGGCGAGCGCATCAAACTGTTGCAGGAAGAAATCGCCGCCAACCTCAACGAGCAAAGCAACCGCACGCTGTTTACCCTCACGGTGGTGACGGTGCTGGCGTTGCCGATCAATATCATTGCCGGTTTTTTTGGCATGAACGTGGGCGGTGTGCCGCTTTCCACGGACCCGGAGGGGTTCTGGATTCTGGTGGCGTTGGTGGCGACGTTTACCTTGATTGCCGGGCGCTGGGCTTTCCGCAAACGCAAAGACTACTGAGTGTGGGAGCAGGCCGCTGTGGGCGCTGGCTTTTTGTGGGAGCTGGCTTGCCTGCGATGCAGACACCTCGGTCTATCAGTAATTTCGAGGTGAGGCTATCGCAGGCAAGCCAGCTCCCACATAAGCCAGTCCGACATAGATCCAGCAGGGCATGGCAGATCAGCGGTCGCCTCAATCCCCTAAACACTGACATATGGCAGCATCTCTGTAACATTCTGCAACGATCATGACCGACATCCCTCCCACACTGGATGCTCCGGCATGGCCACCCCTTCCCTGACTGCCTCCCCCCACGCCTCCCCCGCAGACCCCAAGCCCCGGTTGGACAAGAAACCCAACCTGGTCACGGTGATCATTTTCTTCGCCGTGCTCGCCATGGGCCTGCTATTTACCGCCTACAGCCTGATGCATGACATGCACGAGCTGGGCACGGTGGTCACCACTTGGACGCCGTTCCTGCTGCTCGGCGTGGCGCTGTTGATCGCCCTGGGTTTCGAGTTCGTCAACGGTTTCCACGACACCGCCAACGCCGTGGCGACGGTGATCTACACCAACTCGCTGCCGCCGCATTTTGCGGTGGTGTGGTCGGGCTTTTTCAACTTCCTCGGCGTGCTGCTGTCCAGCGGCGCGGTGGCGTTCGGCATCATTGCCCTGCTGCCAGTGGAGCTGATTTTGCAGGTCGGTTCATCGGCCGGTTTCGCGATGATCTTCGCCCTGCTGATCGCGGCGATCCTGTGGAACCTCGGCACCTGGTGGCTGGGTTTGCCGGCCTCGTCGTCCCACACCCTGATCGGTTCGATCATAGGCGTCGGCGTGGCCAATGCCTTGATGCACGGGCGAGACGGCACCAGCGGGGTGGACTGGGCGCAGGCGATCAAGATTGGCTACGCGCTGCTGCTGTCGCCGTTGATCGGCTTTGGTTTTGCCGCGCTGCTGTTGCTGGCCCTGCGCGCCTTTGTGAAGAACCGCTCGCTGTACAAGGCACCGAAAGGCGACACCCCGCCGCCGTGGTGGATTCGCGGCATGCTGATCGCCACCTGCACCGGCGTGTCGTTCGCCCACGGCTCCAACGATGGGCAAAAAGGCATGGGCCTGATCATGCTGATCCTGGTGGGCACGCTGCCGATGGCCTATGCGCTGAACCGCACCATGCCCGCCGAACAGTCATTGCAGTTCGCTGCCGTGGCCGAAGTGACCCAAGTCGCCCTGGCGAAAAGCGCGCCGCAGGTGTTGGCGGGCGATCCACGGCCGATCCTCTCGACCTATGTGCGCACCAAGGAAGCCACGCCGGAATTGGTGCCGGCCCTCGCCGCGCTCGCCGGGCAGATCGGTGAAGAAGTCAAAGGCTACGGTTCCCTGGCCAAAGTCCCCGCCGAAGCCGTAGGCAATGTGCGTAACGACATGTACCTGACCAGCGAAACCATTCGCTTGATGGACAAGGGCAAGGTCGGCAACTTCGACGCCGACACCCAAGGCAAGCTGCAACTGTTCAAGCAACAGATCGACAACTCCACGCGCTTTATCCCACTGTGGGTGAAGATCGCCGTGGCCATCGCCCTCGGCCTGGGCACCATGGTCGGTTGGAAGCGCATCGTGGTAACCGTAGGCGAGAAGATCGGCAAGACCCACCTGACCTACGCCCAGGGCGCCGCAGCGGAAACCGTGGCGATGCTGACCATTGGCGCGGCTGATATGTATGGCTTGCCGGTGTCCACCACCCATGTGTTGTCCTCCGGTGTGGCGGGGACCATGGTGGCGAATGGCGGGGGGTTGCAGATGAAGACCATCCGTAACTTGCTGATGGCGTGGGTGCTGACGTTGCCAGCAGCGATCCTGCTGTCGGGCAGCCTGTACTGGCTGTTCACCAAACTGTTCTGACCCAACACAGGACAAAAATGTGGGAGCTGGCTTGCCTGCGACAGCTATGTGTTAGGCGCTGGGGCTTTTTGACCGGAGTACATATCCGTTATTTGGGTAGCGGCTGATATTGGTTCCGCCCTTACGGCGGCTCACTTTTGAAGAGCGCAAAAGTAAGCAAAACGCTCTTGCCCCACCACTCGGCACCTCGCCTAGGCTCGGTGTGCCCGAACGAAGGCTTGAATCCGTGGGCCGCCGTCATGGGCCATCCTTGGCCCAGGACGGCTAACCCGGCGTCCTGCCGGGTTACCCACGGATTCAAGCCTGCGTTCGGCCAGCGTGGTTGACGGGGCGCCTCAGATCAAAAGCCAAATCAAAAGCCAGAGCCAGAACCAGAGCGTCGGGTTTTGTCAGGTCCAGTCGTTGTGTGGAGACCTATGGGTATCGCAGGCAAGCCAGCTCCCACTGTTGGTTTTGTGTTTCTTCAGTTGTTGAAGAGTCCAGCCATGATCTTCACCCGTTTTTTGTAGACCCGCCGCGCCTCCAGCGCCTCTTCCAGGCTCACTGCCACAAACCCCGCCCGCTGGTTCGGCTGCATCTGCCCGATCAGGTCCAGGTCGGCGCTGATCACCGTGCCGATCATCGCGTAGCCACCGCCCGACACCGCATCCCGATGCAGCACGATCGGCTCCAGCCCTGCCGGCACCTGGATCGAGCCGATCGGGTAGCAACTGTCAACAATGTTCGACGGATCCGAGCCCGCGCCAAACGGCTGCTCCCGTGGCTGAAAGCTCAGCGCGCTGCCGCCCTTGAAGCGATAGCCGATGCGGTCCGCTTCTGAACCGACGGTCCAGGGTTCGGCAAAAAAGCTGCCTTTGGCCGCCTCGCTCAAGCGCTCGTAATACAGCCCCGGCACCACGCGCAAGGTCACGTCACCGCCGACCGAACGGCGCAAGGCCATCGGCAAACTGTTGCCCGCACGCCCCGCTCCACTGGCCGCGCCGACCGGCAACACATCGCCTTCCTGCAAGCGTCGCCCGTTAAACCCACCGAGCGCACCGAGGGTGTAAGTCGAGCGACTGCCCAGCACCACCGGCACATCAATGCCACCGGCCACCGCCAGGTAGGTGCGCGCGCCGGCCTTGGGAAACTCAAAGCGCAGCACCTGCCCGGCACGCACCTGGAACGCGGTGTCCTGGTGCACCACTTCGCCGTCCAGGCGCGGTGACATCAGCGCGCCGCTGAGGGCCACCAAAGCGTCCTGTTGGAATTCCAATTCCGGGCCGATCAACGTGCATTCCAGACCGGCCGCGCCAGGCGGGTTGCCCACCAGGTGGTTGGCGGCGCTCAGCGCGTACTGGTCCAACGCGCCCGAGGGCGGGATGCCCAGGTGGTAATAACCTTCGCGGCCAAGGTCTTGCACTGAGGTGGCGAGGCCGGGTTTGAGGACCTTGATCATGCCAGCGCCTCCTGCAGGGTTTTCGGGTAGCCGATGGGGTCGGCCAGAAAGGCGTCGAGGGAAAATTCCACGGGGCGGATGCGCAGGTCGAAACGTCCTGCGTCCACCTCGGCGACGGCCCGGTCGTAGGCGTCACGGTCCATGGGTGTGAACTGCACGATATCGCCGGGGCGGAAGAACACCATGTGCTCCTTGAGGTACGCCAACTGCTGCGCCGGGTCGTAGATCGGTGCCGGGGTCACGCCGAACATCTGGTAGCCGCCGGCGCCGCGCACCGAGTAGATGCAGCCGAAGCAGCCGCCATGGCCGAGGGTCAATTTCGGCGTGTCGGTGCGCGGGCGCAGGTACTTGGGCACCTGCAATTGGCGCTCGCGCTCGACCATCTGGAACATGAACGGCAAGCCCGCGACAAACCCCACCATCGACACAAACCACGGTGCGCCACTGTGGGCGGCGATAAACGCGTCCACATCGGCCAGGCCATTGATGCGCGCGGCGTACTCCAGGTCCGTGCCGCTGGGATCTTGATGGCGGTCGCGAAAGCGCATCAAGGTCTCGTGGGTCCAGGGGTCGTTGTACAGCACCGGGATTTCGATGATGCGCGTGTGCAAGGTGCGCTCGGCCACGGCCTGGGCTTCGGCGCTTTGCACGGCGTCGAGCAGCACGTGGGGCGCGATGCGGTCGGGGTCGAAGCGGATCTGGAACGAGGCATTGGCCAGGCACACATCCAGCACGCCTTCCAACGCCAGGCGCTCCACCGCGCGGGTCACCGCCATGCCTTTGAAAAAGGCCTCCAGGGACATGCTGTCGCTGACCTCGGCAAACAGGTGTTCATCACCGCCGAAGCTGTAGCGGATGGGGGTCGTTTCAGCCATGTCTGTTCCTCTTGGAATCATTGTAGAAAGGCAGGCGAAAAAAAATAACGGGGCGATCTTATTCTGCGGTTTTAACCGTAATGCCCGCTTGGTCCAGGGCGTCGCGGGTGGCTTCCACCAACTCCAGGGCACCCGGGGTGTCGCTGTGCAGGCAGATGGAATCAAATTCGATAAACAGGTCTTCACCTTCGACGGTGCGCACCAGTCCGGTCTGACAAGCGCGTAGGACGCGCGCCGCGACCGTCGCAGGGTCCAGCGCGCGCACCGTGCGGGTAAACACAATCGAGCCGCTGAGATCGTACTCACGATCCGCATAGAATTCCCGCACCACCGGCTGCCCCAGCTCCTTGGCCACGCGCCAGATCACCGAGTTGGGCATGCAGTACAGCAACAGCGTCGGTTCGATGATTTGCAGGTTTTGCACCAACAGGCGCGCGGCTTCTTCGTCGCGGGCCAGGTGCATGTAGAGCGCGCCGTGGGGCTTGATGTGTTGCAGGGTCATGCCTTGGGCACGGGCGATTTCCCGCAGGGCGCCGAGCTGGTAGAGGATGTCGTCCACCAGTTCCTGGGCCGGTGCGTTGATATGCCGACGACCAAAGCCCACCAGGTCGCGAAAGCCCGGGTGCGCGCCGATGGCCACGCCCAGTTGCTTGGCGCGCTCGACGGTGCGGCGCATGGTGCCGGGGTCGCCGGCGTGGAAGCCGGTAGCGATATTGGCTGAGCTGATGTAGGCCATCAGTTCGGCGTCAACGCCATCGCCGATGGTCCAGGGGCCGAAGCCTTCGCCCATGTCCGAGTTGAAATCCACTGCTTGCATCGGGGTCGCTCCGCCTAAGTGATGGCAGAAAGTAGGCTGCGGCTTGACCCCTTGGGAAGATCTATTATCAGATGGGCCATCTTCTGAAAAACAGATATCGCTATGTCCCTGACCTTGCGCCAAGTCCGCTACTTCGTCGCCACCGCCGAGATCGGCCAGATCTCCCAGGCGGCGATTCACCTGAACATCTCCCAGTCGGCGGTGACCACCGCGATCAAGGAACTGGAAGCCATGCTCGGCGTGCAACTGTTTGTACGCTCGGCCCAGGGCATGAGCCTGACCGACGCCGGGCGGCATTTTCTCAACCGGGCCTATGTGATCCAGCGCAGCGTGGACGACGCGCTGAACAGCCCGCTGCCCGACTACCGCGCCAGCGGTGAACTGCGAGTAGCCGCCAGCTACACGGTGCTCGGTTACTTCCTGCCCCACCACTTGCAACGCATGGAACACTGGCACCCGGACGTGACCATCCAGGTGTTCGAGCAGGAACGCCAGGCCATCGAGCAAGGCCTGCTGGACGGCCAGTTCGACATGGCCGTGGTGCTCACCGCCAACCTGACCCACGCGGATATCACCTCGGAGATCCTGTTCAACTCGGAGCGCCGCCTGTGGCTGCCCAGCCATCACCCCTTGTGCGAACGCGGCACCGTGAGCCTGGCGGATGTCGCCCGGGAGCCCTACATCCTGCTCACCGTCGATGAAGCCGAACACAGCGCCATGCGCTATTGGGAACAGGCCGGGCAAACGCCCCAGGTACGCCTGCGCACCAGTTCGGTGGAAGCCGTGCGCAGCATGGTCGCCAACGGCAGCGGCGTGGCGATTCTGTCGGACCTGGTGCACCGGCCCTGGTCGCTGGAGGGCAAACGCATCGAAACGCTGACCGTCACCGACCCCGTCACCCCCATGAGCGTCGGCCTGGCCTGGCACCGCGAGCGCGCGTTCACCCCGGCGATGCAGGCGTTTCGCGACTACTTCCACGACGCCTTCCTCGCCCCGCAACAGTTGTCGGCGCGCCGCTAAAGTGCGCCTTGCAACAGCGCGGCCAGCCAGTCCATAAACACTCGTACCCGCAGCGGCAAATGCCGTTGGCCGGCGTACAGCAGCGACACATCCAGCGGCGGCGCCGGGTAGTCGGGCAAGAACGCCACCAATTCGCCGCTGGCGAGCAACTCGCGAATACCCAGGGCCGGCACCTGGGTGATGCCAAACCCACCCAGGCACGCCACGCGGTACGCATCGGTGCTATTGACGGTGACCCGCCCGGCCATAGGGATGCGGTGCACCTTGTTACCTTGCTGGTATTCAAACCCCGCCGAGCGTGAACCCAACGGCCGTACGTAATGCACCAGTTGATGGTGGGCAAGGTCGGCCAACGTCGTAGGCACGCCGTAACGTTGCAGGTAGGCCGCGCTCGCGCAGTTGATCATCGGCAGGCTGCACAGCAGGCGCGCCACCACGCTCTGGTCGGGTTGTGCGCCCACCCGCAATACACAGTCGAAACCTTCGGCGAGCAGGTCGACCTGGCGGTCGGTGCTGCTGATTTCCAGCTCGATCAGCGGGTGTGCGTCCATGAATTCCGGCAGGCGCGGCAGGATCAATTCCCGCGCCATTACGTTGGGCATGTCCACCCGGATGCGCCCGCTTAGCTGCGCCTCGTCCTGACGGAACAGCCCTTCCAGCTCCTCCATGTGCGCCAGCAGATCCTTGCTGCGCTCGTACAGCACGCGCCCGTCCTGGGTCGCCTGCACCTTGCGTGTGGTGCGCTGCAACAGGCGCGCGCCGAGCAGTTCTTCCAGCGCTTGCACGTGCTCGGACACGGTGGAGCGTGGCAGGCCGAGGCTCTCGCCGGCGCCGGTAAAACTCGACAGTTCGGTGACGCGCACAAAGGTGCGCAGCAGCTCAAGTTTGTTCATGGGATTGTTCGCCTTATCCGGCCAGTGATTCCGGTATAGCGCTGTTTATCACGTTACGGGCGGACAAATACACTCAATCCCACAGACAACCTGAGAGGGATACACCATGACCCGCAAAATCGCATTGATCACCGGCGCCAGCCGCGGCCTGGGCAAAAGCGCGGCGCTGCACCTGGCGGCACAGGGCGTCGATATCATCGGCACTTACCACAGCGCCGCGGCCGAAGCCCAGGCGGTGGTCGAGCAAATCCAGGCCCTGGGCGGCCGCGCCGCGATGCTGCAACTGGATGTGAGCCGGAGCGCTACCTTCGATGATTTCGTCGGCGAAGTCGCCGGCGTGCTCAAGGATGTGTTCGCACAGGATCACTTCAACTTTCTGATCAACAACGCCGGCATCGGCGCCCACGCCAGCTTTGCCGAGACCAGCGAAGCGCAGTTCGACCAACTGGTGGCGATCCAATTCAAAGGCCCGTTTTTCCTCACGCAAAAGCTGTTGCCGCTGATTCGTGATGGCGGGCGCATCGTCAATATTTCCAGCGGCCTGGCGCGGTTCAGCCTGCCAGGTTATGCGGCGTACGCGGCGATGAAGGGGGCGATGGAAGTGCTGACACGCTACCAGGCCAAGGAACTGGGCGCGCGTGGGATCACCGTGAACATCCTCGCCCCCGGCGCCATCGAGACCGACTTCGGCGGCGGCGCGGTGCGTGACAATGCGGCCCTCAACAGCATGGTCGCCAACAACACGGCACTGGGGCGTGCCGGGTTGCCGGACGATATCGGCGGGGCCATTGCAACCTTGCTGGCCGATGGCAGCAACTGGATCACCGGTCAGCGCATTGAGGCTTCGGGCGGGATGTTTCTTTGACCGCCTGGAGCTTGTCGCGCAGCACGTCATAGGCCCAGTGGTAGACATAGGTGTACGGCAGGAAGAACAGCAGTACACCGATGTCGAGGATAAACGCGTCCAACAGGCTGATGTTCAGCCACGCGGCAATCAGTGGCACGCACACGATGATCAGGCCGCCTTCGAACATCAGCGCATGCAGCACCCGCGTCCAGGCGTTGTTGGCCAGTTTCAGGCGCGCCTTGAGGCGGTCAAACAGGCTGTTGAAAATGATGTTCCAGGTCAGCGCCAGCAAGCTGATGCCCAGCGTCACCGCGCCCATCTCCAGCGCCGGCCGGCCGGTGATCCACACCAGCAACGGCGTGCAGATCAACAGGGCCAGGCCTTCAAAACCGAGGGCTTGGCCAACACGTTCAGAAATCGATTTGGTAGGGTTCATGGTCTGGCTCCGTGGGGGTGTCTGTTGCCATGATTACCCCTTGAGCCGATACTTCATAACCAATAACCATCGAGATAGGCGATAGTCATGGCGTCCAATGAAGTGCTGCAGGCGTTTGTGCAGGCCGCCACCCAAGGCTCGTTTTCGGCGGCGGCGCGCAAGCTGGGCAAGAGCCAGTCCACCGTCAGTGCCGCCGTGGCGAGCCTGGAGATTGACCTGGACCTGGTGCTGTTTGACCGCAGCAGCCGCAAACCCACCCTGACCGCCGCCGGGCAGGTGTTGCTGCAACGGGCCGAGCAGGTGCTGGAGGCCAGCAGTCGCCTGGAGCTGGCAGCGAGCCAGTTGTCCCAGGGGTTGGAGCCGAAACTGACGATTGCCATGTCGGACACCTACCAGTCCGACCGCTTCGAGGTCGCCCTCAGTGCGTTTGAACAACGTTACCCGGACCTTGAACTGGAATGCCTGATCGCCGAATGCGAAGACTTGATCGCCCTGGTGCAAAGCGGCCGGGCGCAGGTGGCGTTTATCGAAAAACAAGAGGTGTACCCGCCCGACCTGACCGGCGCGCCCGTGGAGGAGCGCACGGAAATTGCGCTGTATGTCGCGCCCAAGCACCCCCTGGCGAAGCAGAAAAACATCCCCGCCGACACCTTGCGCCAACACCGCGAACTGCGCCTGGCCAGCATTATCAATCCGAATGAAACCCGCGCCAGCGGGCGGGTGTGGTCGGCGCCGAGTTACCTGATGCTGATGGAAATGGCCCAACTGGGATTTGGCTGGGCGCCGCTGCCGCGTTGGCTGGTGGAGCGCTTTGATGGTGGCCAACTGGTGGAACTGAAAGCCCGCAGTTGGCCGCGCTCGGTGGCGGTGGATGCGTTGTGGTCGCGGCATCACCCGCCGGGGCCGGCGGGGAGTTGGTTGCTGGGCAAGATGTTGGAATGATTTTACCCAGACAATCCCACAGTTTTGATTGCCTACAGTCTGGTCAATCGTTCATGCCTTGAGTCACCAACGTCACCAACCGATCCAGACTCTGCCCCCAGCCATCATGAAAGCCCATCGCCTCATGGGCCTGCTTATCTTCAGCACTCCAATGCATGGCCCGGGCGGTATAGAGCGTCTTGTTGCCCTCGACCTCCTGCAAAGTCACTTCAGCCGTCATGAACGGCTTGCCCGAAGGAATCCACCCCGGCATGAACGCATCGGTAAACACCAGCCGGCGCGGCGCGACGATCTCCAGGAACACGCCCTGGGTCGGATACTCACTGCCGTCCGGCGCACGCATCAGGGTGCGAAACAAGCCACCGACCCACAGGTTCATTTCGCACTCGGGGGTGGTCATGCCGTGGGGGCCCCACCACTGTTGCAACAGGGCCGGCTCGGTCCAGGCGCGGAATACCCGGCTGCGGGGCGCATCGATCACGCGGCTGATGGACAGTTCAAATTCGGCAGGTTGGCTGGACATGGGGTAAACCTCCTGATTTTTTTGATTGTTGTGTTCAGAGAGTCAACGGGTGCACGGCAATCACTATAGTTCGCGCCGCCCCAGGTTTGCGTTCGACCAGACAGGCGACAAACCCGCTAGAATCGCCGGCTCTCTGTAGTATTTGGGATGCCGCCCCGATGGAAACCCGCCTCGTCCCCTATGAGACGCTGAGCCTTGAGCAAAAACAGCAGCTCGACACCCTGCAAGTGCACCCCGAACAACTGGCGTTTTCCGGCGATATCTATTGCGCGCTGAACAGCCTGCTGGTCAATCCCCATCCCGATGCTATCAAAGGCTTCGCCCTGCTCGCCGATAACCAGCCCGTGGCCTTCCTGCTGCTCAAACGGCCGCCCTGCCTGCCCCATTGGGCCGATGAGCACAGCGCTACGCTGCATGCATTCCAGGTGGATCGCGGGCAACAAGGCCGGGGGTTTGGCAAGGCGTGTTTGCAGGCGCTGCCGGATGCGGCGCGGTTGGCGTGGCCGCAGATCAAGGGGCTTGAGTTGTCGGTGGACGCAGACAATGTGGCGGCGATGGGGCTGTATCTGGCGGCCGGTTGGGTCGACGGCGGCGAAGCGTACAAGGGACGGATTGGGTATGAGCGCAGGTTGAGGTGGGTGTTTGATCCACAACGCTGATGTCACGTAAACACGACATTCAAGGGGACATGTCGTGTTTACGTGACAGTGGCTGACGTTTCAGCCGCGTTCGCCCACCGGCAGCCAGATTTCCACCGTGCCGGTGCCCTTGCGCACATCAAAATCGGCGCTGTAGCGCTCGAAGTCCGCCCCCATGACTTTGTAGCCGGAGTGCGGCAACCACTCGAACATGATGCGTTCGTACGTTTGCTCAAGCGCCTGCACCGGCCCGTAGTGCGGGAACACCGCATAGTTGAGCGGTGGAATTTCGATGACTTCAAAATTGCTCGGCACATCGCTTTTGCTCGGCACTTCCACCCCGGCCATGTAATCGAACTCGCCATGATTGGGGTTATGGCACACCCCATACGTCACACCGCCGACACGCTTCTTGATGTCCTTGATGCAGGTGTCGAACAACTCCCACAGCTTGGGAATATCACCCACGGTGGCCTTCGAATAACGCCCTTGCACCCCGGCAATCACCAGGGCTTTACCGGCTTCCATGCGTGGCTCTAACGGTTGTTTTGTCTGCTGATCCATTGGAACAGTCTCCTTCTTATAGGGAACAAACCCGCATCGAGTATAGGGGCATATCCGCGCTGTACTCCAAGCAGAAAATTTTCCTACGCATCTGGACAACTGGCCATCATCGCCCGTATTGTCTGCCCGCAGGCCACCGCAGTGGCCGACGTCGCTCGGACGGTTCCGGGCGCTTACGTACCTCGAGGCAACAATGGCAGACCAAGGTTCGCCGCGCCGCTTTGCGCGCATAGATCGACTCCCCCCTTACGTTTTCAATATCACGGCCGAGCTGAAGATGGCTGCGCGTCGGCGCGGCGAAGACATCATCGACTTGAGCATGGGCAACCCTGACGGCCCCACGCCGCCGCACATTGTCGAAAAACTTGTGCAAGTGGCCCAGCGTGAAGATACCCACGGCTACTCCACCTCCAAAGGCATTCCGCGTCTGCGCCGGGCGATTTCGCGCTGGTACAAAGACCGCTATGAAGTGGACATCGACCCCGAGTCGGAAGCCATCGTCACCATCGGTTCCAAGGAAGGCCTGGCGCACTTGATGCTGGCCACCCTGGACCAGGGCGACACCGTGCTGGTGCCCAACCCGAGCTACCCGATTCACATCTACGGTGCCGTGATTGCCGGCGCCCAGGTGCGTTCGGTGCCGCTGATCCCTGGCGTGGATTTCTTCGCCGAGCTGGAACGGGCGATTCGCGGCTCGATCCCCAAGCCGAAGATGATGATCCTCGGCTTCCCGTCCAACCCCACCGCGCAGTGTGTGGAGCTGGACTTCTTCGAGCGCGTGATCGCGCTGGCCAAGCAGTACGACGTATTGGTGATCCACGACCTGGCCTACGCCGACATCGTCTACGACGGCTGGAAAGCCCCGTCGATCATGCAGGTGCCGGGCGCCAAAGACATTGCGGTGGAGTTTTTCACCCTGTCCAAGAGCTACAACATGGCCGGCTGGCGCATCGGTTTCATGGTGGGCAACCCGGAACTGGTCAACGCCCTGGCGCGTATCAAGAGCTACCACGACTACGGCACGTTCACCCCGCTGCAAGTGGCAGCCATCGCCGCATTGGAAGGCGATCAGCAGTGCGTGAAAGACATCGCCGAACAGTATCGCCAACGCCGCAACGTGCTGGTCAAGGGCCTGCATGAGTTGGGTTGGATGGTGGAGAATCCGAAGGCGTCGATGTACGTCTGGGCGAAGATTCCCGAGGCGTATGCCGAAATGGGTTCGCTGGAGTTTGCCAAGAAGCTGCTGCTGGAAGCCAAGGTGTGCGTATCACCGGGGATCGGCTTTGGCGAGTATGGCGATGATCATGTGCGCTTTGCGCTGATCGAGAACCAGGACCGGATTCGGCAGGCGGTGCGAGGGATTCGGGGGATGTTCAGGGCGGATGGCCTGGTTACCAAGGCCTGACCCAATCCACCTGTAGAAACCCAATCAATGTGGGAGCTGGCAAGCCAGCTCCCACATTTTGATTGGGTTCCCACATGGGGTTTTGTGGTGTGGCTTACACCACCAGCGACAACAGCATGATGAAGATCAGCGCCACGACGGACAGAATCGTCTCCATCGCCGTCCACGTCTTGAACGTTTCCGCCACGGTCATGTTGAAGTACTGCTTCACCAGCCAGAACCCCGCATCGTTGACGTGCGACAAGATCAACGAGCCCGCCCCCGTCGCCAACACCAGCAGCTCACGGTTGACGCCCGGAATCATCCCCACCACCGGCACCACGATGCCTGCGCCAGTAATGGTCGCCACAGTCGCCGAACCGGTCGCCACGCGAATCACCGCCGCCACCAGCCACGCCAGCAGGATCGGGTTGATCTGCGCGTTCACCGCCATATGGCCGATCACGTCGCCCACGCCGCTGGTCACCAGCATCTGCTTGAAGCCACCACCGGCACCGATGATCAGGATGATCGCGGCGGTCGGCGCAAGGCTGGCGTCGAGCAGTTTGAGGATCTGCTTGGAGTGGATGCCCTGGCGATGGCCGAAGGTGTACAGCGACAGCAGCAACGCCAGCAACAGCGCGGAGATCGGGTGACCGATCATGTCCATCCAGTTGCGCACGATGTGGCCGTCAGGCAAGCCGATGTCCGCGAAGGTTTTCAGCAGCATCAGGAACACCGGCAGCAACACGGTGATCAGGGTGATGCTGAAGCTCGGCAGGTTCTTGTGTTCCGACTCGCGGGCCAGTTGGTCCACCAGTTCCTGGGACGGGTTGCCCGGGATGTACTTGGCGATGAACGTACCGAAGATCGGGCCGGCGATGATGGCCGTCGGCAGCGCGACGATCAGGCCGTACAGGATGGTCTTGCCGATGTCCGCGCCAAACACGCCGATGGCCAGCAGCGGGCCCGGGTGCGGTGGCACCAGGCCGTGCACTGCCGACAGGCCGGCGAGCAGCGGGATGCCGATCTTGATCAGCGACACGCCGGTGCGGCGCGCGACGATGAAGACCAGCGGGATCAGCAACACAAAACCGATCTCGAAGAACAGCGGGATGCCCACCAGGAACGCGGCGAACATCATGGCCCACTGGACCTTTTCCTTGCCGAAGGCGCGGATCAGGGTCTGCGCGATCTGATCGGCGCCGCCGGATTCGGCCATCATCTTGCCGAGCATCGTACCCAGCGCGAGGATGATGCCGACAAAGCCGAGCACGCCGCCGAAGCCGTCCTGGAACGCCTTGATGATCTTGTCCACGGGCATGCCCGAGGTCAGGCCGAGGAAGCCGGCCGCGATGATCAGTGCAATGAACGGGTGCACCTTGAACTTGGTGATCAGAACGATCAACCCGATGATAGTGACCACTGCATCAAGCAGTAGGTAAGACTCGTGGGACATGCCAAACATGGGGGGTCTCTCCTGTTTGTTGTTGTTATTAAAGCGGGTGTTGAATTTCCTGCCGGGGGATAGCGCTATCTTTTCCGGCAAAAAATCACTTGGAAGGTTCGAAGCCGTGTTGCAGCCACCAGGCATGGGTCTGCTCGGCCAACGCCTCGACACTGTCTACGCTGGCGTTGAGGGCCAGGGTCAGCGGCTCGCCCACGGGCGATTCAAGGGTGGCGAATTGGCTGTCAATGAGGCTTGCCGGCATGAAATGGCCGGGGCGATGGGACACGCGGTCGGACGCCACTTCACGGCTCAGCTCCAGAAACACGAAACCCAGGCCCGGCGCGGCTTCGCGCAGGTGGTCGCGGTATTTTTTCTTGAGGGCGGAACAGGTGAGCACCGGGTGTTCACCGGCTTTCAGCGAACGGCGCAATTCATCGCAGAGGATGTCGAGCCAGCCGGCACGGTCGTCGTCGTTGAGGGGGTGGCCGGCGCTCATCTTTTCGATGTTCGCGGCAGGGTGAAAGCTGTCGCCTTCAATGGCAGTGGCGCCGTTCAGACGGCACACGGCCTCGCTGACGCTGGTCTTGCCACAGCCAGCAACACCCATGATGACCAGGGCAGTAACAGGTTGACTCATGAAACACCTCAGGACGCAGATAGCGCTACCTTTGCACGCTGTAAGGCTAGTGCAAAAACAGGCTTTTCCCGCGCCGTCTTGTCTTTTTTTATGGAGTGACGCGTGCATCCGCTCCAAGCGTTTGAACCCGGATCAGGCAACCCGAAATTCAAGAATTTGCAGCCTTTTGGAGACAGCGCTACCTTAGTGCCTCGATTTTTGTTTGGCAAGCCGCCTGATGACCTCCAAGAACGATAAAAAATTGCGCACCACGGGTCGCCCGACCCTTAACGAAGTCGCCCGCCTCGCCGGCGTCAGCCCGATTACCGCCTCCCGCGCCTTGCGCGGCATCAGCACCGTGGCCACCGAACTGGTGGAAAAAGTGCAAAAGGCCGCCAGTGAGCTGAACTACGTGGTCAACCCCGCCGCCCGCGCCCTGGCCTCGGCCCAGAGCCATTCGGTGGTGGTGATCGTGCCGTCATTGTCCAACCTGCTGTTTATCGAAACCCTCGAAGCCATCCACCAAGTGCTGCGGCCCAAGGGTTTTGAAGTGCTGATCGGCAACTCCCACTATTCGCGCGACGAAGAAGAAAACCTGCTGCGCAACTACATGGCCTACCAGCCACGGGGTTTGTTGCTGACGGGGTTTGACCGGACCGAGAGCGCCCGACGAATGGTCGAGGCCAGTAATGTGCCGTGTGTGTACATGATGGACCTGGACCCGAATGCCGGCGTGAACTGCGTGGGTTTCTCGCAGCTGGCGGCGGGTGAAACGGCGGCGGCGCACCTGCTGTCCCGTGGGCGCAAGCGCCTGGCTTATATAGGTGCGCAACTGGACCAGCGCACCTTGCTGCGTGGCGAAGGTTTCCGCCGTGCGCTGCAACAGGCGGGTATGTACGACCCGGCGCTGGAATTGCTGACGCCGCGCCCCTCCTCCGTAGGCCTGGGTGGCGAACTGTTCTTGCAGATGCTGGCCGCCCATCCCGATGTGGATGCGATCTTCTTCGGCAACGACGACCTGGCCCAGGGCGCCTTGCTTGAAGCCCTGCGCCACGGCATCAACGTGCCGGAGCGCGTGGCGGTGCTGGGTTTCAACGACCTGCCCGCCTCGTCGTTCATGGTGCCGCGCCTGAGCAGCATCAGCACGCCGCGCGAGGCGATCGGGCGGCGCTCGGCGGAACATCTGTTGACGATCATGGCGGGCAATAAAGTGGCCAAGCCGGTGGTGGATATGGGCTTCGAGTTGCAAGTACGCGAAAGCACCTGACCCTCTAAAGCCGAACACAATCAAAATGTGGGAGCTGGCTTTTTGTGGCGAGGGAGCTTGCTCCCGCTGGAGTGCGAAGCGCTCCCAAAATCTTGGGGCCGCTACGCAGCCCAGCGGGAGCAAGCTCCCTCGCCACAAAAGCGCATATTTTCCACTTGGAAATATCGCCGTAGCTTGCGCCCCCTGCTAGATTGGCTGCTCTCCACCGCAAGGAAAGCACCATGGGACACTCTCTGAAAATCTTGGGCCGCACGTCCTCCATCAACGTGCGAAAAGTGCTGTGGACCTGCCAGGAACTCGGTATCGACTACCACCGTGAAGACTGGGGCATCGGCTACACCCCCACCCAATCCCCCGAATTCCTCGCCCTGAACCCCAACGCCCAGGTGCCGGTGCTGATCGACGATCACGGCGTGCTGTGGGAATCCAACACCATCTGCCGTTACCTCGTCGGTCTCTACGAGCGCCATGACCTGTTGCCCGCCGAACCCGCGCCACGGGCCCGCGTCGAGCAATGGATGGACTGGCAAGCCACCGAGCTCAATCCGTCCTGGGGCTACGCCTTTCACGCGCTGGTGCGCCAGAACCCCGACTACCAGGACCCGCAGCGCATCCAGGCTGGCGTGCAAGCCTGGAACAGCAAGATGGGCCTGCTCGAACAACAGTTGATCAAGACGGGTGCCTTTGTCGCCGGCAATGAATTTACCCTGGCCGACATCCTCATCGGCCTCTCGGTACACCGCTGGCGCAACGCCCCGCTGGACCACCCGCCCTACCCCGCAGTCGAGGCGTACTACCAGCGCCTCAGCCAGCGCCCAGGTTTCCAGGCCTTCGCCCTCGACGGCCATAACTAAAAAAACAAGGACAACACCGTGAAAGGACTCAACGTACTGCTCACCGGCGCCTGCGGCAGAATCGGCAAGACGTTTTTCGACGCCTCGAAAGACCGCTACCGCTTCACCCTCACCGACCGCATCGCGCCGGATTTCGCCCTCGGCGAACACCGCTTCGTGCACGCCGACCTCAGCGACAAAGACAGCCTGGCAGCGCTGCTCGATGGCATCGATGTGATCGTGCACCTGTCGGGCATCCCCCACGCCAGCGCTTCGTTCGACGAATTGCTGCCGAACAATATCCTTGCCACCACCTACCTGTTCGAAGCCGCCGTGGCCGCCGGGGTCAAGCGCCTGGTCTTCGCCAGCAGCGCACAGACCATCGAGGGTTACCCGGTGGACCGCCAGATCGTTCCCGGCATGCCGGTGATGCCCGCCAACCTGTATGGCGTGAGCAAATGCTACGGCGAGGCACTGTGCGCCTACTACGCGGCGAAAACCCCGCTGTCGACGATTGCCCTGCGCATCGGCGCTTTCGAGTTCGTCGAAACCCACGACCTCAACAACGCCCGCGACCTCAGCGCCTGGCTCAGCCCGCGCGATGCGGTGCAGTTGCTGCAACGCTCGGTGGAAGCCGAGGGAGTGAAGCACCTGATCGCCCATGGCATCTCCAACAACCGCTTCAAACGCCTGGATTTGAGTGAAACCACGCGGGTGTTGGGTTACCAGCCGCAGGATGATGCGTTCCAGACCTTTGAAATCCCGATCACCTACTGAGACACCCACGGCAACGGTTGGCCGCCGACAGGCCAACCGTTGCCGCAAGCACCGCGCCATCCCCAATGAAAACGGGGGGTTTCACACCCGGCACGCTATTTGCTCCATCTGTGGCACACAGACATTTCCCCAGGTGACCGATCATGCTGGTTAACAACAACACCCAAGCCGTGACCACCGTGCAGCAGCTCAAGCGCTCCGACATGGACCCGGCCAACGCCGCCGCCAGCGCGCTGTACAGCGGTGCCCTGCAAGCGGCGCAGCAAAGCGTGACCGTGCCGGCCGCGCAGAAGGAACTGGATAAGGCCGCCGACCGCATCGACGAAGCCTTCGCCAAGACCCGCGTGCAATTGCAAGCCAGCACCACGGATGTGCCAGCGGTCAACGCCACGTCTTCGGCCCGTGCGGAATTCACCGACTACATGAGCAAATCCCCGGCCGAGCGCATCCGTGAGCAATTGCTCAAGGAACAAGGCTTGACCGAGGCGGATGTGCAGGGCATGTCCCAGGAAAAACAGGACGCGATCAGCAAGCAAGTGGCGGAGCGCGTGAAGCAGCAGCAAGAGCAGCAGGTTGTCGCGAAGGCCACTGACCCGGCGCAGGCTGTGAAAGCGACTCTGGCGGCGATCTAAGCAACCGCCGCCGATTAAAATGTGAAAGCTGGCCTATGTGGGAGCTGGCTTGCCTGCGATGGCATCACCTCGGTCTACCTGATGTACCGAGGTGTCTGCATCGCAGGCAAGCCAGCTCCCACACAAGCCAAACCTCACATTGATCGGGTTACTGTAGTTGCAGGGTCGAGTTGAACTGACTGATCGCATCCACCACATGCTTCGACCCTTCCTGAATTTCCAGGATCACCTGCCCCGCCTCATTCGCCAGCTCCACCCCGAGCCCCGTGCGGCTCAAGCTCGACTGCATGCTCGACACCGCGCTCAGCGACAGGTCGTGGTTCTTGCGCACCACATCGACAATCTCCACCGTCGCCTGGCTGGTCCTCGCCGCCAGGCTGCGCACCTCGTCAGCCACCACCGCAAACCCGCGCCCATGCTCACCGGCGCGCGCCGCTTCGATGGCCGCGTTGAGCGCGAGCATATTGGTTTGCTCGGCGATGCTGCGGATGGTTTGCACAATGGCCCCGATGATGTCCGACTGCTTGCTCACCGCGTCGATGCTTTGCGCCGCCTGGTTCAGGTCGTGGGAAATTTCTTCGATGATCTGCACGGTTTGTTGCACCACCTCCGAGCCTTTGCGTGCGCAGGCGTCGTTTTGTACCGAGGTGGCGTGGGCCGAATCGGCAGCATTGCGCAGAGTGGTGACCTGGTCGGTGATGTCGCTGGCGAACTTCACCACTTTGTACAGGCGGCCA
This sequence comes from Pseudomonas acericola (SeqCode), assembly GCF_053456465.1. Lineage (NCBI taxonomy): Bacteria > Pseudomonadati > Pseudomonadota > Gammaproteobacteria > Pseudomonadales > Pseudomonadaceae > Pseudomonas > Pseudomonas acericola (SeqCode). The sequence continues at coordinate 321,710 of NZ_JBRFJB010000001.1, read as the reverse complement.
TTGGTGTCAAAGATCGGGTTGTAGGACGCTTCCAGAAACAGCGTCTTACCGTGTTTGTTGCGGCGCTCAAACCGGTGGGAATGGTATTCGCCGCGGTTAAGAGAAGCCCAGAACGCCTTGTAGGCCGGTGAGTCGACCTCGCTGCGATGGCAGAACATGCTGTGGTGCTGGCCGATGATTTCGTCCAACGAGTACTGCACGGTGCGTAGGAAATTCTCGTTGGCGTTGAGGATCTGCCCCTGCGGGGTGAACTCGATCACTGCCATGGAGCGACCGATGGCGTCGATCAGGCTTTGGTTTTCGTGTTCATGGTGAACCCGCGCGGAAATATCCGACGCCACCTTGATCACGCTCTGCACCTGCTTGTCGCTGTCCAGCACCGGCATGTAGCTGGCTTCAAGCCACACTTCCTGGCCGCGCTTGTTCAGGCGCATAAAGGTGCCGCTGATGGCCTCGCCCCGCGCCAGGTCGCGCCAGAGCTTGGCGTAGGGCTCGCTGTGGGTGTAGGCCTCCTCGCAAAAGATCCGATGATGTTTGCCGCGAATCTCCTCGGCGCTGTAGCCCATGGTTTTGCAGAAGTTGTCGTTGGCATCGAGGATCACGCCATTGCGATCAAACTCGATCATTGCCATGGAACGGCTGATGGCGGCGAGTTTGGCGTTGGCTTCGGTTAGGGCGCAGGAGAAACGTTCGATTTCTTGCAGGTCGGATTTGTGATGGCGGTTGAACATGGTCAGATCACCCTTGATTCCCGGCGCCGGTCGGCGCATTCCATTCATCAGTTGGATACTGCTGGCAAACCTTTCATGGGGAACAACCATCCGAATCGCTTTATATGCCAAGCGTCATCACGGTTCTGGGTGAGCATAGACAGGGCTTGGCGCTATGCAAGGTCACTAGTCACCCAGCATTTTTAACAATGCACGGGTGGCGACGGACGGTGATCGACTTGGCGAGCCGACCAAGGCGAATTCCCGATGCAGTGGCACCGTCAACGGCATCACACGCAGGCCATTGCGCTGGGCCGGCAAGGCCATTTCCGGCACCAGTGTCACGCCGACACCTTCGCGCACCAGGCTGTAGGCACTGTTCCATTCGCGCACCTCGACGCGGATATCCCGCAGGGTCAGCCCGGCTGCCACACCGAGGCTGCGGGCGTTGGCGGTGCAGCCACCGGTGGCGAGCACAAAAGGTTGGTCGAGCAGTTCCGCCAACGTCACCGTGGCATCCGCCGGGCGTTGCGCCAGAGGGTGACCGGCCGGCAGCACCGCCATCCAGAAATCACGGCCCAGCACCGTGGCGTTTTGCTCGGGCCTGGGGTTGAGCACGACGCCCAGGTCGATCAGGTCGGCGTTGAGCAAGGTGTGTACTTCGTTGTCCGTCACATCCAGGGTGGTGACCTCGATACCGGGATAAAGCTGGGCGAAACGCTGCAACAGGGGTGTCAGAAACGTCGCCAATACCATGGGAAAACTCGCGATGCGAATCGTCCCACGCAAAGTGGGCTTGGCGTCGTCCACGGTGTTGCGAATGGCCTGCAAGGCGCCGAGCATCACCCGCGCCTGCTCGATCACACTCAACCCCAACGCGGTGGGCAAGGTCTTGCGCGGCGCGCGGGTAAACAGCTGCGCCCCCAGGGTGGCCTCCATGCCAGCCATGGCCTGGCTGGCGGCGGACTGGGTCATGCCCACGCGCTCGGCGGCGGCGGTGATGCTGCCGTGGTCGGCAACGGCCACCAGCAAGCGCCAGTGCATCAGGTTCATCATGGCAGTAGCTGTCCTTATGGCAGGGCGCTGAAGGTTTAATTTTACGCACGGTGCCATGGCCATGAGACTGGCGCAAATCCCATGGAGTTGCCTTCGATGAAACTGTATTACTTCCCACACGCCTGTTCCCTGGCACCGCATATCGTCCTGCGGGAATTGGCGCTGCCGTTCGAGCTGGTACGGGTGGATAACCAAGCGAAAACCACGGCCGATGGCGAAGATTTCCTACAGATCAACCCCAAGGGCTATGTAGCGGCGCTGCAACTGGATAACGGCGAGGTCCTGACCGAAGCCAGCGCGATCCTGCAATACCTGGCCGACCTCAAACCCGCCGCCAGCCTGGCCCCGGCCAATGGCAGCTGGGCGCGCGTGCGCTTGCAGGAATGGTTGAATTTTATTGCCACCGAGATTCACGGCGGGCTGGCGGTATTCTTCAACGCTGCGATCCAGGGCGAAGTGCGGGCGATGTTCCAGGCCACGCTGTTCAAGCGGTTGGCGGTTTTGGAGCAGACGTTGGAAGGCCAGGATTATCTGCTGGGTGCGCAGTATTCGGTGGCGGATGCGTACTTGTTCGTGGTGCTGCGCTGGGCGGCTTTCCACGCTATTGACCTGGGCGCATGGCCGGCGCTGGTGGCGTTTCAACAACGGGTCGGGCAGCGGCCAGCAGTGATTGCGGCCTTGGCTGCCGAGAGCCAATAAGAAGCCACACCACCAACCACTGTGAGAGCGGGCTTGCCCGCGATGGCGTCCTGTCAGCCGACTGATCTGTCACTGATGTACCGCAATCGCGGGCAAGCCCGCTCCCACATAAGCCTTCACCCACTGTTGAGTTTTGTGGGTTTCAACTCAGAGCGCGGCGTTGACCTTGGCCGCCACCTCCGCCGGCACCCACTGCTGCCACACCTGCGGTTGCTCCTTGAGGAACGCCAAGGCCACCTGGCGCGGCGGTGTGCGTTTCTCGCTCATGTCCGCGAGGATGCCGTTGAGCAGATCAATCGGCAGGTCGACCTTTTCAAAGACACTCACCAGCTGCGGGTACTGCGCCTTGAACGGCGCCGACACACCGATCGCCAGCTGTGCCGGCATTGAGCGGGTGCCGATGGGGTTGGGGTGTTTCGCGTCGGCCAGGGTCTTCCAGGCGTCGGCGTTGAACGCCGGCTCTTCCAGCTTGATCAGCTTGAAGCGCCCCAGCAGCGGCGTCGGCGACCAGTAGTAGAACAACACCGGCTTGCCGCGCCGGATCGACGAGGCCACTTCCGCATCCAGCGCCGCGCCGGAGCCGGTGCGGAAGTTGACGAAGCTGTCGGTCAGGCCGTACGCCTTGATCTTCTGGCTGTTGACGATTTCCGAGGTCCAGCCGGTGGGGCTGTTGAGGAAGCGCCCACGGCTCGGGTCTTCGGGGTCGCGGAACACGTCCTTGTAGCGCGCCAGGTCGGCCACCGACTTGAGGTCCGGCGCCAGAGGCTTGATGCCGCGCGCCGCGTCGCCCTTGATCACGTATTCCGGCACCCACCAGCCTTCGGTGGCGCCTTTGACCGTGTCCCCGAGGCCGAACACCTTACCTTCGCTTTCGGCCTTGACCCACGCCGGACTGCGCCCGGCCCATTCTTCGCCGATCACCTGGATATCGTCCTTGGCCAGGGCAGCTTCGAGGCTCACGGTGCTACCGGGTAAGGTATCGGTGGGCAGGCCGTAGCCTTTTTCGACGATCAGGCGCAGGACTTCGGTGATCAGGCTACCGCTTTCCCACGTGGTGTCGCCGAAGTGGATCGGTGTGGCGGCGTATGTCGGCGGGGCCGATAGCGTCAGTGCGAGCAGCGAGCCACCGAGCAGGTTTTTCAGTCTTTTCATGCAGGACCTCATGTTGATGATCGTTGGCGGGTGAAGACCCGGGCCATGTAGTCGCTCACCGAACGCTGGGAAATGCCCAATTCAGCGGCAATTTGCGGGTAGGTCAGGCCATTGAGCCGGGACAGCAGGAAGGTCGCTTTAACCTTGGCCGGCAAGCGGTCGAGCAACTGGTCAATCCCTTGCAGCGCTTCGAGCGTTTGCGCGAGGTCTTCGGGGGACGGTGCGCTGCAGGTTTCGTCGCGATCGAGGGCGTCCAGGTAGGCGCGCTCCAGGTCACGGCGGCGCCACAGCTGGTACATCAAGCGCTGGGCGATGGTGGTGAGCAAGGCGCGGGGCTGGCGGATCGGCAGCCGGTCCGGCGACGTCAGCAGTTGGACGAACGTGTCGGCCGCAATGTCTTCGGCGTGGGCGCGGGAATCGAGGTGGCGGTGCAGGCGGCCGCACAGCCAGTCGTAATGGCTACGGAACAATCCGCCCACGTAATCGCTGTGAGAACTGTCGGCGCCGGACATAGTGGCTCCATCTGAGTAGGTTGCGCGTTATGTCCGGTGTTCCGGTGGGGCGATCCTAGCAAGGCTGCTTATTCTTTAATAATATTTAAAAGGTATTTTTATATAACCTATCGTTCACACGCTCTGCGTGGGAATGCAGCCCCTGACGCTCTGCGTCTGCTCTTTGGCGCGTGACGCGGAGCGTCACAGGAGGCGTTCCCACGCGGAGCGTGGGAACGATCATTTGAGCACTGGGTAGCCCGTACCGGCGGCTTGCTGCTGGTAGTCCAGGAGCACTTGGTAGTCGTCTTCGCTGGCTGGCAGGACTTCCCGTACACCCAGGCTTTCTACAACCTGCGGCAAATCCTGCAACGCCAGGTTCATCGCCTCACGAATCCTGGCGACCTGCGCATCGCTCAAGCCCAGCGGGCCGATATAGGGCAACGTCGGGCTCGGTGCGCTGCGGGTGATAACGCGCAGCCCTGCCACTTCGTCAGGGGCGAAGCGCGCGAGGTAGTCGTAGGTGACGCTGTCGATGGCGGCGAGGTCGGCGCGGTTTTCCCGCAGCCAGCGCAAGCTCTCGCGATGGGCGCCGCTGATGGCGACACTGGCGAAGAAACGCCCTTCACGTTGTAACGACGCAAGGCGTTCACGCAGCAGGTTCATGCCGCTGTTGGAGTCGTGGCCATTGATCACGCCACGGCTGTTGTAGAAATCGGCCAAGGCGGTGCGCGGGTTGTCGGCCTGGGTCAGCAGCAGGCTGCAATGTTCACCCTGGCTGCTGTGGGCCAGTTCATAGCGGGGACGGCCAATAACGCGGACCTGGCCGCGCAGCTGGGTCATCAGCGGATAGCCGCAGGTTTGGCTCACAAGCAGTTCGGGGGCGAGCCACAGGTTGCGCAGGTCCAGATGATCGGCGTTGCGACGGTTGAGATCCAGCCGTTCGAAGATACGCGCCAACCACTGCTGGTTGGCCTGTTGGATTGGCTCGGGCGCCACGTACATCAACAGCTCGGCGTAGTGCTCACTCATGCTCGTCTCTCACGCAAAAGGGTGGCGCGGGCTGTCGATGGCCTTGAGGCCGTGCCGGCTGATCAACTGCCCGTAGCCCTGCACCAGGAAACCACCGCTGCGCGCCAGCCACTGCTCGCGGCGGGCGCGGTAGACCGTGGGCAGAAAATACCAGGGCAGCTTCGGCAAGTCGTGGTGCACCAGGTGCAGGTTGTTGTTGAGGAACAGCCACGTCCATGGCCAGGCCGCTTCGTTAAGCACGGTACGTTGCTCGGGTTGCGGGTGCGGGCGATGTTCATAGTAGGAACGGATCGACGCCAGGGACAGCGCCGGCACGCTGACCAGCAGCAGGTAATGCCACACCGACAGTGCGCTGTAGTGGGCGATGAAACCCAGCATCAGGAGGGTGATGGCGCCGTGGGTCAGCCACATCGGCCAGGCCTGGGGCAGGCGCTGCCATTCGTGACGTGCCAGCCGCGCTATCGCCAACGGCGCAGCCAAGAGGACGCGGCCGAGTACAGTCTTGGTCAACCAATGCAGGCCGCGTTCGAACAGCGAGCTGTTGGCCCACTGCTGTTGGTTGAGGTAGCGGCTTTCCGGGTCGATGCCCGGCAGGGTCAGGTCTTCGTCGTTGTGGTGCAGCAGGTGGCTGTCGCGGTACAGGGTGTAGGGGTACCAGACGGCGAACGGGGCGTAACCGAGGAGTTTGTTAAGCAACAGCGAGCGGGTGGGATGGCCATGAAGCAGTTCGTGCTGCACCGACAACCACAGCGTCACCAGCGGGATCAGCAACAGCGTGCTCAGCCACAAGCCTAGCCAACGGCTGCCAAGGACCACGGCAAACCAGCCGGCATACACGCCGATCAGCAGCAGCCAGGTCGGCCATTCGGTCTTGGCGGTGAAGCTTTGTGCCAGGGCTTGGATTTCCTGGCGGTGGGTCGGGTCAAGGTAGTGGGCCATCGTCAGCTCAGAGCAGGTGTTTCCTGCTCTGTGCAGTGACGCGGGAAAATCTTGCAGATCATTTGGTTCTAAGCTTGGAACTCAATGGCCGAACAAGCCGCTCTCGGACTTCTTGGCTTTCTTGTCGGCGCGTTTTTCATCGGCGGTCTTTGCCGGTTTTTTCTTCGCGGCTTTCTTTGAATCCATACCTTTGGCCATGATGCATGCTCCACTGACAGTGAATGTAACAGTGGGTATACCACCTATTGCCCGGCAGAAGGCGCTTATAATCGCGCCCCCTTTCTCACGCCTCCTGAACACCATGCCCGAGTTGACCATCGATCTGCTGGCAGAGCCCCTGTGGCCACTGCTGAACAAGTTTTATCGCAGCCACAATTCGTCGATGAAGGCGCTCAAGGGTGGAAGCTTGTGGGTTGCGCGCGATGGAGAGATCGTCGCCGGGTTGTGCCTGACGCCCGTCGTGGGCGGGCAGTGGTTGACTGGGGTGTTTGTCGACCCAGCGTATCGTGGTCAAGGGTTGGCGGCGCAGTTGATTCTTGCGGCGGCCGCAGAGGGTGAAGGCACGCTGTGGCTGTTGTGCCACCCCGATCTGGAAGGGCTGTACCAGCGCATGGGTTTTACCCAGGACACGCTGCTGCCCCAATCCCTCAGCGAACGGCTGGTGCGCTACAAGCGCAACAAGCCGATGATCGCCATGGGCTTAGAACGTTTGGTGAGGTCAACCTCGGATAATGTGTGATCGGCCGATAGAGGGCCCATGCTAGCCTCGGCGGCACAGTGGCCCACTTTTCGGATGATCATGAAAACGACGTTTGCAGCGCTGTCCCTTACCGCCCTCCTCCTCCCGACCTTCAGCCAGGCCGCCGACACGCCCATCAGCGCCGAGCAGTACGCCAGCGTGCTCGGCGGCAATTGGCGCGACCCGGCCAACAGTGCCCGCGACGGGTATCGCCACCCGCAGCAGACCCTGGCGTTTTTCGGCCTGGGCGGCAAACAGACGGTAATCGAGATCACCCCCGGCGGCGGTTGGTACAGCGAACTGCTGGCACCGTTGCTCAACGACCACGGGCACTACATCGCCGCCGTACAGGCCGCGAGCAGCAGTGCCTACGCGCGAACGTCCGAAGAAAACCTGAAGAAGAAGTTTGCGGCGGACCCCGCGCGGTATGGCAAGGCACAGGTGCTCGAGTTCGATCCCAAGTCGCCGGTGTTTGGCCAGCCGGGTTCGGCGGACGCGCTGCTGACCTTTCGCAACGTGCATAACTGGGTAGAGGCAGGCACCGCGCCGGCCACGTTCAGTGCGTTTTACGCCGTGTTGAAACCGGGTGGTGTGCTGGGCGTGGAAGATCACCGGGCCAAGGACGGGGCGGATCTTGCGGCGATCAAGGACACGGGTTACCTGACCACAGCCCAGGTGGTGAAGCTGGCCACCGATGCCGGATTCAAGCTGGCGGCGCAGAGCGAAGTGAACGCCAACCCGAAGGACACCAAGGATTATCCGGCGGGGGTGTGGACGTTGCCACCGACGTTGCGGCTGGGGGAGCAGGACAAGGCCAGGTATGTGGCGATTGGCGAGTCGGATCGGATGACGTTGCGGTTCGTGAAACCTGCGAAATAACCCGAACTGAACGCGGACCCAATGTGGGAGCTGGCTTGCCTGCGATAGCGGTTTACCAGTCAATATTTGTTTAGCTGACCTACCGCTATCGCAGGCAAGCCAGCTCCCACAGTTTTGATCCCAGTGAATCTGGAAATCAGTCGTCGGCCGTGGGGTCCATGTCGGGGAACATCACTTCGATAAAGCCGAACTTAGTGAAGTCGGTGATCCGCGACGGGTACAACCGCCCGATCAGGTGATCGCACTCATGCTGCACCACCCGCGCATGGAAACCCTCGGCAATCCGCACAATCGGCTCGCCCTTGGGGTCAAAACCCTCGTAACGAATCTGCTGGTAACGGTCCACCGCCCCGCGCAAACCGGGCACGGACAGGCAACCTTCATAACTCTCTTCCAGCACCGGACTCAACGGCGTAATCAGCGGGTTGATCAAGATGGTCTGCGGCACCGGCGGCGCGTCCGGGTAGCGTTCGCTGGCCTCGAAACCAAAGATCACCAGTTGCAGGTCAACGCCGATCTGCGGCGCGGCCAGGCCGACACCGCCGACGTGTTCCATGGTCTGGAACATGTCGTCGATCAATTGCCACAGCTCGGGGCTGTCGAACATTTCCGGGGGCACCGGTGGCGCGATGCGCAGCAGGCGCTCGTCGCCCATTTTCAGGATTTCACGGATCATCGATCAGACTTCATCAGTGGTGGGCTTGGAGTGGTCCCGGCCGAGGCCCGAGACGTGTTGTTTTTCCTGCGGCGGCTCATCGAAATCCTTGGCTCCCGGCGCCTTGCCTTCGGCCGACATGTGTTCGATCACTGCATTCATCTCCGCCCCCAGCAACAGCACGGCGGCGGAAATATAGAAGTACAGCAGCAACACGATGATCGCACCGATACTGCCATACATGGCGTTGTAGTCGGCGAAGGTTTTCACGTAATAGCCAAAGCCCAGGGACGCGACGATCCACACCACCACGGCCAACACGGAGCCGGGGGTGATAAAGCGGAATTTCTGTTTCACGTCGGGCATCACGTAGTACATGAGGGCCACGGCGAACATCAGCAGGATCACGATCAGCGGCCAGCGCAGGATGGTCCACAGGGTGACCACGAACTCCTGCATGCCGATCTGCCCGGCTAGCCACTCCATCACTTGCGGGCCGAGCACCATCAGTGCCGCGGCGGCCAGCAGCATGCCGGCGATGCCGACGGTGTAGAAGATCGACAGCGGGAAGCGCTTCCAGATCGGCCGGCCTTCGACCACATCGTAGGCGGCGTTCATCGCGCTCATCATCAGGCGCACGCCGGCCGAGGCAGTCCACAGGGCAATCACGATACCCACCGAGAGCAGGCCGCCCTTGGATTGCTGCAACTGGTCGATCACCGGGTTGACCTGCTCCAGGGCCTGGGGCGGCAACACCAGCTCCGACTGCAAGCGCAGCCAGGTGAAGAAGTCGGGCAGGTGCAGGAAACCAATCAGGGCGATGAGGAACAGCAGGAAGGGAAACAGCGAAAACAGCATCTGGTAAGCCAACGCCGAGGCGTAGGTGGACATCTCGTCATCGACAAACTCTTTGACGGTGCGCACCAGTACTTTGTGGAGCTTGAGGCCGTTGAGGACCGGAAAAATCATAGCGTCTCCTTTCGCCGCAAAAAGGTTGAGTTCAAGGGCGACTCAGGGGCCGTTTTCTACATCAAGGTAGCTTATTTGGCGACCTTGAAACAATTTCGAAACTTTAACTGCATCCGGTGACATAAAAACGGCCATCCGTGGATGGCCGCTTTCGCTGCTCAAGTACCCGCCTATTTGACGGCTTTCTTGACGGCGTCCTTGGTGTCGCCAATGGCTTTTTCGACCTGGCCTTTCTTTTCCTGTACCACGCCTTCAGCGCGCAGTTTGTCGTTGCCGGTGACTTTGCCGATGCCTTGCTTGATGTTGCCAATGGCTTCGTCTTTCAAACCTTTTGCCTTATCCGCTGTGCTGCCCATGGTATTTCTCCAGAAGAACAATCAAGGGTTTTGGTCATTACCTAGAGATTGACCCGGCGCGGTCCGGCAGAGTTTCAATTATTTTTCGAGGGGCATTTCATCGCCAGGCGCAGGTTTGGCTTTATGTTTTGCGGCCAACCCACGAGAATGCCCGGCACATTCAGGCTAAAACGCTGAATAACAGATCCCGTAGGAAGGTTATGAAACTCAATAAAGCACAGGCCATCGCCCGCAGAAACACCGAACTGGGCGGTGCCGTACTCGGCGTCAACAACTGCCACTTCACCGACCTGGACAGCAAGCGCAACATCTGGTGGTTCGACCTGCCGGTGGTGCGTATTGGCGTGGGCCAGTACGAGTGGATCCACCTGTTGATGCACAACGCCGAGACCGACCAGTTGCTGCACCTGAAGGTGCCGACCGTGTTCCTGCGTGAGCACATCGAAGGCTTGGTGGTGCGTAATGCGAACAAGCGCAAGCCGGAAATCACCCTGGAGCTGAGCGCGGACAAGGATTCGTTCTTGAAGGATGTGCGGCCGGCGGGTGCGGGCATCAGCTTCGCGCAATTTGCCCTGTAAAAACCCGGTTCAAAAAACTGTAGGAGATTGGCTTGTGTGGGAGCTGGCTTGCCTGCGATAGCGGTGGGTCAGCCTCTGAAGGTGTGACTGATATACCGCCATCGCAGGCAAGCCAGCTCCCACATGGGATTGCATTTCAAGGCAAGCCAGTCGGCCGGCATTAAAAAACCCCGCATTCGCGGGGTTTTTTATTGGGTTACTTCTTGAGGCCCAGCTTCTTCAGCTCTTCATCACGCAACTCACGGCGCAAGATCTTGCCCACATTGGTGGTCGGCAAGGCGTCGCGGAACTCCACGAGCTTGGGCACCTTGTAGGCGGTGACGTTGGCGCGCATATGCTCCATCACCTGGTCCTTGGTCAAGGTGGCGCCCGGCTTGACCACGATGAAGATCTTGATGATCTCACCGGACTTCTCGTCTGGCACACCGATGGCCGCGCATTGCAGCACGCCCGGCAGGCCGGCGAGCACGTCTTCAAGCTCATTGGGGTACACGTTGAAGCCCGAGACCAGGATCATGTCCTTCTTGCGGTCGACAATGCGCATGTAGCCGTCCGGCTGGATGATCGCGATGTCGCCGGTCTTCAGCCAGCCTTCGCTGTCGAGCATCTCGTCGGTGGCGTCCTGGCGCTGCCAGTAGCCCTTCATCACCTGCGGGCCCTTCACGCACAGCTCGCCGGTTTCGCCCAGCGGCAACTCGGTGCCATCATCGGCGATGACCTTGCACACGGTGGACGGCACGGGAATGCCGATGGTGCCGACCTGGATATGCTGGATCGGGTTCACGGTCGCCACGGGGCTGGTTTCGGTCATGCCGTAGCCTTCGCAGATGCCACAGCCAGTCACGGCCTTCCAACGCTCGGCGGCTGCCAACTGCAGGGCCATGCCGCCCGACAGGGTGACTTTCAGCGCAGAGAAATCCAGCTTGCGGAACGCCTCGTTGTTGCACAACGCCACGAACAGCGTGTTCAGGCCGACAAAGCCGCTGAACTTCCACTTCGACAATTCCTTGACCATCGCCGGCAGGTCGCGCGGGTTGCTGATCAGGATGTTGTGGTTGCCGATCAGCATCATCGCCATGCAATGAAAGGTGAACGCATAGATGTGGTACAGCGGCAACGGTGTGATCAGGATCTCGCAGCCTTCATTGAGGTTGGAGCCCATCAGCGCCTTGCATTGCAGCATGTTGGCGACGAGGTTGCGGTGGGTGAGCATCGCGCCCTTGGCCACGCCGGTGGTGCCGCCGGTATATTGCAGCACCGCGACATCGCCGCTCGCCGGGCTGGCATCGCTGACCGGCTGGCCATGCCCCTTGGCCAGCACGTCGTTGAACTTGATCGCGTTGGGCAAGTGATAGGCCGGGACCATTTTCTTCACGTACTTGATCACGCTGTTGATCAGCAAACGCTTGAGCGGCGGCAACAGGTCGGCGACTTCGGTGACGATCACGTGCTTGACGGCGGTCTTGGGCACGACTTTTTCTGCCAGGTGCGCCATGTTGGCCAGGCAGACCAAGGCCTTGGCACCGGAGTCGTTGAATTGGTGTTCCATTTCCCGCGCGGTGTACAGCGGGTTGGTGTTGACCACGATCAGGCCAGCCCGGATGGCACCGAATACGGCGACCGGGTATTGCAGGACGTTGGGCAACTGCACGGCGATGCGATCGCCAGGCTTCAAGTCGGTATGTTGTTGCAGGTACGCGGCGAACGCGCCGGACAATTCGTACAACTCACCGTAAGTGATTGTCTTGCCCAGGTTGCTGAAAGCCGGTTTGTTGGCGAAGCGCTGGCAGGACTGTTTCAGTACCGCCTGAATATTTGGATACTCGTCTGGATTGATCTCTGGAGCAATCCCGGCGGGGTACTTATCCTTCCAAAAGTCTTCGTTCATGGAAGCCCACTCCTCAGCGACGCGAATTCATCATCGCATTTGATGCGATTATTATTGGTGTATGTTTTTTTAGGTGAATCTGGCGCTTTCAAGCAGGCCGAGACGTCACAAAGCGCGCCGAGAGTAGCAGCTTTGCCAAGGGCCGCCTAGAGCCAAACGCGGGCCCCACAGTCATATTCGCGACTGTCCTACAATATTTGGTCACACTATAAACAACCCCTAATTCCCCCCACAAAAGGCTCTGGAATAGGCATTTCAGGACAACACAAGGCAAATGTGGGAGCGGGCTTGCTCGCGAATGCGGTCTACCAGTCACCCAATATGTCGACTGATACACTGCTTTCGCGAGCAAGCCCGCTCCCACATTTTTTACCCTATTTCAAATCACGCGATGTCGCGAAGCTCACGCCGCAAGATTTTCCCTACAGGCGTCATCGGCAACGACTCACGCAACACAATATGTTTGGGCACCTTGTACCCCGTGAAGTTGGTCTTGCAGTAGGCCTTCAACTCCTCAAGGCTCACGCCCTGGGCGCGCGCGACCACGAACAGCTTCACGGCCTCCCCCGTGCGCTCGTCCGGCACGCCGATCACCGCGCAGTTGGCCACTGCCGGATGCGCCATCACCACGTCTTCGATCTCGTTGGGATAGACGTTGAAGCCCGAGACGATGATCAGGTCCTTCTTGCGGTCGACAATGCTCACAAAGCCATCGGTGTCGATCACCGCAATATCACCGGTCTTGAGCCAGCCTTCGGCATCGAGGGTCTCGGCGGTGGCGACCGGCTGCTGCCAGTAACCCTTCATCACCTGCGGGCCCTTGATGCACAGCTCGCCGCGCTCGCCCAAGGGCAGCTCGCGGCCTTCATCATCAATCACTTTCATCGCCGTGCCCGGCACCGGAATACCCACGGTGCCCAACCGCGATTGGCTGCCGTAAGGGTTGGTACTGGCAACCGGTGAGGTTTCCGTCAGCCCGTAGCCTTCGCCGATGGAACAGCCGGTCAGCGCCTTCCAGCGCTCAGCCGTGGCCTTGACCAATGCCGTGCCGCCGGAGTTGGTGATCTTCAAGTGGGAGAAATCCAGGGTCTTGAAATCCGGGTGATCCATCAACGCCACAAACAACGTGTTCAAGCCCAGCAGGCAGGAGAACCGCCACTTCTTAAGCTCCTTGATAAAGCCGCCGATGTCTCGCGGGTTGGTGATCAGCACGTTGTGGTTGCCGGTCACCATCATGCACATGCAGTTCGCCGTGAATGCATAGATGTGGTACAGCGGCAGCGGCGCGATCATCACCTCCTGCCCTTCGCGCACCAAGGGCTGGCCGTCGTCGGTGACCTGGGACATGCACGCCCGCGCCTGCTGCATATTCGCCACCAGGTTGCCGTGGGTGAGCATCGCGCCCTTGGCCAAACCGGTGGTGCCGCCGGTGTATTGCAGCACGGCGATATCATCCAGGGTCACCGGATGGCGGGTCACGCCCAGGCCTGCGCCCATGCGCAAGGCGCGCTTGAACGAAACGGCCCGCGGCAGGCTGTAGGCCGGGACCATCTTCTTCACCTTGTCCACCACGGTGTTGATCAGCCAGCCTTTGGCGGCGGGCATGAAGTCACCCATCTTGGCTTCGATCAGGTAGTCGATCTCGGTGTCGCCGCACACCTCCTGCACCCGCGAACCGAACAGGTTGAGGTAGACCAGCGCACGCACGCCGGCGTCCTTGAACTGGTGGCGCATCTCGCGCGGGGTATACAGCGGGTTGGTGTTGACCACGATCAGCCCGGCGCGCAAGGCGCCGAACACGGCAATCGGGTAATGCAGCACGTTGGGCATCTGCACCGCGATGCGCTCGCCGGGCTTGAGGTCGGTGTGCTGTTGCAGGTAACCGGCGAACGCCGCGCTCTGGCGCTCCAGCTCGGCATACGTGAGGGTGATGCCCATGTTGCTGAACGCCGGACGGTCGGCAAAGGCCTTGCAGGAACGTTCGAAGACTTCGATCACCGACTTGTAGGCCGTGAGGTCGATGTCATTGGGGACGCCTGCGGCGCGTTTGTCATTCCAGAAATCAGGTTGCATTATTCTTGTCCTCTTACCTGAGTGTGTCCGGCCGCTTTTGCACTGCTATATAAAGCGGAGCTTGGGGGACGTTAGCAGTTATGGCCAAACTGGCAAACATGCCAAACCCTGTCATTGATTGTATGAATCTTGCCCCTGATGCGTAGGCAGATACCCCGCCCCTCCACGGATGAGCTATACACTGCATCGACCCCGAGCAAAGGAAGCGCCATGAACCACAGCACCTTCTGGCTGACCGCGAATGACCGCAGCCGCCTGTACGTCAATCAATGGCTGCCGGAAGGCCAGGCCAAGGCCATAGTCATGTTGTCCCACGGCATGGCCGAGCACAGTGGGCGTTATGCGCGCCTGGCGGCTGCCTTGTGTGCGGCGGGCTACGGCCTGTATGCGCTGGACCAGCGTGGCCATGGCCGCACCGCCGACGAAGGCACCCTGGGCCTGTACGCCGAAAAAGATGGCTGGAACAAAGTGGTAGGCGATCTCGCCAGCCTCAACCAGCACATCGGCCAGCAGCAGCCGGGCCTGCCGATCATCCTGCTGGGGCACAGCATGGGCAGCTATATTGCCCAGGCCTATCTGTTGCACCACAGTGCCAGCCTGGACGGGGCGATTCTCAGTGGTTCGAATTTCCAGCCGGTGGCGCTGTACCGTGCCGCGCGGCTGATCGCGCGGATCGAGCGGGCGCGCCAGGGCTTGCGCGGGCGCAGTGCGCTGATCGAGTTCCTGTCGTTCGGCTCATTCAACAAAGCGTTCAAGCCCAACCGCACCGCCTTCGACTGGCTCAGCCGCGACCCGGATGAGGTGGACAAGTACATCAACGACCCACTCTGCGGTTTCCGCTGCACCAACCAGCTGTGGATCGACCTGCTCGGCGGCTTGCAGCAGATCAGCAAAGCGTCCAATCTCGCGCAGATCGATCCAGGCCTGCCGATCCTGGTGACCGGCGGCGAATGTGATCCGGTGAGTGAGGGCAAGCGTCTCACAGGCCTGGCCAACGCCCTGCGCGAGGCCGGCTGCCAGCAGGTACAACTGACGATTTACCCGCAGGCGCGCCATGAAGTGTTCAACGAAACCAACCGCGAGGAATTCACCGCGGATGTGCTGACGTGGCTCGACCAGGCCCTGACCCTGCACAGGCCGGCCCGCTGCGAATAATTTTTGCTTTAAAATCAGCCGATTAAATTACCGATTAGCCACAGGATGCACCTTTAGATGACCCAGGTAACCAACACCCCGTACGAAGCCCTCGAAGTCGGCCAGACCGCCAGCTACAGCAAATTGGTGGAAGAGCGCGATATCCAGCTGTTCGCCGCGATGTCCGGTGACCACAACCCGGTGCACCTGGACGCCGAGTTCGCCAAGGCGACCATGTTCAAGGAGCGTATCGCCCACGGCATGTTCAGCGGCGCCCTGATCAGCGCGGCCGTGGCCTGCGAACTGCCTGGGCCGGGCACTATCTATATCGGCCAGCAGATGAGCTTCCAGAAGCCGGTGAAAATTGGCGACACCCTGACCGTGCGCCTGGAAATCGTCGAAAAACTGCCGAAGTTCCGTGTGCGCATTGCCACTCGCGTGTTCAACCAGCGGGATGAGTTGGTGGTGGATGGTGAAGCAGAGATCCTGGCGCCACGTAAGCAGCAGGTTGTGACGCTGACGGAATTGCCGCCGATCAGCATTGGCTGAATCCAACAAATTAAAAATGTGGTAGCGGGCTTGCCCGCGATGGCGGTCTTTCAGTCACAGATTCACTGACTGATCGATCGCTATCGCGGGCAAGCCCGCTCCCACAGTTGTTACAGGTGTTACTGGATAAGGCTTACGACTGGGCGCGAGCCTGGTTACGCAGTGCCTTCACCTGGTCGTGGTTGCGTTGTACGCCGTGGTACTGACGCTCAACCAGGTCACGAATGCCCAGCAGGTTGTGCTTGTTGATCTTCTCGATCGCTTCCTTGTAAGCCTTCAACGCGTGGTCTTCACCGCGCTCGGCTTCGTTCAGGACAGCCTCTTCATCTTTACCGGTGAGCATCGACTTCACGTCGACCCAGCCACGGTGCAGTGCGCCGGCAACGCTGCCGGAATCTTCCGGGTCACCACCTAGGGCACGCACGGCGGTCTTCAGCTCGGCAGCAGCGCTGGCACAGTCAGCGGAACGCTTGGCGAAGAGGGCTTTAAGCTCTGGGTGCTTGATGTCTTCAGCGCACTCCTTGAAACCCTTCTGGCCGTCGATGCTGGTTTCGATCAGGTCGTTGAGTACAGAGATCGATTCTTTATTAATGTCAGTCATTTTCTAATTCCTTGTGCGGGTTAAGAAGGTTGTCTTAATGATTGCAGCGCCCGTGCCAGGTTTTAAAAAACAATAATATTGTTGTATTTCAATAACTTGAAATTAATTGAACCATCTGTATGTACGTTATTTGCATGATCTGTCAATTGGCCTTCATGCAGAATGCCTGTATTTTCCAGGGTCTCGATAAACGCCGTTGAAACCCCATGAACCCCGAAAAACTCGAACTGCTGATCACCCGCCAAATGCCCTTCGGCAAGTACAAAGGCCGGATCATCGCCGACCTGCCTGGGCCTTACCTGAACTGGTTTGCCCGTGAAGGTTTCCCCCACGGCGAATTGGGTGGATTGCTGGCCTTGATGCAGGAAATCGACAGCAACGGTCTTTCCGAACTGCTCGAACCGCTGCGTGCCAAACACGGCAAACCCGCCCCTCGCCATTAAGAGCCCTGCCATGCCAAGGAATGCCGATAACGAACACCACTGGCACACCGTCGCCCAGCGCTATGAGTTGGAGCCCGGCCCGATCAACCTGGAAAACGGCTACTTCGGACGCATGAGCCGCGTCGTGCGCGCGCAGTACCTGGAGCATGTGGCGTTTATCAACCGCAGCAACTCGTGGCATGTCCGCCAGCGCTTCGAGCAGGGCGAAAACGTCGAGATCCGCCGCCAATTGGCCGAGCTGATCAATGTCGACCCAGAGGCGGTGGCGTTCACCCGCAACGCCACCGAAGCCTTGCAGTCGCTGATCCGCAACTACAACCGCTTGCAACCGGACGATCAGGTGTTGATCAGTGACCTCGAGTACGACACGGTCAAAGGCGCCATGCGCTGGTTGGCGGGCGTTCGCGGCGTGGAGGTGATCGAACTGTCCCACGCGCACCCAGCCAGTTTCGACGGCCTGGTGCAGACTTATCGTGATGCGTTCGCCCAGCACCCGCGTTTAAAGCTGATGGCCCTGACCCACGTCACCCATCGCACCGGCCTGGTGATGCCCGTTGCAGCAATTGCCAAGGCCGCGCGTGAACACGGCGTGGACGTAATCCTCGATGGCGCCCATGCCCTGGGCCAGATCGACTTCAACCTCGCCGAACTGGGCATTCAATTCGCCGGCTTCAACCTGCACAAATGGATCGGCGCGCCGCTGACCCTGGGCTTTCTGTACATCGCCCCCGAGCGTCTGGCCGATATCGACCCGGACATGGGCGAGTTTCACTACCCGATCAACGACGTGCGCGCACGCACGTCCTACAGCACGCCGAACTTTCCGGCGCTGATGACGTTGCCGCTGGTGTTTGAAGAACATCGCGCCTTGGGCGGCTCGGCGGCCAAAGGGGCGCGGGTCAATTACCTGCGGGACCTGTGGGTGAGCCGGGTGCGGCCGTTGGCGGGCATCGAGGTGCTGACGTCGGATGATCCACGGCTGTATTGCGGGATCACGGCGTTCAAGTTTGTAGGGCGGGATCAGCAGGCGATGACAGAGCGATTGCTCAAGGGTTACAACCTGTTCACCACTACTCGGGTGGGCGCGGCGTTTGGTACTTGCATTCGGGTGACGCCGGGGTTGGTGACGTCAGCGGCGGACATCAATGCATTGGTCCACGCCATCACCGAACTGAACGCAGAATAAATTGTGGGAGCTGGCTTGCCTGCGATAGCGGTGGGCCAGTGAATGCATACGTGACTGATACACCGTCATCGCAGGCAAGCCAGCTCCCACATTTAGAACGGCGTTGGTCTGAAGGTGTTTTTCAGGCAAAAAAAAGCGGTACACCGACCAAGTGCACCGCCAAAAATGCCGTTAAGCACAGCAACAACGATTCGAAAAATCAGATCAGTCCAGCAGCGCCAGCGCCTCGGCGGTGACTTCCTGGATACGTGCCCAGTCGCCGTTCTTGATCCACTCGGGATCCAGCATCCAGCTACCGCCCACGCACATCACGTTTTTCAACGCCATGTAGCTCTTGATGTTGGCTGGACCAACGCCGCCAGTCGGGCAGAATTTCACTTCGCCGAACGGGCCGCCGAGGGCCTTGATCGCCGCGACGCCGCCGCTGACTTCCGCCGGGAACAACTTGAATCGGCGATAACCCAGGCCATAACCTTCCATGATCCCGGAAGCATTGCTGATGCCCGGCAGCAGCGGGATCGGGCTGTGTACCGAGGCTTCCAGCAGATCGCGGGTGATGCCTGGAGTGACGATAAATTGCGAACCGGCCACTTCCGCCGCTTCGAGCATATGGCGATCCAGCACGGTGCCGGCACCGGTGCACAGTTCAGGGCGCTGCTCGCGCAGGACCTGAATGGCCTTGAGGCCGAACTCGGAACGCAGGGTCACTTCCAATGCAGTCAAACCACCGGCTGCCAGGGCATCGGCCAGCGGCAGGATGTCCTGTTCGCGGGCGATGGTGATCACCGGCAGGATCCGCGCCTTGGCGCAGAGGCTGTCGATCAAGGCAACTTTATCCGCCATGGACACGGTCGGTTGAGGGCTTTTCATAGCGGCTGATCCTTGGCTCATGGGCACCAGTAAATCTCTAATGTAGGTTGCAAAAACGCGCGAATCGGCATGGCAGCAACATCGTCACTGGCCAGCGCGGCGCTCAAGGTGGTCAATTTCGAACTGCCGGAAATCGACAGTACGGTGTAGTGCGCCGTGGCCAGCAGTGCGCGACTCATGGTCAGGCGCTGGTGCGGTACGGTCGGCGCCAGCATCGGCCAGCAACGGCGGGTACCGTCCGGCTTCAAGGCTTCGCTCAGGTTCGGGCTGTTGGGGAACAGCGACGCGGTGTGACCGTCATCGCCCATGCCCAGCACCAGCACATCAATGGCTGGCAGTTCGCCCAGCAGGCGATCGGCCTGCAAGGCGGCGTCTTCAAGGTTGGCCGCAGCGCTGTACAAGCTCAAGAACTTGGCCTTGGCCGCCGGGCCTTGCAGCAAGTATTGCTTGAGCAAACCGGCGTTGCTGTCGGCGTGTTCCACCGGCACCCAGCGTTCGTCGGCCAGGGTGATGGTCACCTTGGACCAGTCCAGGCCTTGCTTGGCCAGGTGCTGGAAAAACGCCACTGGGCTACGGCCACCGGACACCACCAACGTCGCGTCGCCCCGGGCACTGATGGCCGCGCGCAATTGCTCGGCCACATCATTGGCCAGGCCTTCCGCCAACAGCACCGGCGTGCGGTACTCATGGGGCGTGACGCCCTGGGGCAGTTTCAACTCAGATATCGCCATACCACGACCTCCCATCCCGCGTGATCAGTGCAATGGAGCTCATCGGCCCCCAGGAACCCGCCGCGTACGGCTTGGGCGCATCGCCGGATTTCTTCCAACCGGCGATCAACTGGTCACACCACTTCCACGCGGCTTCGATTTCATCTTTGCGGACAAACAGGTTCTGATTGCCGCGCATCACTTCCAGCAACAATCGCTCGTAGGCATCGGGAATCCGTGCGCTGCGATAGGTGTCGGAAAAATTCAGTTGCAGCGGGCCGCTGCGCAGTTGCATGCCCTTGTCCAGGCCTTGCTCCTTGGTCATCACACGCAAGGAAATACCTTCGTCCGGTTGCAGGCGGATGATCAGTTTGTTGCTGATCTGCAAGCGCTGCTCGGGGGCGAAGATGTAGTGGGACGGTTCCTTGAAGTGGATGACAATCTGCGACAACTTTTGCGGCATACGCTTGCCGGTCCGCAGGTAGAACGGCACGCCGGCCCAACGCCAGTTGCGGATATCGGCCCGCAGGGCGACGAAGGTTTCGGTGTCGCTCTGCGTGTTGGAATTCTCTTCTTCCAGGTAACCCGGCACCGGCTTGCCCGCGCTGTAGCCGGCGATGTACTGGCCGCGCACCACTTGAGTGGTCAGGCCTTCCGGGCTGATGGGCGCCAGGGCCTTGAGCACCTTGACCTTTTCGTCACGGATACTGTCGGCAGACAAGTCGGCCGGCGGGTCCATGGCAATCAGGCAAAGCAGTTGCAGCAGGTGGTTCTGGATCATGTCCCGCAGCTGGCCGGCCTTGTCGAAATAGCCCCAGCGGCCTTCGATACCGACCTGCTCGGCCACGGTAATTTCCACGTGGGAGATGTAGTTCTGGTTCCACTGGGTTTCGAACAGGCTGTTGGCGAAACGCAGGGCGATCAGGTTCTGGACGGTTTCTTTGCCCAGGTAGTGGTCGATGCGGTACGTGCGGTTCTCCGGGAAGAACTGCGCCACGGCGTCGTTGACCTTGCGCGAGGATTCCAGGTCCGAGCCGATGGGCTTTTCCAGCACCACACGGGTGTTTTCCGCCAGGCCAGCCTTGGCCAGGTTTTCGCAGATCGCGCCGTACACCGCCGCCGGGGTAGCGAAGTAGGCGATCAGGCGTTGCTCGCTGCCGACTTTTTCCGCCAGGGCGGCGTAGTCGTCAGCGTTTTTGAAGTCCACGTGAACGTAGGTCAGGCGTGCCAGGAAACGCTGGGCGATGGTCTCGTCCAGTTCCTTGCCGACGTAGCTGCGCAGTTCTTTTTCGATATGGGCCAGGTGCTGTTGCTCGGTCCCGGCTTCACGGGCCAGAGCCAGGATGCGGGTGTCGTCGTGCAAGAGCCCGGCGCCATCGAGTTGATAGAGGGCAGGAAATAACTTGCGCAGCGCCAGATCACCCAAGGCGCCAAACAGGGCAAAGGTGCAGGGTTCTACGGTTATCGAAGGCATGATGTTTGTTCTTTTATCAAGTTAAGCTACAAATACCTTTTTTCAAGGCATCACTCAAGGAAAAATGTAGTAATAACCACAACATTTTACCGAAATACGCATTCCGAGTGGTGGTGTTCAGCTACCCTCAGTAGGATAGGCCACCGCAAAAGACCACTGGTCGATTGGTTGCCACCCTTTATTTGCATCGTCGCCCGAAGGAAAGACTGAATGGACCGCGTGCGAAATCTTCTGGAACAGATCCGGAACCGCCTCGAAGAATTGAACAAGGCCGAGAAAAAAGTCGCCGAGGTCATCCTGCTCAACCCACAGCAGGCGACCCGCTTCTCTATCGCCGCCCTCGCCCAAGCCGCCTCGGTCAGTGAACCGACGGTCAACCGTTTCTGCCGTTCGTTCGGCGTCAGCGGCTACCCTGAACTGAAACTGCAATTGGCGCAAAGCCTGGCCAGTGGTGCGGCGTATGTCAGCCGCGCCGTGGAGGCCGATGATAACCCTGAGGCCTACACCCAGAAGATCTTTGGCAGCGCCATTGCTTCCCTGGACAGCGCTTGCCAGGCGCTGGACCCGAACCTGATCAGCAAGGCCGTGGACCTGTTGATCCAGGCGCGGCAGATCCACTTCTTCGGCCTTGGCGCTTCGGCGCCGGTGGCCATGGATGCGCTGCACAAGTTCTTCCGCTTCAACCTGTCGGTCACCGCCCACGCGGACGTGCTGATGCAGCGCATGATCGCTTCAGTGGCGCATACGGGCGAGCTGTTCGTGATTATTTCCTACACCGGGCGTACCCGCGAGTTGGTGGAAGTGGCGCGTATCGCCCGCAGCAACGGTGCCTCGGTGCTGGGCGTCACCGCCGAAAACTCACCGCTGGCCAAGGCCAGCACGGTGAGCCTGAATATTCCGTTGCCGGAAGACACCGACATCTACATGCCGATGACCTCGCGGATCATTCAGTTGACGGTACTGGATGTGCTGGCGACCGGCATGACCTTACGCCGTGGGGTGGATTTCCAGCCGCATCTGCGCAAGATCAAAGAGAGCTTGAATGACAGCCGGTATCCGGTGGGGGATGAGTTCAACTAAGGCTGGAATCTCTACCAGCAGTACTGGCCTCATCGCGGGCAAGCCCGCTCCCACATTTTGATTTGTGAACACATTCAAATGTGGGAGCGGGCTTGCCCGCGATAGGGCCATCAGCAGCACCGCTAAACCCCAGCCCGCGCCTGCAAACTCAAATGCGCCCTCTCCCCCGGCGCCAAACTGCCCGCGGCCATCGCCGACTCCACACACACAAACCCCGACGCCTCGTTGAAGCTCACGCCCAACAGCGGCCGGCTGCCCGGATGCCACACCACGGTGTCGGCGCTGTCGCCGGTGTCGATGCACAGCTCACGCTGCCAGGCATGGTCCTTGAGCTGCAATTCCCCATCATGCTGGAACACCCGCTGGCACCCACCGTCCACCCGCAACTCACCTTCCTGCTGGCACGCCTGGCGGCTGAGCTGGTCATAGCCTTGCGCGCCGTCGAGCCCAGACAGCGCTATCTCATCGACATGACCAATACGCCAATAAGCATGCAAAGCATGGCTCAATTGGCACGGCAGCTCGTCCTGATGCTCGGTGCTCAGGCGCAGTTCCAGGGTTTCGCCCAAGTGCGCGTGCAGGTCCACCTGCCAGTCGCACAGCTGCAATTGCCAGTGCAGGCGCACGCCGTCGTCGTCGGTACTGCTGTCGAGCAGTTTCCAGTCGATCAAGCGCGCCCAGCCATGGGACGGCCACGCGTTCTCGCTGGGATGACGGCCATACCACGGCCAGCACACCGGCACGCCGCCCCGGATGGCGCCGACTTGCGGCCACTTCGCCGCGCACCACAGCCAGGGTTTTTGCCCCGTGGGTTGAAAGTGCAACAGTTGCGCGCCCTGGCGACTGAACACCGCCTGGCACCGCGGGTGGTCGATCACCAATACGTCGCGCATCTGGAAGCGCTCCCAGGCGAACACTGGCTGTTCACGCAGGGATTTGAAAAAGCGTTGCAGCGGTTGCTCATGCATTTGCCACAGTCCTGAATGTCTTCACAGTGCTGCGCAAAAAAAAGCGGATAGCCATGGCTATCCGCAAAATGCGCACAGAGAGAAGGAGCTTATCGCAACAGCGTTAGAACGTAGACTGAATTTTCAGGCCAGCCACCAACGCGTTGTCGACTTTATCCACGCCGCCAGGTTGCACGACGTATTGCAGGTTGGGACGCACGGTCAGCCAGTTGGTGACGTGGAAACCGTAGTTGATTTCGAAGTTGTACTCGGTCTCGCGGATCGGCGTGTACAGCGGGTTGTCGTAGTCGCTCACGCCGTTGGAGGCGTTGAGCAGCTCGGCGTTTTTCTTCACGTCATTGTTGACGTGCAGACGCGCCGCACCAATGCCGACGTCATCTTTTGGACGCGCGTCGAATGGGCCTTTGTACACCAGCATCAGCGACTGGTAGTTGTCGACGGTGTTGGTTTCCTTGTCGTGGAACGTGGCGTTGGCCGCGATGTTCAGACCACGGGAAGCGTCGCCGTTATGGGTGGTGAGTTGCTGCTGGGCAACGAACCAGTAGCCTTTTTTGCTGCTGTGGGTGCGGTAGTCCGCGCGCGTGGTAGCAGCATCGTTGCCATTGACGTCTTCACGTACGTCAGAGGCCTCGGCGGCGCTTTTGTAGTAACCCACACGGTATTCGCCCGGCAGGTTATTGACCTTCGGCGACCAGACCAATTCCACCGGGATCACGGTGCCCTTGGTGCCGCTGCCGCTGAGTTTGAAGCCGTTGCCGTGCTCCAGTTGCGACGGGTTCTGGTTGTACGCACCGATTTGCGCGTACAGCTCAGGCGTGATGTGGTACTTCACGCGGATCGCGGCCTGGCTGACCGGCCAGTTGTACCAGGTGCTCACGTAGTTACCGACCTGGGAACCGCAGAACGACAGGTTCTGGAAGTCGCACGGGAAGGTGTTGAAGTCTTCGCCTTCACCGAAGTAACCGAGCTTCACGTCCAGCTTGTTGTCGAACATCTGGTGCTGGATCCAGAACTGGGTCAGACGCACCATGTGGCCACGACCATAGACTTCCATCGACGAACTCAGCGTGCCGGCACGCGGGTCGCCGATGCGGTCGTTGGAGATGTTCTGGCCATTACGGTTGGTCAGCTGGATCTTGGCCTGGGTGTTGTCCCAGCCCCACAGTTTTTGCAGGTCCAGCGCCACGCCCAAACCGAACTGGTCGGAGTAGCGACCGGTCTTGTCGGTGTTGTAGCCGCCGTGGGCGTTGTAGCCCATTTCGCCTACGTAATCAGCCTTGATATCGATACCTTGCTCGATCAGCTTGGTCCGTTCGCCGCCCCAATCACCGGTCATCCACTTGGAATCGGCGCTGAATGCTTCGTCTGCCATCGCATTGGCGGACAAAACCAGGGCTGCTGCCGCTGACAGTTGGCAGATCAGCCGGGTAGTGTTGTGTTGCTTTTTCATCCCTACATCCTCGTCTTTATTGTTATTAAACTGTTTTTATCTAACGCGGTTTACTTTTTTTATCTAAAACAACAACTTATCTACTTCAGCGACCTTTGAATTGGGCCACATTGTCGGCATGCCCCTGTGCGGGCGATGAAGAAGCAGTGCCCAGACGCTCACCGGTGTTGGCGTCGAACAGCAAAACCTTGGATGGATCGAATTGCAGGGTCAGGGTCTCGCCCACCTGCGGTGCCACATCGGGCGCCAGGCGGCAGCAGACCTTGGTGTCATTGAGTTGCACGAACACCAGGGTGTCCGGGCCGGTGGGCTCGGTGACTTGCACTTCGGCACGAATGCTCGACGCACTGTCGCCCTCGCCCGCCGCCAACATGATTTGCTCCGGGCGCAGGCCGAGGATCACGTCGCGGTCTTCAAGGCCGGCGTCCGTCACGTTCAGCGCCAGTTCGCAACGGGCCTGGCCGCTGTCGAGCACGGCCACCAGGCGACCGTCCTTGCGCTGCAGGCGCAGGGGCACGAAGTTCATCGGCGGCGAGCCGATAAAGCTCGCCACGAACTGGTTGGCCGGGTTGTTGTAGATGTCTTTCGGCGTGCCGAACTGCTGGATAATACCGTCCTTCATCACCGCCACTTTGTCGCCCAGGGTCATCGCTTCGATCTGGTCGTGGGTCACGTAGACGGTGGTGGTCTTCAAGCGCTGGTGCATCAGTTTCATTTCGGTGCGCATCTCGACGCGCAGCTTGGCGTCGAGGTTGGACAGCGGTTCGTCGAACAGGTAGATCTTTGGCCGACGCGCCAGGGCGCGGCCCATGGCCACACGTTGTTGCTGGCCACCGGAAAGCTGGCCCGGCTTGCGGTTGAGCAGGTGTTCGATCTGCAACAGCTTGGCCACGCGCGCCACTTCGGCGTCGATGTCAGCCTGGGGCATTTTGCGGATCTTCAGGCCGAACTCGATGTTTTCGCGCACGCTCATGGTCGGGTACAGCGCGTAGGACTGGAACACCATGGCGATGTCGCGATCCTTGGGGCTCATGCCGCTCACGTCCTGGTCGCCGATCATGATCGCGCCGCCGGTGATGGTTTCCAGGCCAGCGATGCAGTTCATCAGCGTGGATTTACCGCAACCCGAAGGGCCGACCAGGATCAGGAATTCGCCCTCCTTGATCGACAGTTCGATGTTCTTCAACGTGTCGGGCAGGCCGGGGCCGTAGGTCTTGTTTACATTGCGAAGTTCAAGCGTAGCCATGATTACCCCTTGACCGCGCCGGCCGTGAGGCCGCGCACGAAATACTTGCCTGCGATCACATAGACCAGCAGGGTCGGCAGGCCGGCGATCATCGCCGCTGCCATATCCACGTTATATTCCTTGGCCCCGGTGCTGGTGTTGACCAGGTTGTTCAGCGCCACCGTGATGGGCTGCGAATCGCCACTGGAGAACACCACGCCGAACAGGAAGTCGTTCCAGATCTGGGTAAATTGCCAGATCAGGCAGACCATGATGATCGGGGTGGACATCGGCAGGATGATCCGACGGAAGATGGTGAAAAATCCTGCGCCATCCAGGCGTGCAGCCTTCACCAGCGCATCGGGAATGCTTACGTAGTAGTTACGGAAGAACAGCGTGGTGAACGCCAGGCCGTAGACCACATGGATAAACACCAGGCCGGTGGTGGTGCTGGCCAGGCCCATCTTGCCGAGGGTGAACGACGCCGGCAGCAGTACGGTCTGGAACGGCAGGAAGCAGCCGAACAACAACAAGCCGAAGAACAACTGCGAACCTTTGAAGCGCCAGAACGACAGCACATAACCGTTCAACGCACCGATGGCGGTGGAGATCAGTACGGCCGGAACGGTGATCTTGATCGAGTTCCAGAAGTAACCGTCTACGGTGGCCCAGGCCTTGACCCAGCCGATGCCGGTGACCACGGTCGGCCAGCTCAGCAGGTTGCCGTTGCTGATGTCATCCGGGGTCTTGAAGCTGGTGAGCAGCATCACCACCAGCGGCACCAGGTACAGCAGCACGGCGAGGATCAGCACCGCGTAGATCGCGACGCGACTCAGGCTGATGGCAGGTTTGGAGGCGAGACTAGTCATTACGTTTGGTCCTCAGCTCGGAGTAGAGGTAAGGCACGATGATCGCGAGGATCGCACCGAGCATCAGGATGGCACTGGCCGAACCCATGCCCATCTGGCCACGGCTGAAGGTGAACGAGTACATGAACATCGCCGGCAGGTCGGACGAGTAGCCCGGGCCGCCTGCGGTCATCGCCGCCACCAGGTCGAAGCTCTTGATCGCAATATGCGCGAGGATCATCACCGCACTGAAGAACACCGGGCGCAGGCTAGGCAGCACCACGCTCCAGTAGATGCGCGGCAGGCTTGCGCCGTCGATCTGCGCAGCACGGATGATCGACTGATCAACGCCACGCAGGCCAGCGAGGAACATCGCCATGATGAAACCCGAGGCTTGCCACACAGCAGCGATCACCAGGCAGTAGACCACGCGATCCGGGTCGATCAGCCAGTCGAGACGGAAGCCTTCCCAGCCCCAGTCCCGTAGGAGTTTGTCCAGGCCCATGCCCGGGTTGAGCAGCCATTTCCAGGCCGTACCGGTGACGATCATCGACAGCGCCATCGGGTACAGGTAAATGGTGCGGATAAAACCTTCGCGGCGGATACGCTGGTCGAGAAACACTGCCAGCAGCACACCGATGACCAGGGTGATGCCAATGAACATGCCGCCGAACAGCGCCAGGTTCTTGCTCGCCACCCACCAGCGGTCGTTGTCGAACAGCCGCTCGTATTGCGCCAGGCCCGCCCACTTGTAGCTGGGCAGGAAGGTGGACGTGGTGAACGACAACACAAACGTCCACAGGATGTAGCCGTAGAAGCCCACCAACACGATGAACATGCTCGGCGCCAGCACCAGTTTCGGTAGCCAGCGCTGCAGTGCGTCGAACGGCGAGGCTTTGCTGAACACAGCAACAGAACTCATGGGGAAATCCAATACAGGGAAAAAGGACTACAGGAACAAGCCTTGAGGGGGGCCAGGGAGTTCCCCCCTCAAGGTCAACCGTTACTTCGCAGACTTGATCGCAGCGCCCAGTTTCTTGGCGGTGTCGGCCGGGTCGGCTTTCGGGTCGTTGAGGAAGTTGGTCACGACGTCAAAGAACGCACCTTGCACCGCCAGGTTGGTGGCCATGTTGTGCGCCATGCTTGGCTGCAGGCCGCCGGTCTTGGCGTCGGCCAGGAAGTCCTTGGCGGCGGTCTGGGCGCAGGAGTCGAAGCCGAGCTTGTCCATTTCGTGGAGCATGTCGTTGCGCACCGGGATCGAACCCTTGTTGATGCTGAACACTTTCTGGAAGTTTTCACCCAGCACGACTTTGGCGATGTCCTGCTGGCCAGCAGCGGTGCCTTTGTCTTTCTGCTTGAACACCGCCAGGGAGTCGATGTTGTAGGTGAAGGCTTTGTCGGTGCCCGGGAAGGCTACGCACTCGTAGTCTTTACCGGCGACTTTCTTGGCGGCGGTCCACTCGGACTTGGCCCAGTCACCCATGATCTGCATGCCGGCCTTGCCGTTGATGACCTTGCCTGCTTCGAGGTTCCAGTCCTGGCCTTTGCCGTCAACGTCCATATAGGTCGCGACTTTCTTCAGTTCGGTGAGGGACTTGACCATTTCCGGGCCGGTCAGCGCGGCGTTGTCCAGGTCCACCAGGGCTTTCTTGTAGCCATCGGCACCCATCACCGACAGGACCACGGCTTCAAATACGGTACTGTCCTGCCAAGGCTGGCCACCGTGGGCGAGCGCGATGAAGCCCGCGGCTTTCAGCTTGTCGCCGGCTGCGTAGAATTCTTCGAGGGTGGTTGGGTTCTTGGTGATACCGGCTTTCTTGAAGACTTCCGGGTTGATCCACAGCCAGTTCACGCGGTGGATGTTGACCGGTACGGCGACGTAGTCACCGTCGAACTTCACGGTATCGGAGACTTTCTTGTCGAGCAGGGAGTCCCACTTTTCTTCTTTGGCGACGTCTTTGAGCACGTCGGTGTCGAGCAGGCCGGTGGACGCCCATTCCTGGATGTCGGGGCCTTTGATCTGGGCAACGCCAGGTGGGTTGCCAGCGACTGCGCGGCTTTTCAGCACGGTCATGGCCGTGGCACCACCGCCACCGGCGACGGCGCCGTCTTTCCAGGTGAAACCGTCTTTCTCAACTTGGGCCTTCAGGACATCTACAGCCGCCTTTTCACCGCCCGAGGTCCACCAATGCACAACTTCAACCGTACCTTTGGAGTCGGCGGCAAATGCAGTGAGGGGAAACAACGAGGCAATGGAAATAGCGACGGCGAGGCGATTAATCGCGTTCATCTGAGTACCTTTTTTTGTTGTTATGCATGCAAGTCTAGAGCTTGCGCTGCACGGAGTTTAAACATGGATTTTTGCGGCGCAGGTAACAAAGGGACGTACAAATGTCACCAGCTGGTGACATAGCACCCACTCCCTATGGCACTGGCCATGCTGGGTGCCAAGGGTAGCGCAGGCAGCACGACCGCTTGCCAGGCATGGTACAGGTCCGGCTTGCCGCCCCAGATGTTGCTGCTGGGTTGGTTATACGGGCTGAGTTCGTGGTGCCAGCTGCCGTGGATGCGGTCGATGAAATGGGTTTCGCAGAACTCCCAGAGGCGCCGATACCAGGTTTCGTAGTGCAACTCACCGGTACGTTTGAGCAAGGCCTGGGCGGCGGCGCTGGCTTCGGCGTGGGTCCAGTGCAGCCGCTCGCGTACCACCGGGCGGTGGTTCCAGTCGAGGGTGTAGACAATGCCCGGGGCACCATCGACGGCCCAGGCGTATTCGCAGGCGCTGGCGAACAGGCCCTTGGCGTCGGTCAACAGCCAGTCCGGCGTGGCCAGCCCGGCTTGCTCGCGCGCCGCTTCCAGGTGCAGCACCAGCCGCGCCCACTCAAAACCGTGGCCGGGGGTGATCCCGTAGGGGCGGAAGCCGTCGGCGGGGTTGTCTTGGTTGTAGTCGAGCAGGGGGTGCCATTGCGCGTCGAAATGCTCGATCACCATGAATTGGTTGGCGGCTGCGTGGTTATGGATCACCCGCTCGACGATCCGCAGCGCGCGGTCCAGCCAGCGTGTTTCACCGGTCACATCGGCCAGGGCGAGGAACGCCTCAGTGGCGTGCATGTTGCTGTTGGCGCCGCGATAGGCCTCGACCCCGCTCCAGTCCTGGGCGAAGGATTCGAGCATCACGCCTTCCTCTTCACTCCAGAAGAATTGGTCGATGATGTGGATGGCATCGTTCAACAGGTTCTGCGCACCGGGGGCGCCCGCCACCACGGCGGAACTGGCGGCCAGGGCGACAAAGGCGTGCAGGTAGGCAGCCTTGCCGGGGTTGCCATCGAGGGCGTGAGGCGTGGCAAACCAGCCACCGTGAGCCGAATCCTTCAGCGGACCGCTGAGCGCGGCGACACCGTGGGCTACCAGGTCTGCGTAACCCGGCAGCCCCAGGGCGTGGGCCATGGCGAAGCTGTGGGTCATGCGGGCGGTGTTCATGGTTTCGCCGTGAGCATCGGCGGGGAGTTGGCCTTTGTCGTCCAGGTTGCCGAACCCGTCAGGCAGGCGCGAAGCCTTGGCAAATGCCAGCAGGCGCTGGCCTTCGGCCGCCAGCCAGGCGTGATGGGCAGGCGCGTTCAGCCAACTGCTGGCAGGCAGAGGTTGGGTGGTCATGGGTGGCCCTTATTATTGTTTGTGGGATGACCGGAGTCTAAACAAGGGCGGGATGGGGGCAAGTAACGAAGGGGATGGGAAATGTCACCAGGCGGTGACACTTCTTCAACTCTCGGCCTCGATACAACTGTGGGAGCTGGCTTGCCTGCGATGGCGGTCTATCAGTATCCAATGTGCTGACTGACCCACCGCCATCGCAGGCAAGCCAGCTCCCACACAAGCCAGCTCCTACAGGTTGAGCACCTCTTGGCTGGTAATCACTGGCTCAGCGGAATGACCTTCGCCGGCTCACTGAGCCGTTGGTGCAGGTTCTGCACCTGGCTCTGCAAGGTGGTGATGTTGCGAGTGGTCTGGATGCGGAACACATCGAACTCTTTGTTGGTCGGCGCATCGCTGTTGGCCGGCTGGTTGTCCTGGGCACTTTTGAGCACCAACAGGTCCTGCTCCAGGCGGGCAATGGCCGCACTTGGGTTGCCTTGTTTCTTCAGCGCGGCCACATCGGCCACCAGTTCCTTGAACTCGGCATCGCGCTTGGCCGCATCACCTTGCGCCGCTTTCAGGGTGGCCACGGCGTCGGTCAGGGCCTGGACCTGGCCTTGCAGCTTGCTGTTGGCACTCGACAGCTCGGTGGTGCTAGCGCTCATTTGTGCCAGGCGCTTGTCCAGCTCGGTGGCCTGGCCGGCCACGCCAACCTGTTGCTTGCCCTGTTCCAGCAACTGGGTTTCCAACTGGCGAATCTGCAACTTCAACGCTTCGCTGCCGTTGTTCACACTGGCTTCACTGGCAACGACCTTGCCGGAAATATCCTGCAGGCGCCCCGCCGCTTCTTCGCTGATGCGCGCAAAGCTTTCCTGGGTCGCGACCAGTTGCTGGCCCATCAGGGAAATCTGCTGGAAGCTCCACCAGGCCAGGCCGGCAAAGGCGATCAGCAACGCGCCGATCAAGGCCCACAATGGCCCGGTGCTGGCGCTCTTGACCTTGACCACCGGCGTGCTGCGCGAGCGCACCGACGTGGCGGGGGTAGGTTCGAAATCGTCGTCATCTCCCAGGTCGGCCCGCAGGCTGGGAACGTTATCGAAATCGTCTTTGGCATCGTTACGCATGAATCAACCCTGAATCGGTGAGGTGGCGAGCGCCGGGAGTATAAACCGCTGTCCTGTTGCTCTGATCGACCCGGAACCACGAATTCGGTTCCCGATGTGTTGCCTGTTGTGACCTTACTTCAGCCCCGGATCCTGGGCCTTCCACCAGCTGCAGAACTCGTCGAGGGCGGTCCACAGGCTGACCTTGGGCTCGTAGTCCAGATAATGCCGGGCGCGGCTGATATCGAGGGTGAAATCTTTGTTCATCACCTGCATGCCCAAACGCGACAGCGCCGGCTCCGGGCGCCCCGGCCACATCGCGCAGAACGCTTCGTTGAGTGCCGCCACGCTGTAGGACAGGCCATAGGACCGGTAACGCTTCACCTGTGGCAACTCCATTTGGCGCATCACGTAGTTCACCACATCCCACACCGGCACCGGGGTGCCGTTACTGATGTTGTAGGCCTTGCCCAACGCCGAGCCGGTGGCGAGCAAACTGCTGAGCAACGCTTCGTTGAGGTTGTGCACACTGGTGAAATCGACTTTGTTCAAACCGTCGCCAACGATGGCCAGGCGGTTCTTGCGCTGCATTTTCAGCAGGCGCGGGAAGATGCTCATGTCACCGGCGCCGGTGACAAAGCGCGGGCGCAGGGCCAGCACTTCAAGGCCGAATTCCTGGGCACCAAAGACTTTTTGCTCGGCCAGGTATTTGGTCGCGGCATAAGGATGCTTGAAGCGCTTGGGCACTTGCTCTTCGGTCAGGCCCAGGTGATCGCGGCCGTCAAAATAGATCGACGGCGACGACAAGTGGACCAAGCGCCCGACACGCTGTTTAAGGCAGGCCTCGACGACATTCTCGGTCACCAGCACATTGCCTTGATGGAAGTCCTGATACTTGCCCCACAGCCCGACGGCGCCGGCGCAATGCACCACGGCTTCAACGTCGCGGCACAAGTCACGCACCAGGTCGGCATCATTCAAATCACCCTGGATAAACTCGGCGCCGCGCCTGACCAGGTGTTCCACACCTTCGGCACGCCGCCCGTTGACCCGTACGTCCAGGCCTTGCTCAAGGGCGAAACGCGCAAAGCGCCCACCAATGAAGCCGCTTGCGCCGGTGACCAGAACTTTCATGGAGCCTCCTACGGATGCAGCTGTAGCTTCAAGCTATAAGCTGCAAGATAAATACGGTCTGCAAGCGCTTCTCTTGCAGCTTGCAGCTTGACGCTTGTCACTGCTCATACGACACCAACCATTGGCCACACGCCTGGGCCAGATGGTCGGTCAACAAGCCCAACAATTGCCCGCCACTGCGCCAATGATGCCAGTACAGCGGCACATCGATGGGCTTATCTGGCAACAACTCCACCAACACGCCCTTTTCCAGCTGGTCGCGCACCTGCAATTCCGGCACCAAACCCCAGCCGAGCCCGGCTTCGGTGAGGCGGATGAAGCCTTCGGACGATGGGCACAAATGATGTTCGAAACCGCCGTCCACGCCGAGAGACGCCAGGTAGCGATGTTGCAGGAAATCATCCGGGCCAAACACCAACGCCGGCGTGCGCGCCAATTGGTCGGCGCGTACACCCTCGGGAAAGTGCCGGGCGATAAAGGCCGGGCTGGCCAGCGCACGATAACGCATGGCGCCGAGCAACAAGCTGCGGGCCCCGGCCACGGGACGTTCGCTGGCGCAGATACACGCCGCCACTTCACCGGCGCGCATACGCTTGAGGCCGACGGTCTGGTCTTCCACCACCAGGTCCAGCAACAGGTGTTGCTCGGCACAAAATACGCTGACGGCCTCGGCCCACCAGGTGGCAAGGCTGTCGGCATTCAGGGCGATGCGCAGGCGCTCGGGCATGCCTTCGGCGTCCAGCGCCGGCACCTGGCTTTGCAGGTCGCGCTCCAGCAGGCGCACCTGTTGCACATGGTTGAGCAGGCGCCGGCCGATGTCGGTGGGCGTCGGCGGCGTGGCGCGCACCAGCACCGGCTGGCCAATGCGTGCCTCCAGCAACTTGATGCGCTGGGAGATCGCCGATTGCGAAACCCCGAGCACCTGGGCGCCGCGCTCGAAGCCGGCCTGTTCCACCACCGCCGCCAGGGCGGAAAGCAATTTATAGTCGAACATCAGTTTCTCTAATGGGCGATCAGCAATATTTGTTTTTCTTATACAGCCTGGCCCGTGAGAATGACCAGCATTGCTTCTCTCTATTTAAGGAACCTCACATGGCTGGCGAAACCGCCCTGGCAACCCTGCTACGCAGCATGAGCCCGCACCTGAATGACGGCGATTATGTGTTCTGCACCCTGCCCGACCAGCACATCCCGGCAGGTTGCGAGGTGATCGGCAGCTTTCGCGAGCAGGAAGGTTTGACGCTCATCGTCGAGCGCCAGCACGCGGAACAGGCAGGCCTGGCCTTCGACTACGTCGCCGCATGGATCACCCTGAATGTGCATTCGGCCCTGGAAGCCGTGGGCCTCACCGCCGCTTTCGCCAGCGCGCTGGGCCAGGCCGGCATCAGTTGCAATGTGATTGCCGGTTATTACCACGATCACCTGTTCGTTGGCCGCGCCGATGCTGAGCGCGCGATGCAAGTACTGCGGCAACTGGCGACAGGCGCGGAGTAAATCCTATGTGGCAAAGCTATGTTAACGGCCTGTTGGTGGCCCTCGGCTTGATCATGGCCATTGGCACCCAGAACGCCTTTGTCCTGGCGCAAAGCCTGCGTCGCGAACATCACCTGCCCGTGGCGGCGTTGTGCGTGGTGTGCGATGCGTTGCTGGTGGCCGCCGGGGTGTTTGGCCTGGCCACGGTGCTGGCGCAAAACCCGCTGCTGCTGGCGATTGCCCGTTGGGGTGGCGCGGCGTTCCTGTTGTGGTACGGCACCCTGGCGCTGCGCCGGGCGTTTTCCAAACAGAGCCTGGAGCAAGGCGGCAACCTCAAGACCCGCTCCCTGCGCGCCGTGATGCTCAGCGCTTTGGCGGTGACTCTGCTCAATCCCCACGTCTACCTGGACACGGTGCTGCTGATCGGCTCACTCGGCGCCCAACAAACCGAACCTGGCGCCTACGTGGCCGGGGCGGCCAGTGCATCGTTCCTGTGGTTCGCCACCCTGGCGCTCGGCGCGGCATGGTTGGCACCGTGGTTGGCGCGGCCGGCTACCTGGCGCCTGCTGGACCTGTTGGTGGCGGTGATGATGTTCAGCGTGGCCTATCAATTGATCGCGGCGTAGGGAATATTCCAAAACGCTCTGGAACCTCTATCCCACACAGTTGTTGCGTGGTTTTGCCGCACCCCCGGTGCTATGATCCTGCCCCTGCGCCGCAAAGAGTACAAACTCCCCGGCGCTTGTTTGGCCGCCCGTGATCGGCCTTGCGCTCACCGCAACTGACCTGATTAGGAGAATCATCATGGCTTTCGAATTGCCGCCGCTGCCCTACGCACACGATGCCCTGCAGCCGCACATTTCCAAGGAAACCTTGGAATTCCACCACGACAAGCACCACAACACCTACGTCGTGAACCTGAACAACCTGGTGCCTGGCACCGAGTTCGAAGGCAAGACCCTGGAAGAGATCGTCAAGTCCTCTTCGGGCGGCATCTTCAACAACGCCGCTCAGGTCTGGAACCACACCTTCTACTGGAACTGCCTGGCGCCAAACGCCGGCGGCCAACCAACCGGCGCGCTGGCTGAAGCCATCAACGCTGCGTTCGGTTCGTTCGACAAGTTCAAGGAAGAGTTCACCAAGACGTCCGTCGGCACCTTCGGTTCCGGTTGGGGCTGGCTGGTGAAAAAGGCTGACGGTTCCCTGGCCCTGGCCAGCACCATCGGCGCCGGCAACCCGCTGACCAATGGCGATACCCCGCTGCTGACCTGCGACGTCTGGGAACACGCTTACTACATCGACTACCGCAACGTGCGTCCAAAGTATGTGGAAGCGTTCTGGAACCTGGTCAACTGGAAGTTCGTGGCTGAGCAGTTCGAAGGCAAGACCTTCACTGCCTAAGCAACGCTTGCAGTAGAAAGAGCCCGGCAATTGCCGGGCTTTTTTGTGCCCGATGGAACCGCACGGCGCAACTTGGCCACCCAGGCAGGGAGAGGAATGCGCCTCTCATACTTGTCGGAGAAATTACGATGTCTATTGGAGCCCTAGCCGCACTTCCCGTGGTCGGTGAACTATTCAAGGCCGGTGCAGATCTCGCCAAGGCGGCCATCCCCCTCGCCCAGCCCTTCGCCGATGTACTGGCCAAAGCCCTGGGTGATGCGCTGGAACCACAAAACAAAACCGTGGATTTTGCCAGCGCACAAGAGACCACAAACCGCCCAATCACCTTCAACAGCTGAGCCCAAGCGCGACACGGAACCCGGCAAGCGGATGCAAATCCGCCTTGCCCCGTCCTCCTACATCCCCCTCCAAAAGCATCAATCCCACCTTTGCTCCAATGTCCCTTTGACTGCCATCACGAGATTGCCAATACTCATGGCATATTGAGGCTACCCGCATGGAACAAGGAATAACCCTTTGAAGCTGGAACTCAAAAACAGCTTGTCGGTGAAGTTGCTACGGGTCGTGCTGCTGTCGGCATTGGTCGTGGGTGTGGCGCTCAGCGTGGCGCAGATCGTTTTTGACGCCTATAAGACGCGCCAGGCCGTGGCCAGCGACGCCCAGCGTATCCTCGACATGTTCCGCGACCCCTCGACCCAGGCCGTCTACAGCCTTGACCGCGAGATGGGTATGCAGGTCATCGAGGGCCTGTTTCAGGACGACGCCGTGCGCATGGCGTCCATCGGCCATCCCAACGAAACCATGCTCGCGGAAAAAAGCCGCGCCTTGCAGCAATCCCCCAGCCGCTGGTTGACCGACCTGATTCTTGGCCAGGAACGCACGTTCACCACGGCGCTGGTGGGTAAAGGCCCGTACAGCGAGTATTACGGCGACCTGAGCATCACCCTCGACACCGCCACCTACGGCAAGGGCTTTATTGTCAGCTCGGTGATCATCTTTATTTCCGGGGTGCTGCGCGCCCTGGCTATGGGCCTGGTGTTGTACCTGGTCTATCACTGGCTGCTGACCAAGCCGTTGTCGCGGATTATCGAGCACCTGACGTCGATCAACCCGGACCGCCCCAGCGAACACAAGATCCCCCAACTCAAGGGCCATGAGCGCAATGAACTGGGGCTGTGGATCAACACCGCCAACCAGTTGCTCGAATCCATCGAGCGCAACACCCACCTGCGTCACGAGGCCGAGAGCAGCCTGCGGCGCATGGCGCAGTACGACTTCCTGACCGGTTTGCCGAACCGCCAGAAATTGCAGGAACAACTGGACAAGATCCTCATCGACGCCGGCCGCCGGCAACGCCGCGTGGCGGTATTGTGTGTGGGCCTGGACGACTTCAAAAGCGTCAACGAGCAGTTCACCTACCAGGCCGGCGACCAACTGCTGCTGGCCCTGGCCGACCGCCTGCGCGCCCACAGTGGCCGCCTCGGCGCCCTGGCCCGCCTGGGCGGCGACCAGTTCGCCCTGGTGCAGGCCGACATCGACCAGCCGTACGAAGCCGCTGAGCTGGCGCAAAGCATCCTCGACGACCTGGAAGCCGAGTTCGCCCTCGACCACGAACAGATCCGCCTGCGCGCCACCATCGGCATCACTTTGTTCCCGGAAGACGGCGACAGCACCGAGAAGCTGCTGCAAAAAGCCGAGCAGACCATGACCCTGGCCAAGAGCCGCTCGCGCAACCGCTACCAGTTCTATATCGCCAGCGTGGACAGCGAAATGCGCCGCCGCCGCGAACTGGAAAAGGACCTGCGCGACGCCTTGAGCCGCGACCAGTTTCACCTCGTCTATCAGCCGCAGATCAGCTACCGCGAGCATCGCGTGGTGGGCGTCGAAGCGCTGATCCGCTGGCAGCACCCGGAACACGGCCTGGTGCCGCCCGACCTGTTCATCCCGCTGGCCGAGCAGAACGGCACCATCATTGCGATTGGCGAATGGGTGCTGGACCAGGCCTGCCGGCAGTTGCGCGAATGGCACGACCAGGGTTTCACCGAGTTGCGCATGGCAGTCAACCTGTCCACCGTGCAGTTGCACCACACCGAGCTGCCGCGGGTGGTCAACAACCTGATGCAGATCTACCGCCTGCCGCCGCGCAGCCTGGAGCTGGAAGTCACCGAAACCGGCCTGATGGAAGACATCAGCACCGCTGCCCAACACCTGCTGAGCCTGCGCCGTTCCGGGGCGCTGATCGCCATCGACGACTTCGGCACCGGCTATTCATCCCTCAGCTACCTGAAAAGCCTGCCGCTGGACAAGATCAAGATCGACAAGAGCTTCGTCCAGGACCTGTTGGATGACGACGACGATGCCACCATCGTGCGGGCCATCATCCAGCTGGGCAAAAGCCTGGGCATGCAGGTGATCGCCGAAGGCGTGGAAACCGCCGAACAGGAGGCCTACATCATCTCCGAGGGCTGCCACGAGGGGCAGGGTTATCACTACAGCAAACCGCTGCCGGCCCGGGAGTTGGCGGCGTTTTTGAAACAGTCCGAGCGCAATAACGCCGCGATTCTTTGAGCCGGGAAAACGATACTGAATATTTCCCGCGTTTAAGCCTTTACACAAAATGCAAATCTTTCGCATTATGTCGCAGTTTTGCGCTCCCCCCGCGCGCCCTATCAACAACCGAAGCAGGATGTTCGCCATGATTCGTATGCCCCTGGCCACCGCCAGTCTGCTGGCCATTGCCATTTCTCTCGCCGGTTGCGGCGAAGGTAAAGACAAGGCCGCCGCGCCACAGGCGCCGACCCCGGCTGCCAGCACTACCGCTCCAGCGGCTGCCACCCCTGCCGGCCAGGTTGACGAAGCCGCCGCCAAGGCTGTGGTCGCGCATTACGCTGACATGGTGTTCGCGGTCTACAGCGACGCAGAATCCACCGCAAAAACCCTGCAAACCGCGATCGACGCGTTCCTCGCCAAGCCAAGCGACGAAACCCTGAAAGCCGCCCGCGCCGCCTGGGTTGCCGCCCGCGTGCCGTACCTGCAGAGCGAAGTGTTCCGCTTCGGCAACACCATCATCGATGACTGGGAAGGCCAGGTGAACGCATGGCCACTGGACGAAGGCCTGATCGACTACGTCGACAAGTCCTACGAACACGCCCTGGGCAACCCGGGTGCCACCGCCAACATCATCGCCAACACCGAGATCCAGGTCGGCGAAGACAAAGTCGACGTGAAGGAAATCACCCCGGAAAAACTCGCCAGCCTCAATGAGCTGGGTGGTTCCGAAGCCAACGTTGCCACCGGCTACCATGCCATCGAATTCCTGCTGTGGGGCCAAGACCTCAACGGCACCGGCCCTGGCGCGGGCAACCGTCCGGCCTCGGACTACCTGACCGGTGACGGCGCCACGGGCGGCCACAACGAGCGTCGCCGCGCCTACCTGAGCGCCGTGACCCAATTGCTGGTGAGCGACCTGGAAGAAATGGTCGGCAACTGGAAGCCAAACGTCGCCGACAACTACCGCGCCACCCTGGAAGCAGAACCTGCCACCGACGGCCTGCGCAAAATGCTGTTCGGCATGGGCAGCCTGTCCCTCGGCGAGCTGGCCGGTGAGCGCATGAAGGTTTCCCTGGAAGCCAACTCGCCAGAAGACGAGCAGGACTGCTTCAGCGACAACACCCACAACTCGCACTTCTACGACGCCAAGGGCATCCGCAACGTCTACCTGGGCGAGTACACCCGCACCGACGGCACCCAGATGACCGGCGCCAGCCTGTCGTCCCTGGTGGCCAAGGCCGACCCGGCTGCCGACAGCGCCTTGAAGGCTGACCTGGCGGCGACCGAAGCGAAGATCCAGGTCATGGTTGATCACGCTGGCAAAGGTGAGCACTACGACCAATTGATCGCCGCCGGCAACGATGCAGGCAACCAGATCGTACGCGACGCCATCGCCGCACTGGTCAAGCAGACCGGTTCGATCGAAGCCGCTGCAGGCAAGCTGGGCATCAGCGACCTGAACCCGGATAACGCTGATCACGAGTTCTGATCAGTGCCGAGTTGAAAAAAGGCGACCTTCGGGTCGCCTTTTTTATGCACGCACCCTCGGTCACCTCATACTCCTGTGGGAGCTGGCTTGCCTGCGATAGCGGTGGATCAGTTGATGAAGGAGTGACTGACCCACCGCTATCGCAGGCAAGCCAGCTCCCACATTTGCTCTGCGTTGCGTCCAAGCCCCGGTTTACAAGACCTGCACCGTAGGTAGAATGACGCCACTCCCACATACCTGAGTTCACTCATGGCGTTGCCGACCCTACGCATCATCGGTTTCATCATCGGCATCTTCCTGATCACCCTCGCGATCGCCATGGTCGTGCCCATGGCCACCCTGGTGATCTTCGAACGCACCCAAGACCTGCCGTCGTTCCTGTGGGCCAGCATGATCACCTTTCTCGCCGGCCTGGCCCTGGTCATCCCCGGGCGCCCCGAACACGTGCACCTGCGGCCACGGGACATGTACCTGCTGACCGTCACCAGCTGGGTGGTGGTGTGCATCTTTGCCGCGCTGCCGTTCCTGCTGACCCAGCACATCAGCTACACCGACTCGTTTTTTGAAAGCATGTCCGGCATCACCGCCACCGGTTCCACCGTATTGAGCGGGCTGGACAGCATGTCCCCCGGCATCCTGATGTGGCGCTCGCTCCTGCACTGGCTGGGGGGCATCGGCTTTATCGGCATGGCGGTGGCGATCCTGCCGCTGCTGCGCATCGGTGGCATGCGCCTGTTCCAGACCGAATCCTCGGACCGCTCGGAAAAGGTCATGCCGCGATCGCACATGGTGGCGCGGCTGATCGTGGCGGCGTACGTGGGCATCACCATCCTTGGCAGCCTGGCCTTCTGGTGGGCCGGGATGGGTTTGTTCGATGCGATCAACCATGCGATGTCGGCGATTTCCACCGGCGGTTTTTCCACCTCCGATGAATCCCTGGCCCACTGGAAACAACCCGCGGTGCATTGGGTCGCCGTGGTGGTGATGATCCTCGGCAGCTTGCCGTTCACCCTGTATGTGGCGACGTTGCGCGGCAACCGCAAGGCCTTGATCAAGGACCAGCAGGTGCAAGGTTTGCTCGGTTTGCTGCTGGTGACCTGGCTGGTGCTCGGCACCTGGTACTGGTGGACCACCGACCTGCATTGGCTGGACGCCCTGCGCCACGTGGCGCTGAACGTGACATCGGTGGTGACCACCACCGGCTTCGCACTCGGGGACTACAGCCTGTGGGGCAACTTCTCACTGATGCTGTTTTTCTACCTGGGCTTTATCGGCGGTTGCTCGGGCTCCACGGCCGGCGGGATCAAGATCTTCCGCTTCCAGGTCGCCTACATCCTGCTCAAGGCCAACTTGAACCAACTGATTCACCCCCGCGCGGTGATCAAGCAGAAGTACAACGGCCACCGTCTCGACGAAGAGATCGTGCGGTCGATCCTGACCTTCTCGTTTTTCTTCGCCATCACCATCTGCGCCATCGCCCTGGCCCTGTCGCTACTCGGCCTGGACTGGATGACCGCGTTGACCGGCGCCGCCAGCACGGTGTCCGGCGTCGGCCCGGGCCTGGGGGAAACCATCGGCCCGGCCGGCAACTTCGCCAGCCTGCCGGACGCGGCCAAGTGGATTCTGTCGCTGGGCATGCTGCTGGGCCGGCTGGAGATCATTACAGTGTTTGTGCTGTGTATTCCGGCGTTTTGGCGCCACTGACCAGCGACGCCTCCAGCAACCGCGCCCGGTATTCGCCGGGCGTGGCATCGAACCAGCGGCGAAACGCGCGGAAGAAGTTACTCGGGTCGGCAAACCCCAACAGGTAGGCGATTTCCAGCAAGGTCATGCTCGGCTGCGCCAGGTACTGCTCGGCCAGTTCGCGACGGGTGTCGTCGAGCAAGGTCTGGAAACTGGTGCCCTCCTCCTGCAAGCGCCGCTGCAAGGTGCGCTGGGACAGGTGCAGGGTCTGGGCCACCACTTCACGCTTGGGCTCGCCCTGGGGCAGCAGGCGGCACAGCACCTGGCGCGCCTTGTGGGTCACGCGGCTTTCCGAGAAGCGCGCCAGGTATTCTCCGGCAAATCGATCATGCAACAGCGCCATGGCTTCGTTGGCGGTGGGCAGTGGCGCGTCCATATCGGCCCGCTCGAAAATCAGCGCGTCATACGGCGCATTGAACTCCAGGGGGGCATGGAACGCTTGTTTGTAGGGCGCCAGGTCCTCGGGCTGGTCGCCTTGCAACAGCACTTTACGCGGCTGCAAGGTGCGCCCGGTAAGCCAGCCGCACAGGGCCAGGGCGCTGGCCAGCGAGGCTTCGGCGCTTTGCCGGGTGGGTGGCAGATGATCGCCATGCACCGTCAGAATCAGCGCATAGCCTTCGGGCAATAATCGGAAACTCAGGTCGGCGCTTTCAGCAATGATCCGCTGGTAACGCACCAGGCGCATAAAACCTTCGGCCAGCGTGTTGCTGGACATCAGCGCATACCCCGCCACATGAAACGAAGCGGGGCGCACCACTTTGCCCATATTCAAGCCAATCGCCGGGTTGCCCGACAGCTCCACCGCCCGCTGCCACAGGCGGGTCATGGAGTCTTGTGGGAAGCGCGCATCGGGATCGCTCAGGGCGCTGTAGTCCAGGCCCAGCTGCTTGAACAGGGCTCGGCAATCCAGGCCGTCCATCTCCAATGCCTTGACTATCCCCATCGCCCAGCTTGCAGAAGTTGTTCGTTCGCTCATGGCGTCTTCTTAATAAAGCAGGCTTAAAACGGCAGCCAGGAAAGCCAAGGATACTAAAGTGGCATCTATTGTCACTGGCTGTTACCACTGATCACTCTAGACTCAAATAAGCTCCCCGCCGAACATCTGTTGGGCGGCACAACAATCAAAGGGCCGGTCATCGTGGAAAATGTTAAGCAATTCAACAGCTTTGCCGAGTTCTACCCCTATTACCTGAAAGAGCACGGCAACAGCACCTGCCGACGCCTGCACTTCATCGGCACCACCCTGGTGATCGGCATCCTGGCCTACGCCATTGGTCGGGGTTCGCTGGGCTTGCTGCTGGCTATCCCGATCGCCGGCTACAGCTTTGCCTGGATCGGCCACTTCTTCTTCGAAAAGAACCGTCCAGCGACGTT
Source organism: Pseudomonas acericola (SeqCode) (assembly GCF_053456465.1). Lineage (NCBI taxonomy): Bacteria > Pseudomonadati > Pseudomonadota > Gammaproteobacteria > Pseudomonadales > Pseudomonadaceae > Pseudomonas > Pseudomonas acericola (SeqCode). The sequence goes on along the minus strand of NZ_JBRFJB010000001.1, from coordinate 279,056 downwards.
TAAACACCCGTTCTACAGCTTATTGGGGGATTTCGTGATGTATCGCGACATGATCCTCGGCAAGGTGCCGTTCTAGGCCTGTGACCTCATGTCACTTGCGTTAAAGGATGAAAGTTCCGACATCCGCCGACATAAAATTCTTTTTGTCATTTGCAGTGCTGTATCCTGCCAAGGCTTTTTGAGAGCGCGGAATCACCTGCGATTGAAAAAACAGACCTTGCGAGGAGCGACGACGATGCACGAGATACCTAATCTCCCCTTCCCAAGCCTGCACCCTACAGAGCAGCCAACACCGCAGCAGGCCAGCGACAAACAGCCTGAGGCCAAAGAAGCCAAACCAGTCGACAGCGAAAGCCAGGACTGACGCCGTACCAGACCGTGTGGAAAGCGCAGCTTTGAGCGCTTTCCACACTGCCTGAATAGACCTGGATACCCACCATGACCGACACCCCAGACACCGCCGTGCTCGACGCTGCCTTGCAGATGGTCGAAGTATGGAACCGCCTCAGCGCGGACAAACAAGCCATGTTGCTCAAGCGCTTCGGCACCCAGGAAAACGCCTTGGCCGCTCTGGTCACCACCCAACTGCTCGCCCCCTCCCAGCCCTGACGTCTTTTTGATCTGACGTTTTTGCGATTTACCGCCCTGCGCGAGCCCAACCACCGGTATCATTAGCAGCCTATCTTTACCTGCTGCGACTGTGGACCTCTCCCATGCCAGATACCCAGCGCCCCATGGCGGTCACGCTGCAAGTTGTTTCCATCGTGTTGTTCACCTTTATCGGCTACCTGAATATCGGCATTCCCCTCGCCGTATTGCCGGGCTATGTCCACAGTGAACTGGGCTACGGCGCCGTGATCGCCGGGTTGGTGATCAGCGTGCAATACCTGGCCACCCTGCTGAGCCGTCCGTACGCCGGCAAAATCATCGACAACCTGGGCAGCAAGCGCGCCGTGGTGATCGGCTTGGCGGGCTGCGGCTTGAGCGGTGTGTTCATGCTGCTGGCGGCGTGGTTTGCCAGCTTGCCGGCCGTCAGCCTCGGTAGCCTGCTGATTGGCCGCCTGGTCTTGGGCAGCGCGGAGAGCCTGGTCGGCTCGGGTGCCATTGGCTGGGGCATCGGCCGCGTCGGTGCGGCCAATACGGCCAAGGTCATTTCCTGGAACGGTATCGCCAGCTACGGCGCCCTCGCCGTCGGCGCGCCGCTGGGGGTGTTGCTGGTCAGCCATCTCGGGCTGTGGAGCATGGGCGTCAGCATCATCCTGCTGGCGATCATCGGCCTGCTGCTGGCCTGGAAGAAGGAACCCGCGCCCATCGTCGCCGGCGTACGCTTGCCCTTCATGAACGTGCTGGGCCGCGTCCTGCCCCACGGTTGCGCGTTGGCGCTGGGCTCCATCGGTTTCGGCACCATCGCCACCTTTATCACCCTGTATTACACCACCCAGCACTGGGACAACGCCGTGTGGGCCCTGAGCCTGTTCGGCGCCAGTTTTATCGGCGCACGCCTGCTGTTTGGCAACCTGATCAACCGGATCGGCGGCTTTCGCGTGGCGATTGCCTGCCTGTCCGTGGAAATCCTCGGCCTGCTGTTGTTGTGGCTGGCGCCGGACGCCAACCTGGCCCTGGCCGGTGCGGCCTTGAGCGGGTTTGGCTTTTCCCTCGTGTTTCCGGCGCTGGGCGTCGAAGCGGTCAACCTGGTACCGGCGTCCAGCCGTGGCTCGGCGGTGGGGGCTTACTCGCTGTTCATCGACTTGTCGCTGGGGATTACCGGTCCGTTGGCCGGGGCGGTTGCGGCAGGGTTCGGCTTTGCGTCGATCTTCCTGTTCGCCGCCCTTGCCGCCCTCGGTGGTTTGCTGCTGAGCGTCTACCTATACCGACAAGCGCCCAAGGCCCGCGAGGCGCGCGGCGACTAGAAGTCGACCTTGCCGCGCCCGGCCTTGATGGTGCCGCGCTTGGTCTTGGATTCCAGCCGGCGTTTTTTCGAGCCCAGGGTGGGCTTGGTCGGACGGCGCTTCTTCTCGACCTTGGTGGCACTGAGGATCAACTCCACCAGGCGCTCCAGCGCATCCGCGCGATTCTGCTCCTGGGTCCGATATTGCTGGGCCTTGAGCACCAGCACACCTTCGCTGGTAATGCGACTGTCGCGCAGCGCCAGCAGCCGCTCCTTATAAAACTCCGGCAACGACGACGCCGGAATATCAAAACGCAGGTGCACCGCGCTCGACACCTTGTTGACGTTCTGCCCACCGGCGCCCTGGGCGCGAATCGCGGTCAACTCGATCTCGGCATCCGGCAGGTGCACATTGTTGGAAATCACCAGCATCAATCAAAAACCCTAGGCAACGGACAAGCCCAACTCGGACAACAACATCGACGCCTGGGCTTTGGAAATCACGGCGCCTTTGAACAGTTTGGCATCATTGAGGCGAAACCCGCTCAAATCCGCGCCCCGCAGGTCGGCACCGGCAAAGTTGGCACCGTTGATACGCGCGTGGGCGAGGCTGCAATCGATCAATTCGGCCTTGCGAAAGTCTGCGTCCGACAAGTCGCTGTCGGAGAAATCCAGGTTATTCAGCACCGTGCGCGCAAACGACAACCCGGACAGGAAGGCGCTGTTGAGCCGCGTCTCGCTGAAACTCAAGCCCAGGGACGCACAATGGGTGAAGTTGGCACCGGTCAACTTGCAGTGCTCGAAACTCGCCTGGGGCAGCTTGCTGCGCTGCCAGCGGGTGTTGTTCAGGTCGCAACTGTGGAACTGCGCTTCCAGCAGGTTCGCCGCTTCAAAGATCGCGAGGCTGGCGCGGCAGCTTTTCCATTGGGTGCCCTCCAGGCGGGAGCCGAGGAGCGAGGTCTGGATAAGGATGCAGCGTTCGAAGATCCAGTGATCGAGCACCATGCGCGACAGGTCGGCGCCGCTCAGGTCCACGCCAATCAGGCGCAACGGGCCGCTGTGCTGGTCGATCAGGTCTTCCAGGTCAGCGCGTTGCAAGGTGCCGCCGTCGATGTCGGTGTGGTGCATGGGGCCTCCGAGCCTGTAGCAAATTAAAACGAGGCGCGAGTCTACCCCGTCAACGCCAACAAAAAACCCGGCAAAGCGCCGGGTTTTCTGTTTACGGAAGGGTTCCTACTCCAGAACCGTCCCTGTTGTGCTCAGGGCTGCCTGCGCCTTGCGCTTGTTCTTGATCCAGTAGCACACCGCCATAAACGCCACCCACACCGGGATCGCGTACACCGACACCTGGATCCCCGGGATCATCAGCATGACCACCAGGATAAACGCGACGAACGCCAGGCAGACGAAGTTGCCGTACGGGTACCACAACGCCTTGAACAGCGGCACCTGCCCGGTGCGGTTCATGTGCTGGCGGAACTTGAAGTGGGAGAAGCTGATCATCGCCCAGTTGATCACCAACGTGGCCACCACCAGCGACATCAGCAGTTCCAGCGCGTGTTGCGGGATCAGGTAGTTCATCAGCACCGCCACCAGGGTCACCGCCGCCGAGGCGAGGATCGAGCGCACCGGCACGCCGCGTTTGTCGATCTTCGCCAGCGCCTTGGGTGCATCGCCCTGCTCAGCCATGCCCAGCAACATGCGGCTGTTGCAGTAGGTGCCACTGTTGTACACCGACAGTGCCGCCGTCAGTACCACGAAGTTGAGGATGTGTGCCGCGGTGTTGCTGCCCAGCATCGAGAACACCTGTACGAACGGGCTGCCGCTGTAGGCATCGCCAGACGCATTGAGGGTGGTCAGCAGGCTGTCCCACGGCGTCAACGACAACAGCACCACCAGGGCACCGATGTAGAAGATCAGGATGCGGTAGATCACCTGGTTGATCGCTTTCGGGATCACCGTGCGTGGCTGGTCAGCCTCGGCAGCGGTGAAACCGAGCATTTCCAGGCCACCGAACGAGAACATGATGATCGCCATGGCCATCACCAGACCGCCCACGCCGTGGGGGAAGAAGCCGCCGTGTTCCCACAGGTTGCTCACCGACGCTTGCGGGCCGCCGCTGCCGCTGACCAGCAGATAGCTGCCCAGGGCGATCATGCCGACGATGGCCACCACCTTGATGATGGCAAACCAGAACTCGGCTTCACCGAACACTTTGACGTTGGCCAGGTTGATCAGGTTGATCAGCACGAAGAACGCCGCCGCCGAGACCCAGGTCGGGATCTCTGGCCACCAGTAATGCACATATTTGCCGACAGCCGTCAGCTCCGACATGCCCACGAGAATGTACAGGATCCAGCAGTTCCAACCCGACAGGAAGCCGGCGAAACCGCCCCAGTACTTGTGGGCAAAGTGGCTGAAGGAACCGGCCACCGGCTCTTCGACGATCATCTCGCCGAGCTGGCGCATGATCATGAAGGCGATAAAGCCGCAGATGGCATAGCCCAGGATCATCGACGGGCCGGCGGATTTGAGCACCCCGGCCGAGCCGAGGAACAGGCCGGTGCCGATGGCGCCACCGAGGGCGATCAACTGGATATGACGATTTTTCAGGCCGCGTTTCAGCTCGCCTGAAGAGGAATGGGGTCCACTCATGAAAAGGGTCTCACGCAAGGTTTGATGATGTTGAATGCACGTCGCTCGCTCGAATCTCGACTCAAGCAGCGCCGCTCAAACCCCAGCGCAGGCACCAGGAGTACAGCGTGTTTATATCGGTCATGCGTCACCTGTTTGTTTTTATCTGTGACGAAATCGAACCCGTCCGGCTCGTGGCCAGGCGGAGTGATCAGGGTAGGCAAACCCTGGGTCTTGGCCTTTTGCGTGGGTACGCAAGGGGGGTCACAGTAAAACGCGGCGGATTGTACACGCAGAGAAGCTTCAGGCCGAGTCTTGTTGTTGAGGATCAGAACTGTCAGGTAATCCTTACAGCGTCACCTACCCCAATAAACACGCCACCATTTCGTAAACTATTCGTTACAGAGCGGAATACACGCGTTACAGACACTGGAGATCAACTGTGGGAGCGGGCTTGCCCGCGATTGCGGTGGGCCAGTCAAAGATGCATCCAATGACACACCGCCATCGCGGGCAAGCCCGCTCCCACATTAGGCTTGCTTCCACAGGTGTCATCGCATTTCAAATTCAAAACAAAAAAAAACGCCAACCCGAAGGCTGGCGTTCTTTCTTGCAGCTTGCCGCTAAAAACCAGCCGCTGCCTTTAAGGCTTCTTGCGACCAAAACCAGGACGCTGGCCCGAACCGGCCGGGGCGCCACGGCGCTTGCCCGACGGCTCGTCCGCGACCAGTTTCGGGCCAGGGCGCTTGTTCGCCGCTGGCTTGGCTGGACGCTTGGTGCTGGCGTTGTCGGCCGGGCGCTCGGCTTCACCACGGTTGCTGCGACCACCGGCCGGGGCCGGACGCGGCGTGCGCGGAGCACGTTCGCCTTCCTGACGCGATGGCGCGGTTGGGCGACGCTCGCCTTCGATGTGCGGCTGACGGGAAATACGCCCGCCAGTGGCCGGTGCATCCAGCGCCGGGCGCACGGTACGGGCAACGCGCTCGGTACGGGCGACAGGACGCGACGATTTACGCTGCATACGCTCAAGCTTGTCTTTGCTCTTGGCGTTCATCTGCGGCATCGCGACCGGCGTCAGGCCCACTTCGGCACTGAGGATGTCCACTTCGTACTGGCTCATTTCGCGCCAGCGGCCCATCGGCAGGTCGGAGTTCAGGAACACCGGGCCGAAACGCACGCGCTTCAGGCGGCTGACCACCAGGCCCTGGGATTCCCACAGGCGACGTACTTCGCGGTTACGGCCTTCCATCACCACGCAGTGGTACCAGTGGTTGAAACCTTCACCGCCTGGCGCTTGCTTGATGTCGGTGAACTTGGCCGGGCCGTCTTCCAGCACCACGCCGGCTTTCAAGCGCTCGATCATCTCGTCATCGACTTCGCCACGTACACGCACTGCGTATTCGCGGTCCATCTCGTAGGACGGGTGCATCAGGCGGTTGGCCAGTTCACCGTCGGTGGTGAACATCAGCAAGCCGGTGGTGTTGATGTCGAGGCGACCGATGTTGATCCAGCGGCCTTCTTTCGGCTTAGGCATCTTGTCGAACACGGTCGGACGGCCTTCCGGGTCGTCACGGGTGCAGATCTCGCCGTCAGGCTTGTTGTACATGATCACGCGGCGCACCGATTCGGCGGCCTCTTCACGCTTGATAACCTTGCCATCAATGGTGATTGCATCGTGCAAGTCGACGCGCTGGCCGAGGGTGGCCTCGACGCCGTTGACCTTGATGCGCTTCTGGGTGATCCAGGCTTCGACGTCGCGGCGCGAGCCCACGCCGATACGCGCCAGCACCTTTTGCAGTTTTTCACCTGCTGGGCCGATTTCCTGGCTGTCGTTCTGGTCTTTGTCGTTCATCTTAAGCACCTCCCGGTGGGTCGATTCAGGCGTGGCCTGAAGAGTGTTGAAAGCGGGGTCTTGGCCGAAGAGGTCGGCGAAGGGTCGCGAATCATACGCGTATGGCGGGCGTTGCGCATCACAGACTAGTCGATAAGCCTAAAGTCGTTCACTTTTCCGCCGACCGGTGCCGCCCGCCAGCTCCCACAGGGGTTCGGCGTCAGTCTTCGAATTTGCGGCGTTCGGCTTCGATGGCTTCAGCCAGCGCGCGGGCTTCGGCTTCTTCTTCGCTCAGGGCCGGCTGTTCGAGGGCGGCGACAGCGGCCAGGAGTTTTTCGCGGGCTTCGGCAACGCCGAGAATGTCTTCCTCAGGCTCGGGTTCAGGCTCAGCGCTCTCCGCGGCCTCAGGCTCGACAGCTCCATCACGCAGCAGGTCATCAAAGTCAGTCTTGATGCCCTGCTCCATGTCATCCAATTCCAACAACAAGGTGTGGAAGCTGGTTTCGTCCTTCGGCTCTTCCGGCTCGGCGCTGGCATCGGCCAGCTCTTGCAGGCTGGCGGGCACCGGCGCGTCGTCGAAGTCCAGCACCGGGTCTGGCTCCATCTCGCGCAGCTCGGCCAGCGGCGGCAAGTCGTCGAGATTCTTCAGGTTGAAGTGGTCGAGGAACACCTTGGTGGTAGCAAACATCGCCGGCTTACCGGGCACATCACGGTAACCGACGATGCGAATCCACTCGCGCTCCAGCAGCGTCTTGACGATATGGCTATTGACCGCCACACCCCGCACGTCCTCGATCTCGCCCCGGGTGATCGGCTGGCGATAGGCGATCAGCGCCATGGTCTCCAGCATCGCCCGCGAATAACGCTGCGGGCGCTCTTCCCACAGGCGACCGACCCATGGGGAAAATTTCTCACGGATCTGCAGGCGATAACCCGATGCCACTTCCCGCAGCTCAAAGGCGCGGCCATCGCAAGATTTGCGCAGGATCTCCAGCGCCTTCTTGAACACCGGCGGCTCGGGGCGTTCGGCTTCTTCAAAGAGTTCGAACAGGCGTTCCAGGGATTGCGGCTTGCCCGAGGCCAGTAGAAAGGCCTCCAGCAACGGGGCCAGTTCGCGGGGTTCAGTCAGATTCATCGATTCAGCTCTTTATTCGGCTCGCGCCCGCACGTGGATAGCCGCAAAAGGCTCATTCTGGACCAGCTCGACCAAGGATTCCTTGACCAGTTCAAGCACCGCCATAAAGGTCACCACCACCCCCAGGCGCCCTTCTTCTTTGGTGAACAGCTCGACAAACGGCACAAATCCACCGCCTTTGAGGCGCTCCAGCACATCGCTCATACGCTCGCGGGTCGACAGCGCCTCGCGGCTGACCTGGTGGCTTTCAAACATATCGCCACGGCGCAGTACTTCGGCCATGGACATCAACAATTCTTCCAGGCTCACATCCGGCAACAACTTGCGCGCGCGGGCCTCGGGGGCATCCAGCTTGGGCACCACCACATCGCGGCCCACACGGCTCAAGCCATCGATACCTTCGGCAGCCGCCTTGAAGCGCTCGTACTCTTGCAGGCGACGGATCAGCTCGGCGCGCGGGTCGTCTTCCTCGGCTTCCACCGTCTCCGAACGCGGCAACAGCATGCGCGACTTGATCTCGGCGAGCATGGCGGCCATCACCAGGTACTCGGCGGCCAGTTCCAGGCGCACCGACTGCATCAACTCCACATAGCCCATGTACTGGCGGGTGATTTCCGCCACCGGGATGTCGAGGATGTTGATGTTCTGCTTGCGGATCAGGTACAGCAGCAAGTCCAGCGGGCCTTCGAAGGCTTCGAGGAAGACTTCCAGCGCATCCGGCGGAATGTACAGGTCCAGCGGCATTTCCATGACCGCCTGGCCATAGACCATGGCAAACGGCAGTTCCTGCTGGGCGCCGGCCTGGGGATCAACGGTTTCCACGGCGGACATTCAGGCCTCGACCATGAACGGCGCCGGGTCACCGCAACCCACGCGGATCACTTCGGGTTCGCCGTCGGCCAGGTTGATCACGGTGGAGGCTTTGTTGCCGCCAAAGCCACCATCGATGATCAGATCGACCTGTTTTTCCAGGAGTTGGCGCATTTCGTACGGATCTTCCAGCGGCTCGGTGTCACCGGGCATGATCAGCGACACGCTCATCAACGGCTCACCCAGCTCCTCAAGCAGCGCCAAGGCAATGGGATGCTCAGGCACGCGCAGGCCGATGGTGCGTTTCTTCGGGTGCAGCAATAGGCGCGGCACTTCGCGGGTGGCGTTGAGAATAAAGGTGTAGGGCCCCGGCGTGTGCGCCTTGAGCAGGCGGAAGGTGCCGGTGTCGACCTTGGCGAACAGGCCCAGTTGGGACAGGTCGCTGCAGATCAGCGCAAAGTTGTGCTTGTCGTCCAATTGACGCAGGCGTCGTACACGCTCGACCGCGCCCTTGTCGCCGATCTGGCAACCGATGGCGTAGGACGAATCCGTTGGATAGATCACCACGCCACCGGCGCGAATGATCTCCACGGCCTGTTTGATCAGGCGCGCCTGGGGGTTCTCCGGGTGAATCTGGAAGAATTGACTCACGTGTTCTACCTGTTCAGACGGTGGCAGTAATGGGGTCATGCTTGAATCGCCCCGACAAGAGCGGCAGGTCTTCAGGTACCTGGCGATACTCGCCGATTTCGGACCACCCACCTGGGCCATGAAAATCACTGCCGGCGCTGACCAGCAGACCAAATTCGCGGGCAAGAATAGCCAGGCTGCCGACCTGTTCAGCGGGTTGATGCCCATTGACCACTTCGATCGCGTGGCCTCCCGCTCCAATATAGTCGCTGATCAGCTTGCGACGCTTGCTGCGGGTGAAATCGTAATGCCATGGATGCGCCAGGCTGACCCAGGCCCCGGCGGCTCGCAAGGTCGCGACCGTGTCTTCGAGAGTCGGCCAGTGTTGCTTGACGTCACCCAACTTGCCGGCGCCCAGCCATTTGCGGAAGGCTTCGGCGCGGTCCTTGACGAACCCCTCGCGCACCATCCAGTCGGCGAAGTGCGGACGGGCCGGGGCGTTGCCGCTGTCGCCCAATTCCTGCTGGATCGCACGGGCGCCGTCGAGGGCATTGGGCATGCCCTTGAGGCTGAGTTTGCGGCTGATTTCTTCGGAACGCAGCCAGCGGCCGTCGTGCAAAGCGGCGATGGCGGCCACCAGCGGCGCGGCTTGTTGATCGAAACCGTAGCCGAGCACATGAATGGTGGCGCCGCCCCAGGTGCAGGACAGCTCCACGCCGTTGACCAACTGCATACCCAGCGCATGCGCGGCTTCGCGAGCCTCGTCGAGGCCTTCAAGGGTGTCGTGGTCGGTCAAGGCCAGGACTCGCACGCCTTTTTCAAACGCACGCGCAACCAGTACCGCGGGCGCCAGGGCGCCGTCGGAGGCCGTGCTGTGGCAGTGCAAATCAACATTCACGGGGATGTGTAACCTCAAGTCAGCTGGCGCTTTCGCTACCTAGGATGTTTGTTATTATGCCGCCACATCCAGCTTCTGGCTCTTACTGTGAAACAATTCATCGACTTCATCCCGCTGTTGCTGTTTTTCATCGTGACCAAAATCGACCCTCGGGTCCTCGATATCGCCGGTCACCCGGTGTCATTCGGAGGCATCTACAGCGCCACCGCCGTCCTGATCATCAGCTCTATCGTCGTCTACGGCGCCATCTTCATCTCCCAGCGCAAGCTGGAAAAAAGCCAATGGCTGACCCTGGTCGCCTGCCTGGTCTTCGGCGGCCTGACCCTGGCCTTCCACAGCGAAACCTTCCTCAAATGGAAAGCGCCGGTGGTCAACTGGCTGTTCGCCCTGGTCTTTATCGGCAGCCACTTCATCGGTGACCGCCTGCTGATCAAGCGGATCATGGGCCATGCGCTGACCCTGCCGGAGCCGGTGTGGACACGCTTGAACGTCGCCTGGATCGTGTTTTTCCTGTTCTGCGGCGCCGCCAACCTGTTCGTGGCCTTTACCTTCCAGGACTACTGGGTCGACTTCAAAGTGTTCGGCAGCCTGGGCATGACCGTGTTGTTCCTGGTCGGCCAGGGCATCTACCTGTCGCGCCACCTGCATGACGCCGCCCCTACCACGCCAAAAACCGAGGACTGACATGCTCTACGCCATCATTGCCACCGACGTCGCCAACTCCCTGGAAAAACGCCTGAGCGTGCGCCCGGCCCACGTCGAGCGCCTCAAGCAGCTGCAAGCCGACGGCCGCCTCGTACTGGCCGGCCCGCACCCGGCCGTAGACAGCAATGACCCGGGCGCCGCCGGTTTCACCGGTAGCCTGATCATCGCCGAGTTCGCCTCGCTGGCAGACGCCCAGGCCTGGGCCAAGGCCGATCCGTACATCGCGGCAGGCGTTTATGCCGACGTGGTGATCAAGCCGTTCAAGCAAGTCCTGCCTTGACCCGAGCCTGTGCCGGACCGATTGCGTTCGGCACACACCTAATTGCTCATTATTCTCGGTAACCTGCCGACAACGTCCTGAATATTCGTGTGGAATCAGGAGTTCCGATGCGCTTACGTCAGTTGTGTCTGTTGGCAGTGTTATTGATCGGGGCTACGGCCCACGCTGAAGAAACCCCGAATACCGGCAATTCGACGCCCCTGTCGTTGAGTGCCGGCAGCCAGATCAGCGAGTTGCAGCAACGCTTGAAAGACAGCGAGCGGCAACGTGAAGAACTGAGCAAGCAACTGCAAAACGCGGATGCTGCCCGCGAAAGCGCGCAATTAAGTCGCCTTCGCCAAGAGAACCAACGCCTGTCCCAGCAACTCAAAGAGACACAAGGCGGCGCCTTGACCCGTTGGCTGACCGAGCAACAACAGTGGTTTGTCACCGGTGGCGCCGTCGCACTGATCGCCTTGCTGTGCGGGATCTTCGCCAGCGGTGGGCACCGTCGCCGTCGACAATGGCTAAATTGAGTGAGTCATGAGCGAGCTGTTACTGATAGATGATGACCAGGAGCTCTGTGAGCTGCTGACCAGTTGGTTGAGCCAGGAAGGCTTCCAGGTGCGCGCCTGCCATGACGGTTTGAGCGCGCGTAAAGCCTTGGCGGACAGCGCGCCTGCCGCCGTGGTGCTGGATGTGATGCTGCCCGATGGCAGCGGCCTGGAGCTGCTCAAGCAATTGCGCACCGATCACCCGGACTTGCCCGTGCTGATGCTGTCGGCCCGGGGCGAACCGCTGGACCGCATCCTCGGCCTGGAACTCGGCGCCGACGACTACCTGGCCAAGCCGTGCGACCCACGGGAACTGACCGCCCGCCTGCGCGCGGTACTGCGCCGCAGCCACCCGGCCGCCGTGTCTACGCAAATGGAACTGGGCGACCTGTGCTTCAGCCCGGTGCGCGGCGTGGTCAGCATCGACGAGCAGGAATTCACCCTCACCGTCTCCGAAAGCCGCCTGCTGGAAGCCTTGCTGCGCCAGCCCGGCGAGCCCCTGGACAAACAGGAACTGGCGCAGATCGCCCTCGGCCGCAAGCTGACCCTTTACGATCGCAGCCTGGACATGCACGTCAGCAACCTGCGCAAAAAGATCGGCCCGCACCCGGATGGCCGGCCACGGATCGTGGCGTTGCGTAGCCGTGGGTACTACTACGCCCCCTGACAAGCGCCTCGTTGCCCTTCTGTGAGAGCTGGCTTGCCTGCGATAGCATCACCTGGATCTAGCGGACAGACCGAGTTGCCTGCATCGCAGGCAAGCCAGCTCCCACACTTGACCTCATCCGCCTCAATCGTTTTGTCAGCTCCCGCCAAACCCCTCTTTACCCAAGCTTTACGCTCCCCTGACTGCCGCTGACCTTCATCTCCGTAATCTACTTACATCCGGACTCACCGGAATAGAGACAGGAGAATCACCATGCGCAAGACCCTTATCGCTTTGATGTTCGCCACTGCCCTGCCAACCGTTGCCATGGCGGCAATGCCCGACGGTCGCGGCCCGATGGGCGGGCCAGAAGGCCACATGATGGGCGGCCCGGGCCACGGCGGTGAACACGGTCCGCGTGGCAAAGGCGGCCCCTTCAGCCAGCTGGATTTGAGCAAAGAACAGCGCGAGCAAATCGGCAAACTGATGGGTGACCAATGGCACGCTCGCAAAGACCTGACCAAAAAGTACCTGGACAAACTCCCGGCCGCTGAGCAGAAAGCCATGCAGGACGAGATCGCCGCCGGCAAGCAGAAAACCCAGGCGGATATCCGCGCGGTGCTGAAACCCGATCAGCAGAAGAAATTCGACGAGATCGTCAAGAAACAAGCCGAGCGCCGTGCCGAGTGGAAGGAATTCCAAGCCTGGAAAGCGCAACAGCCGCAAAAAGCGCAATAATGCCCACGCGTTAACGCTTCCAGCCCAGTGGCCACCGCCACTGGGCTTTTCCTGTTTGAGGGTTTCCTGTGCGCTCATTGTTCTGGCGGATCCTGGCCAGTTTCTGGCTGGCCATCGCTCTGGTTGCCGGGTTGTCGATCCTGCTTGGGCACATGCTCAACCAGGACGGCTGGATTCTCAGCCGCCACCCCGGCCTCGCCAACCTGCCCGAAGAATGGGCGCAACTCTACGAATCCCAGGGCGAAGACGCCGCCCAGGAGTTGCTGCAACAGCGCAAGCGCCAGTACCACATCGACGTGCAGGTGCTCAACGAAAGCGGCGAGCCGGTGGTGCGCGGCACATTCCCACGGCGCTCGGCCGCGTTCGAGGCCCGGCAAAATGACAGCAAGGACGGCCACCTGCCGTGGCGGCGCCTGACCGCCGAGTACACCAGCGAGAAAACCGGCGACACCTACCTGCTGATCTACCGCATCCCCCACCCGGAACTGGACGCCTGGCACCGCAGCAGCCTGTTGTGGCCACTGAGCGCGCTGGCGATTGCCCTGGTGGTGCTGACGTTGTTCAGCTTGCTGGTGACGCTGTCGATCACCCGCCCCTTGAGCCGTTTGCGCGGCGCGGTGCATGACCTCGGCCAAGCCACCTACCAGCAAAACAGCCTGGCGCGCCTGGCCAACCGCCGCGACGAGTTCGGCGTGCTCGCCACCGACTTCAACCGCATGGGCGCGCGCCTGCAAAGTCTGATCGGCAGTCAGCGCCAGTTGCTACGCGACGTCTCCCACGAACTGCGCTCGCCCCTGGCCCGCCTGCGCATCGCCCTGGCCCTGGCCGAACGCGCCAGCCCCGAAGAACGGGAAAAACTCTGGCCGCGCCTGACCCGCGAATGTGACCGCCTCGAAGCCTTGATCAGTGAAATCCTCGTGCTGGCTCGTGTCGATGCCGACAACGCCAGCGCCGAGGACGTCGATCTCGACCCGTTGCTCAAGGCCCTGCAAAAAGACGCCCTGCTCAGTGCACCCGAGCAAAAGGTGCAACTGAGCGGCGACAGCGACCTGCACCTCAAGGGCTGGCCGACCATGATCGAACGCGCCGTGGACAACCTGCTGCGCAATGCCCAGCGCTTCAACCCACCGGAGCAGCCCATCGAATTGCACGCCCAGCGCCAGGGCGAGCGCATCCTGATCAGCGTGCGCGACCACGGCCCCGGCGTCGAAGCCGAGCACCTGAGCCAGTTGGGCGAACCGTTTTACCGCGCCCCCGGCCAGACTGCCCAAGGCCACGGCCTGGGCCTGGCGATCGCACGCCGCGCGGCCGAGCGTCACGGCGGCAGCCTGATCCTGGCCAATCACCCGGGCGGCGGTTTTATCGCCAGCATCGAGCTGCCGCTGGAGCCTGGGGTTGCCACACCGGCCTGATGATCTCTTATAGTGGCCCTTCTCTTACGGAGGGCCTTTGATGACTGACCTGCTGACCCCCATCCAAGCCGCACTCAATCTGCCCCACACACCGCTGGCCTTTACCGAGGCCGGCGCCCTGCCCTCGGCCTTCGCCGTCACCGAACTGGCCAGCGCCAGCCTCGGCTCTGCGGGCCAGGCGGTGGCACTGTTGATCCAGCAACAGACCGGGCGGTTGCCCGCCGTCAGTGTGGACCGGCGCCTCGCCTCTTTCTGGTTCTCCTCTTCGATCCGCCCGCTGGGCTGGCAAGTGCCGCCCCTGTGGGACCCGGTGGCCGGCGACTACGCCAGCGCCGACGGCTGGATTCGCTTGCACACCAACGCGCCCCATCACCGTGCGGCCGCCGAACGCATCCTCGGCAAGGTCGCCGACCGCGACGAGATGGCCAGCAAGGTTGCCCAATGGAACGCCGCCGAACTGGAGCAGGCGATTGTCGATGAAGGCGGCTGTGCCGCGCAGATGCGCACATGGCAAGCCTGGCAGGCGCACCCGCAAGGCTTGGCCGTGAATGCCGAGGCGTTGGTGCAGCGTCAGGCCGTGACAACTACCTCCGACAAACCCTGGCACGGTTCAGTCGCACGGCCACTGGCGGGCATCAAAGTGCTCGACCTGACCCGCGTCTTGGCCGGCCCAGTGGCCAGTCGCTTCCTGGCCGGCCTGGGCGCCGACGTGCTGCGCATCGACTCGCCGACTTGGGACGAGGCCGGCGTGGTGCCGGAAATGACCCTGGGCAAACGCTGCGCGCGCCTCGACCTGAAAAGCCCCGAGAGCCGGCAGGTGTTCGAAGCGCTCCTCAAGGACACCGACATTCTGTTCCACGGCTATCGCGCCGACGCCCTGGAACACCTGGGCTACACAGCCACTGAACTGCAGCAGATCGCCCCGGGCCTGATCGATGTGAGCCTCAATGCCTACGGCTGGAGCGGCCCGTGGCGCAATCGCCGCGGGTTCGACAGCCTGGTGCAGATGAGCAGCGGGATTGCCGACGCGGGGATGGCCTGGAAACACGCGGATAAACCGGTGCCGCTGCCGTTGCAGGCGCTGGATCACGCCACCGGGTATTTGATGGCGGCGAGTGCGATCCGGGCCTTGAGCGAGCGCTTGAACACCGGGCGCGGCGGGTCGGCGCGGTTGTCGCTGGCGCGCACGGCGGCGTTGTTGGTGGAGGCTGGGCAAGTGCCGCAGCAACCGGCGTTGCGGGCGGAGCAGCCGAGCGATCAAGGCTTGCTGGTGGAACAGACGGCCTGGGGGCCGGCCCATCGTTTACTGGCGCCAGTAACCATCAGCGGCACACCGTTGCAGTGGGATTTGCCGGCTGGGGAATTGGGTTCACATCGGGCTCAGTGGTGACCTGACAACCGCTATCGCAGGCAAGCCAGCTCCCACATTTTGAACTGTGTTCACAAATCAAAAATGTGGGAGCTGGCTTGCCTGCGATGAGGCCCTCACAGCCACTATCAATCCCCCCGACTCAACGACGCCCACAAATGCTGCGCCGCATACGCCCGCAACGGCCGCCAAGCTTCGGCCCGCGCCAACAGTTGACGCGCCGAGACCGACCCGCCCTCCAGTGCCGCCAGGGCATTGATCAAGCCAACATCCCCCGAAGCAAACGCATCCACCTCACGCATCTGACGCATGGCGATGTACTGCGCCGTCCAATCGCCAATCCCCGGCAACACGACCAACCGCGCCACGCCGTCCTTGAGGCTGGCCTTGGCCTCGAACAATTCCGGATCATCCAGCAACGCCTGGGCAACACCGGACAAGGTGCGACCACGGGCCTTGGGCATGCCCAAGGCCGCCAGGTCTGCCGCCGCCAGCACCTCGGCCGTCGGGAACACATGGGTGATGCCCGCATGCGGCGTAGCCAGTGGCTGGCCATACTGGGCGACCAACTTACCCGCCAGGCGAATCGCCGCCACCACCGTGATCTGCTGGCCCAGTACCGCACGGATCGCCAGTTCCAGGCCGTCCCAGGTGCCCGGCAAGCGCAGGCCAGGACGGGCCGCCACCAGCCGCGCCATCAACGGGTCGTTCGCCAGTTGTGGGTTGATCACCTGCGGCTGGGCATCCAGATCAAACATCCGCCGCAAACGCCGCACGATCTCGGGCAAGGCGGCGGCGCCAGGAAAATCGACGGCCACCTCCAACCAATCCCCCGCTCCCAGCGCCACACTGATCCAACCATGCTCGCGCCCCACGCTGATGCTGCGCCGATACACGCCAGCCTCAACTGTCTCCAGCCCGCTGATCGCCCGCGCTGACAAAAACCCGATCATCGCCGCCCAGTCGTAGGGCGGCGCAAATGCCAGTCTCACAACGTCAACACCCCGCTATACAAGCCATACGCCGCCAACCCGGCACCGGCGATCACGCAGCTGAAAATGCCTTTTTCCATGTGGGTAAACAACGACTGCCCCTGCTCGCGCTTGGCCAAGGCAAACAGGATCACGCCCGGCGCGTACAGCAGCGCCGACAACAGCAAGTACTTCAACCCGCCGGCATACAGCAGCCACACCGCATACCCCAGGGCAATCAGCGCCACCAGCAAGTCCTTCAGGCGCTGGCCATGGGCGCCTTCATAGGTCTCGCCACGTCCGCTCAACAGCACCGCATAGGCCGCCGACCACAGGTACGGCACCAGGATCATCGACGAGGCCAGGTAGATCAGGGTGGTGTAGGTACTGTGGGAAAACAGCGTGATCACCAGAAAGATCTGGATCATCACATTGGTCAGCCACAGTGCATTGACCGGCACCTGATTGGCGTTTTCCTTCTTCAGAAACGCCGGCATGGTCTTGTCATGGGCGGTGGCGTAGAGGATTTCGGCGCAGAGCAACGCCCACGACAGCAACGCGCCGAGCAGCGACACCGCCAGGCCGAGGCTGATCGCCATGGCGCCCCACGGCCCGACGATATGTTCCAGCACACCGGCCAGGGACGGGTTTTGCAGCTTGGCCAGTTCCGGCTGGCTCATGATCCCCAGGGACAACACATTCACCAGCACCAGCAACGCCAGCACGCCGAGAAAGCCGATCACCGTGGCGCGGCCCACGTCCGAGCGCTTCTCCGCCCGCGCGGAGTACACGCTGGCGCCTTCGATGCCGATGAACACAAACACCGTGACCAACATCATGTTGCGCACCTGGTCCACCACGTCGCCCAGCTGCGGGTTGCCCAGGCCCCAGATATCGCGGGTAAAAATATCCGCCTCGAACGCCACGGCGGCGATCACGATAAACATCAGCAACGGCACGATCTTCGCCACGGTGGTGATCAGGTTGATAAACGCCGCCTCCTTGATCCCACGCATCACCAGAAAATGCACCGCCCACAGCAACAACGACGCACAGCCGATGGCCACCGGCGTGTTGCCCTGGCCAAACACCGGAAAAAAGTAGCCCAGGGTGCTGAACAGCAACACGAAGTAACCGACGTTGCCCATCCACGCGCTGATCCAGTAACCCCAGGCAGACGAGAAACCCATGTAGTCGCCAAACCCCGCCTTGGCGTAGGCATACACCCCGGAATCCAGCTCGGGCTTGCGGTTGGCCAGGGTCTGGAACACAAACGCCAGGGTCAGCATGCCCACAGCGGTGATCCCCCAGCCGATCAACACGGCGCCCACTTCGGCGCGGGCGGCCATGTTTTGTGGCAGGGAAAAAATCCCCCCGCCAATCATCGAGCCCACCACCAGGGCGATCAGGGCGCCAAGTCGAAGTTTCTGGGCCGGTTGGGACATGGCGACTCCTGGATTAACCACTGTTTGAGCTGACAACTGTGCACTCAACTAATTAACTCAGCGAGTGTAGCGTTTATTAGAGAAGGCGATAAAACAGACATGTTCATAACCTAAAAGCATGTCGCGCCGTGAAGTTTAGGCTTATTTAGATTTTAAATACTGCACAAAACTTAACGCTTATAGCGCTTTCGTGAAACTTCGTTCAAAAAGTTTGCACATCCGAAAAAAGGGGCTAGCTTCAAACGTCCATGCCCCTGACTAAATGATTAACAACAACGGCGAAACCGCTCTGGAAAGCGCTTTCCCGCGTCTTTGTATTGCCCAAGGGATTCCATCCTAAGTCATTAATTCACAATGGAATGTGCCAATGAAGTGATCTGAGTCAGCTGTTTGAATAGCGCACAGAATTATTCTGTGGTCTCTCTTCTCCTGCATTGGAGTCACGCAATGTCTGACACTCCCGGAAAACTTAGGCTTGGTGCACTGGTTGCACTTGTCGTCGGCTCAATGATTGGTGGCGGGATCTTCTCTCTGCCACAAAACATGGCCGCCAGCGCCGATGTCGGCGCAGTGTTGATTGGTTGGGTCATTACCGCCATCGGCATGTTGACCCTCGCTTTCGTGTTCCAGACCCTCGCCAACCGCAAGCCCGACCTCGACGGCGGTGTGTACGCCTACGCCAAGGCCGGTTTCGGCGATTACATGGGCTTCTCGTCCGCCTGGGGTTACTGGATCAGCGCCTGGCTGGGCAACGTCGGTTACTTCGTATTGCTGTTCAGCACCTTGGGTTACTTCTTCCCGATCTTCGGCGAGGGCAACACGCCAGCGGCCGTGATCGGTGCCTCGGCGCTGCTGTGGGCCGTGCATTTCCTGGTACTGCGCGGGATCAAGGAAGCGGCATTCATCAACCTGGTGACCACCGTCGCCAAGGTCGTGCCGCTGGTGCTGTTCGTCTTGATCGCGCTGTTCGCGTTCAAGCTGGAGATCTTCACCGCGGACATCTGGGGCGTGAAAAACCCCGACCTGGGCAGCGTGATGAACCAGGTGCGCAACATGATGCTGGTCACCGTGTGGGTGTTTATCGGTATCGAGGGCGCGAGCATCTTCTCGTCCCGTGCCGAAAAACGCTCCGACGTGGGCAAGGCCACCGTGATCGGCTTTATCACCGTGCTGCTGTTCCTGATGCTGGTGAACGTGCTGTCCCTGGGGATCATGACCCAACCGGAACTGGCCAAGCTGCAGAACCCGTCGATGGCCGCCGTGCTGGAGCATGTGGTGGGTCACTGGGGCGCGGTGCTGATCAGCGTCGGCTTGATCATCTCGCTGCTGGGGGCGCTGCTGTCGTGGGTGCTGCTGTGTGCGGAGATCATGTTTGCCGCCGCCAAGGACCACACCATGCCGGAGTTCCTGCGTAAGGAAAACGCCAACCACGTGCCGGTCAACGCCCTGTGGCTGACCAACGCGATGGTGCAGCTGTTCCTGATCATCACGCTGTTCTCCGCCAGCACCTACCTGTCGCTGATCTACCTCGCCACCTCGATGATCCTGGTGCCCTACCTGTGGTCGGCGGCCTACGCGCTGCTGCTGGCGGTGCGCGGCGAGACCTACGAAAACGCCCTCAAGGAGCGCAAGAAAGACCTGTTCATCGGCGCCATCGCCCTGATCTACGCGATCTGGCTGCTCTACGCCGGCGGCACCAAGTACCTGCTGCTCTCCGCCCTGCTCTACGCCCCCGGCGCGATCCTGTTCGCCAAGGCCAAGCGTGAACTGGGCAAACCGATTTTCACCAACGTCGAGAAGCTGATTTTCGCCGCAGTGGTCATTGGCGCCCTGGTGGCGGCCTATGGGCTCTACGACGGCTTCCTGACCCTGTAACACCTGAATCTTTTTGTTCACTGGAGGATCTGAAATGACCACGGAAAAAGTGAAGTACGGCGTACATTCCGAAGCCGGCAAACTGCGCAAAGTCATGGTGTGCTCCCCAGGCTTGGCCCACCAGCGGCTGACCCCCAACAACTGCGATGAACTGCTGTTCGATGACGTGCTGTGGGTGGCCCAGGCCAAGCGTGACCACTTCGACTTCGTGACCAAGATGCGCGAGCGGGATATTGATGTGCTGGAAATGCACAACCTGCTCACCGACATCGTCGCCATCCCTGAAGCCCTGGACTGGATCCTGGAGCGCAAGATCACCGCCAACACCGTTGGCCTGGGCCTGGTCAATGAAGTCGGCTCGTGGCTGCGCAGCCTGGAGCCGCGCAAGACCGCCGAGTTCCTCATCGGTGGCGTATCCGCCGATGACCTGCCGAGCCAATTCGGCGGCAAGACCATCGAGATGTTCCGCGACTTCCTCGGCCACGCCAGCTTCATTCTGCCGCCGTTGCCCAACACCCAGTTCACCCGTGACACCACCTGCTGGATCTACGGCGGCGTGACGCTGAACCCGATGTACTGGCCGGCGCGACGTCAGGAAACCCTGCTGACCACCGCCATCTATAAGTTCCACCCCGAGTTCACCAACGCCGACTTCCAGATCTGGTACGGCGACCCTGACCAGGAACACGGCGCGTCCACCCTGGAAGGCGGTGACGTGATGCCAATCGGCAACGGTGTGGTGTTGATCGGCATGGGCGAGCGCTCGTCCCACCAGGCCATCGGCCAACTGGCGCGCAACCTGTTCAAGAACAAGGCCGTGGAAAAAGTCATCGTCGCCGGCCTGCCAAAATCCCGCGCCGCGATGCACCTGGACACCGTGTTCAGCTTCTGCGACCGCGACCTCGTGACCATCTTCCCCGAAGTGGTCAACCAGATCGTCGCCTTCACCCTGCGCCCTGACGAAAGCAAACCCCACGGTATCGACATCACTCGGGAGAAATCCAACTTCCTCGACACCGTCGCCGCCGCCCTCGGCCTCAAGGCCCTGCGCGTGGTGGAAACCGGCGGCAACGCCTTCGCCGCCGAGCGCGAGCAGTGGGACGACGGCAACAACGTGGTGGCCGTGGAGCCCGGCGTGGTCATCGGCTACGACCGCAACACCTACACCAACACCCTGCTGCGCAAGGCCGGCGTGGAAGTGATCACCATCAGCGCCGGTGAACTCGGCCGGGGCCGTGGCGGCGGCCACTGCATGACCTGCCCGATCATCCGCGACCCTATCGACTACTAAACGACCATCCACCCGGCGGCGCATATCCCGCGCCGACCGGGCCGATTACCGAATCCAAGGAGAATCATCATGGCGTTCAACATCCACAACCGCAGCCTGCTCAGCCTGGAACACCACACCCCGCGCGAGCTGCGCTACCTGCTGGACCTGTCCCGCGACCTCAAGCGCGCCAAGTACACCGGCACCGAACAGCAACACCTCAAAGGCAACAACATTGCGCTGATCTTCGAAAAAACCTCGACCCGCACCCGCTGTGCCTTCGAAGTGGCGGCCTATGACCAGGGCGCCAACGTCACCTACATCGACCCGGGCTCGTCGCAGATCGGCCACAAAGAAAGCATGAAAGACACCGCCCGCGTGCTCGGGCGCATGTACGACGCCATCGAATACCGTGGCTTCAAGCAGGAAATCGTCGAAGAACTGGCCAAGTTCGCCGGCGTGCCGGTATTCAACGGCCTGACCGATGAATACCACCCGACCCAGATGATCGCCGACGTGCTGACCATGCGTGAACACGCCGACAAGCCGATCCACGAGATCAGCTACGCCTACCTGGGCGATGCGCGCAACAACATGGGCAACTCGCTGCTGCTGGTGGGTTCCAAGCTGGGCATGGACGTGCGCATCTGCGCGCCAAAAGCCCTGTGGCCTCACGATGATCTCGTCGGCCGCTGCAAAAAATACGCGGAAGAAAGTGGTGCGCGCATCACCCTCACCGAAGACCCGAAAGCCGCCGTCAAAGGCGTGGACTTCATCCACACCGACGTCTGGGTCTCCATGGGCGAACCGGTGGAAGCCTGGGCCGAGCGCATTGAGCAACTGCTGCCGTACCAAGTAAACGCCGAGCTGATGAAAGCCACCGGCAACCCACGCACCAAGTTCATGCACTGCCTGCCGGCGTTCCACAACAGCGATACCAAGATCGGTAAGCAGATTGCCGAGCAGTATCCGCACCTGGCCAATGGCATTGAAGTGACGGACGACGTGTTCGAGTCGCCGGCGTGCATAGCCTTCGAGCAGGCGGAGAACCGCATGCATACCATCAAGGCGATTTTGGTCTCCACCCTGGCCGACCTCTAAGGCACGACACCGTCAATGTGGGAGCTGGCTTGCCTGCGATGCAGGCAACTCGGTCGCTCAGAGAGACCGCGGTGATGCCATCGCGGGCAAGCCCGGCTCCCACATTGACCGTGTTCCTTCATCAGTTTTTTTAGAAGGACAGACGCTATGCGTATCGTCGTTGCACTGGGCGGGAACGCCCTGCTCCGCCGTGGTGAACCCATGACTGCGGACAACCAACGCGCCAATATCCGAATCGCCACCGAACAGATCGCCAAGATCCACCCCGGCAATGAACTGGTGATCGCCCACGGCAATGGCCCGCAAGTCGGCCTGCTGTCGTTGCAGGCGGCGGCCTACACCCAGGTGTCGCCGTACCCGCTGGACGTGCTCGGTGCCGAAACCGAAGGCATGATCGGCTACATCATCGAACAGGAACTGGGCAACCTGCTGGACTTCGAAGTGCCCTTCGCCACCCTACTCACCCAGGTCGAAGTGGACGCCAACGACCCGGCGTTCAAGAACCCGACCAAGCCCATCGGCCCGGTGTATTCCAAGGCCGAAGCGGAAAAACTCGCCGCTGAAAAAGGCTGGGCGATTGCCCCGGACGGCGACAAATACCGCCGTGTGGTGGCCAGCCCGCGGCCGAAGCGCATCTTTGAAATCCGCCCGATCAAGTGGCTGCTGGAAAAAAGCAGCATCGTGATCTGCGCCGGTGGTGGCGGCATCCCGACCATGTACGGCGAAGACGGCAAGCTCAAGGGCATCGAAGCGGTGATCGACAAGGACCTGTGCTCGTCGCTGCTGGCGTCGCAACTGGAAGCCGACTTGCTGGTGATCGCCACGGACGTCAACGCGGCCTTTATCGACTACGGCAAGCCGACCCAGAAAGCCATCGGCCAGGCCCACCCCGACGAAATCGAAAAACTCGGCTTCGCCGCCGGCTCCATGGGGCCCAAGGTGCAAGCGGCCTGCGAGTTCGCCCGCAAGACTGGCAAAACCGCCGTCATCGGTTCACTCTCGGACATCGAAGCGATTGTCCAGGGCAGCGCCGGCACACGCATCAGTACGGCAAAACCTGGCATCACCTACCTGTGAAGTTGAGGAGAAACGCCTATGGCCATCTTTGAACCGGGTCACTTGCACGTCGAACGTCATGCGCTCAATGCCAATGACTACAGCTACAACCTGTGCATCGACTATGAAGTCAGCCAGGACCCCAAGGAAGGCAAGGGCATGCTCTTTAAACTGCATGGCTCGGTGCAGGGCAAGGACCTCAAGGAAGAGTTCTTTTTACCCAAGGACCAGGCGTTCGACTTTGCCCGGCATGCGATGAACATCGCGCAGAAATACGGCATGCCAAAGATCGCGGTGCTCAACGGCTCGATGCACAAGCAGTACGACCTGATGTTCGAGGATGTGCGGCATCAGTTGGATGTGAAGCCAGGTGATCCGGTCAAACCCGAACACCTGGAATGACCCTTCTCTCATAGGCAAAACAGGACAAATGTGGGAGCTGGCTTGTGGTGGCGAGGGAGCTTGCTCCCGCTGGGGTGCGAAGCGCCCCCAAGAGCCGGCTCCAGCTGCGCTGTCGGACGGGAGCAAGCTCCCTCGCCACCGCAAGCCCGCTCCCACATTTTGATCTCCATCGTCAGCAAGGCATACTTGCCACCTCTCGCACCACAGAACCAAACGCCATCCCATGCGTATCCACGTCAGCTTCATCGACCGCGTCGGCATCACCCAGGAAGTCCTGGCCCTGCTCGGTGGGCGCAATCTCAACCTGGATGCGGTGGAAATGGTGCCGCCCAACGTCTACATCGACGCGCCAACCCTCAGCGCCGAGGTGCTCGAAGAACTGCGCGACGCCCTCTTCAGCGTGCACGGCGTACAGGCCGTCACCGTGGTGGACATCCTTCCCGGCCAGCGCCGCCACCTGCAACTCGACGCCCTGCTGGCCGCCATGACCGACCCGGTGCTGGCCCTGGACAGCGCGGGCAAGATCCTGCTGGCCAACCCGGCCTTGATCGCGCTGTACGGGCGCGAACCTGCCGGGGAAAGCATCAGCGAGCTGTTCAACGACCCGGCGCTGCTCGCCACCTTGCTGGAGCATGGCTTTCGCTTGCCGCTGCGCGAGATCAGCGTCAACGGCCAGACCCTGCTGCTGGACGCCACGCCGATCACCGACGCCGGCGCCCTGCTGACCCTCTACCAACCCAACCGCATCGGCGAACAACTGTCGGCACTGCACCACGACCATGCCGAAGGTTTTGACGCGCTGCTCGGCGAATCGCCGGTGATCCGCACCCTCAAGGCGCGGGCGCAGCGGGTGGCGGCGTTGGATGCGCCGCTGTTGATCCAGGGCGAGACCGGCACCGGCAAAGAGCTGGTGGCGCGGGCCTGCCACGCCAGCAGTGCACGCCACAGTGCGCCGTTCCTGGCATTGAACTGCGCGGCGTTGCCGGAGAACCTCGCCGAGAGCGAGTTGTTCGGCTATGCACCGGGCGCGTTTACCGGCGCGCAACGTGGTGGCAAGCCGGGGCTGATGGAACTGGCCAACCAGGGCACGGTGTTCCTCGATGAGATCGGCGAGATGTCGCCGTATTTGCAGGCCAAGCTGCTGCGCTTTCTCAATGATGGCAGCTTCCGCCGCGTGGGGGGCGACCGTGAGGTGAAGGTCAACGTGCGCATCCTCAGCGCCACCCACCGCGACCTGGAAAAGATGGTCAGCGAGGGCACCTTTCGCGAAGACCTGTTCTATCGCCTCAACGTGCTCAACGTCGAAGTGCCGCCGCTGCGCCAACGCGGCCAGGACATCCTGTTGCTGGCGCGCTACTTCATGCAGCAGGCCTGCGCGCAGATCCAGCGCCCGGTCTGCCGCCTGGCGCCTGGCACCTACCCGGCGCTGTTGGGCAACCGCTGGCCGGGCAACGTGCGCCAGTTGCAGAACGTGATCTTCCGCGCAGCCGCCATCTGCGAAAGCAGCCTGGTGGACATCGGCGACCTCGACATCGCCGGCACCTCGGTGGCGCGCCAGAGTGACAACGAAGTCGACAGCCTGGAACAGGCCGTGGAGGACTTCGAACGCAGCCTGCTGGAAAAGCTCTACACCAGCTATCCGTCGACTCGGCAATTGGCCAGCCGGTTGCAGACGTCGCACACGGCCATTGCCCATCGCCTGCGCAAGTACGGCATCCCCAACAAGCCTTAGCTGACAAAACGCGGTCCACATGTAGGAACTGGCTTTTGTGGGAGCTGGCTTGCCTGCGATAGCGGTGGGTCAGCAAGCCCATGTGTCACTGACAGACCGCTATCGCAGGCAAGCCAGCTCCCACAGGGACTGCATTCCAAATTTTGGTCCAGGAACGACATCGGCTGTACTGAAAGCGCTACAGCGTAACGATATCGCTACAACCCTGTTTTTCGCGTGCCATGCAAGGCTTTGATCCACATAGGCTTTTTTTCCTGCGCCCAACTGTATCGAAATCGCTACAGCTGCACTGCATAGCGCTATAACCATATTTGTTAACTTGTTGATTTATAACGATTTAATAACCTTGGCCGCAATCTTGCTAAGCAACTCCCCATTATTCCGTCCACCAGACGAATCTGGCCCCGAGGAGTTTCCATGAGCGAGTTGCGTTTCACTGAAGATCACGAATGGCTGCGCGCCGAAGCTGACGGCAGCGTCACCGTGGGTATCACCGCTTTCGCGCAGAACGCGCTGGGTGATGTGGTTTTCGTGCAACTGCCGGAGTTGCAGGCCTACGACAAGGGCGCCGAAGCGTCCACCGTGGAGTCGGTCAAGGCCGCCAGCGGCGTGTACATGCCGCTGACTGGCGAAGTGCTGGAAGTGAACGACAAGTTGAGCGACAGCCCGGAGCTGGTCAACGAAGACCCGATGGGCGAAGGCTGGTTCTTCCGCTTTAAACCGGCCGATGCCGACGCGGTAGCTAAACTGTTGGATCAGGACGCGTACGACCGCCTGATCAAAGCCAACGCTGAAGCTTGAGGAGCGCGCAATGACCGTTCAACTGACCACCGCCAACGAATTCATCGCCCGCCACATTGGCCCGCGCGCGGAAGACGAGCAGCAGATGCTCGCCAGCCTGGGTTTTGACTCCCTGGAAGCCCTGAGCGCCAGCGTGATCCCGGAAAGCATCAAGGGCACCAGCGTGCTCGGCCTGGAAGACGGCCTGAGCGAAGCCGAGGCCCTGGCCAAGATCAAGGCCATCGCCGGCAAGAACCAACTGTTCAAGACCTATATCGGCCAGGGCTACTACAACTGCCACACACCGTCGCCGATCCTGCGCAACCTCCTGGAAAACCCGGCCTGGTACACCGCCTACACGCCGTATCAACCCGAGATTTCCCAAGGCCGCCTGGAAGCGCTGCTGAACTTCCAGACCCTGATCAGCGACCTCACCGGCCTGCCGATCGCCAACGCCTCCCTGCTCGACGAAGCCACCGCCGCCGCCGAAGCCATGACCTTCTGCAAGCGCCTGAGCAAGAACAAGGGCAGCAACGCCTTCTTCGCCTCCGTCCACAGCCACCCGCAAACCCTCGACGTGCTGCGCACCCGTGCCGAGCCGTTGGGCATCGACGTGGTCGTAGGCGATGAGCGCGAACTGACTGACGTCAGCCCGTTCTTCGGCGCCCTGCTGCAATACCCAGCGAGCAACGGTGACGTATTCGACTACCGCGCACTGACCGAGCGCTTCCACGCCGCCAACGCCCTGGTGGCCGTGGCCGCCGACCTGCTGGCCCTGACCCTGCTGACCCCACCGGGTGAGTTCGGCGCCGACGTGGCCATCGGCAGCGCACAACGCTTCGGCGTGCCACTGGGCTTTGGTGGCCCGCACGCGGCGTACTTCTCCACCAAGGATGCGTTCAAGCGCGACATGCCGGGCCGTCTGGTCGGTGTCTCGGTGGACCGTTTCGGCAAGCCGGCCCTGCGCCTGGCCATGCAGACCCGCGAGCAACATATCCGCCGCGAGAAAGCCACGTCGAACATCTGCACCGCCCAGGTGCTGCTGGCCAACATCGCCAGCATGTACGCCGTGTACCACGGCCCCAAAGGCCTGACCCAAATCGCCCAGCGCGTGCACCAGTTGACCGCGATTCTGGCCAACGGCCTGACCACCCTGGGTTTCAAGGTCGAGCAACAGCACTTCTTCGACACCATCACCCTCAACACCGGCGCCAACACCGCCGCCCTGCACGACAAGGCCCGCGCCCAGCGCATCAACCTGCGTGTGGTGGACGGTGAGCGTCTTGGCGTTTCCGTGGATGAAACCACCACCCAGGCCGATATCGAAACCCTGTGGGCGATCTTCGCCGACGGCAAGGCACTCCCCGCCTTCGCCGAGACTGAAAGCACCCTGCCCGCCGCCCTGCTGCGCCAGTCGCCCGTGCTCAGCCACCCGGTGTTCAACCGTTATCACTCGGAAACCGAGCTGATGCGCTACCTGCGCAAGCTGGCCGACAAGGACCTGGCGCTGGACCGCACCATGATCCCGCTGGGCTCGTGCACCATGAAGCTCAACGCCGCCAGCGAAATGATCCCGGTGACCTGGGCCGAGTTCGGCGCCCTGCACCCGTTCGCCCCGGCCGAGCAAAGCGCCGGCTACCTGGAGCTGACCTCCGACCTGGAAGCCATGCTCTGCGCGGCCACCGGCTACGACGCGATTTCCCTGCAACCGAACGCCGGTTCTCAGGGTGAGTACGCCGGCTTGCTGTCGATCCGTGCCTATCACCAGAGCCGTGGCGACGAGCGCCGCGACATCTGCCTGATCCCGTCGTCGGCCCACGGCACCAATCCGGCGACCGCCAACATGGCCGGTATGCGCGTGGTCGTCACCGCGTGCGATGCACGTGGCAACGTCGACATCGAAGACCTGCGCGCCAAGGCCATCGAGCACCGCGAGCACCTCGCCGCGCTGATGATCACCTACCCGTCCACCCACGGCGTGTTTGAAGAAGGTATCCGCGAAATCTGCGGGATCATCCACGACAACGGCGGCCAGGTGTACATCGACGGCGCCAACATGAACGCCATGGTCGGCCTGTGCGCACCGGGCAAGTTCGGCGGCGACGTGTCCCACCTGAACCTGCACAAGACCTTCTGCATCCCCCACGGCGGTGGCGGCCCGGGCGTTGGCCCGATTGGCGTGAAGTCGCACCTCACGCCGTTCCTGCCAGGCCACGCGGCCATGGAACGCAAGGAAGGCGCGGTGTGCGCGGCGCCGTTCGGCAGCGCGAGCATTTTGCCGATCACCTGGATGTACATCAGCATGATGGGCGGCGCGGGCCTCAAGCGCGCTTCGCAGCTGGCGATCCTGAATGCCAACTACATTTCCCGTCGCCTCGAAGAGCACTACCCCGTGCTCTACACCGGCAGCAACGGCCTAGTGGCGCATGAATGCATCCTCGATCTGCGCCCACTCAAAGACAGCAGCGGCATCAGCGTGGATGACGTAGCCAAGCGTTTGATCGATTTCGGCTTCCACGCGCCGACCATGTCGTTCCCGGTGGCCGGCACCTTGATGATCGAGCCGACCGAAAGCGAATCCAAGGAAGAACTGGACCGCTTCTGCAACGCGATGATCGCGATCCGCGAAGAAATCCGTGCGGTGGAAAACGGCACGTTGGACAAGGACGACAACCCGCTGAAAAACGCGCCGCACACCGCCGCTGAATTGGTGAGCGAGTGGACCCACCCCTACACCCGCGAGCAGGCGGTGTACCCGGTGCCGTCGTTGATCGAAGGCAAGTACTGGCCGCCGGTTGGGCGAGTGGACAACGTGTTTGGTGATCGCAACCTAGTGTGTGCGTGCCCGTCGATCGAGAGCTACGCGTAAACCTGACTGACGGAACACGGTCAAATGTGGGAGCTGGCTTTTGTGGGAGCTGGCTTGCCTGCGATGCAGGCACCTCGGTCTATCAGGTAGACAGGGGTGATGCTATCGCAGGCAAGCCAGCTCCCACATAGGCCTCCTCCACAGTGAGACCGAGCGCACCCAGAAAATAATAAGAAACCGGAGAACAACTCATGGCTTTAAGCGTGTTCGACCTGTTCAAGATTGGCATCGGCCCCTCCAGTTCCCACACCGTTGGCCCGATGCGCGCCGCCGCTCGATTCGTCGAGGGCCTCAAGCGCGACCACCTGCTGGGCACCACCACCTGCGTCAAGGTGGAGCTCTATGGCTCGCTGGGCGCCACCGGCAAAGGCCACGGCAGCGACAAGGCCGTGTTGCTGGGCCTGGAAGGCGAACACCCCGACACCGTGAATACCGAAACCGTAGCCGCCCGCCTGACGCAGATGCGCAAGGACGGTTGCCTGAATTTGCTCGGCGAACACAGCATTGCGTTCAACGAGAAAGAACACCTGGCGATGATCCGCAAACCCCTCGCCTACCATCCCAACGGCATGATCTTTCGTGCCTTCGACGCCGCCAATATCCAGATCCGCAGCCGTGAGTACTACTCGGTCGGCGGTGGTTTTGTGGTGGATGAAGATGCCGCCGGCGCCGACCGCATCGTCGAAGATGCGACCCCGCTGACCTTCCCGTTCAAGCACGCCAAGGACCTGCTCGGCCATTGCACCACCTACGGGCTGTCCATCAGCCAGGTGATGCTGACCAACGAAAGTGCCTGGCGCCCTGAAGCCGAAACCCGCGCCGGGCTGCTGAAGATCTGGCAGGTCATGCAGGACTGCGTGGATGCGGGCTGTCGCAACGAAGGCATCTTGCCCGGTGGCTTGAAGGTCAAGCGCCGCGCGGCGGCGTTGCATCGCCAACTGTGCAAGCACCCGGAGTCCGCGCTGCGTGATCCGCTGTCAGTGCTGGACTGGGTCAACCTGTACGCGCTGGCAGTCAACGAAGAAAACGCCAACGGCGGACGCGTGGTAACGGCGCCCACCAACGGTGCGGCCGGGATCGTCCCGGCCGTGCTGCATTACTACATGCGGTTTATCCCCGGTGCGAATGAAGACGGCGTGGTGCGCTTCCTGCTCACCGCCGCCGCCATCGGCATTCTGTACAAGGAAAACGCCTCGATCTCCGGCGCCGAAGTCGGCTGCCAGGGCGAAGTCGGCGTGGCCTGCTCCATGGCCGCCGGCGCCCTGTGCGAAGTGTTGGGCGGCACGGTTTCCCAGGTGGAAAACGCCGCCGAGATCGGCATGGAACACAACCTCGGCCTGACCTGCGACCCGATTGGCGGGCTCGTGCAGGTGCCGTGCATCGAGCGCAACGCGATGGGCTCGGTGAAAGCCATCAATGCGGTGCGCATGGCCTTGCGCGGCGACGGGCAGCACTTTGTGTCCCTCGACAAGGTCATCCGCACCATGCGCCAGACCGGCGCCGATATGAAAAGCAAATACAAGGAAACCGCCCGTGGCGGTTTGGCGGTCAACATTATCGAGTGCTGACGCCGCAAGGCGCGCCAGCACGTTTTTCAGGAGCTGAATATGTCCACCGAAACCCTGTTGAAAACCCCATTGCACGCCCTGCACCTCGAACTCGGCGCGCGCATGGTGCCCTTCGCCGGCTACGACATGCCGGTGCAGTACCCATTGGGCGTGATGAAGGAACACCTGCACACCCGCGATCAGGCCGGGCTGTTCGACGTGTCCCACATGGGCCAGATCCGCCTCACCGGCGCGAATGCCGCCAAGGCCCTGGAAACCCTGGTGCCGGTCGACATCATCGACCTGCCGGTGGGCATGCAGCGTTATGCGATGTTCACCAACGACCAAGGCGGCATCCTCGATGACCTGATGGTGGCCAACCTGGGTAACGACGAGCTGTTCCTGGTGGTCAACGCCGCGTGCAAGGACCAGGACCTGGCGCACCTGCGCAAACACATTGGCGAGCAGTGCAGCATCGAGCCGCTGTTCGAAGAACGTGCCCTGCTCGCCCTGCAAGGCCCGGCGGCGGTGAAGGTGCTGGCGCGCCTGGCACCGGAAGTGACCAAGATGACCTTCATGCAGTTCGCCACCCTGCGCCTGCTGGGTGTGGAGTGCTACGTCAGCCGTTCGGGCTACACCGGTGAAGACGGCTTTGAAATCTCCGTGCCCGCCGCCAACGCCGAAAGCCTGGCCCGCAGCCTGCTGGCCGAAACCGAAGTACAGGCCATCGGCCTGGGCGCCCGCGACTCCCTGCGCCTGGAAGCCGGCCTGTGCCTGTATGGCCACGACATGAACAGCGAGACCACACCGATTGAAGCCAGCCTCCTGTGGGCGATCTCCAAGGCCCGCCGCGCCGACGGCGCGCGTGCCGGTGGCTTCCCGGGCGCCGACCGCATCTTCACCCAGCAGCAAACCGGTGTAAGCCGCAAGCGCGTAGGCCTGCTGCCCCAAGAGCGCACGCCAGTGCGTGAAGGCGCAGAGATCGTTGACGAACACGGCACCGTGATCGGCAGCGTGTGCAGCGGCGGCTTTGGCCCGACCCTCGGCGGCCCGCTCGCCATGGGTTACCTGGACAGCGCATTCACCGCGCTGGACACCGAAGTGTCTGCGTTGGTACGTGGGAAAAAGGTGCCACTGCGTGTAAGTAAAATGCCATTTGTGCCGCAACGTTACTACCGTGGCTGATTGACTGTTTCTATAAGTAACGCGGTTGCATTAACGCGCACTAATTTGTAACGCAACCGCCATAAAACAGTGCATTGACGATAGTCAACTTAATAGGGAACAACCTATAACAAGTGATCAACTCTATCGAATAAGCCGAATCCCCTGCGGTGACAAAAGTGTCACAAACCCGAGCAAACGCTGGGGTTTTGGCAGGGCTTGTATTTTCTCTATTAGTTGGCGTAGAGTTTGCCCACTGTGTTTGCATGGGTCGCTTTGAACCTGGACCTGGGCAGTAGCCGAAGTGTTGCTACAACCCGTTCGATGTCTCTTACTTTCCTGCAATCCAGCCCAGTACTCTTTCATGCGAAAGAGGCTGTCATTAATTTTTAGCGTCAAGGAAATAAGAAAATGTCGGATAGCAAACGTCAGAGCGGCACCGTCAAGTGGTTTAACGACGAAAAAGGGTTTGGTTTTATCACTCCAGAAAGCGGCCCGGATCTGTTCGTGCATTTCCGCGCTATTCAGGGCAACGGCTTCAAGAGCCTGAAAGAAGGCCAGAAAGTGACCTTCGTTTCGGTCCAGGGCCAAAAAGGCCTGCAAGCAGACGAAGTACAAGCAGAAGGTTGATCCTTCCTGCGACAAAAAGCCCCTGACATGACATCAGGGGCTTTTTTATGGGCGTTATTCCGTACTATGGATCTTTTTTCCGAGAGCCCTGCCATGTCCAAATCCCTGCTGAGCCCCCAGGGCGAGTTTCCCGCCGTTGGCCTGGGCCGTCGTCTGGCAGCGATGTTCTATGACTTCTTGCTGTGCACCGCGCTGCTGATCGTCACCGCGTTTATCTACAAGCTGGTGTGGATGGCGTTTATCGGCGAAGCCAAGATGCGCACCCTCACCGAATCCGGCGCGTTGGACGGCGACCCGTTGCTGTCAACGATTCTGCTGTTTGTGGTGTTTGGGTTCTTCGCCAAATTCTGGACCCATTCCGGCCAGACCTTGGGCATGCAGGTGTGGGGCGTGCGCGTGCAGAACGCGGATGGCTCGCGCATCAGCCTGTGGCAGGCGCTGCTGCGGTTTGTGGTGTCGATTGCGTCGTGGCTGTGCGTGGGGCTGGGGTTTGTCTGGTCGCTGTTTGATAAGCAAAAGCGCAGCTGGCATGACATTTATTCGGATACGCAGCTGGTGCGGATCCCGAAGCAAAAGAAGTAATCCCAGACGACACAAATCAACTGTGGGAGCTGGCTTGCCTGCGATAGCGTCAGCCCAGTCACTGCAATATTGACTGGTAGACCGCTATCGCAGGCAAGCCAGCTCCCACATTTTTGACCGCGTTCACAACGGGGTCAGGCGTTACCGGCCAGCTTCAACCGCGCTGCCTGGGTGAAATCCAGCATGCGTTTGAGCGGCCGCACCGCGTGCGGAATCACCGACGGCTCGACAAAGATCTCATTACTCCCCTCACGCAGGCACTGCAACGTACGCTCCAGCGTATTCATCGCCATCCACGGGCAGTGCGCGCAACTGCGGCACGCCGCGCCGTTACCGGCAGTGGGCGCTTCGACAAACACCTTGTCCGGGCACAGCTGCTGCATCTTGTAGAAGATGCCGCGGTCGGTCGCGACGATAAAGGTCTTGTTCGGCAAACGCTGGGCGGCAGCGATCAGCTGGCTGGTGGACCCCACGGCGTCCGCCAGTTCGATCACGGCG
Organism: Pseudomonas acericola (SeqCode); assembly: GCF_053456465.1. Lineage (NCBI taxonomy): Bacteria > Pseudomonadati > Pseudomonadota > Gammaproteobacteria > Pseudomonadales > Pseudomonadaceae > Pseudomonas > Pseudomonas acericola (SeqCode). Next base: position 245,625 of record NZ_JBRFJB010000001.1, on the reverse strand, counting down.
GTCGGTGATTCCGGGTGCACCAGGATCGCGGCGTCCGGGTACAGCGCCTTCATGTCTTCCAACTGCTTGGATTTGAACTCTTCGTGGACGATGCACGCACCGTCCCACAGCAGCATGTCGGCACCGGTCTGGCGCTGGATGTAGGTGCCCAGGTGCTTGTCCGGGCCCCAGATAATCGTCTCGCCGTTGTCCATCAGGCTTTCGACGATTTCCAGCGCGCAGCTGGACGTCACCACCCAATCCGCCCGGGCTTTGACCGCCGCCGAGGTGTTGGCATAGACCACCACCGTGCGCTCGGGATGCTGGTCGCAAAACGCCGAGAACTCGTCCACCGGGCAGCCCAGGTCCAGGGAGCACGTGGCTTCCAGGGTCGGCATGAGGATGCGTTTTTCCGGGGTGAGGATCTTGGCCGTCTCGCCCATGAACCGCACGCCGGCGACCAGTACGGTCTTGGCCGGGTGAGCGGCGCCGAAGCGGGCCATTTCCAGGGAGTCGGAAACACAGCCGCCGGTTTCTTCGGCCAGGGCCTGGATCACCGGGTCGCAGTAGAAGTGGGCAACCAGCACCGCGTCCTGAGCTTTAAGCTCGGCGGCGATGGCGGCGCGCAGGCTCGCCTCTTCTTCGGCGCTGAGGGCCTTGGGCTGCTTGGCGTCGAGGTGGGCTTGAACCAGAAGGCGTTCGGAAATTTGCGTCATGTTCGCAAGACCTGCAGGCGCAGTAGCGCGAAAGTCGAGTGTACCACCGGCTCTGGTGCCCTTCGGGCGCCGCCGGACGAAGTGTTTTTGTTCATCAAGCACGGGTGAAGCTGCGCAAGGCTACAGAATATCCAATCGTTTCAAAAGCCTAATCTGGCATCCAGCGCCACGCCCGTCGGGCAAAAAAAAACGGCAAGGCCCAGTGATGGACCTTGCCGTTTTCATGTTTGCACCGGTCAGAAGCGGTAAGTGACCGAACCACCAAAACCGTTGGCGCTGTTTTCGTACTTGGCGTCGTAGGTCAACTGCAACTGAGGGTTGTTGTCGCGCACCTTGATCGGCTCTTCCTTCAGGTAGGAATAGGCCACGTCAAAGGTCAGGTTATCCACGGGCGTCCAGCCGGCACCCAGGCTGAATACGGTGCGATCGCCCGTCGGAATACGCACGGAACGGTCGGTGTTATTGGTCGGTGTCTGGTCCACGGAAAAGCCCGTGCGCAGCACCAGTTGCTTGTTGAGCTGATACGACAGGCCGATCGCGTGGGACCAGGTGTCATGCCAGTGCTGTTCTTCGGTGATGGAGTCCAGGCCGGCCAGCTCAGCCGTAATGTCGGACACACCGGTGTTGTTCACCGTGATCTTCTTCAACTGGCTCCAGCGGGTGTAGGTGCTGCCCACATAGAGGGTCAGGGCATCGCTCAATTGGTGGGTGACCGAGAAGTCCACGGAAGACGGCGTGGTGACATTCAACTTCGCGTCATACTTCTGCGGCCCGCCGTCCAGCAGGTCGGACAGCACGCCCGAGGCGTTGGTATGGCCGCTCAGGTGATAGACCACTTGCGAATGGTAGGTGACGCCAACGCGGGTCGTGTCCAGGGCCTGCACCAGAATCCCGGCGTTGAAGCCCATCGCGGTGTCATCGCCCTTGATCTTGGCCGTTTCCGTGCCCAGGCCAAACGCAGGCACCTTGGAGTCCAACTCGCCGCTGATTTTGTTGAAGGTCGGGCCGAAACCTACCGAAACCTTATCATTGAACGCGTAGCTGACCGTCGGTTGCACGGTGATGACCTGCACCTTGCTCTTATTGCCAAAGCCATTGCCTTGAAAGCTGTGTTCATAGTCGGTCACCAGGCCAAACGGTGCGTAGATCCCCAGGCCAAACGCCCAGTGCTCGTCGATCGGCGTCACCAGGTAACCCATCGGCACGGCAATACCGGGGACCATATCGCCTTTGTTGGTGCCTGGATTCTCGGCGCCGCCCTGGGAGGAACTGGCGTCCTTGATGTTGGATTTGGCATCGAGGTAGGTCGCGCCGATGCTCACTTCATTCTGTTTGATGCGAGCCATACCGGCCGGGTTGCCGAACACCGTACTGGCGTCGTCCGCCGAGGAGGAGCGCCCGGCGTAGCCTGTACCCATCGAACTGATGCTTTGTTCGTTGAGCGCAAAACCACCGGCGAACAGCGGTGTGGAGGCAAGCGAAATGGCAAGCGCCAAAGCGCTTCTGAGAGTTTTTTTATTCATTATTAGGACTCGAATTATTGGGCAGCGGGAAGAAAGCTACCAACGTTCGAGCGGAGCGATTATGAAGAGTTTTTCATGCACAAGATTGTCGGACAATCCTATCCATTTCAAAGACTTTGACCGATTTAGCGCTTCTTTTTATGACTTTTTAACCTGATCGTGACCGGCGGGTTTCTGGCCCGACGGGGGCTCAAATCAGCCGAGCATCCAACTCCCCCGCCCAAGCCATCAACGCCGCCAGCAGAAAGAAACTGCCGCAGGCTGACTCGACTTTTTGCTCCGTCGTCGCCGACGTGCGATAGCAATGCCCGTTGAACCGCCCCTCGACAAAGTCGCCACTGCGCACGATCGCCGCCAGCAAACGCCCCGCCTCCTGCTGCAACAGATGTCCATCGGCCTGCTCCAGCCCCTGCGCTTGCAGGGCCAGCGACGCCATGGCCGCCGCGCACGGATCGTGCGGCCCATCAGGCTGATCCAGACGGTTGAGCGGTGCTTGCACCGAGCGGCTGCGCAGCCAGTATTGGCCGGCGCGTTGGGCATTATCGTGAAAGGGCACGCCGTACAGACGCGCACCAACGCCAAGGCCGAGCATGGCCCAGGCTTGGCCACGGGACCAATCGCCCGCCAGGTCACCGACGAGCCATTGGCCTTGCTCGTTGAGCGCGTGACTACTCCAGGCGCCCGCCCCCCCTGCACAGGCGCGAAACGAAGCCTGCAAGTGCTGGCGCCCCAAACTTAGCAGGTCAGGGGCGTTGCCTAACGCGAACAGGTTTAACGTCGCCGCCAGTGGGTCGATGCTCAAGCTGCGATCCCCCTGCGCGCCGCCGCCCATCTCGCGGCCCAGGGGGATGCAACCGAGCACCGGATCAAACCCGTGGGCCAGCCGTTGTGCAGCCTGCTTCGCCAAATCTGCAGCCTCTGGATCCGCCAATAACTGCGCACCAAGACCGGCGCCGTACCAGAAGATCAGCGCGCGGTGATGGGTGTCACTGTCGAGCTTGTCGCGAAGGCGTTCGGCAATCCTCAGCGCGTGTTGCCGATCCATCTGGCGCCCGTAATGGACGGCGCGCAACCACCACAACCCCGCCCAGAAACCGCCCAGCCACGAACCACCGGCCGAGACTTTCCAGGCGCCGTCGTTGTACAGCGGGAAACCTTCACCACAGACCGCCTCGATCTGCTCCAGTCGAGCCACAATCGCCTCGATGGCGCGCTGCGTCTCGGCACTGTTGAGCGGCCGGTCCAACACTTCGAACGCGCTCATTTGACCACCTGCAAACCCGGCGCCGCGCGCACCCGCGTCAGTACCAGGCTCAGCCCACAGGCCAGTAGCACCACGCCGATGGGCATCCACCAGGACTGGCCGAACACAAGCCCGAACAACGGCGGCCCCAGCGCAAACCCGCCGAAAAAGCCCACCGACAGTAGACCGGCCGACGGCGCCGGCGCGCCGAAACCGGGATCACGCAGCACCATGCTCATGGCGATGGCATTGGTCGCCACCGCCGTCAGGCCCATGCCCAGCGCACCGGCCCACAACAGCCAGTGACGCGCGGGCGTGGCCTGGGCGGTCAGCCACAACGCCACGCTCGCCAACAGCAGCAACACCAGCAACAACCACGACTCATCGGCCATGCGCGCACCCAACGGCGTCAACAGCGTGCGCGCGACAATGCCCATCACACCGAAGCCGGCGATCAAGCCGCCGATGGCCGTGGCCGACATGCCCTGCCCGGCGGCGAATACGCCGAGAAAGGTCACGAAGGACGACAGCACAACGCCCACGCACAACTGGATACTCATCAACACTGCCAGGCGCGCAGTCGGCCGCGCCACCCGCAAACTCAGCGGTTTGCGTGCCGATGACGCTGGCGCCACACGCGGCCCCAACACCGCCAGCAACAACGCTGGCAGCAGCAGGCACGCCAACGCCCCACGCCACCCAAAACCCAGCGCCAAGCCCGGCAACAACGCCCCGGCAAACAGCGCCGATACCTGCACCCCGGACTGCTTCAACCCGACCACCGCCGCCTTGAACTTCGGCTCGACGCGCTCGGCAATCAGCAGATTGGTCACCGGGTTGGCCAACGCCTGGGCAATCCCGCACACCGTCAGCGCCAGCACCACACCTGCAAATCCCGGCAAAGCGGCGAGCAGGCTGTAGGAACACGCCGTGCTCCAGAACAGCAACGCCAGGCCGCGCCGGCTGCCGAGCGCATTGACCAACGGCCCGGCCCACAACGACAGCAACGCGGCAAAACCAAAGGTGCTGGTGATCAACCAACCGAGCCACGGCGTCGGCACGCCAAGGTCGGCGACCATCAACGGGCCAAGGGTGCCGACTGCGTAGAAGATCAACATCGGCAGGGCCATGGCGCAGGTCAGCACCACGCGCAACCACAGGCTATTGCTCATCCCCGCACTCCCGACGACGGCAGGTCGAAGTCCAACCCGTCCACGCCACAGCTGTCCAGCAACTGCCGGCCGACCGCACTGATCAGCGCATCGTCGGTGCCGTCGAGGATGTGCGTGGTGCGCGCGGTGTTGTAGATGCCCGGCAGTGGCGACCACGCGCTCAAGCCTTCGGCGCCCATGATCTGGATCGCCGAATCCGCCGCCGCGCTCAACGCCTGGGACGCCGCGACCTTGGCGATATTCACCTCAACGCTGTTGGCCACGCCCGCATCGCGCTTGGCCGCCGCGTCCTGCAACAACAACCGCGCACTGGCGATGGCCTGGTACACACTGAACACCCGCAGGCGCACCAACTGCTTGTCGGCCAGGCGCGCCTGTTGGCCACGAGGCGAATGAATGCGCGCGCACATCAGGTCGAAACAACGCTGCGCCAACCCCAGCCAATGCACCGAGCGCAGGATGCGCCCCAGGCCCAGACGCGCCTGCATCAGCGCCAGCCCTTGCCCCGGCTGGCCCAGCACATAGGCCGGTGCCACCGGCACATCGTCAAAGGCCAACTCGCCCTGGCCACTGAAACGACCGAGGATCGACAACGGCCGCACCACGCGAAACCCCGGCGCATCCGCTGGCACCAGGAACATCGACAAGCCCTGCGCCGTCTGCGCCACCACCGTGACCAACGCCGCCCGCTCGGCGCGGCAGATAAACCACTTGCGCCCGTTCAAGCGCCACTGGCCGTCGATCAGTTCGGCATGAGCCGTAATCGTCGCCGGGATCGAACCGATGCTGTCCGGCTCGGACATGCCGTAACTCGACACCATCGCCCCGCAGGCCAACGGTTCCAGGAACCGCTGGCGCACCGCCTCGCTGGCGTGGCGGCTGAGCATGTGCAGATCCAGGGTGGCGTCATCGCCAAAGATCGCCGGGGCGTATTCCGAACGCCCCTCCTGCTCGGCCACCGCCAGGTACTCGCGCAGGCTACCGCCGGCTTGCGGATAAAAATTGCCCCACAATCCCTCGGCCCGCGCCTGCTCGCTCAGCTCGGCCAGCAACTGCGGATTACTCGCCAGTTCGGCTTCCAAAGGGATGATCCGCTCATCGACAAACTGCCGTACCCGCTGCGCCTTCAACATGCGATGCCCGCCCCGCTTTCGAGGAACGCCACTTCGGCGGCGAGGGATTTCTTGTCGATCTTGCCTGCGGGCGTCAGCGGCAACTGGCGATAGAAACGCAGGTATTCCGGCAGCTTGTTCACCTCCAGCCCTTGCTCGCCCAGGTAGTCGGTCAGTTCGCTGAGGGAGAAACGCGCCGCACCGTCACGCAAGGTCACGCAGATGCACACGCGCTGGCCGAGGTCCGGGTCGGGCACCGCGACGCAGGCGACGCTGACCACATCCGGGTGGCTGGTGGCGAGGGTTTCGATCTGCACCGGGCTGATGTTCGCGCCGCCACGGATGATGATGTCTTTCTTGCGCCCGGCGAGGATCAGGTAGCCGTCGTTGTCGATGTAGCCGAGGTCGCCGGTATTCACCCAGCCTTCGGCGTCGCGGTACTGCGCGTCGAGTTCCGGCGCGTTGACGTACTGCATCGGGCTCAACGGGCCGCGCGCCTTGATTTCACCGACGCTGCCCTGGGGCAATTCCACGCCGTCTTCGTCAAAGATCTTGATTGCGCACACCGCCGGGTTCGGCCGGCCGACGCTGTAGAACACCACGTCCAGCGCATCGTCCAGAGTGTTGTGGCAGTTCACCCCATCGGCGGAACCGTAGAGGCTGATAAAGCCGCAACCGAACGCCTCGACACAGCGGCGTACGGTGACTTCGTCGATCAGCGAACCGCCGCAGATCAGGCCGAGCAGGCTGGATTTATCCACCTGCGCCAACCGCCCATCGGCAGCGATACGTTGCAGCATGGTCGGCACGCCAAGGATGTGGGTCGGGCGCAATTGGGCGATGGCCTCGATGGCCGCCGCGACATCGAATTGCGGCAACACCGCAATCGAACCGCCGAGCCAGGACAGGCTGCCAAAGGTCGCCGTCGAACCAAACGACGAACCCAGCGGCACCAGGTACAGGCCACGGAACGTGCCGCCTTCGGGGTGCACACGTTGCAGGAAGCGCCCACGCCCGCCGACCAGGGCGTTGTGGGAATACGCGACCAATTTAGGCTCCGATTCGGTGCCGGAGGACACCAGCAACCGCACCGGAGAATTCGGGCACACCTCGGGCAATTGCGCTTCGCTCAACGGCTCGGCCTGGAACATCTGCTCCAGGCTCAACCAGCCTTTGCGCGCCTCGCCTTCGACGATCAGCACGCGCAGCGACAACAGTGTCGGGCGCAACGCTTCGATGACCTGGCACAAATCGATGCCGGCGTACTGCGACGGCACGATCACCGCCCGCGCATCGCAACGGCGCACCAGGGATTGGATGTCGAGGCTGCCGCGCCCCGGTGGAAACGGCGCGACCACCGCGCCCAGCGCCGCAGCGGCGAGGTCGATGGCGCAGCTGCGCCAGCTGTTGGTCAGCTGATACGCCACCACGTCGCCGGCGACGATGCCCGCGTTGCGCAAACTGGCAGCCATGCGCAGCGCCGCTGCGTGCAGCTCGCCGTAGCTGATGCTGCTGTCGGGTTCGAGCACCGCCGGTTTGTGCGGGTCGCGTTCGGCGTGTTCACGAAACAGTTGGTAGACCGAGCGGTTGGGGTAAGTGCCGTCCTGTTCCCACACGCTGCGCACAGCGGCGGGAACCAGATCGATAATGCCTGCGTTGTTCATCGAAAACTCCAGTGAGCGTTGACCGAGGTATAGGCATTCACGCTTAAACACGTCTTCAATCGCCTGTCTTGAGCCAGGGCTGACAGGTCTTCTACGGCCACTGAGGCCGGGATATCGGCGGCGCCCAGCACCTGTTGCCAGGTAGCGGCGGGTTGCGACGCCAAGGCGCTGCGGATGGCTGCGTCGCTGTGCAGGTCGCAGGCGAGAATTTGTTCCAGCTGCGAGAGCTGCTGCGGGGTCTGGCAGTCGATGGCCAACACGCCGTCGGCGGTCGGGTAGACGCCCTTGAGCAGGCTCGGTGCGGGTGCGTCCTGCACCGTCAGCAGGTTGGCGGCGCCGAGCAACGAGCTGTCGACCCGCGCGCCCTGGCCGCTGAGGGCACGGTGCAGCAAGGCCGCACTCACGCCTTGGGCGGCGACCACACCGCCGAGCACATCGAGCACGGTGAACAACGAACCGCCCGGCGTGGCCGAAGCCTCGCCGATCTGTGCGCCGACGCCGGACCAGGCCTGCACCATAAAGTCGGTGCCGGGCAGCGGTTCGCCCGGGCGGTCGTGGCCCCAGCCACCGGCGTAGGCGTACACCAGCGCCGGGTTGATGCGCATCAGGTCGGTGCTGTCCAGGCCCAGCTCGGCGGCCTTGCCCGGCGCCCAGTTGTGCAGGAACACATCGGCGTCACGCACCCGTTCAAACAGTTCGTCGCGACCGGCGCGGGACTTGATGTCCAGCTCGCGCACTTGCTTGTGCCGGTTCAGCGCATCGAAACGCACCGACACACCGTCGACACACGGCGGCATGCCGCGCAGCGGGTCACCACCGGGCAATTCGAGACGGATCACCTCGGCGCCCAGCAGCGCCAGCAGATGCCCGGCCAGCGGGCCCTGGATGCGGCGGCAGGATTCGATGACGGTGAGGCCGCTCAACGGCAGCGCCGGGTTGTCCAGGGCGCGCAACGGCTGGCCGCTAGCGGCGACGGCAAAACTCCACGGGCCTTGGGCGATTTGCGCGGGCAGGTCCGCATCGCCACGGCGCTCGGCAAGGCTGCGCAACGGGCACACCGCCATGCCGCTCAAGGCGCACAACGCGGTGATGCGCGCCATCGACAAGCGCGCCATGGCCTGGCGGAACACCGGCGGCATCGGCGCGACGGCTTTGGCGTAGCGCAGCAGGAAGGCTTTCCAGCCCTGCCCGGCCTGTTCGCCGTCAATACCGACCTGCGCCCAGAAGCGCCGCCAAGGTTCGGCGTCGAGGGTTTCCAATTCGAAATACACGCCGTCGGCCGACATGAACGGCGGGCGATTCTTCGCGCACGTCGCCCCCGGCAGCAGGTGTTCGGCTTCAGCGCCCGCCGTGGCACCGGCCAGGTATTGGGCGATGCTCAACACGCCGGCACCGGCCATGGAGGTGTCCACGCGGCTGAAATCGCCGCCACGCAGTTGCCCGACGGCAGCGGCCAACACGCCTTGCAGCGCGAGGCTGGCGCCGAGGGTGGAGACGTAATCCACTCCCAGCCCCTGGGCCTTGCCGCTGGCCCGGCCGTGCACCGACATCAAGCCGCAGGCCGCTTGCACCGTGTGTTCGGTGGCGCCGGCGTGGGTGCCGTCGGCCCAGCCATGAATCACAGCCTGCAATGACTTGAGGTCAGGATGATGCAGGCCGATGCACATGGCATCGCGCCTATCGCTGTCGTGGGGCGCCAGGCCCAGCGCCGTCGCCTGGTAGCGCAGTGACGCGGCCAAGCTGGCCATCCCGGCCTGTGCGCCGGTAAACGTGCCGCTGAGGCTACAGCCGTGTAGAAGTGCAGACATTCGACATTCGCCAGAAAGGTGATTGATCGCTGCGCGCGACCTCGGGTGAGGTACGCCGCGCCAGCCCTTAGAGATCGCCGCCGATCAGCCGCCCGCGACGGCCGGCAGGATGGTGATGGCGTCACCGGCCTTGAGCGCGGTGCCCAGGTTGTCGGCGAAACGGATGTCGTCATCGTTGACGTAGATGTTCACGAAGCGATGCACCTGGCCGTCGCCGATCAGGCGATCCTTGACGCCTGGATACTCGCGCTCCATCTGTTCGATCACTTCCAGAACTGTGTTGCCTTGCACTTCCACGCGCTTCTGATCCTGGGTAAAAGAGCGCAACAAAGTGGGCACCATCACGGAAATCGACATGCAGAACTCCCTGGGCCTTAGTTGGCCCACTAATGAACTTCGGATTAATTAACGATGTAGATAACTTCTTCAGTCACTTTGCGTTTGACGATACGAAAACTGCGCACTGCAACTTCAACTTCCGGCAATGTTGAAACAATCACGTAGTGCACCGATGGATCACCGGCATAACTCACATCTTCCGCACTGGGGTAGGCCACGCTGGCGGTGTGGGAGTGGTAGATCACCCGACACTCTTCGTCCCGTTCATCGAGTTCACGCCACACCGCCAATTGCTGCTTGGGGGCGAAACTGAAGAACGTTTCGGAGCGCGCCGCGTTGTCCATCGCCACCAGGCGTTCGGCGGTTGGCTCATCCACCGGCGCGGCGATAATGCCGCAGGTTTCCAGCGGGTGATCGCGGTGCGCCTGTTCCAGCATGGCCTCCAGCAGGCCGGCACGCAGCTTCAACATGGCCGTCAGTAGCTCGGCAACGTCGGTTCGACATCACGCACCCAGGCGAGCACGCCGCCGTCGAGGTTGCGCACGTTGCTGAAACCGCGCTGCTGCAACTCCAGCAACACCGCCTTGGAACGCATCCCGGATTTGCAATGCAGCACCAGGTTGGCGTGCTTGCCGAAACGGGTTTCGATGACCTGCGCGGTGTTCGGGCCCTTGGGGATATGTTGCGCGCCGGGGATGCGCACGATGTCCCACTCGGTCTGTTCCCGCACGTCGATCAGCAGCAGGTTTTCCCGGCGTTCACGCAGGGCGTGCAGCTCGCGGGCGCTGATGGATGGAATGTCCGAAGGCTGCACGCCGTGGGGCGCCAGCAGGCCGCAGAACGCCTGGTAATCGCTGAGGGCGGTAATCGGCTGACGGCCCGGCGCACGGCGCAGCGGCATTTGCCGGTAGGACATTTCCAGGGCGTCATAGACCATCAAACGCCCCAGCAGGCTTTCGCCGATGCCGGTGATCAGCTTCACCGCTTCGGTGGCCATGATCGCGCCAATCGACGCGCAGAGAATGCCCAGTACGCCGCCTTCGGAGCAGGACGGCGCCAGTTCCGGTGGCGGCGGCTCGGGGTAGAGGTCGCGGTAATTGAGGCCGACGCCGCCGGGAGCATCTTCCCAGAACACCGAGGCCTGGCCTTCGAAACGGTAGATCGAACCCCACACGTACGGCTTGCCGGCCAGCACGCAAGCGTCGTTGACCAGGTAGCGGGTGGCGAAGTTGTCGGTGCCGTCGAGGATCAGGTCGTACTCGCTGAACAGCTGCACGGCGGTTTCCGGTTCCAGGCGCAGGTTGTAGCACTTGATCTGCACATGAGGGTTCAAATCGCGGATCGCCGCGGCAGCGCTATCGACCTTCAATTGGCCGACGGTGGCGACGCGGTGGATCACCTGGCGTTGCAGGTTGGACTCGTCCACCACATCAAAATCGATAAGGCCCAAGGTGCCGATACCGGCCGCTGCCAAGTACAACAACGCGGGCGAACCGAGACCACCGGCACCAATGACCAACACTTTGCTGGTCTTTAAACGGCGCTGGCCGTCCATGCCGACATCGGGAATCAACAAGTGCCGACTATAACGGGTGATCTCGTCGTTACTTAGTTGGGCAAGTGGCTCTACAAGTGCAGGAAGTTTCATCACGAATACCTGTTTCTGAATGCAACTGATTCTCAAGTAAACACTTGGTTTAATCAATTCAACAAATCAGAACATTCATATTCATAAAGGATATTTTTGTATGCGTTTAAATAAACAGTGGTGAACGGAACACCTGTGGCGAGGGAGCTTGCTCCCGCTGGGCTGCGTAGCGGCCCCAAAATCTTGGGAGCGCTGCGCACTCCAGCGGGAGCAAGCTCCCTCGCCACAAGGAGACAGCCCAGGAAAATCAGCCGAGGAAGGTCGACATGTCCTTGCACACCGCGCTGAACGCCTGCACAAAATGCCGCGCCTCGGACTCGCTGAGCACCAGCGGCGGCTGGATGCGCATGACCCGGTTGTTGTTGGCGGTGACGAAGGTCAGCACGCCATGTTCCCGGGACAGTTTGCTGACAAAGCGCAGCACGAACATCTCCTCGAAGTTTTTCTCGATCTCGCTGATGGCCTCGTCGATATGCCGCTTGGCCTTGCCCGAGAGCATGCGATAGGTGCCCGCCGCGTTGCCTGGCATGCGGCTGGCGAACTCGCGCACAAATGCTTCTACGCCGCCCTTATAGCTGTACTCGAACTCGATGGCGATCATCAGGCCCTGGCCGCGCACTTCGCGGATGAACGGGTAGCCGCTGACGGCTTCGCTCAACGCCTCCTTGAGTTGCGTGCCGACCCGCGCGGCGTTGCCGGCCAGGTCTTCGTTGGCGATCACCTCCAGGGTGGCAAGGGCCGAGGCCGAGGCGAAGTTGCCGCCGCCGAAGGTCGAGGTGTGCAGGGCGAAGGTGTCGATGCTGCCGTAGGCGCGGTCCCACAGCGCCGTGCTGGACAGCGTCGCGCCAATCGGCACGGCGCCGCCGGAGAGGGATTTGGACAGCACCAGAATATCCGGCACCACCCCTTCCCACTCACAGGCAAACAGCTTGCCGGTGCGGCCGAGGCCGGTCTGGATTTCGTCGAGGATCATCACGCAATCGTGGGCCGTGCACAGCGCCCGCACCTGTTGCAGATAGCCCGCTGGCGGGAAGATCACGCCGCCTTCGCCCTGGATCGGCTCGAGGATGAACGCGCCGACATCGCCTTGTTGCAGGGCGCTTTCCAGGGCGTGCAGGTCGCCGAAGGGAATCGAATCGCAGCGCGGCAGCAGCGGCTTGAACGGGTCGCGGTGTTTGTCGCGGCCGGTCACCGACAGCGCGCCGAGGGTCTTGCCGTGGTAGCCGTTGTCGCAATACAGCACGCGCGGGCGACGCATCGCGGCCATCGCCAGTTTCAACGCGGCTTCGATGGCCTCGGTGCCGGAGTTGCTGAAGAACACCCGCTCCAGGTTGCCCGGCGCCAGTTCGCTCAAGCGCTGGGCGAGCAGGCTGGTGTGCAGCGGCACCGACACGTACTGCACAAAGGTCGGGTGCTGGTTTTGCAGGAATGCCTGCAACGCCTGGTTGACCTTGGGGTGGTTGTGCCCGGTGTTCAGGCAGCCGTAGCCGGCGACGAAATCCAGGTAACGACCGCCGTCCAGGTCGGTGAGCCAGCACCCGTCGCCTCTGGTGAACACGCGCTCGATATGGTTGAACTGGTAGAACTCGCGCAGCACCGGGTTGATGTGCTGGCCGAAGCAGCGCAAGGCTTCGGCACGCAGGTCGGCGGGTGGCGCCACGTCCTGGCGGCGGTGGAAACGGCGCAGGGGCTGGAAGTCTTCGTCGCGCAGGCGCTCGCCGTAGGAGGCCATGGGCGACGGCGAGAAGCCGTGCAGCTCGGCGATGCGGCCGATTTCCAGGACTTTTTCTTCGGGCAGTTCACGCCCGATGGAGAACGCTTCGGCGCGGCCTTCCAAGGCCAGTACCAGGGTTTCGGCGAGGCAGCCGTTGAGGAATTTCTTTGGCGCAAGGCCCAAGTTTTCGGTGCCGAAACGCACCGCGTCGCTGGCCGACACCAGGCCGCCGTCGACGATCAGAATGTCATTGCGGTCGTGGTTGAACGCCAGCACATCGCGGGGCAACGCAGCGTCGATCACCACCGCGCCGGGGGCCAGGCGATACGGGTCGATCACCCCGCCGCTGGAGGTGGCCGCGACGTAGAAACGCACGTCGTCGTAGCAGCTTTCAATCTCGGCGGTGAGGCGCACCTGGGCGTGCATCTCCCCCGGCAGATAGGCCAGGCTTTCCTGGCCTTGTTCGACACTGCCGCGATGTACCAGGCGCAAGCGGCAACCGTGGCGGGCGAGCAACTTGGCGATGACCAGGGCGATGGAGCCGGGGTAGCCGACCACCGCGACTTCGCTGTCGGCCGGGTCTACGTCGAGGCGCTGCATGGCCTCCAACACGTTCTTGTACGCGGCGTAAGCGGTCAGCGAATTACCCGTGGTGACCGCCACGCCGCTGCGCTCCTGAGTCTGCAAACCACGGTTGCCGACGATGGCCGTGAAACCACCCAGGCCGACCAGATGGGCGCCCTGCTCCTTGAGGTTGTTCACACCGTCCAGCACCCGCGCGGCAATGCTGCGCGGCTGGCTGAGCATTTGCTCGGCGGTCAGTGGCAGGTAATGCAGGATGCCTTCGCAGGTGGCGCCGGTGGCGCTGACGATGCGCCCGAAATCGGCGAACGGCACCAGGTTGCGCGGTTGCCACAGTTCCGGCTGATAGCCGCGATCCTGCTCGGCGAGGGTGCGGTCAAGCAGGTCGATGATCTTCACTTGGCGTTGCAGCGCGATGGACGTCGGGTGAGCGATAAAGCCGAATTTCATGGGAGCGTGTCCTCTGTGTTTCATTGACGGTTCCAGGCGGTTTCGGAGACCAGGCTCAAGCCGTCGCCTTCCGAGTTGTGGGCCAGCAAGACGTCGAAAATATTCAGTTGCCCGGGTTGGGTCAGGGCGTTGCGCAGATGCGCTTCATCGAAACGCACCAGACGCTCGCGGTGCAGGTTGATCGTGCCGATGCGCTGCACGGGCTGCGTCGCGGCGACGCGGGTGCTGACCGCGACCTGTTGCGCACCGTTGTGGGCGTAGCGTTTGTCGAGGTAGGTCTGGATCAGCGAGAGCACGCCGTTGCTGAGGTAGAACAAGGTCACGTTGCGCGCAGGGTCGGTCAGGCCTTGGGCCAGGCGCGCTTCGATGTCCGGCACCAACGCCCGGGCGCCATCGCCGACAAACGCCAGCACATTGCCGCTACCGGTCATGGCGATATACGGCAAGGCCATCAGGCCATCGCCCATCAACGCACGGCCGTACCAGCCGGAGAACCCCGGGTCGGTGCGCGGCACGTTGCGCAACGCCGAGATGGCGCCACGGCCGACGTCGTACACGCCGATGTAGCGGTAGTCGTGCTGCTCGATCAACTCGCGCACCAGGTTGCCCAGGCGGCGGAAGAAGTAGTTGGAGGTCATCGGCAGGGTTTCGATATGGTCCGCCGCCACGCTTTCGCTGGTGGCGGCCACTTGCGCCAGCTTGGCGCGGCGCAGGGCGAGCACCACGGGTTCGACCTGCAAGCCGCGCTCGATGTGATCGAGGAACACGTCCAGCGGCACGTCCAGCGCCAGATCGGTGAACGGCGACAAGTGCCGCGGCTCGTGGTTGACCTGCACCACGCGCAACTGGCGCTTGAGCTTGCCTTCGGAGAACGGCGTGGCGGCCTGATCGACCTTGCCCTTGAGGAAGAACACGCAGTGACTTTGCGGCCCGTTGAGTTCATGGTCGGTGTGCACGAACTGATAGACCCGGCGACTGAAGCCATACAACGACAGCGGCCCGAGGTAGTTCGGCACCTTGCGGCCCTGGTGATACGGGCCGACGCTGCCCGGCTGGGTGATGCTGTCGGACAGCGCAATCGCGCCGTGTTCGGCCAAGGCATGCACGCGTTGGCGCTGTTGATCGTTGAGCTTGCCGCACTGCCAGAGCAGGTGCAGCGGCTGGGTGTTGATCAGGTCCAAGGCCTGGTCCAGCGCTTCGAGTTGCGCGCTGCTGAGGTTCACTTCGGCAGTCGATGGCAAGGCCGGCAGCGCCACGTTCAGCGGCACTTGCGGACGCGATTCGAGCACGCCTTGGGTGGCCAGGATAAACACCGGCTCGGCACGTTCGGCGAGCATGGCGAAGGCTTGTTCCAGGCAGGCGCCGATCTCTTCGACCTTGCGGATGAACACCTGGCGCAAGCCCTTGGCTTCGATGACCTGGCGCCCGTCGTTGTCGTTGTCGTGGGTGCCCTGGAACGCGTACCAGACGTTTTCCGGGCTGTCGGCGCAGATGATCAGGCCCGGCGCGCCGATGCGCTTGAGGTTGGCCAGGGTGCCGCGAAACTCGTCGATCATGCCCGAGGTCACGGTGATCACATAGGCGCGGCCAAACAGTTGCCAGCCGGCCATGGCGCCCACCGCCAGGCTGTGTTCGTTGCAGCCGCTGAGGCAGCGCACGCCGGTGCCGGCGACATTTTGCTGCATCGACTGGATCAGGCCCGCGACCATCGAACCGGTGTAGGCGTGAAAGTCCCAGCGCTCTTGCCAGCGGCTGTGCATAAAGCGCGTGACCTCGGTGGCCAGGCTCACCGAGAGTAATGGCCCGCTGATAGAACGGGCGAGCAAGCGGTTGAAGTGGGCGTGCTCCAGATGGTCGAGGATGATGCGCAGCAGGTCGGCACGGCGCGCAGCGCGGTCGTCGTTGGCCACGCGCAGGTGGCGGTTGCCGCCGACGCGGTTCATCCAGCCGGGCAAGGCCGACAAGGCGCAGTACAGCACGGCCGAATGGGGCGACAGGCGCGCGTTGGGTGCGGCGGCGATCAGCGTGTCGAACGGATCGTCCATGCCCGCCTCGGCCTGTTCGCCGAGGTCGAGGATGAACAGCTCGTTGGACAACGGCGGGCTCTGCTGACGCAAGCGAGCCTGCGCGGCCTCCACCGAATCGAAGCTCATCAACCACATGTCCGGCAACGCCGCCGCATGCGCCGGGCTGCCTTGCAGGTAGCGCTGGGCCTGGACCATCAGGGTTTCCAGTACCGCATCGCTGCGCGGTCGGGGGCCCAGGGCCTGGTGCATTTCTTCGCAGTCGCCAGCGGTCACGGGCCAGTCAGCGGCATTCGGCAGCGGCTGCAAACCGGCCTGCAAATGCTCGATGACAAACGTCACGTCCTCAATCAGCGGCTGCGCCTGGGTAATCAAGCAGATTCCTAACGTGGCCTTCATGAACCTATCCCTATTCCAATCAAACTGAGGATCAAATGACCGGCCGCTGCTGATCGCCGGTAGCCAAGGCAATCGAGCGCCGCGCCAGCACGGCCACGCCGCACACCAGGGCCATCGCCAGCGACAGGCCGGCGAGCATGCCGACGTGGCCGCTGCGGTCGAGCAGCACGCCAGCAGCAATCGGCACCAACATGCGCGTCAACACGAACAGACTGGCCTGCAAGCCGTAGTCGGCGGCCTGGCGATGCTCGCGGGAGAAAAACATCATCAAGGCGAAGACCAGGGTCGAGACCGCGCCCATGGCTGTCGCCAACAGGAACGCCGCTGCTACCAGCCAGACCATGTCGGCGCGCAGGCCGACAGCGGCGGTCAGTGCTAATAACGAAATCAACGCCCACAACATAAACAGCGGAATCGCCCGGCCCGGGCCGATGCGCTGGATCAGCCGCCCGCCGAGCAAGCTCGCCACGGCGCCGACCACGCCGCCGCCGACGCCGGCAATCAGCGCGACTTTCGGCGCGACCATGCCCTGGTCCAGCAGCAGCGGCTTGAGGTACAGCCACGCTGCGCCGACAAACGGAAAACTGGTTAACAGCACCCAGGTCCACAGGCGTGCGCCGGGTTGGCGGAAGTAACCCGACCAGTCGGCCAGCGCCGGGCTGATTGGCGCGCTGCTGGTGCCTTGCGCATTGCCTTCACGCAGCCAGGCCAGGGGCAGCAATGCCAGCAGCAAACCGCCGGCCATCAACAGGAACGGCGCTTGCCAGCCCCAGCGGCTCTGCACCAGCAACATCACACCAGCGCCGACAATCGCGCCGAGAAACAGCGCGGCCGAACGGATGCTGCCGGCGCGCACTTGCTCCGATTGCGGCAGCAACTTGATCGCCAGGGCGTTGACCGGGATGTCGGCCCAGGTCGCCAGCACCGAGGCGGCGAAGGCCAGGCCGAAGAGGTACAACGGGTTGCCGGTGATCGACAATTGGCTGGCCGCCACCAGCAACACCGCCAGCAGCAGGCACAACAACATTGCCCAGTTGCGGTAATGCCCACGCTGGAAGCGATAGCGCTGCACGGGCAGCGCCAGCAAGAACTTGAACACCGCCGGCAAGCCGGCCAGTTGGAACAGGCCGATGTCGGTGCCCGACCAGCCGTGTTCGCGCATCACCAACGGCAGGCCGAGCAGCAGGTAGATGCTCGGCACCACCAGGACAAAACCGAGCCAGCCAAACAGCAATTGCAGACGCCACATGGAAGGGTTCATGAGGCGCTCCGACGGGCGACTAGCACCGAGACGGGGGCAACGGCGAAGGCCACTTCGGGGTAGCTGTCGATGTGGCTGAAGCCGGCCTGTAGCAAGGCGTCACTCAGGCCGCCGGCCTCGGTGACATGGCGACCGAGCATTTGCATCGACAGGTAATACGGCATCACGCGTTGGGCGTGTTCGGGGTCGGCGGGGATCTCGGCATGAGCGCTTATCAGCACGCCGCCGGGGCGCAGTGCGGCGTGGATCTTGGCCAGTGTGGCTGGCAGGTCCGGGACGAAGTGCAGCACCGAGGAACACCAGATCACGTCGTAGCCGTCGCCAATCGGGTCGCTGGCCAGGTTGCCGCCGCGCACGTTGAGGCGTTGTTCGAGGCCTGCGCGCTGGATGTTGGCGGCGGCGACTTCGACGGTTTTGTCGAAGTCGAAGACTTCGCCGCTGAGCAGCGGGTTGTCACGCACCAGGGCAATCGCCACCAGGCCGGGGCCGCCGCCGAGGTCGAGCAGGCGGCGTGCCTGGCTGAATTCGGGGACCAGGGCCGTCAAGCGCAGGGCCACGTCGACGGTGACGGCGCGCTGCTCCTGGGCGATCTGCAGGCGTGCGGCGGCGGTCCAGTTGTCGATGGTGGTGGTCATGTCGGTGGGCTGGCTGTCGGGCTGGCCGGCGCGCACTTGCTCGCCCAGTTGGCTGCCGAAACGGCGCATGCCGCGCAGGCGAAAGGTCCAGGCGTCGCCGCAATAGTCCGTGGCATCGCTGCGCAGGTAATCGCTGGCCACCGGCGTGTTGCGGTACAGCGGCGGCTGGCGTTCATCGCGTTGCAGCAGGTCCATGCTCCACAGGGCTTCGAGCCAGAAGCAGGTGTTGGCCGGGTCGAGTTCCAGTTGCCGGGCGACGAGGTGGGCCGAGGTGGGTACTTGCAGCAGGTCGAAGAGTTTCCATTCCAGCGCAATGCGCAGGGCGTCGGCGCGCACGGCAGCAAGGGTCAGGTCCCAGAAAGGTTGCAGGGCATGTGGGGTGGACAGGTTCATAGGGTTATCGCTCACAGTTCATAGCTGAGCCGCAGGCCGACTTCGCGGCCCGGGCTGTACACGCGGGTGGTGCCATTCAGGTAGCCGACGGCGTCGTAGCGCTTGTCGGCGGCGTTGTTCACGTAGGCGCTGATGCCGTAGTGGCTGAAGTCGTAGCCGGCTGTCAGGTCGATCAGGCCGTAGCCGCCACGGCTGTATTGGTTGGCGGCGTCGAGGTAGGTCTTGCCGACGGCGCTGACACCGCCCTGGGCGTACCAGCCGGCAGGCGCGTCGTAGCGCAGGCTGAGGTGGCCGGTGAGGTCCGGCGCGTAGGGGTTGTGATTGCCCTTGTAGTCGTTGCTGCCTTCAGTGAATTGCTTGAAGCGCGTGCGGTTCAGGCCCACGGAACTGACCACGCGCCAATCGTCGGCGACGAGGTATTCGGCCTCCAGTTCAAGCCCGGTGGAACGTGCGGTGGCAGCGTTGGTGATGTACACCACGCCGGGCTGGATGATCTGCTGCACCTGCATGTCGCGCACGTCCATCAGGTACACCGCGGCCGAGTAGCGCAGGCGTTTGTCGGCGAGCCAGCCCTTGGCACCGAGTTCGTAGGTTTTGACTTTTTCCGGGTCGTAGCCGGGGTAGTTGGCGGCGCTGGAGAAGGCGTTGAAGCCGCCGGCGCGGAAGCCTTCGGCGTAGCTGGCGTAGACGTAGGCGTCGGGCTGCCACTCATATTGCAGCGCGGCCTTGGGGGTGAAGCGTTGCCAGCTGGCGCTTTGGCGGCTACCGATGGCTGGGTCGATATGCACTTTGTCCTGCTCGGCACGGGCGCCGAGGGTGAGGGTCCAGCGCTCGGCCAGAGGCATCAGCCATTGGCCGAACAGTGCGCTGGTGTTGCCGCCCAACTGGCTGGCGGTCTCGGTCAGGCGCAGCGGCAGTTTTTGTTGGTAGGACAGGTCGTGGTCGTCGCGATCAGCATAGGCGCCGAGCAGCCACTGGTTGTCGCGCCACTGGCCTTCGAGGCGGAATTCCTGGGACAGGGTGTTGAAGTGGTAGTCGCGGGCCAGGTGCAGTTGGTCGGCCGGTTGGAAGTCGGTGTCTTGTTGCAGGCGGTCGTAGAAGTCGTTGCGGGCGGTGATGGAGCGCAGTTTCACCCCGGAGTCGAAGGTGTGCTGCACGTCCAGCGACAGGCTGCGGCCGCTGGAGTGGTTCCAGCTCGGTGTGCCGGAGCGCACTTCGCGACGGGTCGAGGTGGCGGCGCCCCATTGTGAGCCGCCATCGCGGTAGTCCTGGCGGCTGTAGCGCAGGTTGACGTCGGTGGCCAGGGTTGGCGTCCAACGCAGCACCATGCGCGCGCTGTGCCGTTCACGGTCATCGGCTTGCCCGCCTTTGTAGGCGTTGTCGATAAAGCCGTCCTGCTCGCGCCATTGGCCGGACACGCCGGCATATAGGGTGCCGGGGACCAACGCCGTGCTGGCATCCGCGCTCAGCGTGCGCAGGTCGCGGCTGCCGGTGCCGGCTTCGAGGCGTGCGTAAGGCGTATCGCCGGGCTGGCGGGTGTGGATGCTCAGCACGCCCGCTTCGGCGTTGCGCCCGTACAGGGTGGACTGCGGGCCGCGCAGGATCTCGATACGCTCGACGCCCAGCAGGTTGTGGTCAAAGCCCTGCCCCATCAGGGTCGGCACGCCGTCCACGAGCATCAGCATCGACGATGAAAACGCCGTCGCCCCGGAACTCAGGCCACGGACCACCGGCAGGTTGGTGCCGGACTGGCCGAACGGCTGGAAGGTGAAGCCTGGCGTGCTGCGAGCCAGGCGTTCCAGGTCGTCAATGTTGCCTTTACGCAGGTCTTCGCCGGTGATCACCGTCAGGCTCGCCGGGACTGCTTCCTGTTCCTGCTCGATCTTGTTGGCCGTGACCTTGACCGGTGCCAGTTCGGTCTGTGCCATGGCAACGCTTGCGCTGCCCAGACAGCACACCAGCACGCCGCTGAAAACCCCTGTGTTCAAAAGCTTTCCCCTTCAATGAATCGCCCCATGGCCGCGTCGTGGCGATGGCAGTTGATGGGGAAACATGCTATTCATTAATGCGAATGCTTATCATGTGTGTCCGTATGGATTTCGGATCAATCCATATGCGAACCGGAGCCAAAACTAGGGAGGGCGTGAAACGTGTCGGCTTTACAAAGGATTTCCCAGTCGTATCGAGTCGCGTCAACGCACTCGCGGCTGGTCAGCACGCAAGACTGCGGCTGGATGCGCCAGCAGTTGCCGGAAGAGCTGGGCGAGTGCTATTCGGAACGCTTGAGCTTCGACGACGACCTGATGGTGGTGCGCTCGCGCTATCGCCCGACGCGCAACCTGATTGAAGAAACCGTGAGCCCGCACAACCGCCACATGCTGGTGATTACCTTCGGCATGCAGGGTGATTCTGGCTATAAGGGTGCGGATGGCGCGGCGGTGTCGTTCAGGGCAGGCTTCACCACGATCACGTCGTTCCAGCTCAGCCTGGGCGAGCGCTGCTATGAAGCCGGCGCGACGGTGTCGCAACTGCGCCTGTTGATTGGCGAGAGCATGCTCAACAAGTACATCGGCGAGCAGCGTACCCAGCAGATCCTCGGCAACGGCAACGTGCGCCAACTGGCCTTCCAGAAGACCTCCGCCGCCAGTGCCAGCCATGCCAGTGCCCTGACCCGCTACCTCAACCACGGCGTGACCGGCACGCTGGACATGCACATCCACACCCTGAGCCTGCTCTCCGAACAGCTCAAGTTGCTGAGCCCCGACACCCTCCCGGAAAGCCTGCAATTCAGCGCCACCGACATCGAGAAACTTGAGCGCGCCCGGGACATCATGATCGAGCAGATGGACCAACCGCTGACCATCCCGTATCTATGCGCGGCGGTTGGGCTCAACGAGTTCAAGCTCAAGGAAGGCTTGCACTACCGCTTCAACTCCACTCCGCACCGCATGCTCAACGAGATTCGCATGCGCAAGGCCTACACCCTGCTGGAAAGCGGCTGCCAGGTGGCGCAGGCGGCCTACCAGGTGGGGTACAAATTCCCGAACAACTTCAGCGCGGCGTTTACGCGATTCTTCGGCAAGACGCCGAAGTCAGTGTTTGGCAAACGCCGCTGAGCCCATCAAGGGTGCGTGGCGGGAGCCCGCTTGAAGGCCGCCTGGGCCTTGGCGTTGGTCAGGATGCTGTAGCGCGTGGTGCGCGAGACTTTGTGGGTGAGGAAGCGTTCGAACACCGGGTCGAAGGTGGCGCGTTGCAGGTTCGGCTGCTCGTCCATCAGGTAGCGTTCGCAGAGCGCACGATAGGCGTCGAGGGTGACGAAGCGCTTGATCCAGAAGTGATAGAAGTAGCCCATCAGGAAACCCAGGCTGAAGTCATGATCGATGACCGAATGCGCGCAGCATTCAAAATCGATCAGGCGTAGCTGGCCGTCCAGGGCGATCAATATATTCTTGGGGTGCGGGTCCATATGCACAAACCCTTCGGCGAGCATCTGCGCGAACAATCGGAACACCCGTGGAAGCAGTTCATCGGCCTGTTCCGGGTGCGCAATAAGACGATCATCCACACTGCAATGATCATCAAAAAACCCCACCAGCAGGTATTCCTCTTTCAGGAAGGGGAAGCGCGTTTTATAGCCGAACCCGGCCACACGCGGCACGCTGGCGGACTTGGCAGACACCACGGACAGGTTGATGAACTCGTTGGTCAAGTCATGCAGGCCGAACGCGCGTTTTAGCCCCAGGTAGTTTTGCAGCTGTTTTTTCCAGTGCTCAAGCTTGTTGTGCTTCAACACCCACCGGCGCTCTCCCTCCAGCAGGAATACGCCGCGGGTGGCTTCGGGTATGTCGAGGCTGGTGTGTTGCTGCGGTGCGGCGAGGAAGCGCTGGACCAGCGTGGAGAGTTCAGGCTGATGGCGGGGGTCGAAATGGAAGGTGATGTCGCCGATGGACTCGGGTTGGAATGCGCGGGTGATGGTGTTGAGGTGACGCATGGGGTCTTCCTGACGCAGCGCTATCGGATTTTTCGAAATGGCCCGGCCAGGTAGACCGCGCTAAATCCCAGGCAAAAAAAAACCCGGAAATCCTCACTTGCGTGGGCCTTCCGGATTTTCTAAACCGCCAAAAATGGTGGGTCGTGTGGGATTCGAACCTACGACCAATTGGTTAAAAGCCAACTGCTCTACCAACTGAGCTAACGACCCGCTGTGTGGTGGCGCGTATAATACTGATTTCTAAGGATTATTCAACACCTTATTTTAAATAAATCAGAAATAACGCGTTGGGTCCGTAATTCCGGCCGCTTGGAAGCCTTCTGCACGCAGTCTGCAGCTGTCGCATTTCCCACAAGCACGGCCGTCATCGTCTGCCTGGTAGCAGGAAACTGTCAGCGAGTAATCGACGCCAAGTCCTACGCCAGCCTTGACGATATCGGCTTTGCTGAGGTTTTGCAGCGGCGCCAGGATGCGGAAGCCCTGCCCTTCTACACCGGCCTTTGTCGCCAGGTTGGCCATGCGTTCGAACGACTCGACGAACTCTGGGCGGCAGTCTGGGTAGCCGGAATAATCCACCGCGTTGACGCCGATAAAGATGTCGCGGGCGTTGAGCACTTCGGCCCAGCCGAGGGCCAGGGATAGGAAGACGGTGTTGCGCGCCGGCACGTAGGTGATTGGAATGCCTTCGCTCGGCGCTTCCGGCACGTCGATGCTGCTGTCGGTCAGGGCGGAACCGCCGATGCCGTTGAGGTTCAGGCCGATGACCTTGTGCTCGACCACGCCCATGTCGCGCGCTACACGGGCAGCGGCGTTGAGTTCGGCGCGGTGGCGCTGGCCGTAGTCGAAGCTCATGGTGTAGCAGCTGTAGCCTTCAGCTTGCGCCATTGCGACTACGGTGGCGGAGTCAAGGCCGCCGGACAGCAGGATTACGGCGCGTTTTTGATCTGTGGTTTGTTCGGTCATGTCAGCGTCCCGGCTCGTCGTTCCAGAGGTATTTGTGCAACTGCAATTGCAGGCGCACCGGTAGATTGTCCGCCACCACCCAGTCGGCAAGGTCGCGGGCGTTCAGGTCGTGGTGGCTGGGAGAAAACAGCACCTCGCCTGCGCGACGGTCCAGGCCGTATTGGATCAGCTTGGAGTTCGCCCAGTCGTAATCGTCACGGGAACAGATGACGAACTTGACCTGATCGTTGGCCGTCAGCAAGTCGATGTTCTCGTAACGGTTGCGGTGCGATTCCTTGGAGTCGGGCGTCTTCAGATCGACTACTCGGCTCACGCGCGGGTCGACCGCGGAAATATCCAAGGCGCCGCTGGTTTCCAGGGACACCTCGTAACCGGCATCGCACAACTGCTTGAGCAAAGGGATGGCATTGGGTTGCGCCAAGGGCTCACCGCCCGTCACACAGACGTAGCGTGGCCGGAAGCCGGCAACCTGTTCGAGGATGTCGTCGAGGGTGCGCACGGTGCCGCCACTGAAGGCGTAGGCGCTGTCACAGTATTGGCAACGCAGAGGGCAACCGGTCAGGCGCACAAATACTGTGGGCAGGCCAGCGGTGCGCGTTTCACCCTGCAAAGAGTAAAAAACTTCGGTGATACGTAATGTGTCTTGCATAGTCGCCACGGGCGTAACAGCTAAACAGGCTGTCCGCCTCCGTCAGGCACTTCGAGAGACCCCGCCAACGCGTAGACCCCAAGAAGCGTGTTTCATAAAAGGGCGTGGATTCTAACGAAAAAACCCGCGCCAGGCGCGGGTTTCTTCCAAACGGGCTGCATTGCTTACAAGCGCTGCAAGTCCCGCTGGGCCAACTGAGCGGCGGAAGTCCCCGGATATTGGGCGACCACCTGTTGCAGAATGCCTTTGACCTTGTCGGTATGACCCAGGCGGCGTTCTACGTCGGCGAGTTTGTACAGCGAATCCGGCACCTTGGCGTGCTTGGGGTACAACTGGCTGACCTTGGCAAATGCCTGGCCCGCCGCTTGTAGATCACCCTTGGCCAGGTTGACCTCGCCCAACCAGTATTGGGCATTGCCCGCGTACTGGCTGTTCGGGTATTTGCGCAGGAAAGCGGTAAATGCCTGGCTGGCTTTATCGAAGTCCTTGGCCTTGATCAGGTCGAAGGCTGCATCGTAATACAGCTTTTCCTTCGCCGGATCACCCGGTTCGCTGCTGGCGGCAGGGGCTTGGCTGACAGCCGCCCCTGCTGCTGCACCACCGATAGCTGCGCTAGGCGCGCCACCGGCAGAAGAATTATCAGGAGTTGCGGCAGGTGTAACGCCGGCTCCAATGCGTCGATCAAGATCCTGGTAACGCTCCAGGCCTTCTTGCTTCAGCTGGCGCACTTCATTTTGCAGAATTTCAATGGTGCCTTGTTGCTGCGCCAATTGATCCTGCATGCGTTGCAGCTGGTTGAACAGTTCGCCCTGTGCCGAGGGAGCGGACGTAGCCGCTCCCCCCGCATAGGCGCCGTTCGTGCCATAACCTGCTGGCGGATAACTGCTCCCGCTATTGTTATAGCCAGAGTTGCTATCTTCCACAGGAACCGCAGCCCACACCGCAAGCGGTGCGAGGCTGAGAGCCAATACAGTTAGAGCACGACGGCACGTTCGCATGACGAATTACTTACGCAGTTCGACGCGACGGTTTTGAGCCCAGGACTGCTCGTCGTGGCCAGTAGCAACTGGACGCTCTTTACCGTAGGAAACCAGTTCCAGTTGGCCTGGAGCAACACCTTGCAGTACCAGGTAGCGCTGAACGGCTTTCGCACGACGCTCGCCCAGTGCCATGTTGTACTCACGAGTACCACGTTCGTCGGTGTTACCTTCCAGAACAACGCGAGCGCCGTTAGCTTTCAGGTCCTTCGCGTGAACGTCCAGAGCGCGCATGGCTTCTGGTTTCAGGTCCGAACTGTCGTATTCGAAGTAGAAAGTGGTGATAGCGCGCAGAGCAGCTTCTTCGCTCAGGGAGCCGTCAACTGCACCAGTGTTAGCGCCGTAACCAGCGTTTGGATCAACAGCTGCGCCTTCACCGGCATTGTCGCCGCCTTTAGACGAGCAACCAACGGCTACGGACAGAGCCAGAGCCAGAGCAGCAAACTTACCAAACTTCAGCATTTCCATCGTGAAACTCCTAATGAACCCCAGTGTGTTAAGTACTTCTTTTTGTAGCGCCGCGTCAGTTCAGGTAAGGGGACCAGGATGGTTCTCTGACTTCGCCTTGAGCGGTAGGAAGTGGGAGCCTTACGCGTCCATTAATGGATACGAGCATCAAGACTCCCCGGCCCTGCTGGCGGGTGGCGTAGATTACCATGGTGCCGTTGGGCGCAACAGTAGCTGACTCGTCAAGGTTGGTATCTGTAAGGATTTTTACGGTTCCACGCTGCAAATCCTGGGCCGCAACCCGGAAATTAGTGAAACCATCCTGACGGTGAATCATCACCAACGTCTTTTCATCAGCCGAAAGCTTCGGATTGGCGTTGTAGTTACCAATAAAGGTCACACGTTCCGCACCACCGCCGCCCACGCTTGCCTTGTAGACCTGTGGCTTGCCGCCACGGTCGGAAGTGAAGTAGATGGTCGAGCCATCTTTACCCCAGAACGGCTCGGTGTTGATACCTGGGCCGCTGGTCACGCGAGAGATCTGGCGCGAAGCCATGTTCATCACGTAGATATCAGGGTTGCCATCCTTGGACAGCACGAACGCCAGGCGCGAACCATCCGGCGACCAGGCTGGCGCGCCGTTGAGGCCTTCGAAGTTGGTGATCTGCTCACGACGGCCAGTATCGATGTGCTGGACGAAGATGCGCGGACGCTTCTGTTCAAAGGACACGTAGGCAATACGCTTGCCGTCCGGTGCAAAACGCGGCGACAGGATCGGCTCACGGGATTGCAGCAAGGTCACGGCGCGAGCACCGTCGTAGTCCGAACGCTGCAAGGTGTAGCGCGTGTTGTCTACCGAGAAACGCTCAGCCGTTACATAAAGCAGACGCGTCGAGAAAGCACCCTTGATACCGGTGAGCTTTTCAAACGACTGGTCCGAAATGTAGTGCGCCATGTCACGCAGTTGTTCAGCCGTGCCCGACACGCTGCCGGTCAAGACCTGCTGCTCGGTGGCCACGTTGAACAAGGTGTACTGGATCTGCAGGCGACCACCGGCTGGCACGATATTGCCGACCATCAGGTACTGCGCGCCCACGGCTTTCCAGTCGCGGAACACAACTTCGCTGGCCTGGTTCGGCTGGCTGATCATGTTGCCTTTTGGAATCGGCGCGTAGTAACCGGAGTTGCGCAGGTCGTCGCTGACGATCTGGGCCATGTCGTCCGGCAGCACGCTGCCGCCCTGCCAACCAAACGGTACTACCGCGATCGGGGTGGCCCGATCGCTACCGCTGGTGACCAGGATGTTTTTTTCATCCGCCGCCGCTATCCCTGCCATACAGCAAATAACGACAAGCATTCCTCGAAGAAGGTTTCTCACAAGGCTAGATCCTCAGGTGTGAATGTCATCTTGAATGAACGATAGGGAGCGAAGTCGCTTGGTTTCATTCCCTGCATCTCGGTCAACCGGCCAATGTTCTTGACCGCTGCAACCGCCGAACTGTCGAACGAACCATCGCCACTGGACTTGGCCACGCTGACCGAAGTCACCGTACCGTCCGGCAACATGCCGATCTGCAGCACTACTGTCATGCCTTTGCGTGCCGAAGGTGGACGCGTCCAACCCTCTGCTGCCCGCGCCCGAATCAGGTCGTCGAAACTGCCCGCGACTTCATCACCACGTTCATCGGCCAAGGCTTGCTGACGCTGCGGCGTGTCCGAAAGCAAATCTGCCAAGGCCTGGGCCTTTTTCTCTTCGGCGGATTTGCGTGCTGCTTCCTGGGCCTTTTTCTTGGTGGCGTCGGCGGCAGCTTTCTTCTTAGCGTCATCGGCGACTTTCTTCTTCGCCTCGTCTGCTTCAGCTTTTTTCTTGGCGTCTTCGGCGGCTTTCTTCTTCGCGTCTTCGACTATTTTCTTCTTGGCTTCCTCAGCGGCCTTTTTCTTGGCCTCTTCTTCGGCAGCTTTTTTGGCTTCTTCTTCAGATTTCTTCTTGGCTATATCAGCCAATTGTTTCTCTTCGGCTTTTTTGGCTTCGGCAGCTTTCTCGGCTTTCTTGGCTTCATCAGCCTTTTTCGCCTCGTCGGCCTTCTTCGCTTCGTCAGCCTTTTTCGATTCCTCGGCCTTTTGAGCCGCCTCTTCTTTCTTTTGTTCCGCAGCAGCCTTCACCGCTTCCTGCTCGACCTTTTTCTGTTCCATCTGTTCGACTTCAGTCTGGCGCGCAGCCGACTTCTGGGCCTCACCCGCAATCTTCTGATTGGTCTGGGTGGTGGCCTGACTTTTCGATTTCAGCTGATACAGGGTCGCCTGCACGATCGGCTTGGCTGGCGGCAGGTCCGGGGTCATGGCAAAGCTGACGAACAGCATGCCAAACACCAGGACGTGCAGGGCAATTGCCCAGACGCTAGGCCAGAAGTAGCTTTCCGAGGCGGACGGCTCTCGCTGCTGCTGCATCAGGGCGCCTCGGTAATCAAGCCAACGTTACCGACGCCGGCCTTCTGCAGCCCGCCCATGGCGCCCATGACAGAGCCGTAGTCGACAACCTTGTCACCACGAATGAACACCTGGGTGTGCTTGCCGCCTTCGTTGCCGGAACGGATGATCTTGGTCACCGCGTCGGTCATCTGCGGCAAGGTCATGGCCTTGTCCTGCTGTTTCTGGGTATCGACTTCGCTGCCAAGGTTCCAGTAGTAGGTCTTGTCAGCCTTGATCGAAATGGTCAGGACCTGAGTGTTGTTGTCTTGCGGCAAGGCTTCGCTGGAAACCTTGGGCAGATCAACCTTCACGCCCTGATTGAGCATCGGCGCGGTCACCATGAAGATAACCAGCAGTACCAGCATCACGTCGATGTAAGGCACTACGTTCATCTCGGCGACCGGCTTGCGCTTTTTGCGAGCTCGAGCGATTAAAGCCATTGTGAATTACCTGCTTATTCTTCGCTGGTGTGCACTTTACGGTGCAGGATCGCCTGGAATTCATCGGCGAAGGTGTAGTAACGGCCAATCAGGGTTTCGCTGGTGGCAGCAAAACGGTTGTAGGCAATTACTGCGGGGATAGCAGCGAACAGGCCGATCGCGGTGGCGATCAGGGCTTCGGCGATACCCGGGGCCACGGTGGCCAGGGTCGCTTGCTGGGCCTGGGCCAGGCCGCGGAAGGAGTTCATGATCCCCCACACGGTACCGAACAGGCCGATGTACGGGCTCACGGAACCGACGGTGGCGAGGAACGGCAAGCTTTGCTCAAGCTTTTCTTCTTCGCGGGAGATGGCCACGCGCATGGCGCGGGCCACGCCTTCCATCACGGCTTCCGGGTCAACGCCAGGCTGCTGACGCAGACGGGAGAATTCCTTGAAACCAGCGCGAAAGATCTGCTCGACGCCCGAATCCGGGTCCGGGTTGCTGCCCGCCTGGCGGTACAGCTTGGACAGGTCGATACCCGACCAGAAGCGCTCTTCAAAGCTCTCCAGGGCACGTCTACCGGCACGCAGCAGGTTGCTGCGCTGAAAAATCATGACCCAAGAGGTAACCGATGCGGCTACCAGGGTCAGCATTACCAGTTGAACCACGACACTGGCATTGCTGACCAGGCTCCACATGGAGGAATGGTCGACGACGGTAGGTTCCACGCTAAATCTCCTGCTTTGATTGTTTACCCGCGCCGCTTACGCCAGCAAAGGCCGCACGTAGAGCTTCGGGAATGGCCCGGGGTTTCAAACTATTGGTGCGCACACAAGCCACCAGGAACTGCCCCTCACAGAGCAGCGTTGCATCCGTTGCCCGCCTGACCTGCTGTTTAAAGCGCAGGCTGACACGGTTCAATTCGATTACTTCAGCGCTGACCAGCAGTTCATCGTCCAGCCGCGCCGGCGCGTGATACCGCGCCTCGCTGGAATGCACGACAAACAACAGGTCCTCCCCTGCCAGCTGGGATTGGGCAAAGCCCAGCTCCCGTAGCCGCTCGGTTCGAGCCCGCTCCATGAACTTGAGATAATTGACGTAATACACGATGCCGCCCGCATCGGTGTCCTCGTAATAAACGCGACAGCGATGTGCGAACGACTGATCCCCGTTTTGCGCGCGCATACTCTAGTGCTTACTCCTCAGGTTGCCAATCCGGCTGGGCAACTGTTTTTTCATTCCCTGAAACATTTCCAGTAACTGAATGACGCCGCCAGCCACTAGGACAGCACAAACGTCGAATAAATCGACTTGCGCAATGCTTTTAATCGTCCACTGCATCAAGGAATTCGTCTACCACGGGCATCTCACCCAATCGTGACGGAATGTTTAACCCAAAGTGCAGGTAGGCATGCCGCGTCACTACTCGGCCCCTTGGGGTGCGCATGATGTAACCCTGCTGGATCAGGTACGGCTCCAGCACATCCTCGATCGTGTGGCGCTCTTCGCTGATGGCGGCTGCCAGGCTGTCGACGCCCACCGGGCCGCCGTCGAACTTCTCGATCATGGTCAAGAGTAGACGCCGATCCTGGTGATCGAAGCCATGCTCATCCACATCCAGCAGGTTCAAGGCCAAGTCGGCCACGGCCTTGGTGATGTGGCCCTTGGCACGCACCTCGGCAAAGTCACGCACGCGGCGCAGCAAACGGTTGGCGATTCGCGGTGTACCACGGGCACGACGGGCGATTTCGAACGCGCCTTCCGGGTCCAGCGGCAAGCCGAGAATGCCCGCCGAACGGCTGACGATGGTCGCCAAGTCTGCGGTGCTATAGAACTCTAGACGTTGAACAATGCCGAAACGGTCTCGCAACGGGTTGGTCAGCATGCCCGCGCGGGTGGTGGCACCAACGAGGGTGAAGGGTGGCAGGTCGAGCTTGATCGAGCGCGCCGCCGGGCCTTCGCCGATCATGATGTCGAGCTGGAAGTCTTCCATGGCCGGGTACAGCACTTCCTCAACGATCGGCGACAGCCGGTGGATCTCGTCGATAAACAGCACGTCGTGCGGCTCAAGATTGGTCAACAGTGCCGCCAGGTCACCCGGACGTTCCAGCACCGGGCCGGAGGTGGACTTGATCGACACGCCCATTTCCTGGGCGATGATATTGGCCAGGGTGGTCTTGCCCAAGCCCGGAGGGCCAAAGATCAACGTGTGATCCAAAGACTCACTGCGCCCGCGCGCGGCCTGGATAAACAGTTCCATCTGCTCGCGCACGGTGGGCTGGCCGATGTAGTCGGCCAGGCTCAGGGGGCGGATGGCGCGGTCCTGCACTTCTTCACGGTCGCGCGGGCCGGTGGCCGCGATCAGACGATCTGCTTCAATCACTTAAATCATTCCCTTCAGGGCGCGGCGGATCATGTCTTCGGCACTCAGGTTCTTATCCTTGATGGCCGACACGGCCTTGCTGGCTTCCTGCGGCTTGTAGCCCAGGGAAATCAGCGCATTGACCGCATCGCTCTCGGCGCTGGCGACCTGGGCCGCTGGCATGTCCGGTTGGTTCGGTACCAGGGCGAACATGCTCGGCACCACTTCCCAGGCCTTGAAACGGTCCTTGAGTTCCACCAGCAGGCGCTCGGCGGTCTTCTTGCCGACACCCGGCACCTTGGTCAGCGCCGAGGTGTCCTGGGCCGACACCGCGCGCACCAGCTCATCCACTTCCAGGCTCGACATCAACGCCAGCGCCAGTTTCGGGCCGACGCCATTAAGGCGAATCAACTCGCGGAAGAAGTCGCGGTCGCGCTTGCCAATGAAACCATAGAGCAATTGCGCATCTTCGCGCACCACCAGATGGGTGTGCAGCGTAATCGGCTCGCCGACCGACGGCAGGCGATACAGGGTGGTCATGGGCACTTCCAGCTCATACCCCAACCCGTTGACATCCAGAATCAGGTGCGGCGGCTGTTTCTCAGCGAGGGTGCCGCGCAAGCGTCCAATCACGGTTCAAATCCTTAAAGCTTGAGGGTCAGGCACAGACCAGACCGGGAAAAACGATTGCGCTGATGCTATCAGAGACGCAGCCGCCCGCCACGACTGCGTGCCGTGCCCAGGCCGTGGGGCAGCAGGCTGGAACGGGTGTGCGCATGGCAAATGGCGATGGCCAGGGCGTCGGAGGCGTCGATTTGCGGCTTGGCGGTGAGTTTGAGCATGTGCATGACCATCATCTGCACCTGTTCCTTGTTCGCCGCACCGGTGCCGACCACGGCCTGCTTGACCTGGGTCGCGGTGTATTCGGCGATCTCCATGCCCTCCTCGGCACCGGCGACGATGGCCGCGCCACGGGCCTGGCCAAGCTTGAGCGCCGAATCGGCGTTCTTGGCCATGAACACCTTTTCGATGCCCATGGTCACCGGGCCGTAGGTCTGGATCACCTCACGCACACCGCGATAGACGATCTGCAGGCGCTCAGCCAACTCGCCGGCGCCTGTACGGATGCAACCCGAGGCGACGTAAATGCAGCCGCGCGGGGTTTGTTGCACCACGCCAAAGCCGGTGATGCGCGAACCGGGGTCGATACCTAGGATTAAAGTCATAACGCCTGCAGAGTGGGAAAAACACAATTCTTGCGGCCAACATCGAACAACTGTGGGAGCTGGCTTGCCTGCGATGCAGACACCTCGGTGTTTCTGTCAACCCGAAGTGATGCCATCGCAGGCAAGCCAGCTCCCACAAGGATCCTCATTGTGCTCAGGTAAGCTGCTCGGCTACAGATTCCGGGATGTCGGCATTCGAATAGACGTTCTGCACATCATCCAGGTCTTCAAGCATATCCAGCAGCTTCAGCACTTTCTGTGCACCCTCCAGGTCCAGTTCGGCACTGGTGGTCGGCAGCATCACGATTTCCGCGTCAGTGCCTTTGAAACCCGCTGCGTCGAGGGCGTTGCGCACGGCGTAGAAGCTGGCAAACGAGGTGAACACGTCGATGGAGCCATCTTCGTTGGTCACTACGTCGTCGGCGTCAGCCTCCATCGCCGCTTCCATCAGCGCGTCCTCATCTACACCCGGCGCGAAGGAAATCTGGCCCTTACGCTCGAACAGATAGGCCACCGAGCCGTCAGTACCGAGGTTGCCACCGCACTTGCTGAACGCATGGCGCACCGCTGCGGCGGTACGGTTGCGGTTGTCGGTCATGCACTCGACCATCACCGCCACGCCGCCCGGGCCGTAGCCTTCATAGGTCAGCTCGACCATGTCGTCGGTATCGGCAGCGCCGGCACCACGGGCCACGGCGCGGTCGATGATGTCGCGGCTCATGTTGGCGCCGAGGGCCTTGTCCAGCGCCAGGCGCAGGCGCGGGTTGGAGCCCGGGTCGCCACCGCCCTGGCGGGCAGCGACGGTCAGCTCGCGAATCCACTTGGTGAAGATCTTGCCTTTCTTGGCATCCTGACGCTCTTTGCGGTGCTTGATGTTCGCCCACTTGGAATGGCCAGCCATAACACAACTCCGAAATTCTGTAGAAACCTTGTCAACCCTGCCCCAGGCAGGATGCAACCCTTGTAACGCAAAGGCGCATCCGAAGATGCGCCTTTTTAGACTGCGTAGAACTCAGTGCGCTTTCACGCCGCAGCCTTACTCAGCCTTCGGCGTCTCGCGCAGGCGGATGTGCAACTCGCGCAGCGCCTTGGCATCCACCACACCTGGAGCCTGGGTCATGACGTCCGCAGCACTCTGGGTTTTCGGGAAGGCGATCACTTCACGGATCGACTGGGCGCCGGTCATCAGCATCACCAGGCGGTCCAGGCCGAAGGCCAGGCCACCGTGGGGCGGCGCGCCGTATTTCAGGGCGTCGAGCAGGAAGCCGAACTTCTCTTCCTGTTCTGCTTCGTTGATGCCCAGCAGGCGGAAGACCGACTGTTGCATTTCCTTGCGATGGATACGGATCGAACCGCCACCCAGCTCAGTACCGTTCAAGACCATGTCGTAGGCACGGGACAGAGCGCCAGCCGGGTTGGCTTCCAGCTCGGCAGGCGTGCACTTCGGGGCGGTGAACGGGTGGTGCAAGGCGCTGAAGCTGCCGTCGTCGTTCTCTTCGAACATCGGGAAGTCAACGACCCACATCGGGGCCCATTCGCAGGTCAGCAGGTTCAGGTCGTGACCCAGCTTGATCCGCAGCGCGCCCAGGGCTTCGCTGACGATCTTGGCCTTGTCGGCGCCGAAGAACACGATGTCGCCATCAACCGCACCAACGCGATCGAGGATCTCGTTCAGGTTTTCCAGCGGGATGTTTTTCACGATCGGCGATTGCAGGCCGTCAACGCCATTGGCGCGCTCGTTGACCTTGATGTACGCCAGGCCCTTGGCACCGTAGATGCCGACGAACTTGGTGTAGTCGTCGATCTGCTTGCGCGGCATGCTCGCGCCGCCAGGCACACGCAGGGCAGCGATGCGGCATTTAGGGTCGTTGGCCGGGCCGCTGAACACCTTGAAGTCGACTGTTTTGAGCTGGTCGGCAACGTCTACCAGTTCCAGCGGGTTACGCAGGTCTGGCTTGTCGGAACCGTAGCGGCGCATGGCTTCTTCGAAGGTCATGTGCGGGAAGTCGCCGAATTCCAGGTCCAGCACTTCCTTGAACAGGTTGCGGATCATTTGTTCGGTCAGGCCCATGATCTCTTTTTCATCGAGGAAGCTGGTCTCGATGTCGATCTGGGTGAATTCCGGCTGGCGGTCGGCGCGCAGGTCTTCGTCACGGAAGCACTTGGCGATCTGGTAGTAACGGTCGAAGCCGGCCACCATCAGCAGTTGCTTGAACAGCTGCGGCGATTGCGGCAAGGCGAAGAAGCTGCCGGCGTGGGTGCGGCTCGGCACCAGGTAGTCACGCGCGCCTTCCGGGGTGGCCCGGGTCAGGATTGGCGTTTCAACGTCAAGGAAGCCGTTCTCGTCGAGGAAGCGGCGGATGCTGGTGGTCATGCGCGAACGCAGACGCAGCTTCTCGGCCATTTCCGGGCGACGCAGATCCAGGAAGCGGTAGCGCAGGCGGGTTTCTTCGCCCACGTCGGAGAACTCATTGAGCGGGAACGGCGGGGTTTCCGACTCGTTCAGCACTTCCAGTTCGTAACCCAGCACTTCGATGCCGCCAGAAGCCATGTTCTTGTTCACGGCACCGGCCGGACGCAGGCGCACCTTGCCGGTGATCTTCACGACGTATTCGCTGCGCACGCGGTCGGCGGCGGCGAAGCTTTCGGCGCGGTCCGGGTCGAACACCACCTGGGCCAGACCATCACGATCACGGATATCGAGGAAGATGACCCCGCCGTGGTCGCGGCGACGGTGAACCCATCCGCAAAGAGTGATTTCCTGGCCTTCCAGGGTCTCGTTCAGTTGGCCGCAATAGTGGCTGCGCATCATGGTAGTGGTTTCACTTCTCGTAATTCGAAATTCGGTGGAGGCCTGCCTCGTCACCGTACATTTAAGCCAGGGGACGGATAATGCAGGAGCCTGCGCGTAGAGTTCAACTCAGTCTGCTTTGTCGCCGCCGGCCAGATTCTTCTTCGAGCCGGTCTTGAAGTCGGTCTCGTACCAGCCGCTGCCACTCAGGCGGAAGCCTGGCATGGACAACATCTTCTTGAGCTCCGGCGCCTGGCAGGCTGGGCAATCGACCAGCGGTGCTGCGCTGATCTTCTGAATGGCTTCCAACTGATGACCACAGGAAGCACATTGATAGTCGTACATGGGCATGGCGATGTCTCGGCGATCAGATCGTTACTGCGCCACGCCTGCCCATTGGAGAATAGCCCAGGCACGCGCAGCAAAGCGCGGGATTATATAGGGTAAATCAAGGCAGCGCAGCCGGCTTTCTGCCCGAGACGCAGCCCGCCTGGACAGCGGGCCGCGCTCGGGACCGCTGGTTTACCCAGGGCTCGGCGGATCTACGTGGCCCTTGAGTGCGTGAACCACACACACCACCCGGACCAGACCACTGAAGTTCTTCACTCCCCCATAACGCAAATGCACTTCCCGATCGACATAAGACAGCAATGCACTGACTGAACAGGCATTGATCCTGGCAATTTCCGTGAGGATGTTCCAATAAATCTGTTCAAGTCGCAGGCACGTGGAAAATCCATTGAGCCTGACTGATCGGGACAAGGGCCTGGCCAGTCCCATGTCGAAGCCCTTTGCAAAGGGATCGACTTTTATCTTGTGGAAACCACAGGCCTCCATCACTCCATTACCCACTCCGCGTGACATACACCTGACACTCCATTGCCAAACAGCAGCCCATGGGTTTGTCCCACGGGACAGTGGGCCTATAAAACAGCAGGAGGACAAAGGCGGCCAGAAGACGCGGAGTTGATAGTTGTAGGACAACGCCAGGAAGCGAAGAGAAACAAGCAAGTGGCACCAGGGTGGCGCCACTGCGGGTGCGTATTTAATGGTTTTCGAGCAAGGAGCGCAGCATCCACGCGGTTTTTTCGTGAACCTGCATACGTTGGGTCAGCAAGTCGGCGGTCGGCTCATCACTGACCTTGTCGAGCAGTGGGAAGATACCGCGCGCGGTGCGGGTAACGGCCTCCTGGCCCGCCACCAGCTGCTTGATCATCTCTTCGGCGCTGGGCACGCCCTCCTCTTCCTTGATGGAAGACAGGCGGGCATAGATCGAATAGGCACCCGGCGCAGGGAAGCCGAGGGCGCGGATGCGCTCGGCAATGGAGTCCACCGCCAGCGCCAATTCGTTGTACTGCTCTTCAAACATCAAGTGCAGCGTACGAAACATGGGGCCCGTGACGTTCCAATGGAAGTTGTGGGTCTTCAGATACAGTACGTAGGTATCGGACAGCAGCCGTGACAGCCCATCGACGATGGATTTACGGTCTTCTTCACTGATACCAATATCGATTGCCATGGTTTTCCCCTTCAATTGACGAACGTTCATTGATCAGGTGCAGGACCACTCTAGCAAGAGAGTCGGCCTTGTGCAGCCCGACGCCACCATGGCACGTGCGGCAAATTGCCCCTTCTACTCTGTACTGGCCGCCGCAGGGCAAGCCGTCAACCATGTAGGAAAAGTTTCAAATCCCCATTCAAAAACGCCCATACCTCTCTAGAACAAGCCTTTGTCGCAGAAATGCCCACGCCATCGCAACACCCTGAAATGCTTGATTTGAGTAGGCACAGCCTTTGCTGTTAAATAGGCGGCGTGTGGCTGCCGTTAATGTTTGCGGCACGTTACATAGGCTGATACCCGCGCACGTGCTCAACGCCTCCCATTGTTCAGAAGCGAACCGTGCCAGTCAGCTCTTCCTTGTGATCCGTCTTAACGTGAGTTAATCAAAATGTTGAAAATCGTCCACCTGCTAACGGGCGTTGCAGCTTTGCTGCTGTCCTTTATCCCGAGCCTGCAGCCTGAAAGCCTGCCCTACCTGCAACAACATGACGCTCTGTACCTGGCCTTGTTCGGCCTTCTTAACCTGACGTTGGCACCAGTGATCCCTTACTGGAACAAAGGCACACGTCATCAACTGCAAAACCTGGTCAGCGCGCTGCTGGTACTGACCGTTGTCGTGCAAACCCTCACCCTCCTGGCGCCCATGCCTGAAGTCGGTGGCCACCCGGCCATCCTGCTCAGCCTGGTGATTGCCGTGGTTGCCATCGTTCTTCACTTGGCGATCAGCTTCTACCGTTCGTCGCCTGCGGCCGCGTCGCAAAACTACGACATGACCAACCGCGATACCGGCACCGTCAAGTGGTTCAACACCTCCAAAGGCTTCGGCTTTATTTCCCGCGATTCGGGCGACGATATCTTCGTCCACTTCCGGGCCATCCGTGGCGAAGGCCATCGCGTCCTGGTGGAAGGCCAGCGCGTGGAGTTCTCCGTGATGAACCGCGACAAGGGTTTGCAAGCAGAAGACGTGATTGCGGCACTGCCGCGTCGCTGATTTAAACTTCGCAACAAAAAAACCGCGACCCAGTGCTGACTGGGGCGCGGTTTTTTTATTGCCCGGCTATTGATGGAGCGGCATCAATAATGGGGCGGCGGCGCTTCCTCTTCGGAGGTCTCGAACTGGCCGCCCATTTCTTCCTGGCGCTTGAGCAGCGCGGCCATCTGCAATTGCAGGCGTTCAACCGCCCGCTGCTGAGTGACCAGGATGTCATTGAGGGTTTCGATGGTGTCGTCCTGAAAGGCCAGGCGGCTTTCCAGGTCGTTGACGCGGTCTTGCAAGTCCATGGTTCAGCCCTGGGTAAAGATAAAGTCGGCAGGCAACAGTTCACGCAATCGCGCGCGAATGGCCGTCACTTGTGCGTCGGTGTAAGGCTGGGCGGGATGCTTGCCCCATACCGGTGCCGGCCAGGCGGCGTCGTCGCGTTTGCGCACGATCACATGCACATGCAACTGGCTGACCACGTTACCGAGTGCGCCGATGTTCATCTTGTCGGCGCCAAGACCTTCGTTCAGCAATTGGGCAAGGGCCGTCGTCTCTTGCCACAAAGTCTGCTGATCGGCGACATCTAGTTGAAACACTTCACTGATAGCGTTGATGCGCGGCACCAGGATGAACCAGGGGTAATTCGAGTCATTGGACAGCAGCAGGCGGCACAGAGGGAAATCCCCAATGGCCAGCGTGTCTTGTTGCAGGCGTTGATCTAGGGCGAACACCGCGGGCACTCCATTCGGCAGGTCAGTTTCAGGCGCCCAGCATACCTTCGAATGCGCCCGCCTTCACGGCGAAGACGCCACCCGACAAAAAAGCCCTGCCCCTTTTCGATGCAGGCAGATATTTCGACTACGCTAAGTCGGGCTTTAACGGGGCGCACCAAAATGACCCACTTGTGCCTCAAAGGGATCCGCCAATTACCCACTCTGCGGGGTGAACCGGTAACGTTTTGCTCGGCAGCAAGGTTTTCGCAGTACCAAACCCGTGTAATAGGTGGGCGTCAAGTCCAAACCAAACGGCGTAAACAGCCCGTGCTTATGCGGTTTTAACAGCGTCGTAACGTTTTTCACGAAAAAATGACATTCGGTTACCGCTTTGAGCACGCTTGTTGCATTCACACTCATATCGTCGGCAACGACACCCGCTTGGAAGCCGGTGTTTCGCGATAAAAAACAGTAGCGTTTCAATGCTTATCAGGATGGCTTCAAACTTTCAAAATCGTTTGAAAACAGCATTGAAGTTGTCAGTCCCGTTACATTAAGGACTGTGAATTTGCGACATGGATCTAGCAATTTACGACAGCCTCGTAAAGAAGCTGAAAGGAAAGATAGGCAAGTATCGCCAATGATTGTCAGCGTGATATACCTTTGCGCCGACACAAAAAAGAAAGAGCCGCCCAGACAAAAATACAGGTGGGACGGCAGTACTCTTCCTAAAAACCAAAGGAGCAAATCACGATGCGCGTGATGAAGTGGAGCATGATCGCCCTGGCTGTTTCAGCAGGCACCTCGCAGTTCGCAATGGCGTCCGCCCAGGATGATTCCAAGGGCTTTATCGAAGACAGCACGGCCAGCATTCTGACCCGAGCCCTGTACTTCAGCCGTGACCGCCGTAACCACGATGCGGAACAAAGCCGTATCGAAGAAACCGGCCTTGGCTTCCACGGCCTGTTCAGCTCGGGTTACACCCAGGGCACCATCGGTGTCGGTGTAGATGTGATCGGCCTGCTGGGCGTCAAGCTCGACAGCGGCAAGGGTCGCGCCGGTACCGGCTTGTTCCCTGAAGGTTCCGACGGCCGTTCGCAAGACGACTACTCCAAAGGTGGCGCCGCCGTTAAGTTCCGTATCTCCAACACGGTCCTGAAGGTCGGCGATCAATACACCACCGCTCCAGTGTTTGCTTCCGATGACAGCCGTCTGCTGCCGGAACTGCCACAAGGCGTTTCCATCACCAGCACCGAAATCAAAGACCTGAAACTGGAAGCCGGTCACTTCACTTCGATCGTTGCCCAGGACCAGACCTACCGGGACAGTATCAGCAGCTCCGAGCCTGGCTCCAAGCGTGGCCTGCGTGATGCCAACTTCGGTGGCGCCGTTTACGCCTGGACTCCAGAGCTCAGCACCAGCCTCTACTACTCGAAAGTGGAAGATTACTGGAAGAAGACCTACGCCAACGTAAACTGGACCCACGCACTGAGCGATGACCAATCGCTGGCTTTCGACTTCAACATCTACAGCACCAAAAGCGACGGCGCTGGCCTGGTACGCTCCGACAAAGACGGCAGCAAGCTCGACAACCGCGCGTTCAGCTTGCAGGGTGCTTACACCCTCGGCGCTCATACCTTCACCCTGGCAGCCCAGAAAATCACTGGCG
The DNA here is from genome assembly GCF_053456465.1 of Pseudomonas acericola (SeqCode). Classification (NCBI taxonomy): domain Bacteria; kingdom Pseudomonadati; phylum Pseudomonadota; class Gammaproteobacteria; order Pseudomonadales; family Pseudomonadaceae; genus Pseudomonas; species Pseudomonas acericola (SeqCode). The sequence goes on along the minus strand of NZ_JBRFJB010000001.1, from coordinate 205,684 downwards.
ACGGCCAATACGCCTACGGCGTAGACGGCGGCGGCACGATCTTCCTGGCCAACTCCATCGCCCGTTCCGACTTCAACGCCGAAGGCGAGAAGTCCTACCAGGCTCGTTATGACCTCAACATGGCTACCTTCGGTATTCCTGGCCTGAGCTTCATGACCCGTTACGTGAAAGGTACCGGCGCAAACATCGCCTCTACCAGCAACGGTAAAGAGTGGGAACGCGACATCGAAGCCAAATACGTGATTCAGAGCGGTCCAGCCAAGGACCTGAGCCTGCGCGTACGTCAAGCGACCTATCGCTCGTCTGATCAGGTTTACTCGGGTTCGCTTGACGAACTGCGTCTGATCGCGCAATACCCGCTGAACATCCTGTAATTGATTGCCTGATTACAACGATGACTTAAGGCTTCGACCTTAAATAAAAAGCCGCTCCCCTGTTTGCAAGGGAGCGGCTTTTTTATTGCAGTTTTATTTCAATGAAAAAATAACTAGCAAGCTAACTAACGAGTCACATCAAAAAGTTTAAACCTGACCTATCGACCAGGTTAAACACTGCAACACCTTATTACTTCGTCGCCGTTTCCTGCATTACGCGAATAACCCGCTGCGGAAACGGGATATCAATCCCCGCCGCTTTCAAACGGTCACGTGCAAGTTCATTCAACATGAACACCACATCCCAATAATCCGCCGTCTTGGTCCAGCAACGCAGGGAAACCGTGATAGAGCTATCGCCCAAGGTCGACACCACGGCCACCGCAGCCGGGTCAGCCAGTACGCGCGGGTCTTTTGCCAAATCCAGCAACACCTCACGGGCTTTCTGCAGGTCGGCGTCATAGTCCACGCCCACGTCAAACACCACCTTGCGGGTTGGCTGACGGTTGGTGTTGGTGATGATGCCGTTGGACAGGCTGCCGTTCGGGATGATGACCGTCTTGTTGTCGCCTGTACGCAGCACGGTGTGGAAGATCTGGATGCTGTCGACGGTACCGGAAGTGCCCTGGGCTTCGATCCAGTCACCAATACGGAACGGACGGAACAACAGGATCAGCACGCCACCGGCGAAGTTCGCCAGGCTGCCTTGCAGTGCCAGGCCAATAGCCAGGGTTGCGGCGCCGATTGCGGCCACGAACGAGGTGGTTGCCACGCCGATCATCGAGGCCACGTTGACCATCAGCATCACTTTCAGCGCGATGTTGGCCAGGTTGGTGATGAAGTGTTGCAGCGCCAGGTCCGCATTACGCAGGGCCAGCAAGCGTCCCACCCGGTGGGTCAAGATGTTGATCAGCCACCAGCCGATGGCCAGGGTCAGCACGGCCAGCAATACGCGGCTGCCGTATTCCATGATCATCGGGACCCAAGACTGCGACGTCTTGATCAGTTGATCCACTTCAGCGTTCAAATCCATCTACCTTCTCCTGTCTCGCGGATGTGCGGCTTTAAATTGAGTACCCAGTAACGCAATTGAGCCCCGTAGGGCTCAATGGTCGGCGCAGGTTCTGGGGCGTGGGACGTCAAAAACGCCCCCAGGTTCCCCAAATGGCCATCAGTCGCGGAAGTTATTGAACTGCAGCGGCATGTCAAAGGTCTTGGCGCGCAGGGCGGCGATCGCTTCTTGCAGGTCGTCACGCTTCTTGCCGGTGATACGTACCTGCTCACCTTGGATGGCCGCCTGGACTTTCAGCTTGGCGTCCTTGACGTGAGCCACGATTTTCTTCGCCAGCTCCTTGTCGATGCCTTCCTTGAGGACGGCTTCCTGCTTCATCAGCTTGCCGGAGGCGTACGCTTCCTTGATTTCCAGGCACTGCGCGTCGATCTTGCGCTTGACCAGCGACAGCTTGAGGATCTCGATCATCGCTTCCAGCTGGAATTCAGCTTCCGCGGTCAGGTTGACGGTCAGGTCCTTTTCCTTGAATTCGAAGCTGCCCTTGCCTTTCAAGTCATAGCGGCGGTCCAGTTCCTTGACGGCGTTCTCGACGGCGTTGGTGACTTCGTGTTTGTCCAGTTCGGATACCACGTCGAACGAAGGCATGTCATTTCTCCAATATAAGGGGCGGGCTCAGTAGAGATGGAGCGCGCCCGAGCTAAAATGCCGGGGCATTATAGCGGTTCTTTCGCCTCGTTCACTGCGGGCGACCCTACGGAGCAAAAACTGATGTCGATCACCTGGCATATTCTCGGCGCCGGCAGCCTTGGCACCCTGTGGGCTACGCGCCTGGCGCGCGCGGGTGTGCCCGTCAGGTTGATAGTGCGCGACGAAACCCGTCTGGCCAGCTATCAGGCCGGGCCAGGGCTGACACTGGTGGAACACGGCATTGCACACACCTACCCGGTGATCGCTGAAACATCCGACAGCCCGGAGCCAATCCATCGCCTACTGGTCGCATGCAAAGCCTACGACGCTCAAGGCGCTGTCGCACAGCTGCAACATCGTTTAGCTGCGGACGCCGAATTGATCCTCCTGCAGAACGGCCTCGGCAGCCAGGATGCAGTGGCCGCCCAGTTCCCCCTGGCCCGCTGTATTTTTGCCTCCAGCACCGAAGGCGCATTTCGCGACGGCGACTGGCGAGTGGTGTTCGCCGGCCACGGCTATACCTGGCTGGGGGATGTAGGCCATCCCACCCCGCCACTGTGGCTGGAAGACCTGCACGCTGCCGCAATCCCCCACGACTGGAGTACCGACATTCTCACCCGCCTGTGGCGCAAGCTCGCCCTCAACTGTGCGATCAATCCGCTGACGGTGCTTTACCAATGCCGCAACGGCGGCCTGCAAGCCCACCAATGCGAAGTCGCGACCCTCTGCGCCGAACTGAGCGAGCTGCTCGAATGCTGCGGCCAACCCGCCGCCGCACAGGACCTGCACAGCGAAGTGACGCGAGTGATCGAGGCCACCGCAGCCAATTACTCCTCGATGTATCAGGACGTGGCCAATGCCCGGCGCACCGAAATCAGCTATCTATTGGGCTATGCTTGCCAGGCGGCGGCCCGTCACCAGTTGAACCTGCCCCATCTGCAGCAGTTGCAAGTACGCTTGGTCGAGCAGTTACGCGTACGCGGATTGCCCCAAGACTGAGCCACGCGCTACCCTGCCCGCCTGTCTATCACCTGGGAAAACCCTGATGCCGCTGCGCCAGCGTCTAGAAAATCTACCGGTAGGGCAGAAACTGCTGGCCGCCCTGCTGGTGCTGCTGACCACCGTATTGCTGGTGGCCAACCTCACCTTTATCAGCGCCGCCTACTGGATCTCCCAGGAAAGCATGGCGCCCCAGGCGCTCCAGGCCATTGGCCGATTGGTGTCCAACCCCGCCCTGGCGGCCGAAGCCCTTGAATCCCCGGCCAAAGCCGACGCCTTGCTCAATGAGCTGACCAGCTACTCGCCCCTGCGCGCGGCGGCCTTGTATGACGGCGAAGGCAACCGCCTGGCGCAGATGCAACACGGCGACCGTCTGCACCTGCCCGACCATTACCGGCACATCGAAGCCTGGCGCGTCACCGAGTTTCGCAGCAACCAGGTCATCACCCTGCCCCGCGCTGGCCAGCCGTCCGGGCACTTGCTGCTGGTGGCCAGCAGTGAACTGCCGGTGGCGTTCTATACCGGCACCTTGACCGCCAGCCTGGGCATCCTGATTTTCAGCGTGCTGCTGTGGCTGATCATCGCCCGGCAGATCAAACGCCTGATCACCCGGCCGATCCACGAATTGGAAGAACTCTCGCGCCAGGTCACCCGCGAAGAGAACTACGCCCTGCGCGCCGGCCGTGGCAACCACGATGAAATCGGCAGCCTGGCCGAGGCATTCAACACCATGCTGTCGCGCATCGAGGCACGCGAGCAGCAGCTCAAGCGCGCCCGGGACGATTCCCAGGAAGCCTACGCCCAGGCCCAGGGCCTAGCGGAAGAAACCCGCCACACCAACCGCAAACTGGAACTCGAAGTCCAGGTGCGCAGCAAGATCGAGAAAAAGCTCACAGGCTTCCAGAACTACCTCAACAGCATCATCGACTCCATGCCATCCGCCCTGATCGCCCTGGACGAGCAACTCTACGTCACCCAGTGGAACCAGGAAGCCAGCGCCCTCTCCGGCACACGCCTGGATGAAGCGCTGAACCAGCCGATCTTCCTCGCCTTCCAGCCGCTCAAGCCGTACCTACCGCAGATCAAGGCCACCGTTGAACAGCACACCGTGGAGCGCATCGAGCGCGTCACCTGGATCAAGGACGACGAGCCCAAGCATTACGCCCTGACCTTCTACCCGCTGATGGGCGGCGCCGGGCGCGGCGTGGTGATTCGTATCGACGACATCACCCAGCGCCTGTCCCTGGAAGAGATGATGGTGCAGTCGGAAAAAATGCTCTCCGTCGGCGGGCTGGCCGCCGGCATGGCCCACGAGATCAACAACCCGCTGGGGGCGATCCTGCATAACGTGCAGAACATCCGCCGCCGCCTCTCCCCCGACCTGCCCAAGAACCTCGAACACGCCGAGCAGGCGGGCGTCGAACTGGACGTCGTCAACCGCTACCTGCGCAGCCGCGAAGTGCCGCAACTGCTCGACGGCATCCAGCAGGCCGGTGCACGCGCAGCAAAAATCGTCACCCACATGCTCAGTTTCAGCCGCCGCAGCAACCGGCAGATGGCACCTTGCGACTTACCTGCATTGATCGATCAGGCCGTAGAAATCGCCGGCAATGATTTCGACCTGACCATCGGTTTCGACTTCAAGGGCCAGGCCATCGTGCGCCAGTTCGACCCGCAACTGGGCCCGGTGCCCGGCACCGCCAACGAACTTGAACAAGTGCTGCTCAATCTGCTGAAAAACGCCGCCCAGGCCATCCACCTGCGTGAAGACGACCGCGAACCGGGGCGCATCATCCTGCGCACCCGCCTCAACCCGCCGTGGGCAGAAATCCAGGTGGAAGACAACGGCATCGGCATGAGTGAAAACGTGCGCAAACGCACCTTCGAGCCGTTCTTCACCACCAAGGAAATCGGCCAGGGCACCGGGCTTGGGCTATCGGTTTCGTATTTCATCATCACCAACAACCACAAGGGCCAGATGGAAGTGCAGTCCACCCTCGGCCAAGGCACCTGCTTCACCTTGCGCCTGCCCTTGGCCGGCAGCCAACTGCCGCCTTATGAACTGACTCAACTGGAGCAATGACCATGGGCTTTCGCCTGTCGAAGATCTACACCCGCACCGGCGACAAAGGCGAAACCGGCCTTGGTGACGGCCGCCGCGTGCCCAAGGACCACCCTCGGGTCGAAGCGATTGGCGAGGTGGATACGCTGAACAGCCAGTTGGGGTTGTTGCTGGCCAACCTGGAAGAACAGTGCGGTAAACATCCTGAATTGAAGGACGTGATCGAGGTGCTGACCCCCTGCCAACATCGCTTGTTTGACTTGGGCGGCGAGCTGGCAATGCCGGTGTACAAGGCGTTGAATGCAGCGGAAGTGGATCGCCTGGAAGCGGCGATTGACAGATGGAACGAGGAAGTCGGGCCGCTGGAGAACTTCATCCTGCCCGGTGGCTCGGCGTTGATCGCCCAGGCCCATGTGTGCCGCAGCCTGGCGCGCAGTGCGGAGCGGCGGTGTCAGCAGTTGAATGCGATTGAGCCGTTGGAAGGGGTGGGCTTGGCGTATATCAATCGGTTGTCGGATGTGTTGTTTGTGGCGGCCAGGGTGATTGCCCGGCGCCAAGGTGTTGCGGAGGTTTTGTGGCAGGCGGCTGCCAAGCCGCACTGATGATTTTGTAGTGTTTGATCCGGCCCTATCGCGGGCAAGCCCGCTCCCACATTTGATTTGTGAATACATTCAAAATGTGGGAGCTGGCTTGCCTGCGATGAGGCCGGCAAAGCTACATCAAACCTCAGGCCAGAACGCCCGAATCCCGGCAACTCCCTGAGCCCCAGCCTCCCAAGCCTGTTCCCGCTCGGCCGGCCCAACCCCACCCAGCAAAAACACCGGCTTGCTGAACCCACTGATCAACTGCGCCGCCTGCTCCCAACCCAACGGCTGAGCATCGGGGTGCGTCTGGGTCGGTTGCACCGGCGACAGCGTGACGAAATCCACGTCCATCAACTCTGCCAGCGCCAGTTCCTCAGCGTTGTGGCACGAAGCCGCCAACCACCGATCCTTGGGTAATGGCCGACCTTTACTCGCGTACTTGCGCAGTTGCGCCGAGGTCATGTGCCAGCCGGCCGCAGGAAAATCCCCCAGCCATTCAAACGGCCCCTTGAGCATCAACTGCGCCTTGCCGGCACACAGGCCCACCGCGTCCACCGCCAGGTCACGATACTTGGGGTCGTAACCATTCGGCGCACGCAGTTGCACCAGCTTGATGCCACCGGCAATGGCTTTCTGGATACCACGCAACAACGTCGGGGTTTCCAGTTCACCCGGGGTGATCAGGTACTCGGCTGGCAAGCGCGCAGCCGCAACGATCGGTGCATTGGCCGCTGGGAACTCATAGTTGGGTAAATCCCGAGGGGCCACCCATTCCAGCGGCTGCCCTTCGGCGCCATGGGGCTCGCCGGTAAACGCCGACACTTCCCAGACATCCAGCAACACCTGTTTGTCCGGGTAGTCATGCTGCACCTTGATCAACGGCCGCGCCGTGGTGACCTGGATGCCCAATTCTTCCTGCAACTCGCGGGACAGCGCAGTGGCGACCGATTCACCGGCCTCCACCTTGCCACCGGGAAACTCCCAGAGGCCGCCCTGATGCTGGGTATCGGCGCGGCGCGCCAGCAGAATCCTGCCGTCGACACCACGGATCACCGCTGCTGCTACATGCACTCGTTTCACCGCGCTTATCCTCTTGGCGATCAGGTACGGTATTCCGCGTTGATCTTCACGTACTCGTGGGACAGGTCGGTGGTCCAGATGGTTTCGCTGCATTCGCCGCGACCCAACTCGATGCGGATGGTGATTTCTTCCTGCTGCATCACCGCCGAGCCCTGGGCTTCAGTGTAGGTTTCGGCACGGGCGCCACGGCTGGCGATGCACACGTCACCGAGGAACACGTCGATCTTGCTCACGTCCAGGTCCGGCACGCCGGCACGGCCAACGGCGGCGAGGATGCGGCCCCAGTTCGGGTCGGAAGCAAACAGCGCGGTCTTGATCAGCGGCGAGTGGGCCACGGTGTAGCCCACGTCCAGGCATTCCTGGTGGTTGCCGCCGCCGTTGACTTCAACGGTGACAAACTTGGTGGCGCCTTCGCCGTCGCGCACGATGGCCTGGGCCACGTCCATGCACACTTCGAACACGGCCTGTTTCAGCGCCGCAAACAGCGGGCCGCTGGCGGCGGTGATTTCCGGCAGGTTGGCCTGGCCGGTGGCGATCAGCATGCAGCAGTCGTTGGTCGAGGTGTCGCCATCGATGGTGATGCGGTTGAACGACTTGTTGGCGCCGTCGAGGATCAGGCTGTGCAACACCTCGCGGGAAACCTTGGCGTCAGTGGCGATGTAGCCGAGCATGGTGGCCATGTTCGGGCGGATCATGCCCGCGCCCTTGCTGATGCCGGTCACGGTAACGGTCACGCCATCGTGCTCAAACTGGCGGCTCGCGCCTTTGGGCAGGGTGTCGGTGGTCATGATGCCAGTGGCAGCGGCCGCCCAGTTGTCCACCGACAGGTCATCCAGCGCGGCTTGCAGTGCGCCTTCGATCTTCTCGACAGGCAGCGGCTCGCCGATCACACCGGTGGAGTACGGCAGCACTTGGCTGGCATCGACGCCGGTCAACTCGGCCAGCTTGGCGCAGGTACGCGCAGCCGCCACCAGGCCTGGCTCGCCGGTGCCGGCGTTGGCATTGCCAGTGTTGGTCAGCAGGTAGCGGATGGTGCCAGCCACGCGTTGCTTGGCCAGGATCACCGGCGCTGCGCAGAACGCGTTGAGGGTGAACACACCCGCGACCGTCGAACCTTCGGCACAGCGCATCACCACCACATCTTTACGCCCCGGGCGCTTGATGCCGGCCGAAGCGATACCGAGTTCAAAACCGGCAACCGGGTGCAAAGTGGGCAAAGGACCAAGACCAACAGCCATGAATGCGCTCCTTAAAAATCAGATGATGTGTGTGCCGTCGTAAGCGACGGTGAAATTAATGGCAAAACGCCGCGACGGCAAAGGCCGGTCGCGGCGCGGGGTGTTGCAGCGTCAGGGCGAAATCTTATTCGATCTGGCCGTGGCAGTGTTTGAACTTCTTGCCCGAACCGCAGTAGCACAGCTCGTTGCGGCCCAGCTTCTGGTCGTTGCGCACTGGCGTCTGAGCCAAGGCTACATCAACCTCTTCGCCCAAGACTTCAGGGGCTTCCAGGCCCGGTGCTTCGTCGTGCTGGAACTGCATGCGCGCAGCCAGTGCCTCGGCTTCCTGACGCAGGCGAGCTTCTTCCTCGATCGGGTCTTCGCGACGCACCTGAACGTGGGACAGCACGCGGATCGAATCGCGCTTGATCGAATCCAGCAGTTCGGAGAACAGCGTGAACGACTCGCGCTTGTACTCCTGCTTCGGGTTCTTCTGGGCGTAGCCACGCAGGTGGATGCCGTGACGCAGGTGGTCCATGGTCGACAGGTGGTCTTTCCACAGGTCGTCCAGCACGCGCAGTACGATTTGCTTCTCGAAGGTGCGCAGTGCTTCGGCACTCGCCTGCTCTTCTTTCTCGTTGTACGCGGCCAGCAGTTCGGCCATCAGTTTTTCGCGCAGGGTTTCTTCGTACAGGTGGTCGTCTTCGTCCAGCCACTGCTGAACGGGCAGATCGACACCAAAATCGCTCTTCAACGCGGCTTCCAGACCGGCGACATCCCACTGCTCAGGCAGGGATTGTGGCGGAATGTGTGCGCTGACGGTGGCGTTGAGCACGTCCTGACGGAAATCGGCGATGGTCTCGCCAATGTTGTCGGCGGCCAGCAACGTGTTACGCATGTGATAGATCACTTTACGCTGTTCGTTGTTGACGTCATCGAATTCCAGCAGTTGCTTACGGATATCGAAGTTGCGGCCTTCAACCTTGCGCTGTGCCTTCTCGATGGCGTTGGTCACCATGCGGTGTTCAATCGCTTCACCGGACTGCATGCCCAGGGCCTTCATGAAGTTCTTCACGCGGTCCGAGGCGAAGATGCGCATCAGGCTGTCTTCCAGGGACAGGTAGAAGCGGCTGGAACCGGCGTCACCCTGGCGACCGGCACGACCACGCAGCTGGTTGTCGATACGGCGCGATTCGTGACGCTCGGAAGCGATCACCTGCAAACCACCGGATTCCAGCACGGCCTGGTGGCGTTTCTGCCAGTCCGCCTTGATCTGGGCGATCTGCTCGGGGGTCGGGTTGTCCAGGGAAGCGACTTCCACTTCCCAGTTGCCGCCCAACAGGATGTCGGTACCACGACCGGCCATGTTGGTGGCGATGGTCAGTGCGCCTGGGCGACCGGCCTGGGCGATGATCTCGGCTTCTTTTTCGTGGAACTTGGCGTTGAGGACCTTGTGCTCGATGCCTTCCTTGTTGAGCAGGTTCGATACGTGCTCGGAAGTCTCGATGGTGGCGGTACCCACCAGGATCGGACGCCCCTGGGCCATGCCGTCCTTGATGTCGTTGATGATGGCCGCGTATTTCTCTTCGGCCGTCAGGAACACCAGGTCGTTGAAATCTTTACGGGCCAGCGGCTTGTTCGGTGGGATAACCATCACCGACAGACCGTAGATCTGGTGGAACTCGAACGCCTCGGTGTCAGCCGTACCGGTCATGCCGGACAGCTTGTTATACAGGCGGAAGTAGTTCTGGAAGGTGGTGGACGCCAACGTCTGGCTTTCAGCCTGGATGTTGAGGTGTTCCTTGGCTTCGATGGCCTGGTGCAGGCCTTCGGACAGACGACGACCCGGCATGGTACGGCCGGTGTGTTCGTCAACCAGTACGACCTGGCCGTCCTGCACGATGTATTCAACGTTGCGATGGAACAGCTTGTGAGCGCGCAGGCCAGCATACACGTGGGTCAGCAGGCCCAGGTTGTGCGCCGAGTACAGGCTTTCACCTTCGGCCAGTTCGCCGATCTGGGTCAGCATCTCTTCGACGAACTGGTGACCGGCTTCGTTGAGCTCGACCTGGCGGGTCTTCTCGTCGATGGAGAAATGACCTTCTTTGGTCACCACGCCTTCCACTTCCTCGATGTGCTGCTCCAGGCGCGGGATCAACTTGTTGATCTCGGTGTACAGGCGCGAGCTGTCTTCGGCTTGGCCGGAGATGATCAGCGGGGTACGGGCTTCGTCGATCAGGATGGAGTCGACTTCGTCGATCACGGCAAAGTTGAGTTCGCGCTGGAATTTTTCATCCATGCTGAACGCCATGTTGTCGCGCAGGTAGTCGAAACCGAATTCGTTGTTGGTGCCGTAGGTGATGTCGCAGGCGTAGGCAGCGCGCTTCTCTTCCGGCGGCTGGAACGGCAATACGACACCGACGGTCAAGCCGAGGAATTCGTACAGCGGGCGCATCCAGTTGGCGTCCCGGCGGGCCAGGTAGTCGTTCACCGTCACAACGTGCACGCCCTTGCCGGACAGTGCGTTGAGGTAAACGCCCAGGGTTGCCACCAGGGTCTTGCCTTCACCGGTACGCATTTCGGCAATCATGCCTTCATGCAAGGTCATGCCGCCGATCAACTGGACGTCGAAGTGGCGCATGCCCATGACACGCTTACCGGCTTCACGGGCGACCGCAAAGGCTTCGGGAAGCAGCTTGTCGAGGGTTTCACCTTTGGCTATGCGGGCCTTGAACTCTTCGGTCTTGGCGCGCAATTGGTCGTCCGAAAGGGCAACCATCTGCTCTTCGAAGCCGTTGACCAGCTGCACCGTCTTGAGCATGCGTTTGACTTCGCGCTCATTCTTGCTTCCAAAAAGTTTCTTTAACAAAGGCGCAAACATATCGGCAGGTTCTTCCACACATAGGGATGGAGGGCGCACCGTGAGTGGCCCGAGCAGCCCTCACGGCCGCATGCGAACGCGCATTCTACCCGGATTCGTGGGTGAGGAAAGTGGCGTTATTCCCCGATGCTGGCATGGTGCTGTGAGAGGGCTTGTTTAAAATAAGGGCTTTTGGCGGAACTTCAACCCATGGAGCACAGAAGTTACCTATTGATTTCGCAGGTTTTGCCCCGCCGATGCATTGCCAGGGGGCGTACAGGCGCTTTCTGCTAAGATGGCCGCTCTGTTACTTAAGGTGTCCAATAATGGCATTTCGCCCTCTTACAGCCCGCGCTCCCGGCGCGTTGCTTCGCGAAGCCAAGCCGTTGAAAGCCATCTTTGGCCATGCGCAACGCTTGGGCCATCTGCAACGCCTGGTTGAAAGCCAGCTGCAACCTGCCGCACGCGAACATTGCCATGTGGCGTCGTGGCGCGAAGGCAACCTGCTGCTAATTGTCACAGACGGCCATTGGGCGACCCGCTTGCGCTATCAGCAAAAACGCCTGCAACGGCAATTGATGGCCTTTGATGAATTCGCCAGCCTGATGCGCATCCAGTTCAAGGTGCAACCGCCCACCGTCCAGCAAGGCGCGGTGGGGCATACCATGGACTTGTCGGAAAACGCGGCCGAAACCATTCAGGCAACGGCCGACGGGATCAGCGACCCAGGCCTGCGCGCGGCCCTGGAACGGCTCGCTGCCCACGCCAAGCCGAAGGCTTGAGCCACTACTTGCGCTTGCTGCCGCCGAGCAACGACCCCAATAACCCGCGCACCAACTGCCGCCCCATCTGATTAGCAGCTTGTTGCATCGCGGATTTCAGCGCCTTGCCCGCCGTGGTGCCCAGGAATGCACCGGCCTTGTCGGTAAAGCTCGGTTCCTCATCGGCCGGTTTGGCTTCTTCGGTCGGCCCCAACTCCTTGCGCGCCATCAGCACTTCGTAGGCCGATTCGCGATCGATTGGCTTGTCATAGCGCCCGGCAAGCGGCGAACTGGCGACCAACGCCGCGCGCTCAGCCTCGCTCAACGGCCCGATTCGCGATTGCGGCGGTGCAACCAATACGCGCTGGACCACTTCTGGCGTGCCCTTTTCCTGCAGCGTCCCCACCAATGCCTCACCCGTGCCCAATTCGGTCAGCACCGCCAAGGCGTCAAAGGCCGGGTTCGGCCGAAAGCCATCCGCCACCGCCCGCAGGGACTTCTGCTCTTTGGTAGTGAACGCACGCAGGCCATGCTGGATACGCAGGCCGAGCTGTGCCAGCACCGTGTCCGGCAGGTCCCCTGGGGATTGCGTGACGAAATACACGCCGACGCCTTTGGAACGGATCAGCCGCACCACCTGCTCCAGGCGCTCTTGCAACGCCTTGGGCGTATCGGCAAACAGCAGATGCGCCTCATCGAAAAACAGCGCCAGCAACGGTTTGTCCGCGTCGCCGCGCTCGGGCAGTTGCTCGAACAACTCCGCCAACAGCCATAAAAGGAAGGTCGCATAGACCTTCGGCGACTCATGCACCAGGCGACTGGCGTCCAGCAGATGGATACGCCCCCGACCGTCGCTGGCCGGTTGCAGGATATCTTCGAGTTGCAGGGCCGGCTCGCCAAACAAGGCTTCGGCGCCCTGTTGCTCCAGCACCGCCAGGCGGCGCAGCAGTGCCTGGCTGGAGCCGGTGGTCATCAGCGCCGCATCGTCACCCAACAGTTCCGGGTGGTAACGCAGGTGGTTGAGCAGTGCCTTGAGGTCCTTCAAGTCCAGCAGCAACAGGCCTTCGCGGTCGGCCACCTTGAAGGTCGCATAGAGCGCCGACTGCTGGCTGTCGGTGAGTTCCAGCAAGGCGCCGAGCAGCAACGGGCCCATCTCGCTGATGGTGGTGCGCAACGGATGACCGGACTGCCCGTGGATATCCCACAACGTAACCGGGTATGCCTTGGCCGTGTAATTAAGGAAAGGCATGCCGGCAATCCGCTCGGCCACCTTGCCCTGTGGGTTGGCGGCGGCGCCCAGGCCACAGAGGTCGCCCTTGATGTCGGCGGCAAATACCGCCACACCCGCGTCGCTGAACGCTTCCGCCAGGCGCTGCAAGGTCACGGTCTTGCCCGTGCCGGTGGCGCCGGCGATAAGCCCATGGCGGTTGGCCAGGCGCATGGCCTGGGCGATGGGCTGGCCTTCAAGGTCTGCGCCGATCAGGAGTTGCGTGGAGTCGGACATTTTCTCACCCGTGGTTAAGCTTTAGTGCTGCAAGGTCGATATAGACAGATGTGAGACCCACAAAGTCTAAAAATAGGTCAGACAGTTCCCACAGGAGCCAGCGGAACTGTCACAAGCAATAACACACCTTTTTTGACGCTGCCATTCTGCGCATCCCATAAGGGCGCGCATCGGATATCAAGACCTTAGCGGACCCTACAAGCCATGAATAAAAATCTACGCTTCAGCCACAAAATCCTGCTTGCAGCCTCCCTTATCGTCGTCGCCGCTTTTGCGCTGTTTACCCTCTACAACGATTACCTGCAACGCAACGCGATCCGCAACAACCTCAACAGTTACCTGCATGAAATGGGCGATGTCACCGCCGGCAACATTCAAACCTGGCTCAGCGGGCGCATTGCACTGGTCGAGAACGCTGCGCAAAACATCGCTATCAACCCAGAACCCAACGTGGTCGCCAGCCTGCTGGACCAGAAAAGCCTGACCTCCTCGTTCATGGCAACCTACGTCGGCGACAGCACCGGCGCCTTCACCATTCGCCCCGACACCAAGATGCCGGACGGCTTCGACCCGCGCACCCGCCCCTGGTACAAGGGCGCCCAGACCAGCAACGGTTCAACCCTGACCGAGCCCTACATCGATGCGGCGACCGGCAAGTTGATCATTTCCATCGCCACCCCGAGCACCAAGGCCGGCCAGGCCATCGGCGTGGTGGGCGGCGACCTCAGCCTGCAAACCCTGGTGGACAACATTGGCGCACTGAACCTGGGCGGCATGGGTTATGCGTTCCTGGTCAGCGCCGACGGCAAAGTCCTGGTACACCCGGACAAGAACCTGGTGATGAAGTCCCTGGCCGATGTCTATCCAAACAACACCCCGAAAATCAGCAGCGACTTCAGCGAAGTCGAGGCCAACGGCAAGGACAACATCATTACCTTCACGCCGATCAAAGGGTTGCCGTCGGTGAACTGGTACCTCGGTATTTCGGTAGACAAAGACAAAGCCTTCGCCATGCTCAGCGAATTCCGCGCCTCGGCAGTGATCGCGACGGTGATTGCCGTGGTGATCATCATCGCCCTGCTCGGCATGTTGATCCGCGTGCTGCTGCAACCGCTGCACCTGATGACCCGTGCCATGCAAGACATCGCCGATGGCGAGGGTGACCTGACCCGCCGCCTGACCATCCAGAACCACGACGAATTCGGCACCCTGGGCAATGCGTTCAACCGGTTCGTCGAGCGCATTCATACCTCGATCCGCGAAGTGTCGTCGGCCACGGGGCAAGTCAATGAAGTGGTCCTGCGCGTGGTCAGCGCCTCCAACTCGTCAATGGTCAATTCCGACGAACAGGCCAACCGCACCAACAGCGTCGCCGCCGCCATCAACCAACTGGGGGCCGCCGCCCAGGAAATCGCCCGCAACGCCGCGCAAGCCTCCAGCCAGGCCAGCGATGCACGCAACCTCGCGGAAGACGGCCAGCAAGTGGTGGAACGCAACATCAAGGCGATGACTCAGCTCTCGGCGATGATCAGCACCTCTAGCACCAATATCGAAGCACTTAACAGCAAAACGGTGAACATCGGGCAGATCCTCGAAGTGATCACCAGTATCTCCCAGCAAACCAACCTGCTGGCGCTCAACGCCGCCATCGAAGCGGCTCGTGCCGGTGAAGCGGGACGCGGGTTTGCCGTGGTCGCCGATGAAGTGCGCAACTTGGCCCACCGCACCCAGGAGTCTGCGCAACAGGTGCAGACCATGATCGAAGAGCTGCAAGTCGGCGCGCGGGATTCGGTCAGCACCATGAGTGAAAGCCAGCGCCACAGCCAGGACAGCGTGGAGATTGCCAACCTCGCCGGCGAGCGCCTGAACAGCGTGACCCAGCGCATCGGCGAGATCGACGGCATGAACCAGTCGGTCGCCACCGCTACCGAGGAACAGACCTCGGTGGTGGAGTCGATCAACATGGACATTACCGAGATCAACACCCTCAACCAGGAAGGCGTGGAAAACCTGCAATCCACGTTGCGCGCCTGTACCGACCTTGAGCAACAGGCTGGGCGGTTGAAGCAGTTGGTTGGCAGTTTCCGTATTTGACCCATCAAGGCGTAGGTATCTGCACAACTTTGAGTATTGCTGCTGGACCTGTGGCGAGGGAGCTTGCTCCCGTGACGGACTGGCAGTCGGGCGGTTTTTACCGGGTGTAAACCGGTTCAAAATGTGGGAGCTGGCTTGCCTGCGATAGCTATGTGTTAGGCGCTGAGGCTTCTTGGGCGGAGTACATATCCGTTATTTAGGTAACGGCTGATATTGGTTCCGCCCTTACGGCGGGTCACTTTTGGAAAAGAGCCCCAAAAGTAACCAAAAGGGCTCTTGCCCCACCACTCGGCACCTCGCCTAGGCTCGGTGTGCCCTCACTCCGGCTTGAATCCGTGGGCCGCCGTCATGGGCCATCCTTGGCCCAGGACGGCTAACCCGGCGTCCTGCCGGGTTACCCACGGATTCAAGCCTGCGTTCGGCCAGCGTGGTTAACGGGGCGCCTCAGATCAAAATCAAGAGCCAGAGCCAGAGCCAGAGCCAGAGCCAGAGCCAGAGCCAGAGCCAGAGCCAGAGCCAGAGCCAGAGCCAGAGCCAGAGCCAGAGCTTCGGGTTTTGTCAGGTCCAGTCGTTGTGTAGATACCTATGTTCATCAAGGGCAAGGCGTTACGCCTTGTCGTCTTCGGCCTTGCCCTGCTCACGTTCCCACAGCTCGGCGGCACCCGGGAATTCGGTGCCGTCGTCACTGTCGAGGTCATCCGGGTCATAGCGGCTCAAACAGCCCTCCCCCAACGTCGCCGGGGCTTTGGATGTGGCTTTGTCCAGCGGATCGCTCATCGTCCACTCCTTGATGGCAGGCAAAGAAAAAGGGCCTGGGACGATTTAACGCCCAGGCCCTTCATTCTTCAATCGCAACGCGCTGATCAGAACACGACCGTCTTGTTGCCGTGGACCAATACGCGGTCTTCCAGGTGATAACGCAGGCCACGGGCCAGCACCATCTTCTCGACGTCACGACCGAAGCGCACCATGTCTTCAATGCTGTCGCTGTGGCTGACACGGACTACGTCCTGCTCGATGATCGGGCCGGCGTCCAGCTCTTCGGTCACGTAGTGGCATGTCGCGCCAATCAGCTTCACACCGCGCAGCGAAGCCTGGTGATAAGGCTTGGCGCCGACAAACGACGGCAGGAAGCTGTGGTGAATGTTGATCACCTTGCCCGCGTACTCACTGCACAGCTCCGGCGGCAGGATCTGCATGTACCGCGCCAGCACCACGACGTCGGCTTCATGCTGCTTGACCAGGCGGGAGACTTCGGCGAAGGCCGGCTCCTTGTCCTGTGGATTGACCGGCACGTGGTAGTACGGAATACCATGCCACTCGACCATGCTGCGCAGATCGTCGTGGTTGGAAATCACACAGGCGATCTCGCAGTCCAGCTCATCGCTGTGCCAGCGATGCAGCAAGTCGGCGAGGCAGTGGGATTCGCGACTGGCCATCAGCACCACGCGCTTCTTCTGCTCGGTGTCGGTGATGTGCCAGGTCATCGAAAACTCTTCGGCAATCGGCGCAAATGCGTCGCGGAAGGCATCAAGACCAAAGGGCAGCGAGTCGGCACGAATCTCGTGACGCATGAAGAACCAACCGCTGAGATTGTCCGAGTGATGGCTCGCCTCGGTGATCCAGCCGTTGTGGGAGGCCAGGAAATTACTGACTTTGGCAACGATACCAACCCGGTCCGGGCAAGCAATCACCAGCCGAAAAGTGCGCATTAGGGGGAAACTCCAGAACTTCGCAAAGGCCGCCATTCTAGCGACAACGCAGAAAAACTGCAGTATCCGTTGCGCCTATTCTGAGCACCCGCCCCGGACACATCCCTTAACAGCGTAAGGTTTTACCACCGTTATATGAACGCCTAACAGCAAGATTGAGCAGTTAAGCTTTTTAAGGAGATTATCTTGGCGGCCTACGCCCTATTAATTAATTCGAACGCATGGCACTGCCACAAACATTCAACGTAATTCACATAAATACACCCTTAAATGTTTACTTGAGGATTTGGCCTGACTATTATTGGCCCACTTCCTGTCAATCAGCGCTCTACATAAGGTAGTCCACATGTCCCTGATCAACGAATACCGCGCCACCGAAGAAGCTATCAAAGAGCTGCAAGCCCGTTTGAAGAACCTGTCCCAAGACGACAAGCTGCAAACTGAGCTGGAATTCGAAGGCAAACTGCGCACCCTGATGGGTGAATACTCCAAGTCCCTGCGTGACATCATCGCGCTGCTGGACCCAGAGTCGAAAGTTAAAGCTCCACGTGGTGCCGTGAAAACTACTGGCACCAAGCGTGCACGCAAGGTCAAGCAATACAAGAACCCGCACAACGGCGAAGTGATTGAAACCAAAGGTGGCAACCACAAAACGCTGAAAGAGTGGAAAGCCAAGTGGGGCGGTGACGTGGTTGAAGGCTGGGCTACCCTGCTGGGCTAAGCCTCATCGGGCCAAGGCCTGATACGCGACACATTAAAAAACGCCAGCTAGCTGGCGTTTTTTAATGCCGGCTTTTTAATAAGCCGATTACAAATTGAAGCGTGCCGCTAAAGAATCGGCATAGTGCTGCCACTGATCCAACACCTGAAGCTGATACGGCGTAGCACTTACCGCTAACTCCAGCCGTGCCTGGTTAAATGCCTCAAGGGTAATCGGCGCGCCCCATTCAGGATCCGTCAAACGCTGCGCACAGAACAATTTCCAGCGTTGTTGCTCCTCGCTATTCAAGGTCTCTGGAAAGTTACGCGCACGGTAGCGAAATAATAATTCGGGCAGACGATGATCATCGAAAGGCCATGGCTGGCTCGCTAATTGTGCCGGCTCGGCGTTACGCACTTGCTCGCATAAGCGACGATCACGATCACCGATAAAACCATCATAAAGCTGCTGCTCCGGGTCATGGGTCGGTGCAAAATCTTCCTCGGCATAAATCGCCGCCAACTTGTCACGCCAAACTTCCTGTGCGTCAGTTAGCCGCAGCGCACGTGCCTGATAACTGTCCATATCCAATTGCAGCCGCTCGCGATCTTGCGCCCGCAGCACACTCAAGGGCGCCACCACCGGGCAGCGATTGATGTGCAGCAACTTGAGTGGCACCGGCAACTCACCCTCTGCCAGTTCATCACGCCGCGTGTAAAGGCGCTGGCGTAGCGTCTCGGCGTCAAGGTCCAGCAACCCTTGAGGGTCGAGGCCCAGGTCGCACACGATCAACGCATTGCGGTTGCGTGGGTGCCACGCCAACGGCAGCACCACGCCGAGGTAATGACGCTCAGCGGAAAAACGCCCGGAAATATGCACCATCGGTTGCAGCAGCCGCACCTGGTCCATCACGCGCTGTTTGCTGCGCAGTTCGAACAGCCAGTCGTACAGCTTGGGTTGCTTTTCGCGCACCAACCGCGCCAACGCGATGGTCGCGCGCACATCGGACAAGGCATCGTGGGCCTGGCCATGGTCAATCCCGTTGGCCGCGGTCAGGCGTTCGAGCTTGAGCGTGACGCGCCCGTCCTGTTGCGGCCACTCGATGCCTTCCGGGCGCAGGGCGTAAGCGGTGCGCACCACGTCGATCAAGTCCCAGCGGCTGTTGCCGCCCTGCCACTCACGCGCATAAGGGTCGAAAAAGTTGCGATACAAACTGTAGCGCGTCATTTCATCGTCAAACCGCAGGGTGTTGTAACCCGCCCCGCATGTACCGGGGGCTGCCAGCTCCGCATGCACCCGCGTCATGAAATCAGCCTCGGCCAAGCCCTTTTGCGCAAGGATGTCGGGGGTAATGCCAGTGATTGCACACGCGGCAGGATGGGGCAGGATATCGTCGCTGGGTTGGCAGTACAGGTTGACCGGCGGCCCGACTTCGTTCAGTTCGAGGTCGGTGCGAATACCGGCGACCTGAAGCGGACGATCGCTGCGCGGGTTGATGCCGGTGGTTTCATAGTCGTACCAGAAAATGGAGGTCACGGGCTGTTCCTGTGCTGATGATGCGCAAAGTCTAGGCGCTGCAAGGCGCTCGAAGCCAGCCCGATCTCGCCTGTACAAACATCCAGCAAAAGCTTGAGTGGTTGCTTCCAGCGCCGACACTGCTAGCATCCGTGTCTGCCAGCCACACTGCACTGCCAAGGATCGCGATGCCATCAGCCCCATTGGACACCCGTTACCAGATCGAGACCCCGGAGGGCATCGACCTGCCGCTGCGCCCCGCGGGTCTTGCGCCTCGTGCATTGGCCTTTGCGTTCGACCTGGGCTTGCGCGGGCTGATCATGGGCATCCTCATCGTCCCCCTGGCGTTGCTCGGCAACCTCGGGGTCGGTATCGGTTCGCTGCTACTGTTCCTGGTCAGCTGGTGGTACATGGTGCTGTTCGAAGTGCTCAACCAAGGCTGCTCGCCGGGCAAGCAAGTGATGGGCTTGCGCGTCGTCCAGGACGACGGCACACCTATCAGTTGGTCCGCCTCGTTGATTCGCAACCTGCTGCGTTTTATCGACATGCTGCCTTTCGGTTATTTTCTAGGTGCCATCAGCTGCCTGCAGCATCCTCACTTCAAACGGCTCGGCGACCTGGCCGCCGGCACCCTGGTGATCTACCGCGAACGTCCCCTGCCACGCCCCAAAGTGCCCCAGGCCGCCGCGCTGCGCTTGCCCTTCGCCCTGGACCTCGACGAGCAACGCGCCATTCTCGGCTTTGCCGAACGCCAGGGTGAACTGTCCGCCGAGCGGGTTCACGAGCTGGCTTCCATCCTCGCGACGCCCTTGCAAGTGTCTCCGGCCCGCGCCGTCGAGCAACTCAACGGCGTGGCCCGTGGCCTGTTGGGGCCGACATGAAACAGAGCCTCTTCGAACACCGTCACCAGCCCCAATGGCAGGCCTTCACCGTACAGCTTGAACAATTGGAGCAGGGCAAGGCCAAGGCCAGTGACCTGGCCGGCTTCCCCCACCAGTATCGACGCCTGTGCCAACACCTCGCCCTGGCTCAGGAGCGCGGCTACAGCAGTTACCTGGTGGACCCGCTGCAGCAATTGGCCTTGCGTGGCCATCAACAGTTGTATCGCCATCGCAGCCAATTGGGGGCGAAGGTATTGAGCTTCGTACTCGCGGACTTCCCACGCCTGGTGCGCGCCCAGTGGCGCTTTGTGCTGGCCGCCAGCCTGCTGTTCTTCGGCAGCCTGGTGGGTGTAGCACTGCTGGTGTTCCTGTTTCCCGACCTGATCTACAGCATCGTCAGCCCCCAACAGGTAGCCGAGATGCAAAGCATGTACGACCCTGCTGCCAGCCACCTCGGGCGGGCCGCCGAGCGCGCATCCAGCGAAGACTGGATGATGTTTGGCTACTACGTGATGCACAACATCGGTATCGCCTTCCAGACCTTTGCCGCCGGTTTGTTCCTGGGCCTGGGCAGCGTGTTCTTCCTGATTTTCAACGGCCTGATCATCGGCGCAATCTCCGGGCACCTCACCGAGATCGGCTACGGCCAGACGTTCTGGTCATTCGTGATCGGTCATGGTGCCTTTGAACTCAGCGCCATCGCCCTGGCCGGCGCGGCAGGCCTGCAGTTGGGCTGGGCGTTGATCGTCCCCGGGCAACTGACCCGTGGTGAATCCCTGAGGCTGGCGGCCCATCAAAGCGTGCAGATGCTCTGCGGCGTGATGGCGTTCCTCCTGATCGCAGCGTTTATCGAAGCCTACTGGTCCTCCACCACCAGTATTGCGCCGTGGCTCAAATACCTCGTGGGCGCCCTGCTCTGGCTGCTGGTGGCCACTTACCTGATCTTTGCCGGACGGACTCAGCATGCGCCTGAGTAATGCAAGCGTGGTGATTCGCCCTCGCACATCCTGGGAGGCCATGGACCTTGGGGTGCTCATGGCCCAGGAACATCGCTGGTTGCTGATGGGCAGTTGGGCGTTGGTGACATTGCCGATTTTCGCGTTGCTGACCGCACTGCTGTGGCGCTACCCCTCCATGGTCGCGTTCCTGTTCTGGTGGTTGAAGCCGGCCTTTGAACGTCTGCCGCTGTATATCCTGTCCAAAACCTTGTTTGCAGAAACACCCAGTATCAGCCAAGCCGTGCGCCAATGGCCGCACCTGCTCAAAGGCCAACTGCTGGTCAGCCTGACCTGGCGGCGATTCAGCCTGAGCCGCAGCTTCGCAATGCCCGTCAGCCAACTCGAAGGCCTGGATGGCAAGGACCGCCAACGCCGCCTCGGCGTACTGCAACAACACAACGCCGGGGCCGGGCGCTGGTTGACTCTTATCGGGATGCACCTGGAGGTAGGCCTGTGGCTGGGTTGCATGGCCCTGTTCTATTTGTTCATCCCCCAACAGCTTGAACTGGATTGGGACTGGCGACGGCTGGCATTGTCCACCGGTTCAGAGGCGCTCTGGCTGGAACACTTGGGCAATGGGTTCTACGCACTGATCCTGGTGTTCTGGGAACCCATCTACGTGGCCTGCGGCTTCAGCCTTTATCTCAACCGCCGCACCGCGCTGGAAGCCTGGGACCTGGAGCTGGTGTTCCGCCGCCTGCGTCAACGCCTGAGCAGCGCGGTGCCGCTTGTACTGCTGGTGTTCGTGCTGGCCTGCACCCCATTCAGCCGCCCCGCGATGGCCGATGACACTGCCGCCCCCAAGCCAGTGAGCACCCAGGCAGCCAGCCAATCGATCAAGGCACTGCTGGATAAACCACCGTTCAAGAACCCGGAGACGGTCACGCGTTATCGCTTCGGCGATGAAAAGGCCGCCGTCGAAAACAAACCCCGCGGCAACGGCAAGCTGCCGGCCTGGCTGCAAGCATTGCTGGACAACCTCAACAGCAACGCCTTCAAACACATCGCCCAAGGCGTGGAAGTAGTGCTTTGGGGCCTGTTGGCAGGCGGCATTGCCCTGTTGGTCTGGCGCTATCGCGACTGGCTGCACACCTTTGTCACCCGGCGTCGGCCACGCCAACCCAAACCCGGCAAGCCACCGCCCACCCAACTGTTCGGCCTGGAGCTGGGCGTTGAAACCCTACCCGACGATATCGCCAGCAGCGCCGAACAACTGTGGCCCACACAACCACGGGAAGCCCTCGGCCTGCTCTATCGCGGCCTGCTCAGCCGGCTGTTGCACGACTTCAACCTGCCACTCAAAAGCGCGGACACCGAAGGCCAGGTCCTGGAACGCATTCAAATGCTGCAACAACCGCAACTGCTGGCATTCAGTGATGAGCTGACTCGACACTGGCAAAACCTCGCGTACGGCCACCGTCTTCCACCGGTCCAGGCGCAGCAGCAACTGTGTAGCGACTGGCGCACCCTGTTCACCTCGGGAGCGCCGCAATGAACCGGCCTTTATTGTGGGTAAGTCTGCTGTTGGGGTGCCTGCTGGGGGTGGGAGGTTATTACCTCTGGGGCAAAGCGATCCCCTACGACGAAGTCATCGACCACGGCCCCTCTCCAGAAGCCAGGGCCAACCCTTACCTGGCGGCGGAACACTTCCTGCGCCAGCACGGCCTGAGCGTCCAACACGCCAATGGCCTTGAGCGCCTGGCGACCCTTCCCGCCAAGGGCAACAGCCTGTTGTTACTCGGGGAGCGCAGCAACATGTCGCCTCGCCAGGTCGAACAACTCCTGGAATGGGCCAAGGCCGGCGGCCACCTGCTGTTGGTGGCCGAAGCACTGTGGGACGAAGAAAGCGGCAAAAGCGGCGATTTGCTGCTTGATCGCCTGCATCTGCACCAAACCTTGAGTGACGAACCTGAAGAGCCCGCACAGGCCCGCAAAAAGCTGGCTCCCGACCTGACAAAGCTCTATGTCGACAACGAAACCGCCCCGGCCTATTTCAGCTTCGACACGGACTTCAACCTCACCGACCCCAAGCACCTGGCGCAGTTTTCCGCCAACAGTGCGAAGTCCAGCCACCTGATGCAACTCAAGCTCGGGCAGGGCAATGTGACGGTGATCACCGACAGCGACCTGTGGAAGTACCCGGCAATCGGCAAGCACGACAACGCCTGGCTGCTGTGGTACCTCAATCAAGGCACCGATGTGACCTTGTTGTTCAACAGCGACGTGGATGACCTCTTCACCTTGTTGCTACGCTATTTCCCCCAAGCCCTGGTGGCGCTCGCCGCCCTGCTCGCCCTGACGCTGTGGCACGCCGGCATGCGCCAAGGCCCGATGCGTGCCCCCGCGCCCAAGGCGCGCCGACAATTGCTGGAACACCTGCAGGCCAGCGCCGATTTCCTGCTGCGCCGCAGTGGCCAGGGTGCCTTGTTGCACGCCTTGCAGCGCGACATCCTGCGCGCCGCAAGGCGCCGCCACCCGGGCTTTGAACACCTCGACACGGCTGAACAGCAGCAAGCCCTTGAACAGCTGACACGCCAACCCTCTCACGTCATCAGTCAGGCCCTCGGCCCACTTCCGGCAAAACGGCTTTCCAGTGCCGACTTCAGCCGCCAGGTGGCAAGCCTGCAAACTCTCAGGAACGCCCTATGAGCGAATACTCCCCGGCACCGGCTCCGACGACCGAAGCCCTGCACCTGGCAAGCCAGCAGGCACAGGCCCTGCGTGTTGAACTACGCAAGGCGGTGATTGGCCAGGATCAAGTGATCGATGACGTGCTCACGGCACTGATCGCCGGCGGCCACGTGTTGCTTGAAGGCGTGCCCGGCCTGGGCAAGACCTTGCTGGTACGTGCCCTCGCGCGGTGTTTCGGCGGCGACTTCGCGCGCATCCAGTTCACCCCGGACTTGATGCCCAGCGATGTCACCGGCCACGCCGTGTACGACCTGCACACCGAACAGTTCAAGCTGCGCAAAGGGCCGCTGTTCACCCATTTGCTGCTGGCTGACGAAATCAACCGCGCCCCAGCCAAGACCCAAGCCGCCTTGCTCGAAGCCATGCAGGAGCGCCAAGTCACCCTGGAAGGGGAAGCACTGCCCATTGGCCAACCGTTCATGGTGCTGGCAACCCAGAACCCGATCGAACAGGAAGGCACCTACCCGTTGCCCGAGGCCGAACTGGACCGCTTCATGCTGAAGGTGCGCATGGACTACCCCGACGCCCGGCAGGAACTGGACATGGTGCGTGAAGTCACGCGTTCATCCCGGGCCGACATGCTCGACGTACAGCCCCTGCGCACCGTGCTGCAAGCCGAGGATGTGCTGCAACTCCAGCAGATCGCCAGTGAGCTCGCCCTGGACGAGCAAGTCCTGGACTACGCTGTGCGCCTGGCACGCGCCACCCGCAGCTGGCCCGGCTTGACCATCGGCGCCGGCCCGCGTGCGTCCATCGCCCTGGTGCGCGGTGCCCGGGCCAGGGCCCTGCTACGCGGCGGCGAGTTCGTCACCCCGGATGACATCAAGAGTTGCGCCTTGGCCGTATTGCGCCACCGGGTGCGTATCGCCCCGGAACTGGACATCGACGGACTGGACGTAGACCAGGTGCTCAAGCAAATGCTCGACCAGATCCCGGCCCCTCGGCAGTGAACCGCCCATGAAACCAACCCGCCTGCTGCTGGCCTGGCTTGCTGTGCTGCTGGGCCTGAATACCCTGCTCGGCGCTGCGGCAGCGTTGCAGCTTGAGGTGCCAAACACCCTGCACTCGGTCGCCTGGGGGCTGCTGCTGGCGCTCTTGTTGCTGGCATTACTGGATGCCGCCCGCCTGCGCCGGCGCCCTTCCCCGCGCGTGCAGCGGCAGATGCCCGGCAGCCTGGCACTGGGCCGTTGGGGCGAGGTCCACCTGACGTTCGAGCACGACTACCCACAGCCCCTGAACGTGCACGTATTCGACCACGTCCCCGATGGCCTGGGCGTGGAGAACATGCCCCAATCCATCGAGTTGCGACCCGGCGAGCGCAGTGAGCTGGTGTATCGCCTGCGCCCCTTGCGGCGCGGGCATTTCAGTTTCAGCCGTTGCGAAATGCACCTGCCGAGCCATCTGGGGCTTTGGGCTGCGCGGCGCTTTATCGAGGCCAGCGACGCCACCCGTGTCTACCCGGATTTCGCCCGCCTCTACGGTGCACAACTCTTGGGGGTGGATAACTGGCTGAGCCAGTTGGGGGTACGTCAACACCAACGGCGCGGACTAGGGCTGGAATTCCATCAGTTGCGCGAGTTTCGCGAAGGCGACAGCCTGCGCCAGATCGACTGGAAGGCAACCGCCCGGCAACGCACGCCCATCGCCCGGGAGTATCAGGATGAACGCGACCAGCAGATTGTATTCATGCTCGATTGCGGCCGTCGCATGCGTAGCCAGGATGGCGAGCTGTCGCATTTCGACCATGCGCTCAACGCCTGCCTGCTGCTCAGCTATGTCGCCTTGCGCCAGGGTGACGCCGTGGGGTTGTGTACTTTCGCCGGCGAGCGCTCGCGCTACCTTGCGCCAGTCAAGGGCAGCAGCCAGTTGAACCAGCTACTCAACGCGGTGTACGACCTGGACACCACCCGACGCACGGCCGACTACGAGGTCGCAGCCACCCAACTGCTGGCCCGACAAAAACGTCGTGCCTTGGTGATCATGGTCACCAACCTGCGGGATGAGGACGATGACGCACTGCTCACCGCCGTCAACCGCATCAGCCGCCAACACCGGGTGCTGGTGGCAAGCTTGCGCGAGGAGGTACTCGATCAACTGCGCCAAGCCCCGGTGCAAACCCTGGCTGAAGCCCTGGCCTACAGCGGCGCCGTAGACTACCTCAACACCCGCAATGAACTGCACGACCGTTTGACCGCACACGGCCTGTCGGTGCTGGACACTTCGCCATCGGAGTTGGGAGCGGATTTGGTAACGCGCTACCTGGGCTGGAAAAAAGCCGGGGTATTTTGAAATACCGAGTGCGCGGTCACGGCTGGGGTAGTCCCCTTGCCGTGCCGATTGCGCTCTGGATCTAGGCGGAAGCCTGCACGTGGTCAAAACTGAAGTACTGCAACAACAGGTTGATCAGTTGCCCATATTCCGCAGGCGCCTGGGCCAGGCTGAACCCTGAATCGTAATGTTGTGGATTGATGTCTTCACGGCTCCACAAGCAGGTCGCCGTGAGATCCACTACAAGCACAGAGGTGTCAGGCCCGGGCACCTTCAAGCGTAGCTCGAAGTCGACGCCAACCATCATGGGTAATTGGCTGATTAACATCAGCCCGCCTTCCGAAACGTTACCTAAAAAGCCGATAGGTTTATCGGTTAGACGGTTAAACACTTGTAGGAAACAAGGTAACTGGTGCCGTTCGATCCGTCGGTCGGTAAACATGTTGAGATCGCCATCCAGTGGCCATGACTCTGGCCGTGCCAGTGATAATGAACGAGCAGAATCGCTCGCTCTCCCTGGATTCCGACGTGACAACAACACGCTTGTCACAGGACAACTGCCGAATCCGGGCCCCGCATCCGTTCGAATGGAAACTTGTACAAACGAACATTCAAAGAGTAGCCCAAGACTGGCAGCCGGCCAGCTATTAAATGACGAATATCATCACAAAGACGCTGGACGTGCCTGTGCGGTGCTCGCGCCGGAGTAATGCCCCAGCTGTTGCAAGGTATCGAGCCGCGCGCGGGCACGGTATGCGTACTCGCTCGACGGGTATTGGTTAATGATGAATTGATAGGTCTGCACAGCATCGACGAACAGTTTCTGCCGCTCCAGGCATTGCCCGCGCAGCATCGAGACTTCTGGCTGCACATAACGCCGGCTGCGACTTTCACGATCGACCTGGGACAATTCCAGGGTCACGCGCTCGCAATCGCCAACCTTGTAGGCGCGGTAGGCGTTGTTCAAATGGTGGTCCATCGACCAGCGGGTGCAGCCGACAACACTGACGGCCAGGGCAGCAATGAGCAAAATTCGCATGAGGGTTCTCCTGTCTTGTGCAATGTATCGACCCCTCGTCGAAAATCTTCAAGGTTGTTCGTAATCAGCCGCAGTGAAAACAAGTCAATCATCGATAAGTAGTGCAAACGAACAATGACTACAACGATAGAGCATAGTAGCCTTCCTCAGCGCTTGAACTCAGGAGTCTGTGCATGTCCGTCCGTCGTACCAAAATCGTCGCCACCCTTGGCCCGGCCAGTAACTCGCCGGAAGTCCTCGAACAGCTGATTCTGGCTGGTTTGGACGTTGCCCGTCTGAACTTCTCCCACGGCACCCCAGACGAGCACAAGGCTCGCGCCAAACTGGTGCGTGACCTGGCCGCCAAGCACGGCCGCTTCGTGGCACTGCTGGGTGACCTGCAAGGCCCGAAAATCCGTATCGCCAAATTCGCCAACAAGCGTATCGAGCTGAAGATCGGTGACCCGTTCACTTTCTCCACCAGCCACCCGCTGACCGAAGGCAACCAGCAAGTCGTGGGTATCGACTACCCGGACCTGGTCAAGGACTGCGGCGTCGGCGACGAACTGTTGCTGGACGACGGTCGCGTCGTGATGCGCGTCGACACCGCCACCCCAACCGAACTGCACTGCACCGTGATCATCGGCGGCCCGCTGTCGGACCACAAAGGCATCAACCGTCGTGGTGGTGGCTTGACCGCACCGGCCCTGACTGAAAAAGACAAGGCCGACATCAAGCTCGCCGCCGAAATGGAAGTGGACTACCTCGCCGTATCCTTCCCGCGCGACGCTGCCGACATGGAATACGCCCGTAAACTGCGCGACGAAGCCGGCGGTACCGCCTGGCTGGTGGCGAAGATCGAACGCGCTGAAGCCGTGGCCGATGACGAAACCCTCGACGGCCTGATCAAGGCTTCCGACGCCGTAATGGTTGCCCGTGGTGACCTGGGTGTGGAAATCGGTGACGCCGAGCTGATCGGTATCCAGAAGAAGATCATCCTGCACGCACGCCGCCACAACAAAGCGGTGATCGTGGCGACCCAGATGATGGAGTCGATGATCCAGAACCCGATGCCGACCCGCGCCGAAGTGTCCGACGTGGCCAACGCCGTGCTGGACTACACCGACGCCGTGATGCTCTCGGCGGAAAGTGCTGCTGGCCCGTATCCGCTGGAAGCGGTGCAAGCCATGGCGCGTATCTGCGTCGGCGCCGAAAAGCACCCGACCAGCAAGACCTCCAGCCACCGCATCGGCAAAGAGTTCGAAAGCTGCGACCAGAGCATCGCCCTGGCCGCCATGTACACCGCCAACCACTTCCCGGGCGTGAAGGCGATCATCGCCTTGACCGAAAGTGGCTACACGCCGTTGATCATGTCGCGTATCCGCTCCTCGGTGCCGATCTACGCGTTCACTCCACACCGCGAAGCCCAGGCTCGCGCGGCGATGTTCCGTGGCGTGTACACCGTACCGTTCGACCCGGCTTCGCTGGCACCCAATGAAGTGAGCCAGGCAGCCATCGACGAGTTGGTCAAGCGCGGCGTCGTGGAGAAAGGCGACTGGGTCATCCTGACCAAGGGCGACAGCTACCACACCACTGGTGGCACCAACGGCATGAAGATCCTGCATGTGGGCGACCCGCAGGTCTGAGTGACTGCTGAATGAAAAAGCCCCGACTGGTTCGGGGCTTTTTTATGCCTGGATTTTTGTGTGGCGGCAGAGGGCTTGCCCGCGATGAGGCCCGACCAATCACCCTAGTTTCATCGCCGAGTGATAAAAGCCGACAACGCCGCCACCGCCTCCGGCGACCGCAACCGCTGGGTAAACAACGCCCCCTCTTCCTCGATCACCTGCCGCAGCTGCTCGCGATCCACGCTCTTCATCAGTTGCTTGGTCACCTGCACCGCCTCCGGCGCCAGGTCTTCAAAACGTGCGGCCATTTCCCGCGCCTTGGCCAACGCCGCTTCACCACTGCCCAACGCCTCGGTGGCAATCCCCCATGCGGCCGCCTGCTCGCCGCTGAAACCTTCGCCCAACAGCAGCAATTCAGCCGCCTTCGCATGCCCTAACAAGCGCGGCAGGATCAAGCTCGACCCAAACTCTGGACACAGCCCCAGATTGACAAACGGCATACGCAAACGCGCATCGCGGCTGACGTAGACCAGGTCGCAATGCAGCAACAGCGTGGTGCCGATCCCCACCGCCGCGCCCGCCACAGCGGCGACCACCGGTTTGCGGCAGTTGAGCAGGCTTTGCATGAAGTGAAACGGTGGGCTATCGAGGCTGGTGGGCGGCTGTTCAAGAAAGTCGCCGATGTCGTTGCCGGCGGTAAAACACGCACTGCTGCCCTGGATCAGCACGGCGCGAATGCCTGCGTCCGCATCAGCGTGCTCAAGCGCCTCGGCCAACTGCGTGTACATCGCGCGGGTCAGGGCATTTTTCTTGTCGGGGCGATTGAGCTGCAAGGTCAGCAACCCACGTTCGCGGTACTGCAGGATGGCGTCGGTCATGGCGATTCTCGCGGCCTTGGAATTCAGCGCTCAACCCCGGGGCAGGAACACATCGGCCAGCAGTTGATTGCGCGGCAGGCCCGCCAGGAACAGGCGCTTGGAAAACGCCTCGACCTGGGCGGGGTGCCCGCAGAGTAAGGCCAGCGTTTGCCGCGAAACAAGCCGCAGTTGCGCCAATGCCTGGGCCGACTCGGCCGCCGTCCACAACTCCACCGTCAGATTCGGATGCTGCGCAGCCAGCGCGGCCAAGGGCTCGGCCAGATAATGCCCATTCGCATCATGAGCCTGGTGAATCACGCGAATGGCGCCCTGGTGATCCTGGCGCAATGCCTCGCGCAACACGCCCCACAATGGGCCCAGGCCGGTGCCCGACGCCAGCAGCCACAACGGCCGGGATTGCCAGTCGGGATCGTATTGCAACGCGCCGCCGCGCAATTCGCCCAGGCGCAAAACGTCGCCAACCTGCAACTGCCGAGCACGATCACTGAATTCACCCGACTGACGGCAATCGAGGTGAAACTCCAGGAACGGCTCTTCCTGAGGCAAGCTCGCCAGGGAATACGGCCGCGCCACCTGCCCCGCCCACAACACCAGATGTTGCCCGGCACGATAACGCAGGCCGCACTCCGGATGCAGGCGCAGGCGCAGCACTGTCGGGTTCAGCCAATCGGCTCCCACCACCTGGGCGGCCAAACCGTCACGTGTCGGGTCAAACGTTTCGACCCGCAGATCACCGCTGACCTGGCACTGACAGGCCAACCGCCAGCCCTCCTCACGTTGCGCCGGGCTCAAGGCCTCCGGCTGCCGGTCAGACACCTCACCGGCACAGCGCACCAGGCACGCATGGCAACTGCCCGCGCGGCAACTGTAGGGTACGGCCACACCCGCCTGGTTCAGCGCATCCAGCAGATTGCTGCCGGGGGCGACCGACCAGTGGCGTTCGCCGACGTGCAGTTCAGGCATATAAAGGTCTCAATCTCAGGGGATGGGCACAGGGAATCATGCCTGCGACAGTTTGACCATAGTCGGGTGTATCGGCCACCGCGCCGGGTTATACTGCCGCGCCTTTTTAGCGTCGCGCCTGCACCATTGGCGTGCCTTGGAAAGGTGGTTCCAGCCGACCGATGCAACACTGGAGCCACCTTTATTGAATGTTCCCTTATAGAGGAGCGCGACTCATGACCGTGATCAAGCAAGACGACCTGATTCAGAGCGTTGCCGACGCCCTGCAATTCATTTCCTACTACCACCCCGTTGATTTCATCCAGGCCATGCACGAAGCCTACCTGCGCGAAGAATCGCCAGCGGCCCGTGATTCCATTGCCCAGATCCTGATCAACTCGCGCATGTGCGCCACCGGCCATCGCCCGATCTGCCAGGACACCGGTATCGTTACCGTGTTCGTGCGCGTGGGCATGGACGTACGTTGGGATGGCGCCACCATGGGCCTGGACGACATGATCAACGAAGGCGTGCGTCGCGCCTACAACCTGCCGGAAAACGTCCTGCGTGCATCCATCCTCGCCGACCCGGCCGGTGCGCGCAAAAACACCAAGGACAACACCCCGGCGGTCATCCACTACTCCATCGTCCCGGGTAACACCGTGGAAGTGGACGTGGCGGCCAAAGGCGGCGGTTCCGAGAACAAGTCGAAAATGGCCATGCTCAACCCGTCCGACTCGATCGTTGACTGGGTGCTCAAGACCGTTCCGACCATGGGCGCCGGCTGGTGCCCACCGGGCATGCTGGGCATTGGCATCGGCGGCACCGCCGAGAAAGCTGCGGTGATGGCCAAGGAAGTGTTGATGGAATCCATCGACATCCACGAGCTGAAAAAGCGCGGCCCGCAGAACCGTATCGAAGAGATGCGCCTGGAGCTGTTCGAGAAGGTCAACCAACTGGGCATCGGCGCCCAGGGCCTGGGTGGCCTGACCACCGTGCTCGACGTGAAGATCATGGACTACCCGACCCACGCCGCTTCGTTGCCGGTGTGCATGATCCCCAACTGCGCCGCCACCCGTCACGCGCACTTTGTGCTCGACGGCTCGGGCCCGGCGTCGCTGGAAGCGCCACCGTTGGACGCCTACCCGGAAATCGTCTGGGAAGCCGGCCCATCGGCCCGCCGCGTCAACCTCGACACCCTGACCCCGGAAGAAGTGCAGAGCTGGCAGCCGGGCGAAACCGTGTTGCTCAACGGCAAGATGCTCACCGGTCGCGACGCTGCGCACAAGCGCATGGTCGAGATGCTGAACAAGGGCGAAACCCTGCCGGTAGACCTCAAGGGTCGCTTCATCTACTACGTCGGCCCGGTTGATCCGGTGCGCGAAGAAGTGGTTGGCCCAGCAGGCCCGACCACCGCAACGCGGATGGACAAGTTCACCCGTCAGATCCTCGAACAAACCGGCCTGTTGGGCATGATCGGTAAATCCGAGCGCGGCCCGACTGCGATCGAAGCGATCAAGGACCACAAGGCCGTGTACCTGATGGCCGTCGGCGGCGCCGCTTACCTGGTGGCGCAAGCCATCAAGAAGTCCCGCGTTGTCGCGTTCGCCGAGCTGGGTATGGAAGCGATCTACGAGTTCGACGTGAAAGACATGCCGGTCACCGTTGCTGTCGACAGCAAGGGCGAATCCGTACACATCACCGGTCCTGCCATCTGGCAGAAAAAGATCAGTGAAAGCCTGGCGGTAGAAGTGCAGTAAGCGCTTCCCCCGCAAGGAAAAAGGCGACTGCGGCCCCATGGCCCAGTCGCCTTTTTTATGGCTGGCGCTATTGCAATGATGAACTCGGACATGTGGGAGCTGGCTTGCCTGCGATGCAGACACCTCGGTTTCCCAAGGACACCGAGGTGATGTCATCGCAGGCAAGCCAGCTCCCACAAAAGCGCGCTCGACACAAGATCCTGGCAGCTCATGGTATGGTGCACTCCCCTCACTGCGCCTGTTCATCACCGTATGATCGTGATCCCTCGCCCCCTGCGCCTGACCTTCTACTCCCTGCTGATCATCGCCGGCGCGCTGCTGGCCGCCGCCTTGGCCACCCGCCACGCCGAACGCCAGGCCCTGGTAGACGACGCCGCCCGCGCCAATCAGCAACTTGCGCTGTACGCCAACTCCCTGCATACCCTGATCGAACGCTACCGCGCCCTGCCCGCCGTGCTGGCGCTGGACTCGGAAATGATCAATGCGTTGAAAGGCCCGCTGGATGCCACCACCCAGGACGTGCTCAACCGCAAACTGGAGCGCATCAACGGCGCCGCGCAGTCGTCCACCCTGGAGTTGATGGACCGCACCGGCCTGGCCGTGGCCGCCAGCAACTGGAACCTGCCGAGCAGTTATGTCGGGCACAACTACGCGTTTCGGCCGTATTTCAGCCAGACCCTGAGCCAAGGCACCGGGCGCTTTTACGCCGTCGGGGTGACCACCGGGGTGCCGGGGTATTTCCTCTCCAGCGCGGTGGTGGATGAACACGAGCAGTTCCTCGGCGCCATGGTGGTCAAGCTGGAATTCCCTGAACTGGAACGCGAATGGGCCCAGGGCAACGACCTGCTGCTGGTCAGCGACGCGCGCGGCATCGTGTTTATCGCCAACCAGCCGGGCTGGCGTTATCGCAACCTGCGGCCGCTGTCGGCCACCGATCTGGCCGAACTCAAGGCCACTCGCCAATACGACAAGAAACAACTGGAGCCCCTGGAAACCGAGGCGTTGCAGCGCTTTGACGACAACAGCCACCTGGTGCGCGTCAACGGCCCCGACGGCAAGGCCAACTACATCTGGGAATCCCTGCCGCTGAAAGCCGAAGGCTGGACCCTGCACCTGCTGCGCAAACCGCAGTTTGCCTTTGAGGACCAACGCAACGCCGGCCTTGCCGCCGCCGGCTCGTGGCTGGCGCTGGTGTTCCTCGTGCTGTTTCTCACCCAGCGCTGGCGCCTGGCCCGTTTGCGCCAGCGCAGCCGCGAAGAGCTTGAGCAACTGGTGGAAGAGCGCACCCAGGCCCTGCGCACGGCCCAGGATGGCCTGGTGCAATCGGCCAAGCTGGCGGCACTGGGGCAGATGTCCGCCGCCCTCGCCCATGAGATCAACCAACCGCTGACCGCCCAACGCATGCAGTTGGCCACCTTGCGCCTGCTGCTCGACCACGGTCGCGTGGACGACGCCTACAAGGCCCTCACCCCGCTGGACGAAATGCTCACGCGCATGGCCGCGCTCACCGGCCACCTCAAGACCTTTGCGCGCAAAAGCCCCAGCGGCCTGCGCGAACGCCTGGACCTGGCGCTGGTGGTCGATCAATCCCTGCACCTGCTCGACGCCCGCCTGCGCGACGAATCCATCGGTGTGGTGCTCGACCTGACCCGCCCAGCGTGGGTGCGCGGCGACGCGATCCGCCTGGAACAGGTGCTGATCAACCTGCTGCGCAATGCCCTCGACGCGATGGCCAACACCCCGCGCAAACGCCTGGAAATCCGCCTGCACGCCGACCAGCAACTGTGGCAGCTGACCGTCAGCGACAGCGGCGGCGGGATTGCCGAAGAACACCTCAACAGCGTGTTCGATCCGTTCTTCACCACCAAGCCGGTGGGTGACGGCCTGGGCCTGGGGCTGGCGGTGTCCTACGCCATCGTGCACGAACTCGGCGGGCGCCTGATCGCCGGCAACCGTGGCGACGGCGCCGTCTTTACCCTGACCCTGCCCATCGCGCTGGAGACGCCCGACCTATGCTTAACGCCGTGATTGTGGTCGATGACGAAGCCAGCATCCGCACAGCCGTCGAACAGTGGTTGAGCCTGTCGGGCTTTGAAGTGCAGCTGTTCAGTCGCGCCGAAGAATGCCTGGCGCAATTGCCCAGGGACTTTGCCGGGGTGATCCTCAGCGATGTGCGCATGCCCGGCCTCAGCGGCCTGGAGCTGCTCGCCGAAGTGCAGCGCCGCGACGCCGACTTGCCGGTGATCCTGCTGACCGGTCACGGCGATGTGCCGATGGCGGTGGAGGCCATGCGCGACGGCGCCTACGACTTTCTGGAAAAACCCTTCAGCCCCGATGCCCTGCTCAACAGCCTGCGCCGCGCGCTGGACAAGCGCGGGCTGATCCTGGAAAACCGCCGCCTGCATCAACAGGCCGACCACAAGGCCCAATTGGAATCCAGCCTGCTCGGCGTGTCCCGGGGTTTACAGAACCTGCGCCGGCAAGTGCTGGACCTGGCGAGCCTGCCGGTCAACGTGCTGATCCGGGGCGAGACCGGCAGCGGCAAGGAACTGGTTGCACGCTGCCTGCATGACTTCGGCCCACGGGCAAAAAAACCGTTTGTCGCGCTCAACTGCGCGGCGATCCCTGAGCAACTGTTTGAAGCCGAACTGTTCGGCCACGAAAGCGGCGCGTTCACCGGCGCCCAGGGCAAGCGCATCGGCAAGCTGGAATACGCCCACGGCGGCACGCTGTTCCTCGATGAAATCGAAAGCATGCCCCTGGCCCAGCAAGTCAAACTCCTGCGGGTGTTGCAGGAGCAGAAACTGGAGCGCTTGGGCTCCAACCAGAGCATCCACGTGGACCTGCGCATCATCGCCGCGACCAAGCCCGACCTGCTGGAAGAAGCCCGCGCCGGGCGTTTTCGCGAAGACCTGGCGTATCGCCTGAACGTTGCGCAACTGCGCCTGCCGCCGTTGCGGGAGCGGCGTGAAGATATTCCGCTGCTGTTCGAGCACTTCGCCCACAGCGCGGGCGAACGCCTGGGCCGCACGGCTGAACCGCTGAGCGGCGCGCAACTGGGGCGCCTGCTCAGCCATGACTGGCCGGGCAATGTGCGCGAACTGGCCAACGTCGCCGAACGACAGGTGCTGGGGTTGGGTGAGCCGGAGCCGGAAGGGATCGAGGCGGGGCAGTCGCTGGCGGCGCAGCAGGAAGCGTTTGAAGCGCATTGCTTGAAGGCGGCGCTGACCCGGCACAAGGGTGATATCAAGGCGGTGCTGGCGGAGTTGCAACTGCCACGGCGGACCTTGAATGAGAAGATGCAGCGGCATGGGTTGGTCAGGGAGATGTTTCTCTAGCGACCTTCAGGCCTCATCGCGGCGGTGCGACGATTCGACAAGCCCGCTCCCACATTTTTGAATGTATTCACAAATCAATATGTGGGAGCTGGCTTGCCTGCGATGAGGCCGGCAGCCATAAGCGGATTTCCGCTCACCACCCCCAATTCATCAGCAACTTTCCGCTCAAAAAAATCCCCCAACCCTTCTAGACCGGGCCCTCCCCCACCTGGCACAGCTCCTGCTATAGCCCCTGCCAGGCTGTGCCCAGGCACGCTCCATAAAAACAACTAGATGAAGGATCCTTCAATGGATAACTCCAACGCCCTGCCTCTGGGGTCGGCGGCCGCGCCGGCAAAAGAGCGCACCACCTCCAGCCGTATCAAGTCGATCTTCAGCGGCTCCGTCGGCAACATGGTCGAGTGGTATGACTGGTACGTCTACGCCGCGTTCTCGCTGTACTTCGCCAAAGCCTTCTTCCCCGCCGGCTCCTCCACCGCACAACTGATGAACACTGCCGCGATTTTTGCCGTGGGCTTTATCATGCGGCCGATTGGTGGCTGGTTGATGGGCATGTATGCCGACTACAAAGGTCGCAAGGCGGCGCTGATGGCCTCGGTGCTGCTGATGTGCTTCGGCTCGCTGCTGATCGCCCTGACCCCCGGTTATGACACCATCGGTATCGGCGCGCCGATCCTGCTGGTCCTCGCCCGTTTGCTGCAAGGCCTGTCGGTGGGCGGCGAGTACGGTACTTCCGCGACCTACCTGAGTGAAATGGCGACCAAGGAACGTCGTGGCTTCTTCTCCAGCTTCCAGTACGTGACCCTGATCTCCGGGCAACTCATCGCCCTCGCGGTGTTGATCGTCTTGCAACAGACCCTGACCACCGAGCAGCTGTATGCCTGGGGCTGGCGTATCCCGTTCGCCATCGGCGCGCTGTGTGCAGTAGTCGCGCTGTACCTGCGTCGCGGCATGGAAGAAACCGAGTCGTTCACCAAGAAGGAAAAAGCCAAGGAAAGCGCGATGCGCACCTTGCTGCGCCACCCCAAGGAAGTGTTGACCGTGGTCGGCCTGACTATGGGCGGTACGCTGGCGTTCTACACTTACACCACCTACATGCAGAAGTACCTGGTGAACACCGTCGGTATGAGCATTTCCGACTCCACCACCATCTCGGCGGCGACGCTGTTCCTGTTCATGTGCATCCAACCCCTGGTCGGCGGGCTGTCGGACAAGGTGGGCCGTCGGCCGATCCTGATCGCGTTCGGCATTCTCGGCACCCTGTGTACGGTGCCGATCCTGACCACCCTGCACACCATCCAGACCTGGTGGGGCGCGTTCTTCCTGATCATGGCCGCGCTGATCATTGTCAGCGGCTACACCTCGATCAACGCCGTTGTGAAAGCCGAACTGTTCCCCACCGAAATCCGTGCGCTGGGCGTCGGCCTGCCGTATGCGCTGACCGTGTCGATCTTCGGCGGTACGGCTGAATACATCGCGCTGTGGTTCAAGAGCATTGGCATGGAGACGGGTTATTACTGGTACGTGACCGCGTGTATTGCGGTGTCGCTGGTGGTCTACGTGACTATGAAAGACACCCGCAAGCATTCGCGGATTACCACGGACTAAAGACGCTGGGAGCGGGCTTTTGTGGCGAGGGAGCTTGCTCCCGCTGGAGTGCGGAGCGCTCCCAAAATCT
Organism: Pseudomonas acericola (SeqCode); assembly: GCF_053456465.1. NCBI lineage: Bacteria > Pseudomonadati > Pseudomonadota > Gammaproteobacteria > Pseudomonadales > Pseudomonadaceae > Pseudomonas > Pseudomonas acericola (SeqCode). Next base: position 168,443 of record NZ_JBRFJB010000001.1, on the reverse strand, counting down.
TGGGGCCGCTTCGCAGCCCAGCGGGAGCAAGCTCCCTCGCCACAGCAAGCCCGCTTCCACATTTTAGCTTTGTGTCGCCTGGCTAATGCGGTCACGCCCATACCGCCGCTGCGCATACGACGCCCCCGCAATCATCACCACCAGCACCGCCGCCAGCACCGCTGACGAGCCAATCGTGCCGAAATCCAAGCCGCCCTTTTCATAGGGTTTGGTGAGGAAGTCCCCCAGTGTTGCGCCAAACGGCCGGGTCAACACAAACGCGACCCAGAACAACAACACCGACGAGATCTGCGTGAAGTACTTGAGCGCAACGACCACCGCGATGGTCGAGCCGATCAACAACGCACCGCCGGCAAAACCCAACCCCGAATCGTCCGCCAGGAAGTCGCCCAGCGCGGTGCCCAGGGTGTTGGAAAACAGAATCGCCATCCAGTAGAACAATTCCCCGCGAAAGGTCTGCACCTTGTTCACGTTCAGTGAATCGCCGCTGAGGTGCCACATGGCGAAGATGATCATCAGGATCACAATCAGGATCATCGACCCCGTGGCGTAGCCCAGGCCCAGGGTGCGGTCCATAAAGTCCGACATGGTAGTGCCAGCCGTGCTGGTGGACAGGATCACGATCCAGTACAGCACCGGGTTGTAGGTTTTCGACCAGAGTTGCGTCAGCAGAGTGACGAGAAACACGCTGATCAGGATCATCGAGCTGAGGGCGTAGCCGACATTCAGGGTCATCGACAGCAAATCCCCGGCGGTTTCGCCGAGGGTGGTTGCGCAGATTTTCATGACCCAGAACGCCAGGGTGATCTGAGGAAGTTTATTCATGGGGTGGAAGGCTCCGAGGCGCAGTCATTCGATTGCGCGCAGACTGAACGTGGAGCTGTGAAAAATAGGTGGGCGCGGTATGAAAATTCCATATCGCCGATGGAAATTCTCCTCCACGCCTTGCAGTATGAGCGCCTCATTGCACCCGATCGCAGGAACCCCGGCCATGCCCGACGATATTCATTTCTACGAACCCGCCAACGGCCACGGCCTGCCCCATGACCCATTCAATGCCATCGTCGGCCCGCGGCCCATTGGTTGGATTTCTTCCCACGACAATGAAGGCCGCCTGAACCTGGCGCCCTACAGCTTCTTCAATGCGTTCAACTACATTCCGCCGATCATTGGGTTTTCCAGTGTCGGGCGCAAAGACAGCCTGAACAATATCGAACAGACCGGCGAGTTTGTGTGGAACCTGGCGACCCGGCCGCTGGCCGAGCAGATGAACCAAAGTTGCGCGGCGGTATCGCCGGAGGTGAACGAATTCGAACTGGCCGGGCTGACGCCGGTGGCGTCGAAGGTCATCAAGGTGCCACGGGTGGGCGAGAGCCCGGTGTCGTTTGAATGCAAAGTGACGCAGATTATTCAGCTGCAACGGGCCGACAAGGAGCTGGTGCCGAGTTGGCTGGTGCTGGGTGAGGTGGTGGCGGTGCATATTGCCAAGTGGTTACTCAAGGATGGCGTCTATGACACGGCGGCGGCGGAGCCGATCTTGCGTGGTGGTGGGCCGGCGGATTACTTCCAGTTGGGCCCGGAAGCGCTGTTCAAGATGTACCGCCCCGGCGCCGCAAAACCCTGACTGAAATACAGTAAAAAATGTGGGAGCGGGCTTGCCCGCGATAGCGGAGGGTCAGTTATCACAGCTGTGACTGACAGATCGCTATCGCGGGCAAGCCCGCTCCCACAGTTTGGATCAGTGGTGTTGGTTAGGCTGTGGCAGATGCCCAGGAAAGCTGGCCTTCTTCGTCAACGTCGATCAACCGCTCCAACTGCAACGCAGCCGCATCATCGGCATCGGACGCCGTCTTGAATTTCTGTCCATCAAGGATCTTGTGAAAGCGCGGTGCGCCCATACCATCCAGTGCCTTCACGGCGACGGCGGCGCTGTAGCCACCCTCTCCCGGCACTACGGCGGAAACGGCTTCGTGGTGGGCAAATTCTTTACGTGCCATGTTGCAGGTCCTGGCCAATGGGAAGTCGGCCATTCTAAACCTGATTCAGCCGGCGAGTTGCAGGTACTCGCCATAGGCGTTGGCGGCGGATGCATCGGTGAAGGTCTGGAAATCCATGCTGCGGATCACCATGTCGTTCAACAGCTCGGTGAAGATCATCAAAGCCGGCGAGTTGAAGTACACGCTCATCGCCTGCTCGCTGCTCCAGAAACCCGAGACCAGCCACACATCGGCGTCTACCTGGGACTGCTGCAACGAGAATTGCAGGCAACCCTGAGCCTGGCGGCCCGGTTCGATCAAACTGCTCAAGCGTGCACCGAGTTCGGTGCTGCACCCGCTGCGGGCGCGGATAAAGGCCATATGGCTCGCGGGAATGGGGGTGGACATGTTCGACTCTCCCGTTGAGAAGTGATGCTCGGCAAGCACTGTGAGGGCGTGTTGCCACAGGATCAAAGATAACGGCGCGGGGCCGGGCGCGGTTAGTCGATTCCTGCCGGCTTATTGCACAATCCTGCGAGAAGCGCAGACAGGGCGCCTGACCCGCTGGATTTATCGCAGGCACAGACGCAGTGTTTCAGGCTGATGACAGGCCTCGCACTTGCCTGATTCACGACTTATCGCAGGATCAGGCAAGGATTGTGCAGGATCGACGTAACACTTTTGTGCAACCCGCCGCTAAGCTGAGCCCATCAAAAAAGCGTGTAGAGGCCCACCCATGTCGTCGCCTGAACATCAGCCCGCTCCCCTCGATGCCGAGATGGAAAAACAGCGCGCCGAACTGGCCAGCATCGTGCATCGGCACACCTGGGAGGACGGTTCCTACGGCACCGCGATCACCTCGCTGTACCTGAACCGTCACAACACACCGCGCGATTTCATGCCGGTGCTGGTGGAGCCCGCCCTGTGCATCCTCGCCAGTGGCAGCAAGGAAGTGCGCCTGGCCGACGAGATCTTTGCCTACGACCCGCTCAACTACCTGGTGTTTTCGGTCGCCATGCCGGTGGCCGGGCGCATCATTGATGCCACGCCTGAAGACCCGAACCTGTCGGTGCGCATCAATATCGACCCGGCGCAACTCACCGCGCTGATCGCCGAAGCCGGGCCGATGGGTGTGCCGTCGCGGCCCACATCCCGTGGCATGTATGTGGATCGCATCGACCACCAACTGCTGGACGCGGTGCTGCGCCTGTCGCGCCTGCTGGATACGCCCAAAGACATCGCCATGCTCGCGCCGTTGATCAACCGGGAGATCCTCTACCGCTTGTTGCGTGGGCCACAGGGCTATCGGCTGTATGAAATTGCCGTGGCCAACAGTCAGAGTCATCGGGTCAGCCAGGCGATCACCTGGTTGAACGGCAACTACGAACAACCGCTGCGCATTGATGACCTGGCCAAGGAAGTGAACCTCAGCGTCTCGACCTTGCACCACAGGTTCAAGGCGATTACGGCCATGAGCCCATTGCAGTATCAGAAGCAGTTGCGCTTGCAGGAAGCGCGGCGGCTGATGATTGCCGAAGGGCTGGAAGCGTCGGCGGCGGGGTATCGGGTGGGGTATGAAAGCCCGTCGCAGTTCAGCCGGGAATACAGCCGGTTGTTTGGTGCGCCGCCCCTCAGGGATTTGGCCAGACTGCGCCAAAGCATCTGACCCAAATACAGATCGAACTGTGGAAACTGCCAGCTCCCACATTGGTCCTGCATGCATTCAGTCCAGGCCGCGGGGTAATTGCAGGGTGACTCGCAGCCCACCCTCACGCAAATTCTGCAAACTCACCTCGCCCCCATGACTGTGGGCAATATTACGCGCAATCCCCAACCCCAACCCATACCCCTGCTGCTGCCCGGCCAGGCGGAAGTGCGGTTCAAACACCTGCTCCAAGCGCTGCTCCGGCACGCCTGGGCCTTCATCATCCACGTGCAAGATGAACTCCGCGCCATCGTCCTCAATGTGCAAGTGGGCGTTCTGCCCGTACTTCAAGGCGTTGTCGATCAGGTTGCCGATGCAGCGCTTGAGCGCCAGCGGTTTGCCCGGGTAGGTGGTCAGCGCGCGGCCGTGCTGGGTCACGCGGCCGTTGCCGTTGGGCGCCAGGTACGGTTCCACCAGGCAATCGAGGACGTGGTTGAGGTCCACCGGTTCGATGTTTTCGTGGATGTCGGTGTCTTTCACGCATTGCAGCGCGCCCTTGACCAGCAACTCCAATTCATCCAGATCGCGGCCGAACTTGGCTTGCAGGTTGTCGTCTTCGAGCAATTCCACGCGCAGGCGCAGGCGGGTGATCGGGGTACGCAGGTCGTGGGAAATCGCGCTGAACAATTGGCTGCGTTCGGTCAGGTAACGGCTGATGCGTTCACGCATGGCGTTGAAGGCGCGGCCGACTTCCTCCACTTCGCTGCCGCCGCCTTCGGCCACCGGTTCGACGTCGGCGCCCAGGGACATGTCCCGCGCGGCCCGGGCCAGGCGCTTGAGTGGGCGGCTTTGCCAGTGCACCAGCAGGCCGATGAACAGCAGCAAAAAGCCGCTGGTGAGCACGATAAACCACACTTGCTGGGACGGCAGGCCCTGTTCTTCCAGGCTGGTGTAGGGCTCGGGCAATAGCGAGGCGATGTACAACCATTCGCCGGGGGCGAGTTGGATCTGTGTGACCAGCACCGGCGGATTGACCGGTTCCAGGGTCAGTGCGTAATGCGCCCAGGAGCGCGGCAATTCATCAAGCTTGAGACCGGCATTGAAGATGCGCAGGTCTTCGGCACTGACAAATTCCACCGAGATATGCACGTCGGCGCCGAGGGTCTGGCGCAGCACTTCGTCCACCGCCACCAGCACCGCTTGCTTGCGCGGAGTTTCCGGCAACACTTGCATGTCTAGCGGGCGGTCGTTGAGGGTCACCACAAACCGCGTGCCGCCCATGCTGCGCAATTGGTCGAGGACCAACGGACGATAAGCCACTGGCAACGAGCGGAAATAACTCACGCTGGCAGTCATCGAATGCGCCAGGCTGCGCGCGCTGGTGACCAAGCCTTCGAGCTGGGTGGCGCGCAATTGCGAGACCCAGATCACGCTCGACAGCGCCTGGGCAAACAGCACCACCAGCAAGGTCAGCAGCAACATGCGCCCCAGCAGCGAGCGCGGCACCGGAAAGCGCCGGCGGCGCTCAGTCACATGATCAGTGGGCATTGCCGGCAACCACGCTGGCTGCCAGTTGATAACCGCTGCCACGCACGGTGCGGATCAGCCGCGGCGGTTTTTCGGTATCGCGCAGGCGTTGGCGCAGGCGGCTGACGGCCATGTCGACGATCCGGTCCAGCGGCATCAGGTCGCGGCCACGGGTGGCGTTGCCGATGGTGTCGCGGTCGAGGATTTGTTGCGGGTGGTCGAGAAACAACTTGAGCAGGGCGAAGTCGGCGCCGGAGAGGATCACTTCTTCGCCATCGAGGTGGAACAGGCGGTGGCTGATCATATCCAGGCGCCATTCATCAAACACCAGCACGTCGCTGCTGCCGCGTTGCTCCTGGCCGAACTGGGCACGGCGCAACAGCGCCTTGATCCGCGCTTGCAGTTCGCGGGGGCTGAAGGGTTTGCCGATGTAATCGTCGGCGCCCAGTTCCAGGCCGATCACGCGGTCGGTTTCATCGGAGCTGGCGGTGAGCATGATGATCGGCACCTGCGCCTGGCGCGGGTGTTGGCGGATCCAGCGACAAAGGCTGAAGCCGTCTTCGTCGGGCAACATCACGTCGAGGATGACCAGGTCGCACGGCGCCTCGTTCATCGCCTGGCGGAACCCCGCGCCGTCCGGCACGCCACGCACCTGGAAGCCGGCACGACTGAGGTAGGTTTGCAGCAATTCGCGGATTTCCTGGTCGTCGTCGACGAGGAGAATGGATTTACTGATTACGCTCACGGGGGCCTCCTTGTTGTTATGGCCAAGCTTGAGTCATTTGTTGCTCTTGAGGCCCTCATCGCAGGCAAGCCAGCTCCCACATTTTGACCGTGTGAACCTGATCAACTGTGGGAGCTGGCTTGCCTGCGATAGGGCCATCACTGCCTATGCAAAAGCCTGCTCCAGTGCCACACCCGCCCCAGTCAACCCGGAATACGGCGCCGTCACCAACCACACCGGAATCCCTTTGAAATAGTCACTCATGCAGCCTTTGTCACAAAAACTCTTGGCGAAACCACTGTTGATAAAGAAGTCGGCAAACCTCGGTATCACCCCGCCCACGATATACACACCGCCGCGACCGCCAGTGGTCAGCACGTTGTTGCCGGCTACGCGGCCGAGCCAGATGCTGAACTGGTCCAACACTTCCATCGCCACCGGGTCGCCGGCCAGGCCTGCGGCCGTGATGGCTTCGGGCGTGTCCAGCACCGGCGTGTGCCCGTCCACCGCGCAGATCGCCCGGTACAGACGCGGCAAGCCGCCGCCGCTCAAGGCGGTTTCGGCGCTGACGTGACCGATTTCCGTGTAGATGTGCTGCCACAGCTGGGTTTCACGTGGGCTGCTCAGGGGCAAGTCGACATGGCCGCCCTCCCCCGGCAGCGCCGCAAAGCGACCGCCACCCAAGTCCAGCAGGGTGCCGACGCCCAGGCCGGTGCCCGGGCCGATCACCACGGCCGGGCGCAACGGTTCCGGTGTGCCTTCACAGACCACACGGAATTCGTCGGGCTTGAGGCGGGTCATGCCCAGCGCCATGGCCGAAAAATCATTGACCAACAGCAGTTCATCCACCTGCAACGCCGCGCAAAACGCGGTCTTGCTCAGGCGCCAGTGATTGTTGGTGAACTTGAATTCATCGCCACTCACCGGCCCCGCCACCGACAGGCACACCGCGCCGATATCGCCGATGCGCAGGCCTTCTTCCTTGAGGTAAACCTTGATCGCGTCCTCAGGGCTGGCGTGATCCGCCGTAGCGTGTACGCGGATCGAATGCAGCTCCTGGTCCCGCCACAACGCAAACCGCGCGTTGGTTCCACCGATATCACCGACCAGCGCAAGCTTCACTTAAGCGTCTCCAGGGCAGAGGTAAAGGCGCTGGCGCCCTGCTCTGCGGAGCTTGCGGCCAAGCGCATAAATGCAAACAGCTCGCGACCGGCCCCCACGTTATTGCCCAACAGGCCCGTGGCAGGCGCGCGCGCTGCAAATTCTTCGGCGTCCACCTTAAGCTCCAAGGTGCCCTTCACGCCATCGACGCGAATGATATCGCCATCACGCACCCGCGCCAGCGGCCCGCCGCTCTGGGCTTCGGGGTTGACGTGGATCGCGGCGGGGATCTTACCCGAGGCGCCGGACATGCGCCCGTCTGTGACCAACGCGACTTTGAAACCACGGTCCTGCAACACGCCCAGGAACGGGGTCATCTTGTGCAGTTCGGGCATGCCATTGGAGCGCGGGCCCTGGAAGCGCATCACGGCGACGAAGTCTTTTTCCAGCTGGCCGGCCTTGAAGGCATCGGCCAAATCCTGCTGATCCTGGAACACCACCGCCGGCGCTTCGACGATTTGATGCTCAAGGGCCACGGCCGACACCTTCATCACACCACGGCCGAGGTTGCCTTCCATCACCCGCAAACCGCCTTCCGGTGAGAACGCACGGGCGACCGGACGCAGGATGGTTTCGTCGAGGCTTTCGATAGGGCCGTCGCGCCAGATCAGTTCGCCGTCCACCAGGAACGGTTCCTGGGTGTAGCGGCTCAAGCCCTTGCCCGCGACGGTGTTGACGTCTTCGTGCAACAGGCCGGCTTCGAGCAGTTCGCGGATCAGGAACGACATGCCGCCCGCCGCCTGGAAGTGGTTGATGTCGGCCTTGCCGTTTGGATAGACGTGGGACAGGGTCGGCACCACCTCGGAGAGGTCGGCCATGTCATCCCAGGTGAGGATGATGCCCGCTGACATGGCGATGGCCGGCATGTGCAGCGTGTGGTTGGTGGAGCCGCCCGTGGCGTTGAGGGCAATGATGGAGTTGACGATGGATTTCTCATCAACGATCTCGCCGATCGGCGTGAAGTTGCCGCTGGCCTTGGTCAGGCGCGTGACCTGGTGCGCGGCTTCGCGGGTCAGCGCGTCACGCAGCGGCGTGTACGGGTTGACGAACGACGCGCCGGGCAAGTGCAGGCCCATCACTTCCATCAGCAGCTGGTTGGTGTTGGCGGTGCCGTAGAAGGTGCAGGTGCCGGGGCTGTGGTAGGACTTCATCTCCGATTCCAACAGCTCTTCGCGGGTCGCCTTGCCTTCGGCGTAGCGCTGGCGCACGTCGGCTTTCTGTTTGTTGGAGATGCCGGATGGCATTGGGCCGCCTGGCACAAAGATCATCGGCAGATGGCCGTAGCGCAGCGCGCCCATCATCAGGCCGGGGACGATTTTGTCGCAGATGCCCAGCATCAGCGCGGCGTCGAACATGTTGTGGGACAGCGCTACCGCCGTGGACATCGCAATCACTTCGCGGCTGAGCAGGCTCAACTCCATGCCGGGCTCGCCTTGGGTCACGCCGTCGCACATGGCGGGCGTGCCGCCGGCGAACTGGCCGACCGAGCCGACTTCGCGCAGGGCTTTCTTGATTTGTTCGGGGAAATGTTCGTACGGCTGGTGCGCCGAGAGCATGTCGTTATATGACGAAACAATTGCCACGTTGGCGGCATTCATCATGCGCAGACTATTTTTATCTTCAGTACCGCAGCCGGCCACGCCATGGGCGAAGTTGGCGCATTGCAGCTTGCCGCGCATCGGACCGTCGCTGGCTGCGCCGCGAATGAGCGCAAGGTAAGCCTCGCGGGTGGCGCGGCTACGGGCGATAAGCCGTTCGGTGACCTCAAGAACGCGGGGATGCATGTGTAGAACTCCAGGCTAACGGATGTGGCGACCTGAGTGTCTATGCTGATCAAACGCCCGCTACGCATGGGATGGCAGGGTGTCGTTTAAATCATCGGACCAGTTGATTCAGGTCACTCGTTGTAGATTGAACAAAATATTGCCACTAAAAAGGCTTGTTTTCTATTTTTATGCGAATAATCTTGTAATTCTTACAACAAATCGACGACAGGCACTCTCCAATGACTCTTCGTATCGCAATCAATGGTTTTGGCCGTATTGGCCGTAATGTCCTGCGCGCACTGTATACCCAAGGCTACCGCCAGGATTTGCAGATCGTCGCCATCAACGATCTGGGCGACAGTTCGATCAACGCCCACCTGCTCAAATACGACACCGTACATGGCACTTTCGAAGCAGAGGTCGCCCACGATCAGGAAAGCCTGACCGTCAATGGTGACCGGATTGCCGTCAGTGCCATTCGCAACCCCGCCGACCTGCCGTGGGCTGCCCACAAGATCGACGTGGTGTTCGAATGCACCGGCCTGTTCACTGACCGTGACAAGGCGGCCGCCCATATTACCGCTGGTGCGCGCAAGGTGATCATTTCTGCACCGGCCAAGGGCGCGGACGCCACCGTGGTCTATGGCGTGAACCATGACATTCTGCGCCAATCCCACCAGATCATCTCCAACGCCTCGTGCACCACCAACTGCCTGGCACCGGTGGCCCAGGTGCTGCACCGCGAGCTGGGTATCGAAAGCGGCCTGATGACCACCATCCACGCCTACACCAACGACCAGAACCTCACCGACGTCTACCACACCGACCCATACCGTGCGCGCTCGGCCACCCAGAACATGATCCCAAGCAAGACCGGCGCCGCCGAAGCCGTGGGCCTGGTGCTGCCGGAACTGGCGGGCAAGCTGACCGGCATGGCCGTGCGCGTGCCGGTGATCAACGTGTCGCTGGTGGACCTCACCGTGCAGTTGAAGAAAGAAGCCACGGCCGAACAGGTCAACGCGCTGCTGAAAGAAGCCAGCCAGCACTCGAAAATCCTCGGCTACAACACCCTGCCGCTGGTCTCGAGTGACTTCAACCACAACCCGCTGTCGTCGATTTTCGATGCCAATCACACCAAGGTCAGTGGCAAATTGCTGAAAGTGCTCGCCTGGTATGACAACGAGTGGGGCTTCTCCAACCGCATGCTGGATAACTGCCTGGCGCTGTGCAACGCCGAGTAATCCCCTGCCGCCGCCGGTTTGTGTGGGAGCTGGCTTTTGTGGGAGCTGGCTTGCCTGCGATAGCATCACCTCGGTCTGACTGAAAGGCCAAGGTGCTTGCATCGCGGGCAAGCCCGGCTCCCACAGGGATCTGCTCAGTCCTGCAAAGTGCTGCTTGCCATTTGCGTTGATGATAAGCATTATCATTAACTGCAAATCGGTCTGGTATCACTGTGAGCCAATCTCGCTTCAACCAAGTCTTTCTCACCCAACGGGTGATTCTGCTGCGCACCTTGCAGCGCATGGTGAATAACCACAGCACCGCCGAGGACCTGTTGCAGGAAACCTACCTGCGCGTCACCCGGGCCCTCAGTGAGCGGCCTATCGATCACCTCGAACCGTTCGTCTACCAAACGGCGCGCAATCTGGCGCTGGACCACCTGCGTTCCCGCAGGATCCAGGCCCGCACGTTGCAGGAAGATGTCCCGTTGGACATCCTGCAAAGCGTCGCCGCCCCCATCAGCACGCCCGAAGATGCCACCCAGGCCGAGCAATTGCTTGAGCACCTGAGCGTCAGCCTGGGCCAGTTGAGCGCCCGCCAGCAGCAGATTTTCATCCTCAGCCGTCTGCACGGTTGCAGCTATCAGGAGATTGCCGATCAGCTGGAAGTGTCCTTGAGCACCGTGCAAAAGGAACTGAAGTTGATCATGGCTATCTGCGTAGGTGTGGCCGAAAGGTTGGATCGGCCTTAAGCTGCATCCGATTCAGCGGTAGGAAAGATCAATAAAACGTGGCGAAGACCCGAGGAACACCGTGACGGACCCGAATAAACAGCACCCCCATGAGCTGGCTCATGAGGTGTTGCAAGACACGGCTATGGACCAGGCCCTCGATTGGCTGATCGCCTTGCAATGCCCGCAACCCGGGCAACAGTCTGAATTCGAAGCCTGGCTGGCCAGCGACCCGGCCCATGGCCAAGCATTCGCCAAAGCCCAGGCCGCCTGGGGTGGCGCGCCGGTACACAGCGCCGCCGTGGCCCTCGCCGCGCCGCGCAAGCCGAGCGCCTGGCGCCGGATCAAACCACACTGGAAACCCTTGGCCACCGCCGCCGTGCTGCTGATCGGCCTGTTCAGCTTCAGCAACCTGCCGGTGCGCCTGCAAGCCGACCATCTCACCGTGGTCGGCGAACGCCAGCGCCTGCAATTGGACGACGGCTCCAAGGTGTTGCTGAACACCAACTCGGCATTTTCCAGCCGCATCAAGGACCAGCAGCGCATCGCCCGCCTGTACCAGGGCGAAGCCTTTTTTGAAGTGGCGCCCAGCCACGGCCTGCCCCTGGAGATCGACGCCGGCCCGGTGCGCGCCAGCGTGCGCGATACCGCCTTCGCCGTGCGCTACCTCAATGGCGAGGCGCAGGTGCAGGTGCAACGCGGCGACGTCGACCTGAGCAACACCTTCGACGACGCGCGCGTGCGCTTGAGCGCCGGGCAAAGTATCCGCATCGGCCCCAAGGGCTTCGGCCCGCCCGCCAAGCTGGACGCCAACAAGGACCTGGCCTGGGTCCAGGGCCGGCTGATCTTTGAAAACTGCCCGATGAGCGAAGTGCTCGCCGAGCTGCGCCGCTACTACCCCGGCTGGATCGTCAACAACAACGAGCAACTGGCCAGCGTCGCCGTCACCGGCAACTACCGCCTCGACCAGCCCCTGGACGTGGTGCGCTCACTGGCCCACATCACCTCGGCCAAACTGTCGGAATACCCGGCGCTGGTGATCCTGAACTAAATGAGAATTATTTTTACTCGATAACCTCTGACGGTACGTCTCGTCTTAGCCAATGCAACTGATTCCTATTTGTTTCAGTTCGCGACTATAAGATTCGTACTCCGGAGCGCTCTCGATGTCCTCTCGTTTCAACCGCCGGTCTTCCTTGCCCGTGCTGTCCGTGCTGACCGCCGCCATCCTGCTGGCTGGCGCGCCCGTGATGGCCGCCACCGCAGCCGAACCTGCCCCGCGCAGTCACGGCAACTACAACTTCAGCATCGAGCAACAGCCGTTGGTGGCCGCACTGAACGCCTTCACCAGCGTCACCGGCTGGCAAGTCGGCCTACCGGCAGAGCTGGGCCAGGGTGTGTCGTCCCCTGGCGTACGTGGCCCGCTGTCACCGGAAAAAGCCCTGGACCAGTTGTTGGTGGGGACCAACCTGAGCTACCGCAAACTGGGCAACAACAACATCGTCCTGGAAAAGCGTGCGGCCGGCGGCACCCTCAACCTGCAACAAGTGACCATCAGCGCCACCCGCCACGAGCAGGATGTGACCAGCGTACCGAGCACCGTCAGCGTGCATGACCGCCAGGAGCTGGACCGCCTCAACGTCGGCAACAGCCGCGACCTGGTGCGCTACGAGCCCGGCGTCTCCGTGGGCGGCGCCGGTACCCGTTCGGGCAATGCCGGTTTCAACATCCGTGGCATCGACGGCGACCGCATCCTCACCCAGGTCGATGGCGTCGAAGTGCCCGATCACTTCTCCAACGGCCCGTACGCGCAAACCCGCCGCAACTATGTCGACCCGGAGATCGTCAAGCGCGTCGAGATCCTGCGCGGCCCGGCCTCGGCCCTGTACGGCAGCAGCGCCATCGGCGGCGCGGTGAGCTACTTCACCCTCGACCCCGACGACATCATCAAGCCCGGCCAGGACGTCGGCGCCCGCCTGAAGACCGGCTACAGCTCCGCCGACGAAAGCTGGCTGACCTCCGGCACCGTCGCCGGCCGCGTGCAAGACTTCGACGGCTTGCTGCACCTGAGCCAGCGCAACGGCCACGAGACCGAATCCTACGACGGCAACAACGTCACCGGCTTGAACCGCACCGCCGCCAACCCGGAAGACGCGCGTACCACCAATGTTTTGGCCAAGCTGGGCTGGAACTACGGCGATGACAACCGCCTCGGCTTCACCTACGAGAAGTACAAGGACGACCGCGACACCAATCAGAAAAGCGCCGTGGGCGGCCCGTACAACACCGGTTTCAACAGCAACCTGTACCGCGCCCGCACGGGCAACGACACCATCAGCCGCGAACGCTTTGGCCTGGAAAACAGCGTTGCCGTCGACTCGCTCTTCGCCGACCGCATCAAGACCAGCCTCAACTACCAGATCGCCAAGACCGACCAGACCACGGACGAACACTACGTGTCAGGCGCGCGTAATTTGCTGCGCCAACGGCAGACGCTCTACGAGGAAAAACAATGGGTGCTTGACGCCCAACTGGACAAAGCGTTTGCCATTGGCGACACCGACCACGTGCTGACCTACGGCACCACAATCAAGCAGGCGAAAGTCACCGGTTCGCGTACCGGCAGCGCCACCTGCCTGACCGTCAGCACCTACTGCGCAACCGTCGGCGGCCCGAGCACGTTCCCGTCGGACAAGGTCGTCCCGGCCAGCGACTTCCCGGACCCGACCATCAACACCTACGCGCTGTTCGCCCAGGACCAGATCAACTGGGGCAAATGGACCTTCCTGCCCAGCGTGCGTTATGACTACACCCAGCTCAAACCGAAGCTGACCGAGGACTTCCTCAACGCCACCGACCCGAATCGCATCTACGCCCACGACGACAGCGACAAAACCTGGCACCGCGTTTCACCGAAATTCGGGCTGACCTACGCCCTGACCGACAACTACACCTGGTTCGGCCAATACGCCGAAGGCTTCCGCACGCCATCGGCGAAAGCCCTGTACGGTCGCTTCGAAAACATCCAGCAAGGCTACGTGGTCGAACCCAACTCGGACCTCAAGCCAGAAAGCAGCAAGAGCTTTGAAACCGGCCTGCGCGGCAACTTCGAGGAAGGCAACTTCGACGTGGCGGTGTTCTATAACAAGTACCACGACTTCATCAACGAAGACGCGGCGCTGCTGTCCCCCACCGGCACCGCGTTCAAGGCCAGCAACATCAAGCGCGCCACCATCAAGGGCGTGGAAGCCAAGGGTCGCCTGAACCTCGACAGCTTCGGCGCACCGCAAGGCCTGTACACCCAGGGCTCGGTGGCCTATGCCTACGGCCGCAACGAAGACACGGGCGAGCCGATCAACAGCGTCAACCCGCTCAAGGGCGTGTTTGGCCTGGGTTACGACCAGCAAAACTACGGCGCGCTGGTCAGCTGGACCCTGGTCAAGAAGCAGGATCGTGTCGACAAAAACACCTTCTTCTCCCCCGACGGCGACACCAGCAAGGCCCCGTTCAAGACCCCAGGCTTTGGCATCGTTGACCTGACCGGTTTCTACAAGGTGACCAACGACGTGACCATCAACGGTGGCCTGTACAACGTGACCGACAAGAAATACTGGAACTGGGACGACGTGCGCAGTTTCGACAGCATTGGCGAAGCCGGTGTGACCGCGCCCGCCAATATCGACCGCCTGACCCAGCCCGGCCGCAACTTTGCGATCAACCTGATCTGGGATATCTGATAGCGCCTGCCTCTCCCCGCCGATATTTCCGCGGCGGGGTGAGGTTTTTTTACTGTGCCGCGTCTTCTTGTTCGTCTATTTGATAACAGCTCTCTTTAAGAGCAACAAGGCGCTCCCCCTTCTCAAGGACTTTTTTCATGACCGCTACCACTACCGCAGAACGCCCAAGCCTGCGCTCCCAGCGCCTGAACCAGATCACCAACGAACCGCACACCAAGCTCGACGCCCTCGTCAAAGCCCACGCGCCGTTCGAAACCCAAGCCAACTTTGCCCGCTTCGTGGTGGCGCAATACCTGTTCCAGTCGGAACTGGTGGCCCTGTACAACGATGCCGAACTGATCAAAATCGTCCCGGACCTGGCCGCACGCTGCCGCGCCGACGCCGCCAAGCTGGACCTGGCCGACCTCGACACCGACGTGCCGGCCCCTGTCGCCGGCGCAGTGAAAGACCCGAGCAAGGCCGAAGCCCTGGGCTGGCTGTTCGTGTCCGAAGGTTCCAAGCTTGGCGCTGCGTTCTTGATCAAACGCGCCGTAGGCCTGGGCCTGAGCGAAACCTTCGGTGCCCGTCACCTGGGCGAGCCGGCCGGTGGTCGTGCTGAAGGTTGGAAGAGCTTCACGCGCACCCTCGATGGCCTGGAATTCAGCGCTGAAGAAGAAGCCGCCGTGGAAAAAGGTGCAGTGGATGCGTTTGTGCGCTTCACCGTGCTGCTGGAACAGGCGTACGCTAGCGCCCCTGAACTGGCCTGATTGCTCAACTGAAATGTAATGCAGGTTTGTGTGGCGAGGGAGCTTGCTCCCGCTGGGGTGCGGAGCGCCCCCAAGATTTTGGGAGCGCTGCGCGCTCCAGCGGGAGCAAGCTCCCTCGCCACAGCAAGCTCCCTCCCACATTCAGGTCTCATTTCATATTGAATTCCTGTGATACCCCCATGACCGGCAAAACCCAATCCACCTCGAAAATCGCCCGAGTCCTCTTCGGCCTGCTGGCCTACGTCAGCCTGGGCATTGGCTTGGTGGCAATTGTCATACCGGGTTTGCCCACCACCGAATTCATCCTGCTCGCCGCCTGGGCCGCCACCAAAAGCTCACCGCGCCTCAGCGCCTGGCTGGAAAACCACCGTTTGTTCGGGCCGATCCTGTTCAACTGGCGCAACGGCAAGATCATCGCCCGCCGGGCCAAGGTCAGCGCCACCGTGAGCATGCTGCTCTGCGCCGGGCTGATGCTGGTGATGCTCGACCACGGCTGGCCGATCTACCTGGCGATTGCCGGAATGAGCCTGGGCAACCTGTGGATCTGGTCACGTCCGGAGCGGCTTGCAGCCCCCGCGTAACGCTGCCTGTAGTCTTTTTCCTACCGCTCATCGCCTGCCGCTAATGAAACATCCTGATACGCCGATGCCCCGGACATAGCGCCGAATGGACTTGGCCCGCCCTGCGTGCCTTTCAACACGTCCATTCGCGAGTGAACCTATGTTCGACACCCTCTCCATCCGCTTGAAAATCGTCCTGTTGTCCGGCCTTTGCCTGTTGGGCGTGATTGCCCTGGTCGTCGGCGTCAACCTGTACGAGGCCGATCAGAACAACCGCCTGGTCAGCGACTCAAGCTCGCGAATGCTCACCGACAGCGTGCAGGACCTGTTGCAGGCCAAGGCCGCCGAACAAGCCGTGCAACTGCAGAAAACCTTTGGCGAAAACCTGTTGGTGGTGACCGCCCTCGCCGACCAGGTCAAAGACCTGCGCGCCCTCGCCAGCCAACGTTCGCTGGAGCCAGGCGCCCTGCGTGAAGCCCTCAACCAGAGCGTCAAGACCGCCTTTGAGCGCAACCGCAAGGCCCTGGGCATCTGGCTGTCGTTCGAACCCAACGGGCTGGATGGCAAGGACAGCGAGTTCATCGACGACAAGGCTCGCGTCTCCAACGAGAAAGGGCGCTTCTCCACCTACTGGAGCCGCGCCGGCGGCGCAGGCTTGAACACCATCATGGTCGAGGACGACCTGACCAAGACCAGCCTCAACCTCAGCGGCACGCCCTACAACATCTGGTACACCTGCCCACGGGACACCCGCAGCGTTTGCCTGCTGGACCCGTACGCCGATGAAGTGGCGGGCAAGTCGATGCTGATGACCACCATCTCCCTGCCGCTGATCGTCGATGGCAAAGTCATCGGCGTGGTCGGTATCGACATCGCCCTCGACACCCTGCAAGCCACCACGGACGCTGCGCAAAAAGAATTGTTCGACGGCGCCGCGCACCTGGAAATCCTCGCCAGCACTGGCCTGATCGCGGCCTACAGCGGTGAGCCGGGGCGCGTCGGCAAAAACCTGATCGACACCCTCGGTGCCGAAGGCAAGGAGATCGTGCAACTGCTGGCCAACGGTACGCATACGATTCGTGAACAAGACGACACCATCCGTGCCGTGTACCCGGTCAAGCCGATCGCCGACGCCAAATCCTGGGGCGTGCTGATCAAACTGCCCAAACACGTGATGCTGGCTGACACGTTAAAACTGCAAACCCTGCTCGACAAAGCCCAAGACGCCGGCACCCTCAAGGCCCTGCTGGTCGGTGCCGCTGCCGGCCTGCTGGGCTTGCTGCTGATCTGGCTGACCGCCACTGGCGTGACCCGCCCGATCAACAACGTGGCCGCCATGCTCAAGGGCATTGCCAGCGGCGACGGCGACCTCACCCAACGCCTGGCCTACAGCAAAAAAGACGAACTGGGCGAATTGGCCAACGGCTTCAACGCCTTCCTCGACAAGCTGCAACCGACCATCGCGCAGATCAAGCAAAGCATCACCGAAGCGCGCGGCACCGCCGACCAGTCCTCGGCCATCGCTCGCCAGACCAGCGAAGGCATGCAGGTGCAGTTCCGCGAAATCGACCAGGTGGCCACCGCCTCCAACGAAATGAGCGCCACCGCCCATGACGTCGCCAACAGCGCGTCCAACGCCGCCAGCGCGGCACGGGGCGCCGATCAGTCGGCGCGTGAGGGCATGTCGATCATTGAGCAAAGCACCCGCGACATCACCACCCTCGCCGAAGAAGTCAGCAAGGCCGTGGGCGAAGTCGAGGCCCTGGCGGTCAACAGCGAGCAAATTGGCTCCGTGCTGGAAGTGATCCGCAGCATTGCCGAACAGACCAACCTGCTGGCGCTCAACGCCGCCATCGAAGCGGCCCGCGCCGGCGAAAGCGGCCGGGGTTTTGCGGTAGTGGCCGACGAAGTGCGCAACCTGGCCAAGCGCACCCAGGATTCGGTGGAGGAAATCCGCGTGGTGATCGAACGCATCCAGAGCGGCACCCGTGGCGTGGTGGCGACCATGCATTCGAGCCAGACCCAGGCCCAGAACAATGCCGGGCAGATCCATCAGGCGGTACAAGCCCTGGGCAAGATCAGCGATGCCGTGACGGTGATCAGCGACATGAACCTGCAAATCGCCAGCGCCGCCGAACAACAGAGCGCCGTGGCCGAAGAGGTCAACCGCAACGTCTCGGCGATCCGCACCGTGACCGAGACGCTGACCGGCCAGGCCACCGAATCGGCGGCCATCAGCAGCCAGCTGAATGCCTTGGCCAACCAGCAGATGAAATTGATGGATCAGTTCAGGGTGTAAACCCCAACCCTGAGAACAATGGAGCCTCCCCTGTGGGAGCTGGCTTGCCTGCGATAGCGGTACATCAGCAACACAACATTGACTGATCCACCGCTATCGCAGGCAAGCCAGCTCCCACATAAAGCAGATCTGCGCTGCCTTAAAGACCGGGCCACGCCTGCACAAACGCCGCCACATCTTCCTTCGCCGCCGTACGCGGCGGGTTCTGCGGTGTACCCAGGTACAGGAAGCCAATCACTTCCTCACCTTCCGTCAGCCCCAAGCCTTTGGCGACGTGAGCCGAATACGACAACTCACCCGTACGCCACACCGCACCAATCCCCTGGGCATAAGCCGCCAGCAAGATGCCATGGGCCGCGCAACCGGCCGCCAGCAACTGCTCGGACTTCGGCACCTTGAAGTGCTCCTGCAAACGCGCAATCACCACTACCACCAACGGCGCACGCAACGGGCCGTTCTGGGCCTTGTCGATCACCGCTTGCGGGGCGTCGGCGTCTTGCAGACGGGCGGCCTCGGCCAACAGTGTGCCCATCTGCTCACGGGCGGCGCCTTCCACCGTGAGGAAGCGCCATGGACGCAGCTGGCCGTGGTCTGGCGCGCGCAGGGCGGCGGCGAACAGCACGTCGCGCTGTTCCTGGGTCGGTGCCGGTTCCAGCAGGCGCGGTACGGAAACACGGTTGAGCAAAGCGTCGAGAGCCTGCATTGGCCACCTCCAGAAAAAAATGTGCGGCCATTCTAGCGGGAATGCAGCGCCGGCCACCAAACGATAATTGCTCTTATTCCTTACGCCCTGCCCTGTTAGACTTTGCCACCTTATTTTTGCCCTTCGTTCAGGAAACTCGATGTCCCGTTGGCTTTTTCGCCTGTCCGCTGCACTGCTGGCCTTGAGCCTGACTGCCTGCGATGACGCGCCCCGGTTTACCAAGGCCGAGCCGGGTGAATCGCGGGCGGGCGGCGCGACGACCGTGAACAAGCGCGACCAGAACGCGTTTTCCCTGCCGTCGGCCAACCTGTCGCCCACGCGCCGCCTGGATTTCAGCGTCGGTAACAGCTTCTTTCGCAGCCCCTGGGTGATTGCGCCGTCCACCACCACCGCGCGTGATGGCCTGGGCCCGCTGTTCAACACCAATGCCTGCCAGAACTGCCATATCAAGGACGGTCGCGGCCATCCGCCGGTGCCCGACGCGGCGAATGCGGTGTCGATGCTGGTGCGCCTGTCCATCCCGGACGCCCCGGCCTACGCCAAGGCCATCGAGCAGATTGGCGTGGTACCCGAGCCGGTCTACGGCGGCCAATTGCAGGACATGGCGGTGCCCGGCGTGCCGCCAGAAGGCAAGGTGCGGGTCGACTACACGCCGGTCCACGTGACGTTCAAGGACGGCACCGTGGTCGAGTTGCGCAAGCCAGACCTGCAGATCACCCAGCTCGGCTACGGCCCGATGCATCCCGATACGCTTTTTTCCGCGCGTATTGCCCCGCCGATGATCGGCCTGGGCCTGCTCGAAGCCATCAGCGACGCCGATATCCTACGCAACACCGACCCCAAGACCGCCGACAAGGAAGCCATCGTCGGCCGCGCGAATTGGGTCTGGGATGACGCCCAGCACACGACCGTCCTCGGACGTTTTGGCTGGAAAGCCGGGCAACCGAACCTCAATCAACAAAATGTTCACGCGTTTTCTGGTGATATGGGCCTCACCACGTCCCTGAGACCTTTTGATGACTGCACCGATGCCCAAGTCGCCTGCAAACAGGCGCCCAATGGCAATGGCCCCGATGGCGAGCCGGAAGTCAGCGACAACATCCTGCGCCTGGTGCTCTTCTACACCCGCAACCTCGCCGTGCCGGCCCGGCGTGGCGTCAACACGCCCGAGGTGCTGGCCGGCAAGAACCTGTTCTACCAAGCCGGTTGCCAGGGTTGCCACAAGCCCGCGTTCACCACGGCGGCCAATGCCGCCGAACCTGAACTGGCCAGCCAGGTGATCCGCCCCTACAGCGACCTGCTGTTGCACGACATGGGCGAAGGCCTGGCCGACAACCGCAGCGAATTCAAGGCCGGTGGCCGCGACTGGCGCACCGCGCCGTTGTGGGGCATCGGCCTGACCCAGACCGTGAGTGGCCACACCCAGTTTTTGCATGACGGCCGCGCCCGCAACCTGCTGGAAGCCGTGCTGTGGCACGGCGGTGAGGCACAAGCGGCGCAGCAGCATGTGTTGTCCTTTAATGCCGAACAGCGCGCTGCGTTGCTGGCGTTCCTGAATTCTTTATAAGCTTCGCCCCAATTACCGAAGGGAGCTTTACATGTTCCGTCCCAAGTTGTTGTTCACCAGCCTCGCCGCCCTCGCCCTGGGCGCCTGCTCGCCGCAAGACCCGCAAGCCGTGACCTCGGCGGCCATCGCCAAGCAAGTGATCCTGCCGACCTACAGCCGTTGGGTCGAAGCTGACCGCCAACTGGCCGTCAGCGCCCTGGCCTACTGCCAGGGCAAGGAAAGCCTGGACACCGCCCGCGCCGACTTCCTCCACGCGCAAAAAGCCTGGGCCGAGTTGCAACCGCTGCTGATCGGCCCACTGGCCGAGGGCAACCGTTCGTGGCAAGTGCAGTTCTGGCCGGACAAGAAAAACCTCGTCGGCCGCCAGGTTGAACAGCTGGTCACCGCTCAGCCGCAGATTGATGGCGCCGCACTGGCCAAATCCAGCGTCGTGGTGCAGGGCCTGTCGGCTTACGAATACATCCTCTACGACGCCAAGACCGACATCGCCGACGAAGCGCAAAAAGCCCGCTACTGCCCGCTGCTGGTCGCCATCGGTGACCGCCAGAAGGCCTTGGCCGAAGAGATCCTGGCGAGCTGGAACAGCACTGATGGCATGCTCGCGCAGATGAGCAAGTTTCCGAACCAGCGCTACGCCGATTCCCACGAAGCCATCGCCGATCTGCTGCGCGTCCAAGTGACCGCACTGGATACCCTGAAGAAGAAACTTGGCACGCCGATGGGCCGCCAGACCAAGGGTATCCCGCAGCCGTTCCAGGCCGATGCCTGGCGCAGCCAGTCGTCCCTGCAAAGCCTCGAAGCGAGCCTCGCCGCCGCCCAGACCGTGTGGGTCGGCGTCGACAACAAAGGCCTGCGTGGCCTGCTGCCAGCAGATCAAAAGGCGTTGGCCGACAAGATCGACGCCGCCTACGCCGCCTCGCTGAAGCTGTTCGCCAGCAACCAGCGCACCCTCAACGAACTGTTGGGCGACGATGCCGGGCGCCAACAGCTCAACGACCTCTATGACAGCCTCAACGTCGTCCACCGCCTGCACGAAGGCGAGCTGGCCAAGGCGCTGGGCATCCAACTGGGCTTTAACGCCAACGACGGTGACTGATGATGCTCAGGCGACAGGCTTTGGCCGTTGGCAGCGTGCTGCTCAGCGCCCTTACATTGGGTGGCTGGACGCTGTTCAAGCAGAAGGACAAGGGCCCGCTGCTACTATCGGCGCGGGATGATGGCGACGGCAAGCACTACGCCGTCGGGTTTCGCCTGGACGGCAAGCAGGTGTTTGCCACCCAGGTCGGCCAGCGCTGCCACGACATCATCAACCACCCGACGCTGCCGATTGCGCTGTTTGTCGCCCGTCGCCCGGGGACCGAGAGTTACCTGATCGACCTGCGGGATGGCACGCTGCTGCAAACCATCAGCTCCCATGCCAATCGCCACTTCTATGGCCACGCGGTCATTCACAAGAGCGGCGACTGGCTGTACGCCACCGAGAACGACACGTCCGACCCCGGCCGTGGTTTGCTCGGTGTGTACAAGTTTGAAGGCGAGCGACTGGTGCACAGCGGCGAGATTTCCACCCATGGCATTGGCCCGCACCAGGTGTCATGGATGCCCGACGGTGAAACCCTGGTGGTGGCCAACGGCGGTATTCGCACCGAAGCCGAAAGCCGCGTCGAGATGAACCTCAACGCCATGGAACCCAGCCTGGTGCTGATGCACCGCGACGGCACGTTGATCAGCAAGGAAACCCTCGGCCAGCAGATGAACAGCGTGCGCCACATGGGGATCGCCAGCGATGGCACCATCCTCACCGGGCAGCAGTTCATGGGGCCGTCCCAGGAGCGTTCCGAGTTGCTCGCAATCAAGCGGCCTGGGCAACCGTTCGTGGCGTTCCCGGTGGCCGATGAGCAGTTGCAGGCCATGGGTCACTACACCGCCAGCGTCGCCGTACACAGCGAATTGCGCCTGGTGGCGTTGACCGCGCCGCGGGGTAATCGCTTCTTTATCTGGGACATGGACAGCCTAGAGCTGCGCCTGGACGGGCCGCTGCCAGACTGTGCCGGCGTGGGCGCGGTTGCCGATGGGTTTGTCGTCACGTCCGGACAAGGCCGTTGCCGTTTCTACAACTGCCGCCAAACACCGTTGGTGGCAACACCGTTGGAATTACCGGCAGGGCTGTGGGATAACCATCTGCATCTGGTCTGAACGCCACCGGTCAATGATCGTTCCCACGCTCCGCGTGGGAATGCTACCCGTGACGCTCTGCGTCACCCTGGCGGGACGCAGAGCGTCCCAAGAGGCGTTCCCACGCAGAGCGTGGGGACGATCAATAAAAAAGGCCTCGCATTGCGAGGCCTTTTTTATGGGGTTTGAATCGTTTCAACTCTGCGGCCTCATGCCTTGGGACATGCCAAACATAAACAACAGCAACTCATGATCAGGCTTGACCGCCGTACTCGCCTTGGCGACGCGCGGCAGCAAGCACTGCGCGCTGCCTTGCACGGCACTGAGGACTTGTGTGCGAGGTTGTTCCCATGCGGCCAGGGCCAGCGCTGCAACGCCCATCGCCCCCACCAGGAACAAACCTCGTGCTATTTCTAGCTTCATCTGGTTAAACCCTTGATAGCGCTGCCAAACGCCGTCTCATAAAAGTAGCTGAGTTTGTTCCAGTCGGCGCTGCTCCACGACGAATGGCGCCGTAGTTGCTGCATGTCATGGGAGGC
The DNA here is from genome assembly GCF_053456465.1 of Pseudomonas acericola (SeqCode). NCBI lineage: Bacteria > Pseudomonadati > Pseudomonadota > Gammaproteobacteria > Pseudomonadales > Pseudomonadaceae > Pseudomonas > Pseudomonas acericola (SeqCode). Next base: position 145,367 of record NZ_JBRFJB010000001.1, on the reverse strand, counting down.
TGCCCGATAAGCGGTCAGGCGTTGCCGGCATTTCTCGAAATCCAGCAAGGCAATGTCGACATTGGCCGAATCGCCGGTACCGGTGACGCGCACAAAGACGTGCTTGGCATACAGGCAACCGTGCTGCCAGCGGCCCTTGTGCATGCGCACCAATGTCCCGGCCAATTCCTTGAGCACACGTTCGTGGACCAACTCGCCGTACTGTTCGCGGCCACCGGCGGCGTACCAGTTTTCGATTTCATCGAAGCCGTCCAGGGCCGCCGTCACCAACAATGCTTTCCATTGGTGCTCAGGGTCGCGACGCGCCCCGCAAAACACCAGGTCCGGCACCCGCACATCAAGTGCGCGCAGACCCTTGAGTGCGTCACGCTCGCGCAGCACGGTCGGGCGCCCGAAGGGATGCAACCAACTGCGGTAGATATGCCCGGTCTGGCGCTTGCTGTAGAGCAGGTGGCCATTGGGGCCGGTCACCCGTTGCACACCACTTTCACCGCCACGCCGACGATTGGGTTCCTCGACCCACTCGCCCTGCTGGCGCCAGAAAAAATCGAATTTCTCTTCGGGCGCTACATGACTGCCTACTACGCACTCAACTGCCATCCTGTTACCTCTTTCTCAATACATACACTCGCCACATGGCGTAGAGCGGCATGAAGTCCAGAGATTCCTGAACGCGGAAACCGGCCTGCTCGAATTCGTCTTCAACAGTAGCAGCTGGTAACACAAAGCGATTTTGGTAACCGTCCTGCTCACCTTTGCCCTGACGTTTTGCTTCGAGGCGCTTACGTTTCCAAGCCTTGAAATTGCCATCGACCCACAGCGAAAGGATCACGCTGTCACGTGTAACACGCTGAAACTCCCGCAATATCGCGACCCGGTGCGCCGGGTCACCAATGTGGTGCAGCAGGCGCATGCAGAAAATGCTGTCCACCGAGTTATCCGGCAAATCGATATCGAAGGCAGATGTCTGCAAGGGCCGTACCCGTTTCACCACATCGGCGGGTTGAGCGGCCATCGCGACCTTCAACATCGACTCGGAATTGTCCGCGCCGATAATCACACGGTTGGGTCTTTCGGCCAGCAGCGGCCAGAATCGCCCCGCGCCGCACGGCAGGTCCAGCACCAGGCCAGGCTCGCCGGCCATGGCCAACGCACCACGGGCCAATTGTTCATCGCGTTTGTGGGACAGCCGGCGCGCCAGATTGTCCTTATGCTTGAGCAAATATTCCTGGGCGTGCTGGTCGTCGTACTTATCGGAAAATTCGAGCTTGATCGGGGAAGTCATCAACGGATCTCCAGTAGCTGATGCCTACAACCTTAAGCATCCAACTGTGATCATCCGGTCAACTCTTTGTGAAAAACTTGTCCTGTCTAATCCCATACATTTCAAGACTTTACGGACACATTCAGTATCATGTAGCCATCTTCGGCGAAAATCAGCGCCAGCTTGCCGCAGCATAACGGCAAGCCAGGCCCTCAGGACTTGACCTGGCTCAGTTCAACGTGAAAGCGGCAGCCGTTGGGTTCCATGGTACTCAGGCTGACGCTCCAGCCCTGGTTCTCACAGATCCGTTGCACCAGCGACAGGCCCAGGCCAAGGCCTTCGCCGCGCTTCTCGCTGCCACGCACAAAGGGCTCGAACATGGCTTCGCGCTTGTCTTCCGGGATGCCCACACCTGAGTCCTCTACCACGAAACCTTCCGGCTCCAGTGTCAGGCGGATAAAGCCCTGCTCGGTGTAGTGCAAGGCGTTGCGCAGCAGGTTGCCCATGACCGCGTGCAGGAACGTCGCGTTGTAGCGCGTATCCAGCGGGTTGCCGGGCTGATAGATCAACTCCAGGCCTTTGCTCTCGATAGGTTCGCGCCAGATGTTGAGCAAATCGTCCGCCACCTGCTCCAGCGTGACCCGGGGCGACATGCTGCCATCGTCGTGCTGGGCGCGGGCGAGCATGAGGAAGGTCTGCACCAGCTCGCGCATTTCTTCGCAGGCGCGGGCGATGCGTTCCACTTGGTTGCGCCCGCGCTGGTCGATGGCCGGGTTTTCCAGCAGCAACTCGCAGGAGCTGGCCAGGACCATCAACGGCGTGCGCAACTCGTGGCTCACATCACTGGTAAACAACTGCTCGCGGGACAACGCCTGGCGCAGGCGCCCCAGGGTCGCGTCGAACGCCACAGCCAGTTCGCCCACTTCATCGGCCGCGTAGTCCGGCGCCAGCGGTGGCGCCAGGCCGAGCAACTGGTCGCGGTGGCGCACCTGACGGGCCAGGCGCACCACCGGCGCCATCACTTTGCGCGCCAGCACCCAGCCGAGGAACACCGCCAGTGCCAGGCTGAGCACAAAGCCCACCAGCACCACGGCGAACAGCACGCGCTCACGCTCTTCGAAATCGCTCTGATCCTGCAACAGCACGTAGCGCCGGCCATCCACCACTTCGACCATGGCGTGGTACGACAGCGCCTCACGGAACACTTCATGGAAGCCCGGCTCCAGGTGACGCAGGTCCTTGGGCAACTCGAAATCCCCAGGGCCACCGCTGAAGTAAAACAGCTGGTCCGGCTCGGGGCGGTGGTTCCAGTCCTCGACGCTGTCCATCAGCAGCAGGCGTTGCAAATCGCCGCCCAGGCCCGCCGAGATCAGTTTCTCTTCCACCAGGTGCACGGTGGCGACGATGCCCATGGCGAAGGCCCCCGCCACCAACGCACTCATCAAGGCAAAGGCGATGATGATCCGTTGGGCAAGGCTTTGCTTAAACTCCATCACGCCCCTCGGCCAGGCGATAACCGACGCCGTGCACCGTTTGCAGCAACGGCTTGGCGAACGGTTTGTCGATCACTTGGCGCAATTGATGGACGTGGCTGCGCAGGCTGTCGCTGTCGGGGCAATCATCGCCCCACAGGGCTTCTTCGAGGATTTCGCGGCGCAGGACGTGGGGGCTTTTCTGCATCAGCACCGCCAACAATTTCAGGCCGACCGGGTTGAGCTTGAGCAAGCGCCCTTCGCGGGTGACTTCCAGGGTATCGAGGTCGTAGCTCAGGTCTGCCACTTGCAGGGCACGGCGCCCGCCACCCTGGGCGCGGCGCAGCACGGCTTCGATGCGTGCGGCCAATTCCGACAGGGCGAAGGGTTTGAGCAAGTAGTCATCGGCGCCGGACTTGAAGCCCTGCAGCCGGTCATCCAGTTGGTCGCGGGCGGTGAGCATGATCACCGGCGTGTCGCGGCGTGCATCTTCGCGCAGGCGTTTGCACAGGGTGTAGCCATCGATGCCGGGCAGCATGATGTCGAGCACGATCAAGTCGTAATGCTCGGTGGCGGCCAAGTGCAGGCCCGACAAACCGTCCTGCGCACAGTCCACGGTATAGCCTTTGAGCCCCAGGTAATCGGCCAGGTTGGCCAGAATATCGCGGTTGTCTTCAACCAATAGAATTCGCATGGGCAGTGTCTCCGTACGCGGTAACGGCCGTGTTGGCTCGCGCAGCTTAAGGCCAAGTGTGGCTCAGGGATAGACCTGCAAGGCCCATCGATACAGGTTTTCAACCGATATTTCAGTTGAACGAGATTTTCACTATAGCTTCACAAACTGACTACAGTGTCAGGGCGAAGATCGCCGCCCATCGATATAAGGAAGTTAGACATGGGGTTTCTCAAAACAGCGCCTATGCGCTATTTGCTGTTGGTAACCGGTGCCTGGCTCGCCGTTTTCCTGCTCACGCGTGGCGTGTTGCTCATCACTCACCTGGATGAAGTCAGTGGCAACCTGCTGCCGGTATTTGGCGTGGGCCTGCTGTACGACCTGGGCTTCCTCGCCTATGCCGCCCTGCCGCTGGGCTTGTACCTGCTGCTCTGCCCGTCCGCGCTGTGGCGTCGCCGGGGCCATCGCTGGTTTCTGCAAGCGCTGCTCACGGTCAGCCTGTTCGCGATGCTGTTTACCTCCGTCGCCGAATGGTTGTTCTGGGATGAGTTCGGCGTGCGCTTCAACTTTATCGCCGTCGATTACCTGGTGTACTCCGACGAGGTGTTGAACAACCTGCTGGAGTCCTACCCCATCGGCAAGCTTCTCAGCCTGCTGGCAATGCTGGCGATTGTGTTGAGCCTGCTCCTGCGCAAGCCCTTCAACGCGGCAATGAACGCGCCACTGCCACCGCTGCGTGGGCGCCTGGTGAATGCGTTGGGCCTGTTGGTGATCGCCGGCCTCAGCCTGCAACTGATCAGCCAGGACAGCCCGCGCACCCAAGGCGGCAATGCCTACAACAACGAGCTGGCCAGCAACGGCCCGTATCAGTTCTTCGCCGCGTTCCGTAACAATGAACTGGACTACCCGCAGTTCTACAAAACCCTGCCCACCGACGTGGTCGCCAAGCAGCTGCGGGCCGAGCTGAGCGAACCCAATGCGCGCTTTATCGGCAAAGACCCCCTGGATATCCGCCGGGCCATCGACAACCCCGGCACGTTGCGCAAACCCAACATTGTGCTGGTGACCATCGAAAGCTTCAGCGCCAAGTACATGGGCAGCAACGGCGATGAGCGCAACCTCACGCCCAACCTCGATGCGCTGCGCAAGCAAAGCCTGTACTTCAACAACTTCTATGCCACCGGCACGCGCACCGACCGTGGGCTGGAGGCGATCACCCTGGCGATCCCGCCGACGCCCGGCCGCTCGATCGTCAAGCGCATTGGCCGTGAAAGCGGTTTCGCCAGCCTCGGCCAGCAACTCAGCGCCGTCGGCTACGACAGTGTGTTCGTCTACGGCGGGCGCGGTTACTTCGACAACATGAACGCGTTTTTCAGCGGCAACGGTTATCGGGTCGTGGACCAGAGCAGCGTGCCAGAGGCGGAAATCTCGTTTAAAAACGCCTGGGGCATGGCCGACGAAGACCTCTACAAACAAACCCTGAAACTGGCGGATGCCGATTACGCCAAGCAGCAGCCGTTCTTGCTGCAACTGATGACCACCTCCAACCATCGCCCCTACACCTACCCGGACGGGCGTATCGACATCAAATCCGGCAACGGCCGCGATGGCGCGGTGAAGTACACCGACCACGCCATCGGTGAGTTCCTCGCCGCGGCACGCCAGAAACCCTGGTTCGATAACACGATCTTTGTGTTTGTCGCCGACCACACCGCTGGCAGCGCGGGCAAGGAAGACCTGCCCATCACCAACTACCAGATTCCGCTGTTCGTCTATGCGCCGAAGCTGATTGATGCCCGGGAAAGCGCGCAACTGGCCAGCCAGATCGACCTGGCACCGACGCTGCTGGGGTTGCTCAACCTGAGTTATGAATCGACGTTTTTCGGCCGCAACCTGTTGCAAGACAACCCACTGCCACCGCGCGTGGTGGTTGGCAACTATCAGCACCTGGGCTTGTTTGACGGCAAGGACCTGGCAATTCTCAGTCCGCGCCTGGGCTTGCGTCGTCATGACCAGGCACTGGGTGAAAGCCAGGAGTTGCGGGTGGGCAGTGATGATCCTTTGATTCAGCGGGCGATTACCTATTACCAGGGCGCCAGTTATGGGTTCAAGCAGCAGTTGTTGAGTTGGAAGGGACCCAAGGAGGCGAGTCCGCAGTTGAGCACGCGGTAATGGATGGGAACGATCAGCCATAAAAAAGCCCCGCCTGCATCACTGCAGGCGGGGCTTTTTCAGTACGGGGGGTAAGGCTGGCTTACATCATGCCGCCCATGCCACCCATGCCGCCCATGTCTGGCATGCCGCCGCCAGCGCCTTCAGCCTTTGGCTTGTCGGCAATCGCGACTTCGGTGGTCAGCAGCAGACCAGCGATAGAAGCGGCAGCCTGCAACGCCGAACGGGTTACTTTGGTTGGGTCCAGGATACCCATCTCAACCATGTCACCGTATTCGCTGGTTGCGGCGTTGTAACCGTAGTTACCTTTACCGTTCTTCACTTCGTTGACCACAACACTTGGCTCGTCGCCGCTGTTGGAAGCGATCTGACGCAGTGGCGATTCAACGGCACGACGCAGAACAGCGATACCGACGTTCTGGTCAGCATTGTCGCCTTTCAGGTCAACCAGGGCTTCCAGAGCACGGATCAGCGCAACGCCACCGCCAGGTACCACGCCTTCTTCAACGGCTGCACGGGTTGCGTGCAGGGCGTCTTCAACGCGGGCTTTCTTCTCTTTCATTTCAACTTCGGAACCAGCGCCAACCTTAATCACTGCAACGCCGCCGGACAGCTTGGCCAGGCGCTCTTGCAGTTTTTCACGGTCGTAGTCGGACGAAGTTTCGGCAACCTGGGCGCGGATCTGGGTGATGCGCGACTGGATGTCAGTTTCATCGCCAGCACCGTCAACGATGATGGTGTTTTCCTTGGAGATGGTCACGCGCTTGGCGCTGCCCAGGTTTTCCAGGGTGGCGCTTTCCAGGCTCAGGCCGATCTCTTCGGAGATAACGGTACCGCCGGTCAGAACAGCGATGTCCTGCAGCATGGCCTTGCGACGGTCGCCGAAGCCTGGAGCCTTGACGGCTGCGACTTTAACGATGCCACGCATGTTGTTCACAACCAGAGTCGCCAGGGCTTCGCCTTCAACGTCTTCGGAAACGATCAGCAGTGGACGGCCGGCTTTGGCAACGGCTTCCAGCACTGGCAGCATTTCGCGGATGTTCGAGATCTTTTTGTCGACCAGCAGGATCAGCGGGCTTTCCAGCTCGGCAACCATGGTGTCTGGCTTGTTGACGAAGTACGGGGACAGGTAGCCACGGTCGAACTGCATGCCTTCTACAACCGACAGTTCGTTTTCCAGGCCTGTGCCTTCTTCAACGGTGATCACGCCTTCTTTACCGACTTTTTCCATGGCTTCGGCAATGATGTCGCCGATGGAGTTGTCGGAGTTGGCGGAGATGGTGCCAACCTGAGCGATAGCCTTGGTGTCAGCGCATGGCTTGGACAGGTTTTTCAGCTCGGCAACGATGGCGATGGTCGCCTTGTCGATGCCGCGCTTAAGGTCCATCGGGTTCATGCCGGCAGCGACGGCTTTCAGGCCTTCGTTGACAATCGACTGAGCCAGGACGGTAGCGGTGGTAGTACCGTCGCCTGCGTCATCGTTGGCACGGGAGGCAACGTCTTTGACCAGCTGCGCGCCCATGTTTTCGAAACGGTCTTCCAGTTCGATTTCTTTGGCGACGGAAACGCCGTCCTTGGTGATGGTCGGAGCGCCGAAGCTCTTCTCGATGATCACGTTACGGCCTTTCGGGCCCAGGGTCGCTTTTACTGCGTCAGCCAGGATGTTGACACCGGTGAGCATTTTTTTACGGGCGGAATCGCCGAATTTAACTTCTTTAGCAGCCATGATCGATATTCCTTAAATACTTTGTAGTAACGGGAAAATGAGCGGGGAAATCAGTCTTCCAGAACGGCGAGAATCTCGTTCTCAGCCATAACCAGCAGATCTTCGCCATCAACTTTCACAGTGTTGCTGCCGGAGTAAGGGCCGAATACAACCTTGTCGCCGACTTTTACGGCCAGCGCACGCACGTCACCGTTTTCCAGAGTCTTGCCTGGGCCTGCAGCGACGATCACACCGTGGTTGGCTTTTTCAGCAGCCGAACCTGGCAGAACGATACCGCCAGCGGTTTTCTTTTCTTCTTCGCTGCGACGGATTACGACGCGGTCGTGCAGAGGACGAAGCTTGCTCATTGTCGATCTCTCCTAATTGTGTTTTTCATCGGCCGGTATCAGTACCGGCGGGTTGTATTCCGGCTGTGCCGGTCACGCCTCGCCAAGCAAGACGCGGAAGTCTGTCTGGTGTCGCCACCAGAAACCTTGCGGTGACCGTTACATAAGGGCGCATAAGCTTATTACAAGGGGCCTCGGCGGAAATTTTTTACCTGTGCCGACGGCTGAAAGCAACACGGCACCCAGAGGTGCCGTGCCAGAGAAGCGTTATTTGCTGTCGCGGTGTTCGAACTCGCCTTCGATCACATCACCTTCACGCCCCAGCGGTTGGCGCGGGGCCGGGCCGCCGCGGGGTTGCAGGTCGTCGGCGAACGCACGCTGGCGCAATGCAGCCTCTTCAGCTCGCTGGCGCATCTTGCCAGCAAGCAGCTTGCGCGAGAACGGCAGCAACAGCAGCAGGCCGATCACGTCGCTGATGAAACCCGGCAGGATCAACAGGCCACCGGCCAGGGCCATCATCAGGCCTTCAAGCATGGTCTGGGCTGGCAGTTCGCCGCGATTCAGGCTTTCACGGGCACGCAGTGCCGTGGCCAGGCCGGCGACGCGCAGCACCAACACGCCAAGCATCGAGCCGAGAATAATCAGCAGCAACGCCGGGAAAAACCCGACCGCACTGCTGACTTGAACAAAGACGAACAGCTCCAACACTGGAAATAGCAGAAAGAGCAATAAAAAAGGGCGCATCAACTGGTTCCTCAACGCAAGAATGCCTTGCTAGTCCACCTTAGATGACGTCGCCGTTTCGTGAATTCAAGCGCTGGCTGCGGTTTTTTTCGGCCAGGCCTCAGCGTGAGCCAATGAAACCAGGGCTTCGCGCACTTGTGTCGGCGTGTTGCAAGGCTCTGCAAAAGGCAGCCAATGCAACGACTGGCCGACACGCAAGTGCATGCCTTCACTGTCGATACCGGCCAACTGTGCGGGCTCGCGGGTGGGCAAGCCGGTCAACGCGACGTAATGGGCGATGGCCTTGGTGTGATCGCTGTTCATGTGTTCAATCATGCTGCGCTCAGCCTTGCCGGCGAACGGGTTGGCCAGGGTCAGTTGATCAACCCAGTGAATCGCGCCAAACCCGCCGATGTAGCGATGGCGTACCGGCTTGAGTACCCAGAAATCAAAGTCATGGGCCTTGTGGTAGTTGGCGGAGTCGGGGAAGTAGCGGTAATAGCGCTCTGCCGCCGCTTCAATCGCAGCCGGGTCTTCGATCTTCTCGGCTTCGCCCAGGTAGGTCAGGCGCCCCACCGCTTGCACGTCGTCCGCCTCGCGCTCGCCGACCAGCAGCGAACACTTGGGGTCTTTTTGCAGGTTGTGGGTGTGCTGGGCGATGCGGCTGATCAGGATCAGCGGGCGGCCGTGCTCGTCGAGGCAGTACGGCACCACTGAACCGAAAGGAAACCCGGGCATGGCCTTGGACAGTGTGGAGAGAGCCCCACGGTATTCCTTGAGCAAAAGCTCGCGGGCGTTCTTGGCAACCTGTGCGCTCAACGTATGACTCCTCGGGGTATTCAGCCGCCCATGGCATATGGGAATGGATCTCAACACAAGGTAATCAATATCCGCAGAGGTTGCCAAGCAGGTTTTGTCCGAGCGTGTTACCAGGCCACGCCAAAACCAGCGGTGTAGCGGGTCTTGCTCAAGCTGCTGTCGGAATCGCCACTGATGATGTCGCGCTCGGCCTTGAGGTTGAGGGACGCCCATTCGGTGACTTTGTAGCGCAAGCCCATTTCCGCATCCAGGGAGTAGTCGATCGGGCCGTCGACCGGTTTGCCCAATTCCCCTGTGGTGAAGAACTCGACGGTCTTGCCCACCAGGTAGCGGTTGTAGTTCCACTTCATGGCCAGCGAGTAGAAATGGTCTTTGCCGCCCTCGGAATACTCGTAATCGGTGCGGTTGACCAGGGAACCGAGGGAGAACGCGCCCAGTTCATCATCCCAGAACTGGTAGCCCGGGCCGGTACCGACGGTGCGCTGGCGCGACAGGTCTTCAACCTTGTCGCGCTTGTAGGTCAGACGGCCCTGCCAGAACCAGTGTTCGGTGATAAACCGGTCCAGGTCATATTCCAGCGCCCAGTTGTCGGTGGTGGTCACATCATCCTGGAACTCGCGGTTGTACTCGCCCTGCCCGGTATGACGCCACAGGCCATGACGGGCGGAGGTCTTGAAGTCGATGTCGTAGTCGTTGGTGTCTTTTTCCGCACGCTTGTAGTCCAGCGCCAGGTCAACATTACCCTTCCACACCAGGTCTTCGATCACCGGCTTGGGCTTGATGATCTGCTGGATGCTGGCCAGATCGACGGTCTTCGGTGCCTCGCCATTGGCCAGCACCACCTTGCCGTCCTCCGCCGCTTTCAACGACTTGGCCTTCTCGCCGGTGTAGGCGTCCTGCTTGACCAGCAACTCCTGGTCGCTCTCCAGGGTTTTCACCTGTTTCCAGTCAATCGGGATGGCGCCTGCGTAGTCGGTCTGAATCAGCAACTTGCCACCGTCGAAGACTTTGATCTTGCCGGTCAGGCGGTCACCGTTCTTCAACCAGACGGTGTCAGCCAGCAAGGGCGTGGAGGCGCTGAAAACAGCAAGGCACAGCAGGGTTCTGGACAACATAAGCGGATTCGGGGCTCAGGATTGGCGAAAAGGGCGCGTTATCGTGTTAGATAGCTAGGACTGACTCAAGGATTAATATTGAGTTCAATTCTCATCAGCATAATTACAGACGTTTCTTACAATTAGGCCGAAGATCTCAACGGATGCACCCACAGTGAATCAACCCGCCGACACTCCGCAAAGCCCCGCCGAAATGCGCCGCACGGCGCTGTACCTGACGTTGGCCCAGGTGCCCGAAGGCTGCGTGGTCAGTTACGGCGAGCTGGCGCAGCTGGCCGGATTGGGCCGCGCGGCGCGCTGGGTCGGGCGCACGTTAAGCCAGTTGCCGCAAGACACGCGGCTGCCCTGGCACCGGGTGCTGGCTGCCGGTGGTCGGATAAGTCTGCCGGTGGGCAGTGCCTCGGGTGACGAACAACGTGCGCGCCTGCGCAGCGAAGGTGTCAGTATCCTGAACAATCGCGTGGATATTCAGCGTCATGGCTGGCGCCCGGTAGAGCACAGCGGTTAGAGTGCGCGCTTTGTTTTCGCAATCCTGAGGCAGACTCCAGCCCATGCCCCGTAAAACCTGGCGCGCCGCGCTCGCCGCCTATGCCAGCCCCTCGACATTAGTCCTGTTGTTGCTCGGCTTTGCCGCCGGCTTGCCTTACATGTTGGTGTTCTCGACGCTTTCGGTGTGGCTGCGTGAGGCCGGTGTGGCCCGCGAGACCATCGGCTATGCGAGCCTGATCGGCCTGGCGTACGCCTTCAAGTGGGTCTGGTCGCCGCTGCTCGATCAATGGCGCCTGCCAATCCTCGGCAAACTCGGGCGTCGACGTTCCTGGCTGGTGCTTGCCCAGTCGCTGGTGATCCTCGGATTGATCGGCATGGGTTTCTGCGATCCGCAGAAACACCTGTCCTGGCTGATAGCCATTGCCGTGGTCGTGGCCTTCGCGTCGGCCACCCAGGATATTGCGGTGGACGCCTACCGCCTGGAAATCGCCGACGACAGCCGCCAGGCCGCCCTGGCTGCCAGCTATATGTCTGGCTACCGCATCGCCGCCCTCCTGGCCACGGCCGGTGCGCTGTTCTTTGCCGAAGGCTTCGGCTCTACCGGTTTCAACTACCAACACTCGGCGTGGCTCGGCACCTATGTGCTGTTCGGCGTATTGATGGTGCCGGCGCTGCTGACCACCCTGTTCATGCGCGAACCCAATGTGCCACTGCGCACCCAGTTGCAGGCCGGGCGCTACAGTTTTGTGCATCAATTGGTCTCGGTGTTCGTGCTGATTGTGCTGCTGGTGTCGGTGCCGGCGATGTTCACCCAGTTGTACAACACCGATTTCGAGAGCGTGATGTTCCACGGCATGAGCCTGTGGGACCTGCTGATGGACGACCGCGCGTTCCTGCGGGCCATCCTCTATATCACCCTCACTGCGCTCTGCCTCTCGGCCATGGGCCGTCGCGGCCTGGCTCCGGTGCTGACGCCGGTCAATGACTTCATCCTGCGTTACCGTTGGCAGGCGCTGCTGCTGCTTGGGCTGATTGCCACCTACCGCATGTCCGACACAGTGATGGGCGTGATGGCCAACGTGTTCTACATTGACCAGGGCTTTACCAAGGACCAGATCGCCGGGGTCAGCAAGATCTTCGGCCTGATCATGACCCTGCTCGGCGCCGGCATGGGCGGCCTGTTGATTGTGCGGTTCGGTATCTTGCCGATCCTGTTTATCGGCGGTGTGTTCTCGGCGGGCACCAACCTGTTGTTCGTCGCGCTGGCTGACATGGGCCCGGACTTGCAGATGCTGATCTTCACCATCTCGCTGGATAACTTCAGCTCGGGCATGGCGACCTCGGCGTTTGTCGCCTACTTGTCGAGCCTGACCAACCTCAAGTTCTCCGCCACCCAATACGCCCTGCTCAGCTCGATCATGCTGCTGCTGCCGCGCCTGATCGGCGGGTATTCGGGGGTGATGGTGGAGAAGTTCGGCTATCACAACTTCTTCCTGATCACCTGCCTGCTGGGTGTGCCGACGCTGTTTCTGATTGCGTTGCATTGGTTTCAGGAAAATCGGCGGGCGCGGTTGAATCCACCGGTAGAAGACTGACAAGCCTCAGTCAATGTGGGAGCCAGCTCCCACAAAAACACACTGCGACCTCGTGCCTGTACTCCGGCAGCAACCGCCCGTACAATCCCAAGTCATTTCAAGTCCAAGCAACCGACAACGGCCTACCATGCGTACCAGTCAATATTTGCTCGCCACACAGAAAGAAACGCCTTCCGACGCGGTTGTGATCAGCCATCAGTTGATGCTGCGCGCCGGTATGATCCGCAAACTGGCCTCCGGCCTGTACACCTGGCTGCCCATGGGCTTGAAGGTGATGCGCAAGGTCGAAGCCATCGTTCGCGAAGAAATGAACGCCGCCGGCTCTCTGGAAGTGTTGATGCCGAGCACCCAACCGGCTGAACTGTGGCAGGAATCCGGGCGTTGGGAAGAGTACGGCCCTGAGTTGCTGCGCTTCAAGGATCGTCATGGCCGCGACTTCTGCGCTGGCCCGACCCACGAAGAAGTAATCACCGACCTGATGCGCAACGAGCTGAGCAGCTACAAGCAGCTGCCGCTGAACCTGTATCAGATCCAGACCAAGTTCCGTGACGAAATCCGCCCACGCTTCGGTTTGATGCGCGGCCGCGAATTCATCATGAAGGACGCCTATTCGTTCCACGCAGACCAGGCGTCCCTGCAGGTCACCTACGACCGCATGCACCAGGCCTACTGCAACGTGTTCACGCGCCTGGGCCTGAAATTCCGCCCGGTTGAAGCGGACAACGGTTCCATCGGCGGCGCCGGCTCCCACGAATTCCACGTGCTGGCCGAATCCGGCGAAGACGACATCGTGTTCAGCAACGGCTCCGACTACGCAGCGAATATCGAGAAAGCCGAAGCCGTGCCACGGGAAACGTCCCGCGCTGCACCGGCCGAAGAGCTGCGCCTGGTGGACACCCCGGAGACCAAGACCATCGCGGCCCTGGTGGAAAAATTCAATCTGCCGATTGAAAAGACCATCAAGACCCTGATCGTGCGCGCCGAGGAAGAAGGCAAGCTGATCGCCCTGGTGATCCGTGGCGACCACGAACTCAACGAAATCAAGGCCGCCCAGCAACCTGGCGTGGCCAGCCCGCTGGTCATGGCCACCGATGCCGAACTGCGCGACGCCATTGGCGCCGGCGCCGGCTCCCTCGGCCCGCTGAACCTGCCGCTGCCGATCATCATCGACCGTTCGGTCGAGCTGATGAGCGACTTCGGTATTGGCGCGAACATCGACGACAAGCACTACTTCGGCGTGAACTGGGAGCGTGACCTGCCGGTTCCAACCGTGGCCGACCTGCGCAACGTAGTGGCTGGCGACCCAAGCCCGGATGGCAAGGGCACCCTGGAAATCAAGCGCGGCATCGAAGTCGGGCACATCTTCCAGCTGGGCAACAAGTACAGCCAGGCGATGAACTGCAAGGTGCTGGGCGAAAACGGCAAGCCGGTGATCCTTGAAATGGGTTGCTACGGTATTGGCGTATCCCGCGTGGTTGCCGCTGCCATCGAGCAGAACAACGACGCAAACGGCATCATCTGGAGCGACACCCTGGCGCCGTTCCAGATCGCGCTCGTGCCCCTGCGCTACGAAACCGAGCAAGTACGCGAAGCCACCGACAAACTGTATGCCGAACTGACGGCCGCCGGTTTTGAAGTGCTGCTGGATGACCGGGACAAGAAGACCAGCCCGGGCATCAAGTTTGCCGACATGGAACTGATTGGCATCCCGCACCGGATCGTGGTCAGTGACCGTGGCCTGGCCGATGGCAATCTGGAATACAAGAGCCGGACCGAAGCCGAAGCCCAACCGTTGCCGGTGGCTGACGTGCTGTCTTTCCTCCAGGCGCGTATTCGTCGCTGAAAACCAGATCAAGAGAAGTCATGTTCAAGCGAAACACCAGAGCCCTGGGGGGCGCCGCCTTGTGCGGCGCCCTGCTGGTCAGCGGCTGCGCCAACCAGATGTCGCAACGCAGTGAGCACGAGGAGCGGGTCGAGCGTAAGTTGCTCGACCACAGCCTGCAGATCGATGTAGGCGAACCCAAAGTGCTGGAACTGCCGCAACGCCGGGTGCGCATTCACGAGCAGAAGACCTTTGAGGTCACCGAGTTCGAAGTCACCCGTCGTTACGACCGCTACACCCCCTACCAGCCCTGGCGCAAACTCTATGAGATGCCTTTGGGTGCCGTCGCCCTGGTGGCCGGCGCGGGCGCCAACGTGGTGAATATCTTCGCCCTTGGCAACCTGCCGACCAGCGTGACCCGTGACTGGCTGACCTACGGCGTGGACGGCCTCAACCCGTTCATGAACGTGCAGTCCCATGGCCGCGCGCAACAGAACCTGGCGGGTATCGATGAAGTCCAGCGCGACAAGCGCGTGGAGTATTCGAGCCTGCCCTGGAGCGAGCGCCCGGTACAAGTCACCGCCGGCAAGCAAACCCATGAGCTGAGCACCGACCGCAACGGCGTCCTGCGTCTGAACCTGTTGGACAGCCCATTTGCCGAGCAGGACCTGAACCGCATCACCACCCTGAAAATCAGCGTGGAAGATGGCCAGGACGACGTGCATTCGGACTCGACCCTGGCGATCAGCAGCACATTGCGCGGCAAGCTGCTGGAAGCCCATGGCCTGATCTATGACGACCTGGAAGATGACGAGGTGAACCAGTGGGTGCACCGGGTCAAGCGCCTGTCGGAGTTGGGTTTGGAAGAAGAAGCCAGCGAATTGGAACAGAGCTTGATTGAACTGACTCGCAATGATCCCGAGCTGCAGCAGGAGTTTTTGCAGGCGCTGACCAAGGATGCGGGGCGACTCGTCGCAGATCCCGGCGCTCGCTGATATTTTACAAACGCAGCAAATCTAAATGTGGGAGCTGGCTTGCCTGCGATAGCGGTGAACCAGCTTGCATATAGAGTGGCTGATATACCGCTATCGCAGGCAAGCCAGCTCCCACAGTTTTTGATCGGGTTTCTACCAGGAGAATTCGAGCTGTTCGTTACCGCTGCTTAGATCCAGCAGCCGCACACCGATGCCTAATAGCCGCACCGGTTTCCCACCCCGATTAAACGCCTGCGTCAGCAGCTGTTGATAACTCTCCAGATCCCGCCCTGCCCCCGCCTGTTCCAGGGTCGTCTGGGTAAAATCATGAAACTTCACCTTAACGAACGGCTTGCCTGCACGGTAGCTGCTGTCGATACGCGCCATCCGCCCCGCCAGGGTTTCCATCAGCTCAGGCAGTTTCGCCAGGCAGCTTGAGAGATCCGGCAAGTCCACATCGTAGGTATTTTCCACACTGATGGATTGCCGGCGGCTGTCGTTGTGCACCACTCGCTCATCAATCCCACGCGCCAGACTCCAAAGCCGCTCGCCAAAACTGCCGAATTCGCGCACCAGCGCCAACTTGTTCCACTCGCGTAATTGCAGACAGTCTTCAATGCCTAGACGCGCCAGCTTGTCCGCCGTGACTTTGCCGACACCGTGCAACTTGTTCACCGGCAATTGGGAAACAAAGTCTTCGACCTGGTCCGGGGTAATCACGAATAGGCCGTTGGGTTTCTTCCAGTCACTGGCGATCTTGGCCAGGAACTTGTTCGGCGCCACGCCAGCGGAGACGGTGATGTGCAACTGGTTGGAGACCCGGCGTCGGATATCCTGGGCAATGCGCGTGGCGCTGCCGCCGAAGTGCGGGCAGTCGGACACATCCAGATAGGCCTCATCCAGCGACAGCGGTTCGATCAGGTCGGTGTAGTCGCGAAAGATCGTGTGGATTTCCTTGGACGCTTCCTTATAAGCATCCATGCGCGGCTTGACGATGGTCAGGTCCGGGCACAGCTTCAAGGCGTGGCGTGAAGACATGGCCGAACGCACCCCATACGCCCGCGCCTCGTAGTTGCAGGTGGCGATCACCCCGCGCCGGTCAGCCGAGCCGCCCACCGCCAGCGGCTTTTGCGCCAGGCTCGGGTCGTCGCGCATCTCGATGGCGGCGTAGAAACAATCACAATCAACGTGGATGATTTTGCGCTGCGTCATATAAACAGAGGGTTGATTCAACGGATGGCCAGTATCGCATCCACCCCTGTATATAGCACCAGTAGTTTGAATCTTCCGTTTGAACGGTAGGAAGATTCGCTGATGAATTTATTTTCTCAATCGAATCGAGCGCTCCAATAGAGCTGAAACCCTTGGCCAGACTGGGCCAGAGCCGTTCACACAAGTGTCTTATAGAGCTAACCGATTGAACCACAAGCGCTTTTCTTCGAATAAGCGGTTGACACCCCGGCGTTCCTCTGTAGAATGCCGACACACAGACGCGGGATGGAGCAGTCTGGTAGCTCGTCGGGCTCATAACCCGAAGGTCGTCGGTTCAAATCCGGCTCCCGCAACCAAACATCAAAAAAGGCTACTCGAAAGAGTGGCCTTTTTTGTGCGCGCCTGTTTTTGATTGTCGGACAAAAATCTTTGTCTATCGCGCACTTACCGCTCGCGGGCGGCCATTCAACGACTAATTCACACTTATTTGACCGATACATCTATTAACGGTTGACACCCCGCCGCTTGGCTGTAGAATGCCGCCCACAGACGCGGGATGGAGCAGTCTGGTAGCTCGTCGGGCTCATAACCCGAAGGTCGTCGGTTCAAATCCGGCTCCCGCAACCAAACATCAAAAAAGGCTACTCGAAAGAGTGGCCTTTTTTGTATCCGGTGAAAAAGTCCTTCTGAAACAATGACATGGCATCTTTCATGAAACCGTACACGGTTTGTAGAGTCCATCTCATTGCAAGCTATGCTCAATGCTCAAGCGCTGCCCTCTACGACCAATGGCCGCAGTCGCCGCACCCGGCGATCCGCGTTAATATTTGTAATTATTTTGTCCATAGGGATTGGTAACTTGGCTGGATACCTCCATCCTGTCGCGCACAATCCACGAGGTGATTGATGCGCGCCAACTCGTCTGAACCACTAGACACCGTCACAGCAGAACAACCGATCGCTCCCGCGCGCTTGCGCTGGCTGGATCTGTTGAGCAAATACCGCCAGCCCATCGGCTTGGCTGTCACCTTGTTGCTGTTTGCAATCGCCCTGATCGCCTGCCGGCACTTGCTGCTGGAGTTGGACCTTTACGCCCTCCACGACTCGATCCTGGAAGTACCCAAACCTGCCTTGCTCGGTGCATTTGCCGCAGCGGTTGCCGGTTTCGTCATTCTATTGGGCTATGAGTTTTCCGGCGCACGCTACGCGGGTGTGAACCTGCCGGCCAAGACCCTGGCCCTCGGTGGCTTCACCGCTTTTGCCATCGGCAATGCCATTGGCTTGTCGATGCTCTCCGGCGGGTCGGTGCGCTACCGTTTATATGCACGGCATGGCATCGGGGCTTCGGAAGTCGCCCACATGACTGTGTTTGCCAGCCTGGCCCTGGGCACCGCCCTGCCGCCACTGGCTGCACTGGCGACGCTGAGCAACCTGCCAGCTGCCTCGACCTACCTGCATTTGCCGCAAGCGGTGCTGGGCGGGATTGCTGGCGCGGTGCTGCTGCTGTCGGCGGTGTTGTGCATCGGCATTTACCGTCGCCGCCTGCCAGAGCAACCCTACCCGGACAATCTGCTGGTGAAAGCCGGCCGTCGTACCCTGCGCCTGCCGGGCCGTCGCCTGACCTTCCTGCAACTGATCATCACCGCACTGGACGTCGCCGCCGCCGCTACCGTCCTCTATATGTTGCTGCCGGAAGCGCCACCCTTCGGCCCATTCCTGCTGGTGTACCTGCTGGCCCTGGCCGCCGGCGTGCTCAGCCATGTGCCGGGCGGTGTGGGTGTCTTCGAAGCCATCCTGCTCGCCGCCTTCGCCGACAAACTCGGTGCCGCGCCACTGGCGGCCGCCCTGCTGCTGTACCGCATGATCTATGTGGTACTGCCATTGCTGATCGCCTGTGTATTCCTGCTGGTCAATGAAGCGCAGCGCCTGTTCCAGACCCAGCAAAGCCTGCGGGTTGCCTCTGGCCTGGCAGCACCGGTGTTGGCCGTCCTGGTTTTTTTGTCCGGCGTGGTCCTGCTGTTTTCCGGCGCCACGCCAGAAATCGACTCACGCCTGGAAAACATCGGCTTCCTGATTCCCCACCGCCTGATTGACGCCTCGCACTTCGGCGCCAGCCTGATCGGTGTGTTGTGCCTGTTGCTGGCCCAGGGTTTGCGCCGACGTTTGTCGGCGGCCTGGATGCTGACCATGGTGTTGCTGCTGACCGGCGCCCTGCTCTCGCTGCTCAAGGGCTTCGACTGGGAAGAAGCCAGTCTGATGACCATGACCGCGATCCTGCTGGCAATCTTCCGCCGCTCGTTCTACCGCGCCAGCCGCCTGACAGAATTGCCGTTCTCACCGCTGTACCTGGTGGCCAGCGTCTGCGTGCTCGGCGCGTCGATCTGGCTGCTGCTGTTCGCCTACCAAGACGTGCCCTACAGCCATCAACTGTGGTGGCAGTTCACCCTCGACGCCAACGCCCCGCGCGGCCTGCGCTCGTTGCTGGGTGCCGCCGTGCTGCTGGTGATCGTGTCGCTGACCTGGCTGCTGCGCACCGCACGCCCGATCATCCACCTGCCGACCCCGGAAGAACTGGAACGCGCCAGCAAGATCCTGATGGCCTCGTCCCAGCCCGACGGCGGCCTGGCGCTGACCGGCGACAAAGCGCTGCTGTTCCACCCCAATGATGAAGCTTTCCTCATGTACGCCCGTCGCGGCCGTAGCCTGGTAGCCTTGTACGATCCGATCGGCCCGACCCAACCTCGCGCCGAGATGATCTGGCAGTTCCGCGACCTGTGCGACATCCACCATGCGCGCCCGGTGTTCTACCAGGTGCGGGCGGAAAACCTGCCGTACTACATGGACATCGGCCTCACCGCGATCAAGCTGGGCGAAGAAGCCCGCGTCGACCTGAAACGCTTTGACCTGGAAGCCAAGGGCAAAGAGATGAAGGACCTGCGCTACACCTGGAACCGTGGCACCCGGGACGGCCTGTCCCTGGAGATCCATGAACCGGGTACGGCGCCGATGGATGAACTCAAGGTCATCTCCGACGCCTGGCTGACCGGCAAGAACGTGCGGGAAAAAGGCTTTTCCCTGGGACGATTCAGCGACGACTACCTCAAGCACTTTCGCATCGCGATCATTCGCTTCGAAGGGCGCCCGGTAGCGTTCGCCAACCTGCTCGAGACCTACAACCACGACCTGGCCAGCCTCGACCTGATGCGTGCGCACCCGGACGCGCCCAAGCTGACCATGGAGTTCATGATGGTCGGCCTGATTCAACACTATAAGAGTCACGGCTACGCCCGCTTCAGCCTCGGCATGGTGCCGTTGTCGGGCCTGCAACCACGCCGCGGCGCCCCGCTGACCCAGCGCCTGGGCTCGATGGTGTTCCGCCGTGGCGAGCAACTGTATAACTTCCAAGGTTTGCGCCGCTTCAAAGACAAATTCCAGCCTGACTGGGAACCCCGTTACATGGCCGTGCCCGCAGGACTCGATCCGCTGGTGGCACTGGCCGATACCGCCGCCCTGATCGCGGGCGGCTTGACTGGATTGGTGAAACGCTGATGATTCGACGTTCCTGGCGGTATGTATTGGCCTTTGTAGTGCTGCTCGCCCTGATCGCAGGCGGTGGCTTTTGGTACTGGAACCGCCCTGCCCCGCAGCCGACCCTGGCGCAGTTGCCCCAGGCCGACGGCTCGATGATGACGCTCGTCACCCCATATGGCACGCCAAAGGCCCGCGTCGCCGTGGCCGTGATGGCCGACGAAACCCTGACCGACAGCCAACTGATCGCCCTGAGCCAGGGCGGCAAGGCACAAATCGTACAAGTCGTTCTGCCAAAGGATGACTGCACGTTGCAGGAACAAGCGCTGCAAGGCGCCCTGGCCCAGCTCAAGGGCCCGGCCACCCTGGTTAGCGGCATCGGCCCTGGCGCAGCCCTCGCGTGGCGCTGGCTGGCCACCCAGAACGACGACAAGGCCAATGCCATCTCCGTCGGCTTCGCCCTGGTGCAGGAAGGCTGCAAGGACCCGCTGCCGAAAACCTCAGCCCATGGCAACTGGCTGGTGGCGTGGAACGACAACCCTGACGATGAAAGCGCCAGTTTCGTACGTGACACACCGCGCGCCACCACCAGCATCAGCGACTACGACATTCACTACCCGCAAGTGCTGAACAACGAACTGCGCAAGCAACTGGTGGGTTCGGACAACGGCGGCCTGGCAATCCCGGTGGTCGAAGTACCGGCGGGCCAAGCCAAGGACACCGTGACCCTGTTCCTCTCCGGTGACGGCGGCTGGCGCGACCTGGACCGCGACGTGGCCGGCGAAATGGCCAAGATCGGCTACCCGGTGGTCGGCATCGACACCCTGCGCTACTACTGGCAGCACAAGACCCCGGAACAAAGCGCCAAGGACCTCACCGAACTGATGCAACACTACCGTCAGAAGTGGGGCACCAAGCGCTTCGTCCTGACCGGTTACTCGTTCGGCGCCGACGTCCTGCCCGCGATCTACAACCGCATGCCGGAAAACGAACAGCAACGGGTGGACGCGATCATCCTGCTGGCCTTTGCCCGCACCGGCAGCTTTGAAATCGAAGTGGAAGGCTGGCTGGGCAACGCCGGCAAAGAAGCGGCGACCGGCCCGGAAATGGCCAAGCTGCCACCGGAGAAGGTGGTGTGCATCTACGGGGCGGAAGAAGTCGATGAGAGTGGTTGCACCGACAAGACGGCGGTGGGTGAAGCATTGAAGTTGCCCGGTGGGCATCACTTTGACGAGAACTACCCGGCGCTGGCGCAGCGGTTGGTGGATATCATCGTGAAGCATCAGGCCAAGGCCGAGTAACTCAAGCCCATACGCAAAACCCAATGTGGGAGCGGGCTTGCCCGCGATAGCGGTGGGTCAGTCACAACCTCGTTGGCTGACACTCCGTAATCGCGGGCAAGCCCGCTCCCACATTTGTTTCGTGGTGTGATTAAGATCTAGCGCGGCTCGATATGGGCAATCATCAGTTGCACCGTCTCATTACCCCGAAACTCATTCACATCCAGCTTGTAGGCCAATTCAACCCACTTCACCGTCGGGTTCGGCCACACCTCACGGTCCACGCCAAACGCAATGCCATCGAGCTTCACCGACCCGCATTCGCTCTTGAGCACCACCTTCAGGTGCCGCTCCCCTACCACGCGCTGTTCCACCAACTGAAACACCCCGTGAAACAACGGCTCGGGAAAGTGCTGCCCCCACGGGCCGGCGTGGCGCAAGGCGCGAGCCAGTTCCAGGTGGAACTCTTCCACCGCCAGGGTGCCGTCGGACAGCAGACGACCGGTGAGGTCTTCTTCGCGCAATTGCCGACGCACTTCGGCATCAAAGGCTTCGGCAAACAGTGGGAAGTTTTCCTCGTGCAGTGTCAGCCCCGCCGCCATCGCGTGGCCGCCGTATTTGGCGATCAGGTCGGGATGCTGGCTCGCGACCACCGCCAGCGCGTCACGGATGTGAAAGCCCGGCACAGAGCGCCCTGAGCCCTTGAGCAAGCCATCGCCGGCGTCGGCGAAGGCGATGGTCGGGCGGAAGTAACGTTCCTTCATGCGTGACGCCAGGATGCCGATCACACCTTGGTGCCATTCCGGGTCGAACAGGCACAAGCCGAACGGCATCGACTCTACCGGCAAGTCCTTGAGCTGGGCCAGGGCCTCGCGCTGCATGCCTTGCTCGATGGATTTGCGGTCCTGGTTCATGCCATCCAGCTGTGCGGCCATTTCCCGCGCGGCGGCGACGTCGGTGGTGAGCAGGCATTCGATGCCCAGGCTCATGTCATCCAGGCGCCCGGCGGCGTTGAGCCGTGGGCCAAGGATGAAACCGAGATCGGTAGAAGTGATACGCGCCGCGTCGCGCTTGGCCACTTCAAGGATCGCCTTGATCCCCGGCCGCGCGCGACCGGCACGAATGCGCTCCAGGCCCTGGTGCACGAGGATGCGGTTGTTGGCGTCCAGGGGCACCACGTCCGCCACGCTGCCCAGGGCCACCAGGTCGAGCAAGTCGCCGATGTTCGGCTGCGGTTTGTTTGCGTACCAACCCAGGTCGCGCAGACGCGCACGCAGGGCCATCAGCACGTAGAAGATCACGCCCACGCCGGCCAGGGCCTTGCTCGGGAAACCACAGCCCGGCTGGTTGGGATTGACGATCGCATCCGCCGCAGGCAATTCATCACCCGGCAAGTGGTGGTCGGTGACCAACACTTGCAGCCCCGCCGCTTTCGCCGCCGCCACGCCTTCGACGCTGGAGATGCCGTTGTCCACGGTGATCAGCAACTGTGGTTCGCGCTGCAAGGCCACCGCGACAATTTCCGGGGTCAGGCCATAACCGTACTCGAAGCGGTTGGGCACCAGGTAATCCACATGGGCCGCGCCGAGCAAGCGCAAGCCCAGGGTGCCCACGGTGCTGGCGGTGGCGCCATCGGCGTCGAAGTCTCCGACGATCAGGATGCGCTGGCGTTGCTCCAGGGCTGTCACCAGCAAGTCCACCGCCGCGTCGATCCCTTTGAGCTGCTGGTAGGGAATCAACCGCGCCAGGCTCTTATCCAGCTCGGCTTCGGACTGCACGCCGCGAGCGGCGTAGAGACGGGTCAACAGCGGCGGTAATTCACCGAGAAACGGCAGGACGGCGGGCAACGGGCGGGGATCGATACGCATGGGGTGAGGAAGGCTTCTCTTCGATACAACGGTTAAACAGGAATTTTCAAAACAACACATATCAACTGTGGGAGCTGGCTTATTGTGGCGAGCGAGCTTGCTCGCGCTGGGGTGCGAAGCGCCCCCAAGAAGCCGGAGACTGCTGCGCAGTCAACGGGAGCAAGCTCCCTCGCCACAGCAACCCCTCCCACACTTTTTCAGCCGCGCTCGCCGACCAGCCATTGCAGTTGCACTTCGTGCTGGCCACGGTCGTCGGTGACGAAGATCGTGCCTTCGCTGATCATCACATCCCACTTGATCACGCGCGGCATGTCCTTGGCCAGGGTCTCCAGGACTTCCTGGGGCACGGCAGCGATGTGCACGTTTTTCAGGTTGTTCGCCACCGGCACCACCTTGCCTTCCCACACGCGCAGGCTGCCGTAGGCCAGCAGGCTGGTGCGTTCGGTACGACGCGAGCACCAGGTCAGGCGGTCGGCATCGGGCTGGCCGACTTCGATCCAATGCAAAACCCGATCATCCAGGCTTTTTTCCCACAGGGCTGGCTCGTCTACATCTGACAGGCCACGGCCGAACGACAAGTGCTCGTTGTACCAGAGGGCGTAGGCCAGCAGGCGCACGGTCATGCGTTCTTCGGTTTCCGAAGGATGACGGGCGATGGTCTGTTTGACGCTCTCGTACACCGAACGATCGAGGTCGGTGAGGTTGAGTTCGAATTTGTAGGTCGTGGACGGCTGGGCCATGAACGGGCTTCTAGAGACAGGGAAAGGCGGTCAGTCTAACCGATGGCGAGGTCATTCAACGAATACTGCGCTGCATCATCCTTATCCATGGGCCGCTCGCCTATGTTAAAAGGCATCACACCACCGCCCCGTGTTTGTAAGGATCCCCATGTCGCTTAATGCCAAACCCCTTGCCGGCCTGAAAGTCATCGAACTGGGCACTCTGATCGCCGGTCCGTTTGCCTCACGTATCTGCGCCGAGTTCGGTGCCGAGGTGATCAAGGTCGAATCCCCGGACGGTGGCGACCCGCTGCGCAAATGGCGCAAGTTGTATGAAGGCACTTCGCTGTGGTGGTTTGTACAGGCGCGCAACAAAAAATCGCTGACGCTGAACCTCAAGCACCCGGACGGACTGGCCATCCTCAAGCAGTTGCTGGCGGACGCCGATATCCTGATCGAGAACTTTCGCCCCGGCGTGCTGGAAAAGCTCGGCTTGAGTTGGGAGACCCTGCACGCGCTGAACCCGAAGCTGGTGATGGTGCGCCTGTCGGGGTTCGGCCAGACCGGGCCGATGAAGGACCAACCGGGGTTTGGCGCGGTGGGCGAATCCATGGGCGGGCTGCGCTATATCACCGGCTTCGAGGACCGCCCGCCCGTGCGCACCGGGATCTCCATCGGCGACTCGATTGCCGCGCTATGGGCGGTGATCGGCGCGCTGATGGCCCTGCGGCATCGCGAGGTCAACGGCGGCTTGGGCCAGGTAGTGGATGTGGCGCTGTATGAAGCGATCTTCGCCATGATGGAAAGCATGATTCCCGAGTTCGACGTATTCGGGTTTATCCGTGAGCGCACCGGCAACATCATGCCCGGTATCACGCCGTCGTCGATCCACACCAGCGCCGACGGCAAGCATGTGCAGATCGGCGCCAACGGGGATGCGATCTTCAAGCGCTTCATGCTCGCCATCGGTCGCGAAGACCTGGCCAACGACCCGGCACTGGCCAGCAATGACGGGCGTGATAGCCGTCGCGATGAGCTGTATGGGGTGATTGATCGCTGGGTTAATTCATTGCCGCTGGAGCAGGTAGTCGAGGCACTGAACAAAGCCGAGGTGCCCGCCAGCCGGATCTACAGTGCCGAGGACATGCTCGGCGACCCGCAATTTCTCGCCCGGGAAATGTTCCTCAAGGCCCAACTGCCCGATGGCAAGGACTTCAAGATGCCCGGCATCGTGCCCAAGCTGTCGGACACCCCCGGCAGCTGCGAGTGGGTGGGACCGCAGTTGGGCGAGCACAATGGCGTGCTGCTGGACAGTCTGGGTTACGACGCCGCCGCCATTGCCCGTTTGCGTGAGGAAGGCGCGATCTGATGGTGCTTCGGTGTAAACGCGGGTGGGTGCAGCTCTGTCTTATCGCTTCGATGCTCAGCGGCTGGCCCCTGCCAGCGCACGCCGGCGAGACGTTGACCTGGTTGTTGCGCGACCTGCCACCGCTGACCATTTTCGAGGGGCCGCGCAAAGGCCAGGGCGCACTGGATCAACTGTTGCCGATCCTCATCGAGCACTTGCCGGACTATCAACATCAGGTCCTGCACGTCAATCGCGCGCGCGGCATGCAGATGATGCGCGAGCCGACGACACTGACCTGCGATCCCTCATTGCTGTGGACGGCGGAGCGCGCCAAATACATCGTGTTCTCCAGCCAGGCGTTTGTGGTCGCCAGCAACGGCATCATGATCCGGCATAGCCAGGAAGACGCGATGGCACCCTATATCGTCGATGGCCAGTTCGACCTGCAAGCCTTTTTCGACGCCCATAAAGCACGGGTGGGCGCCATCGCCGAACGCAGTTACGGGCCGCTCGTCGATCAACAGCTCAAGCTGGCCGATGCCCACAAGCTCGCCCTTCACTATGGCAACGATGCCCTGGGCAGCCTGCTGCAAATGCAACGCCTGGGGCGACTGGAGGCGGTGTTGGGTTACTGGCCGGAAATCCGCTATCACGCGATGCAACAGGGCATCCCTGCGGCGGACCTGAGCTTTTATCCGATCAAGGGCTCGGCGCCCTACCAACGCACCCAGATCGGTTGCTCGGATACGCCTCGTGGGCGTCAGATCATTCAGCGCATCAACCAGGTGCTGCTGGACATCCCACTGGAACAGGTGCAGCAGTCCTACGCTTCGTGGCTGGACCCGGTGATGCGCGAGCATTATCTGCGGGATAACCCAAGCTTCTTCCAGGATTCGCCGGAGCCCTGAAAAATCGCAGGCAAAAAGAAACCCCGAAGAGTGGGGAGACACTTCGGGGTTAAACGTGGCCTACAAAGACCAGTACAACAAGGCACAAACACCGGAGCACAATGTTTGCTCTTGCTGTTACAAAATCTGACCGGCCATGTTGTAGGAAGTTTCCATGATTAAACAATTCTTCATGCAGCGGCGGCGCTGCGGGTCTGGGCAGCGTTGCGCAACGCCGCAATGACCGAGGGTTCCAGACGTCCTTCGGCAATCTTGATGTCACGCAGAAGGCAGTCCACCACATCCACCAGCACGCGTTTATCCATCAACTGTGTGCGGTCCACTTCTCGCTCGACCACGATGGCACCAGCAGGGTTCTTCACGGTGACCAGGCACTCGTCCTGCACACCGGAGGTGGTCAGCGTAACCTGATAAGGGCTCAGTGCTTCTTCGAGCAATAGGCTGATACTTTCCATCTCGATCACCACTCAATAGTTCAGGAACAATCGGTTCAACGGGAGCTGCATCTATCCTAAGTGACTGTTTGTGACGTAGGAAAGTTCGCTTTATCGTCTTTATGGGGCCGTCAGGGGTGACGGATTCCAGCATGCGCTTGCAACATGACAAGCAAAAAACGGCGCACATAAATGCTTACGCAATGGGCGACTGTTTTGCGGGTTGCCGACGGCTGAGGCCGGGGGGTGAATCCTAAACTCGGTGAGCGCTGATGACGCGGCTACGCAGATAAAAGCGCATGTCAAAAGGCCCTTATTGCGAAGGATGAAGACGATGTTGGAACACGACAAAGAGCAGGCAGCATTAGAGAAGATTCATGCCGACATATCACGCATCTATGCGGAGCAACGCAAACTCAACGCCGAAGCACACAAGATCACCCGTGAAAACTTCTGGTATCCCCTGGGTGTCGTCATGGCTATGTTTACAGTTTTCACCAGCGTAGTGGCCCTGGCAGTAAAAATACTCGCATAGCGCATTCGCGCCGCCTGGGCCTGCCAAAAACAAAAAACGCCGCTACCCCAAGGAAGGCAAAGCGGCGTTTTTGTGCACCGTTAAACCCCCACCGGGTTAACAGGCTAGAATCCCCGAATTGCCCGGGGAACCTATCTTGAGAAGCGCACCTGAAAAACCCTTGCGTATCATCCTTGCCGACGACCATCCGATTTTCCTGATTGGTCTGCGGGCGGTCCTGGAGCGCGATGAACAACTGGAAATTGTCGGCGAAGCCAACTCTCCCCTATCCCTGACCCAATTGCTGCAACACTGCGCCTGCGACCTGTTGATCACCGATTTCATGATGCCTGACGAACCCCAGGCCGACGGCTTGCGCCTGATCAACCAACTGCGCCGCCATCACCCGTCGCTGCCCATCGTCGTGGTGACCATGCTCAACAATGCAGGGTTGTTTCACGCCATCCTGGAGCTGGGTGTCATGGGCCTGCTGAGCAAAGCCAGCCTCGCGAATGAATTGCCTGAGGCCGTCCGACAGGTCCGCCAGCAGCGCTGCTATGTGGCCCACACCATTCGCCAGGCGCTGAGCGCACTGGGTACTGATCGGTTACAGTCCCACGAGCAGCTATCGCCCCGCGAGCTGGAGGTGATTCGCCTGCTGGCCAGAGGGCTGACCGTTGGCGAGATCGCGGCACAGCTGCATCGCAGCAAGCAGACGGTCAGCGCGCAAAAAGTCAGCGCCATGCGCAAGCTTGGGCTCAGTACCGACGCCTCACTGTTTATCTACGTGCAGGAGCATGGGTTGGCCTGACCTGGTGGCCGATCCACGCTTTCAGGGCCTGGGCGTCCATCGGCGGTGCAATCAGGCAACCTTGCAGCCAGGCAGGGCCCAGTACACCGACCGCATCACGATCGGCAGGGGTTTCAATACCTGTCACCACCACGTTCATGCCCATGCGGCTGGCCATGCTCATGGCGCCGGCAACGACCGCCACTTTGCGCTCATCACTGGCCATGCCACTGGCAAAGGCCGGGGGAATTTTCAGCTCCGTGAACGGTAGCTCCAGCAAACGCTGCAAACTGGTACCGCCGACGCCGAAGTCACCGATGGACAACTTGCAGCCAATCATCCGTAAACGCAGCAAGCTGCTGACATGCGCGCTGTCGGTGTTCAACCGCGTGGTTTCGACCAACTCCAGCGTCAGGCTATGGGCCGGCACGGCATGGCGTTGCAGCAAACGCTGCAGCGCCTGGGGAAAGTGCGCATGCTCCAACATCCGCCTGGGAATATTCACCGCCACCGGCAAGATCTCGCCCGTGTCCCACGCTATCTGGCTGACAAACCCCAGGGCTTCTTCCAGCACATGCCAGGTAAACGCCTCCTCCATGCCGGCAAACTCCAGCACCGGCAGGAACTCATGGGGCAGTAACACACCTCCGTCAGGTAGATACCAGCGCGCCAGCACCTCAACCCCCTGCAACACGCCTGCCTGGCAAACGATAGGCTGGAAGCTGGCGCTGGCGTAGCGCGCGATAGCCACCTGGCAGGCATCCACCGAAGGCGGCAACCCATCCCGTTCATTGAGCCCCAACAGTTGGCGCACCTTATCCCAGGACACGACTTGCGGCCCCGGACGCAAGTGTTGCAGGCAAGCCGTCAGCAGTTGCCCAACCAATTGGGCCGAGGCGGGTTTGGGCAAGCACCGGAGCACATTCAACCCAGCCTGGCGCGCCATGCTGGCGACCCCTTCCAACACATCAGGCTGAGCACTGCTCAACAGGATCAGCACCTGAGCCTGGCGCAGTTCGCCCAGTTCGCGAATCAGTTCAAGGGCATCGCCTTGCTCCAGATAGAGGTCGCAAATGGCAATATCCACCGGCCCCTTGCTCACCAACGACTGCCGGGCGGCCTCTACGGTTTCGGCGGTCATTACATTGAAGACACCGTTGGCGTTGAGCATCTGGTGCAGGGCCATCAGTTGGAACGGGTGATCTTCGAGGATCAAGACATTGAGGGAACGCATGGCAAACTCTAAGACGCAGAAGCAAAGTTGCGCAGGCTACGCAAAAGGTTCTGCGCGCCCCATAGGACGCGTCCTATTCTTGCGGACTCAAATGGGTGCCCAGCTCCACCTTGAAGGCTGTCAGCGCGTCATTCAGCACGCGCCACAGCGCTTCAACCTCGTCAATGCGCTGCCCACGCAGGCAGCCCTCAAGCCCCACGCACGCCTTGGCAAGCGGCAGCGCATCCACCAGGCAGCAAATGCCCTTGAGCCGATGCAGTGAGGCCAGCACTCCCGGAAAGTCCTGACACGCCAACGCCGTCTGGATCCCATCGTGCTCATGTTCAAGACTCTTCGCCAACTCCTCCAGCATGCGCTGCAGGACCGGCCCATCGGCCTGGGTCATCACCTGCAAGGTCTGGATATTGAAGGTGCGCAGCGGCGCCACGCGGGCGAGGACGGTGGCCCACTGCTCAAGAGTCACCGGTTTGACCAACAACTCATCCATCCCCGACGCCAGGCAACGCTGGCGCTCATCCTCCAGGGCATTGGCGGTACACCCCACCAGCGCAGTGCGCGATCGCTGCTCTTGGGTTTCAATCCCACGCACGGCTTCGCTCAAGGCGTAGCCGGACATGCCCGGCATGTTGCAATCCGTCACCAGCACGTCAAAGGCGTCATCGCGCCAACGCTGCAAGGCCGACTCCGCCGAGTCGAAGGCCACCACCCGGTGGCCGAGGAATTGCAGTTGCTGAGCCA
This sequence comes from Pseudomonas acericola (SeqCode), assembly GCF_053456465.1. Lineage (NCBI taxonomy): Bacteria > Pseudomonadati > Pseudomonadota > Gammaproteobacteria > Pseudomonadales > Pseudomonadaceae > Pseudomonas > Pseudomonas acericola (SeqCode). The sequence continues at coordinate 115,624 of NZ_JBRFJB010000001.1, read as the reverse complement.
GCACCAGGCGGTTGGCCGGTAAGTCATCGACGATCAACACCGACAAACGGCGACCGGCCGCCGGCAGGACCGCCGCAGGCTCAGTTGGCCTGTCGTCGCCTCTGACCCGCTGCAGATACAGGTCAATGCAAATCGTCGTGCCCTCGCCCGCCGCGCTGCTCAGGGCGATCGTGCCGCCCATCAACTCCACCAGTTGCTGGCAAATGCTCAATCCCAACCCGGTCCCGCCATGCTGAGCCGCCGTCAGCGGGCTGACCTGGACAAACGGCTTGAACACCCGGGCCTGTTGTTCCACACCAATCCCCGGCCCACTGTCTTCGACACACAGGTGCAGGAATTCAACGCCGGCCTCATCACACTGGGCAGCGACGCTAACGCGGACCTCACCCTGCTGGGTAAACTTCAGCGCATTGCCCACCAGGTTATGCATGACCTGCCGCAGGCGCAGCGGATCGAACCAATAATCCCCTTGCGCCGCTGGGTCGAAGGCCAGGGTCAAAGCCAGGCCTTTTTTACTCGCCATCGCCTCAAACAGCCGCTGGATACCGTCGAAAAAACCCTTCAGGTCAGTGGTCTGCGGCACCAGTTGCAAATGGCCTGCTTCGATCTTGGCCAGGTCCAGGCTATCGCCCATCAACTCAATCAGCTCACGCGCGGAGCGATGGGCCACCTGCAAGGCTTCGGAGACGCGCTTGCCCTCAGCCAGGGCGCGTTCTTGTTCCAACTCAAGCAAGCCGATGATGGCGGTCATGGGGGTGCGAATTTCGTGACTGAGGGTTGAGAGAAACGCACTTTTTGCGTAGTTCGCGTCATCGGCGGCCTGGCGTGCGTCCATCAACTGATGCTCCAGGACCTTGCGCTCATTGATGTCGATCCACCCGCCAAGCAGCCCCTGCAATTGGCCGCGCGCATCGAAAAACGGCACCGTCCATTGGTAAACGTGGACAGTCCCGCCGTTGAACTCCAGTTGCCGATCAACAAACAACGACTGCTGTGTGGCCAGTTGCTCCATGTGCCCGGCATGCAGGCGCGCGGCCGTGGCTTCTGGCAGCAAGCCGCTTTCCATCAAGGTCAGGCCCTGGATCAGCTCCCGTCGGGTGGCCAACTGCTGTTCGTAACGGGTGTTACAGGTCACCAACCGGCCAGCCAGGTCCCGTACGAAAACCGGGTTGGGCATGCCATCGAGCAGGGCACGCTTGAAGGCCAACTGGTCGCTCAGTCGTTGCTCGGCCACCAGGCGCTGCTGGATCTGCCGCTTGAGCCGGCTATTCCAGACCAACGACACCAATACACACAACAGCGCCATGGCGACCGTCCAATAGGCCCAGGGCGGCACACGCTGCCAAGCCGACGTCGGGATCGGCACCGTGCCCAGCCAGCGCAAGCGCAACGCGCTCAACTCTGCCACCGGCATCGCTTCCAACGCCTTGTTCACAATGCTCAACAGCTCGGGCTGGTCCTTGCGCACCACCAGGCTGTTGGACGACCACTTGCCCTCCACACTGCGCCCGATGCGCAAGCCGTCGGACGGGTAGCTCTGCACCTCCACTTCATTCTGGATCGTCGCCGCCGCACGCCCCTGGATCACCTGCTCACGGGCCTGGGTATAGTTGTCGACGGAGAGAATCTCGATGTCCGGGTGTTCACGGCGAATAAAGTTTTCCAGCACATGCCGGGCCGGCAATGCCAACACCTGGCCGGAGAGCTCACTCAAGCTGGCCACTAACGGCGTGTCACTGCGCTGGACGAACACCCAACCGGCCCCGCCAAAACCATGGCTGAAGTCCAGGAATTGCCTGCGTTCCTGATTCTCGGCCAACGTGGTGTTCATATCCGCCCTGCCCGCTGCGAGTAACTCCAGGGTCTGCGCGGTGGAAGACACCTCCTCCATCACGAACTGCAAGCCGGTCATGCGGGAAATCCGGTTAAGCAGATCGATATTCAAGCCGACCCATTGACCGTCCTTGTCTTTGAAGAGGTACGGCGACTGTTGCTGGGACGCCACCACCACATGGGGATGGTGCAACAGCCACGCTTGCTCCTGGGCTGACAACACAATGCGGTCGGCGGCGATGCCCACCCCCAGGCCGGTGGTCCAGCGCGCGAGGATTTCACGTTGTATCGACTCGTCGATACTCGCCAGGGCGCGGTCCAGCATGCCGCCCAACAACGGGTCGGCCGTACGGGAAGCAAAGGCAAAGCCAATCGGCGCCAGCCGGCTCTCCACGTTTATCTGCAACCCCAGGTAAGGACGCAGTGACTTGTAGGCACGCACAATCACTTCATTGCCGATAAATGCATCGGCATCCCCCTGATTCAACGCTTCCAGGCCGCTGTAGAGGTTCGGGGCCAGCATGATCTGGCTGGCGGGATAGGCCCGATGCACGTTGCCGACATTGGCGTAGCCCTCCAGCAAGACCACCTTCTTGCCCTCAAGGTCTTCGTTCTGCGTGGTGTCGTCGCGGCGCACGACCACCACCGAACGATCCGGCATGTAGTCGCGGGTAAACCGCAAACCCGGCACATCCCGTTCATAGCCGTTGGCGCTGGTCAGAATATCGATGGCCCCACTGCGCAAGGCTTCCACCGCCTGCGCCCGCTCAGCGAAGCCCATCACCTGCATGGGCACATCGAGGCGCGCGCCGACCAGGCTCAGGTAGTCGGCGCTGATGCCCTGGTAGCGATTGTGGTCACGGGTGATATCAATCGGCTGGTAGTCAGCAATGGAGATGCCGACCTTCAGCGTTCGATGGCTCGCCAGCCATTGCTGCTCGGCGGCCGTCAACGGCAAGGGGGCCAGCGGGGTAAACGCCGGCACCAGTTTGAACGGCAGGCTGACGGCGGCCAGGCTTGCCGGCGGTTGACCGAGCAAGAGCAAACACAGCAGCCACAGGCACCTTCGGCTCAATAAACGCACTGTGTTGGAGACCTCTCTTTTTGTTATCGATTGCCCGCTGGAGTATGGCTTGCCCCAATGAAAAAGCCCGTCACGAAGACGGGCTTGAGCAACCTCGCAAAGCCGTTGGATCAGAGCGGCTTGCCACGATTGCCGTGCTGGCTCACAAACGCCTGCACTGCTTTCAGATCATTGGCCAACACGGTGCAACGCTCTTCACGCTCGAACAGGTCGGACAGGTGCGCCGGCAATTCCAGCGCCTTGCCAACACCCGCCTTCTCCACCGCTTCCGGGAATTTGACCGGGTGCGCGGTGCCGAGGATCACCATCGGGATGTCCAGGCTACGACGGCATTCGCGGGCGGCCTTCACACCGATGGCGGTGTGTGGGTCCAGCAACTCGCCGGTCTGGGCGTAGACTTCGGCGATGGTTTCGCAGGTCTCTGCGTCATCCACGGCCAGGGAGTCGAACAGCTTGCGGGTTTCGGTCCAGCGCTCTTCTTCAACGCTGAAACCGCCACCGCTCTTGAAGGTGTCCATCAAGCCGGCAATCGCCGCGCCGTTGCGACCGTGCATGTCGAACAGCAGGCGTTCGAAGTTCGACGAGACCATGATGTCCATCGACGGCGACAGCGTGGCGTGCAGGGTTTCCTTGACGTACCGGTTGCCGCTCATGAAGCGGTGCAGGATGTCGTTGCGGTTGGTGGCGACGATCAACTGGTTGATCGGCAAGCCCATGTTGCGCGCCAGGTAACCGGCGAAGATGTCGCCGAAGTTACCGGTCGGCACGGAGAACGACACCGAACGCGCCGGCCCGCCCAACTGCAGCGAGGCATGGAAGTAGTAGACGATCTGGGCCATGATCCGCGCCCAGTTGATCGAGTTCACTGCGACCAGGCGCGTGCCTTTGAGGAAGCTCTGGTCAGCGAAGCTGTTCTTGACCATTTCCTGGCAGTCATCGAAGTTGCCTTCGATGGCGATGTTATGGATGTTCTCACCGAAGATGGTGGTCATCTGGCGACGTTGTACTTCCGACACGCGCTGGTGCGGGTGCAGGATGAAGATGTCGACGTTTTCGCAGTGCTTGCAGCCTTCGATGGCGGCCGAACCGGTATCACCGGAGGTAGCACCGATGATCACCACGCGCTCGCCGCGCTTTTGCAGCACATAGTCGAGCAGGCGACCCAGCAGTTGCAGGGCGAAGTCCTTGAACGCCAGGGTCGGGCCGTGGAACAGCTCCAGCACCCACTCGTTGCCGTTCAGCTGGCGCAATGGCGCGATGGCGCTGTGGGAAAACACGCCGTAGGTTTCTTCGAGGATCTTCTTGAAATCTGCATCCGGGATGCTGCCGGTGACGAACGGGCGCATCACCCGGAACGCCAGCTCGTGGTACGGCAGGCCGGCCCAAGACGCGATTTCTTCCTGGGTGAAGCGTGGCAGGTTTTCCGGCACGTACAGGCCGCCGTCGGTGGCAAGGCCTGCCAGCAGGACGTCTTCGAAATTCAGGGCCGGTGCCTGGCCGCGGGTGCTGATGTAGCGCATGAAAGCAAACCTTTGGTTTGGGCTTCAAGCTTCAAGCTGCAAGCTGCAAGTTAAAGCGAATCGGCTTCCACTTGCAGCTTGTAGCTAATAGCTTGCAGCTAAATTAATTCAAATGTTCGACGCGAATACGGACGACCGGCCCAACCACGCCCTGAAGAGCTTCGAGGGCCCGAATGGCATCGTTCATGTGCTGTTCGAGCACGCGGTGGGTCAGCAGGATCATCGGCACCTGGCCGTTTTGCTCCTCGACTTCCTTCTGCATGATCGACTCTATGTTGATACCGCGCTCCGACAGGATGCTCGCGACCTGGGCCAACACACCCGGGTGGTCCTGGGCCTGGATGCGCAGGTAGTAGGCGCTTTCGCAGGCTTCGATCGGCAGGATCGGGTGGGCCGACAGCGAATCCGGCTGGAAGGCCAGGTGCGGTACGCGGTTTTCCGGGTCGCTGGTCATGGCGCGAACCACGTCCACCAGGTCGGCGATCACCGACGAAGCGGTCGGCTCCATGCCGGCGCCGGCGCCGTAGAACAGGGTCGAACCGGCGGCATCACCGTTGACCATCACGGCATTCATCACGCCATTGACGTTGGCAATCAGGCGGTCGGCCGGGATCAGGGTCGGGTGCACACGCAACTCGATACCGGCTGGGGTGCTGCGCGCCACGCCCAGGTGTTTGATGCGGTAGCCCAAGGCTTCGGCGTAGTTCACGTCGGCGGTGGTCAGCTTGGTGATGCCTTCGGTGTAGGCCTTGTCGAACTGCAGCGGGATACCAAAGGCGATGGACGCCAGGATGGTCAGTTTGTGCGCCGCGTCGATGCCTTCGACGTCGAAGGTCGGATCAGCTTCGGCGTAACCCAGGGCCTGGGCTTCGGCCAGCACGTCTTCGAAGGTGCGGCCCTTCTCGCGCATTTCAGTGAGGATGAAGTTGCCGGTGCCGTTGATGATGCCGGCAACCCAGTTGATGCGGTTGGCGGACAGGCCTTCACGGATCGCCTTGATCACCGGGATTCCACCGGCCACGGCGGCTTCGAACGCCACGATCACGCCCTTCTCACGGGCCTTGGCGAAGATCTCGTTGCCGTGCACGGCGATCAGCGCCTTGTTGGCGGTGACCACGTGCTTGCCATTCTCGATCGCCTTGAGCACCAGCTCGCGGGCCACGGTGTAGCCGCCGACCAGCTCGATGACGATATCGATTTCAGGGTTGGTGGCAACGGCGAAGACATCGTTGGTAATCGCAATACCGGTCGTTTCGAACTGAGGCTTTGGCGAACGCGTGGCAATTTGCGCCACTTCAATCCCGCGACCTGCGCGGCGGGAAATTTCTTCAGCATTACGCTGAAGTACGTTGAAGGTGCCGCCACCGACGGTCCCTAACCCACAGATGCCTACTTTGACCGGTTTCACTGAAGAACTCCCCATGAAACGGCCGACGCTAGGTCGGCCGTGGAAAACAGCCGCACGACTGCGGCTTGCAATTAACGACCCGCCGACGTGTCAGCGAGCCTTGATCGTCGATGCTTCGACGATGCTGGTTTATTTGGCACCGAGCGCCAGTTTGGCAACTTGTGGTGCCGGCTGGTAGCCCGGAATCACTTGGCCGTCGGCCAAAACGATGGCCGGTGTACCGTTCACACCGATGGACTGGCCGAGGGCGAACTGCTTGGAAACCGGGTTGGCGCATTTGGCCGCCTTGATTTCCTTGCCATCGACCATCTTGTCCATGGCGGCTTTCTTGTCGGCCGAGCACCAGACGGCTTGCAACTGCTCGTCACCCGGCGAGCCCAGGCCCTGGCGCGGGAACGCGACGTAGCGTACTTCCACGCCCAGCTTGTTCAGCGCGGGCACTTCGGCATGCAGCTTGTGGCAGTACGGGCAGGTGGTGTCGGTGAACACGGTGATGTGAGTCTTGGTCTCGCCAATGGCCGGGTACACCACGGTCTCGGCCACCGGAATACCATTGATCAGCTTGGATACGCCCAGGCGCTCGGCTTTCTCGGTGAGGTTGACCGGCTTGCCGTCTTTCAACTGGAACAGGTAGCCCTGGACGATGTACTGGCCGTCGGCACTGGCGTACAGCACGCGGCTGCCCTTGAGCTTGACTTCATACAGGCCGGCCATCGGACTGGCGCTGATGCTTTCGATCGGCGTGTCGAGTTGCAGGTTGGCCAGGCTCTTGCGGATGGTCTGCTCGGCAGCGTCATCGGCGACAACAAAGGTGGAAACCAACGCAATGGCTGCGGCGGCAATAATCTGGGTCAAGCGCATGGGAACTCCTGAAGGCAGATGCAGGGACGGGTGCAGGAACACTGAACTGAAAACACAGGTTTGGGCCGCCCCCTTTGCTAACCGGCAAAGCCTACCACAGTTGGGCCGCAGGGCAGCCCGCAGCGGCTTAAATTGGCGTTTTTCACCCGCGCGGGTGGTGCTTGGCGTGCATATCCTGCAAGCGCGCACGTGCCACATGGGTGTAGATCTGGGTTGTGGATAAGTCGCTGTGGCCGAGCAGCATTTGCACGACGCGCAAATCCGCACCGTGGTTGAGCAAATGCGTGGCAAAAGCATGGCGCAAGGTATGGGGCGACAGGCTTTTATTGATCCCGGCGACCTTGGCCTGATGCTTGATCCGGTGCCAGAACGTCTGGCGGGTCATCTGCTCGCCACGCTGGCTGGGGAACAGCACATCGCTGGGGCGCCCGCCGAGCAACTCACTGCGCCCGTCGCGCATATAACGCTCGACCCACACGATCGCTTCCTCACCCATCGGCACCAGCCGCTCCTTGCTGCCCTTGCCCATCACCCGCAACACGCCCTGGCGCAGGTTGATCTGTTCCAGAGTCAGGCTGATCAGCTCGGTCACCCGCAGGCCACAGGCGTACAACACCTCCAGCATGGCGCGGTCGCGCTGGCCGATGGCTTCGCTCAGGTCCGGGGCGGCGAGCAACGCATCGACGTCGGCTTCCGACAACGACTTGGGCAACGGCCTGCCGAGTTGTGGCATATCGACTTGTAGGGTCGGGTCGAGGGCGATGAGTTTTTCCCGCAGCAGGTAACGATAGAAGCCACGCACGCCGGAGAGGAATCGCGCGGTGGAACGCGGCTTGTAGTTCTGCTCAAGACGCCAGGCCAAGTGATCGAGGATCAGCTCGCGGCCGGCGTTGAGCAGTTCGAGGTTTTTTTCCTGTAGCCAGCCATTGAACAGCGCCAAGTCGCTGCGGTAAGCCTGGCGGGTGTTGTCTGATAGGCCTTTTTCCAGCCAGAGGGCGTCGAGGAAGCGGTCGATCAAGGGGTGGTCGATGGCGGGCATGGGGGCTCAGGCAGATTGCTGTAGTGTCTGTTAGATCCTATCGCAGGCAAGCCAGCTCCCACAGGGGTTTTGTGTCTGGCCAATGATTTGTGACCGACACCGATCAAATGTGGGAGCTGGCTTGCCTGCGATGGCCGCAACTCGGTCTCAAGTCAGTCAACAAACCCAGGCAACACCGGCACCGGCCGCTTATCGGCATCAATCGCCACAAAGCTGAACACTCCCTGGATCGCCCGTTCACGGCCATCGGCACTCATGCTCTCGACAAACACTTCCACTTCAACCTTGAGGCTGGTGTTACCCACTTTGATCACCCGGCCGATCAGTTCAACGATGGAGCCGGCAGGGATCGCATGATTGAAGTCGATACGGTCGGTAGAAACCGTCACCAACGGCAATCGGCAAAACCGCGTGGCGGTGATGAACGACACTTCATCCATCCAGGCCAAGGCCGTGCCGCCGAACAGCGTGTTGTGGTGGTTGGTGGTCGGCGGGAACACCGCCTTGGTCACATGGGTCACGGACAAGTCGGTACGGCGCTGGATTTCTTCAAGGCGGGTGGTCATTAGCAATTACCGGCAAATAGACAAATTTCAGGCACAAAAAAGCAGCCCGTAGGCTGCTTTTTTCTGCATCGGGAAGCTGGACTTAAGCCAGTTTTTCCTTGATGCGAGCTGCTTTACCGGACAGGTCACGCAGGTAGTACAGCTTGGCTTTACGTACGTCACCGCGACGTTTAACGGCCATGCTGTCGATTTGCGGGCTGTAGGTCTGGAAAGTACGCTCTACGCCAACACCGTTGGAGATTTTACGAACAGTGAAAGCACTGTTCACACCACGGTTACGCTTGGCAATTACCACGCCTTCGAACGCTTGCAGACGCGAACGGTCGCCTTCCTTCACTTTCACCTGAACGACAATGGTGTCGCCCGGGGCAAAGGTAGGGATCTCTTTGGTCATCTGCTCTGCTTCGAGTGCAAGGATGATTTTGTTAGTCATGCTGTGCTCCTAAGGTAAGTCAATGGACCTACCATCGATACGTTGTTAACTATCGTCCCGCGCGAGGATGTATTCCTCGAGCAGCTTCTTCTCTTCTCCAGAAAGCGAGCGGCTTTCCAGAAGATCGGCGCGTCGTTCATAGGTCCGACCAAGGGACTGCTGTAAACGCCAACGCCGGATGTGTGCGTGATTGCCACTTAGCAATACGTCGGGAACACGCTGATCCGCATACACCTCCGGTCGGGTGTAGTGCGGGCAATCCAGCAAACCATCCGTGAAGGAATCTTCCTCCGCGGAGTCCGCATGCCCTAAAGCTCCAGGCAGCAGTCGTGTAACCGCATCTATCAGGACCATCGCCGGCAGCTCGCCGCCAGACAGGACATAGTCCCCAATCGACCACTCTTCATCGACATGAGCATCAATAAAACGCTCGTCAATGCCTTCATAGCGACCGGCAATCAGGATCAATGCTTCCTCATTCGCCATGTCGCGTACCGCAGCCTGTTTCAGCTGACGGCCTTGAGGGGACAGGTAAATTACCTTCGCCTTCTCCCCGGCTGCGGCCTTGGCCTGGGCCAACGCGTCTTCCAGGGGCTTGATCTTCATCACCATGCCCGGGCCACCGCCAAATGGGCGATCGTCCACAGTGTGATGTCGATCCGTCGTGTAGTCTCGCGGATTCCAACAGGTGAGCTGCAACAGCCCCTGTTTCACCGCCCGACTGGTGATGCCGTACTCGCTGATGGCGGAGAACATCTCGGGAAACAAACTGATCACTTCAATGCGCAGATTAGCCACGCTTAGAAGTCCGCATCCCATTCCACCTTCATCTCGCCCGCGGCCAGGTCGACGGCCAACACGCATTGCTCCGTATAGGGCAACAGGCGTTCGCGATCATCCAGGCTGCCAGCGCAAGGCTTGACCACCATTACATCATTGGCGCCGGTTTCCAGAAGATGGTCGATTTTCCCGAGCAATTGCCCGAGTTGATCAATAACCTTCAGACCTTCCAGCTGGTACCAGTAGTACTCGCCGTCGGTCAATTCAGGGAACAGGTTGCGCGGCACGCAGATCTCATAACCGGCCAGAAGACGAGCTTCTTCACGATCATCAAGACCCTTGAGCTTTGCGACCAGGAACTTGTCGCTCCCGCGTCCACTGACCAGCTCGACCTGTTTCACACTCCCTTCGCGCTTGAGCGTCCAGGTTTTGTACTGCAACAGGTTTTCAGTCGGATCAGTAAAGGAATACACCTTCACTTCGCCGCGAACGCCATGAACAGAGTAAATCTTGCCGATAACGATCAAATCATCAGCAACAGCTGGCGTCGCGTTCATATTGCTCAGGCTGCGGCCTTAGCCGAGTCTTTCAACAGCTTGGCAACGCGCTCGGATGGCTGTGCGCCAACGCTCAGCCAGTAGGCTACGCGCTCTTGGTTCACGGACAGACGAACTTCTTGACCACGAGCGATCGGGTTGAAGAAGCCAACTTGTTCCTTGTGAGAGCCGTCACGTGGGTTGCGGCTGTCAGTTACGGTCAAGTGGTAAAACGGGCGCTTTTTGGAGCCGCCAAGGGCAAGACGGATTGTTAGCATGTGAACATCGTTCCTGTAGTCGGTGCTGCAAATCTAAATGCACAGCGGGCATAGGTGCCCGAAAGGCCGCATATTCTAAGGAATATCCGGACTTTTGCAAATGTCTTTTTCTGGCGCCTATCGGCGTGCCATTCAGATCTGCTATAGAGCCGTCGGTTAAAACGGCAAGTCAGCTCCCGCTAACCGCGGGTTTGCTGGAGATCCCACGTCCCTGTGGGTCGGAGCAAAAGCAGGCTTTTGCTCGAATTCTTTACATTTTCGGCATGCCGCCGCCGGGCAACATACCGCCCATGCCGCGCATCATCTTGGCCATTCCGCCTTTTGCGGAGAATTTCTTCATCATCTTCTGCATCTGCTTGTGCTGCTTGATCAAGCGACCGATGTCCTGCACCTGGGTGCCGGAGCCCATGGCGATCCGGCGCTTGCGCGAACCGCTGATCAGCTCAGGATCGCGGCGCTCGGCCGGGGTCATGGAGTTGATAATGGCTTCCATCTGCTTGAACTGCTTCTCTGCCGCACCCTGGGCATTGCCCATTTGCGCCAGGTTCACACCGCCGATGTTCGGCAGCTTGTCCATCAGGCCGCCGAGGCCGCCCATGTTCTTCATCTGTTGCAGCTGGTCGCGGAAGTCTTCGAGGTCGAAGCCCTTGCCCTTCTTCAGCTTCTTGGCCAGTTTGTCGGCCTTGTCCTTGTCGAGCGTGGCTTCGGCCTGCTCGATCAGGCTGAGCACGTCGCCCATGCCCAGGATGCGCGAAGCGATACGCTCCGGGTGGAACGGTTCGAGCGCTTCGCTCTTCTCGCCCATACCGATGAACTTGATCGGCTTGCCAGTGATGGCACGTACCGACAGCGCGGCACCGCCACGGGCGTCGCCGTCGACCTTGGTGAGGATCACGCCGGTCAGCGGCAGTGCATCACCAAAGGCCTTGGCGGTGTTGGCCGCATCCTGGCCGGTCATGGCATCGACCACGAACAGCGTCTCGACCGGGTTGATCGCGGCATGCAGCGCCTTGATCTCGCCCATCATCTCTTCATCGATGTGCAGGCGACCGGCGGTATCGACGATGACCACGTCGATGAACTTCAGCTTCGCTTCTTTAATAGCAGCGTTAGCGATATCGACCGGCTTCTGGCTCAGGTCGGACGGGAAGAAGGTCACGCCCACTTCGCCCGCGAGCATTTCCAGCTGTTTAATAGCCGCCGGACGGTAGACGTCAGCCGACACCACCATCACGGACTTCTTCTTGCGCTCTTTAAGGAAGCGCGCCAGCTTGCCGGCGGTGGTGGTCTTGCCCGCACCTTGCAGACCGGCCATCAGTACGACGGCCGGTGGCACGGCGCTGAGGTTCAGGTCTTCGTTGGCCGCGCCCATCAGGCTTTCGAGTTCGGCCTGGACGATCTTCACGAAGGCCTGGCCCGGCGTCAGGCTGCGGGACACTTCGGTGCCCACTGCGCGCTCTTTGACCGAGTTGACGAAGTCCTTCACCACTGGCAAGGCCACGTCGGCTTCCAGCAACGCCATGCGCACTTCGCGCAGGGTGTCTTTGATATTGTCCTCGGTCAGCTTGGCCTTGCCGGTTACGTGGCGCAGCGTCTGCGAGAGACGGTCAGTCAAGTTTTCAAACATGCGCGTTCCTTTCAGGCCCTACTCATCGAAATGCAGTGGTAGACCGAGGTAATGACGGCCCAGGCTGTGGTAAATCGCTATTAAAAACAGCGCTCGGCGAGCCTGCGGCGTGGGCAGGTCGCGGATTATAGCGAAGACTGCCGCCATGCACACCCGCTGTCTGGCCTGAGAGTCTTTCGTGTTACGCGGGGGTATGCCAAACTCAGCGTCTTTCGGGCTTGCCTAACAGGATTTATGCTCCCTTTGTCACCCAGTTTGCTACCCAGCCTCGCCGCCGCCCTTTTATACGCCGCTGCGACTCTCTATCAGGGCACTCGCCTGGCCCAAGGCACCAAGGCGGACAAGCGCCTGCTGGTCGGCCTTGGCGTCGCTGCCCTGCTGGCCCACGCTGCCAGCCTGTTTACCCACCTAATGACGCCGGTCGGCCTGGGCCTGGACTTTTTCAGCGCGGCCAGCCTGATCGCGGCGGCCGTGATCGCCTTGACGTTGATCGCCTGCTCGCGCATCCCGGTGGAGAACTTGCTCGTCCTGCTATTCCCCCTGGGCGTGCTGACGGTGCTGCTGTCGCAATTCGCCCCCACCGGCACCGTCCAGGTGATCGATGAGGAGCCGGGCATCCTCGCGCACATCCTGTTGTCGATCCTGGCCTACGGCATGTTCACCATCGCGGTGTTCCAGTCCCTGCTCCTGCTGTTGCAGGACCACCAACTCAAGCACAAGCACCCGTCCGGGCTGATCAAGAACTTCCCGCCGCTGCAAACCATGGAAAGCCTGCTGTTCGGTTTCCTCTGGGCCGGCTGGACGCTGTTGTCGCTGTCACTGATCTCCGGCTGGCTGTTCGTCGAAAACCTGTTTGCCCAGCACCTGGTGCACAAGACCCTGCTGGCGTGCCTGGCCTGGGTGGTGTTCAGCGTGCTGCTGTGGGGTCGCAACCGCCTCGGCTGGCGCGGGCACAAGGCGATCCGCTGGACCCTGGCCGGTTTCTGCCTGCTGATGCTGGCCTATTTCGGCAGCAAGCTGGTTCGCGAATACATCCTGCATATCTGACGGGCAGCGATCATGGACAACTTGCCCCTGGGGCCGATGCTCGCGGTAATCGCCTTGCTGGTGTTATGGGCGGCGCTGTTTACCGCCATCGAAGCCGCACAACAACACCTGCTGGCTCTGCGCCCCGGTACACGCCAGGGTGACAAGGCCGCGGCCCGCCTGAACTTCCCGCGCAACAGCCTGATTCTGTGCAACAGCTTGTGCCGTGCGGCGGTGGTGATTCTCTGCACGCTGCTGGCAATCTACGCCTGGGCGCAAAACGGCCCTTGGCTGGGCTGGATGATTTCCTGCGCGATCCTGCTGATCCTCGCCGACTACCTGCCCCGCGCCCTCGCCACACGCTATCCGCAGGCGGTGCTGGGCTTTGGCAACACGCTGCTGGGCGTCCCCCTGAAAATCCTTTATCCCCTGGCCTGGCTGCTCAATGGCATCAGCCTGTTGTTGCTGCGCCCGTTCGCCCGCAAGTCCGGCGTGGTGAAAAAGAGCGACGAGCCGTTGCCGGACCATGATGACGAACCCGAGCCCCAGGCCGACGAAGGCCGCACGCCCGGCATGCCGGGCATCCACGCCCTGGACAACATCACCGTCAACGACATCCTGGTGCCGCGCAGCGAAGTTGACGGCATCAACCTGGATGACCCGATCGACGAGATCATCGAGCAACTGCGCACCTCCCAGCGCACCCGCCTGCCGGTGTTCCACAGCGACATCAACCAGGTCGAAGCCGTCCTCAACACCCGGCAGATCCAGCACCTGCTGCCCGACGCCAGCCTGACCAAGGAAGCGCTGCTCGCGGCTTGCCACGAACCCTACTTCGTCCCGGAAAGCACGCCGCTGCAACTGCAACTGCTGAACTTCCACAAGCAACAGCGCCGCCTGGGCATGGTGGTGGACGAATACGGCGAAGTGCTGGGCATTGTCACCCTCGAAGACATCCTTGAAGAAATCGTCGGCGAATTCGAAAGCGAACAGGGTGCGGACAACCCGCATATCGAAGCGCAGCCCGATGGCCGCTACATTGTCGATGGCGCGGCGTCGATCCGCGAGCTGAACAAGAGCCTGAACTGGCACCTGCCCAGCGACGGCCCCAAGACTCTCAATGGCTTGGTCACCGAGGCGTTGGAGACGATTCCCGATTGCGCGGTGTGCCTGAAGATCGGGCGTTACCGCCTGGAAATCCTCGAGACCGAAGACAACCGGGTGAGCAAAGTGCTGATCTGGCACACCAGTCGTGTGCCCGTCGCCGCCTGACCCCACTCGGTCAACCTGTGGGAGTTGGCTTGTGTGGGAGCTGGCTTGCCTGCGATGCAGGCGACTCGGTTCATCAGTTGCACCGAGGCGATGCTATCGCAGGCAAGCCAGCGCCCACACAAGCCAGCTCCCACAGAGATCCAGTTTCAACCCGCCAGCCTCTTGTTGTATTTCAAAACCCCTTCCTATAATCCCTGCGGCTTACCAAAGCCCCGCCCGTCCGCGTGCTACCCGCACTTCAAGCGTCCAGGCACTGCTTTACCGTGTCTGACCGGTGTTCGCTCCCATCCCGAGCCGCCCCGCGCACAACCCTGATCCATGGGTGTTCGACCAATAATAATCCGCGTCCAAACGCGCAATGACCGCCAGGGATACCGCCATGAGCACCACCTATAACGAGGCCGCGACAGACGCCGCCCCGACCAACTCGACCGCACGGGTCGCCACGGCCAGCATCGTCGGCACCGCCATCGAGTTCTACGACTTCTATATCTACGCCACCGCCGCCGCGCTGGTGATCGGCCCGGTCTTCTTCCCGCAGACCTCCGGCACTGCGCAGATGCTGGCGTCGTTCCTGACCTTCGGCATCGCCTTTATCGCCCGCCCGCTGGGTTCGGCGTTGTTCGGCCACTTTGGCGACCGCATTGGCCGCAAATCCACCTTGGTCGCCTCGCTGCTGCTGATGGGCGTGTGCACCACGCTGATCGGTTTGCTGCCGGGTTACGACAGCATTGGGGCCTGGGCGCCGATCCTGTTGTGCGTGCTGCGCTTCGGCCAGGGCCTGGGCCTTGGCGGCGAATGGGGCGGTGCCGCCTTGCTGGCCACCGAGAACGCACCGAAGGGCAAACGCGCCTGGTTCGGCATGTTCCCGCAATTGGGCCCGTCGATTGGCTTCCTCGCGGCGAACGGCCTGTTCCTGATCCTGGCCATGAGCCTGAGCGACGAGCAGTTCCGCAGTTGGGGCTGGCGTATCCCGTTCATCCTCAGCGCGGCCTTGGTGATGGTGGGCCTGTACGCCCGCCTGAAACTGCATGAAACCCCCGTATTCGCCAATGCCGTGGCCAAGGAAGCACCGGTCAAAGTGCCGCTGGTGGAGCTGTTCAGCCAGCACTGGCTGCCGGTGCTGCTGGGCGCGGCGTCGATGGTGGTGTGTTATGCGCTGTTCTACATCACCACCGCGTTTTCCCTGAGCTACGGCGTGTCGACCCTGGGTTACAGCCGCGAGACCTTCCTCGGCTTGCTGTGCTTTGCCGTTCTGTTCATGGGCCTGGCCACACCGCTGGCAGCCTTGGCCAGTGATCGCTACGGGCGCAGGCCGGTGCTGATCGTCGGCGCGATCCTGGCGATCCTGTCGGGCTTTACCATGGAGCCCCTGCTGACCCACGGCTCAACCTGGGCCGTGGCGTTGTTCCTGGCGCTGGAGCTGTTCCTGATGGGCGTGACGTTTGCGCCGATGGGCGCGATGCTGCCGGAACTGTTCCCGACCCGCGTGCGATATACCGGCGCGTCGGCGGCGTATAACCTGGGTGGGATCGTGGGTGCGTCAGCGGCGCCGTTCTTCGCGACCAAACTGGTGGCGATGGGCGGGCTGAGTTATGTCGGCGGGTATGTGTCGGCAGCAGCGTTACTTAGCTTGATTGCGGTGCTGTGCCTGAAAGAGACGCGGGATAACGATTTGAACAAGGTCGCCTGATAGATCGCTATCGCAGGCAAGCCAGCTCCCACACTTGAAGGTATTCACAATTCAAACTGTGGGAGCTGGCTTGCCTGCGATGGACGCGCCTCGGTTTACAGCTCTACAACAACAGCCTTGGAAGCACGAGTAGCCTTGGCCCGAGCCGCTTCAATCGACTCATCCCGCGCCAACGCCACACCCATCCGCCGCTGGCCATTCACTTCTGGCTTGCCAAACAAACGCAACGCCGTGTCCGGCTCGCTCAAGGCCGCGCCAAGGTTGGCGAATGCGGTCTGGGTCGACTGCCCTTCCACCAGAATCACCGCCGACGCCGAAGGCCCGAACTGGCGAATCAACGGAATCGGCAGGCCGAGAATCGCGCGAGCGTGCAGCGCGAACTGCGACAGATCCTGGGAAATCAACGTCACCAAACCAGTGTCATGCGGGCGCGGCGACACTTCGCTGAACCACACCTGATCGCCCTTGATGAACAGCTCCACGCCAAACAGACCGCGACCACCCAGGGCCTCGGTCACCGCTTTGGCAACGCGCTCGGATTCGGCCAGGGCAATCGGGCTCATGGCCTGCGGCTGCCAGGATTCCTGGTAATCGCCCTTCTCCTGACGATGGCCAACCGGTGCACAGAACGTGGTGCCGCCAATGTGGCGCACGGTCAGCAAGGTGATTTCGTAGTCGAAGTCGATAAAGCCTTCGATGATCACCCGGCCTTTACCGGCACGCCCGCCTTCCTGGGCGTAATCCCAGGCTGTCTGCACGTCATCGGCGCTGCGCAGCAGGCTCTGGCCCTTGCCCGACGAACTCATCACTGGCTTGACCACGCAGGGGAAGCCCAGGTCCTGCACGGCCTTGCTGTAGTCTTCGAAGGTATCGGCGAAGTGGTACGGCGAAGTTGGCAGATCCAGTTCTTCGGCGGCCAGGCGACGGATGCCTTCACGGTTCATGGTCAGCGAGGTGGCACGCGCCGTCGGGATCACGGTGAAGCCTTCGGCTTCCAGCTCCACCAGGGTGGCGGTGGCGATGGCTTCGATTTCCGGCACGATGAAGTGCGGTTTCTCGGCTTCGATCACCGCACGCAGGGCGGCGCCGTCGAGCATGTTGATCACGTGGCTACGGTGCGCAACCTGCATGGCAGGGGCGTTGGCGTAGCGATCCACGGCAATCACTTCAACGCCCAGGCGTTGCAGTTCGATTACCACTTCCTTGCCCAGTTCACCGCAGCCACACAGCAAAACGCGGGTCGCGGTTGGCGACAATGGAGTTCCGATTCGGGTCATCTCAGGTCCTCAGGGGAGCGGATCATGGGGAGAAAGGCCGGCATTTTACATGAACTGTAAAAATTGGCCTCAGTTGACGACGGGGCGCTTGCGCACGCGCCAGGCCGTGATCAGCCACACCACCGTAACCCCGGCGAATTTCGACGCCAACGCAGTGCCGGCCACGGCCGGGGTGAGTGCGCCGATCAGGCCGAAAAAAATAAAGGTATCGAGGGGAATGCTCAGCGCCGAACTGATCCACAGGCGGTCGTGGAGCGGGCGTTTGGTGATGCTGAACACCAGCCAGTCGATGCACTCGGACACGGCGAACGCCGTGGCGCTGGCGAGGGCGATGGCCGGGTCGGACGTCACATACGACAGCACCAACGCCGCCAGCATGGCAACGATTGCGCCGTGGCCGAAGCGGGTTTGCACCATGTCGCGCAGGATAAAGACCAGGCCACCCCAGGCGGACCAGATGACGTCCAGGTGCGGGGCGGTGGAGAAAGCGAAGTTGATCAGCACGACGCTGCTGATGTAGGCAATCAGGAAGAGCATGGGAAAGTGGACCTGTGGGTTATGCCGCACAGGGTACTTCACAATTGGAAATATGTCGTCGGGGAGGGCCTCATCGCAGGCAAGCCAGCTCCCACATTTGACCGCGTTTATCCTGAAGGAATGCGGTCAAAATGTGGGAGCTGGCTTGCCTGCGATAGCGATCTATCAGGCCCCCGATTTCCCAGAGACCATAAACACCATCCCCCCCGCCACCGCCCGCTCATGACACAACCCCAACACCACCCGGCGCTCGGCATTGTCCATGCGCCCCCAGCGCGTGATCTCATCCACCGTACGCTGGCAGCCGGTACAGATATCGTCATCATCCAGCGCACAAATGCTTACGCATGGCGACGCAACGGGGCGTTCAATCGGGTTCATTCTTCCTGCTCAACCAAGTCACGCGCGTAACGCTGCGAGTTATGCACATAGTGCGCGGCGCTGGCTTCGAGCATCTTCTTCTGCGCCTCGGTCAACTCACGCACCACCTTGCCCGGCGAACCCATCACCAGCGAACCGTCAGGAATCTCCTTGCCCTCACCGATCAGCGAGTTGGCGCCGATGATGCAGTGCTTGCCGATCTTGGCGCCGTTGAGGATGACGGCGTTGATACCGATCAGGCTGTAGTCGTCCACCGTGCAGCCGTGCAGCATGGCGTTGTGCCCGATGGTCACGCCGGTGCCCAGGGTCAGCGGGTAGCCCATGTCGGTGTGCATCACGCTGCCGTCCTGCACGTTGCTGTTCTTGCCGATCAGAATCAGTTCGTTGTCGCCACGCAACACCGCGTTGAACCACACGTTGGCGCCCTCCTCCAGCTTGACCTTGCCCACCAGCGTGGCATTGGGGGCCACCCAGCTGTTGGGGTGCGTCTCGACGCGGGCGTCGCCCAGGCGGTATTTCATGGTTTTTCCTCACGGCTCGCCATTCAAACGATGGCTTAGATATTGATGAAGCTTTTCGGTGGCTGGTGCAGGCTGATCTTGGCGTCGTCATAGAGCAGGTTGATCAGCTCGACAATCATGATCGCCGTCAGGCCCCAGATCTTGTATTCACCAAACCGATAGCTGGGCACGTACCAACTGCGGCCCTGGTAATCGATCCTGTGGGTATGTTCCCGCGGGTCCTGTCGGAAAAACTCCAAGGGCACGCTGAACACGGCGGCAATCTCGGCATCGTTGGCCAGGTACTCGACGTAATCGGGGATAACGCCTACATAGGGTGTCACCCGAATGCCATGCAGGGAAATCAACGGGCTCAACGGACCGATCACTTCCACCAGGCCAGGTGGCAGGCCGATTTCTTCTTCGGCCTCGCGTAGCGCGGTGAAGATCAGGTCCGGGTCTTCAGGATCGCGGCGCCCGCCAGGGAAGGCCACTTCGCCGCCGTGGGTCGACAGGCCGCTGGCGCGCAGGGTCAGGATCAGCTCAGGTTCGTCACTGCGGGTAATCGGCACCAGCACCGCGGCCTCGGGGAAACGCCCGTCAGTCTCCAGGGTGTGGGGAGTGTGATTGCTTACCCGGCGAAGTAGCTCGTCCAGCATGAGTCATCTCGGTCTGTTGGCTACCTTGCATCATGCACCAAAGCGTGCGGGCGCCCAACCCCAAAACCCGGGGGCTGTCGCTAAACGACAACTTGCAGGGCCCTGCCCGCCAAGCCAAGATAGACGCACTTTCCAGGAACCCCAGCATGAATTTCTGCAGCCAGTGCGGTAAACCGGTTACCCAACGCATCCCCGAAGGCGACGGCCGCCTGCGTTTTGTGTGTGATCACTGCTCGACCATTCACTACCAGAACCCCAATATCGTCGCTGGCACCGTGCCCGTGTGGGGCGACAAAGTGCTGCTGTGCCGTCGCGCCATCGAACCGCGCCTGGGTTACTGGACCCTGCCCGCCGGCTTCATGGAAAACGGCGAGACCGTCGAACAGGCCGCCGCCCGCGAAACCCTGGAAGAAGCCTGCGCCCGCGTGCGCAACCTGAGCATCTACACCCTGATCGACGTGCCGCACATCAACCAGGTGCACATCTTCTACCGCGCCGAGCTGGTGGACCTGGACTTCGCCGCAGGCCCCGAAAGCCTTGAAGTGCAGCTATTCGATGAAGCCGACATCCCTTGGTCCGAGCTGGCTTTCCGCACGGTCGGACGTACCTTAGAATGCTTTTTCGCTGACCGCCGGCAACAACAATTCCCGGTGCGCAGCGAAGCGGTGCCGCCGATGATGCCATCGCCCAAATAACACTCCAGGCAGGAAATCGTTTTAATGCGTCTGTTGCTCGCCCTTATCTGCCTGTCGTTTGCTACCTTGTCATCAGCCTCCACGGTGGAAACCCTCGGCGGCAAAACCGTCGAAAAAGTCCTGGTCCTCAAGTCCGCCCACCAATTGCAACTGATCAACGACGGCAAGCCCCTCAAGACCTACCGCATTTCCCTCGGCAAAAATCCCAAGGGCCACAAGCTGATCGAAGGCGACCGCCGCACTCCAGAGGGCCTGTACTGGCTCGACTGGCGCAAGACCAGCGACCGCTTCAACCTGGCCATGCACATTTCCTATCCCAATATCAGCGACGCCGCCCGCGCCCGCCGTGAAGGCGTGAAGCCCGGGAGCATGATCATGATCCACGGCACCCCCGACACCGAGGAATACCCGGAGCAGTGGTTCCACACCCTGGACTGGACCGACGGCTGCATCGGCATGCGCAACGTGGATATGCGTGAAGTGTGGAACCTGGTCAAAGACGGCACGCTGATCGAAATCCGTCCGTAAGCGGCGACCGTTCGTAAAATAATTCAAAAAAAATCCCTCCTCCCGAACACGCCTGCCGGTGAATACCAGTTCACCGCGCCGGGCTGCACTGTTCTGCGCGCGATAAAGACCTCTCTAATACCACTTGATACAAGGCCCCATTGCAGGGCTCTAAAACCGTGGACCGCACCGTTTTGGCTGCATTGACATGGTATTTAAGTGGTATTAATTTCCGGCCAATACCGGGCGACAACACTCCAATAACCGCATCGGAAACCTTAGCGATGAACCCTATCCTGGCCCTGCGCCCCGACGACACCCAATCCACGCCGCTGTACCTGCAACTGGCGCGCAAACTGGAAGCGGCGATCCATGCCGGCCAGTGGACATCCGAACAGGCGCTACCCTCGGAACGCGCGCTCTGCGAGCAGTTGAGCATTTCGCGGGTCACCGCCCGCAAAGCCCTGGAAGTGTTGTTTGCCCAAGGCCTGATCCGCCGCAGCCAAGGCTCCGGCACCTTTATCACGCCGCGTCTGGAACAGCCGCTGTCACGTCTATCAGGCTTTAGCGAGATGCTGCGCCTCAAGGGCTTTGTGCCCAGCTCCCAATGGCTGGAGCGCGACATCACCCCGCCGACCCACGAAGAACTGATCCGCCTGTGCCTGTCGCCCACCGACAAAGTGGCGCGCCTCAAGCGTCTGCGTAAGGCCGACGACACGGTGATGGCCATTGAGATGACCGCCATGCCCGCCGCCGTCTTGCCCAACCCGCAGGTGGTCGGCAGCTCGCTGTACGAATACCTGGAAGGCATTGGCAAACCCATCGTGCGCGCCCTGCAACATATCCAGGCAATCAATGCCTCGGACGAATTCGCCAAGCTGGTGGGCATCGCCCCCGGCACCGCCATGCTGCTGATGACCCGCGTGGGCTACACCGCCGACAACACGCCAATCGAAATCACCGACACCTATTGCCGCAACGACTACTACGACTTTGTCGCAGAGCTGCGCCGCTATGACTTTGCCGCCGAGTTGCGGCCTTAGAGAACTGCCATGTCCGAAGACAATATCCTCACGCCCCACGGCTGGATGCGCGGCCGCCTGGTGCACGAACACGGCAAGGTGATCGCCATCGACGGCACGCCTTGCGACCCGGCCGACAACGATTTGCCCTACCTGCTGCCAGGTTTTATCGACCTGCACGTACACGGCGGCGGCGGCAAGGACATCATGGAAGGCTTTGCTGCCTTCGAGACCATTACCCGCACCCATGTGCGCTTTGGCACCACGTCGCTGTTGGCCACGACCATGACCGCGCCGGTGGACGAGATCTCCAGCGTGCTCGACCAACTCGGCACTTTTTGCGAACAACGCCCTACAGGCTGCGCCCGGGTTCTTGGCGTACACCTGGAAGGGCCCTACATCAATCCGGGAAAACTCGGCGCCCAACCCAACTTCGCCCACACCGCGCTGATGGATGAAGTGGAAGCCTACCTGCGCCTGGCGCCGATCCGCGTGATCACCATCGCGCCGGAAATCGCCGGCCACGACGCGTTGATCCGCACCCTCAGCCAACGCGGCGTGCGCATGCAGATCGGTCACACCCTGGGCAGCTATGAAGAAGGCGTCGCCGCCCTCGCCGCCGGCGCCACCAGCTTCACCCACTTGTACAACGCCATGAGCCCGCTGCATCACCGCGAGCCGGGTATCGTCGGCGCCGCGCTGGCCCACGCCAAGTATGCCGAGTTGATCCCCGACTTGCTCCACGTGCACCCCGGCGCCATGCGCGTCGCCTTGCGCGCGATCCCGTGTTTGTACTGCGTCACCGATTCCACTGCCGCCGCCGGCATGCCCGACGGTGAATACAAGCTGGGCAGCCACACCGTGACCAAATGCCTGGGCGGCGTACGCCTGGCCGACGGCACCCTGGCCGGCAGCACCCTGACCATGGATCAGGCGCTGCGCAACCTGGTGAAAATCGGCCTGCCGATCAGCGAAGCCTCACAACGCCTGTCGCAATTTCCGGCGGACTACCTGGGCCTGGAAGAACGCGGCCGCCTGCAACCCGGCAGCTTTGCCGACTGCGTGCGCCTGGACCGCTCCCTGCAACTCACCGACGTAATGGTCGAAGGAGAAACCATTGACTTCAAAAATGCTTGAAGAGGCCCTGGCCTCCTGCGACGCCGTCGCGGCACAGCTGCAACGCCTGGAACCGACGCTGGCAGAAATCGCCGGCCGCCTGCGCCGCCAACCGCCGCAAGTGGCGATGACCATCGCGCGCGGCAGTTCGGACCACGCCGCCAGCTACTTTGCCTATTTGGCGATGCAGCACGTGGGCATCCCGGTGGCGTCGTTGCCGATGTCGGTGGTGACCTTGTTGCAGGCGCCGATGAAAGTCAGCGGCCAGGTCGCGTTCGGCTTCTCCCAGTCCGGCCAAAGCCCGGATCTGGTCAACAGCCTGCGCCTGCTGCGCAAACGCGGCGCGCTGAGTATCTCGCTGGTCAACGCCGAAGACTCGCCGCTGGAAGCCGCCTGCGAATTCCACGTGCCGCTGTGCGCCGGCCCGGAACAGAGCGTCGCGGCGACCAAAAGCTTTATCGCCACCCTCAGCGCCAGCGCGTTGCTGGTCGGCCACTGGAACGCCGAAGCTGACTTGCTGCAAGCCTGCCAGGCGCTGCCCGACGGCCTGCGCGAAGCCGCCACGCAAGACTGGAGCGCCGCCATCGACGCCCTGCGCGGCTGCCAGCAACTGATGGTGATCGGCCGTGGCGCCGGGTTTGCCATCGCCCAGGAAGCCGCGCTCAAGCTCAAGGAAACCTCGGCGATCCAGGCCGAAGCCTTCAGCAGCGCCGAAGTGCGCCACGGGCCGATGGCCTTGATCGGCGCCGACTACCCGCTGCTGGTCTTCGCCCCTCGCGGCGCCGAGCAGGCCGGCCTGTTGAGCCTGGCCGCCGATATGCGCCAACGCGGCGCCCGGGTGTTGCTGGCCGCACCGGACGATATCGCCGAGCGCGACCTGACCCTGAGCCGCGCCGAACACCCGAGCCTGGACCCGATCCTGGCGATCCAGAGCTTTTACGTGATGGCGGCCGGTCTGGCGGTCGCCCGGGGCATGAACCCGGACCAACCGCGCCACCTGAGCAAAGTCACCCGCACTCACTGAGTCGGTTGCCGTGTTTTCCTGATGAGTACCGTGCCGATGTCCTACAACAATAATGAATTGACCCTCAGCGCCCCGTTAAGCGGGCCAGTGCAGGCCCTGGGCAACGTCCCCGACGAAGTCTTCGCCAGCGGCGCCATGGGCGACGGCATTGCCATCGACCCGCTGAACGATTGCCTGCATGCCCCGTGTGACGGCGTGATCATCCACGTCGCCCGCACCGGGCACGCGCTGACGATTCGCGCCGACAACGGTGCCGAAGTGCTGATGCATGTGGGCATCGATACGGTGGAGTTGAACGGCGAAGGGTTTGCGTTGTTAGTCAAGGACGGCGCGCGGGTGCGTGAGGGGCAGGCGCTGGTGCAGTTCGATCTGGACCGGATTGCGCGGCAGTGCAAAAGCCTGGTCAGCCTGATCATTCTCACGAACGGCGAGCACTTTGAGCTACGGTCGGTGGCGGGAAAAACCGTCAAGGTCGGTGAGCCGTTGCTGCAGATCGTCGCGCGCTCAGCGGCTTCGATTCAGGCGTCTGTGGATAACTCCACGGCCGAAGCCAGCGCCCGCGTACGCATCACTCATCGAGGCGGCGTGCATGCGCGCCCGGCAGCGTTGATTCGCAAGACCGCCCAGGGTTTCAGCAGCCAGGCGCAGTTGCACTTCGCCGGCAAGTCGGCCGCGTGCGACAGCCTGATCGGCTTGCTGGGCTTGGGCATTGGCGAAGGCGACGAGGTGCGTGTCACCTGCCGTGGCAAGGATTGCGAGGCGGCGTTGCACGCCTTGGTCGCTGCGCTGTCCGTTGCACCCGAGGATGAACATCCCGCGCCCGTTAGCGTTGCTCCACGCCGCGCGAATAGCGAAGCCGGCGTGTTGCAGGGCGTCTGTGCAGCACCCGGCCTGGTGTGCGGCCCGCTGATACGCCTGACCGGCATCGACCTACCGCCAGACACCGGCCAGCATTCCGCCGACGAACAACTGCAACAGTTGGACGTCGCGCTGGAACAGGTGCGCAGCGAAATCCGCAGCACCCTCGCCCATGCCCGCCAGCGCAAGCACGTCGAAGAAGAAGACATCTTCGCCGCCCACCTCGCGCTGCTTGAAGACCCGACACTGTTGGACGCAGCCACCCGCGCCATCGAACTCGGCAGCGCCGCTACCCACGCCTGGCGCGATGCGCTCCAGGCCCAGTGCGACGTCTTGCTCGGCCTGGGCAAACCGCTGTTTGCCGAGCGCGCCAATGACCTGCGCGACCTGCAACAACGGGTGCTGCGCGCCTTGCTGGGCGAAGCCTGGCACTTCGAATTGCCGGCCGGGGCGATTGTCAGCGCCCATGAACTCACCCCATCGGACTTGTTGCAGTTGAGCGCGCAGCACGCTGCCGGCATCTGCATGGCCGAAGGTGGCGCAACCTCCCATGTCGCCATTCTGGCGCGCGGCAAAGGCCTGCCGTGTGTCGTAGCGTTGGGCAGCGAAGTGCTCGACGTGCCCCAAGGCCAACGCGTGGTACTGGACGCCGCCAACGGCCGTCTGGAACTGGCCCCCAGCGCAGCGCGCCACGCCGAAGTGCATCAGATTCGCGATGCGCAGACACTGCGCCGCCAGCAGCAACAGGCCCAGGCGCAATTGCCAGCACAGACGACTGACGGTGTAAGCATCGAAATCGCTGCCAACGTCGCCTCCAGCGCCGAAGCCCAAGTAGCGTACGAAAACGGCGCCGATGGTGTCGGGCTTTTGCGCACCGAATTTCTCTTCGTCGACCGCCGCACCGCGCCGGATGAACAGGAGCAACGCCAGGCCTATCAAGCGGTACTGGATGCGATGGGCGACAAGACGGTGATCATCCGCACCATCGACGTCGGCGGCGACAAACAGCTCGACTACCTGCCGCTGCCGGTCGAAGCCAACCCGGTGCTGGGTTTGCGCGGGATTCGCATGGCCCAGGTGCGGCCCGAGCTGCTCGATCAACAACTGCGCGCGCTGCTGCAAGTCTCGCCGCTGGAGCGTTGCCGCATCCTGTTGCCGATGGTCAGCGAAGTGGATGAGCTGCTACAGATCCGCCAGCGCCTGGACGAACTCTGCGTGGAGCTGGAACTGACCCAACGCCCGGAACTCGGGGTGATGATCGAAGTGCCCGCCGCCGCGCTGATGGCCGAGCAGTTGGCCAAACACGCGGACTTCCTCTCGATCGGCACCAACGACCTGTCCCAGTACACCCTGGCCATGGACCGCGACCACGCCGGCCTCGCCGCCCGCGTCGATGCGCTGCATCCGGCGCTGCTGCGATTGATCGCCCAAACCTGCGCGGGCGCGGCCAAGCAGGGGCGTTGGGTCGGCGTGTGCGGCGCCCTCGCCTCCGACCCGCTGGCCACGCCGGTACTGATCGGCCTGGGCGTCAGCGAGCTGTCGGTGAGCCCGCCGCAGATCGGTGAAATCAAGGACCGCGTCCGGCACCTGGACGCGGCGCAATGCCGGCAACTGAGCCAGGGCCTGCTCGACCTGAGCAGCGCCAAGGCCGTGCGCCAAGCCTGTCAACACCACTGGCCGCTGAGCTGACAACAACAAGAAAAAAGGAGACACGCCATGTACCAACACTTTATCGAAGGCCTGCAACGCCTCGGCCGCGCGCTGATGCTGCCGATTGCGATCCTGCCCATCGCCGGCCTGCTGCTGCGCCTGGGCGACACCGATCTGCTGAACATCGCGGTGATGCACGACGCCGGGCAGGCGATCTTCGCCAACCTGGCGCTGATCTTCGCCATCGGCATCGCCGTGGGTTTCGCCCGCGACAACAACGGCACCGCAGGTTTGGCCGGGGCGATTGGTTACCTGGTGATGATCTCCACGCTCAAGGTGATGGATACGAGCATCAACATGGGCATGCTCGCCGGTATCGCCAGCGGCCTGATGGCGGGTTGGCTGTACAACCGCTTCAAGGACATCAAGCTGCCGGAGTACCTGGCGTTTTTTGGTGGGCGACGGTTTGTGCCGATTGTCACGGGGTTCAGCGCGGTCGGGCTGGGGGTGATCTTTGGCTTGATCTGGCCGCCGATCCAGCACGGCATCAATAGCTTCGGCGTGCTGTTGATGGAAAGCGGCAGCCTCGGGGCGTTCGTGTTTGGCGTGTTCAACCGCCTGCTGATCGTCACCGGGCTGCACCATATCCTCAACAATATGGCGTGGTTTGTGTTTGGCAGCTTTACCGATCCGCTGACCGGTGCGGTGGTGACCGGCGACCTCACCCGCTACTTCGCCGGTGACCCGAAAGGTGGCCAGTTCATGACCGGCATGTTCCCGGTGATGCTGTTCGGCCTGCCGGCTGCGTGCCTGGCGATGTACCGCAATGCCCTGCCGGAACGGCGCAAGGTGATGGGTGGGATTTTCCTGTCGATGGCGCTGACCTCATTCTTGACCGGGGTGACCGAGCCGATTGAATTTGCGTTCATGTTTCTTGCGCCGTTCCTGTACCTGATCCATGCGCTGCTCACAGGCTTGTCGATGGCGGTGACCAACCTGCTGGATATCCACCTGGGCTTTACCTTCTCCGGTGGGTTTATCGACATGGTGCTGGGTTGGGGCAAGTCCACCAATGGCTGGCTCGTATTCCCGGTGGGGTTGGCGTATGCGCTGATTTATTACAGCGTGTTCAGCTACTGCATTCGCCGGTTCAATCTGAAGACGCCGGGGCGTGAGGATATCCAGGTGGTGCAGGCCGAGGTGATGACCGATAACCAGCGGGCCAGCGCGTACATCCGCGCATTGGGTGGTGCTTCGAACCTGTTGAGTGTGGGCGCGTGCACGACGCGCCTGCGCCTGGACATGGTGGATCGCAACAAGGCGGTGGATGCGGAGTTGAAAGCGCTGGGCGCCATGGCCGTGGTTCGACCGGGGAATGGCGGCAGTTTGCAGGTCGTGGTCGGGCCGATGGCCGATAGCATTGCCGATGAGATTCGCTTGGCCATGCCTTCATTTGTTGCCAGTGCGCCGGTGATCGCTGCGCCTGTGGATAAGCCGGTGGCGGTGAATGTGCAGGAGGCCGAGAAGTGGCTGAGCGCTTTAGGTGGCCGGGCAAATGTGCGGCAGCTAGAAGCCGTGGCGATGACGCGGTTGCGGGTGGAACTGGGGGATGATTCGGTATTGTCCGAAGCGGATCTGACTGCACTGGGTTGCCAAGGTGTGAGCCAGCTGGATAGCGGTGTTTGGCACTTGCTGATTGGTGACAAGGCGTCGGGGTTGGGTGAGGCGTTGGAACGGTTGGTAGCACGCCCGATCAATGCCTGACTTGTGCGGCGAGGGAGCTTGCTCCCGCTGGAGTGCGAAACGCTTCCAAGATTTTTGGGGCCGCTGCGCAGCCCAGCGGGAGCAAGCTCCCTCGCCACAGCGTGAATGATATTGATCGTTCCCACGCTCCACGCGGGAACACGACCATGCTGATATTTGAGGTGCCAGGACTGACGCCATCGCGGGGAAGCCCGCTCACACATTTTTGATCTGTGAATACATTCAAAATGTGGGAGCTGGCTTGCCTGCGATGAGGCCCTCACAGCCAACAAAAAACCCGCCGGCCAAACTGGCCCAGCGGGTTTCTTGTTTTTGCAGCAGACGAATCAGAAATCCGCCAACTGCCACACTTCATAAGCCGGTGTCTCGTACGGATGGCTGAGTTTCAAAGCAGCCACGACAGCCACGATCAATTCATCCGCCACCACCAACTCCACCTTCCATTCTTCAACCACTTCAACCTGGCCCACTTGCCCGATAAACGGCTGGCTGCCGTCCATCGCGCGGAACTGGCCCTGGCCCAGCACTTGCCAGGCGCAGTTGTTGTAGCTGCCGATGCGCCCGCCGCCGGCTGCGAAGACGGCGGTTTTCACCGTTTCCACATGGCTGTCGGGCACAAAGAAGGCGAGCTTGTACACCGTCTTAGTTCACCCACACACGAGCGTTACGGAACATGCGCATCCACGCGCCGTCTTCGTTCCACTCTTCCGGGCGCCACGAGTTCTGCACGGCGCGGAACACACGCTCCGGGTGCGGCATCATGATGGTGACGCGACCGTCGCGGCTGGTGAGGCCGGTGATCCCGCGCGGCGAGCCGTTCGGGTTGGCCGGGTAGGTCTCGGTGACCTTGCCGTGGTTGTCAACGAAACGCATGGCCACGCAACCGGACAAGTCGGCTTCCAGCAACGCTTCTTCGCTTGCGAACTCGGCGTGGCCTTCACCGTGGGCGATGGCGATTGGCATGCGCGAACCGGCCATGCCTTGCAGGAAGATCGAGTTGGACTCTTGCACCTGCACCATGGCGACACGGGCTTCGAACTGCTCGGAACGGTTGCGCACAAAGTGCGGCCAGAACTCGCTGCCCGGGATCAGTTCGCTGAGGTTGGACATCATCTGGCAACCGTTGCACACACCCAGGGTGAAGCTGTCGTTGCGCTCGAAGAAGCCTTGGAACGCGTCGCGGGCACGGCTGTTGAACAGGGCCGACTTGGCCCAGCCTTCACCGGCACCCAGCACGTCGCCGTAGGAGAAACCGCCGCAGGCCACCAGGCCTTTGTATTCGTTGAGGTCAACGCGACCGGCGAGGATGTCGCTCATGTGCACGTCGATCGCATTGAAGCCGGCGCGGTCGAACGCGGCAGCCATTTCCACCTGGCCGTTGACGCCCTGCTCACGCAGTACCGCCACTTGTGGGCGGATGCCTTTCTTGATGTAAGGCGCGGCGATGTCCTGGTTGACGTCGAAGCTGAGCTTGGTGCTCAGGCCCGGGTTGTCTTCTTCCAGGATCACGTCGAATTCCTGCTCGGCGCACTCAACGTTGTCGCGCAGACGCTGGATCTGGTAGCTCGTCTCGGCCCACTGGCGTTGCAGCAGACGGCGCTGACCGGCAAAAACAGTATCGCCGTTGAAGGAGATGTTGATTTCACCGTTGTTGATCGGCTGACCAATCACCGCCACGCAGTCATCCAGGCCAGCAGCGCTGAACTGTGCAAGTACGTCTGGGGTAGCGTCCTGGCGAACCTGGATCACCGCGCCCAACTCTTCGTTGAACAGGATGCCGTTGATTTCGGAAGCATCCTCGGCAACGCTGTCGAGCACGATGTTCAGGCCGCAGTGACCGGCGAAGGCCATCTCGACAACGCTGGTCAGCAAACCACCGTCGGAACGGTCGTGGTAAGCCAGCAGGTGGCCGTCGGCGTTGAGGCCCTGGATCACGGCGAAGAAGGCTTTCAGGTCTTCAGCGTCATCGACGTCCGGGGCCTGGCTGCCGAGCTTGCCATGGGTTTGCGCGAGGATCGACGCGCCCATGCGGTTCTGGCCACGGCCCAGGTCGATCAGGATCAGATCGGTGGTGCCCTTGTCCATGCGCAGTTGCGGGGTCAGGGTCTGGCGGATGTCGGTGACCGGTGCGAAACCGGTAACGATCAGCGACAGCGGCGAGGTCACGCTCTTGTCGGTGCCGTCTTCGTTCCAACGGGTGGCCATGGACATGGAGTCCTTGCCCACCGGAATGGTGATACCCAGCTCCGGGCACAGTTCCATGCCGACTGCTTTGACGGTGTCGTACAGGCGGGCATCTTCACCTGGGTGACCGGCAGCGGACATCCAGTTGGCCGACAGTTTGATGTCAGACAATTTACCGATACGCGACGCAGCGATGTTGGTGAGGGTTTCACCAATGGCCATGCGGCCCGACGCCGGGGCGTCCAGCAAGGCCAGCGGGGTACGCTCGCCCATGGCCATGGCTTCACCGGTGTAGACGTCGAAACTGGTGGCGGTGACGGCAACGTCGGCCACCGGAACCTGCCACGGGCCGACCATTTGGTCACGGGCAACCAGACCGGTGATGGTGCGGTCGCCGATGGTGATCAGGAAGCTTTTGCTCGCCACGGCCGGGTGGTGCAGCACACGTTCGATGCTGTCGGCCAGTTCCAGCGTGCTTGGGTCGAAGTCATCGCCCAGCTCGGCTTCACGCACGGCCGAACGGTGCATGCGCGGGGCTTTGCCCAGCAGCACTTCCAGCGGCATGTCCACCGGGCTGTTGCCGAAGTGGCTGTCGGTGACGGTCAGTTGTGGCTCGGCAGTGGCTTCGCCGACCACGGCGAACGGGCAGCGCTCGCGTTCGCAGATGGCCTGGAAGCGTGCGAAGTCTTCAGCGCCGACTGCCAGCACATAACGTTCCTGGGATTCGTTGCTCCAGATTTCGTGCGGGGCCATGCCCGGCTCGTCGTTTGGAATGTTGCGCAGTTCGAAACGGCCACCGCGGTCGCCATCGTTGACCAGTTCCGGGAAGGCATTGGACAAACCACCAGCACCGACGTCGTGGATGAAGCTGATCGGGTTCTTGTCACCCAACTGCCAGCAACGGTCGATGACTTCCTGGCAGCGACGCTCCATCTCTGGGTTTTCGCGCTGTACGGAAGCGAAGTCCAGGTCTGCCGAGCTGGTGCCGGTAGCCATGGAGGAAGCGGCGCCGCCGCCCAGGCCGATCAACATCGCCGGGCCACCGAGCACGATCAGCTTGGAGCCGACCAGGATCTCGCCTTTCTTGACGTGTTCTTCACGGATGTTGCCCATGCCGCCAGCCAACATGATCGGCTTGTGGTAGCCGCGCACTTCATCGCCACGCGGGGTGGTGATGGACTGTTCGAAGGTACGGAAGTAGCCGGTGAGGGCCGGACGACCGAACTCGTTGTTGAACGCGGCGCCGCCCAGCGGGCCTTCGATCATGATGTCCAGCGCAGTCACGATGCGCTCAGGCTTGCCGTACGGCACTTCCCACGGCTGTTCAAAGCCCGGGATTTGCAGGTTGGATACGGTGAAACCGGTCAGGCCCGCCTTTGGCTTGGCGCCACGGCCGGTAGCGCCTTCGTCGCGGATCTCGCCGCCGGAACCGGTGGCTGCGCCCGGGAACGGGGCAATCGCGGTCGGGTGGTTGTGGGTCTCGACCTTCATCAGGATGTGCACCGGCTCCTGCACCGCGCCGTACTGGCGGGTCTCTGGGTCCGGGAAGAAACGCCCGGCGACGGAGCCGACGATGACCGAAGCGTTGTCCTTATAAGCCGACAGAACGCCTTCGCTGTGCATCACGTAGGTGTTCTTGATCATGCCGAACAGGCTTTTTTCCTGGCTTTCGCCGTCGATGTCCCAACTGGCGTTGAAGATCTTGTGACGGCAGTGCTCGGAGTTGGCCTGGGCGAACATCATCAGTTCGATGTCGTGCGGGTTGCGCTGCAAGCCGTTGAAGGCGTTGACCAGGTAGTCGATCTCGTCGTCGGCCAGGGCCAGGCCCAACTCGGTGTTGGCCTTCTCGAGGGCGGCGCGACCGCCACCGAGCACGTCAATCGCGGTCAGCGGCTTGGGCTCGGCGTGGCTGAACAGGCCGGCAGCCTGTTCCAGTTGGCTGACGATGATCTGGGTCATGCGGTCGTGCAGGCTGCTGGCGATCAGCTCGGCTTCGGCATCGCTGAACTGGCCAGCGACATAGAAGGCGATACCGCGTTCCAGGCGCTGGATTTTCTCCAGGCCGCAGTTGCGGGCGATATCGCTGGCCTTGCTCGACCAGGGCGAGATGGTGCCGAACCGTGGCAGAACCAGGAACAAGCGGCCGGTCGGCTCTTGAACGGGAACGCTTGGGCCGTACTTCAGAAGGCGTGCCAGCACTTGCTGTTCGTCGGCGGTCAAGACGCCGGTGGCTTCGGCGAAGTGAGCAAATTCAGCATACAGGCCTGTAACCGCTGGAACCTTCTGGCTCAGTTGTTCAAGGAGTTTGCTGTGGCGAAAGGCAGAAAGGGCAGGAGCGCCGCGCAGGATCAACATCTTCGGGACAGCCTCGGGAAGGGGTGTGCTTTGAGGCCGTGCATTCTAGCGTAAACCGTCGCCAACGGCACCCGAAACGGCACGGCTGGCGGCTGCCGAACGTCAGTTGGCACGGTTTGGACGCTTTCGGGGCATTTCCCCGGGCTTTTCGCGCAGTTATTTTAACCGTCACAATTGCCCGCCAACCCGCATTTCTGCGGGCTGCAGCACGCTTTGGCGGCCACTAGCAGACAACGCCCACGCTGTCGAGATATGGCGCCGTGGGCCGTTTGCGTATACTGCGCAGATGTTCTCCCCAACTGCTTTGCGCCCGCGATGTGCCAAATGGCTCTTCGCAACCGGACTCTTCCTGCTGCTCAGCGCCTGTGTTGATAAACCCAGCACGCTTGAGCGAATCAAGGAGGATGGCGTATTGCGGGTGATTACCCGGAACAGCCCGGCGACTTATTTCCAGGACCGCAACGGTGAAACCGGTTTCGAATACGAACTGGTCAAGCGCTTTGCCGATGACCTGGGCGTCAAGCTGGAGATCGAGACCGCCGACAACCTCGATGACCTGTTCGGCCAGTTGGGCAAGACCAACGGCCCGGTGCTGGCTGCCGCTGGCTTGGTCAGCAGCGAGCAGCGCCAGCAGCAGGTACGTTTCTCCCATCCTTACCTTGAAGTGACCCCGCAGATCATCTACCGCAATGGCCAGTCCCGCCCGACGAACGCGGCCGACCTGGTGGGCAAGAAGATCATGGTGCTCAAGGGCAGCACCCACGCCGAACAACTGGCGGCGCTTAAACAGCAGAATCCTGCGATTGAATACGAAGAGTCCGACGCCGTTGAGGTGGTCGACCTGCTGCGCATGGTGGACGAGGGGCAAATCGACCTGACCCTGGTGGACTCCAACGAAGTGGCGATGAACCAGGTGTACTTCCCCAACGTGCGCGTGGCGTTCGACCTCGGCAACGCCAGCAACCAGAGCTGGGCCGTGGCCGCCGGTGAAGACAACAGCCTACTCAACGAAATCAACAGTTACCTGGACAAGGTCGAGAAAAACGGCACCTTGCAGCGTCTGAAAGATCGCTATTACGGGCACGTTGATGTACTCGGTTATGTAGGCGCCTACACCTTCGCCCAGCATTTGCAGCAGCGCCTGCCCAAGTACGAGAAGCACTTCCGCGCCTACGCCAAGGAAGAAAAGGTCGATTGGCGCTTGTTGGCCGCCATCGGCTATCAGGAATCGCTGTGGCAACCGGCGGTCACCTCCAAGACCGGCGTGCGTGGCCTGATGATGCTGACCCAGAACACCGCCCAGGCCATGGGTGTGTCCAATCGCCTGGACCCCAAGCAAAGCATCATGGGTGGCGCCAAGTACCTGGCCCGGATCAAAAGTGAACTCGATGACAGCATCGCCGAGCCGGATCGCACCTGGTTCGCGCTCGCGGCCTACAACGTCGGCGGCGGCCACCTTGACGATGCACGCACCCTGGCCAAGCGCGAAGGCTTGAACCCGAACAAGTGGCTGGATGTGAAGAAGATGCTGCCGCGCCTGTCGCAGAAGCAGTGGTACAGCAAGACCCGCTACGGCTATGCCCGTGGTGGTGAGCCGGTGCATTTTGTGGCGAACATCCGGCGCTACTACGACATTTTGACCTGGGTGACCCAGCCGCAGTTGGAAGGCAACCAGGTGGTCGAAGGCAATCTGCATGTGCCGGGTGTGGATAAAACCAAGCCGCCCGAAGACAATCCGAAACTCTAAGAACATCACCGAACCCATGTGGGAGCGGGCTTGTGTGGGAGCTGGCTTGCCTGCGATAGCGGTGGGTCAGTCGCCACATGAGCTGTCTGATCCACCGCTATCGCGGGCAAGCCCGCTCCCACAGTTTGATCTTCATTGGGCTTAGAGACCGGTGAGCAGATGCACCACGCCACCCGTCAGCACCATCACCCCCGGCACACCAGCTGCCTTCAACGCCTGCTCGTCCAATCGAGTCGCATCCTGCAACTGCACCCTCACCCGCGTCAGCGCCACGCGCTGCTGCGACTTGAGGTTATCCGCGCCACCCAATGCCTTCAGCACCTCGGCCGACAACAACGCCGGCGTTGCCGCCGTCTCGGCCACCAGATCCGGCGTCAGGGCTTTCCAGAACGCCCGCTGCAATTTCTCGAACATGCTCAAAGCTCCACGACAGGTGAGGTTTCAACGGTAGCCGCGTGATACTGGCGCAACGCTTCACGCACTTGCGCGGCTTCTTCCAGGCCCAGCACCTGGCGGGCGATGATCTGGCAGTCGGCCAGGTCCAGCTCGCGCACGGTGGCCTTGATGGTGGGGATCAACGGCACGCTGACCGACAACTCATCCACCCCCAGCCCGAGCAATACCGGCACCGCCAGCGCTTCGGAGGCCAACGCGCCACACACACCGACCCACTTGCCGTGGGCATGGGCGGCCTTGACCGTGGTGGCGATCAGGCGCAGCACCGCCGGGTGGAAACTGTCGGCCTGGCTGGCCAGGCGCGGGTGGTCGCGGTCCATCGCCAGGGTGTATTGGGTCAGGTCATTGGTGCCGATGGAGAAGAAATCCACATGGGGCGCAAACACATCTGCCATCAGGGCGGCGGACGGTACCTCGATCATGATGCCCAGCTTTGGCAGCTCGGTGAGCCCGAGCGCCAGCGCTTCTTCTTGAAGAATCGTGCGCGCCTGGTGCAGCTCGGACAGCAGGCTGACCATCGGCAGCATGATGTGTAGGCGCGCAAACCCGGCGCTGGCGAGGATCGCGCGGAATTGTTCGCGCAACAGCTGCGGGCGTTCCAGGCACAGGCGAATGCCGCGCAGACCAAGGAAGGGATTGGTCTCGGCCTCCATCGGCACATAGGCCAGCGGCTTGTCACCGCCGACGTCCAGGGTTCGCACCACCAAGTTGCGCTCACTGCCCAGGGCACGGGCGATCTCGGTGTAGGTCTCCGCTTGTTCTTCAGGACTTGGCGCGCGATTGCGGTCCAGGTAGAGGAATTCGGAGCGCAGCAGGCCGACGCCCTCGCCGCCCAGGGTCAACGACTGCTCGACTTCTTGCAGCGAGGCAACGTTGGCACTGACGTCGACGTGATGACCATCGCGCGTGGTTGCCGGTAAAGCCGCCTGCGCCACCTCGCGCTGACGTCGCAGGATGTGCTGTTGACGCGCCGTTTCCAGCTGTTCGATTTCCGCCAGGTCCGGGTCCAGGTGCAGTTCGCCTTTGTCGGCGTCCAGCAGCACTTGCTTGCCATTGGCCAGTGCCAACACCTGCACCGGCACACCGCAAATCGCCGGCAAACCCAGGGCACGGGCGAGGATCGCGACATGGCTGGTGGCCCCGCCACCGACGGTGACAAAACCCAGGACCTTGCGGGTATCGAGACTGGCGGTTTGCGATGGTGTGAGTTGTTCGGCGATCAGGATCGCCCGCTCCGGCAAGTCCCAGGCGCTGTCTTGAATACCCAGGATCAGCTTGAGCACGCGCTGGCCGACATCGGCCAAGTCCGCCGCACGTTCGGCGATCAGTGCATTGCCCAGGCCCTGGAACAGTTTGACGGTGGCGAGCGTGGCGCTGTTCCAGGCAAAGGCGGCGCTCTTGCCTTGCGCCAGCAGGTCGTGGGCGTGTTCGAGTAAGGTCGGGTCTTCGAGCAACTCCTGGTGGGCGCGAAAAATCTGCGCCTGGGCGCTGCCGCTGGCCTTGTCTTGCAAGGCTTGCAGCGCTTCGCTTGCCGCCAGCAGGCCGCGCTGCAAAGCGCCACGCTCGGCCGCCTCCCCGCTGCCCGGTTCCGTGATGTTCAACGCGGGCTCGGTCACTTGCACCACCTGGCCAAACGCCGAGCCCGGCGACGCACACACGCCGCGCAACAACGTCGACGACAACACCGGCTCAATCACTTCAGCCGGTGCCGCGACCGTCTCGCCGCAACCGTCAGCCAACAACGCCACCAATGCCTTGATCGCAGCATCGGCATCCGCTCCCGCTGCGCTCACTTGCAGGGTGTCGCCATGCACGGTTTGCAGCGCCATGATCGCCACCAGCGACTTGGCGTTGGCGCTCTGGGTTTGCTTGTGCAGGTAGATGCTCGCGTTGAAGCCTTTCGCCGCCTGGGCCAACACCGCCGCCGGGCGTGCGTGCAGGCCGTTGGCGTTGGGCAGCGTCAGCGGTTTGGAAAACAGTGCATCGCCCTCCTCCTCGTCCACTGCGCCAACCGGCGCGCCTGGGGATAAGTGCATCAATGGCTGGCCCACCTCGACCAGACCATTGGCCAGCAAGGTGAACGGCTCGCCGCTGACTACCAGCATCAGGGTCAGCAAACTGCGGGCATGCAGCGCCACGTAGTCGGCATCAAATTCGATCAGCGCTTGCCCGGCCTCCACCTGCTGGCCTTCCTGCACCAAGCGGGTGAAGCCTTTGCCGGCGAGGTTCACGGTGTCCAGGCCGATATGCAGCAACACCTGCACGCCGTGCTCGTTGGTGATGCTGACGGCATGCCCACTGTCCTGGATATTGCTGATCACCCCGGCCAACGGCGCGCAGAGGGTCTGCGAGGTCGGGTCGATGCACAGGCCGTCGCCGATCAGGCGGCTGGAGAATACCGGGTCGGGCACCGAGTCCAGCGCCAGCAGTACACCGGACAACGGTGCCAGCAGTTCCAGGGGTTGAGTTGTGGTCATGACTTCACCTGTTGTTTTGTTCTGTAAACATCATTGGGTGGAAACATATTTCAGATTCAGCGAGGGCCCCTGTGGGAGCCGGGCTTGCCCGGCTCCCACATAAAGCTCATTCACTTGAAGCCGCGTTACTTCCACCAGTATTCGACCTGCACACCAAAATTCGACCCATGCCGCGCCGTACCGTACGAACCCGTATCAGACAACGCCGAACCCGCCGCCAGCTCATTCGCCGCGCGCTTGGCCGCTTCGTTCCAGGTTGCATAGGTGTAGTACAAACGCACTTCCGGGCGCGCCCAGAAATCCGGGCCTTTGGGCGACCAGGTCGGCGCAAAGGTAAATTTGCTCAGCTTGCGCGTACCGCCGCTGGCATCGACCTGATCATGGCCAAGCTCAGTGACCAGCTTGAACTGCTCGCTGATGGCATACGCCGGGCGCACGCCGACCGACATCCAGGTCTGGTCCTGGCTACCTGGGCGAATATCCTTCTGGTACACCGCCTCGATCTGCCCGCCAAAACGCGGGGTCACCTGCCAGTCGAAAAACTCCACGGCGCGGTAACTCTTGCTGCTGTTATCCAAAAACGTATTGCCGGTGTAACCGAGCCCGGTGCCGGGGCCTTCGCCGTATTGCAAGGCGAACTTGTTCTTGCCACCAAGGAAGGGTTTTTGCACGTGCTGCGCCGTGATCGCCCAACCGCTGTTGGTGTCGCGCCCGCCGGCTTTTTCGATGTAGCTCAAACCCAGCTCCAGCTCGCCACCGGGGTTGGTCTTGAAGCCCGCGACGTTGAAGTCGTGACGGGTGGCGTATTCCTTCTGGTACAGGTTGTCCTTGCGCGAGATCGCGTAGCTGTACTTGAGATCGCCGATGAGCACGTCCTCGATACCGCCGCCCGTGGCGCTCTGGTTCCAGTAGTAGAAGTCGGAGATATGGATGTCGTTACGCTTGTAGTAACGCCGCCCGGCCCAGATCGAGCCGCCGTTGAGGCTGGGCAGGTTGGACCACTGCGCATACATCTGCGGCATGCGCGCCGAGCCGTTGTTCTCGCCCTGGAACTTCAGCTCGCGGTCGTACTTGTTGTACAGCGATGCCATCGCATCAACGCTGAGCACCGAGCCGTCGTCGAGGGTCAGCAGGTCCTGGCGCAATTCCAGCTCGGCGTATTGCTCACATTCGTTGCCCAGGCGGTATTTGGATTGCGCCCCCGGCAACTGGAAACATTGCTGCGGGCCGCTGCCCGTTGACGTCCCCGCGCCACTGCGCAAGTAACCGGCAAATTCCAGGGCCTGAGCGCCAAAGGGCAAGCTCAGACAGGATGCAACGAGGCCCAGCTTTATTGTTGTTTTCATGAAGCACTCCAGTCTTTTTATTATGGTTTTTGCAGCGCCCCGTGCTCCCACACGGGGGTACAACGGGCCTCAATCCTTGAGGTGCAGCACAAACGATTCGTAGGGGCGCAACACCACCGTCGCGGTTTGCTGCGGGCAGTCGGGGTAGTTGCTGATCAGCAGGCGTTGCTCGCTCGTCGCGTTGATCACGTCAGCGGGCAGCTGGATTTCGCAAGGTGTGCCGTAGAAGTTGTTCAGCACCAGCAGGCGCTCGCCGTGACCTTCGCGCAGGTAGGCCCAGACCTGGAGGTGATCTGGCAGCAGTTGGCGGTAAACACCGGCCTGGATCAGCGGTTCATGGCGACGCAAGGCGATCAGCGCGCGGTAGTGATGCAGCACTGAATCCGGGTCATCCAGCTGGCTTTCGACGTTGATCTGCGCCGCGTTCGCCGGGATACCAATCCACGGCTCACCACTGCTGAAACCCGCATTCGCCCCGGCATTCCACTGCATCGGCGTACGCCCGTTATCTCGCGATTTCTGCATGATCGCCGCCATGCTCGACGCTTCGGACTCACCGGCATCGCGCTTGAGGCGGAAGATATTCAGGGTCTCCACATCGCGGTACTGCTCGATGCGGTCGAAGCCCGGGTTGGTCATGCCCAACTCTTCGCCCTGGTACACATACGGCGTGCCCTGGAGGAAGTGCAGCGCGGTGGCGAGCATCTTGGCCGAGACCACGCGATGCTCGCCGTCGTCGCCAAAGCGCGAGACCACGCGCGGCTGGTCGTGGTTGCACCAGAACAACGCGTTCCAGCCGCCGCCGGCCTGCATGCCCAATTGCCAGTCGGAAAAGATCTGCTTGAGCTGGAGGAAATCGAAGTCGGCTTTCACCCACTTTTGCAGGTTCGGATAATCGACTTTCAGGTGATGAAAGTTGAAGGTCATCGACAGCTCTTTCGACGCTGGATTCGAATAACGAATGCAGTGTTCCAGGCTGGTGGACGACATCTCGCCGACGTTGATCAGGTCGTGGCCTTCGAAGACTTCGCGGTGCATTTCCTGCAGGTATTCATGCACGTTGGGGCCGTCGGTGTAGAAGCGCCGGCCGTCGCTGTGGTCTTCGGGGAAATCGGCGGGTTTGGAGATCAGGTTGATCACGTCCAGGCGGAAACCGCCGACGCCCTTGTCACGCCAGAAGCGCATCAGCTTGAACACTTCGGCGCGCACCTTGGGGTTGTCCCAATTGAGGTCGGCCTGGGTGTGGTCAAACAGGTGCAGGAAATACTGGCCGGTTTGCGCCTCGTATTCCCAGGCCGAACCGCCGAACTTGGATTCCCAGTTATTGGGCTGGTCGCGCCAGATGTAGAAGTCGCGGTACGGGTTGTCGAGGCTGCTGCGCGCCTGCTGGAACCACTCGTGTTCGATGGAGGTGTGGTTGACCACGATGTCGAGCATCAGCTTGATGCCGCGCTTGGAGGCTTCGCTGATCAGCAAATCGCAGTCGGCCATGGTGCCGTAGCTGGGGTCGATGGCGTAGTAGTCGCTGATGTCGTAGCCGTTGTCGCGCTGCGGCGAGCGCAGGAACGGGGTGATCCACAGGCAATCGACGCCCAGCCATTGCAGGTAGTCGAGTTTGTCCACGATGCCCAGCAAGTCACCGGTGGCGTTACCCGCGTGGCTGTGGAAGCTTTTGGGGTAGATCTGGTAGATCACCGAGTGTTGCCAGTTTTGCATGGGGATTCCTTCAGTAGAGTTGTGTACTGGCTTTGCGGGCCTCATCGCAGGCAAGCCAGCTCCCACATTTTTGATTTGTGAACACATTCAAAGGTGGGAGCTGGCTTGCCTGCGATAGCGGTAATTCAGGCAACCCTGTACCCAGGCCGAACAATCTTCATGCTCAACCCACAGGTCAAAACAAACGGCACCACGATCGCAATCACCATCCCGATCACAAAACTCGGGATGTACTGCGGAATGATCGAGATAAACCCAGGCAAGCCACCGACACCAATGGCCGACGCCTGCACCTTGTTCAGCGACAAGAAAATACTGCCCAGCGCCGAGCCCAGCAGCGCGGCATAGAACGGAAACTTGAAGCGCAAATTCACCCCGAACATCGCCGGTTCAGTGATGCCGAAATACGCGGAAATCGCCGAGGTGGACGCCATGCTTTTGTCCCGCGCATTGCGGGTCATGTAGAACACCCCGAGCGCGGCGCTGCCCTGGGCCAGGTTGGACATGACGATCATCGGCCAGATAAAGGTGCCGCCCTGGGTGGCGATGAGTTGCAGGTCCACGGCGAGGAACATGTGGTGCATGCCGGTGATCACCAGCGGCGCATACAGCAGGCCGAAAATTGCCCCGCCGACCATTGGCGCCAGGTCGAACAAGGTGACCACGCCTTCGGTGATCAGGATGCCGAGGTGACGGGTCACCGGGCCGATGATCGCCAGCGCCAGCACGCCGGTGACGACGATGGTGGTGATGGGCACGACCAGCAGC
Organism: Pseudomonas acericola (SeqCode); assembly: GCF_053456465.1. Lineage (NCBI taxonomy): Bacteria > Pseudomonadati > Pseudomonadota > Gammaproteobacteria > Pseudomonadales > Pseudomonadaceae > Pseudomonas > Pseudomonas acericola (SeqCode). The sequence continues at coordinate 74,629 of NZ_JBRFJB010000001.1, read as the reverse complement.
TGGATCGCATTGGGCACCCGCGCCCGCAGCCATTTTTCGATGACGCTCATCACATAGGCGGCCATCAGGATCGGCAGGATCTGCCCCTGGTAGCCGACTTTTTCGATCTTGAACCAGCCGAAGATATCGAAGTACGGCAGGCTCTGGCCGTCGAGGCCGGCGACCGCCTTGCCGTAGTTCCAGGCGTTGAGCAGGTCCGGGTGCACCAGCATCAGGCCGAGCACGATGCCGAGGATTTCACTGCCGCCAAACCGCTTGGCCGCCGACCAGCCCACCAGCGCCGGCAGGAACACAAACGAGGTGTTGGCCATCAGGTTGATCAGGCTCCACAGGCCGTCGAGGTTCGGGTACGCCTCCAGCAGCGTCTGGCCCTCGATGAACATGCCCTTGGCGCCCATCAGGTTGTTCACGCCCATCAACAGGCCGGCGATGATCAGCGCGGGCAGGATCGGCATGAACACGTCGGAAAATACCCGCACCAGGCGCTGCATGGCGTTGGTCTTGTCGGCGCCCTTCTTCTTCACATCGGCGATGGTGGCGGCGGCGAGGCCGGTCTGTTCGCGCAGGGCGGCGTAGACCTTTTCCACTTCGCCGGGGCCGATGACTACCTGGAATAGGCCGCCGGTAAAGAACGAGCCCTTGACCAGGTCGACCTGGTTCAGCGCGCTGCTGTTGACCAGGCTCGGGTCCTTGAGCGCCAGGCGCAGGCGCGTCACGCAGTGGGCGGCTTGCTCAAGGTTGTCGCTGCCGCCGAGGTGTTCGAGGATCTCGCGGGCAATATTCGAATAGTCGTGGCTCATGCTTGGTTTCCACTTTGATTTTTTTATTTGGGGGCAGTCATTGGCAGCACGCCGTGGGCAAAAGTACTCGTCTGTACGAGTTAAAGCAATAACTCGTACAGACGAGTTTGAAAAAGTTTATTCCGTGTAGGACCCGACTGACTGTAGGTCGAATGGACAAACCCCACCCATGCCACTAAGGTTCCTGCCTGAACGCAAAGGCACAGAGCCATCCCCATGAGCAAATACAACCAGATCTACACGGATCTGCTTGCCAGCATCACCACCGAACGCCTGCAACGCGGCACGCGCCTTCCCTCCGAAACCGAACTGATGCACAGCTACCAGGCCAGCCGTGGCACCGTGCGCCGGGCCATCGAGCAATTGCAGGAGCGTGGGTTCGCGCAAAAGATCCACGGCAAGGGCACCTTCGTGTTGTCGCCCAACCCCATCGAGTTCCAACTGGGCGGCATCGTCAGCTTCTACGAAACCCACGCCGACCTGGGCGATGACGTACGCACCGAAGTGGTCGAATTTAGCCAATTCCCCCTGGAAGGCTCATTGCAGCAACATATCGAAGCCGAGCCGGGCACCCTGATTACCCGCATCAAACGGGTGCGGCGTATTGGCGGCAAACGGGTGATCCTCGACATCAACCACTTCGTCGCCGAGCTGATTCCGGGGCTGGACCGCGAGATTGCCGAGCAGTCGATCTACGCGTTTATCGAACAGACCCTGCAACTGCAAATCGCCTACGCCCAACGCACCATCGAAGCCCTGCCCCGCAGCAAGGACGACCAGGCGCACCTTGACCTCGAAGGGCAAAGCCATGTGATCGTGGTGAGTAACCAGACGTTTTTGCAGGATGGCCGGCAGTTTGAATACACCGAGTCGCGGCATACGTTGGATAAGTTTTACTTTTCGGATATTGCGCGGCGCTGACGGCGTTCCCTCGGGAATGATCTTGCGCAAATCCATCGCGGGCCAGACAATGCGATTCATTATCAATTGAACCATTGGTTTTGCCGCTCATGCCCGCTCCCGATCCTTGCGCCCTGCACGTGCTGTACAGCGAACACAATGGCTGGCTGAAAAGCTGGTTGCGCGCCCGTATGGGTAACGCCAGCGATGCGGCGGACCTGGCCCAGGATACTTTCGTACGCCTGTTGACCTCCCGTGATGTCGAACAAATCCGCGAGCCGCGCACCTATCTGAGCGCCATTGCCCGCGCGCTGATGATCGACAAGTTCCGCCGACGCGCCCTTGAGCAGGCCTACCTCGAAGCCCTGGCCTTGCGTGCGGAGCCGCTGGATATCTCACCCGAAACACGCCTGATGATCCTGGAAACCCTGGTGGCGATCGACAGCATGCTCGACGGCCTCGGCGAGCGCACACGGCAGATCTTCCTTGCCGTGCAGTTGGAGGGCTTGAGTTATGTGGCCACCGGCGAACGCCTCGGCGTCTCGGTGACCACCGTCAAGAAACACGTGATCCGTGCCATGACCCACTGCCTGCTGCTGACGGAAGACTGATGGCCACGCCCTTGGACCTGCCCACCCTCGAAGCCGCTGCCACCTGGTATGTGCGCCTCAACAGCACGCCGCCGACCGAGGCCGACCACCAGGCCTGGCGTCAGTGGCTGGCGGCCAACCCACAGCACGCACGGGCCTGGGCCCGCGTGGAAAAATTGCAAAGCCAGTGGGCCAGGCTACCGGCCGATGTTTCCCTGTCCACCCTGGCCGGGGTCAAGGCGCGCCGCCGCGCAGTGCTCAAGACCCTTGGCCTGTTGCTGGCGGTGAGCGGCAGTGGCTGGCTGGCCGCCGGGCACCTGCCGTACCCGGCGATGCTGGCCGATCAACGCACCGCCACCGGCCAGCGTCGCCACCTGCGCCTGGACGACGGCAGCCAGTTGGACCTCAATACCGACAGCGCCATCGACATTGCCTTCAACGCCGAACTGCGCCTGATCCGCCTGCATCGCGGCGAGATCCTCGTGGAGACCGCCCGCGACAGCCGCCCGTTTATCGTCGAGGCGCCCCAAGGCAGCGTACGCGCGCTGGGCACCCGCTTTATCGTGCGCTGCGGGCCGACCGTCACCGACGTGTGCGTGCTGGATAAAGCCGTAGAGCTGCGCCCGTTGAATCATCCGTCACGCGTGCTGCGCCTGGATGCTGGCCAGCAGGCCCATTTCGACCGCGACCAGATCAGCGCCGCAACCCTCGCCCCGCCGGGCGCCGGCGCCTGGAGCCAAGGCATGCTGACGGTGATCGACTGGCGCCTGGCGGACTTTATCGCCGAACTCAGCCGCTATCGCCCGGGCGTGCTGCGCTGCGCACCAGCGATTGCCAACCTGCGTCTGAGTGGCGCGTTCCGCATCGATGACACCGATACCATCCTGGAAAACCTCAGCCAGTCGCTGCCGGTGAGCGTGCGTTTCGTCACGCGCTATTGGGCCAGCGTCGAAGCCGCCTGAAGTTTTTTGCGAATAATTCCCATCAAGGGTTGCCGATTCCAATTTTCGTTCGGCCATGTACAGGAAAGCAGCGATCACGACTGCTCCCCTGCCCTGCCAACGGAAGGAAACCTGTATGTCACGATTCACCCTCAACGCCGCCCGGCCGCTCGCCCACGCCGTTCACCTGGCGGTGGCGCTCGGTGTCTTTTCGGCCTTGAGCCTGGCACCGACCCACGCACTGGCGCAAAACCAGAGCCATGCCTACCAGATCAATGCAGGGTCGCTCGGCGCGGCCCTGAGCCTGTTTGCCACGGCGGCGAATGTCACGTTGTCGTTCAGCGTCGAGCAGACCCAAGGCATGACCACGCCGGGGCTGACCGGCACTTACAGCATCGACGAAGGCCTGGCACGCCTGCTCGCCGGCAGTGGCCTGCAAGCGCAGCGCCAGGCCAACGGTGCCTATGTGCTGGTGCCGGCTGCCAAGGGTGACGCACTGCAATTGGGCGCCACCACCATCTCCGGCCTGGGCTTGGGGGCGATCAGCGAGAACAGCGGTTCCTACACCACCGGGTCCACCAGCACGGCGACCAAGCTGAACCTGAGCCTGAAAGAAACACCGCAGTCGGTCAGCGTCATGACCCGCCAACGCATCGACGACCAGAACCTCAACAGCATCGGCGCGGTGCTGGAACAGACTGCGGGGATCAACGTGCAAAGTCCCGGCAGCGACCGGCTGTATGTGTTCTCCCGTGGCCTGGCCATCGACAACTACCAATACGACGGCATGCCCACCACCTCATTTGCGTTCAGCCAGGCGTTGCCGCAGGCGCTGTCGGATATGGCGATCTACGACCACATCGAAGTGCTGCGCGGCGCTTCCGGTTTGCTGTCGGGCACGGGCGATCCTTCCGGCACAGTCAACATGATCCGCAAGAAACCCACCGCGACTTTCCAGGGTTACGTCAGTGCAGGCCTTGGCTCGTGGGATCAATATCGCAGTGAAGTCGACGTCTCCGGCCCGTTGACGCCTACCGGCAACCTACGCGGGCGAGCGGTGGCGGCCTATTCCCAAGGCAACAGCTTTACCGATCACCTGCAGACGGAAAAAACCATCGTCTACGCCGTGATGGAAGCCGACCTGAGCGATAACACCTTGTTGACGGTCGGTGCCGAATACCTCAACAACGACCCGCGTGGTTTCTCCACCACCGGGCTGCCACTGCTGGACAACAAGGGCAATCGCCTGAGCACCTCACGCAGCGACAACCCGGCCAGCCGCGACAGCACCAACCGCCAGGAATCGGTAAATGCCTTCGCCTCCATCGAGCACAAACTCGATCACGACTGGAGCTTGAAGGTCTCCGCCAACTCCATGTACGGCACCCGGGACTACGATTCGATCACCGTCGGCACCACCACCGGTTTCGTCAACGCGCAAACCGGCAACGGCCTGAGCTACACCGCGACCAAAGGTGACAACACCCAGAAACAACAGGGCCTCGACGTGATGCTCTCCGGCCCCTACCAACTGCTGGGCCGGGAACATGAACTGGTGATGGGCTTCAACTACCAGAGCTACGAAAACCGCCGCAACGGCTACGGCAACCTGATGGCCGACGGCAGCAACAACAATGGCGTCAGCGGCAAGCCGGTGAATATCTACAGCTGGAATAACTACGCGCCCAACGCGACCTATAACTTCAACCGCGAAGACGACGACATCGACCAATGGCAAAACGGCGCCTACCTGGCGACGCGCTTGAAGCCGGTCGACGACCTCTCGGTGATCCTCGGCGCCCGCGTCAGCAACTACCGCTACGACGCGCTGTTTCATTACCACGTCGCCAGCCTGCAGCCGTACAACACCGACGACACCGTGCGCATCAACGGCAAGGTCACGCCCTATGCCGGCGTGGTGTATGACCTCACGCCCAACCACTCGGTCTACGCCAGCTACACCAGCATCTTCAAGCCACAGGCGTACCGCAACACCAGCGGCCATTTGCTGGACCCGCGTGAAGGCGATAACTACGAGATCGGTTTGAAGAGTGACTACTACAACGGCCGCCTGAACACGGCCATTGCGTTGTTCGAAGTGGACCTGGAGAACGACGCGATTGCCGATGGCACAGTGGCCGGCAACGACCTCGTCACCGCCTATGCGGCGAAAAAGACCAAGACCCGCGGCATCGACATGGAAGCCAGCGGCGAACTGCTGCCGGACTGGAACCTCAACGCCAGCTACAGCCACAGCGTGGTCAAGGACGCCGATAACGAGCGCGTCAAAACCATCATCCCGGCCGACATGATGAAGGTCTGGACCACCTACCGCCTGCCCGGCGAGCTGGACCGCCTGACCGTCGGCGGCGGCGTGAACTGGCAAAGCGGCATTCACATGACGGTAAGCAATTGGCAACTGCCGGCCTCGACCAAGGTCAAGCAAGGCGACTACGCCACCGTGAACCTGATGGCCCGCTACCAACTGACGCCGCAGTGGTCGGCCACCGGTACGCTGAACAACCTGTTCGACAAGAAATACATCAGCTCGCTGGACGAGAACTTTCGCAGTGGCTCGTACGGGGCGCCGCGGAACTTTATGTTGACGACCAAGTACGCGTTCTGAGGCAGCCCCGAACCGCTGCCTTCGAGGACAAACTCAAGAAAAACAAAACCCCGGCACCAGGCCGGGGTTTTGTTGTTCAGCATTCACCTGCTAGCGCAGGATCATTCCCACTCTATTATCAACAAGCAACAAAAGTCTTTTATTATTAGTGGATTACCAATGATAGGTATCAAAAAACCATGAAATATGCCATGTTGATTATATAGGCAGCAGCTCGCGTTCTACACCGGGGACACTCCACCAGCGACCATGACTGAGCGTCTGTATCTTGGTGTTGTAGCTGATAAATACTGATCCAGTAGAAACTGCTTCATCGATTCAAAACTGAGGCGCGTACTTTACTGCTTCTGCTAACTTTTCGAGCCGGCCCCCTGCTGTTTTTGGTGCGAGTTTCCTACGACACATCTGAGGATGCTCAACAAAAATCTGGACTCGACTGGGTCTTGGATAAACGAGTCATTGAGCTGATTCAGCAAAACCTAAGCTCAGTCCAACGAGGAGCAGAACTCTGAGGCGCTTCTGCGGAAGGCCGAAAATGGCAACTTTCGATCTTCTCGAACTTGGACTATCAGATACCAGCATCGTGCCTCGCGCTTAAGTCGATTTGCAGATCAGCGCTTCGATCTGTCCGGGTCGGACTTCGGCTCGACGTAGCTTGAACAAATCCAGTACGAAATGCCAATCGTTGCTGCGTCCAGGGCAGATACAACTGTCTGATCGTTCCATACTGCTCAGACGTACTGCCAGATAAGCGCTCCTCCCTTACGGCTTTGTCCCCGCGCTTAACGGGGGGGCCTGGCCAGTGTCAAGCCTCCACTGAGGATTCCAGAATGTACCAGTCGAGAAAACTCAAGATCGGATAGCCAGTCCGTAAAGATATTCAATGTCCTTCCCTTGATGGTGCCACTGCTACTAACTGAGTTCCTTCTTAACGTTAGGCCTTCCACATGGTTCTAGGGGAGCAAATGCTTTTGATACCATATCGGTATTACCCGACCTCTCGATGACTGTATCGATCTTTCAGCGAGACTAGCGACCTATCAAGTAAACCTCAAAGGCTACCTCCAACAAATCCTTAAGCAATTTTTTCAGACAACAAATTCTGACTAAAAAATTTTCAAATATTTGCCACTAACGTCTGCAGCAACTTCTTGACGGTATCGGAATTGGCATTACGATTTGACTGAACATACTGACCTAGCTTTTGAGCAGCTAGAGCGACCACGGGATTTGCTGTCGCCTTCACCTCAAACTCGCTAACTTCTTGTAAAAGTGAAGAGCAAAGTTTTATACCTGCGGGCGTCTTACCCAAATAGGCACGAAAGTACAAATGATTTGTCTGAACAACTAAACGCTCAACGTGATCAGCAAACGAATCATGACGCGGATGAAAACATCCCCACGCCCCTGAGTACTGGTGATAATTTTTTGCAAAGGGCGCAGATATTACATAAAAATCAAGCGCAGCCTTAAGCATATTACATGTCACGCAAACCCGAACAAGGTTATCTTCAACAAATGTAAATTGCGGATAGATAGAGGCCGGCAGTATATGATCGATATTTGAGTTTTTATTGTGAAAAATTCTATCCTGACAATATCCGCAACGATCTGATAGCCCATGCACATATTCAGTGACCGCATAGTATATTCGTTTTCCAACGGCCCCATCATTATAAAGAGTGCTCCACAAGTTGTGTGTACCTGCAAGCGACTCACGGTAATACTTGAAAGCCATTTTTATTGCTTCTTTACGCTTCGCCTTCTGTGAATACAATTTATTAATAATAATCAAAAGCTTCATTCTTTATCATCCGACGGACTCGCATGCAGCCCATCACGTTTTGGCATCGCGACTAAATCCCTGATAGCCATTTCAAAATCTTCCAACGTACTCTGAATAAACTCGTTATCCTCTTCAGTGTGAGATGCGTACTTGAGTTCTTCCCTAAACCTCTCAACAGATGTAAGGGGCTCAAAAGGGGCCAACCCTTCCTCGGAGTCATCTAGACCTTCTCCACTTAGGTGGTCAACTACACGAGTGACAATCGCAGCAAGCTCCTCAAAGACATATTTATTATCCGGGGTGAGCGTATTAAAACTTTTAAACAGGATCCGCTCAACATTAAATTCTTGACTTGAAATTTTAAAAAGAGTGCCATTTAACAAACTATAACAATCAGCACCAGCCTTGAGCGCACTAGAAATAATTACTGGTGAATGAGTAGCTATATAACAGCCAACCCCACTTCTCAAGGACAGTAACGAATGAAATAATTCTGGCCACTTGATTTGCCACTCAACATGCAAGCTAACTTCCGGCTCATCAATAAAGTAGCAAACACTGTCTTCGATTGAAGCAACTACCTTCAGGGCCGTTGTAATAATGTACTGCTCTCCGGAACTCAACGCAGAAAAAGTATATGGTACGCCACTTTTATAAAAAATAATCTCAAAAGGCCGTTCTTTCGCATAAATCGTTTCTGCATTCAACGATACAAATTTTTTTGTCAACTCTTGGGTTTCGAATGGCTTCGTAGTAGAGTTCTTCTTCTTTTTATAACCAATACCAACTTTTCTGTCAAAATCAATCAACTCAAGAAACTTGTCGAATTCGACACTTAGTTCTGCATTAAGGACAGACAGATAAAGTAATACTGAATTTGCAGCGAGAGTACCATTGTGTGTACCGTTTCCAACAGTGCGATTTCCTAAATAACGGTAGTATCCGTTGGCCGTCGCCCTAACCTGGGATCGAAACTTAAACTTGTCGGATACACCCGAGGCGATAACTACGACTTTCCGCGTATCACAAAGTCGTTGCGCGTTTTCTTCTAACGAGCGACTTTTTCCTGATCCGTTATTACCGATAATGTAAGTAAACTTACTGCTTTCTGGAAATTTCATAATTTTCAGTAATGGTCATTTAATAAAATACCTATAAATAATCATGTAATAAGCCGTAGCTCGGCATACAGACTAGAGTTAGGACTCTGCATCTGTAGCTTAATTACATAACCTCGTTCGAACGCATCACCTTCTGTCGTAATAGGATAGGCAATTCGTCAGAATCACCTCTCGAGAGCACTGGGAAACTGCTGAGCAGTAAACTAGTCACGTGGACGACTACTCATCAGGTCTCTCCCTTTCAAATGAGCGAGCAGATCAAGGCTATGCGATGCAGCGCGACGTCCTATCAATGTCAACTCCCCGAGCCCATGGCGCTGAGATCCAGAGGGCCCGCCCGCCTAGGCTAAAGCGGGCGTCCCCCAGATTCCATCTAGCAATGAGATAGCTTAACGGAGACTATTACTTATTGAATCCAGAGATGAATTTCTCATAAGAACCTTGAGCTCCAGCAAGATGAGTATTGAGAGACTGCAATGGACGACCCAATTTAAATCGTCGCTGCTGACCAGATCCTCTATTTTCAATTTCCTCTACAACTTTTGTAGAGACCAGGTCAGGCAAGGTATAGTCAATAAATGTCTGCCCTCTATCGCCAAGCTTTATTTTAATTACCGACTCACTAATATGGGTACTGCGCATGAAATATCGAAGTAGTTTTTCGACACTTACAAGTCTTTCATCCATAGACAGCGACTCAACATCAACTGCCTCAGCCGGCTCTCCGTTTTTAAAACTTGAGTTTTGCTTTTCTAAGAACAACTGGATAGCATTTGGCTCCCAGATTTCAAGCGCAGAATCTTCAATACGAATAGAATCGATAGCGCATGACACGAAAGAGTTGTTATGCAATTTAGTAGACATATAAATTCTCAACTGACCGAACGTACAGCTTTCGAACTGACATGAGATAATTTCAGTAAACTCGTAACTACTATGAGAAAAGTAGCAATTAATAAAAATTACATTTTCCAGCTTACAATCCCGTATAGAATCAACCCCAAAAACCATATCCTCTAAAACGAGACCCTTGGAATCAATCTCGCTAATCAATCTAAGCACCAGATTCCCACAGTTTTCTTTCGTGTAGGAGGCCTGACCATCAAGCTTACTAATAGAGGCTAAAAACTGAGCGACCTCTAGTATCTTGCCCTGTCCCTCTCTCTTAACACTACGAATAAATTCAAACTGGGAGTTTTCGGGCAAAATACCTCTGCGTAATACACTCAAAGTTTCCGAGGTTGCGCTCTTATTCAGGGGTAGCACGATACGAGCAAGACCGTCGCCTAAAAAGTATTGACGAAACTCATCATGATCAAATTCTATCGCTAAACTTATGTCAGAAGAGGCAACAAGCAGCGCATGTCCTCGAATTCGATCGCGAACCTGTTGAGCTTGTAAAGATGACTTACGCTTTAACTCACAGAAGTACTCAGCAACGACATCGAGATGATCTTGTTTCAAATACTCGATTCGGCTTTCCCACATATTTACGGCAATTAATGAAAGAAGCTCACAGTGTTCCTCCACTGTAATTAAAGTGGCTCCCATTTCACCAGATCTGTCTATCCACTTTTCATTTGCTTCACGTTCGATGATACTTCGAACGAAGACAGAGAAGAAATCCGATCCAGAGGCGTGTATTTTCTCGATGAAATTTTCAAGCGAGGAACTTTGCTGTGCAATATCTACCAAGCGTCGAACCAAAACAGGGCGTGTCAACAAAGAATGGTCCGCCCCCAACCGATCAGCGACACGTTGATAAATCTCGTCCGCGTTCTTCAAGTTACGATTAGAGCAATATTGCAAAAATTGAGTTTGTTCCCATCTATTTAACTCAAGCTTCGAAAACCCTACAGAGTAGCTACTAATTGTATCGTAGAGTTTTTCTTGTGACCTCAAATTTTCGAATTCAAAGTATGCTTTTCGTGCAGCGACCACTACAGCGCCAGTAGAATTCAGTGCGCCGACTAGAATGCCCATAGCAGAGAGGGCTTCTCCAGAACTATTCTCAACGAACATCTCTTCAAAACCATCAAACGCTGGAACAATAACTCCCATTCTGACAAGAGCAAGAAATGAGTTATAGTACAGAAATGGAAATCGATATTTGTTTTGCAAAGCACCTACAGTGATATCATCAAATCGCAGGAAATGTCTGCCACCGAGTATAATTGGAACTAGGAGCCAATTTGCTCGTCCTTCAGAAAACTCTTTTGCCTGCTTTCGTGCAGCGGCATTAATAAGTGATGTTTTCCCTTCCCCTGCATCGCTTGTGACATAAAGAACTGTTGTCTCTAAAGGACTTTTCGTATCCAGCGCGCTAAGGGCTTCATTAAGCGCATCCGCAACATGAAAGGCCTGACCATCAGGCCGCGACTCTAAAGTAGGTAATAAATCTGCTGCAGGTGAAACAAAATTAGGGTGACTTGGTATTTGCTCGAGAATACGCGAACTTAAAAGCTGCAACTTAGCTAGCCTTTCTACTATCCACCTGCTAGCAGAAATTTCTCCCGCCCCCTCATCGACATAGATATCACCAAACCTTGATGAAATACCAGCATCAACGACATCTCCATTAATAGGAAACATCATACGATGACGGTCAAAAATTATTTCGGAACCAGGATCTGCGAAAGTTGCGACAATAGACTTAAATGTATCAATCTGCATTATTGTATTCCTAGTTCAATAAGAGTGGAAGCGCCAACCTTTATGGGCAGCAACGCATTACTCATATTCGGATGCACTCGTATAATTTTCGCCCCTCTCATTAGCAAAGTTCTAATTGGTGGCAAAAAGTCATCATCCGCACTTAGTATAAAGAGAAAGTCATATTTCTGATCAGAAAGATATATAAGATCACATGTCAACATCGTATCAACTAGTTTTTGCTCATGCCTGTATACTAAAGAGGAACCGCCGGTCACACACCCTAATGTTGGGCAACTCCCTTTTTGCAAAAGCTTTTTTGCTAAAGGCAATGGACATGTGGAAGTACTGCAACCGACAGACGCGGGTGTCTCAACGCGAATATTGCTCGGACGGCCTTTTCTGCGATATGTATTAAATAACTGATGACCTGGCTCTTCCAACAGCGATACAGCGAGCTCGGCTGTTGTCATGAATATTACTACGCCTCCTCGCTCACTAGGTACGCGTAATACCGCTGGAAATTCACTTTGAATTTTAACCGAAAGCTGTTGCGATAAAACGCTCAGATCATCACCTTCATACCAACCACCGTAAAGCCGCACCTCACAACTTGCAATACCTGGAGGGAACATTCCAGACGCTTGAATTAATGTTTTTTGCACAACATCTAAAATCCCGGACGACTTTTGGAGTGGACTCAGGTTGTCATAATCAACACACATAGTTATCTTCATTAAAAAATTTCGCCTGAAGACAAGTAGGGCACTTTTGAAAGGAAGTAATGTTTTAGATAAGCACTACGAGAGAATTGTAGATTTTTGATGGTCGTCCGCTTTTCGCAGTGAACGGCAGTGTTGCCATTATCTTCAGGACAGGCGTGATCTGTACGGTGGCAATGCATAGGATCCCTCCAAGCGGCTTATCCAGTTTTTTTGAAAACTCTTGGTTCAGCTTACCACGTCGTTCAGCGTGTGCCATAGGAAAGCCATCACGTCCAGTCATGTACCTAGATACGCCAGATCTGGGTCTCAGGATTCGTCCTTGCATGGTTTAGCCTATGAATAGCCATAATTCAACGAATTAAATTTGATCTTTATCAATAGACGCCGCTACGACAAGCCTTCGTTGGACTCTTTCTTTCCAATCCGCGGCAGCGGATGTAGGCCTCGCAGAGCAAGATACGTCGAAGCGAAGGCGAGTAAGGCAGGTGGTGGAGGCCCTAGCTGCGGAGCAGCGTAGGCCTACAACACACATCTTGCCGCCCCGTTGGAAGCGATTCAATGCGATTCAAAACACGCCCCCCCCTCAATCAAGTTAAATTTCTATAAATCGCATACAGCCGCATTGAATTGCTTAGATCCGACTTAAATCTACTTAAACCGCATATAATCGCGTTATGTTTCATTAATTTTCTCTACCTAGTTATTCTGTGTTTTCCTATGCCTTTATCCATGCTAAAACTAACAGCATCAACAGGAGGAAAGCCGATGCAAAACAATGATCTAAAGCCTATAAAAAGAAGAGCTGGCCGCTCTGAGTTCTTCTCGATCAGAAAGGAGTTAGAAACTAAAATACTACTCGGCTACCCTCTTGCATGGATCTATGCGGAATACATTGATCGATTTAGCTTTGGATATGTGCAGTTCACACGTTACGTCGCTCGTTACTGCAAACAACCACGTTAATTCATTATGATAGGTAAGCACTGGAGACAAAAAATGATAAAAGGATGGAGATTATTATTAACAGCCTTTACATTAATGTTCACCGAACAGAACGCCTTTGCTATCTACTGCACAAACTGCTCTACATTCTATCAACAGATGTTCGAGTACGCTGAAGCAGTCAACACGGCGCTGAACACGGCAGAGCAGCTTTCGACGCAAGTCCAGCAATACAACAACATGGTCACGCAGGGCGTTTCTTTGCCGAACAGCATGTTTGGCAGGATCACCCAAGACATGCAGCGCGTGGCCAGCATCTACAATCGGGCTCAGTCATTGGGTCGCAATGTGGAGAATCTAGACTCGCAATTCAACACGCAGTTTCCCGGCTATAAGACGTATTTACAGAAGTTCATCCAATCGAGCGGCAAGGCAACGGACGTTATGCCGGATCGCTATGAAAAATGGTCAGCGCAAGGCTTCGATAACGCCAAGACGGCGATGCAAGCAGCGGGCATGAACATCAGCACGTTTGAGACAGAAGATGCGCACCTTGAACAACTGGTGAACCGTTCGCAGTCATCGGCTGGTCGCATGCAGGCGATCCAAGCCGGGAACGAGATTGCAGCTTCAAACGTGCAGCAGCTCCAAAAACTACGTGACTTGGTCGCGACCCAAATAACCCTGCAAGGCAACTACATTGCTCAAGAAACCGAGCGCCAGGCAACAAATAATGCTGCTGTTGAACAATTCCAATCACGCCCAAACACTCGCGGCCCGTCTCAGGGGTTCTAAACATGATGATTCAAAAATGGTTTCTGGCTGCACTGATCACTGTATCGGGAATTAGTGGCGCGGCCTTGAACAACGTTGTTTCTGCCGGGAGTGATTGCGCAACAGTTGCTGAAAAAATTAAACAATCTGATGCAGCCACTCGAAAATTCCAGGAGCGCCCGAATACTCGCGGCCCATCTCAGGGATTCTAAATATGAGACGCACAACTATTTTCACAGTAGCTCTAGCATCACTGTTGCTGCCCTTTGGAAACGCAATGGCTGCGGGTCTTGATTTGGCGCAAAGCAACACGTCAATGACAGGACTTTTAGTGTTAATACAAAATGCCTCTAATGACTGGGGGCCTCGTCTTCATGGCTATGCCGTAACTGTATTTTGGAGTTTGGCCCTTATCCAATTTATATGGACGTTTGTCCCTTTGGTGTTCAAGCAGGCGGATTTCAGCGAGCTAATCGGCGAATTGATCCGCTTCCTTATGATCATCGGTTTTTTCAATATCCTGCTTGACCACTCAACGGAGTGGGCAGGTACCATTATTGATAGCTTCAGGCAAGCAGGTGCACACGCAGCGAGCTTGCCAACTTCTGAGCTAATGCCTGGTGACATGTTTGCCATGGCGGTCGAGTTTTCGCGGTCGATTCTGAGCGGAATAAGCATCTTTAACGGGTCACTAAATATCGTTGTTGCGCTCGCCGCCCTCATTGTTTTGCTGTCTTTTTCCTTCATTGCGGCGTTCGTCTTTGTGACTTTGGTTGAGGCTTATGTTGTTATTAATGCCTCTGTTTTGTTTATGGCCTTTGGCGCATCCCAATGGACGCGGGAATACGCGCTGGCCGTTATTCGCTACACCGTTTCTGTGGGTGCTAAGTTATTCATAGTGACGCTGATAGTTGGCCTGATTTTGTCTGTAGCTGAGAAGTGGCAAGCTGCTTATACCAATGATGAGGCTTCTCTGATGACTTTGGTTGGATTGTCGTTGATCTGCGCTTACCTAACCAAAACCATCCCTGATTTGATAGCGGGCATGATTAACGGCTCGTCTATGGGTGGCGGCAGCTCTCTCGGTGGTATGGCTGCGGCTGGTTCGGCTGGTGCAGCCGCCGCAGTGGCCACTATTGCGACCGCAGGCGCAGCAGCTCCGGCAGCCGCAGGGGTACTCGGCGCTGCCGGGAGTGGTGCTAGTGTTGCAAGTGCGGCATCCGGTAGTGGTGGCCTTGCCGCATCGATCAACTCCAGCTTTGCCGGTGGTGGAAGTGCGGCCAGTGCAGGTGGTGGCGCAGTCAGCGCTGGTGCTGGTAGCGCGGGCGTCGGTTCTGGCACTGGCGGCAGTTCTGCCGCTAAATCGGCTGGTGCCAAGGTCGGGGGGAGCGCCTCTGGTGGCCCTAGCGGTAGCGGCCCAGTTCCGCAGTCAAGCCAAGGCGTACAGCAAGCGGCCAAACAGGCCGGGAAAGCGGCGCAACGCAACGTGGACGAACCCAAGGGCGAGGCCGCCGCGACCCCACAAGGGGTTCCAGGCGGCGGTCGTTCGCAATCAACCCCGCAAGCGTCCCAACAACGCACTGACGACGCGCAGGAGGGTCGCAGCGCCATTAGCGGACATCAGGTGGCCAACGCGCTAACGCGAGGCACTGGCATCCTTTCTGCTATCTCTGTGCCCGGCATGGAAGGCGCGGCAAGCATGGGTGGCGGATTTGGTGGTGATCAAAGCCAGGTCGATAGTGGTTCTGGTAGCGGTAGTGATAACAGCATCGAAGCAAGCGAGACGTCTGACATCATTCGCCCGGCTCAAGAGCCAGCGGCAGTACCTAATCAATCCAAAAACGACACGAATAAACCGGAGCTTCCCTAATGATCGAACTTATCCTTTTTTGTGTGTTTGCCACTGCTTACGCCTTTGGTATGCAGCTCCTCGGCCGCTGGCTACGCTCGCGTGGTCATGGTGCAAAACTGGAAGCTGTCGGGAAGCATTACTATGCGTTGCAGTCCCGGATCAGCCCGCTGGCCCTGCCTGTGGCTGTTGGTCTATTAGGCGCGGCTCAATCCTACAACCGATTGCCTCTATTCGGCAGTAAACGACAAGCTGCACAGCTCGATCAGTTGCGTGCTGATATGTCGAACAACAGAAAGTAGCCTCAACTCTAACTCTGTTAAATCCAAGCCCTGCACATGCAGGGCTTTTTTGTGGACACCAAAAGGAAAGCAGTGGTCGGCCCCGCCTATTACACACTCAGACGCTCTGAAGGGTCGCGCACTGGACGACAAGCCAAACAGGCCACACTTTTATGTCAACCTCCCGGAAGTGGCTGCAATACGCGGCAAAGACCGGATTTGCGGCTGCTTTACCTGCCGCATGGGGTCGATTGCCCCTACCCTTTCTTTTTGGTTGTAAATCTGAACGCACTGACGACACGATTTGTCAGGTGCGCTGATGTTGTGTATTCGACGAACAGTCTCACTGCTCGCACGAGGCCAATGCAGAGACCCGGCAAGTGCGCTTCCCTTTTGGTGTTCAACGGCCGTAGGCCGACCAAGAGCAGCAAGCTATGCGCTGCGCCTTCAAGGCGCGGCGCGAAGCGCGCATGTTGGAGATTCTTAGAGAATCTTGGATGGAATTCGCAAACTGGCCGCAAAGGCCTACCGCTGCTGGGTTTTCAGAAACTGGCCGGGTGCCGTTAACGTGGGGTTTGGGTACTGAAAACTTGGGAGCTGGGTACTGTTAACGTGGGGCGGGTGCCATTATCGTGGCCCTTGGGACGCCCGATTTCCCATTTAGCCTTGGCATATTCGTCCAGCTTCCAACCCACAGCGACCAACTCGACCAACGCCTTGCGTGCTGTTTTACGGCGCTTTTTGATAGTATTTGGGTTCGTCGTCTCGTCTGGCCAAACATAGCCACAAAGTGTGTCCAACTCGACCAGCCGCGACTTGCCGAGGTCAATAAAGCCACATAGACGTTGATGGATCAAACGGGCGGGATCGGTCTGCAACCCCCTCACTTCATCCATGTTTATGCGGATGTATTGCCCGCCCGTGATTGCGCGAGCAATCAGAGGGTTCAATGCCACGTATAGTTTGCCGTCCTGCTCGTCGCTGGCGTACTCGGACAACAGGCGAAAGCCCTGCCGTTTACTTCCGTTTTGAGCAATGATGGAGACTTTCCAGAGCCTCTCGATGCAATCGCGTACTCGTTCGGTATCGTTTTTATTGGCATAGCCCACTTCGCTGGCCAACGCCCCATAACTGCCTTTGACCACCATTGCATTCTGCTGGACTGCTTCCCACTTTGGCTCAAGGGATAGCCGTAGCTGCCGACCGCCTTCTGTCTGTGGGTCGGGGGACAGCACAAGGCCATAAGGCCCGGCCATGGCCACAAGTCCTTGCAAAATACGGAGATCGTCGACCCCCAGCGGTTCCGGTCCACTGAACTCGATACGCTTACCATTGCCGTAGTCATATACCACGTCTAGCTTGCTGCGCTTACGCTCTCGTACTCCTTTTTTGAGGCTACGGAACAGGCCCGGCGCCAGACAATGCACCGGGTCGTGGCGGGCGTGGGTCAAGTCATGCTTGCTCACGGTGCCGCCCCTTTCCACCATCCTGTTTAGCTACCAGCAGGTCTACTGGCAACAACACGCCACTGCCGTGCCTCAAATACCAACGATCAAGCTGCGTAGCAGCGTAGTTCTGTTTCGACACACCGAAGCGCACAAAGTACCCTCTCCGGTCGTCCCCTATGGGGTGCCTGTCATAAGCACGATCACTGAGGCCCTCAGCCTCGTCTTTTGTCATCTTTGCCACGAAACCACACCAACGGGCATTGTCGATAAGAGCGGACGCACCACGCGCTGCTTGCTGCTGATCGGTCTGGCCTTCGCGGGCGCTTCCCTTGCTGACATGGTGCAGATATAGGACTGACGCACCGGTGCTGGCCGCGACGTGCTCAAGAGTGGCGACAAGTCGCGCCATGTCTCCGTTACTGTTTTCGTCCCGGTCGTGAATCCGACTCAGGGTATCCAGCACAATCAGCCGGGCACCGTCGCAGAATTTGATTACGTCAGCACGTTGCTGGTCATCCATCACGTTCATGAGCTTGCCCATGATGGGCTTGATAGTTAGATTCTCCGCGATGGCCTCGCGAGCCTGCTGATTCAGGTGCTGACCTATGGCATGAACGCGGCACACCAACGCGACTTCCGGGTCTTCTCCGGCGAAATAGACCACACGTCCCGTGCGCTTAGGGCCAAGCCCTACAAGGTCTCCACCGGCAACAGAGCACGCAATGGACATTGCGGCCTCCAACGCCCAAAAACTCTTTCCGGTGGCTCCGGGAGCCACAAGCGCTCCGACCGTTCCCGCGAGAAAGCCGGGCCATATAAAGTCCAGTACAGGCGGTTCATCTTCAAAAGCCGCCCGTAAATCAATAGCCATAATTCAGGCCCCTATTCCGGGGCGGCGGGCTTGGGTGCCTGACGACTTGCGCACTTCAATCCATTCTTCGATCTCGGCCAAATCCCAGGCGACATTTCGGCTGGTGAGTGCGATGCGACGCGGGAACTCTCCTCTCTGCTCCATGTTGTAAATAGTGCGCTCAGCTAGCGGGATCATTGCCTGCAGCTTTTTGCGGTTTATGAGAGTCTTGTTCGTAGTTGTTTGCATGTCTTGGCCTCGTTCAATCACTTGCGAATGAGTGCCTGATCGTGCCCCTATGTGCCATTTGCTTCGACGGTATGATTGGCTAAAATGGTTGACATGGAAAATATATCAGCTATCGCTATTTGGAAGGGATGCGCCCCAACCGTCGCAGATGCCATCAGACGATTTCGAGATTGCTGGGAGCCTTACTCCGCAGCATCGAAGCGTTACCCTATCGCTCGACTGGTAGAAGAACTCATCGACCCCGTTGTAGTTACGTACACGGCGACACTCCCATCGCGCTATCTTGGGCACGTACCAGGAGCCGGTACAGGCGTAGCGTTCAGTGAGATCATGCTATTGGTTGGTGCTGATGCAATGGTCCGCGTACAGCGCCGATTGCTGCGTGCTTTTGTTCTAACGGAAGACGAGCAGTCCAAGAGAGACCAACGATTTATCGCCACACTCGAAACACTGATAGAGCTGGTATGGGCATGCAAGCGTAAGCAACCAGCGAAACGAAATGTTCGCGGTTTGAATGGTCAACGCTTAAAAGTTTTTTGTAGATTTTGCGGCACGCTCGCGGAGCTGGCCTCATTCGCCGAATCTGTCGACGACGTTGGCCAACGAGGCGTAGATGAGAAACTGCGCCTCAGCAACCTCTACTGCGCAGCTCATCGCCCTAAGTTGCCGGATGACGAGTGGAATCCCGCCTACAGGAAAGCGAAACGATCTGTAGCGCAATTCGACCTCGAATTAATTAGGCTCAGCCGGCAATGCGCCTCCCGAGGTATTCCGCAAGCGAAATCAGGGGATGAGCTGGTTGACAGCTACATACACAACTACATGCTTGGCCAAACATTAAAGCTAGCAGACGAAGCAGAGTTACGGAACCTAGCGCGGCTCATGGTGGACTCGAGATTGTCGGACCGAAAAAAACAAATACTCATGCTCCAACGGTTTGACTTCAATCAATCAGCGATTGCGCGCAGGCTGGGTATTGAACGCCAGGCAGTATCCAAAGCCATTACCTCAATCCCAGAGGTGTTTCGCCTGAGTCGGCCGCAAAGATCCGATGAGTAGCTCGTTTTAGTGTCAACCAAAATACGCAACCAATAACAGTTCACGCAGCTGAATCGGCTTCTTAAATCAAACCTTCGCTCGTGGTCTTTTTAGCGTCCACTCGTCAATCATATCCGCCCAATCCTGCAACATAGCCCGACGCTGATCACGGTATTCAGCCTTGTTGTAGACGGCCCGAACGCCCTTCTGCTCGTGTGCCAGGCATTTCTCAATCCAATCTGAGTTGTAACCGGCCTCATGCAGGAGCGTGCTCGCTGTGCGCCTCAAATCATGGGGTCCGAACTTACTCAACGGCTGCCCTTCTTTCTGCGCGAGCCGATAGGTCAGCGTCAGCACCTGATTGATCGTCGCGGTGCTCATTGGCAAATCAGAATCGTACCGGGAGGGGAAGACGTAATCTGAACCACCGGCAAACGTCTTCAATGCAATGAAGAAATCCAAAGCCTGCTGAGATAAGAACACCAAATGGGGGTTGCGGCGCTTCATCCGCTCTTTCGGAATGGTCCACAGGGCTTCGCTGAAATTGATCTCGTTCCAGGTAGCGTTGGTCAACTCACTTTTGCGAACCATGGTCAGCAACAACAGCTTAGCGGCCACCCTCACGGAGGAGGCGGTGCCAATGCGGTCCAAGTACTGATACATCAACGCGATTTCGTCAGGCCCTAAAGCGCGGTCACGTGGCTCGAATTTAGCGATGCTTGCAGGACGTACCAGATCAGCCGGGTTCTCTACCTTCTGGCCACGCTCAATCGCCCATCGGAACACCTGCATCACAATCTCGCGGGAGTGCACGGCCGTGGCTGGAGCTCCACGCTCTACGATTGCATCAGTCAGAGTTCGAAGATCCTCATGATTGATTTCCACCAGTTTCTGATTACCGAAGTGCGACTTTAGCTCGCGCTCGTAAACAGATCGGCGCATGTCACGGGTCGAGTCAGCCATCTGATACCCACGCAGCCATTTCTCAGCCCACGCATCAAACGTCTCTGCCCCTTTGGTGCGTGCCTTGGCACGGGCTTTCTCTTTGGCAGGTGACTTACCCGCTGAAACCATCTTTTTAGCCTCTCCCAGGCGCTCTCTGGCTTCAGCAAGTGTGATGCCACCCACACCATAGCGACCGAAAGTGATGGTCTCCTGACGGCCGTTGATAGAGTAGTTGTAGCGAAATGAGATGGAACCGGCAGCAGTGACGGCCACGTACAAACCGTCGCGGTCGTTCACTTTGTAGAGTTTTTCTTTCGGTTTGAGGTTACGCAGCTTGGTATCGGTCAACATGGCAGTTAGGGATTCCATGGAAAATAATACCATGCTCAGAAAAACACTCATTCACCACCTTAAAACCCAATGAAACAGGGGTAATGATGAGATTTGATACCATGCCAAACCCTACTAAGGCGACATGGTATCGAGCACCAAGCATGGCATTTGGCTCAGTCAATGCCCCGTACCATGCCACATAAGCACGGTGCTTGGCGATGCACAAAGCTGCCAGAATTTGCCAGACCCAAAAAGCCAAAAGCCCGCAATTACGCGGGCTCCAGGGCATTTCTTGCTAGATCGTGCCGGACAATGCCGGACGTCCAATCATTCCCACTCAATCGTCGCCGGCGGCTTGCTGGACACGTCATAAGTAACGCGCGAAATGCCTTCGATCTCATTGATGATACGGCCGCTGACAGTTTCCAGCAGTTCGTACGGCAGGTGTGCCCAACGAGCGGTCATGAAGTCGATGGTTTCTACGGCACGCAGGGCCACGACCCACGCGTAACGACGGCCATCGCCTACAACGCCAACGGATTTCACTGGCTGGAACACCACGAATGCCTGGCTGACCTTGTGGTACCAGTCGGCCTTGCGCAGTTCTTCGATGAAGATGTGGTCGGCACGACGCAGCAGGTCGGCGTATTCCTTCTTCACTTCACCCAGGATGCGCACGCCCAGGCCCGGGCCCGGGAATGGGTGGCGGTAGACCATGTCGTACGGCAGGCCCAGTTCCAGGCCCAGACGGCGGACTTCGTCCTTGAACAGTTCGCGCAGCGGTTCTACCAGCTTGAGGTTCATTTCCTCAGGCAGACCACCCACGTTGTGGTGGGACTTGATCACGTGGGCTTTGCCGCTCTTGGCGCCAGCCGACTCGATCACGTCAGGGTAGATGGTGCCCTGGGCGAGGTACTTGATGTTGTCCAGGTTGTTGGACTGGGCATCGAATACGTCGATGAAGGTGCGACCGATGATCTTGCGCTTCTTCTCTGGATCGGACTCGCCGGCCAGGTTGTTGAGGAACTGGTCCTCGGCGTTGGCGCGGATCACCTTGACGCCCATGTTCTCGGCGAACATGGCCATCACTTGCTCGCCTTCGTGCAGGCGCAGCAGGCCGTTGTCGACGAAGACGCAGGTCAGTTGGTCGCCGATGGCTTTGTGCAGCAGGGCAGCCACTACCGAGGAGTCAACGCCGCCGGACAGGCCCAGCAACACGTTATCGGTGCCGACCTGGGCGCGAACCTGGGCGATGGCGTCTTCAGCGATTTTCGACGGAGTCCACAGGGCTTCACACTCGCAGATGTCGAGGATGAAGCGCGACAGGATGCGGCCGCCTTGCTTGGTGTGGGTCACTTCCGGGTGGAACTGCACGCCGTAGTAACGACGCTCGTCGCTGAACATGCCGGCGATCGGGCAGCTCGGGGTGCTGGCCAGGATGTGGAAATCTTCTGGCATCTTGGTGACCTTGTCACCGTGGCTCATCCACACGTCGAGGCCGAACAGGCCGTCGGCGTCAACGTGGTCTTCGATGCCGTCCAGCAGGCGGCTCTTGCCGACCACGTCTACACGGGCATAACCGAATTCACGCAGCTCGGAACCTTCAACCTTGCCGCCCAGTTGCTCGGCCATGGTCTGCATGCCGTAGCAGATACCGAAGACGGGCACGCCCAGGTCGAACACGGCTTGTGGGCAACGCGGGCTGTTGGCTTCGTGCACGGACTCGGGGCCACCGGCGAGGATGACGCCTTTGGGTGCGAATTCGCGGATCGCTTCGTCGTCCATGTCGAACGGATGCAGTTCGCAGTACACGCCGATTTCACGCACGCGGCGGGCGATCAGCTGGGTGTACTGGGAACCGAAGTCGAGGATCAGGATGCGGTGGGCGTGAATGTCGAGGGCCATGAAGTCAGTCTCGTCTAATGAATCAGAAACAACTCGGGGCTGAAGAACAGCCCCGGTTACTTAACATTTTGCTGGAAGCATCAACCTACGCGGTAGTTTGGCGCTTCCTTGGTGATCTGCACGTCGTGGACATGGGATTCAGCCATGCCGGCGCCGGTGATCCGCACGAACTCTGGCTTGGTGCGCATTTCTTCGATGTCGGCGCTGCCGGTGTAACCCATCGAGGAACGCAGGCCGCCCATCAGTTGGTGGATGATCGCGCTCAGGGTGCCTTTGTACGGTACGCGGCCTTCGATGCCTTCCGGGACGAGTTTCTCGGCGCCTGCCGAGGAGTCCTGGAAGTAACGGTCGGAAGAGCCTTGCGCCTGGGACATGGCGCCCAGCGAACCCATGCCACGGTAAGCCTTGTACGAACGGCCCTGGAACAGTTCGATCTCGCCTGGCGCTTCTTCAGTACCGGCAAACATCGAGCCCATCATCACGCAGGAAGCACCGGCAACGATGGCCTTGGACAGGTCACCGGAGAAACGGATGCCGCCGTCGGCAATCAACGGTACGCCGGTGCCTTCAAGGGCAGCAGCCACGTTGGCGATGGCGCTGATTTGCGGCACGCCCACGCCGGCAACGATACGGGTGGTGCAGATCGAGCCAGGGCCGATACCGACCTTGACCGCATCCGCGCCCGCTTCGGCCAGGGCCTTGGCGGCAGCGCCGGTGGCAATGTTGCCGCCGATCACTTGTACTTCAGGGAAGTTCTGCTTGACCCAACGCACGCGGTCGATCACGCCTTTGGAGTGACCGTGGGCGGTGTCGACCACCACCACGTCAACGCCGGCAGCGACCAGCGCGGCAACGCGGTCGCCGGTGTCTTTACCGGTGCCGACCGCAGCGCCAACGCGCAGACGACCTTGGTCGTCCTTGCTGGCCAGTGGGTAAGCCTTGGCTTTTTCGATGTCGTTGACGGTCATCATGCCTTTGAGGGCGAATTTGTCGTCGACGATCAGCACGCGCTCGATGCGGTGCTTGTGCAGCAGTTCGCGCACGTCGTTCTTGTCGGCGCCTTCCTTGACAGTGACCAGACGCTCTTTCGGCGTCATCACTTCACGGACGGTGACTTCAAGACGGTTTTCGAAACGCACATCACGGGAAGTGACGATGCCGACCAGGTCGCCATCATGCAGCACCGGAACACCGGAGATGTTGTGCAGGCGGGTCAGGTCGAACAGGTCACGCACGGTGGCGTCGGCTTCGATAGTGATGGGGTCTTTGACCACACCGGCTTCGTAACGCTTGACCTTGCGCACTTCGGCAGCTTGCTGCTCGATGGTCATGTTCTTGTGGATGATGCCAATGCCGCCTTCCTGAGCCATGGCGATTGCCAAACGGGCTTCGGTGACGGTGTCCATGGCAGCGGAAACCAGAGGAATATTCAGCTCGATGCCACGGGTTAGGCGGGTCTTGAGACTGACTTCGTTAGGAAGCACCTCGGAATAACCGGGCACTAGGAGAATGTCGTCGAATGTCAGAGCTTCTTGGCTGATACGCAGCATCGCGGGGGCTCCCGAGCGGGAAAATGGAAGCGCGCCATTATATACATGCGCCCTGCCGGGCTCAATGTAAAACTCTGACAAACTTGGTAATACTGATAGATGGATTAAAGTTCGCCCTGTGATCGTTCCCGCGCTCTGCGTGGGAACGCATCTTGTGACGCTCCGCGTCACGAC
The DNA here is from genome assembly GCF_053456465.1 of Pseudomonas acericola (SeqCode). NCBI lineage: Bacteria > Pseudomonadati > Pseudomonadota > Gammaproteobacteria > Pseudomonadales > Pseudomonadaceae > Pseudomonas > Pseudomonas acericola (SeqCode). The sequence continues at coordinate 50,150 of NZ_JBRFJB010000001.1, read as the reverse complement.
GTTTAACAGCAGGACGCGGAGCGTCCGGAGCTGCGCTCCCACGCGGAGCGTGGGAGCGATCAGGGTTACAACTCGACTTTGACCCAACTCATCTTCTGGTCCAGCCAATCGGCGAATTCGTCGATAAAGCTCTGCTTGAACCCCGCCTCCGCCCAGTTGTTGAAGATGAAGCCCAGGTTGGAAAACCCGCATTCCTGTAGGAACAGGAAACCGTTGATGTCGTCTTCATGCCCACACAGCGGGCAGGTGAAATTGTCGGTGTGGCCGGGCATCCAGTCTTCCAGGCTTTCGAACAGCGCCTCGCCGACTTCCTTGCGGCACTCCGGGCAACCGGCTTCTTCGAGAAAACCCTTGGCCGGCGTATAGATGCAGCGCTTGTAGATGATCTCCAGGCCGTTGATCGGCTCGTTGAACGGCAGCGCGTCCGGGTACAACACCACGGCGCGGGCGCCGTCGGCCAGGGCATAGCCCATGCGGTTGCCGGTGCGGCCGCACGTGGTGAGTTCTTCCTTGATGATGTTCTTGCGCACCAGCCAACGCACGATCGCCCGGGCGCGGGGTTCGTGGACGGGCAAGGTGGAGATTTTCGGGACAAGGATGCTTTGGGAATTCATGGGGCCTGATAGTCCTGCGGTGTGCCGTCTGACGCCTTCGCGGGCAAGCCCGCTCCCACAGGTGGCCGCATTCCAACAGAAGAAATGCGGTCGAATGTGGGAGCGGGCTTGCTCGCGAAGAGGCCCTAAAGGCTGGCAGCTTAATCCCTGAAGAAATCAGGTCAAGCGCTCAAGTACCGCCCAATCAATGCAACACCGCTGGCGAGCACCAGCCAAGTCACCAATCGCACAAAGGCTTCGCGGGACATGCGCAGGGTCAATCTACGGCCAAACCACAACCCCAAAGCCATCGCCGGCAACAGGCACAGCGCCAACATCAACAACGGCAAATCCGCATACACCCCGGCCATCAGGAACAGGCTCAGGCGCACCACCGTGCTGCAACTGATCAACGCACTTTGGGTGGCGTGCGCCGCGTCCTTGGGCAAGCGGCTGTTCAGGTAGATCGCATATAAAAAGCCACCACTGCCAAACAGCGCGCCAAACAACCCACCCACAGTGCCCATGGGAATCGCCCAACCCGCCGCCAGCTGCGCCGGCCGTGCTTTTACCAGCAGGCTGTAGAGCGCGTAGGCACTGATAAACAGCCCCATCAGCAGCAACAGCACATCCGAATGCAGGTTAAGCAAAAACACCACGCCAAGGGTGCAACCGATGGCCATGCACGGCAGCAGTCTCAGCAGCTCGGGCTTGTTCACGTCGCGCCGCGATTGCAGCAGGTTGCCAAAGGCCGCGACAAAATCCAGCAGCACCAACAGTGGGATGATCTTCGACAACGGCATAAACAGAATCAGGATCGGCCCCGCCACCAACGCCGTGCCAAAACCGGCGATGCCAAACACGATGTAGGCCACCACCACGCCCACCGCAATCACCAGCCAATCCACACCACCAAACGACCACTGGCTTAACAGCTCAACCGCGCCCATGGGTTATTCCTTGAAAGAGATGACCTTCACTTTAGCCATCGGCGAGGGTTGCGACTAATATCTTCAAAGCCATCCACCTATCTCAAAAAGGCATGACGCGTGATCTCCACCCGCCAACTGCGCTACTTCGTCGAAATCGCCGACAGTGGCAGCTTCAGCGCCGCCGCCGAGCGTTTGTTTGTCGCCCAATCGGCGCTGAGCCGGCAGATCAAGGAACTGGAAACCCAGCTGCAAACCCCACTGTTCGAACGCACCGCGCGCCAGCCCCGGCTGACGGCGGCGGGCGAAGCGTTCTACCCGCGGGCGCGCAACCTGCTGAGCGAGCTGCTCAAAGCCAGTGAGATGACGACTCAGATAGGCAACGGCCAACTCGGCACACTGCGCTTGAGTCATTCGAGCACCGTGCCGATGAGCGGCGCGTTGTTGCAAGGGATCAGCACTTGGCTGGAACGCTGCCCCGGTGTGTCGATGGACATCGTCAAACTCTCTTCGGAAGCGCAGCTGGAGGAAATCGCCGACGGCCGCCTGGACGTAGGATTGTTGCGCCTGCCGGTATTGCGCCAGCGTGAAGGCGTGCGTGTAACGCCTTTATATAGCGAGCAAGTGTTGCTGGCCGTGCCGCCGGATCATGCGCTGGCGCGCAGCAATATGCCGGTGGAGTTGGCGCAACTCAGGGACGAAGCGTTTATCTCGATCCCCCATCCCCAGCGCGGCGGCCTGAGTTATCTGTCAGCCGAGTTGTGCATGCGTGCGGGATTTTTCCCCAAGGCCGCACGGGTGATGTCACGCAAGACCACCCAGTTGCAGTTGATCCAGGCCGGCTTCGGTATTGCCTTGTTACCAAAATCCATGCAGGACATTGCCCCCGCCAACCTGTGCTTTTTGCCGCTGGCCGACCCGGACTGCCTGAGCACCGTGGCCCTGGCCTGCGCGCAAGCACCCAGCGCGCTGGTGGAGCAATTCTGCCAAACCTTGCAGGAATGCCTATAAACTGCCGCCCATGATTAAAGATCCCTTTGCCCGCCTGGGCCTCGACCGCGAAGTCCTCACTGTCAGCCAGCTCAACGGCCGCGCGCGGGTGTTGCTGGAAGACGTGTTCACCAATATCTGGGTCGAAGGCGAGATCTCCAACCTCGCCCGCCCGGCCTCCGGCCATGTGTATTTCACCCTCAAGGACAGTGGCGCCCAAGTGCGTTGCGCGTTGTTTCGCAATAACGCCGCGCGGGTGCGCCAAGCCTTGAAAGACGGCCTGGCGGTGAAGGTGCGCGGCAAGGTCTCGCTGTTCGAGGGCCGTGGCGACTACCAGTTGATCCTCGACACGGTGGAACCGGCCGGTGACGGCGCGCTGCGCCTGGCCTTCGATGCGCTGAAGGAAAAGCTCAGCGCCGAAGGCCTGTTCAGCGCCGAGCGCAAGGTGCCGCTGCCGGCCCATCCTCGGCGCATCGGTATTATCAGCTCGCCGACCGGCGCGGTAATCCGCGACATCATCAGCGTGTTCCGCCGCCGAGCGCCGAACGTTGAACTGACCCTGATCCCGACGGCCGTGCAAGGCCGCGAGGCGATCCCGCAGATCGTGCGGGCGCTGAAACTGGCCGACGCGCGGGGCTTCGACGCCTTGATCCTGGCCCGTGGCGGCGGTTCGCTGGAAGACCTCTGGTGCTTCAACGAAGAGGCCGTGGCGCGTGCCGTGGATGCGTGCGTTACACCCATCGTCAGCGCCATCGGCCATGAAACCGATGTGTCCATCAGCGACTTTGTCGCCGACGTGCGCGCCCCTACCCCGTCCGCCGCAGCTGAATTACTTGCGCCAGACGCCAGCCATCTGGTGCGCCAGGTTGAAAACCTGCACCGTCGCCTGGTGATGCTGATGCGCAATCGCCTGAGCCACGACCGCCTGCGCCTGGAAGGCATGTCCCGGCGCCTGCGCCATCCCGGCGAACGCCTGCGCCAGCAAGCCCAGCGCCTGGACGACCTGGACATGCGCCTGCGCCGCGCCTTCGAGCGCAGCCTCAATACTCGTCGCGAGCGTCTGATCCGCCTGGAAACCCGCCTCGCCGGCCAACACCCCGGCCGCCAACTGGCCCTGCTGCGCCAGCGCCTCGACAGCCTTGCCGAACGCTTGCCCCGCGCCATGCGCGAAGGCCTCAAGGCGCGCCGCCTGCAACTGCAAAGCCAGGTGCAGACGCTGCACGTGGTCAGCCCGCTGGCGACCTTGGGCCGTGGCTACAGCATCCTGCTGGACGAACGCGGCCAGGCGATTCGCAATGCCGCGCAAACCCACACCGGCCAGCGCCTGACCGCACGCCTCGGTGAAGGCCAACTGCAAGTGCGGGTGGAAGACAACCACCTCACCCCCGTCACCCTTTCGTTATTGGATTGATTGATGCCACGTTTATTCAGCCTGTTGATGTTGTTGTGCCTTGCCGTTAACGCCCACGCCGACAGCTACATCATCCGCACCTTGAACAAGCCGGTGCCGGGTGGCGTGGCCGTCGTCGATCTGGGCCCTACGGCAGCCGCGCCGAAGGCCAGCTATCAAGGCAAGCCGGTGCTGGTGGTGAAGGAACAAGACAACTGGCTGGCGATTGTCGGCATCCCGTTGACGGTCAAGCCGGGCAACGAGCGCATCAGCAGTGGCGGGCGCAACCTGCCGTTTATCGTGGGTTACAAGAAGTACCCGGAACAACGCATCACCCTGAAAAACAAAAGCCAGGTAAACCCCGAGCCGGCGCAGCTCAAGCGCATCGAGGCGGAGCTGGCGGTGCAGATCAAGGCTTACCGCAGTTTCAGCCCGAACCTGCCAAGCAACCTGGTGCTGGATAAACCGGTGAATGGGCCACTGTCGAGCAAGTTCGGCGTGCGCCGGTTCTTTAACGGTGAAGAGCGCAACCCCCACTCCGGCCTGGACTTCGCGGTGCCGGCGGGTACGCCGATCAAGACCCCGGCAAATGGCAAGGTGATTCTGGTCGGCAACTACTTCTTCAACGGCAACACCGTGTTCGTCGATCACGGCCAGGGCTTTATCAGCATGTTCTGCCACATGTCGAAGATCGATGTGAAAGTGGGCGATCAACTGACCCGTGGCGCCGTGGTGGGCAAAGTCGGCGCGACCGGCCGTGCGACCGGGCCGCATATGCACTGGAACGTCAGCCTCAACGATGCGCGGGTCGACCCGGCGATCTTTATCGGCGCCTTCCAGCCCTGATTGATTCAATTGCGCGCCAGCCAAATGGCGCGCAATTAAAAATAGACTCGCGACAATTCCCAACCATAAAATCCTGTTTTCTGCGCAAAGAGCAGAACTTATCTCAATTTTCCCCGACTGCTTGCCATCTTTCACCCCGGCGGTTAGGGTTGAGCCTATGAAAACCTCTCACACCCTCATTCAGCTCCGCCAGCACCGCAGCCTGTGCCTTGTCAGCGCACGACTGCCAGGCTGAATCGATCTGCCTCGTCCTACGCTTTATCCCCAATAACAGTTCCACGGCAGGCCGCCTCTTTTCGGCCCCTAAACAAAGGATTTCCCGATGAGCATGCTCAAAGACCCGTCTTCGAAGTACCGCGCGTTCCCGACCATCGATATCCCGGACCGCACCTGGCCTTCGAAAACCATCACCAGCGCGCCGATCTGGTGCAGCTCCGACCTGCGTGATGGCAACCAGTCGCTGATCGAGCCGATGGACGCCGCGAAGAAGCTGCGTTTCTGGAAGACCCTGGTGTCGGTAGGCGTGAAGGAAATCGAAGCGTCGTTCCCGGCCGCGTCGCAAACCGACTTTGACTTCGTACGCACCCTGATCGAAGACGGCCACATCCCCGAGGACACCACCATCCAGGTGCTGACCCAGGGCCGTGAAGACTTGATCGCGCGCACCTTTGAATCCCTGCGCGGTGCCAAAAAGGCCATCGTGCACTTGTACAACGCCACTTCGCCATCGTTCCGCCGCATCGTGTTCAACCAGGACAAGGACGGCATCAAGGCCATCGCGGTCAACGCGGCCAAGCTGTTCGTCAAATATGCCGCCCAGCAGCCAGAGACCCAGTGGACCTTCGAATACTCCCCGGAGACCTTCAGCGCCACTGAGCTGGAGTTCGCCAAGGAAGTCTGTGATGCAGTGATCGAGGTGTGGAACCCGACGCCTACCCACAAGATGATCCTCAACCTGCCAGCCACCGTTGAATGCGCCACGCCGAACATCTATGCCGACCAGATCGAGTGGTTCGGTCGCCATATCAACCGTCGTGACAGCGTGATCATCAGCCTGCACACCCACAACGACCGTGGCACCGGCGTCGCCGCCACCGAGCTGGGCCTGATGGCCGGCGCCGACCGTGTCGAAGGCTGCCTGTTTGGCAACGGCGAGCGTACCGGTAACGTCGACCTGGTCACCGTGGCACTGAACATGTACACCCAGGGCCTCGACCCGCAGCTGGACTTCTCCGACATCGACGGCGTGCGCAAAGTCGTCGAAGAGTGCAACCAGATCCAGGTGCACCCACGTCACCCGTACGTGGGCGACCTGGTGCACACAGCCTTCTCCGGCTCCCACCAGGACGCGATCCGCAAGGGCTTCGCCCAGCAGAAAGACGACGCCCTGTGGGAAGTGCCGTACTTGCCGATCGACCCGGCCGACATCGGCCGCAGCTACGAAGCCGTGATCCGCGTGAACAGCCAGTCGGGCAAGGGCGGCATCGCCTACCTGCTGGAGCAGGAATACGACATCAGCTTGCCACGCCGCATGCAGATCGAGTTCAGCCAGGTGGTACAGGCCGAAACCGACCGCGTGGGCCTGGAGATGACCGCACCGCAGATCTACGCCTTGTTGCAGCGTGAATACCTGCAAGCCAACACGCCGTACGCGTTGGTCAGCCATCGCCTGCAGGAAGAAAACGGCAACAGCAGCGTGGAAGTGGAAGTGTCGGGCAAGGGCCAGGGCGAAACCAACCTGCGCTGGCAGGGCAAGGGCTACGGCACCCTGGAAGCGCTGGTCGCAGCTCTGCCGATCAAGGTGGAGATCATGGACTACAACGAACACGCGATCGGCGCAGGTACCAATGCCAAGGCTGCGGCCTACATTGAGCTGCGTGTGAATGGTGAGCGTCCGGTGCATGGCGTGGGTATTGATGAAAACATCACCACGGCGAGCTTCAAGGCGGTGTTCAGTGCGCTGAACCGGTCGTTGAGCCAGTTGGAAGCGAAAGCGGCGTAATTGGCTGCTGGAATGCGAAAGGCCCCTGGGTGTGAATCCAGGGGCCTTTTTTGTTGGCTGTGAGGGCCTCATCGCGGGCAAGCCCGCTCCCACAGTTGAACGTGTTCACAAATCAAAATGTGGGAGCGGGCTCGCCCGCGATTGCGGTCTATCAGACAAACTGAAAGGTATCGGCATCCAGATTCGCCGGGAATCGCGCACGGTAAGCCGCCAACTCCGCCGCCTCCAGGCACACCTGAAACACCCCATCCGCCTCCCCCGCACTGAGCAGGGTCTCACCCTGGAAATCCAGCACCTGGCTGTCCCCGGTGTAGGCAAAGCCCTTGCCATCCGTGCCCACCCGATTCACCGCCGCCACGTAGCACAGGTTCTCGATGGCCCGCGCCGGCAACAGGCGGTTCCAATGCAAACGCCGTGCGCCGGGCCAGTTGGCGGTGTACAGCAGCAGGTCCGTGTCCTGGGCATCGCGGCTCCACACCGGAAAGCGCAGGTCGTAGCAAATCAGCGGGCGAATGCGCCAGCCCTTCAATTCGAACTGCACCTGGCGCTCGCCGGGTGTGTAGTGATTGTGCTCGCCGGCCATGCGGAACAGGTGGCGCTTGTCGTAGTGCCACACCTCCCCGTCCGGGCGCGCCCACAGCAAGCGGTTACGGTGACTGCCATCGGCGGCCTCGATAATCACGCTGCCGGTAATCACGGCGTTGTACTTTTTCGCCTGGGCTTGCAGCCAGTGATGGGTCGGGCCGTGTTCCGGTTCGGCCAGGGTGGCCGACTCCATGGAGAAGCCGGTAGTGAACATCTCCGGCAAGACGATCAGGTCAGCGCCCTTGGCCTGCTCCAGCAAAGGCTCGAAGTGTTCAAGGTTGGCCTGACGGTCATGCCAGGCCAGGGTGGTCTGGATCAGGGCGATGTTCAGGTCTGGCAGTGCACTTAGATCACGCATAGCTTTTCAGCTGCTTGGCGCAGCGTCTCCTCGCGTTTGGCAAAGCACAGGCGCACCAGGCGCTGGCCTTGCGGTGGGTTCTGGTAGAACACCGAGACCGGGATGGTCGCCACGCCGTGTTCGCGGGTCATCCACAGGGACATGGCGACGTCATCCAGGTCCGGGCGGATCTGTGAGTAATCCACCAGTTGGAAGTAGGTGCCGGCCACTCGGCTAAAGCTGAAACGCGACGGCGCCAGCAGGTCGCAGAAAAGGTCGCGCTTGGCCTGGTAGAACGCCGGCAGTTCCTCGACATGTTCCGGGTGCTCGGCCATGAAGTCAGCCAGGGCGAACTGTAACGGCGTCACGCCGCAGAAGTTGACGTACTGGTGCACCTTGCGCAGTTCGGCCGTAAGAGCCGGTGGCGCGACCACGTAGCCGGTTTTCCAGCCGGTGACGTGATAGGTCTTGCCGAAGGAGCTGACCACGAAGGCGCGCGCGTACAACTCCTCGTGGGCCAGCACGCTGACATGGGACACACCGTCGAACACCAGGTGTTCGTAGACCTCATCGCTGACCAGGTAGATATCACGGTCGCGGATCAATTCGGCCAACTGGTCCAGCTCGGCGCGGCTGATCAGGGCGCCTGTGGGGTTGTGTGGAGTGTTGAGGATGATCATGCGTGTACGCGGCGACAGCGCCGCCTTGATCCGCTCAAAATCCAGCGCAAAGCCTTGCAGGCTCAACTGCACATGCACGCAACGGCCACCGGCCAGCTCGACCGAGGGTTCATAGCTGTCGTAGCAAGGGTCGAACACGATGACTTCATCGCCGCTGCGGATCACCGCCTGGATGGCGCAGAAGATCGCGGCGGTGGCGCCCGGTGTGATGGTCACTTCGCTGTCGGCATTGACGGAGGCGCCGTAACTGCGGGCAATCTTGGCCGCCACTTGCTGGCGCAGGGCCGGCAAGCCGGTCATCGGCGAATATTGGTTGTGCCCGCTGGCAACGTGCTTGCCCACTGCATCGAGCAAGCCTTGGGGGCCGTTGAAGTCGGGGAAACCCTGGGACAGGTTGAGCGCGCCCGTCTCGGCAGCCAGTTGCGACATGGTGGTGAAAATGGTCGTGCCGACGTTCGGCAGCTTGCTGGTGATCATGGGAGCCCCCCTTCGGGTGAGGCTGCAAGTTTTAAGCTGCAAGCTGCAAGCAGGTCAAGCGACAAACCATCAGGCACAAAAAAGGGCTCCGAAGGAGCCCTCTCTTGCAGCTTGTAGCTTACAACCTGAAGCTGCCGTTACTTCTTATCCCGGCGCTTCTTGTCGGCCTTCTTGTGGTGAGTCATCAAACGACGCTTCTTGTTCACCTGACGGTCGGTCAAGGTGTTCTTGTTGCCTTCGTACGGGTTATCACCACCCTTGAACTCGATGCGGATCGGCGTACCGACCAGCTTCAAGACACGACGGTAGGTGTTTTCCAGGTAACGCACGTAGGACTTCGGCACCTTCTCGATCTGGTTACCGTGGATCACGATAATCGGCGGGTTGGCACCACCCAAGTGGGCGTAACGCAGTTTGATCCGGCGGTTGTTGACCATCGGCGGTGCGTGCTCGCCTACCGCGTCTTCCAGGATCTGGGTGAGACGGTTGGTCGGCCAGCGGGTGACCGCAGACTTGAACGAGTTCTGTACGGATGCGTAGAGGTTGCCCACGCCAGTACCGTGCAGTGCCGAGATAAAGTGGATATCGGCGAACTCGACGAAGAACAGGCGACGTTGCAGCTCGATCTTGACGAAATCGCGCTCGCTTGGCGTCATGCCGTCCCACTTGTTGATCGCGATCACCAGAGCCCGACCGGCCTCAAGGGCAAAGCCCAGCAAGTTCAGGTCGTGGTCCACCACGCCTTCGCGGGCGTCCATCACAAAGATCACCACGTTGGCGTCTTTGATCGCTTGCAGGGTTTTCACCACCGAGAACTTTTCGACTTCCTCGTGGATCTTGCCGCGCTTGCGCACACCGGCGGTGTCGATCAGCGTGTACTTCTCGTCGTTACGCTCAAACGGGATGTAGATACTGTCGCGGGTGGTGCCAGGTTGGTCATAAACGATGACTCGGTCTTCACCGAGCATGCGGTTGACCAGCGTGGACTTGCCCACGTTAGGGCGGCCGATGATGGCGATCTTGATACCGTCTTTTTCGCTCGGACCAGGAATGCGCTTGGCTTCCTCGCCTTCGGCAACGATCTCTTCTTCACCCTCTTCTTCCTCGACATCATCCTTAGGGAAATCGCGCAGGGCGATTTCCAGCATCTGGGTGATACCGCGACCGTGGGCACCGGCAACCGGAATCGCATCGCCCAGGCCCATCGGGCTGAATTCGGCACGGGCTGCTTCAGGATCGATGTTGTCGATCTTGTTCGCGACCAGATAGGAACGCTTGTTGCGCTTGCGCAGGTGCTCGCCAATCATTTGGTCAGCAGCGGTGTAGCCCGCACGGGCGTCCACCAGGAACAACACGACATCGGCTTCTTCAATGGCGAGCAGTGATTGCTCGGCCATTTTTTCGTCCATGCCATGTTCGTCACCGGAGATACCACCGGTGTCGACAATAATGTAGGAGCGCCCTTGCCACTTTGCCTCACCGTATTGGCGATCACGGGTCAGACCGGACAAGTCGCCGACGATGGCGTCACGAGTCCTGGTCAGGCGGTTGAACAAGGTGGACTTGCCGACGTTAGGTCGGCCCACCAGGGCGATTACGGGAACCATGCGGCTCTCCACTTCGTTATTTCAGAAAATACAAAAGCCGCTGCAAGGCAGCGGCTGGTGCTCGGGGCAGCATCGTCAGATGCCGCATGCCCCGCCGAAGCGGGGCCGCCTGGGTGTTACCCCAAGCATAGTTCTTACTTGATGGTCAGGGCTTCCAGCTTGCCGCTGTTGCCAAACACATAAAGCATGTTACCCACGACCAGCGGACGAGCACGCAGGCCGTCGCTGTCGATACGCTCACGACCGACAAAGCGACCGTCCACCTGGCTCAGCAGGTGCAGGTAGCCTTCGAAATCGCCAACCGCGACGTAGCTGGAGAAGACTTCCGGTGCCGACAGTTGACGGCGGGCCAGCGAGTCGTTGCTCCACAGTGCAGTGGTGGAACGCTCGTCGACACTTTCAACGGTGCCAGACGCCAGGCTTACGTAGACGCTGCCAAACCCTTGGGCGACACCGGCGTAGCTGGAAGCATCACGCTGCCAGTTCACACGACCGCTCTGCAGGTCCAGCGCCGCAACGCGGCCCTGGTAAGTGGCGACGTAGAGGGTTTCACCCGACAGCAGCAAGCCACCGTCGATGTCCACTACGCGATCCAGTTCGGAACGACCTTGCGGGATAGCCACACGGGTTTCCCAGGCCGGCACGCCGTTCTGGGTATCAAGGGCGACTACTTTACCGGTGGACAAGCCTGCAACGGCCAGATTGTTGGTCACAACCGGACCACTGGTACCGCGCAGGGTCAGCACCGCAGGGGTACTGTCGTACAACCAGCGCTGCTGGCCGGTGCTGGCGTCGAGGCCGATCACACGGTCATCCTGGGTTTGCACCACGACGATATCGCCGTTGGTGGCAGGCGGTGCGAGGACTTCACTGGTCACGCGAGCGCGCCATTTCTCTTCACCGGTGCTGGAATCCAGGGCCACGACTTCGCCTTTCAGCGTGCCGAGCATCACCAGGCCGTAACCCACGCCAACGGCGCCGGATACAGGCAGTTCAAGGTCTTTCTTCCACTTCACGTCGCCGTTCATGCGATCCATGGAGATCACAACACCGGTCACGTCAGCGGCCACAATGTTGTCACCGTCGATTGCCGGTACCAACATGTTGTAGGTGTCACCCTGGCCGTCACCGATGGAGCGGCTCCACTGCTTTTGCAGGACCACTTCTTCCTTGAAGCTGGTCAGCTCCGCAGGCGGCAGTTCTTTTTTACTGTTGCTGCTGCAACCCGCGGCCAGAACGGCCAGAGCCAGCAATGCTGCATGTTTCCAACGGATCACGTCACGCATCCCCTTTGGCCAAGTCGTCCAGCTTGATTTGTAAGCCACCGACCGCCGCTTCATCAGACAGCGCCGCCTTGGCTTTTTGGTACGCAGCATTGGCTTCGTCGGTACGACCCAATTGGACCAACAGGTCGCCCTTGAGCTCTTCGCGAGTGGCTACAAATGCCTTGTCAGCATCGCCTTCGAGCAGTTTGAGTGCTTCGTCGGCCTTGTTCTGTGCCGCCAGTACCTGAGCCAGGCGCTGACGTGCGATTTCACCCAGGGTCGGGTTGGTCGGCTTGTCGGCGATGGCCTTCAGCTCGAAAGCGGCGTCATCCAGCTTGCCGGTATCGACCGCGACTTTCGCGACGAACAGGCTGCCATATTGGGCGTAGGTGCTACCGCCAAATTCGTTTTTCAGCTTGCCGGCCAGGTCTGCAACCTGTGCAGGGTCGGGCTTGCCGTCCGGCGTCAGGGTGGTTTCCAGCAATTGCTGATAGAGGATCGAGGCGCCTTGGGACTGGTTGGCCTGATACTTGTGCCAGGCTTGCCAGCCGAACACCACCACTAAAGCCAGCAGACCGCCAGTAACCAGGGGCTTGCCGTTACGCTGCCACCAGTCCTTGAACTCGGCCAGTTGATCATCATCAGAACTCGACACCCCAATACTCCTTAATCGCTAAATTCGGCTGTTCGACAGCTTCAACCCTGCACGACGCAGGTGGCCAAGTGCGCAGCGAGCGCATCAAAGGCAATGTTCTGTTGCTCGCCCTGGCCACGCAGGGGTTTGAAACCTATCACTTGCTGGGCCAGTTCGTCATCGCCGAGGATCAGTGCATACAGCGCACCGCTCTTGTCAGCCTTCTTGAACTGGCTCTTGAAGCTGCCGGCGCCGGCATTGACTTGCAGGCGCAGGTTCGGCAGTTGGTCGCGGACCTTTTCGCTCAAGGCCAGGGCGGCCAGTTCGGCGGCCTCGCCAAAGGCGCAGAGGTACACATCCACCTGACGGGAGATTTCTTCCGGGACTTTTTCCAGGGTTTCCAGCAGCAGGATCAGTCGCTCGATGCCCATGGCAAAGCCCACGCCAGTAGTCGGCTTGCCGCCCATCTGCTCGACCAGGCCGTCGTAGCGACCACCGGCACACACGGTGCCCTGGGCGCCGAGTTTGTCGGTGACCCACTCGAACACGGTCTTGCTGTAGTAGTCGAGGCCACGCACCAGCTTGGTGTTGATCACGAACGGGATACCGGCGGCATCCAGGCGGGCCTTGAGGCCCTCGAAGTGAATGCGCGACTCGTCGTCCAGGTAGTCGGCCATTTTTGGCGCGTCCACCAGCACGGCTTGGGTATCGGCGTTCTTGGTATCGAGGACGCGCAGCGGGTTGGTTTTCAGACGGCGCTGGCTGTCTTCGTCCAACTTGTCCAGGTGGGCCGACAGGTACTCGACCAGGGCCACTTTGTAGCGGCCGCGGGATTCGCTGGTGCCCAGGCTGTTGAGTTCAAGCTTGACGGCGTCGCGGATGCCCAGCAGGCCCCACAGGCGCCAGGTCAGCACGATCAGCTCGGCGTCGATGTCCGGGCCATCGATATTGAAGACTTCCAGGCCGATCTGGTGGAACTGGCGATAGCGGCCTTTCTGTGGACGCTCGTGGCGGAACATCGGACCGATGTACCACAACTTCTGCGGCTGGCCAGCACCGGTGAGACCATGCTCCAGCACGGCGCGCACGCACGCGGCAGTGCCTTCCGGACGCAGGGTCAGGGAATCGCCGTTGCGGTCTTCAAAGGTGTACATTTCTTTTTCGACGATGTCGGTCACTTCACCGATGGAGCGCTTGAACAGCTCGGTGAACTCGACGATCGGCATGCGGATCTGCTTGTAACCGTAGTTATCCAGCAGGCGCGCGACGGTGCTCTCGAAGTAGCGCCATAGCGGCGTCTGCTCCGGCAGGATGTCGTTCATGCCGCGAATGGCTTGCAGAGACTTGCTCACATCAAATCCTTAAATTCGTTCAATCAGCCGCGCGCGATCAGCGCTGCGTCAGCCGCGACCTTTTCGGCCGCTTTCTGGCGGATCAGTCTTTCGAGCTCATCCACCAGATTGTCATTCGTTAACTTCTGCGCCGGCTTGCCGTCGATGTAGATCAGGTTCGGTGTACCGCCGGTCAAGCCCACATGGGCTTCCTTGGCTTCGCCAGGCCCGTTGACCACACAACCGATCACCGCGACATCCAGTGGCACCAGCAGGTCTTCGAGGCGCAATTCCAAGTCGTTCATGGTTTTCACCACGTCGAAGTTCTGCCGCGAGCAGCTCGGGCAGGCAATGAAATTGATACCACGGGAACGCAAACGCAGGGATTTGAGAATGTCGTAACCGACTTTCACTTCCTCTACCGGGTCAGCTGCCAGCGAGATGCGAATAGTATCGCCAATCCCTTCGGCGAGCAGCATACCGAGACCCACCGCAGATTTCACTGTGCCTGAGCGTAAACCGCCGGCTTCGGTGATACCCAGGTGCAACGGTTGCACGATTTCCTTGGCCAGCAGGCGGTAGGCTTCTACCGCCATGAACACGTCGGAGGCCTTTACGCTGACCTTGAAGTCCTGGAAATTCAGGCGTTCCAGGTGTTCAACGTGGCGCAGCGCGGACTCAACCAGCGCCGCCGGGGTGGGCTCGCCGTATTTCTTTTGCAGGTCTTTTTCCAGGGAACCGGCGTTGACGCCGATGCGGATTGGAATGCCACGGTCGCGGGCGGCGTCGACCACGGCGCGCACACGGTCTTCGCGACCGATGTTGCCCGGGTTGATCCGCAGGCAATCCACGCCCAGCTCGGCTACACGCAACGCGATCTTGTAGTCGAAGTGGATGTCGGCAACCAACGGCACCTTGACCAGCTGCTTGATGCGGCCGAAGGCTTCGGCGGCGTCCATGTCCGGCACGGAGACGCGCACGATGTCGACGCCGGCCGCCTCCAGACGGTTAATCTGGGCAACGGTGGCGGCTACGTCATTGGTGTCGCTGTTGGTCATGCTCTGTACCGCGATGGGGGCATCGCCACCCACCGGCACGGAGCCGACCCAGATCTTGCGCGATACGCGACGTTTGATTGGAGATTCGCCGTGCATGACTATTGTCCCAACTTCAGGCGAGCGGTCTCGCCACTGGTGAACGGCGCCACGTCCACAGGCTGGCCGTTGTAGGCCACTTGCGCGCCACGGGCAAAGCCCAGACGCAGCGTCAAAGGAGGCTTGCCGCCTTGGTCGAGCGTATCTCCCTTACGCTTCAGACCGCTAAACAGCACCTTGCCATTGCCATCGGTGACTTGCGTCCAGCAGTCAGCAATGAAAGTAACTTGCACGCGGCCATCACCGGCGATCAACGCTGGGGTGGTCGGCGGGGAAATGGCTGGAGCGGCCGGGGCGGCTGGAGCAGGCGCTTGTACCGGTGCGGCTGGCGTATGGGCCTGGGCAACGGAGGCAGCCGGGGTGTGAGCCGGAACGGCCGGTGTCACGGGAGCCGGTACGGCGGCAGTTGCGGCAGGCGCCACTTCCGGTGCTGGTTGCTCGGCAGTGACCGGCGTTTCAGGTGCTGCCTGGCCTTGCGCGACGGCCTGGTCTTCCGGCTCGTCCAACGGATGAATCTGCGTGGTGCCGTCGGCACTTTCGACTTCGACGTGCTCCATGGCGTTGCTGGTCAGGTCCTTGGTGCGCTGGGAAGTCTGGTCTTGCCACCAGACAAAACCGCCGCCAATCACGGCGATCAGCAGCAACAGGCTGACAATGCGCAAAATCGTGTGGGAAACCCGTACAGGCTCTTCAATACGGCCCAAGCCGTGGACATTGCTGCCCTGGGAGTCGGTGCCGGTGAACTGGTCGAACTCCTGGACCAGTACGGCCTGGTCAATGCCCAGCAACTTGGCATAGGCGCGGATGTAGCCACGGGCGAAGGTGTGCCCAGGCAACTTGTCGAACGCGCCGGCTTCCAGGTTGCCCAGGGACGTGGTGGTCAAATTGAGCTTGAGGGCCACTTCTGCCAGCGACCAACCATTGCTTTCGCGGGCCTGACGCAAGGTGTCGCCTGGGTTTACGCGATTAGCTGCTACAACTTCCGGGTGCGCCGCTTTCATCATTGCTCCGACAGGTATTGCTGATATTCCGGCGTACCGGGATAGAGTCGTTCGAGTTGCTGGCCAAAACGTGCGGCCGTGTCGTGTTCTTCATGAACCATCGCCAGGCGCACGCCGAGCAATAGACTACGTGCATTTTGCCCGCTGAGCAGGCTAAAACGCTCGTAATAGTCACGTGCCGGCACATAATGCCTGTCATCAAAGGATAACTCAGCCATTTCGAGCAGTGCCCGCGGCTGACGGCCATTCAAATGCAGGGCTTTTTCCAACTGCTGGCGAGCGCTGTCGCGCTGGCCAAGGCGCATCGACGTCACCCCAAGGTTCTCGAAGACACGGGAACGCTCAGGATAAAGGGTATCGGCACTGGCTTGCTGGAAATAAAGGGCGGCCTGGTCAAAACGTTTCTGCTCGAACAGGAAGCTGCCGTAGTTGTTCAGCAGCCGAGGGTCGGCAGGTCGAGAGGCCAGCGCCTTGCGGAAATAGTGGTCGGCCAGGTCAGGCTCGGCCTGGGCCTGGAACACCAGGGCCAGCGCGGCATTGGCGTCGGCATCGTTGCTGTCCAGCTCAAGGGCCTTCTTCAGCGGCACCTTGGCCTGCTCGCCCATGCCTTGTTGCAGGTAACCCAACCCCAGTTGCACATAGGCAACTCGCGCCTCATCACGGCCTTTACCGGTTTGCAAAGGGCTGTCATGGCCCGATGAAACACAACCGGCCGCGAGACCGGTAACAAGCAAAAGCAGCGCAAGGCGCAAGGGCATAGAGATCCTCTCTCAGATTCGATTCACAGCAATCAGCGGCAAATCGTCGGCGGCATTCGCTTCGCGCCCGGCGATGTAACGCTCACTGCGGCGGGTGCGGTCCATCACCTGCCCGACCAATTGGCCACAGGCGGCGTCGATGTCTTCACCACGAGTGGTGCGGACGGTGACGTTGTAGCCCGCCTGGTGCAGTTGATCCTGGAAACGGCGGATGGCGTTGTTGCTCGGCCGCTCGTAGCCAGAATGGGGAAACGGGTTGAACGGGATCAGGTTGATCTTGCACGGGGTGTTCTTGAGCAACTCGATCATCTCGACAGCGTGCTCAACCTTGTCGTTGATGTCCTTGAGCATTGTGTACTCAATGGTCAACACGCGTTTCTCGCCCAAGGTCGCCATGTAACGCTGGCAGGATTCGAGCAGCATCTTAAGCGGATACTTCTTGTTGATCGGCACCAATTGGTTACGCAATGCGTCATTGGGTGCGTGCAGCGACAACGCCAGGGATACGTCGATGTGCTTGGCCAGCTCATCGATCATCGGCACCACGCCGGAGGTCGACAGGGTCACGCGGCGCTTGGAGATGCCGTAGCCCAGGTCGTCCATCATCAGGTGCATGGCCGCGATGACGTTGTCGAAGTTCAGCAGCGGCTCACCCATGCCCATCATCACCACGTTGGTGATGGCACGGTCGACGGTTGCCGGGACGCTGCCAAAGGATTTGTTGGCAATCCACACCTGGCCGATGACTTCGGCGGCGGTGAGGTTGCTATTGAAGCCTTGCTTGCCAGTGGAGCAGAAACTGCAATCCAGGGCACAGCCTGCCTGGGACGAAACGCACAAGGTGCCACGTTTGCCCTGGGGAATGTACACGGTCTCGACGCAGCTGCCGGACGCCACGCGCACCACCCACTTACGGGTGCCGTCGCTGGAGATGTCCTCGCTGACCACTTCTGGACCACGGACCTCAGCAATGGCCTTGAGCTTGTCGCGCAAGGCCTTGCTGACGTTCGTCATGGCATCGAAATCGTCGACGCCAAAGTGGTGAATCCATTTCATTACCTGACCGGCACGGAAACGCTTCTCCCCGATTGAGTCGAAGAATTTCTCCATTTCCGGCTGGGTGAGACCCAGCAGGTTGGTTTTAACAGTCGATGTAGTCATGGATTCACCCTCACTCTTTAAGCCAATGCTTAGCGAGCGGTTACTTCAGTAGCAGCGAAAAAGTACGAGATTTCGCGAGCAGCAGCGGCTTCGGAGTCCGAACCGTGTACAGCGTTGGCGTCGATGGATTCAGCGAAGTCAGCACGGATGGTGCCAGCAGCAGCTTCTTTAGGGTTGGTAGCGCCCATCAGCTCACGGTTCAGAGCGATAGCGTTTTCGCCTTCCAGAACCTGAACAACAACAGGACCGGAGATCATGAAGGCAACCAGGTCGCCGAAGAAACCACGAGCGCTGTGCTCAGCGTAGAAGCCTTCAGCTTCAGCTTTGGACAGTTGCTTGAGTTTCGAAGCTACAACCTTCAGGCCGGCTTTTTCGAAACGAGTGGTGATCTCGCCGATGACGTTTTTAGCAACAGCGTCAGGCTTGATGATGGAGAAAGTACGTTGAACAGCCATGGTGTAACTCCAGAAACGGTAATTTACGAAAAATTAAACCCGCGAATTATACGCGGGTTATTGGGTATTGCCTAACCTGCGGGGACGATCAGTCGATTTCTTCGATCCAGAGCGCCTGGACCGCTTCCAATACCTTCTCGCCACAGCGGCCAGAAGTATTGTCGAAATCAGGCAGCTCCATGATCCAGCGCTGCAGATCAACGAAGTTGACCGTCAGCGGGCTCACGTCCGGCTTGGCTTCAGCGAGCTCTTCAGCAATGCGCTGTACATCATTCCAACCATAACTCATGACAGTTCTACCAATCAGTGCGGCGCTTCGGCCGCATGGTTGAGCGAATATTTCGGAATTTCGACAGTAATGTCTTCGGTCCCGACCTTCGCCTGACAGCTTAGGCGCGAATGCGCCTCCAGGCCCCATGCGCGATCAAGAAAGTCCTCTTCCAACTCGTCAGCCTCTTCCAGGGTGTTGAAGCCCTCGCGAATGATGCAGTGACAGGTGGTGCAGGCGCAGACGCCGCCGCAGGCACTTTCGATCTCGATGTGGTTATCATGGGCGACTTCGAGGATGGACTTGCCGGTCTCAGCCTCCACGACCATACCATCCGGGCAATGCTCGGCGTGTGGCAGAAAAATGACCTGCGGCATTAATTATTCCTCGATTTCATTCAGGTTGCGTCCCGCCAGGGCGGCTTTCACCGTCTGGTCCATGCGGCGGGCAGCGAAGGCATCGGTCACTTGCGACAGACGCTTGGTCTGCTGCTCGATGGCATAACCATCGGTGCCTTTCATCAATTCGGCCAGCTCCTGCATCTGCAGGTCGATGACCATGCGCTCTTCGGCGTCCAGCAGGCGCTCGCCATCGACCTCAAGAGCGCCCTGCACGGCTTCGAGCAAGCGCTGGGCATCCACTTGTTGCTCACGCAATACACGGGCGACCTTGTCGTCGCCGGCGTACTGGAACGAGTCCTTGAGCATCTTGGCGATCTCGCCATCGGTAAGACCGTAGGAAGGCTTGACCTGGATGCTGGCTTCAACGCCCGAACCCAGCTCACGCGCCGCAACGCTAAGCAGGCCATCGGCGTCGACCTGGAAGGTCACGCGAATCTTCGCCGCACCGGCCACCATCGCCGGAATGCCGCGCAATTCAAAACGCGCCAGGGAGCGGCAGTCGCTGATCAGCTCGCGCTCGCCCTGCAGCACATGAATCATCATGGCCGTCTGGCCATCTTTGTAAGTGGTGAAGTCCTGGGCGCGGGCAACGGGGATGGTGGTGTTGCGTGGAATCACCTTCTCCATCAGGCCGCCCATGGTTTCCAGGCCCAGGGACAACGGAATCACGTCGAGCAGCAGCAGCTCGCCACCGTCGCGCTTGTTGCCGGCCAGGGTGTCGGCCTGGATCGCGGCGCCGATGGCGACCACTTGATCCGGGTCGATTTCGGTCAATGGCTCACGACCAAAGGCCTCGGCGACGGCTTCGCGAACACGCGGCACGCGGGTGGAACCACCGACCATGACCACGGCACCGACATCTTCCAGCTCGATACCAGAATCACGCACGGCACGGCGACAGGCTTTCAGGCTGCGGGCGACCATCGGCTCGATCAACGAATCGAAGGCTTCGCGAGTCAGTTGGGCAGACCAGTTGCCGTAGGAAACTTCAACGGATGCAGCATCGGTCAGCGCTTCTTTAGCGGCGCAGGCGGTTTGCAGCAAGTTGCGCTGCGCGCCTGGGTCCAGGTCGGCGGACAAACCAGCACTGCTGATGATCCAGCCAGCGATGGCGTGGTCGAAGTCATCGCCACCCAGGGCGCTGTCGCCGCCGGTGGCCAGCACTTCAAACACACCGCCGGTCAGGCGCAGGATCGAAATATCAAAGGTGCCGCCGCCCAAGTCGTAGATCGCGACCAGGCCTTCGGCATGCTGGTCCAGACCGTAGGCCACCGCAGCAGCGGTCGGTTCGTTGAGCAGGCGCAGCACATTCAGGCCGGCGAGTTTCGCCGCATCCTTGGTGGCTTGGCGCTGGGCATCATCGAAATAGGCCGGAACGGTGATCACCGCGCCCACCAGTTCACCGCCCAACGTGGATTCCGCACGCTGGCGCAGAACCTTGAGGATATCGGCCGACACTTCCACCGGGCTTTTCGGACCCTGGACGGTATCGATGAACGGCATGTGGGATTCGCCGCCGACAAAGCGGTACGGCAGCTGGTCGCCCAATTGCTTGACGTCGGACAACCCACGACCCATCAAGCGCTTGACCGACAGCACGGTATTCAAGGGATCGGCAGACGCCGCCAATTTGGCCGACTCGCCGACTTCGGTGCGGTCCGCGTGATAACGCACGGCAGACGGCAGGATCACCTGGCCATCGGCGTCGGGCAGCGGCTCGGACAGGCCGCTGCGCAAGGCAGCAACCAGGGAATTGGTGGTGCCCAGGTCAATCCCGACCGCCAGGCGACGCTGGTGCGGTTGTGGGCTTTGGCCGGGTTCGGCGATTTGCAGTAGGGCCATGGTAATCAGGTCTTATCTGTCTATCAGGCGTGCATCACGGGCAGCACACGGGGTTAATCGTCGAGGCGCTCTTCTAGCTGGCGCACTTCGTAGGTGAGCTTGTCGAGGAACTGCATGCGCCGCATCAGGCGTTCAGCCTGTTCACGTTGCGCTGCATCATCCCAACAGGCTGCGAAGCTTTCGTTGAGCTCATCCTGGGCCGTTTTCAGACGACGCTTGAAGACTGCGACACCCGCCAGATCGGCTTCGTCCTGCAAGTCTTCGAGTTCTTCGCGCCACTGCATCTGCTGCATCAGGAAGTCGGGGTCATGCACAGTGACTTCCAGCGGCAGCTCTCCACCGTTCATCGCGAGCAGGTAACGCGCGCGCTTGGGCGGATTTTTCAGGGTCTGATAAGCCTCGTTGAGGCTGGCCGACTTCTCCAGAGCAACACGTTGCTCGCGCTCGGAGGCGTCAGCAAAGCGGTCTGGATGCACCCCACGCGCCAACTCTCGGTAGCGCGTGGCAAGCTGCTCAAGGTCCAGCCGAAAGCTCGGCTGCAGCTCGAATAAAGCGAAATGACAAGGAGTACCCACGAATAGCCTCAGATGTTGAAGCTTTCGCCGCAGCCACATTCACCGCGTACGTTGGGGTTGTTGAACTTGAAGCCTTCGTTCAACCCTTCCTTGACGAAATCGAGCTCGGTGCCGTCCAGGTAGGCCAGGCTTTTAGGGTCGATGATCACTTTTTCGCCGTGACTTTCGAACACCTGGTCTTCCGCAACCACCTCGTCGACGAACTCCAGCACATAGGCAAGGCCGGAACAGCCCGTGGTGCGTACACCCAGACGAATCCCCTCACCTTTACCGCGCCCATTCAGGGAGCGGCGAATGTGCTGCGCAGCCGCTTCTGTCATGCTGATAGCCATCGTTGACTCCTTACTCGTCGCCAAATGCTTAGATCAAGCCTTTCTTCTGCTTGTAGTCGCGAACGGCCGCCTTGATGGCGTCTTCAGCGAGTACGGAGCAGTGGATTTTCACTGGCGGCAGGGCCAGTTCTTCGGCCAGCTGGGTGTTGCTGATGGTGACAGCCTCATCCAGGGTCTTGCCTTTCATCCATTCGGTCGCCAGGGAGCTGGAGGCGATGGCCGAACCGCAGCCGTAGGTCTTGAACTTGGCGTCTTCGATAACGCCCGCTTCGTTGACCTTGATTTGCAAGCGCATCACATCGCCGCACGCCGGAGCGCCGACCATGCCGGTGCCGACATCCGGGTCTTCCGCGTCCATCTTGCCGACGTTACGCGGGTTTTCGTAGTGGTCGATGACCTTTTCGCTGTAAGCCATGGTACTGAATCCTCACTCATCAGGGCCGCTCTGGAACCCTGTAGACACGCCTGCGTTTTCCGCCACGTGCCTACAGAGCTGGGGTGGCGGCTTCTATATTTAGTGTGCCGCCCACTCGATCTTGGAAATATCGACACCGTCTTTGTACATGTCCCACAGTGGCGACAGGACGCGCAGCTTGTTCACCGCTTCGCAGACTTTCTGCGCGGCGTAGTCAACTTGCTCTTCGGTGGTGAAACGGCCGAACGTAAAGCGGATCGAGCTGTGCGCCAGTTCGTCGTTGCGGCCCAGGGCGCGCAATACGTACGAAGGCTCAAGGGACGCCGAGGTGCAGGCCGAACCGGACGAAACCGCCAGGTCCTTGAGCGCCATGATCAGCGACTCGCCTTCAACGTAGTTGAAGCTCAAATTCAGGTTGTGCGGTACACGGGCGGTCATGCTGCCGTTGATGTACAGCTCTTCAAGGTTTTCGACCTGTTTGTAGAAACGGTCGCTGAGCGCCTTGATGCGAATGTTTTCGGCAGCCATGTCTTCCTTGGCTACGCGGAAGGCTTCACCCATGCCCACGATCTGGTGGGTCGCCAGGGTGCCCGAACGCATGCCGCGCTCGTGACCGCCGCCGTGCATGGTGGCTTCGATGCGCACGCGCGGCTTGCGGCTCACGTACAGGGCGCCGATGCCTTTAGGGCCGTAGGTCTTGTGGGCAGAGAACGACATCAGGTCGACTTTCAGCTTCGACAGGTCGATGTCGACCTTGCCGGTGGACTGAGCAGCGTCGACGTGCAGCAGGATGCCCTTGGAACGGGTCAGCTCGCCAATGGCCGCGATGTCGTTGATGGTGCCGATTTCGTTGTTCACGTGGATCACGGAAACCAGGATGGTGTCTTCACGCAGCGCGGCTTCGATCATGGCCGGGGTGACGATACCGTCGGTGGTCGGCTCAAGGTAAGTTACCTCGAAACCTTCACGCTCCAGTTGGCGCATGGTGTCGAGGACAGCCTTGTGCTCAATCTTGGTGGTGATCAGGTGTTTGCCTTTGGTCGCGTAGAAATGCGCCGCACCCTTGATTGCCAAGTTGTCGGATTCGGTAGCACCGGAGGTCCAGACGATTTCGCGTGGATCGGCGTTAACCAGATCGGCGACTTGGCGACGAGCGTTCTCGACCGCTTCCTCGGCTTTCCAGCCAAACACGTGGGAACGGGAGGCCGGGTTGCCGAAGTTTCCGTCAACCAGCAGGCATTCGCTCATCTTTTGCGCTACACGCGGATCAACCGGGGTGGTCGCAGAGTAATCAAGGTAAATCGGCAATTTCATGGACTTTCTCCTAAATCAGGCTGGCTGGCGTGCCGTTAGCTCTTCGGCTGTCACTCGACGGCGGACGCTTCAATCTTGTCCAGACGCGGCGCCTTGGTGTTGCAACGGCGCTGGTCCTGACGCTGGGCTACTTCTTGCACCTCACGGCGAGTCACAAGATCAGCCAAGCTGATACCACTCAAAAACTCATGGATCTGCAGGCTCAAGTCACACCACAGGTGGTGTGTCAGGCAGGTGTCGCCGGCGTGGCAATCACCCAACCCCTGGCACTTGGTGGCATCGACGGATTCGTTGACCGCGTCGATCACCTGGGCGACCTGGATGCCCTGCATATCGCGGGAAAGCTGATAGCCACCCCCTGGCCCACGCACGCTGGAAACCAGATTGCTGCGGCGCAACTTGGCGAACAGCTGCTCAAGGTAGGACAGGGAAATGCCTTGGCGCTCGGAGATATCGGCCAGGGACACCGGCCCAGTTTGCGCGTGCAAAGCCAAGTCGAGCATGGCAGTCACCGCGTATCGGCCTTTTGTAGTCAGTCTCATGGACAAGTACCAAGGTGTTTCAGAATGGGAGCGAGTATGCGATTCCCGAGTATTTAAGTCAACTATAAGACCTAGTACTTTAGTCAGGATTACCCGTAAAAAGGGCGCGCGAATCATAGCAGGATGGGGTGGGAACGAACAGCAGCTTCAGGCCTGGACAGGGACTGCGAGACCAATGGAGATCAAATGTGGGAGCTGGCTTGCCTGCGATAGCGGTCTGCCAGCTTACTTGTAGGTAGCTGACCCACCGCTATCGCAGAAAAGCCAGCTCCCACAGGGTTATGTATCAGCCTTTGGAACTAGCCAGCCTTGGTGGCGGCTTCATCCTTGATCTCAGCGAAGTCTTCTTCGCGCAGTTCAGGCAAATCCTTGGCGCAATAGGGACTACCCAGATCCTTCAAGGCGCCGCACATGCCATCCAGCTTGCCATCGACCGCTTGCAGATGATCGAGCAACTGGCCAATGGCGCGCGCCACAGGGTCGGGCATGTCTTCACTGACGCCATAGGCATCGAAGCCGATCTTCTCGGCCATGGCCTTGCGCTTGGCTTCCTGCTCGTCGCCGACTTCCGGCTTGACGATAATCCGCCCAGGAATGCCGACAACCGTCGCACCAGGCGGCACGGCTTTGGTCACCACGGCGTTGGAACCCACCTTGGCGCCCGCACCAACCGTGAACGGACCGAGCACCTTGGCGCCCGCCCCTACCACCACGCCATCGCCCAGTGTCGGGTGGCGCTTGCCTTTGTTCCAACTGGTGCCGCCAAGGGTGACGCCCTGATAGAGCGTCACATCGTCGCCAATTTCGGCGGTCTCGCCGATCACGATGCCCATGCCATGGTCGATAAAGAAGCGGCGCCCCACCTTGGCACCTGGATGGATCTCGATCCCGGTCATCCAGCGACCAAAGTTCGACACCAGCCGCGCCAGCCATTTCCAGCCCATGCCCCACAGGGCGCCGGACAGGCGGTGAATCCAGATGGCGTGCATGCCCGGATAGCAGGTCAGCACTTCAAAGGCGTTGCGCGCCGCCGGGTCACGGTGGAAAACACTCTGGATATCTTCTCGCAGACGCTCGAACATTTTTAATCCTTCCGCTTTAGAAGCTCGCCACGGGCCGCTTTCTGGGTTTCCGTGAGGATGCCACGCAATATATTCATTTCCGCTCGGCTGACCGAGCTACGCCCGTACAAGCGACGCAGGCGCGCCATCAAGTGCCGTGGTTTTTCAGGATCGAGGAATTCGATGGCCACCAGGGTTTGCTCCAGGTGCTCATAGAACCGCTCCAGCTCATCCATGGTGGCCAGTTCGCCACTTTTGGTCGACGCCACTTCGTCCTTTTCCACTTTGCTTGGCTGGCCTTCGGCGGCCAGCCAGGCCATGCGCACTTCGTACGTCAACACCTGCACCGCTGCCCCGAGGTTCAGCGAACTGAACTCAGGGTCTGATGGAATGTGCACGTGGTAATGACATCGCTGCAGCTCGTCGTTGGTGAGGCCGGAGTCTTCACGGCCGAACACCAAGGCGATTTCAGCGCCGCCAGCAGCTTCCTCCACCACTTTGGTGCCGCACTCACGCGGGTCCAGCAGCGGCCAGGGAATGCGACGGTCGCGGGCGCTGGTGCCCAGGACCAGGTTGCAGCCGACCAACGCATCTTCCAAGGTGGCGACAACCTGGGCTTTTTCCAGGATGTCATTGGCGCCGGAAGCGCGAGCATCGGCCTCGTGATGCGGGAACACGCGTGGTTCGACCAGCACCAGGCGCGTCAGCCCCATGTTTTTCATGGCTCGCGCCACCCCACCGATATTGCCGGGATGACTGGTATTGACCAAGACGACACGAATGTTTTGCAGCAAGGGAGGCGCTCTCGGACACGGGAAAGGGGAGCAAATCTTACAGAACCGCCTAAGGTTATGCCATGAAAGCTAACGTCGTCCTTCACCTGAAGAAAGTTTCTGCTAGAATGCCCGGCTTTCTTTAACAACCTTAGGTGACACATCCATGCAGCCCATGCTGAATATCGCGCTGCGCGCCGCCCGCAGCGCCAGTGAATTGATCTTCCGCTCCATCGAGCGCCTGGATACCATCAAGGTCGACGAAAAAGACGCCAAGGATTATGTATCCGAGGTGGATCGCGCCGCCGAGCAGAAAATCATCGACGCGCTGCGCAAGGCCTACCCGACCCACGGCATCCTCGGTGAAGAAACCGGCCTGCACAAAGGTAGCGGCGAAGGCGAAGACTACCTGTGGATCATCGACCCACTGGATGGCACCACCAACTTCCTGCGCGGCATCCCGCACTTTGCCGTGAGCATCGCGTGCAAATACCGCGGTCGCCTGGAACACGCTGTCGTACTCGACCCAGTTCGCCAGGAAGAATTCACCGCCAGCCGTGGCCGTGGCGCCCAGTTGAATGGTCGTCGCCTGCGTGTCAGCGGCCGCACCAGCCTGGACGGCGCACTGCTGGGTACCGGCTTCCCGTTCCGTGACGACCAGATGGACAACCTGGAAAACTACCTGGGCATGTTCCGCGCCCTGGTTGGCCAGACCGCCGGCATCCGTCGCGCTGGCGCAGCAAGCCTGGACCTGGCCTACGTTGCCGCCGGCCGGTTTGATGCGTTCTGGGAATCGGGCCTGTCCGAGTGGGACATGGCTGCAGGCGCCCTGCTGATCCAGGAAGCAGGCGGTTTGGTGAGCGACTTCACCGGCGGTCACGACTTCCTTGAAAAAGGCCACGTGGTTGCTGGTAACACCAAATGCTTCAAGGCAGTCCTGACGGCGATCCAGCCGCACCTGCCGGCTTCGCTGAAGCGCTAAGCGAGCGAGCGAGCACAAAAAAGCACCCTTCGGGGTGCTTTTTTATGCCTGTAGGATTGTGGTAACGCACCACTATCAACAACAAATACCAAATGTGGGAGCGGGCTTGCTCGCGAAAGCGGTGGTTCAGTCAATAAATCTGCTGACTGACACTGCGCCTTCGCGAGCAAGCCCGCTCCCACATTTTGAACTGCACCAGGCTTATGGATTACTGCTGGTTCTGGCCGAGAATCAGACGACCTTCTTTGTCGACCGGAATCTGGCTACCAGGGTCGCGCTCCATACGCACGGAGCCTTCCTTGCCATCCAGGTTGTAACGCACGTCATAACCGACAACCTTGTCGCTGATGTCGTTCACGGTGTTACAACGGGTTTGCGTGGTGGTGTAGGTATCGCGGTTCTGCATGCCCTCCTGAACCTTGTTACCGGCGTAACCGCCACCGACGGCACCGGCTACAGTCGCCAGCTTCTTGCCATTACCGCCACCGACCTGGTTGCCCAGCAGGCCACCGGCCAGCGCACCGACCACAGTGCCGACGATTTGATGCTGATCCTGCACCGGCTTCTGCCGGGTCACGGCGACATCCTTGCAGACTTCCCGTGGCGTCTTGATCTGGGTTTTCACCGGCTGCACTGCCAGCACTTGCGCATACTCAGGGCCGCTTTTTACCAGGCTATAGGTGGCAAAAGCACCCCCGGCAGTCACACCGACAGCACCCAATACCGCACCCACCAGTAACGACTTGTTCACATGAACCTCCTGACCATCACAAACGGACGGAAACGTCCGCGCTATACCCAGC
Organism: Pseudomonas acericola (SeqCode); assembly: GCF_053456465.1. Classification (NCBI taxonomy): domain Bacteria; kingdom Pseudomonadati; phylum Pseudomonadota; class Gammaproteobacteria; order Pseudomonadales; family Pseudomonadaceae; genus Pseudomonas; species Pseudomonas acericola (SeqCode). The sequence goes on along the minus strand of NZ_JBRFJB010000001.1, from coordinate 22,647 downwards.
CTTGGAGCAAAAAAAAAGGCACGAGTTCAATACTCGTGCCTTTCTTGTAACAGCGGATCAACAACTGCCCATCAAGGGCGGTCGTCGACCTCCTTGCCGGTAGCGGCAGGAGGGATCAGGTCTTCGCTGTTGAGGTTCAGCCAGATCAGCACCACGTTGGCGATGTAGATCGACGAGTAGGTGCCCGCCAGAACACCGATGAACAGCGCCAGGGAGAAGCCCCACAGGTTGTCGCCACCGAAGATCATCAGCGCAGCAATCGCCAGCAAGGTGGAGATCGACGTCGCCATGGTCCGCAGCAGGGTCTGGGTGGTGGAGATGTTGATGTTCTCGATCAACGACGCCTTGCGCAGTACGCGGAAGTTCTCACGAACCCGGTCGAATACCACGATGGTGTCGTTGAGGGAGTAACCAATGATCGCCAGCACGGCCGCCAGTACGGTCAGGTCGAAGGTGATCTGGAAGTACGCCAGGATACCCACGGTGACGATCACGTCGTGGATCAGCGAGACAATCGCGCCGACGCCGAACTTCCACTGAAAGCGGAACGCCAGGTAGATCATGATGCCGACCAGCGCCATCAGCATGCCGAGGCCGCCCTGGTCGCGCAGTTCTTCACCCACTTGTGGGCCGACGAACTCGACGCGCTTGACCGACGCAGGGTTGTCGCCGCCGACCTTCTGCAAGGCCTCAGCTACCTGGTGACCCAGTTGCGGGTCTTCGCCCGGCATACGCACCAGCAGGTCGGTGGTTGCACCGAAGCTCTGCACGATGGCTTCGTGATAGCCAGCCTTGACCAGCTCATTGCGCACCAGGGTAACGTCGGCAGGCTTCTCGTAGGTCAGCTCGATGAGCGTACCGCCGGTGAAGTCCAGACCGTAGTTCAGGCCCTTATGGAACCAGCTGAACAACGCCAGAACGGTAAGGAGCACAGTGACGCCGAACGCAACGTTGCGAACGCCCATGAAGTTGATTGTACGTAACATGGCAGCCCCTTAAATCCACAACTTCTTGAAGTCACGCCCGCCATAAATCAGGTTGACCATTGCGCGGGTCACCATGATGGCCGTGAACATCGAGGTAAAGATACCGAGGGACATGGTTACCGCAAAACCCTTGACCGGGCCGGTACCCATGGCGAAGAGAATCCCGCCGACCAGCAAGGTGGTCAGGTTGGAGTCGAGAATCGCGGTAAATGCCCGGCCGAAGCCTTCGTTGATTGCACGCTGTACGGTCATGCCGTTGGCGATCTCTTCACGGATCCGCGAGAAGATCAGTACGTTGGCGTCTACGGCCATACCCATGGTGAGCACGATACCGGCGATACCTGGCAAGGTCAGCGTAGCACCCAGCAGCGACATCAGGGCCAGCAGCATCACCATGTTGCCCGCGAGGGCCACGGTGGCGATGATGCCGAAGAAGCGGTAGATGGCGATGATGAACAGGGACACGAACAGCATGCCCCACAAGGCTGCGTCGATACCTTTGGTGATGTTGTCAGCACCCAGGCTCGGGCCGATGGTGCGTTCTTCAGCGAAGTACATCGGAGCCGCCAGGCCACCAGCACGCAGCAGCAGTGCCAGCTCGGACGACTCACCCTGGCCGTTCAGGCCAGTGATGCGGAATTGAGCACCCAGCGGCGACTGGATGGTCGCCAGGCTGATGATCTTCTTCTCTTCCTTGAAGGACTGCACCGGCACGTCTTTCTCGACGCCGTTGACGATCTGCTTGGTGTAGGTGGTCACCGGGCGCTGCTCGATGAAGATCACCGCCATGCTGCGACCGACGTTGCTGCGCGTGGCGCGGCTCATCAGTTCGCCGCCATGGCCATCCAGGCGGATGTTCACTTCAGGGGTACCGTGCTCGCCGAAACCGGCCTTGGCATCGGTGACCTGGTCGCCCGTGATGATCAGGCTGCGCTCGATCAATGCAGGAGGACGGTTGCCTTCGCGGAACTCGAACTCTTCGGAGGTGGCCTTGGAAGCACCCGGCTCAGCAGCGAGACGGAACTCCAGGTTGGCGGTCTTGCCCAGGATACGCTTGGCTTCAGCAGTGTCCTGCACACCCGGCAGTTCGACCACGATGCGGTTGGCACCCTGGCGCTGAACGATCGGCTCGGCCACACCCAACTCGTTGACGCGGTTACGTACCGTGGTCAAGTTCTGCTTGATGGAGTATTCGCGGATTTCCGCCAGCTTGGCCGGGGTCATCGCCAGACGCAGTACAGGTTGACCGTTGAGGTCGGCCGGTACGATGTCGAAATCGGTGAAGTTCTTGCGGATCAGCGCACGAGCCTGTTCACGGGAAGCTTCATCAGAGAAGCCCAGCTGAATGGCACCGTTGAGCTGCGGCAGACTGCGATAACGCAGTTTCTCTTTGCGCAGCAGGCTCTTCACGTCGCCTTCGTAGACTTTCAGACGCGCGTCGAGGGCTTTGTCCATGTCGACTTCCAGCAGGAAGTGCACACCACCGGACAAGTCCAGACCCAGCTTCATCGGGTGCGCGCCAATGCTGCGCAGCCATTTTGGCGTGGTCTGTGCCAGGTTGAGCGCGACTACGTAGTCGTCACCCATGGTCTTGCGCACGACATCCTTGGCCGGCAGTTGGTCTTCTTGCTTGGTCAGGCGCAACAAGCCGCCCTTCGCATCAGCCGCCAACGTTGCCGCCTTGACCTGGATACCCGCGTCGGTGAGCGCTTTGCTCGCGCGTTCCAGATCAGCCTGATTGACCTGCAGCGAAGTGCTGGCGCCAGTGATCTGGATCGCCGGGTCATCAGGATAGAGATTGGGAGCGGAATAAATAAAACCGATCGCCAGCACCGCCAGGATCAGTACGTATTTCCACAGAGGGTATTTGTTCAGCATCACGCCGCCCGCTTATGACGCGGGGCGCCTTGCGCGCCCCGTCGATTGGTAAAGGTTGTTACTCAGATCGCTTTCAGCGTGCCTTTTGGCAGCGTGGCGGCGATGGCGCCCTTCTGGAACTTCATTTCTACGGTGTCGGAGACTTCCAGTACCACGAAAGCGTCGGAAACCTTGGTGATCTTGCCGGCGATGCCGCCAGTGGTCACGACTTCGTCACCTTTCTGCAGGCTGCCCAGCAGGTTTTTCTGCTCTTTGGCGCGCTTGGCCTGTGGACGCCAGATCATCAGGTAGAAGATGACCAGGAAGCCGACCAGGAAAATCCACTCGAAACCACCGCCCATAGGGCCGGCAGCAGCAGGCGCAGCGGCGTCAGCCATGGCGTTAGAGATAAAAAAGCTCATTTAGCACTCCAGTTGCAAATAGTGAATCTTAGGGTCGGAAAACTCAGTCCAAGGGCGGCACAGGAAGCCCGCGCTTGGCATAGAAGGCATCGACGAAGGCGGCCAATGTACCCTGTTGAATAGCCTCGCGCAAACCAGCCATCAGGACTTGGTAGTGACGCAAATTGTGGATGGTATTCAACATGCTACCCAGCATTTCCCCACACTTGTCCAGATGGTGCAGATAAGCACGGGAGAAGTTCTGGCAGGTGTAGCAATCACAGGTGGGATCCAGCGGCGAATCATCATGGCGATGGAACGCGTTACGGATCTTCAGCACGCCTGTGTCGATGAACAGATGCCCGTTGCGGGCATTACGGGTTGGCATCACGCAATCGAACATGTCCACACCGCGGCGCACACCCTCTACGAGATCTTCCGGTTTGCCAACGCCCATAAGGTAACGAGGTTTGTCAGCCGGCATCAGGCCTGGCAGATAATCCAGCACCTTGATCATCTCGTGCTTGGGTTCGCCCACCGACAGACCGCCGATGGCCAGGCCGTCAAAGCCGATTTTGTCGAGACCTTCCAGCGAGCGCTTGCGCAGGTTTTCGTGCATGCCGCCCTGGACGATGCCGAACAGCGCAGCCGTGTTGTCGCCGTGGGCGTTCTTCGAGCGCTGGGCCCAACGCAGGGACAACTCCATGGAAATCCGCGCGACGTCTTCATCGGCCGGGTACGGCGTGCATTCGTCGAAAATCATCACGATGTCGGAACCCAGGTCGCGCTGCACCTGCATCGACTCTTCGGGACCCATGAACACTTTGGAACCGTCCACCGGCGAGGCGAAGGTCACGCCCTCTTCCTTGATCTTGCGCATGGCGCCCAGGCTGAACACCTGGAAACCGCCGGAGTCGGTGAGGATCGGGCCTTGCCACTTCATGAAGTCATGCAGGTCGCCATGCTTCTTGATCACTTCCGTGCCCGGGCGCAGCCACAGGTGGAAGGTGTTGCCGAGGATGATCTCGGCGCCGGTGGCGACGATATCCCGCGGCAGCATGCCCTTGACGGTGCCGTAGGTGCCAACCGGCATGAACGCCGGGGTCTCCACGGTGCCGCGCGGGAAGGTCAAGCGACCGCGACGGGCTTTGCCGTCGGTGGCGAGCAATTCAAACGACATACGACTCATAGTTGTTCCTCTGGGCCGCGTGGCGCCGGGTTACGGGTGATGAACATCGCATCACCGTAGCTGAAAAAACGGTACTCGTTAGCGATGGCAGCTTGGTAAGCGGCCATGGTTTCCGGGTAACCGGCAAATGCCGAGACCAGCATCAACAGCGTGGATTCGGGCAAATGGAAGTTGGTGACCAGGCAATCGACCACATGGAACGGACGGCCCGGGAAGATAAAGATATCGGTGTCGCCACTGAACGGCTTGAGCACGCCATCACGCGCCGCGCTTTCCAGGGAGCGTACGCTGGTGGTGCCTACAGCGACCACTCGTCCGCCACGGGCCTTGCAGGCCTCTACGGCATCGACGACTTCCTGGGTGACTTCCAGCCACTCGCTGTGCATGTGGTGGTCTTCGATGTTATCCACACGCACCGGCTGAAACGTACCGGCCCCCACGTGCAGGGTCACATAGGCGGTCTCGACGCCCTTGGCGGCGATCGCATCCAGCAGCGGCTGGTCGAAATGCAGGCCGGCAGTCGGTGCAGCGACTGCACCGAGACGCTGGGAGTAAACCGTCTGATAGCGTTCGCGGTCCGAGTCTTCGTCGGGGCGGTCGATGTAGGGCGGCAGCGGCATATGGCCGACACGCTCCAACAGCGGCAAGACCTCTTCAGCGAACTTGAGCTCGAACAACGCGTCATGGCGAGCGACCATCTCGGCTTCACCACCACCATCGATCAAGATGGAGGAACCCGGTTTCGGCGATTTGCTGGAGCGCACATGGGCCAGCACGCGATGGCTGTCCAGCACGCGCTCCACCAGGATTTCCAGCTTGCCGCCGGAAGCTTTCTGGCCAAACAGCCGCGCCGGAATCACCCGGGTATTGTTGAACACCATCAGATCGCCAGGGCGCAAATGCTCAAGCAAATCAGTGAATTGACGGTGTGCGAGGGCACCGCTGGGCCCGTCCAGGGTCAGCAGTCGACTGGCGCGACGCTCGGCCAAAGGGTGGCGAGCGATCAGCGAATCAGGGAGCTCAAAAGTAAAGTCAGCAACGCGCATGATGGAGTTCGTCTAGCAGGGCCGGGAAGTCTAGCGGAAATAGTGAAAATTGACCATGAAAGGTGATTGACCAACGGTAATCTCATCTCTATACTTCGCCGCCATTGAGCCCTGATGGCGGAATTGGTAGACGCGGCGGATTCAAAATCCGTTTTCGAAAGGAGTGGGAGTTCGAGTCTCCCTCGGGGCACCATATAGCAGTATCTGAAAGTCTCTACCAGACTCTCAGACCCAGAGAAACCGGCCACTTGAGCCGGTTTTTTTGTGTCTGGCTATCTACCTCTGTATCCCCTTGTCCGTTGTATCCCTGTATCCCTGCTTGTATCCTGAGAAAAATGCCGAACTTTGGGATACAAGGATGAAGCGCGCAGATATCAAGCGCCGCCCTCTCGCAGACACGACGCTTGCGGGGCTGGAGCCAGAATCAAAGGAATACAGGGAGCTGGATGGAAACGGCCTCTACTTCAGGGTCAAACCTGATGGTGGGAAATCCTGGCAGCTCCGCTACAAACGTCCGGCGGGCAATTGGGCCTGGATGGGGCTCGGGGGTTACCCGGAAGTAAGCGGTGCGTTGGCAAGGGACAAAGCTGCCGATCTACGCAAAGTAGTGAGTAGCGGTGCCGATCCCCTTGAACAAAAGCGATCCGCGAAAGCTGCTATCGATGCGGCCAAAACCCGCACCTTTCGAGCTGCCGCTGATGCTTGGCTCAAAGCGAAAGAGGAAAAGGGTCTCGCATCCTCCACCCTCAACAAAATCCGCACCTACCTCGACAAGGACATACTCCCGGCACTGGGAGACAAGCCTCTAGACGAAATCACACGCACCGATTGCGCAATGCTTCAGGCATCCATCGAAGCCCGGGACGCACACAACGTGGCTGAAAAGTGTCGCACCTGGATAAATCAAATCTTCGGGCGTGCCATCGGATTAGGCCTGACTGAAAACGATCCGGGTAGCCGCCTTCGCGATATTGCGGCCCAAGCCCCTAAGACTCAGCAGCATCCACATTTGCTGGAGCCTGAACTGGGTGAATTTCTCCAGGCACTCAAAAATACACCGGCCAGATTGACTGCTCGTACTGCGGCTTGGCTATGCGTATGGACAGCATCGCGACCGGGCATGGTCCGCTTGGCTGAATGGAAGGAGTTTGACCTGGATAAAGCCATTTGGACCACGCCTGCCGCCAAGATGAAGATGCGTCGTGATTTTGTCTGCCCCCTTCCCCACCAAGCAGTTGCAGCGCTGAAAGAGCTGCATTGCTTAACCGGACGGAGTCGCTGGCTCTGCCCCGGAGTCGGAGCCAAAAATCCAACCATTAGCGAAAACACGATCAATAAAGTCTTCGCCACCATTGGCTATAAAGGCCGTCTAGTTGGACACGGTACTCGGCACACCGCGAGTACTCTGCTTCGAGAACATGGTTGGGCGAAAGAACATGTTGAAGCGCAGCTTGCTCACAAAGAGGAAGGTATTTCGGGGGTATACAACAAGGCTCAATACCTTGAGCAACGCGTAAAGATGATGCAATGGTATGCAGATCACCTTGATGCGCTAGCTGCAGGAAATCTGGTGCAAAGGCAGTTTGGAAAAGCAGTCTGACAATCAGGTCGCTCCCCTCCTAAAAACCAGTGTAACGGGTGTTACAGGTGTAACGACTCAACTTAACTTACTGATATTATTGGTTTTTTAAACCGCAACACTTAGTAATGGGTGAACGTACACGAGGTGTAACTCGGCTATGACGTGTAACAGCCGTAGGCACCTCAGCTTCACACCCGCCTTGCTCGATGAGCGCCCTCACGCCTGCTGGCCAGACCTCGCTTGCAAATACTTAACTGACATACTTCGCTGGTTGAGCACCAAAAACTAGGGCGCGGGATCGCGGGTGAGTGAGAGAGTGTCAAAATGCACTCCGAATGAATAATTCACTTGCCTAACTACCATCTCGATCACAGTGAAAAATTCCGCGGAAGCAATTACTGTACTGCTGCGTTCACCCTGTGTTGTACCTGTATTGACTACACATTCACCGATCTAGAAACAAAGTAGTTTCCTTCGTCTAGATAAGTGTATAGATAGATACCCCTGTATCCATAACCAGGGGTTTTCTATGACACACCAGACTTTCAAATCAGCAAATTCTTTCGAAACTCACTCGCCCCAAGCGACCGATTTAAACGCCAGGCGAGCCAGTCACCCTGCTGCTGACCCTTCAGCAATTTTGATTCGCATGCCGGAATTAATCGCCATCGTTGGACTAGCACGTCCAACGATTTACAAACTGATGCGGCAAGCGGATAGCGAATTCCCACTCCCAGTAAAACTAAGCGGCAGTAAAGCTCGCGGAGCGCCTGTCGCTTGGGTTCTTGATGAAGTCCAAAGTTGGGTTCGGGCTCGCATTTCAGCAAGAAACAAGGTGGCAGCATGAGAAGACCACCTCCTTCGCTCTCAAAACTCAGGTCATTTCAGACATTGCACGAAGTTGGATTTTCCAAAACACGTATCCAACGTTTCGAGCGATTGCGCAGAAAACACGAGCAATGCGGACGGACTCTAGGCGTATTGAGCTGGCCGGATGGAGTTTGGTGCCTGCTGATCATGCATGCGGACAAGTTGGGTGTTGTCGTCCTGGATACAGCCCAGGCAACAGATGCTTATCACGATGCTCGCCAGATGATTCGCGATGGCTATTCCCCCGTACTCACCTTGCGCCACGAGCGCGATGCTTGAAATGAAAACGCCCCCGGGAGCGATCCGGAGGCGTTGAGGTAAATCTATATGCCCGCACAATTTATGCCGCACCGAAAGAATGCGCAAGGTTTCCGTACGGTTGCACTTTTGAAAACAGGACGTTACTCTCTGGATGTCGCTGCAAACTCAGCGACCGGGTTTGGCGACCCGAGTTACTTGGCGCACAGGCGCCCAAACCGACAGCAGGCGCTTTTTTTGTGCCCGCCGTTTCGTGTTATGGCAGCTGTGCGTGGGAGACCTTCGGGTCTGCCGGGTTCCAAGTTCCCGGTTCGCCAACCTGCGCACAGTTGCCACCTTAAATCGTTTGGCGACGATCAGTGGCAGCTCCATCTTCAAACTTGGAGTGTCACCTATGCCCGCTCTCAATCCGTCCAAATTTCGCGCCGCAGCCCATCGGGCAATGGCTCTCGCCGCGTTACACGCCAACTCCAGCCTCGCTACACGTCTTGCCCGCTACAACGACCACATGGCCAAAGCCCGCGCACTCGAAACCGCAGGCGGCGCCCAATGAACAACGCCCTGAGCTTTTCACTCCCCGAAGATTTGCTGTGCGTTAATCCAACCGTAGAAGCCGGTGTGCCCATCGATGCCATCACCTGCGCCATTGATCGCGCCGACTCGGTGCTGATACTGCTCGAAGATCACTTCGAAAACGAATCCTCACGCCTCGCCAATCATGTGATCGCAGCCGTCCTTTGGGACGTACGCGGCACTCTCGGCCTGATCAAAACCCTCGCCTTGCACGGTGACACCACCTCGATCCCTGCGGCGCAGAAAGGCGGTGCGCTATGACCACTTCCACCACGCTGGGTCGCGCCACATTTACTCGCGTGAATGCCACCGATTTGAAATTGTTCCGGGTCAATGCCGGTGTACCGGTCGAAGACGCACTGGAGATGGTTTCCCTGCTGCAGCATCACGCCAATCAGCTCAACTTCGACGCAGCCATGAGTGACAGCGGCGAGCGCTTCAGTTGGCCTGCGCTGTACCTGGGCGAGATGGCCAAAGCCCTGATCGACGACATCAACGACGCGCTGTTTTTGCCGAGGGCTGACGTATGAGCCAACGCCCGAGCAACTCCGCGAAACGTCCCAGCTTCGCCGACGTGAAAGCCGCTGCACTGAAAGACATTGATCGTGTCCTGACGCATTGGCTGCCCCACGGTAAGCGCGTGGACGGCGGCAAGGAATACACCGCTCCCAATCCGACCCGCCGTGACAAACGAGCCGGATCGCTCAAGATCAGTTTGAGCAAGGGCACGTGGTCCGACTTCGCCACTGGCGATAAGGGCGGCGACCTGATCGATCTGGTGCGCTATCTGGATGGCGGCACCGACATCGAAGCCTGTAACAAACTGGCAGATCTGCTCAACATTTCGCCCGGCGCCGCTCAGGCGAAGCCAGCGCCCGCCAAGACAAAAGCACCTGAGTGGATAGCCATTCAGCCGATCCCGGCCGAGGCCATGAACAAGTGCCCGGCCAAGCACCGGCAACACGGTGCGCCGTCGAAAGTCTGGATTTACCGCGACGCTCACGGCCAACCAGTCATGGCGCTCTATCGCTTTGACTTGGGTCCGGATGAAGACGGCAAACCGCGCAAGGTGTTTGCTCCGCTGACTTGGTGTCGTAGGGCCGATAGTCAAACGCAGCAATGGCGCTGGCAAGGTCTGCCGGAGCCGCGTCCACTGCTGCGCCTGGATGAACTGGCGCAACGCGCAGAGGCTCCGGTCATTGTGTGCGAAGGCGAAAAGGCCGCCGACGCCGTGACGGATCTGTTGCCCAATTACGTGGCCACGTGCTGGCCGAACGGCTCAAACTCCTGGCACAAAGCTGACCTGACATCACTCAAAGGTCGGTCCGTGGTGTTGTGGCCAGACAATGACGCCAGTGGCAAAAGCTGCATGAATGCCGTCGCCGATCAACTGCACCAGATCGGCGCCACGTCGGTGCGACTGATCGCCCTGGACGTCTTCAAACGCAAGCCCACGCTCAAGAATGACCAACCGACCTTCGCCAAGGGTGGTCAATGGGATGACGGCGACGACGCGGCCGATGCGCAGGCCAAAGGCTGGACGGCGGCGCACTTCGCCGAGCTGGAACGCAGCGGTGAGTTGTTTGGCATCGAGCCGGCAAAAGCACCAACCGAGCCACCCGAAGCCAAGACCAGGCCGACAACCAAGCGCGCCGCAAAACCAAAAAACGACTTGTTGCCCGGCGGCTTTCGCCTGACGCCCGAAGGCGTGTTTTATTCCGGTGACGATGGCGAGGCGCGCCCGGTGTGTTCGCCGCTGGAGATCCTGGCGCGCACCCGAGATGCGCAGGGGCATAACTGGGGTTTGCTGGTCGAGTTCGACGATCCCGACGGGGCAAAAAAGCGCTGGAACATCCCGGCGCGGACCATGACCGGCGACTTCGGCAAGGACGTGCTGGGTCCACTGGTGGACATGGGTTTGCGTCTGGCCGGCAGTCGCTCCGGCCGCAATGCCCGCAACGATCTGCAGAGTTACCTCGGCGGCTTCGACAGCGCCCAGCGCGCACGACTGGTCACCCGTTTGGGCTGGCATGACAGCGCCTTCTTGCTGCCCGAACAACAGGTCGGCTTGCACACCGAACACCTGCACTTCTATGAGGCCGGCGCGCAGCTTCCCCCCATCAGCGAAGCCGGCACCCTGGAGCAGTGGCAAGAGCAAATCGGTGCCTTGTGCATTGGTAATCACCGCTTGGCGTTTGTGGCCAGCGTGGCGTTTGCCGGACCGCTGCTGCACATGCTCGGCCATGAGTCCGGCGGCTTTCACCTTTACGGCGACAGCTCGGGCGGCAAGACCACCCACCTACAAGTGGCCGCCTCAATCTACGGCGGGCCACGTCTGGTGCGCTCTTGGCGCTCGACGGATAACGCGCTGGAGTCCATCGCTGCCGCGCATTCGGACGGACTCCTGGTGCTGGATGAAATCGGTATGTGCGACCCGCGCATCATTGGCGAAACGGTGTACATGCTCGGCAACGGCACCGGCAAAGCTCGCGCCAATGATCGAGGGCAAGCAGGCCGACAGGTGCAGGAGTGGCGCTTGCTGTTTCTTTCGACCGGCGAGAAGACCTTGGCCCAGCACATGGCCGAAGCCAACAAGGAGCTGAAAGCCGGCATGGAAGTGCGGATGCTCGCCGTGCCAGCAGACGCCAGCAAAGGCCTGGGCATGTTCGATGTACTGAACGGCTTTGATGATGCGGCGGCCCTCTCCGATGCGCTGAAGGCACGGGTAGCCAAGTACTACGGCACACCCATCACCGCCTTCCTGTCGGCGCTCTGTGAGCCCGGCAAACTGCATGGGTGGTCAACGATTCTTCGCCACACCGTGGAAGGCTTCATTGCCAAGGCGCTACCCGCCTCGGCCAGCGGTCAAGCGCATCGTGCGGCGGCCCGCTTTGGTCTGGCTGCCGCAGCCGGCGAGCTGGCCACCGCCATGGGGATCACCGGCTGGCCTGATGGCACCGCCACCACCGCCGCCCGTGTGTGCCTGAGTGCCTGGCTGAATGAGCGCGGCGGCGCCGGAAATCTTGAAGGGGACGCGATCCTGGCACGGCTGCGGCAAGTCATCGAGCGCTTCGGTGAAAGCCGCTTTACGCGCTGGGAGTCCGCGGCCGCGAAGATCGATGAGCACGGCCCGCGCACCATCGACCGCCTGGGTTTTCGCAAGTCGTTGGAGCACGGATTGGGCGACGCCCTGCACACCACCAACACCTACTACGTGTTGCCCGAAGCATGGCGCTCCGAAGTGTTCAAGGGCATGAACCTCAATGCCGTGAACAAGGAGTTGATACGGCGCGGCGTGCTGGAACCGGGCACCGATGGCAAAGCATCCAGTTCGATTCGTTTACCGGGTCTCGGCACCCAGCGTTGTTATGTGGTGAAGACCGTGCCGGGTGCGGATGAAAGCGAGGCTCAGGCCGCCTGACGGCGAGCCTACTGACCGAGGTAGCGCCGGCTCATCCGGCCTCGCCAGCCGCTTAACCAACCCACAATCGAATTGCAAAGAGATAAGACAGATGAACGAGATCCAAGAACTGAAAGACCGTCGCGATCAATTGCTGAGCGAGGCAGAGCCACTGCGCGCCGAACTTCTGCCACTTGAGGTCGCGCTGGAAAGTGAAGACCCCATCGAACCGGACCGGAAACGCGAGCTGCGAGGCAAGTACAACGAGCTAAAAAGGGATTTTGATTCGCGCACGTTCAACGCTGAGCTTTTAGATCGGAAGATCCGTCGCCGTGAGGACCTTGCCAATTGCGACGTCTTGATGGCGGACTTCATTGCCGGCATGGCGAACTGGACGGCGGATGAGATCGAACTCAATGAAAAACGGCAAAGCCTCAGTACTCGCTTGCAGGAAGTGCGTCAGCAGGCACAGGAGGAAATAGCCAACGCGCGCCAAGCGGAGACCTTGGCAGCCACCGCTTACGCGCAGGCAGTGGCATGGGGCGACGTAGAAGGCGAAAAAGCTGCCAGCAGCGACGCTCAGAAAGCGGCGAAAAATCTCGCTAACGCGACCGAACAAAATCGTCGTCAGCAACTGATCATTACCGCCCTGGAGCAGGAGTTGGTCACTGTGGACCGACACATCTCTGAGGCTCAGGAGGAACATCAGAAGATACAGCAAAAAGCCTTACATCTCGCCCACGACGCCCTTGAGGAAAGGTGGAATGAAGCGGCACGAGCGTTGCTGGATGTCGGAGGTAAGCTTTACGCCGTAGATCGGCTGATAGGCCGCGACCCGGTGTCCTTCATGAAGCTGAACATCCCCGAGCAAGGTGAAAACTTCGGTAGTTGGAAATGGGGTGAGCTAGCAGATCGTAGCCGTGAGCATCGCGTGCAGGACCTGCTCTCGCTTTAACTGTCGATATACCCTGAAACAGCCTGCCCTCGCGGGCTGTTTAAATCTCTCCTAGGATCGATGCCATGAACGCAGCGGTACAAAACACCTCGACCACTTCAGAGGCACTCAGTGCGAGAAAAGCCCACCTCACCGCCCTACTCAAAATCGTGGATATCCGAGTCGGAAAAAGCACAGCAACGCAGAAGCTCACCATCACCGCGATCAAGGCAGAAATAGGGCTAATCGAGCATAAGTTGAAAAAGTGAGGAGGATAAACGGAAGCTAGCGAAAGCTTCCGTTGCATTCAAATTCAACAAGCAGCCTCTAGACAAAAACGGATACTCATCTGACCATCCAAGGTATCGATTCTCAGAGTATTGCCGAGCTAATCAGCGACTGCTACTTATCACTTGACTCCAAGAGTTCCTCCACCTGGTCAAGAAATGAGGCGAGTTCGCCTTGACTGCCAGCACCCTCTGACCGCCACTCTCCCATCGGCCTGATCATCGCTAGTTGCTGAACATTACGCGACAAGTCTTCGAGCTCGGAACAGGTGATAGCACTCTCCCGCAGATAGAATTGACTCCATCGAGTAAAGGTCAGGATCCACATTGAGATCACCAAGGCATCATTCCATTGTGTCCAGCTGGAAGTACTTGCAAGGGGCTTTTGCAGGATTCGCTGTTGTCGCTTAACGATCGCCTTCAACACCCTCAGACTGGCACTCTGCTGTTCGGGGCTGCTATGGGCGAAGAGGAAAGCGGTGATGTTTGTCATCTGCCCTTCACGCTCTCGGTCAAATAACCGATGAGCTGTCTCCGTCCCCAGAGAAGCAGCCAACTCCTGAACCCAGATTTCGCATGCATCGTCAGTATTTACACGGTCAGTTTGCAACAACGGAAAGATCACATCTTGGGAAAGCCATGGCTCAGCCCAAGCCAGCCTTCGCATATGTCCGCGCATTGAGTCGACTAAATGCCGCACCTCGCCCGCAGGAACCGGTGTCGGCAGTGTCCCATGCAGGGCCGTTACTAAGCCGTTATAGACCTCAGCTTTCGTTGGATTCCCTGCTGCGCGGTGAATCATCCAACCAAGGGCCTGTATTTGCTGGATATAAGGAAAAGCGGCGACCGACTGCAGCACGGCGGTAATCCCATCCGGCTTTTCCAATTGACGCTCTGTCGCATTCAGTCCTATCCATTGCAGCAAGCCGTTACTACTGCGCAGGAGGCGCTCTCGTTGCGTCTCGCTGATGTTGAACTGCATTGATAGCGAAATCTCGCTGACGACCTGGCTCAACAAGGATAACCGCACCGCTTCAGAGTTTTGAGGTTCCACTGGTACGGTGGGCATCTGGGCCTCGACTGTCGATACCAGTGCATCCGGGGCATACCACCATAGAAACTTAACGGCGAAATATTCCGCCCAAGTCAGAGCGGCGTATTTTGTTGCCTGGAACAAGTGATGCGGACGATAGGAGCTTTGTAGCAGGGCCTCGAGCGACATCCGAAAAAACTGAGCATCCATCATGGATAACTCCTTGCCCCGTTCGTGATGCGCGCGATTGAATGAAATTTCAAGGAATCGCAACAGCAATTCAAGAAAGCCACGTTCAGATTCGAGCTCACGAGAGTAATGTTCCTTAGTACTTGAATGTGCAAGCACGTCGCCGAGCACCTCCCAATCCGCCATGAACTTCGTAAAGTCGCCAATCTGATGATCGAGGTAATTGCGAAAGCCTGCAGATTCTGGAAGGGTGAGCGAGCTACCCGTGAGCATGCCCAATGTGGTCATCTGCTCTTTTAATGGATCTCCGCTTAAGCCTTGAAGTGACGACTCTCCGGTCCAACTACTAAGCACATCGCCAGCTTGAGCCTTTTCAAGGAAACGAAGTGGTTCATAGCGTTGCGGCGCCACTGTCGCAGGCACCGCAGAGTCGAAGAGAAGCCGCATGGGTGGGTTACCAGCCTCGCCTTCGGGCTTTAAAACCATCGCCTCTTGCACCAGTCCAAACTTGTAGTGCTCAACTTTGAGCAGTACATCCGCAGGAATCGGCGTGATCAGCAAAGGGTAATTCTCAGCGGCTTTCTGAAACGAATTGGATAAGTGGAAGCCTGCAATCGGCAATCTGTCCGCCCCCATGATCAAGATATAGCGATCATGCAGTCGACCTTCTTTCAGACCGTAAATACGCAGTTTGATACGCTGAAGTAGCTGGCGGTTGTGCTCACAGCTTGCCAGCAGGTTGTTAATTCGGTCCGGAGTGGATTTATCATACTCATCAGGACTCTCTTCGCTTTTCTTAGATGATTTGAGTAGTGATGTAAAGACGATGTATTCGACATTCGGTGCAGCGCACAGCAGCATCAAACCTAGACCGGCATCCTCAAAATACGGATCGAAAATAACCAATTGGTGTTGTTGGTACTTTGCCAGCAGCACCCTGAACCACTCCACTAGCTGTAGTCGCCCGTCACCATCGCCCTGGCCCCAACGCTGGAAGAAACATCCTTCTGATTTCGACGGATGAAGTCGCGCGAATAGGGATGTCAGATCGCGGTTGATCGGAACCCAAGGGTCACTCTCACGCCCGCCTATGCGGCTAGTAAATCCTGGATTACCGCGACTGATCGTCAGAGCTGCCTTTACCCGTGGCAACACTAACGGCCGGGTAGTTTTTTCCAGCCAGTCGAATTTAACGGGATTAGCACCTTGGCCAACCAAATGACTCTGTAAACTAACCTCTCGGATATACCCAATCCGCCATCGGCAACAAAGCATGCCCCCGCTTGAATAGTCACTATGGAAGCCGAAAATCTCGAGCTCAGTGGTGTCAGTACTTGCTCTCAATTGATCGCTCAGCTCGAACCTGCATTCAAATTCGCCTTCTTCATTGCGTTCTGCCGTAGTGACATACGAGTAGATAACGTGGCCATCATTCTCAATTTTCAGGTGGAACTGAAAGCCGCAATAGTGCGGTACCTGCATAGGATTAAATCGAGCGACAAAAGCGAGCGATGAATCGACCCAATCAACGCTCAGCAACCGCCGTTCAAAGTCGTCCAGTGTGGGGAAGACCAACAGTTCAACATCTCCAAAACGCGAGGTGTCAGCTCCACCGAAGTCAAGCCCCGTATCCGCGTTAATACTGTTGACTACCGATGCAACTAAGTCGGCATCGTAGTCCTGACCTAGACGGAGCAGCGCCCTCTTGTCGGCCTGTGTGATCGACGCACTGAAAGCTCCAGCGCCACCATGCGGGCTGGAGCACAAACCAATGACGTGTGCATCGCGGTTAAGCAGGTAGGCAACGGGACGATAGATCAGCTCATCGGCGGTAAGCGCGGTCGCTCCGAACCGCTCGTTCAACTGTCTCGAAACACCAAACTGTAGTTCTTCGCTGACTTCCGAGATGGTACGGCCACTTATCAATTGACGTAGGAGTTCGGCGCAGCAGTCGCTTTTGACGTATAGATTGAGACGGATAACTTGTGCCTGTACTTCACCGAAGGCATGGTAATTGTCGTCGTCGGTGGAGGACCATCGCTCAGTGGCATGGCTGTAGGGGAGCAGCCGGCCGTAGACAATACGATTTTCAATCGATTGCGCCGACTTAATCTGGAGGATCCATAGCTGCAACGCACAATTGCGAGCGTCCTTTGAGAACAACCGCGTCAACCGGCCGTCGTTGAGCAAATCATCTAATGTAAGAGCCATAGATCCTTCAAAGGTAACTGTCCCATTTATGACTAGACGGTAATCTAAGCCAACCTCGTAGAGCTACCCAAGATTAGCCATCACCGACTCGTTTGGCTCCAAATTCGCTTATGCATAGTGGCGCACCTCGATTGGGAGGCATGCCAGAATAGCGGCGTGATGGTACGAGATTGGGTCAATGCCCGTAGTACTGCGCTTCGGGACCAAAGCTGCTTGCTGCCATGTCCTTTATCGCCTCAACGCAGCTGCTCGCCATCAAGATGGTCGAAACACCACGAGTATTCAGCTAGTCCTACCAAGCCCCAGTCCCTTTCAAGCACTCAGGTAAGCGTACCGACGTTGACATGTAGCGATAGAGCGTTTGAGCCTCGGCCAAATAGTGGACGGGGATGCGCTGGTTAGCTACCTTAAAAACGTCATCGCTCGAACATTGAAGGCCTAGATCGGTTCCGAAGCCGTGGTCATTACCGCCCTCATGAAGCTAGGCCTTGTATCTAATCTCAGCCTTTCTCTATCGGAAGTGTTTCCTTGACGAACCAGAAGACCCACGAAAACCATTACGTGCCAATCTGGTACCAGAAACGTTTCCTTCCCGCGCCTGGAGCGCAACTCTTCTATCTTGATCTCTCACCGAAGATCCATCGGAATGGCCCAGGAAAATCGGTATCCAAACGCGTCCCTAGAAGCAGCTTCAAAACAACCGACCTCTACACTACCTGGCCTGGGGGACAGCCCAACGATGAAATCGAGCGTTTGCTGTTTGGAGAGATCGACAACTCTGGGGCCGTTGCGATTCGTCAACTAGCCAGTGGCCGGCCAGAGGAGGTACATGACGCATTTACGCCTTTTTTCGAATACCTCGGCGCACAGAAGTTACGCACGCCGAAAGGTCTAGATTGGATCAATGCGCATTACTCGCAGCTTGATCAGTCTGGGCTCATGCGTGAGATGCAGCACTTATTAACACTGAACTTGACCATCTGGAGTGAAGGGGTTCGTGAGATCGTCTCCGCGAAAGAGTCGGACATTAAATTCATCATTACCGACAATCCTGTCACTCTCTACAATTCGGCCTGCCCTCCAAATGCGCCGGCATGCCGCTATCCAAGTGAGCCGTCCGTGCAATGGAACGGGACTCAGACGATCTTCCCTTTGGATGCTGAGCACTGCCTTGTCCTTAGCCACCTCGACTACGCGAATCAGGCAAATGGTCTCGACCTGTTAGCCGAGCGACAGAATGCCCGCCACTTTGGAAAAAGCCTGGTGCGGACGGATGCATGGATCCGATCGAGGTCGCTGTCCAGGGAGCAAGTGTTAGCAATTAACTACCTTCTAAAATCACGCGCCTGCAAACATGTGGCGGCGCCTGTGGAGGATTGGCTCTATCCGGAGAGGGAATACGACGGCGATTGGAGCAAAATCGGCGAAGTGCTTCGCCCACCAGTTGACGAGCTTTGGCATTTTGGCGGAGAAATGTACGTTGGTTACGAGGATGGCTCTACCCACTATCAGGACGCGTACGGGCGTACTTCGGGCAGCCATGAGTACCTGAAGAAACCGCCTCCCTCAGATGTCATAGAAGATGAAGCCAAATGCGGTTGCGGGAGCGGGTATTCGTTTTCAGCGTGTTGCAAAGATATTCCTGAAGCGCATCGGCCCACCTGGTCGGTGGCAAGTATTCGGGAGCGCAACCTGATGTTTATCGGCAAGGTTAAAAACATCCTTGGATTGGACAACGGTAAAAGCTGGAGCGACGCGCGCGCAGAACTGAACGACGAGCGCGTCACGCAAATTTTTCGGTGCATTCAGGCATTGTGGCCAGCTGATACAAACTTCAGGGAGCTTTGGCCACGGCCGGACCCTCGGATTTTCCGGGCGGCTTACTTGGGCTGTATCGACCCTCGCACTGTAGCCATGAGCGTGCTTGCTTGGACCAGCTATTTTGATGAGGTTGTTCTTCTCAACCCGTTCGTGAATCCGACCTTTCTTCGCCCCGAATTCAGCCCGGTTGAAAATCCAGCTCAGCACAGGGCGCAGACCCTGAAAAATATATTTCTGTTACTCCAACTGGAGCCATTCATTCAAGCAGGGATAGTTCACTTACTCCCTGACCCAGGCGAGTTAGAATTCGCTTTTGGTAAGGCGATACGGGACATGGAGATGTCGCGTCGTGGCGATGCGGGAGACAATTACGACGACACCGGAATGTTTAAACGCCTTGCAAGTGACGACACTGAGCGACTGCTTGCACGGCTACCACTCAAATCCATCAGCAATATCATCCGTGAATCGTCGCCCGATCTCGACGCTGCCGATGTAGATAAAATGGCACGGGAAATTAAAGAGAGCAGAGCCGATGACCCGTTGGCGCTACTCCAGCCCGTCAAGCCGGGGAAAGAAAACAGCCAGCTGTTGTCAATTCCCTGTGCACCGTTAGAGCTTTCGTTGTTCATGGCCCAAGTGACCGGTGCTGCAGTGTTTACGGATTTTCCGTTTTTTTGGCGACAGTTGAATGCTGCAACGCAAGCTCAATCTACTGCCACATACTGGTTGCCATTCACGCATTTGACCGACCAGCTGTCCTTTCAGCTGGCTGATGATCTGTTTGAAATCCATCGTCTGCGGACATCAAAAAATTTGTCCGATTTCCGAATCGTGTTTAGAAAAGTGTCGAATTTGCTTATCGCTCCGCGGGGAGATATAGCAGGCCAGATTGAGCAGCTTGCAATTGATACTGAAAGAGCTTCTCTAACTGCTCGGGGGTGTTGGGAAAAGGATTGTCCCGCCGTTTTTACGCGGCGACTCAAAATTGCTATCCCTGAGGATGGTTTTGCCTACGCTGCGGTGCAGCGTCATGTACTGACCTACGGGCACGAGAGAGCTCTAAAGGCTGTTCCGCTCGCTCTATTTATTGATACGCCATGAGAGATCATTCGACGCCATCGAAAACTCCAGCTGAAGCTCGGTGCTATATCACTGAAGGTAAAGAAACCAGCACAAACCTAAGGAAAGAGATTGCGCTGCGCATGTCGCCCCATTCATCTGTTTGCTTTCAAGAATTGTCGAGCTTTGGTTTGACGTGTCGCCAAATTCGCTTTCAGGGCTGTCTGCCCGCATGATTGCCCGAGATGCGGTGTCGCTGTTAAAGCTTGATATCCCAGTGCAAGGTGAACTCTTCGGAAGCTGGGATCGCGGCGACCTGGCAGATCGAGCGGGCCAGTACAGCGCACGAAACATCCTCTCGATGTAGCAAGTAACCTGAAACAGCCCGCGCTAGCGGGCTGTTTGCTATCCACAACTGTTACACCGATGGCCCTTGTTACACCCGGTGTACGCAACCGCTGCGCACGGTGTAACACTGAAATAACTCTTTATTTTCAATAAGTTAATAGACACTGTTACACGAGCTACACCTGTTACACCGGTTTTGATCCGACTCCAGATACCACACCCCCGCTCCCCATCCTCCGTGATGCCATCAGCGACAGAAACCCATCCCCCGCGGTCAAGACGCACTGCCTTGGTGCACCCCCTAAAACTTGCCGGGGACCCTGAGGATTTTCCCTCGGTACGGGGTCGGAAACCCGCGGGACTTTGTTAGCGAACAAGTGCCCAGCTTAGTGAACAGGTGAACCGGGTGAACACACAGTTCACCAGTGCAATTGCACAAGGTGTTGAGAGGTCGCCAGGGACCCTGAGCATTTCTGAAGGACACGGGGCAGAGAACCCGCGCGTTCGTGTTAGCGGCTGATTTTTTGAGGTTGGTTGACAGGTTGACGAAGTTGACACGGTTGACGAAGTTGACACGGTTGACGAACCCCATGCGTGCGCTATCAGCAACACAAAGGGGCATCTTTACCAACTCGGTAACGATGCCCCTTTTTCATCAGGATCCTTTCAATTTCAACGTTGAAATTTCAGTAAGGTGGGACGCCTGTCGCTAACAAGATCCCGCGGGTTTCCGACCCCGTGTAGATCGAAAATCGTCAGGGTCCCCAGCGACTTTTTTTGATTTTCAGTCCCATGAGACTCCCTGCCCAATCGCGGATGCGGTGAAGTCCAGCCCTACGCTTCTGCAACTACGGAAGAAATACAGACCATTGTTTACTACCCGAGCTTTTTCTTGCAGGCCCGGAAAAAATTCTCGTACACAGGTACAAAGATCCTAGCCTCCTCGTTCAGTACACGTGCGTCCTCTAAGACATGTGCATTTCGAGGACCTGATGCGCGATCACGATCAGAGTACACAGAAGCAAGATCCCCTCCGTAAACCGGTACCGTTTTTCCTACCAAATGGTTGGACAACCTACGCGCAGCCGCATGAAGAACACAGAGCTCTGCCTGGAGATCGGAATCAAGAAACTCCTTTTCGGGCTGATCCCACTCCTCATAAAATCGGTACAACGGCTTGATGTCGCCTCTTGAAAAGGCATCACCAAAGTCATGTTCTCGAAGAAGACGCACGGCAGGCTCAAAGGGAAAAGCTGACTGAAAGTCTTGAAATAACTTTTGATCGTGGGTAGGCAGATTGCTTCCTGAACTGATCGGGCGGAGTTGAGGATAATGCTGAAATAGGCGTGCCTCGTTAAGCGTGAGATCGAGCCATATGTCATTCCAGAACAAAACCATCACCTCAAATTCGCCACGCGATTTGCGCGCAGCCGACATTTCACGGACTGCCCGCTGCACCGCCTGATCAGTGTCAGCAGTTGTTGCTATGTAGAGAGCAGTCAGGCGAGGCTGGAAGGACTCTGCCTTCTGTACCTCCTGCGCGATCATGTTTGAAGTGATTCCGGACCAGGTGTTCTTGCATTGAATCCCGACCAGCATGCCTTTTTGATCACTGCCGTAAATGTCTACGCCGTCTTGCCGCTGCCCTTGACGTCCATGGCGGGTGAAATCCGGATTACTCCAGCGGTTCTTGGCGGCAGAGCAAACAATTTCCTCGAACTCATCCCACGAACGGGGGAGAGCAACACGAGAATCGGCAAAAGTCGGCATCCAATAATTTCCTTCCAGTAGCAAGAGCTCCAAAAGGTGAGTATAAAGCCTCCAGATCCTGTAGGAGCTTTCCCCAGAAGCGAACTCTGTGTCGAGCATTCATAGGCAACAGCCCGCACGATGTATCCCTACGTGTATCCCTAACCGTATAATCTGGCTGCAAGCCACAGAATATATGGAAGTCTCGAGTCTCCCTCGGGCACCATCTTAAAAAAAGACCTTGAAATTCAAGGTCTTTTTTTTCGCCTATAGAAAAGTGCGCGAACTGCCAAATCCATATTGTGCGTACAGATCCAAGCTTGAACCCCCTCTCCAAAGCCGTCCCACGCGGCCATCTGACGCAATGCGCCAGCTACCATTCATCGCAAGCTTACAAGCCTCCTGTGCGCTCTGAGGCGCACTCAGCGATCGAGAGCATCAGTACTGCAACTCACAGAGAGCGGCGCATAAAATCCGTGCGGATGAAGCTCAAAGTACTTTTCTCGCGCCCAAAACAAAACCCCATCTGCTTTCGCAAATGGGGTTTCGGAATTTAATCTTGACGATGACCTACTCTCACATGGGGAAACCCCACACTACCATCGGCGATGCATCGTTTCACTGCTGAGTTCGGGATGGGATCAGGTGGTTCCAATGCTCTATGGTCGTCAAGAAATTCGGGTACTGAGTCGTGACCAGATGGTCTCGCTTCAGCAAATTGGGCATGTGACAGCTTTCGGTGTTTTGTGAGTATCGAACTTTCGGTTCTATCGTCTTCACACACCGCAATCTGGCCTTTCGACGCAAATTGCTTGGGTGTTATATGGTCAAGCCTCACGGGCAATTAGTAT